>CAVONR010000005.1:0-114310 GCA_963697325.1 uncultured Alphaproteobacteria bacterium | reverse complement strand
GACCGACCTGGCGGCCGCGCTCGTGCAACAGCAGCCCGACGTCATCGTCACGCCGACCACGCCCGCGACGCGCCAGGCCCGCAGCAAGACCAGCACGATCCCGATCGTCATGCGGGTGCCCGCCGACCCCGTGGCGAGCGGACTGGTCGAGAGCCTCGAGCGGCCGGGCGGCAACGTGACGGGCGTCACGACGAACATCGGCGGGGCTGCTGGCGAAGCGCCTCGCGCTGCTCAAGGCGGTGCTCCCGACCGTCTCGCGCCTCGCGACGTTCGTGCCGCTGGGCAGCGAGTCCGGCGCGACCAGCCTGGCGCGCGCCCAGGTGGCGCGCGGAGGAGTCGGCCTCGAGCTACGCGCCGTGACGCTCCGCGGCGCCGAGGATCTCGAGAGCGCCGAGGAGCTGCAGGACGCCCTGGGGGCATCGACCGCCGACTCCGCGCAAGCCATCCTCTTAATGACGGTGACCGTGGCCCGACGGATGGAGGACCTGGCGATCCGCAGTGGCCTGCCGACGATGGGCCGATCGCGACGGTTCGTCGAGGCCCGGCGGATTGATGGCCTACGGGCCGAGCGAAACCGAGACCACCCAGCGCCTCGCCGCCTTTGTCGACCGGATCCTTCAGGGCGCGCGTCCGGCCGAGATACCCGTCGAGCAGCCCACGAATCTTCGACTTCGTAATCAACCAGAAGGCGGCGGCGGCGCTCGGCGTCGCCTTCCCGCGTGACGTACTCTCCCAGGTCACCGCGGTCGTCGACCAGTAGATCATTAGATGTGATTTGCTATGTGTTGGCTGCTGCCAACACATAGCAATCCATTGGTGACCGAGTACTTGTAGGGTATCCTGTGCGATCCAACACTGCGTTCGCTACGGTGAGCGCCCGCCCACTCTTCGGTGGCGGACTACCAGGGGCGGCATGGAGTTCCTCCGAGCGCGCTGGCACGACCTCCTGCTGGTCAGTTATGCCGTGCCCGACACGTGGCTGCGGCCGTACCTCCCGCCGGGACTGATGCTCGATCGCTGGGAGGGCCACGCCTGTGTGAGCCTGGTGGCGTTCGACTTCGCCGAGACGCGGGTGGCGGGGCTTGCCTGGCGGGGCTTCCAGCGCTTCCCCGAAGTCAACCTGCGGTTCTACGTGCGCGACGGCGACCGCCGGGGAGTGGGTTCATCCGCGAGTACGTGCCGAGCCGCTGGGTGGCCTGGCTGGCTCGGACGCTGTACGGCGAGCCGTACCGTGCCGTGCCGATGGTGAGCGCCGTGGCGCCGTCGGGTGCGCGGCGCCACACCCTCTGGGGTGGGAGGACGTCCCCAGACAATTAGCTGGGCCGCCGGCGGTCCCGCGGTCCTGCCCCCGGCCGGTGTTGAGGACCGTTTCAAGGAGCACGAGTGGGGCTTCGGCCGCCTGCCCGATGGGTGCCCTGCCCCTACCAGGTCGAGCACCCGCGCTGGCGCGTCTATCCGCTCGCCTGGTGGCGGCTCGACGTCAACTTCGCCGCGCTCTACGGCCCGCCGTGGGGCCGGCTGCGCGATCGCGAGCCAGTGTCCGTGCTCTACGCCAAGCTCCGCGGTCACCGTGCGGCGCTTCGTTCGATTGCCGCGGCCCGCGCCGCTCGTTTCAGGCTAGTGCAGAATCAGGAGACCTATTCGGGTTTGGCCAACCCCGGCCCGCTCCGGGAAGAAGGGAGAGATTGGGGCGGAGCGCTTGCAGTATTCCACGCTCCGCCCCAGAACCCCCGTCCTGGCGGAGCATTAGGGGACATCACAGACGATATACTGAGACCAGCGAAACAGTAACTGGACGGTCAACCGAGCATGGCAGCTTCGTCGTCTGTTCCTTCCGCGTTCTTGCGCCGCTGTGCGCGCTGCGGACGGCCGGTCCTCACCTACTGGCCCCCGACCTTCACCAGACCCACGAGCTGCTCTGCCTCGCCTGCGACCCCGCGGCGCCGAAGGACCGCAAGGGATAGGGTAATCGCCCTGACAGCCAAGCAAAGGAGCATGAACATGGTTGAAGAAAAGCCCTGGTATCTCTCGAAGACGATTTGGGGCGCGCTCATTTCGGTAGCGGCCGCCTTCACCGGCATGATCGGCATCACGCTCGATGCCGGCGATCAGTCGCAGATCGCCGAAGCGATGGTGCAGATAGTTGGTGCGCTGGGTGCGCTGATGGCCATCCACGGGCGGCTCTCGGCTACCGAGGTGATTTCCTGATGAACTGGCTCGCGGCCCTCGCGGCGCTCTCCAGCACTGTGCGGATGCTTGCTGCGTTGCTGACGCGCTGGCTCGATGAACGGCGGCATGAGCGCCTTGCCACCCTCGTTGCGAAAGGTATCGCGCATGACAAGCTGGCCAAGGCGGTCGCTGCCCGCAATCGCGCTTCTGGCAATCTTCCCGGTTCTGCAAGCCTGCCAGACGGCGGGCAAACCGACGAATACCGCCGCGACTGAAACGGGCATGGCGCAAACGGAAGGCTGGGCGTGCCTGGCCTTCCGCCCTATCTCTTGGTCCATGAAGGACACGCCGCAAACGGCCGAGCAGGTTCGAGCCCACAATGCGGTGTGGGACGCGGTGTGCAGCCAATAGGGCGAAATGTTGACCGTTCATTTGCCGTTCAGCGCAACGGTGCTATCAATATGCCCATGAGAAAGACAGCCCTTCCTGCCCTCCTGATCTACCTGTTCCTGGCCGCCGGCACTTCGGCGTTGGCAGCCAATTGCTCAGCGGTAGCCGAGCAGGCGGCCGCGCAGTACGGCGCGGAGATAGTTTCCGTAAAGGAGAAGGGTGGCACCTGCATCATCAAGTTGCGCGTTCCGGGACAGGGTGGTCAGCCGCCGCGCGTGATACCACTTGAATTGCCGGGCTAGACTTCCGAAAATCTCAATCTCTGGAAAAACATCATGCGCCTGCTCGTCGTCGAAGATGACAAGGATCTCAATCGCCAGCTCTGCCAGGCGCTGACCGATGCCGGTTATGCCGTCGACACCGCGCATGATGGCGAGGAGGGCCATTATCTTGGCGAGACGGAGCCCTATGATGCCGTGGTGCTGGACATCGGCCTGCCGCGCATGGACGGTATCACGGTGCTGGAGAAATGGCGGCGCGAGGGCCGCGTAATGCCGGTGCTGATGCTGACCGCGCGCGACCGGTGGAGCGACAAGGTTTCCGGCATCGATGCAGGCGCGGACGATTACGTCACCAAGCCGTTTCACGTCGAGGAAGTGCTGGCCCGCGTGCGTGCGCTTATCCGTCGTGCCGCCGGCCATGCCGCTTCCACGCTGCGTTGCGGTCCGGTGGAGCTCGACACGCGCCTTTCGAAGGTCACGGTCAACGGTAATCCGGTGAAGCTGACCAGCCATGAATTCCGGCTGCTGTCCTACCTGATGCACCACCAGGACAAGGTGCATTCGCGAACGGAACTTACCGAGCACCTGTACGACCAGGACTTCGATCGCGACTCCAACACGATCGAAGTCTTCGTCGGTCGCCTGCGCAAGAAACTCGGCGCCGACTACATCGAAACCGTGCGCGGGCTGGGCTATCGGCTGCAGGCGCCTGGGGCCGGCCAGGGGCAGACCTGAGCTGATGCATTCGGGAACGCTTTCGCGCCGGCTGTTCCTGCTCACGTCCCTGTGGGCCGCAATATCCATTGCGCTGGTGGCCTTCCTGCTGAGCCAGGCCTACCGCGCCAATGCGGAGCGCCGCTTCCAGGAACTCGTCACCGCCAACCTCTACATCCTGATGGGTGCGGTGGAGCCGGATGCGCAAGGGCGGCTCACCGGCCAGCCCGATCTTCGCGATCCGCGCTTTCTCAATTTCGGCTCCGGCTGGTACTGGGCTGTCAGCGCGGTGTCCGACCCGGCCAATCGCCTTGCCTCCGCCTCCCTTGCCGATGGCGACATCGCGGCGCCGGCCGAGCTTCCCTTCGACGATCAATTCCAGCGTAGCTGGTCCTATGTGGATGGCCGTGGCCAGCAGCTGACGGCGGTGGAAGCCCGTGTTTTTCTTGGCAGCGGATCTGAAGTCTTCTCCTTTCGCGCGACGGGCAACAAGGGCGAGATTTCCAATGAGATCGCCTCGTTCACGCGGACCATGGTGTTGTTGCTGCTGGTTTTCGGGCTCGGCTTCGTGCTTGCGAGTTTCTTCATCGTGCGCATAGGGCTGCAACCGATCACGGGCGCTACCCGCAGCCTTGGCGATATTCGCGAGGGCAGGGCGGATCGCCTGGAAGGATCTTTTCCGAGTGAAATCCAGCCGCTGATCGACGAAACCAACGCCTTGATCGAATCCAACCGCAGTGTCATCGAGCGCGCACGAACGCAGGTTGGCAATCTTGCGCATTCATTGAAGACGCCGCTGGCGGTGCTCAAGAACGAGGCCGCAGGCGCGCCGCCCGCACTCAACCGGCATCATTGTCGAGCAAACCAGCCTGATGCAGCATCAGGTGCAGGCATATCTCGACCGCGCCCGCATTTCCGCCCGCCATGCCACGATAACGTCGCGAACCGAAGTGCGGCCGGCGCTGGAACGGTTGGCCAGAGTAATCGCCAAGCTTAACCCGAAGGCCGATGTCGAACTGAATGTTTTCCGGCGAGCCGCTGGTCTTTGCCGGCGAGATGCAGGATTTCGAGGAGATCATCGGCAATCTGCTGGAAAACGGCGCTCGTTTCGCAAGATCGAAGCTCATTGTCTCGGCGGGTCGCGAGACAATCGGCGCCAAGCCATCGTTGCTTCTGCAGATCGAGGATGACGGGCCGGGAATGTCGGTCGAAGATGCGGCGTTGGCCCTGAAGCGCGGCATGCGGCTCGACGAATCGACGCCCGGATCGGGGCTGGGCCTCTCCATCGTCAAGGATATTGTCGGTGAATATGGCGGCGAACTGTTGCTGGATCGCTCGGCGCTGGGCGGTTTGCGCGCCACGGTCCGGCTGCCATTGCGATGACCGCATGCCCGATTTCCTGTTCCCAAATCAGGTCGGTGACATTAATGGTGTTGGGGGTCTGATGCTGGCGGGTCGCAGGGAAAGTCCATTGCGCAAATTGATCTTCATGGCGGTCGCGTCATTGTCGCTTTCGAGCTGCGCCACGCTGGATTCCAGCGAGACGATGAAGCTGGCAGCACCGCTGCGCGATGGCATCTTGGCAGGCGATCTCGGCGCAGAACTGCCCGACAAGGTCAAGAAACGGGCCGCAGACGCTGAATACAAGGCGCTTGAAGGTGGCCAGACGGGCGCGCCGGTAACCTGGAAAATTGCCGAGGTTCAAGGCACGGTTGTTCCGCAGCAGCCATATTCGGTTGGCTCCACGAATTGCCGCCGCTATACGCACACCATAACGAAGGACGGGATTGCCCGCAGCGCGACCGGCACCGCCTGCCGCCGCGACGGCGTGTGGCGGCCGCTCAGCTGAGGCAACGGGTTGCGGCGAATTGCCCTCGTGAGCCCTTTCAACTATCCAGCGCCATTGGTTTCTTCCGCAATCGCCTTTAAGTATGCGCCATGATTTTCTGGACCTTGGCAGCGTTGTTGTTGGTGGCGGCTATCGCTTCGATCGCCGTTCCCCTGCTTTTGGGGCCTCGAAAGCATGTCTCCGCGTTTGAACACGACAAGGAGATCTACCACGCGCGCATACGCGAAATCGAAACCGACGTATCGCTGGGCCGGATCAGCCCCGCTGAGGCGGAGGCGGCCCGTGCCGAGGAGGGGCGCAAGCTGATCGCAGCCTCCTCCGGCCCTGCCGAGGAGGAACGTCCCGCTTCCGCCAGGCTTTCGCGGCTCGTCCTGCTGGCGGTGATTGTCCTTGTGCCGGCATTCACGTTCCTGGGATACGAGGTCTGGGGCCAGCCCCAGATGCCGGACATGGCAATCGCCAGCCGCGCCGATCGCGATCCGCAGCAAGAGAGCATCGAACAACTGATCAGCCGCGCGGAAGGCGAACTGGCCAAGAACCCCGATGATGTGCGTGGCTGGACGGTGCTTGCCCCGATCTATCTCCGCATGGGCCGCGCGCCGGACGCCGTGAATGCCTGGCGTAATGCAGTGCGCGTGGAACCCGGCAATTTCGAGTTCAAGTCGCAGCTTGCCGAAGCGATTGTGGCCGCGAGCCAAGGCGTCGTGACGGAAGAGGCGAAGGCGCTTTTCGACGCGGCGCGGACGGCAAATCCTGCCGATCCCAAGCCGCGGTTCTATCTGGCCTTGGCTCTCACCCAGCAAAACGACCTGCCGGCTGCGGAAAAAGCCTGGCGCGATCTTCTGGCAGGGGCACCGCCGCAGGCGCCCTGGCGCGAAACGGCTCTCGCGCAGCTCAATTCCGTGCTTCAAAAGGCCGGCAAGCCGGTCGAGCAGGCAGCGGCACCCGCACCTTCGGGCGGTCCATCGCAAGAGCAGATCGCCGCCGCCAGCGAGATGACGCCGCAGGCGCGCCAGCAAATGATCGAAGGCATGGTCGCCGGACTCGCCGAGCGGTTGAAGTCCGACCCCTCCGACAAGCAAGGCTGGTTGAAGCTCATCCGCGCCTATGGCGTGATGGGCGACGACGCCAGGGCGCTGGAAGCTATCACCACCGCGCGCGGCGCCAATGCGGGCGATGCGGCATTCGAAACCGAACTCGCGAGCCTTGAAGCCTCGATCCGCCAAAAGGCAGGGACCACTCAATGACGCGCAAGCAAAAACGGCTCGTCATCATTGCCGGCATGGGTGCGGTGCTGCTTGCTTCCGTGCTGCTGGTCATGTCTGCGCTGCGTGACAAGATCGTGTTCTTCTATACGCCGACGGAGATTGTAGCCGGCGGAAAGGCCGCGCCCGGGCAGCGCATCCGCATTGGCGGGTTGGTCAAGGAGGGCAGCCTCGTCAAGGACGGCGAGAATGTCAGCTTCATCGTCACCGACACCGAGCAGGACCTGAATGTCCGCTACAAGGGCATATTGCCGGACCTGTTCCGTGAGGGGCAGGGCGTCGTCAGCGAGGGCGCGGTCGAAGGCGACGGAGTCTTCATCGCCGATACCGTGCTTGCCAAGCATGACGAGAACTACATACCCAAGGAGGTGGCGGACGCCCTGAAGGAAAAGGGCGTCTGGCAAGGGGAAAACAAATGAGTGTTGAACTCGGCCATTTTGCCCTCGTGCTCGCACTTGCGCTGTCGCTGGCACAATCGGTGCTGCCGGTGGTCGGGGCACAACGCGGTGACGAGCGCCTCATGGAAACAGGAAACTGGACCGCGATTGCGGTTTTCCTGCTGATCGGGTTTTCCTTCGCCAGCTTGACCCATGCTTATGTCGTTTCGGATTTCTCCGTTTCAAACGTGTGGGAAAACTCGCATACGTTGAAGCCGCTGCTCTACAAGTTCACCGGCGTGTGGGGCAATCATGAAGGCTCCATGCTGCTGTGGGTGCTGATCCTTGCGCTGTTCGCGGCAATGATCTCGGTCTTCGGCCGCAATCTGCCGGCGCAACTGAAAGCCAATGTACTCGGGGTGCAAGCCTGGGTGCTGGTGGCATTCCTCGCATTCATCGTCATCACCTCGAACCCGTTCATCCGGCTCGTTCCCGCGCCGTTCGAGGGCAAGGATCTGAACCCGGTGCTGCAGGACATCGGCCTGGCCATCCATCCGCCGATGCTCTACCTGGGCTATGTCGGATTCTCGATTACCTTCTCCTTTGCCGTTGCCGCAATGCTGTCGGGCCGCATCGATGCCGCCTGGGCACGTTGGGTTCGTCCCTGGACGCTCGCCGCGTGGTGCTTCCTGACGGCCGGCATCTCGATGGGCTCCTACTGGGCCTATTACGAACTTGGCTGGGGAGGCTACTGGTTCTGGGATCCGGTCGAGAACGCCTCGTTCATACCCTGGTTGTCTGGCACGGCCTTGCTGCACAGCGCGCTGGTCATGGAAAAGCGCGAGGCGCTGAAGGTATGGACGGTGCTTCTGGCGCTGATCACCTTCTCGATGTCGCTGCTCGGCACCTTCCTCGTGCGTTCGGGCGTGCTGACCTCGGTGCATGCCTTCGCAACCGATCCCGAGCGCGGCATCTTCATCCTCGGCATCCTCGTCGTCTTCATCGGCGGCTCTCTTTTCCTGTTCGCGCTGCGCGCTCCGATGCTGAAGACAGGTGGGCTGTTCGCGCCGATCTCGCGCGAGGGCGCGCTGGTCTTCAACAACCTTTTCCTGACCACCGCAGCGGCCAGCGTACTCATCGGCACTCTTTATCCGCTGGTGCTGGAAGCCGTGACCGGCGCCAAGATTTCCGTCGGCGCGCCGTTCTTCAATCTAACCTTCGGCCCGTTGATGATCCCGCTGCTGATGGCTGTGCCCATCGGGCCGCTGCTGGCCTGGAAACGCGGCGATCTGCTTGGCGCGCTCAGCCGGCTCTATTTCGCCGCTGGCGCGGCAATCCTCGTCACGGTTCTTTCCGCCGCCTTCACCAGCGATGCACCGGTGCTGGCATTGCTTGGGCTGGGCCTCGCGGCCTGGGTGATCATCGGTTCATTTGCCGAAATCGTCACCCGCTCCGGTTTTCCGGGCGTGTCTCTCTCGACCGCATTTTGCACGGCTGCGCGGCCTGCCTCGCTCGATATGGGGAACCGCCTTCGGTCATCTGGGCCTTGGCCTGACGCTGCTCGGCATCGTCTCCGTGAGCGCCTTCCAGCAGGAAGTAATCACCAAGATGACGCCCGGTACCACAGTCTCCATCGCCGGATACGAAGTCAAGCTCGCGGGTATCGTACCGCGCCGGGGCTCCAACTTTGTCGAGGACACGATTCAGTTTGAAATCACCGGCAAGGGCGTAACGCCGCATGTCCTGTCGCCCTCCAAGCGCATCTACACGACGCGCAACATGCCCACGACCGAGGCTGCGATCGAAACCTACTGGGTGTCGCAGCTCTATCTTTCGCCGGGGGAGATCGATCCGGATGGGTCTGTGACAGTTCGCATCTGGTGGAAGCCGTTCGTGACGCTGATCTGGCTCGGAACGGTCTCGATGGTGTTTGGGCGGCGCGATATCGCTTTCGGATCGCCGACTGCGCGTCGGGCGCGCCACGTCCCTCACGTACCAGGGACAGGGCACGCGCCACGACGGGGGAAGCCACGGCCAATGGCTAGGTTCCGCTCTGTCCTTGCAGGTCTTCTCCTGACGCTGTGCATGCTGGGCACTGCGGGTGCGGCGCATGCAGTTCAACCAGACGAGGTGCTGCCCGACGCAGGGCAGGAGGCCCGCGCCCGCGCGCTCTCGGCCCAACTGCGCTGCATGGTGTGCCAGAACCAGTCGATCGATGATTCAGATGCCGAACTTGCCCGGGACCTGCGCCTTCTCGTACGTGAGCGCATTGTAGCGGGCGACAGCGACGAGCAGGTAATTGCCTATCTGGTCGACCGCTATGGCGAATTCGTGTTGCTGAAGCCGCAGTTCACGCGGGCGCAACCTCGTGCTTTGGGCGCACGCCGCTCGCCGTGCTGCTGATTGGCGGGGTCGCCTTTGTTGCCTACACGAGAAGACGTCCCGCGCCCGGCACTCCGGCAGCTACCGCTCTTTCCGCCGAGGAGGAGGCCCGGCTCGCAAAGCTTCTGGACGACCGCGAATTGTGAACATGCCCGTTGGCTTACCAAAATTTAATGTAGCGGCAATGCGCCTGTAATCTGATCTTCTCCATCTTCCTGGCAAGCGTAGCGCGTCCAGCCGTTTCCGGAGAGGTTTTTCAAAATGGCATTTCAAGTCAGGATCTTCGCGGCGGCTGCCATCGCCGTGCTCCCCGTGGTGGGAACCGCGGTTCCGGCCCTCGCGGAACCTGTGTCCGTGACAGCCCCCCAGGTGCCAAGCTTCGCCGATGTGGTCGAGGCCGTCACGCCTGCCGTCGTGTCGGTGAAGGTTGAATCGCAACTGGGCGCAATGCGGCCACGCGGCTACCGTTTCGACCGCCGCCTGCAGGACGAGGATGATTTCTTCGGCGAACAGCCCTTCTTCCGCAATGGTCCGGAAAGCGGCGATGGTTCTGGCGGTCCTGTGCAAGGCAGCGACAACCGTCCACGTCGGTTTCGGCATGAACCAGGGTTCGGGTTTCCTTGTTTCGGAGGATGGCTTTGTGGTGACCAATCACCACGTCGTCGAGAACGGATCGAAGTTCACCGTCGTTCTCGATGACGGCACCGAGCTTGAAGCCACCCTGGTCGGGGCCGATGTGCGCACCGACCTTGCCGTGCTCAAGGTGCAGCCCCTTCGCAAGTTCACCTATGTGAAATTCTCCCAGGACAAGGTTCGCGTCGGCGAATGGGTGGTTGCGGTGGGCAACCCGTTCGGCCTCGGCGGCACCGTCACCGCAGGCATCGTCTCGGCCCATAACCGCGCCGCCGGGGCGAACCGCCTTGATGATCTGCTCCAGATAGATGCAGCGGTGAACAAGGGTAATTCAGGCGGTCCCGCTTTCAATCTCAAGGGCGAAGTGATCGGGGTGAACAACCAGATCTTCAACCGGACCGGCGGCAGCATTGGCGTTTCATTCGCCATTCCCGCAGCATCGGCGCGCCAGGTCGTCGACGACCTGATTGCGAACGGTCAGGTCGTGCGTGGCTGGCTCGGCGTGCAAATCCAGCCGGTTACGCCGGAGATTGCGCAATCGGTCGGTCTCGAAAATCCCTCCGGCGCCATCGTGACCACGCCGCAGCCGGAAAGCCCCGCGGCGAAGGCAGGAATTGCCGCAGGCGACATCATCACCAGCGTTGACGGACAGGCGATCGAGAACCCGCGAATGCTTGCCCGCGTTATTGCCGCCTTCCGGCCCGACAGCAACGTGCGCATCGGTATCTGGCGCAACGGTGAGGCTTCCCAGATCGAGGTTACCGTCGGCCGGCTCGAAGAGCCTGCTGCCGTACCGCTGGCAAAGCCCCGGAACGACGGTGCAACCACCGTTCAGCCTGAAGGTCTCGCCCGTCTTGGCCTGCAGCTGCAACCCGCGCCCGGCGGCGAGGGGCGTGATTATCAGCGCAAGTCGCTCCCGGCAGCATTGCGGCGCGTCAGCGACCTGCGCGCCGGCGACGTCATCGTCACGGTCAACGGTCAGGCGGTAAAGGACGCGGAGGCACTGATGCGTCTGCTGGAGGAAGCAGGGCAGGGCGGTCGCCCCTCCACCCTCATCCAGATTCGCCGGGGAGACCAGTTGCGGTTTGTCGTGATTCCGCTCGACCGCGGATGAATGGGTTGTGCGTCGTGGCGTTCCATGGTCGCCACCTGTCACGACGCACCGGCGGCGGCGGGTTCATGCAATCCGCCGTCGCCGCAAGTTTCACGGCGGCTTGCCGCATGGCCACGGGCGCGGATAACATAACGACATGCGAATTCTCATCATTGAAGACGATCGTGATTCGGCTGCCTATCTCCAGCGCGCGCTGAGGGAGGCGGGGCATGCCCCGGACCTCGCCGTGGACGGCGAAGAGGGCCTGCACATGGCCCAGACGGGCAGTTATGATGTGCTGATCGTCGACCGCATGCTGCCCCGGCTCGACGGGCTGTCCATGCTGAAGCAGCTTCGCAATGGAGGCAATGATGCTCCGGCGCTGATCCTTTCGGCCTTGGGGCAGGTCGATGATCGCGTCGAAGGGCTGCGCTCGGGCGGGGACGATTATCTCACCAAGCCCTACGCATTTTCCGAACTTCTGGCTCGAATTGAGGTGCTCGGAAAGCGCAGGCGCCCTGATGAGGCGGAAACAGTGATTCGCGTTGCCGACCTGGAACTTGACCGGCTGGCACATACCGTCAAGCGTGGCGGGGTGAACATTCCTCTGCAGCCGCGCGAATACCGCCTGCTCGAATATCTGATGCGCAATGCCGGCAAGGTCGTGACCCGCACCATGTTGCTGGAAGAAGTCTGGGACTATCACTTCGATCCGCAGACCAACGTGATCGATGTCCATGTTTCGCGCCTGCGCTCCAAGATCGACAAGGACTTCAAGGAGCCGCTGCTGCAGACAGTGCGTGGCGCGGGCTATGTCCTGCGCAATCCGAATGCCGCCTGAAGGCTCCGGCGCGATGCAGCGCCTGCGCAATATCCTGTCGGTTACAGCGGTAAGGCTGTCGATCGCCTATACGCTCGTGTTCGGCATCATCGCCATCCTGATCATCGTCTACATGACCGCGATGACGGCAAGCTATGTCCGCCGCCAGATCAAGGTGTCGATAGACCAGGAAATCGTGCAGCTCTCCGGGCGCATACGATAGTGGCGGCATCAACGGCGTGATGCGCGACGATGGAAGCGCAATGCCGCGGCGCCGGGCGCCAACCTGTACGTCGTCGCCGACCCGACCGGGCAGATCATCGCCGGCAATGTCCGCGAAATCGACACCGGGGTGATCGAGACCGACGGCTGGACGCTGCG
The DNA here is from genome assembly GCA_963697325.1 of uncultured Alphaproteobacteria bacterium. Classification (GTDB taxonomy): domain Bacteria; phylum Pseudomonadota; class Alphaproteobacteria; order Rhizobiales; family Rhizobiaceae; genus BOKV01. The sequence continues at coordinate 101,956 of CAVONR010000005.1, read as the reverse complement.
GCCGTTCGAGTATGCCCGTTTCGGCGTGCCCGGCGATGGCCGCCACCTGCGCAATCGCTCGTGTCGTGGAACTTCCCAACGGCATGCGCATGCTGATCGGGCGCGACCTCGGCGAGCCGGAGCGCTTCCGCGTCATTGTCATGCGTGCGCTCGCCTTCTCCCTTTCGGCGATGCTGCTGGTGGGCTTGCTCACCTGGATACTCGTCGGACGCCGCGCTCTGACGCGGCTGGAGATGGTGTCCCAGTCCACCGAGCGGATACTTTCTGGCGACCGGACCGAACGCCTGCCGGTCTCCGGTTCGGGCGACGAGTTCGATCGGCTGTCGATCCGCCTCAATGCCATGCTCGACCGCATCAACACGCTGGACGAGGGCCTGCGGCAGGTTTCCGACAACATCGCCCACGATCTGAAGACCCCGCTGGCCCGGCTCCGCAACAAGGCCGAGGCGGCGCTGGCCGCGCAGGATGGCGACCAGCGCGCGGTGATGCAGGAGATCATCGGCGACACCGACCAGATCATCCGCACCTTCAACGCGCTGTTGATGATATCGCGGGTGGAATCGGGCTCGGTCGCCGGCGAACTCACGCAACAGGACCTCTCGTCCATCGTCGAGGACGTTGCCGAACTCTACCAGCCTGTGGCCGAAGAGGCGGGGTTTGAATTCTCGCATTCACGTCGCAGGCGGGGGTGGACGTGCGGGGAAATCGCGAACTGCTTTCCCAGGCGCTGTCAAACCTCATCGACAATGCAATCAAATACGGCAAATCCGATGGCGTCGCCGCCGCGCATTGCCGTTCGCCTGCATATGCGATGCCGGCAAAGCGATAGTGGACATTGCCGACACCGGCCCCGGCATTGCACCGGAAGACCGCAACAGGGTGACGGAGCGTTTCACACGGCTCGAGCAGAGCCGGACGCGTCCCGGCAACGGGCTCGGCCTCAGCCTTGTGCGCGCTGTTGCGCAACTGCATGGCGGCGTGCTTGATTTGGGATCGAACGAGCCGTGCGGCCTTCGCGCCCGGCTGATTGTGCCGCTCGAATGAACCGCAACCTGCGGGCAAGAGGTCCGCGTTGAACCCACAGCCCATGATTGTCTGGGAAGATCCGCCGCGCCGTCTCGATGCCGGCGCGAAGCGCGAGGCGCGCAAATGGCTGGCCGAACTCGACGGCCGCCTGCGCGATGAAGGCTTCGCAGCGCTTGCGGACGAGATCGCCGCCCGGCCGGACCTGTCGCATTTCCTTGCCGCAGTCATGAGCCTCTCCAGCCACCTGCGCGGCATCATGCTGGTTCAGCCCTCGCGGCTGGCCAGGATCCTTTCGCAAAGCCCGGCCGATCGCATGGGATCGATAATCGAGGCGGCGCGCACCGCAGGTCGGTCTGCGCAGGGCGAAGCCCGGTTGATGGCCGGGCTGCGCCACTTGAAGGCCGAAGCCGCATTGTTGTGCGGCCTGGCCGATCTCGGCGGCTGGTGGCACGGGCCGCAAATCACCGAAGCCTTGACGAACTTCGCCGATGCAGCGCTCGGCGCTACCTGCGATCACCTGCTGCTGGCGATGCATGAGAGCGGCAAGGTCGCCTTGCCGGATAGCGACAAGCCGCAAGACGATTGTGGGCTGATCGTGCTGGGCATGGGCAAGTACGGGTCTCACGAGCTCAATTATTCCAGTGACATCGATCTCATCCTGTTTTTCGAGCGGCGCGGAATGCAGCTCAATACCGATGATGCGACGACGTTGTTCACTCGCTTCGCCAAGTCGCTGATCCGCATCCTGCAGGAGCGCACGGGCGATGGATATGTCTTCCGCGTCGATCTGCGGCTGCGGCCCGATCCCGGCTCCACGCCGCTCGCAATTCCCGTCGGCACGGCGCTGAACTACTACGAGGCTTATGGCCAGAACTGGGAGCGCGCGGCGATGATCAAGGCCCGCCCGGTGGCGGGCGACATTGCGGCGGGCGAGGCATTCATCAAGGAGCTGGCGCCGTTCATCTGGCGCAAATATCTCGACTACGCGGCGATCTCCGACGTGCATTCGATCAAGCGGCAGATCCACGCCCACCGCGGCCATGGCGAGATTGCCGTGAACGGGCACAACATCAAGCTTGGCCGCGGCGGCATCCGCGAGATCGAGTTTTTCGCGCAGACGCAGCAGTTGATCGCGGGCGGAAGGCTGCCGCAATTGCGCCAGCTGCGCACAGTCGATGCACTGGTGGCACTCGAGACGGAAGGTTGGATCGATGCGAAGGCGCGTGATGAACTGACCGCCGCCTATTGGTACCTGCGCGATGTCGAGCACCGCATCCAGATGGTCGCGGACGAGCAGAGCCACACGCTGCCGGAGGACAAGGCCGGGCTGGCGCGCATTGCGCTGATGATGGGCGAGCGCGATGGGCGCCGCTTCGCCGAGCGGCTTACCCGAACGCTCAAGACCGTGGAACGGCACTATGCCGGGCTTTTCGAGAAATCGCCGGAACTGACCGCTGGCGGCAATCTCGTCTTCACCGGCGACGACGATGATCCGGCCACGGTCGAGACGCTGTCGGCGATGGGGTTTTCGCGGCCCTCCGAGGTCATCCGATCCGTGCGCGGCTGGCACTTCGGCCGCTTCGCCGCCGTGCGCACCGCTCAGGCCCGCGAGCTGCTGACCGAACTGACGCCGGGACTGCTGGAAGCCATCGCCTCGGCCGGCGACCCCGACCTCACCTTTGCTGCATTCGACCGGTTCCTCGGGGGATTGCCGGCCGGCATCCAGCTCTTCTCCCTGCTCAAGTCGAATCCAAACCTGCTGCGCCTGCTGCTGCTGATCCTGTCGGCAGCCCCCCGCCTCGCCGATACCATCACGCGCCGGCCGCACGTGTTCGACGCGATGCTCGAACCGGCATTTGCAGGAGCGGCGCCCGGCCAGAAGGCGCTGGCGGCGCGCCTCGAAGGCGCGCTTGATCGTGCTGCCCACTACGAGGCGGTGCTGGACGCCGCGCGCGTATTTGTCTCCGAGCAGAAGTTCCTGATCGGCGCGCGGCTGATCAACCGCACCTTGACGCCGGCGGCCGCCGGGCGGGCCTTTGCCGATCTTGCCGAGGTGATGGTGCGCGCCATGCTTGCCCGCGTCACACATGAGTTCGAGAGCCGCCACGGCAAGGTGGCCGGAGCCAGGCTGTGCGTGCTCGGCATGGGCAGGCTCGGCAGCCGCGAGCTCACCGCAGGCTCGGATCTCGATCTCATCCTGCTTTATGACCATGCCGCGGAAGCCGAATATTCCGATGGTCCCAAGCCACTCGCCGCCTCTCAGTATTTCATCCGCCTGACGCAGCGCATGATTGCGGCGATGAGCGCGCCGACCGCCGAGGGCGTAATCTATCCGCTGGACTTTCGCCTTCGCCCCTCAGGCAATGCAGGGCCGCTGGCAACGCCGCTTGCCTCTTTCGTGCGCTATCAGCAGGAGGAGGCCTGGACGTGGGAGCGGCAGGCGCTGACGCGCGCGCGCGTGGTGGCCGGAGATCCGGAATTTGCCGAAACGATCGAGACAGCCATCCGCGATCTCCTCGCCAATCCAAGTGATCCGGCAAAGCTGGCCGCCGACGTTCGCGAGATGCGCGCCATGATCGACAAGGAGAAGCCGACGGCCAACCCCTTCGAGGTCAAGACCGTGAAGGGCGGCCTCGTCGATATCGAGTTCATTGCGCAATGGTGCGTGCTGAAATCGGGCAGCGGCGCGGATCGGGGCCATCCGACCGCAACCATCCCCATGCTCAGATCGGCCGGGCCGGACCTGCTCGCTCCCGCCGACCAGGATGCGCTGGTGGAAGCGTGCGAATTCTTCTCCGCAGTCCAGCAGGTGTTGCGCCTGTGCATGGAAGAGGCCTTTGATCCCGCCAATACGCCCCCCGGCCTTACTGAAATCCTGTGCGACCAGCTCGACATGCCGGATATCCGCACTGTCGAGGGAGCGCTGAAGGACCACGAGCGCAGCGTTCGGGAAATCTTCAACCGCGTTCTGGCCTGAAAAAAGCCCCGGGAGCCTTGCGGGTCCCGGGGTCAGTCAGGGCAGACAGTGATTTCGATCAGCGCTTGGGGCCCATCACTTCGGTTACGAAGCCTTTGTCGGCGCAATCGTCGGGGCGCTTTTTCGGGTCGAGCGGCAGGCGCAGCGACACGATGGTGCCGGCGCCCTCGCGCGAGCGGATCTTCATCGCGCCGCCATGCATTTCCGTCAGCGAACGCGAGATCGCCAGTCCCAGCCCCGATCCCTTGTGGCTTTTCGTGAACTGGTTCTGCACCTGCTCGAACGGGCGGCCGAGCTTGGCAAGGCTCTTGGCCGAGATGCCGATGCCGTTGTCTTCGATGGTGATAGTGGCGCAGCCAGATACCTTGCGCGCCCGCACAGATACGCGGCCGCCGTTGCGCGAGAACTTCACCGCATTCGACAAGAGGTTCAGCAGCACCTGCTTGATGGCTCGCCGGTCCGCAATCATGGTGATTTCCCGATCCAGTTGTTCGATGACCTCGATGTTGCGGTCCTGCGACTGGAACGAAATGATGCGCAGCGTTTCGTCTATGATGTCGTTGAGCACGAAGCTTTCGTACTCCAGCGTCATGCGGCCGGCCTCGATCTTCGACATGTCGAGAATGTCGTTGATGACGCCCAGCAGGTATGAGCCGCTGTCGTGGATGTCGCGGGAGTATTCCTGGTACTTGGCCGAACCGAGCGGACCGAACATCGCGCCGTTCATGATTTCCGAAAAGCCGATGATTGCGTTGAGCGGCGTGCGCAATTCATGGCTGATATTGGCCAGAAACTCGGACTTTGTGCGGTTCGCGGCTTCCGCCCGGTTCTTCTCGACGGCGTAGTTCTCGGCCAGTACATGCAGCTGGCTTGCCTGCTCCTGGAGCATCTTGCGCGACTTGTGCAGGTCCTCGATCGTCGCCATCAGGCGGCGCTCGCTGTCCATCATCTTGCGCTCGTGGCTCTTGATCGTGGTGATGTCGGTGCCGACCGACACGAAGCCGCCGTCCTTGGTGCGGCGTTCGTTGATCTGCAGCCAGCGCCCGTCGTCGAGCTGCGCCTCGATGGTGCGCGCGCCTTCCTCGTTGCGCCCCGGCGACAACAATTCGCTCTTGACGCTTGGCGTGCTCGCCGCCGCCATGATCTCGTCATAGGTCGCGCCCGGCTTGGCGATCTCCGGCGTCAGCCCGTGCAATTGCTGGTACTTGGAGTTCGACATGACCAGCCGCTTGTCGCTGTCCCAAAGCACGAAGGCTTCGGACAGGTTCTCGATGGCATCGCGCAGCCGCATGTCGTTGCGCCGGCTCTTCTTCTTCAGCTTCTGCTGCTCGGTGATGTCGACCGCGATGCCGACGAGGTGAGGCTCGCCGGTCATGCTTTCCACCAATTGCAGGCGCGCGCGCACCCATACCCATGAGCCATCGACATGACGCATGCGATAGGCCTGGTCCACGAGCGGGCGCTGCTCCACGAGTACGTCGCTCGCCAGCGCGTAGAGGTCGATATCGTCGGGATGGACCAGTTCCGACACCTCGGCGAAGCCGAGCACGTCCTGGCGCGCATCGAGGCCAAGCAGGCCGTACATTGATTCCGACCAGTAGATGCGCCCGCGCGACAGGTCCCAGTCCCACAATCCGGCGCGTCCGCGTGCCAGCGCCGTGTCGAACCGGTTCTGCGTCTGGCGATATATTTCGTCGGCTTCCTCCGCCCGCGTGGTCTGCGCGAAATAGGCATAGAGGATGACGAGCAGAATGCTCGATGTACCCACGAAAAGCGTGACGTTGAGCGAAACTTCCTGCCGCCAACGCTCGAAGATGCGCTCGCTCGGCTGCACCAGCGTCACCCCGCCAAGCGGCGCCTCGAGCACGCGGTGCGAGGCCAGCGCCATGTTGCCGTCCGGCAATTCGATGTCGCGGATTTCGGCGCGACGCCCGAATGTCGTCAGCAGCAGCACATCCCCGAGCACCCGCTCCAGCGAAAGGCCGTGCATCGTGGGCTGGTACGGAGCGGTTGCGATGATGTCGCCCTTCAAGTCGGTAACGATGACTTCGCGCCCGTCGCGCAGATAGCGCGAAGGAACCGCATCGGAGACGAGGTTCTGGATTTCCTGCACGGTGGCCGTATCGATGCCTTGCGTCGCCAGTGCACCGATGCGGTCGGCCAGCAATTCGCTGATATAGGTGATCTCGGTTTCGGCCGAACTGCGGATGGCGTCCGCCTCGCTTCCCAGCTGCGCCCAACGGGCCATCGCGACGATGGTCAGGAAGATCACGATCAGGACAGGCACAAGCCGGCGAAGCAGGTTCTCCGATGAGAGAAGCCGCTCGTAAGCCGGGTGGCTCAAGAGATGCGCGTATCCGGCTATTTGCTTGTGCGCTCTTGCCCGGATGAACGGGAAGGCGCGCAAACGCATACGCCGGGCGCTCGCTTGCGCCATTGTGGCCTCCTCGATCTTGCCGCCGCACAGGCACCGTAGCCGGGCCAATGATCCGGCGTGCCGCCGCCGAATCAGTTCACTTTGAATCAGAACGAATCAGATTGTCCAGAGCGAGGCTGGAAATATTGGAAAGCGGGGAATCTTTTCTTCCACAATAATTGTAAAGCGCCGCAAGGTCAGTTGCGGCGCAGCATGCGGTCAAGAATATCGCTGGTGTCGCGAGAGAGCTTTCCGCCCTGTTGCAAGGCCACCAACGCGTCCTCTGCATTCTTGCGCCGCTGCGGCTCGAGCGAGCGGAACGAGCGGAAAGCGGTGAGCATGCGCGCCGCCACCTGCGGATTGATGGCATCGAGCTTGCGGATGGTTTCCGCAACCAGCCGGTGGCCCTCGCCATCGGCGGAATGAAAGCCGGTCTGGTTGCCGCTGGCGAAGGAGCCGATGACCGAGCGCACGCGGTTCGGGTTCTTGAGCGAGAACGAAGGATGCTTCATCAGCGCGCGGATGCGGCTTGCAGCTTCCTTGCCAGGCGCCATGGCCTGAACCTGGAACCACTTGTCCATCACCAGCGCATCGTCGCCATGGCGTTCTGCAAAATTCGCGATTGCGCTTGCACTGGCCTTGCGCGAGGCGTGCCAATGCACGATCCGCGTGAAGGCGGCGAAACGGTCGTTCATGTTGTCGGCGGTCTCGAATTGCGCCAGGCTTTCGGCCTCTGCCGCCCCGATATTGGCGATCACGCCAAGGCTGAGCAGCGTGTTGTTGAGCGCCCGCTTTCCTGCCGCCCCGGCCGCCGGATCGAACCCCCCGTCATTGCGCAACTCGTCGGCGAGGGACAGCCGCACCGGCTCCAGCGCCGCGCCCATCTGCGCCATCAGCGCCGAGCGCGCCTTGAACACGGCGTCCGGATCGACATTGCGGCCAAGCGCCTGTGCGATTTCCGTTTCCCCCGGCAGCGTGAGGGCCAGCCCGCGATAGGCCGGCTCCAGATCGCGATTGGCTGCGATGGACGCGGCTATGGCGAGGAAGCGGTCGTCCCACTTCGGCGCCTTGCCGCGCATCAGCGCGCGCGCCGCCGCCACCAGCAGCCGCATGCCGTATTCCTGAAACGCTTGCCACCGGTTGAACGGATCGCTGTCGCCGCCTGCAAGCAGAGCCAGATCGGCCTTCGACTGCGTGAAATCGACGATTACCGGCGCGCGGAAGCCGCGGTTGAGCGACACCGCCGGGCGCACCGGAACGCCGTGGAACACGACGCGGTGGCTGCGTGCCTTCAGATGGATAAGCCCGTTCTCGTTCTCGATGCCGCTGATGCGCTCGGGCACGATGTCCTTGCCGTCCGGTCCGACCAGGCCGATGCGCAGCGGAATGTGCATCGGCCGCTTGCGGTTCTGGCCCGGCGTCGGCGGCATCGTCTGCTCGATCGACAGCGTCAGCTTCCTGCGCTTCGCGGTCATAGGCGGCCGAAACCGGGATGACCGGCGTGCCGGCCTGATGATACCACAGCGTGAACTGCGACGAGGTCGCGGCCGCCGGCATCCTCGAAGCACTTGACGAAGTCCTCGATCGTCGCGGCCTCGCCGTCATGGCGCTCGAAATAGAGATCCATGCCCTTGCGGAAGGTCTTCGGGCCGAGGATCGTGCGATCATGCGGACGACCTCGGAGCCCTTCTCGTAGACCGTCGTCGTGTAGAAATTGTTGATCTCGCGGTAGGTCTCGGGCCGCACCGGATGGGCCAGCGGGCCGGCGTCCTCGGGGAACTGCTCCGCGCGCAGCGTGCGCACCTCGGCGATGCGCTTGACCGCGCGCGAGCGCTGGTCGGCGGAGAACTCGTGGTCGCGAAAGACCGTCAGCCCTTCCTTCAGGCAGAGCTGGAACCAGTCGCGGCAGGTGATGCGGTTGCCGGTCCAGTTGTGGAAATATTCATGCGCGATGACGCGCTCGATATTGGTAATCCGCGTCGGTCGCGGTTTCCGGGTCGGCCAGCACGTATTTGTCGTTGAAGACGTTGAGGCCCTTGTTCTCCATCGCGCCCATGTTGAAATCGGACACGGCGACGATGTTGAAGACGTCGAGATCGTATTCGCGGCCGAAGACCTCCTCGTCCCACTTCATCGAGCGCTTCAGCGCATCCATCGCGTAGAGCGCGCGCGCGGCTCTTGCCGTGCTCGACATAGATGCCGAGATCGACCTTGCGCCCCGACATGGTGGTGAATTCCTCGTGGATCGAGCCGAGCGATCCGGCGACCAGCGCGAACAGATAGGACGGCTTGGGGTGCGGATCGTGCCAGACGGCAAAATGCCGTCCGCCGTCGAGCTTGCCCGTTTCCACGCAGATTGCCGTTGGACAGCAGCACCGGCGCTCTTTGCGTCGGCCTCGATGCGGATGGTGTAGACCGCCAGCACGTCGGGCCGGTCGAGGAAATAGGTGATGCGGCGGAAGCCTTCGGCCTCGCACTGCGTGCAGTAGTTGCCGCTCGAGCGGTAGAGGCCCATCAGCTTGGTATTGGCCTCGGGGTTTACCGATGTCTCGATCGTGACCGTGAATTTCTTCTTCTTCGGCGTCGCATGAAGCACCAGCTGTTCGGGCGAGACCGTCAGCGAGTTTGCGCCCGCCGCCACCCCGTCCACATGCAGCGATACGAAGGCGAGTTCGTCCCCGTCCAGCCGCAGAGGCTCGCCCGCCCTGGTGTCGCGGTCCCGCTCGATCTCCAGCGTGGCGATCACCCGCGTATCGGCGGGATCGAGCTTGAAGGTGAGATCAGCCTTGATCACCCGGTAGGGCGGCTTGCGATAGTCTTTCAGGCGCACGGCCTTAGCCTGCTCGGTTCTCAATTCACGGCGCTTTCATGACGAAGGTTGGGTGAGCTTGCCGATTGCTGCTTGCGCGCAATCGCCTCCTATGTAGTCCTGTGCCGCGCGCTTGCCAATTGCCGTGATGTGAACAGGAAACAACATGCAGCCAAAATCAGCATTTCGCAGCCTGCAGGTTCATCGCAAGCGGCTTGAAGCCGTCTCCATGCGCGATCTGTTCGCGGAAGATGCGGGGCGTTTCGAAAGGCACAGCCTGCAGCTTGGCGAACTGCTCTACGACTTTTCCAAGAATCGTGTCGATGCGCAAGCAATGGAAGCGCTCACGCAATTGGCCAGCGAAGCCCATGTTGAAGCCCGGTGCGAGGCCATGTTTGCCGGCGCGACGATCAACACCACCGAGGGCAGGGCGGTGTTGCACACGGCGCTGCGCAACCGCTCAAATGAACAGGTGCTGGTCGATGGCAAGGACGTGATGCCGGGCATTCGCAAGGTGCTCGCAAGCATGCGCCGCTTCGCCAGGGCGGTACGCGATGGCTCCTATGCCGTGACCGGCGGAAAGGTGAGCGACGTCGTCAATATCGGCATCGGCGGGTCGGACCTTGGCCCCGCAATGGCCGCCCGCGCGCTCTCGCCCTATGCCGACGGGCCGCGCGCGCATTTCGTCTCCAACGTCGATGGGGCGGACCTGTCGGATACGCTGAAGCACCTGGACCCCAAGACAACGCTGTTCATCATCGCATCCAAGACCTTTACCACCGCCGAGACCATGGCCAACGCGAACTCGGCGCGTGCCTGGGTGTCGCGCGCGGTCGGCAAGGCGGGCGCTGGTGCCCACTTTGCCGCGCTCTCCACCAATCTGGAGGCGACGCGCAAGTTCGGCATAGCCGACGAGCGCACCTTCGGCTTCTGGGACTGGGTCGGCGGGCCGATATTCGATCTGGTCGGCGATTGGCCTTTCGCTGATGATAGCGATAGGACCCAAGCGCTTCGACGAATTCCTCGATGGCGCCCACGCGGCGGACCGGCATTTCCGCGAAGCGCCGCTGGACAAGAACATTCCCGTCATAATGGCGCTTATCGGCATCTGGCACCGCAATGTCTGGGGCTTCGCCACCCATGCCGTGCTGCCCTACGACAACCGGCTCGGCCGCTTCCCCGCCTATCTGCAGCAACTCGACATGGAATCGAACGGCAAGCACGTCACGATCGACGGCAAGGCCGTGAACTACGACACCGGCCCGGTCGTGTGGGGCGAGCCGGGCACCAACGGCCAGCATGCCTTCTACCAGCTTATCCATCAGGGCACATCGGTTGTGCCATGCGATTTCCTGCTGGCGGCGCAGCCGCAGGAAAAGCTCGGCGACCACCACGCCATGCTGGTCGCCAATTGCCTGGCGCAATCCGAGGCGCTGATGAACGGGCGCACGCTTGCGGAAGTGATCGATGAGATGCGTGCCAAGGGAATGGACGAGCGGCGCATCCGCGAGATCGCGCCACATCGCGTGTTCGAGGGGAACCGGCCCTCCAGCACCTTTCTTTACCGCAAGCTGACGCCCGCAATGCTTGGGATGCTGATTGCCCTCTACGAGCACAAGGTCTTCGTGCAGGGCGTGATCTGGAACATCAACTCCTTCGACCAGTGGGGCGTTGAACTCGGCAAGGTGCTGGCGGTCGAGATCCAGCCCATGCTTTCGGGCGCGGCGCCGAGCGCAAGGCGCGACGCATCCACCCGCAGCCTGATCGAGGCCTACAGGGAAAAGTCGCAGCGATAAGCCGCGTCTGCACCGGCAAAGGGCGTTTTTGTGCCCTTGGGACCGCGCTCGATCGCGTAATTCTCCGTCAACTTCCCCGAAGAGTTAAAAGAGCCCGCACCAATGATCGAGCAGCGCGAATTCTATATCGATGGCAAATGGGTAAAGCCTGCCAAGGCCAATGACTTTCACGTCATCGACGCTGCGACGGAAGAGCCCTGCGCGGTGATTTCGCTCGGCTCCAGGGCCGATGTCGATGCGGCGGTCGCCGCCGCGCGCCGGGCATTCGCCTCATGGTCCGCTACTCCGCGCGAACAACGCATCGCGATGGTGGAAAAGCTGCTGCCGATCCTCAACGCCCGCGTGCCGCAGACCGGCGCGGCGATTTCGCTCGAGATGGGCGCGCCCATCGACATGGCGGTCGCAAGCCAGGCGACCTGCGCGCCGTGGCACCTCGAAGGCTTCGTGGCCGCGGCAAAGGATTTCCGCTGGGAACATGAGCGCGCCGGCGGCAAGGAGCGGATCATCCGCGAGCCCATCGGCGTTTGCGGCCTGATCACGCCGTGGAACTGGCCCAACAACCAGATCGGCCTCAAGGTCATTCCGGCCCTCATCGCGGGCTGCACCATGGTGCTGAAGCCATCGGAGATCGCGCCGCTGTCCGGCATCGACTTCGCCCATTGCATGCACGAGGCCGGCTTCCCCGCCGGCGTTTTCAACCTCGTCAACGGCGATGGCGCGGGCGTCGGCTCCGCCATGTCGGCGCATGAGGATATCGACTTCATCTCCTTCACCGGCTCGGCGCGCGCCGGCATCCTGATCTCGAAGTCCGCCGCCGACACCATCAAGCGCGTTTCGCTGGAGCTTGGCGGCAAGTCGCCCAACATCGTTTTCGCCGACAGCGATCTCGACCATGCGATCGCGCGCGGCATCGGCCACTGCTTCGACAATACCGGCCAGTCCTGCAACGCGCCCACCCGCATGCTGGTCGAGCGCAGCGTCTATGCCAGGGCGGTGGACATTGCCGTCAAGCACGGCTCAGCCGTGAAGGTCGGTAATCCGCGCGAGCATGGCGACCACATCGGGCCGCTCTCCAGCAAGATGCAGTTCGACAAGGTGCAGGCGCTGATCCAGGCCGGCATCGACGAAGGCGCGCGGCTGGTGCTTGGCGGCACAGGCCGGCCCGAGGGCTTCAACCGCGGCTGGTATGTGCGCCCGACCATCTTTGCCGACGTGAACAACGACATGCGCATCGCCCGCGAGGAGATCTTCGGCCCTGTCATGGTCATGATCCCGTTCGAGACGGAAGATGATGCCGTCGCAATTGCCAACGACACGCCCTATGGCCTTGCCGCCTACGTCCAGACGCAGGACATGGAAAAGGCGCACCGCGTCAGCCGGCAATTACGCGCGGGCATGGTGCGGGTAAACGGCGCCGGGCTTTCCGCGGGCCATCCCTTCGGCGGCTACAAGCAGTCTGGAAACGGCCGCGAGGGCGGCGCCTGGGGGCTGGACGAGTTCCTCGAGACCAAGATCGTCGGCGGCTGGTAGGTCCGGCACCCACACGCAAGCCCTTGCGAGACACGCAAGGGCTTGCCGTCTACCGCCACATGTCCATATGCTGCTGCATTGAGCGCGCCTTTCGCGCCATTCGCCTTGGCGTGATGTCGCCGCATCTTCAACACGGGACAGTTCAATGAACGAGATTGCACACGGCAAGTTCGGTATCGGCGCGCCCTTGCGGCGCAAGGAAGACAGCGCGCTCATCACCGGCAAGGGCAGCTTCACCGACGATGTGCAGTCCGGCCGGCACGCTGCATGCGTTCATTGTCCGCTCGCCCTATGCCCATGCAAGTTTTACCATCAACGACGTATCGGCCGCCGCGCAGGCGCCGGCGTGTCCACCTCGTGCTCACCGCCGTCGACATTGCTCATCTGAAGCCGTTGCCGACCCAGACGCCGGTAACGCAGCCCGATGGCAGCAAGAGCGTCAACCGCGACATTCCCGTGCTGTGCGAGAGCGTCGTGCGCCATGTCGGCGACGCCGTTGCCTGCATCATCGCCGACAGCGTGGCGCAAGCCCGCGATGCGGCCGAACTGGTGGATATCGATTGGGAGCCGCTGGATGCGGCGGTTGAAACCGGCGATGCGCTCAAGCCCGAAACCCCGCTGGTATATCCGGAAGCAGGCAGCAACCTTGCCTTCACCGGCGAGCTTGGCAACCGCAAGAAGGCGGACGAGATCTTCGCCAGGGCGGCCAAGGTTTCGCGAACTGACCATCGTCAACAACCGGCTCGTCTGCAACTACATGGAGACGCGCGCCTGCCTTGCGCAATGGCTTCCCGAAGAGGACCGCTGGTCGGTGGTCGTCGGCTCGCAGGGCGTTCACGGCATGCAGTCCGCCCTGGCCAAGGTCATGGGCGTTGGCCGCGACAAGATCCGCGTGCGCACCGGCGACGTTGGCGGCGGCTTCGGCACCAAGTCGTTCAACTACCGCGAATATCCGCTGACGCTGGAAGCCGCAAGGCGCCTTGGCCGGCCGGTGAAGTGGATCTGCGAGCGCACCGAGCACTTCCTCGCCGATGCGCATGGCCGCGACAATATCACCACGGCGACGCATGGCGATGGACGCCAACGGACGCTTCCTCGCGCTCGAAATCGACCTCGTCGCCGGCATGGGCGCCTATCTGCACCAATACGGACCGTTCATTCCGATGGGCGGCGTGACCATGAGCACGGGCGTCTACGACATCCCCGTGACCGCGATCCGCGTGCGCGGCGTCTTCACCCACACCACGCCGACCGATGCCTATCGCGGCGCGGGCCGGCCCGAAGCCGCCTACGTGATCGAGCGGCTCGTCGACAAATGCGCCCTCGACATGGGCCTGACGCGCGAGGAAATCCGCCGCCGCAACTTCATTCGCCCGGACCAGATGCCCTACACCACGCCGGGAAAACGCATGTACGACACCGGCGAGTTCAACGAGCACATGACGCTGGCTCTGGAGCGCGCGGGCTACCACACATTCGGCCAGCGCGCGGCGGAGGCAAAGAGCCGCGGACGCATTCGCGGCATCGGCTTTGCCACCTATATCGAGGCCTGCGCCTTTGCCGGATCGGAAGCGGCATTCCTGAAACTCAAGGATGACGGCACGATCGAGCTGAAGATCGGCACGCAGACCAACGGGCAGGGCCACGCCACCGCCTATTCGCAGCTTGCCGCCGAAAAGCTCGGCCTCGACTACAACGCCATCGAGGTGCGCCAGGGCGACACCGACGAACTGGCACGCGGCGGCGGCACCGGCGGCTCGCGCTCGATTCCGCTCGGCGGCGTCTCGGTCGTCGCCGCGTCCGACAGTCCTCGCGAACCAAGCTGAAGAAGCTCGCCGCCGACGATCTGGAAGCCTCGCCGCAGGACATCGAACTCATCGACGGCACGGCGCGCATCGTCGGCACCGACCGGATGATCACCTTCGCCGACCTCGCCAGGAAGGCGAAGAACCCGGACGACCTGAAGGCCGACGCGCGATATCCAGCAGTCGGAAAACACCTATCCCGAACGGCACCCATGTCGCCGAGGTCGAGATCGATCCGGAAACCGGCATGACCGCAGATCGTCGCCTACACCATCGTCGACGATTTCGGCGTGACGGTGAACCCGCATGCTGCTGCAGGGCCAGGTGCATGGCGGCATCGTGCAGGGCATCGGCCAGGCGCTGACCGAGCACGTCGTCTATGACGACAGCGGCCAGCTCATCACCGCGAGCTTCATGGACTATGCCATGCCGCTGCGCCGTGAACGTGCCGAACTTCCACTTCGAGACGCGCAACGTGCCGTCGACCACCAACGCGCTCGGCATCAAGGGCGCGGGCGAGGCGGGCTCCATCGGCTCGTGCCCGGCGATCATGAACGCGCTCGTCGACGCGCTACAGGCCGACTACGGCATCGAGCACATCGACATGCCGGCGACGCCGTCCCGCGTGTGGCAGGCGATCCAGGAAGCGCAGGGCTGACGGCCGCAATGCCAGCTTGAATCATCGTGGCGTTGGCGTTATCTGGACGTTCATCTCATGGAGGTGCCCTGCGCATATTGCGCCGGGCTGAGAGGCCGCAGGCCAACTCTTTGAACCTGATCCGGATCATGCCGGCGTAGGGAATGAGGGAAAACGGGTCCGCTTGCGGATTGCGAAAGCGCCTCTTCCTTTCCGGCCAAAGCGCACGAAGGAGAGTTGCCCGATGGACCCCTATTCGCCCCAATCGATCTACGCACTGCTGGAGACCATGCGCGCGCGCCGGCCGCTGGTGCAGAACATCACCAACTACGTGGCGATGACCGATCTCCGCCAATGTGCTGCTGGCTGCCGGCGCTTCGCCCGCGATGGTGCATGCGCAGGAGGAAATCGCCGATTTCGCCGCGATTTCCTCTTCGCTCGTCATCAATATCGGCACGCTTTCCACGCCCTGGATCGCCTCGATGAAACTTGCCGCGAGCGAGTTCTCCAAGGCCGGCAAGCCCTGGGTGCTCGATCCCGTCGGCGTCGGCGCAACGCGGCTGCGCAATGAAACCGCCGCCGCGCTGCTCGACCTCAAGCCCATCCATCGTTCGCGGCAATGCCGGTGAGATCATGGCGCTTTGCGGCCTTTCGGGCGCGACCAAGGGCGTCGATTCGACCGCGGGTTCCAACGAGGCAGTGCGCTCCGCCATGGACCTTGCCGCGCGCACCGGTGCGGTCGTGGCGATCACCGGCGAGACCGACTACGTCACCGATGGCGAGCGCCTCGTATCGGTCACCGGCGGGCACGAGCTGATGCCGCTTTCGACCGCGCTCGGCTGCGCGCTTTCCGGCCTTGACCGGCGCATTCGCCGCGGTCGCCGACCCCTTCGAGGCGGCGGTCGCCGCACTCAGCGTCTATGGCGCGGCGGGTGCTGTCGCGGGTGCAAAGGCCTCAGGTCCGGGCCTGATGCCGGCGCTGCTGTGCGATGCGCTTTACGCCATGGATGTCGAAAAACTCGCAGCCAATTCGAGGGTGTCGCAGGCAACGCCATGAAACCCGCGTTTCGACCTGTCGCTCTATCTGGTGACCGATCCGGTGCTGGCCGGTTCGCATCCGCTTGAGGATATCGTGGCGGCGGCCATTGCTGGCGGCGCAACAATGGTTCAACTGCGCGATCCGCATGCCAAGGGCAGGGCGCTGACGCAAGTAGGCCTGCGGCTGCTTGCCGTGACGCGGCCCGCCGGCGTTCCGCTGATCGTCAACGACCGGGCCGATGTCGCCTTCGCCATTGGCGCTCAGGGCGTGCATCTGGGCCAGTCCGACATGGACGCGACCGACGCGCGGCGCTTGCTGGGGCCGGACGCGATCATCGGACTTTCGATCGCCAATGCGCGCGAACTCGAAGCTTCCCGCCATGCGCTGCCCGCCGTCGATTACCTCGGCGTCGGTCCGGTCTTCGCCACCGGAACCAAGTCCGACGCCGGCGACGCCATCGGCCTTGCCAGGCATAGGCTGGATGCGCCGCGCAGTCGATCTGCCGCTCGTCGCGATTGGCGGCATCAACGAGGGCAACGCCGCCGAGGTGGTCGCCGCCGGGTGCGATGGCGTCGCGGTGGTCTCGGCCATCATCGGCGCGCAATATCCTCGGCAAGGCCAGCGCGGCAGCTTGCCGGCAGCCGTGAAACGGGGGAGGAAGCGGGCATGATCGCCAACGCGCTCACCATTGCGGGCTCCGATTCGGGCGGCGGCGCCGGCATCCAGGCCGACATCAAGTCGATGTCCGCCAATGGCGTGTATGCGGCCAGCGTCATCACGGCGCTGACCGCGCAGAACACGCTCGGCGTCACCGCCATTCACGACGTGCCGCCGGCTTTCGTCACGGCGCAGATCGACGCCGTCTTTGCCGACATCGCCATCGACGCCGTGAAGATCGGCATGCTGTCTCAGCCCGGCGATCATCGTCGCGGTGGCGGAGGGCTTGCGCAAATGGCGTCCGCGCCATGTGGTGCTCGACCCGGTGATGGTCGCGACCTCCGGCGCTGCGCTGATCGCCGACGAGGCAGTCGACGTGCTGGTGCGCGAATTGTTTCCGCTGGCGACGCTGGTAACGCCGAACATGCAGGAAGCGGCGCGGCTGACCGGCGGGGCGGTCGCGGGCAGCGATGCCGAAATGGTGGAGCAGGCGCGCGCAATCCTTGCCAGTGGCGCACGCGCCGTGCTGCTGAAGGGCGGCCATGCCGTGGGCCCGCTCAGCCGCGACCTGCTGCTCGACGGCACTGCCGAAACCTGGTTCGAAGCCCCGCGCATCGCGACGCGAAACACCCACGGCACCGGCTGTTCGCTGTCGTCTGCAATTGCCGCGAACCTCGCCAGGGGCATGCCGCTCGATTACGCCGTGCAGTCCGCCAAGCACTGGCTGACCGGCGCGCTCAGGGCTGCGGACATGCTCGATGTCGGCGCCGGCAGCGGCCCGATTCATCATTTTCACGAATTCTGGGAAACCGCCGAGGGCTAGCCGGAGCCCTGCTCCAGCCGCGCCTTGAGCTTCAGCAGATCCTGCCAGGCCAGCCCCTTTTGCGCCGGCTGGCGCAAGAGATAGGCCGGGTGCAAGCATCGGCAGCGTCTCGATCTCGCGACCGCCGATCTTTACCTTGGTCCAGCGCCCGCGAATTTGCGTGATGTTGACGTTGGGATTGATCAACGTCTTCACGGCCGGGCCGCCGAGCAGCACCAGGACTTCCGGGCCCGCAAGCTCGATGTGCCGCTCGATGAAGGGGCGGCAGATTTCCGTTTCCTGCGGCGTTGGCGCACGGTTGCCGGGCGGTCGCCACGCGATGACATTGGTGATGTAGACCTTCGTGCGGTCGAGCCCGATTGCCGCAAGCATCCGGTCGAGCAATTGCCCCGAACGGCCGACAAAGGGCAGGCCTTGTTCGTCCTCGTCGCGCCCGGGCGCTTCGCCAACAAACATCACGCGCGCCTGGGGATTGCCATCGGCAAAAACGAGGCTCTTGGCGGTAAGCCGCAGATTGCAGCCCTCGAAGCGGGCCATGGCCTCGCGCAACTCATCGAGCGTTGTCGCGGCGGCGGCAAGTTCACGCGCGCTGGTCACCGCCTCTTCGCCCGGCACGGCCGCATTGGCGAGCGCTGCCGGCACATTGGCGGTGATGGGGCGGCGCTCGGGCAGCGTTCGCTCGGCTGGCGCAGATGCGCCTCCGGAAGCCTTGGCGGGCGCGGCTGGCTTTTCCGGCGGCTGCGCGAAATGGTTCACCGGGACGTCGCCAAGCGCCACATCGACGCCATTCTCCACGTGCCAGTGCAGCAACTCCAGCGCATCGTGAATAGGTTCGTCTTGTTGGCTGTCGGCGTGCAAGGCTTCTGATCCGGATTTTGCCTGATCTTACATTCTACGGGCGCGCAAGGCAAAAGCCACGGAAAGCCTGTCACATTGACGTTTACGTAAGTGTCAATTATTAGGAGCGGGTGCTTTCCACAAAACGGCCATTCCATGCCGCATATGGGTGGCGCGAGCCCGATTTCGAATGGTATCAGGATTCAAGAGGCAATGCGGCTAGCCGCGATGATGGAGTGGCAGATGGACGGCGGACAGGAACTTCCAGAACGCGAAAGCATGGAATTCGACGTGGTCATCGTCGGCGCGGGGCCGGCAGGCCTTGCCGCGGCGATCCGGCTCAAGCAGGTCAATCCGGAGCTGTCGCGTCGTCGTGCTGGAAAAGGGCGCGGAAGTCGGCGCGCATATCCTGTCGGGCGCGGTCGTCGATCCGATCGGCATCGACCGCCTGCTGCCCGGACTGGCGCGACGATGAGGACCATCCCTTCAAGACGCCGGTCACGGACGACCAGTTCCTTGTGCTCGGACCCGCACGGCTCGATCCGCCTGCCGAATTTCGCCATGCCGCCGCTGATGAACAATCACGGCAACTACATCGTCTCGCTCGGCAATGTCTGCCGCTGGCTGGCCACGCAAGGCCGAGGCGCTCGGCGTCGAGATCTATCCGGGCTTTGCCGCGGCCGAAGTGCTCTACGACGAAGACGGCGCGGTCATCGGCGTCGCCACCGGCGACATGGGCGTCGAGCGCGACGGAACGCCCGGCCCGGCCTATCGCGCCGCGGCATGGCGCTGCTCGGCAAATACGTGCTGATCGGCGAGGGCGTGCGCGGCTCGCTCGCCAAGCAGCTGATCGCCAGCTTCGACCTCGCCGACGGACCGCGAGCCGCAGAAATTCGGCATCGGCATCAAGGAACTCTGGCAGGTCAAGCCCGGAAAAGCACAAGCCCGGCCTCGTGCAGCACTCCTTCGGCTGGCCGCTCGACATGCAAGACCGGCGGCGGCTCGTTCCTCTACCACCTCGAGGACAACCAGGTCGCGGTCGGCTTCGTCGTGCACCTCAACTACAAGAACCCCTATCTCTCGCCCTTCGAGGAGTTCCAGCGCTTCAAGACGCATCCCGCGATCCGCGACACCTTCGAGGGCGGCAAGCGCATCTCCTACGGCGCGCGCGCCATCACCGAGGGCGGCTGGCAGTCGGTGCCGAAGCTCATCTTCCCCGGCGGCGCGCTGATCGGCTGCTCGGCCGGCTTCGTCAACGTGCCGCGCATCAAGGGTTCGCACAACGCCATGCTCTCCGGCATGCTGGCGGCCGAGAAGGTCGCCGAGGCCATCGCCGGCAGGGCGCGCCAATGACGAACTGATCGAGCTACGAGGACGACTGGCGCGCACCGACATCGGCAAGGACCTGAAGCGCGTGCGCAACGTCAAGCCGCTGTGGTCGCGCTTCGGCACGCTCGCTCGGCATCGGCGCTCGGCGGCCTCGACATGTGGCTGAACACGCTGTTCGGCTTCTCGCTCTTCGGCACGCTGAAGCACGGCAAGCCGACTACGCCGTCGCTGGAGCCGGCCGCCAAGCACAAGAAGATCGACTATCCCAAGCCCGACGGCGTGCTGACCTTCGACCGGCTGTCCTCGGTGTTCCTGTCCAACACCAACCATGAGGAAGACCAGCCGGTCCATCTGCAGGTCAAGGACACGGCGCTGCAGAAGACGCTCGGAGCTCGACGTCTTCGCCGGCCCGTCGACCCGCTACTGCCCGGCCGGCGTCTATGAATGGGTGGACGGCGACGGCAATGCGCCGCGGCGATCCCGATGCACGGACGCGCGCTTCGTGATCAACGCGCAGAACTGCGTCCACTGCAAGACCTGCGACATCAAGGACCCGAACCAGAACATCAACTGGGTGCCGCCGCAGGGCGGCGAAGGACCGGTCTATCCGAACATGTGACCTCAGGCGGCGAAGAGCCGCCCGGCGCTTGCGCTACGCCCGCGCCCCCACGGCGAAGCCGCTGGCGTGAGCGCTAAAACATCAACCAAATCCCGGCCAGGATCAGCACCGCGCCAATCGCCTGCGAGACCAGCCGTCCGTGCGGCAGCATCTTCTCGGCAATCACGATTGCCGTGAGCCCGGCGATCCACACGAGGTTCATCACTCCGCCGGCGAAAAGCAGCGCCATCAGCGCCCAGCAGCAGCTGACGCAGAACGCGCCATGATGCAGGCCGAGCCGTAGCGCGCCCAGTCTGCCGGGCTGGAAATTGCCGGCGATTACCGCCGCGGGGGAGCGGCATTGTACAAGGCATGCCTGCTTGACCGGCAGGAACTGATAGGCGCCCGCGATGACGAGCAATGCCGCGGTGAGCGTCCGGTCCGTGCTCCACATCAGCATGGAGTGCAGCAGGCCCGCCTGCTCCAGCGCGAACTGAACAGCCACCGCGGCCAACGAGAATCCGAGCCACGCCAGCAAATATCCGGCAACGAAGGTCAGCACCGGCGCATTGCCGCCGGCGAGGCGTCCCAGCTTCTGCTGGTGCCGGTAGGCCTGCCCGTAAAGCAGCACCACGGGCGCGGCGCTCGGCGCCATCATGGCGATCATCATCACCCACCACATGGCCAGCATCAGCAGGGCGTAGCCGAAAGTCCACGGCATGGGCATGTGCGGCATTGCCGGTGGCGGAAAGGCGAAGGTGGTCATCGCGGCAATGCTCATGCCGGTGCCCGAGCCCGACAGCAGCCAGCCCCACGAAAGCATGATCAGCAGCGCCAGCGCGCCGAGCACAAGCGCGCGCTCGCGCCGCAACACCGCTTCCGCGAGGCTTTGCTTCATTGCACGTCAGCTGAGGCTGCGATGCCGCACCACGCCGTGGTTGTTGAGGTGCAGATGCGCGAACTGGCCATAGCTGTCCTTGAGGTCCAGGGCGATCTTGCCCTGCGTGCGGCTGGTGCCGCTGCCGATCTCGGCAATCTCGTATTCGAAACCGTGCGGCAGGTCTATGCGGGCGCGGTGCTCGGCTCCGGTAACCGGGTTGCGGATCGGCTCGGCGCGCGTCTCGAACAGGCCCGGCACGTGCACCTGCGCGCGCCGGCCCTCCACATCGACGTCGAAATCGATCCGGGTGAAGATCGGCTCGTACACTTCCTCGATCGTGGTTGCGAAGACCGAGAACATGGTCGTCATCGGATCGGTGTCCTCGCCCGACATGATCTTCAGGACCGCCTCGCGCTGCTGCGGCGTTGCGCTCTCGTCGACGAAGGGCTGCGCCTTGCCGTGGCCTTCATGGATGGCGCCGGGCCAGGAGAAAATGCCGCCGAAGCGCATGCCGTCGAGCCGCACGTCGCCGTGGTAGCCACTGACCACCTCCAGCGTAGCGACGGCGCTGCAATGGCCGTGCGTCGGCCGGGCGTTGAACTGGCACGGACACCCATAGTCGCAGCTGCAATTGGTGAATTCGGTGGCGCGTATTTCCCAGGGAGTCATGATATCGTCCTCCTTCCAAGAAAGAGGACAATCATACATTACTTGGCGGCATTACGCCATATTTCTTGGTAGATTGGCTTCATTCCGGCCCTACCGTGAACTCCACCAGCACCGGCAGATGATCGCTTCCCGCAGGCTCCAGCGTACGGGCCGAAACGATCCGCACCGCGCCTTTCGAAAGCACGTTGTCGATCGGAAGTCCGCCATATCGCGCCAGCCACGTTGGCACCGGATACAATATCCATGTCGGGCCAAGGCCTGCGTAAATCGTCAGGCCGCCCAGTTGCGACAGCCGGTGCATGTGGTGGCTCCACACCGTTGCATTGAAATCGCCTGCCATCAGCACATTGTCGCCGATGCCCTGAAGCGCGGGCGTGATCGCCTTTAGCTGCCGCGGCCCGCTTGCCGGCCAGGGCCAGCGCATATGCGCAGAGGCTATCGTGACCGGTACTCCATCGATGCCGACGCGAACCAGCCCCAGCGCCGCGTAGTCGTGGCAATAGCGCTGCTGCGCCTCGATCGGGAACTTCGAATACATCACCGTTCCGCCGACCTCGCGCCACTCCGGGCAATGGAAATGATACGGGTAACCCTTTTTGAGGAAGGTGAGGCGCGGCTCCCACATGCGCGAATACTCGGTCAGCATCAGGATGTCCGCGCCAGTCCTGGCAATGAGCGCGGTGACTTGTTGCGGCTGCGGGTTGTCGAAGCGCATGTTGAAGAACAGCAGCCTGTGCACGGGTCCGGCTTGGGCCGTGGAAGTTCCGGGAAGCGGCAGCGCCTGCCAGGCGGTAATGATGGCGACGGCGGCAACTGCCATGCCGGCAATGCCTGCCTTGCGAATGCCAAGTGCCAGCCCGGCCAGCGAAACAAGGATCAGCCCTGCCGCCAGATGCAGCCGGAAATGGGCAAACGTGTCGAATGCCGGATGCAAGGGGCCAAGAAAACCGGCGAGGATCGCAAGTGATTTCCCTGAGATCGCAAGGAGAATGATCAAGCGCAGGAGTGACGTCATGGGTGTGCTTGTTCCGCTGCTGGTAGAGGCCTTCATGCAATAAGCACAGCGGCCTTAAGGACGGGTTTGCTGACAGCGCAAAACTTTGCGCTGCTTGTTCATAATTCATTGCATGCATTGCTGCATGCGTAGAAACGGACCTTTAACCCCTCGCGTGGCATTTTGAGGCCGACCCCCGGAGGATATCGTGCCTCGTTTCAATAAAATGCCCGCCCGCATCTTCAGCGTCGCGGTGCTGATGGCCACGGCCGGCCTTGCATTTGTCGTGCTCCCCGGCACGGGCGCGCAGGGCCTGACCAACCATGCGAAGCACCTGACCGCCCTGGATCCCGCACAGATCGTGTGGATGTTGATTTGTGCCGTGCTCGTGCTGTCCATGCAGACAGGTTTCCTGTTTCTGGAGGCCGGCGCCGTCCGCTCGAAGAACTCGATCAATGTCGCGCAGAAGAACGCAGCCGATTTCGTCGTCTGCGGCGTCGTGTTCTTCCTGTGGGGCTTCAGCCTCACCTTTGGAGCGGGAACGACGCCCTGGTTCGGCTTCGGCGGCATAGATCTTTCCACCGCACAGGCCGCCGCCATGGTGGTGCTGATCTACCAGTTCGGATTTTCATCGACCGCCGCCACCATTCTTTCGGGTGCCGTGGCCGAGCGCATGAGCTTCGTCGGCTATATGGTGATGACCGCCTTCGTGGTCGGCGTCGTCTATCCGGTGTTCGCGCACCTCGTCTGGGGCAATCTCGTCCTGCCGGACAATCCGGCATGGCTCGCCGACCGGGGCTATATCGATTTCGCCGGTTCCTCTGTCGTGCATGTCATGGCCGCAGCCGTGTCGCTTGCCTGCATCATCGAGCTTGGCCCGCGCATCGGGCGCTATGACGCGGACGGCAAGACGGTCGAGTTCTCGGGCCATTCCAGCGTGCTGGCCCTGGGCGGCGCGTTGATGCTCTTCATCGGCTGGCTCGGGTTCAACAGTGGCGCTGTCGCGCCGGGCGCACCGCAACTGCCGCATGTGATTGCCAACACCATCGTCGCGGGCTGCTTTGGCGCCATGGCCGGCATGGTGCTGGGTTTCGTCAAGGACGGCGGCGTGTTCAAGCCGGCTGCCACGATCAATGGCATGATCGGCGGGTTGGTAGCGGTGACCGCCGGGTGCCTTGTCGTCGGCTTGTCAGGCGCGGCAGTCATCGGCATGGCGGGTGGATCGCTTGCCGTGATCGGCAGCCAGCTCATCGCCGACAAGCTGAAGCTCGACGATCCGCTCGACGTGCTTTCCGTCCACGGCCTTGCCGGCATTTGCGGCACCCTGCTGCTTGTGGCCTTTGCCGATCCGGCGGCTTTGAAGGAAGGCAGCCGTTTGGCCCAGTTCCTCATCCAGCTCGAGGGCCTCGCCATCTGTATTGCCTGGGCATTCGGCTCTACCTTCCTGTTCCTGCGCCTGCTGCGCTTCTTCATGAAGCTGCGCGTCAGCCCGGAGGACGAAATGCTCGGCCTCAACTACACCGAACATGGCGCGACGCTCGGCTCGGACCGCCTGCGCGCCTCGCTCGGCGCACATCTCGACCAGGCCAAGGCGGACGGCAACTATCTTCGCCCGCTGGCGCTGGAGAACAATGGCGACGAGAGCGCAGAGATCGGCATCGTCTTCAACGAACTCGTGTCGAAGCATGTCGGGGTCATGCGCCAGCTCGAGACCGCGCGCGAGCAGGCGGTCGCCTCGGAGCAATCGAAATCCGAATTCCTCGCCAACATGAGCCACGAGATCCGCACGCCCATGAACGGCGTGCTGGGCATGGCCGAACTGCTGCGCGGCACCAATCTCGACGTCAAGCAGAGCATGTTCACCGACATCATCATTCGCTCTGGCAACGCGCTGCTGACGATCATCAACGACATCCTCGATTTTTCGAAGATCAGCGCTCGAAAGCTGCAGCTCGACAGCGCTCCCTTCGCCTTCGTGCCGATGATAGAGGACGTGGCGACGCTGCTTTCCAGCAAGGCAGCCGAAAAAGACATAGAACTGATCGTGCGCATCGAGCCGGCGATCCCGCAAACCCTGGTCGGCGACGCCGGGCGCATCCGCCAGATCCTCACCAATCTCGTGGGCAATGCGGTGAAGTTCACCGAGACCGGTCACGTTCTGATCGAAGCTTCCTGCGATGGCGTGCGCGATGGCATGGCCTCGCTCACCATCGCCGTCACAGACACCGGCATTGGCATTCCGGCGAACAAGGTTTCGGCCGTGTTCGAGGAATTCGCGCAAGCGGACAATACCTCCACACGCAAATACGAGGGCACGGGCCTGGGCCTCTCCATCGCCTCCTCGCTGACGACGCTGATGGGCGGCACGATGGGCGTCGAAAGCGTCGAGGGCAAGGGTTCGCGCTTCTGGTTCAGGCTGCAGCTTCCGGTTTCCGGCGAGCATGTCGCGGTTTCAGAATACGCAGCGCTCAAGCCGGGCCTTCGGGTCCTCATCGTCGACGACAACCCGGTCAACCGCACCATATTGTCCGAGCGCCTGACAGACTGGGGCGTGGACCATGCCGACGCCGCTTCCGGAACCGAGGCGCTGGCGATCCTGCGCGCGGCCGCATCGCACGGCATGCCGGTCGACCTTGCGATCCTCGATTACCAGATGCCCGGCATGACCGGTCTTGAACTGCTGGCGCAAATGCGCGCCTCGCCGCAGCTTGCAGCAATCCCCGCAATTCTGCTGACCTCGGTCGACAATCCGGAGATCGGGCAAGGTCCGCGGCCCGAGGGCACGATCACCAAGCCGGTCCGCACATCCCTGCTGCTCGACACGATGAAAACCGCATTGGCCAAACGCCTGCCGGCCAAGCAGGCGGCTTGAGGGCTACTGAAACGCCGTTTCGTTGAAGCTGCGCAGCTTGCGTGAATGCAGCCGTTCGGCGGGCATTTCGCGCAGTTTTTCCAGCGCCTTGATGCCGATGGTCAGGTGCTGCTGCACCTGCCTGTTGTAGAATTCCGTCGCCATGCCGGGCAGCTTCAACTCGCCATGCAGCGGCTTGTCGGAAACGCACAGCAGCGTTCCGTAGGGCACGCGGAAACGGAAACCGTTTGCCGCGATGGTCGCCGATTCCATGTCGAGGCCGACTGCCCGGCTCTGGCTCAGCCGCTGAACCGGTCCCGACTGGTCGCGCAGTTCCCAGTTGCGGTTGTCGATTGTCGCGACCGTGCCGGTGCGCATGATCTTCTTCAAGTCGTAGCCGGAAAGGCCGGTCACTTCCGCCACCGCCTGCTCGAGCGCGATCTGCACCTCGGCGAGCGCGGGTATCGGCACCCACACCGGCAGGTCGTCGTTGAGCACGTTGTCCTCGCGCACATAGGCATGCGCCAGCACGTAGTCGCCAAGGCTCTGGCTGTTGCGCAGGCCCGCGCAATGGCCGAGCATCAGCCAGGTGTGCGGGCGCAGCACCGCGATGTGGTCGGTGATCGTCTTGGCGTTGGAAGGCCCGACGCCGATGTTGACGAGCGTGATGCCGTTGCTGTCCGGCCGCGTCAGGTGATAGGCCGGCATCTGCGGATTGCGCGCCCGGCGCCTGCCCCGCGCTCGGCCTGTCCTCGCCGGCGCGGGTGATGAGGTTGCCCGGCTCCACCAGCGTCTCGTAGCCGTGCGAATTGGCCAGCAGCACCTCGCGCGCATGCTTGCCGAACTCGTCGACATAGAACTGGTAGTTGGTGAACAGCACGTAGTTCTGGAAATGCGAGGGGCTTGTGGCGGTGTAGTGCGAGAGCCGGTGCAGCGAATAGTCGATGCGCTGCGCGGTGAAGGGCGCCAGCGGCTGCGGCACGCCGGGCGTCTCGTCATATTCGCCATTGGCGATACGGTCGTCGGTGCCGGCAAGGTTGGGCGCATCGAAGATATCGCGCAGCGGCCGGTTCATCATGTCGTGGATCGAGCCCGCCACATGGCTGCCCTCCGGCAGCGCGAAATGCAGCGGCATCGGCACGTCGGATATGCCGATGCTGACCGGCACGCCATGGTTGGAAATCAGCAGGCCGATCTGGCGAGTCAGATAATTGGAGAAGAGATCGGGCCGCGTGATCGTCGTGAAGAATTCGCCGGGGCCCGACACGTGGCCGAACGCCAGGCGCGAATTGATCTTGGCATGGCTGTTGGTGAACAGCCTGCACCTCCGGATAGAAAGCACGATAGCGCGCCACCGGCTCCGTGCCGGACATCAGTTCCTCGAAGCGCGAGCGCAGGAACTCCGTTCCGGTCGCGTAGAGGCGTTTCAGTTCATCAACCGCCTCGCGGGCATCGAAAAACTGTCGCGGTGCGGAATATTGAGGGGTTTCTATCGGCAAATCCGCCGATGCAAGACTGTTTTCTATTCTCATCGCCTTATTATAGTGACGCGTCCCGTGGCTCGCCACGGAAATGTTGGCGCACATTTTGGCGCACTGTCACGCTAGCGGCCGCACCGAGCTGGTTATCAGACATACCCTGTCCCTTGCGCATGCAGGGCGTTCCTGCGAACCGGAAAACTGCCGAAAGGGCGAAGCCTGCGTGCGTGTCTCGAGGATTACATTGGCAATGCCCATGCCTGTCGCGGCGATCAGCGCCACGACAAGAAGGAAGCGGCGGTACAAGAGTGTATCGTTCATGGTGGTCCTGCCCCCGTCAGGCGTGATGCCTGACCTTGCGGCAAGAATGCGCCAGCCGCGCTGAACCGGCACTGATGCCCCCGTTCAACTCCCGTTCAGACATGCCCTTCGCATTATCAAGAAGCGTTATTCCACACCCGCGCCGGGCGGGTTATATGGTTTGGCAACAAGACATGGAGCACATGATGCAATCCCAGCCGATCGAACTCTATTACTGGCCAACGCCGAACGGCTGGAAAATCACCATCATGCTCGAGGAACTCGGCGTGCCCTACAATGTGCACTACGTCAACATCGGCAAGGGCGACCAGTTCGATCCTGCCTTCCTCGCAATCGCTCCCAACAACCGAATGCCGGCAATCGTCGATCCGCAAGGCCCGGACGGCAAGCCGATCTCGGTGTTCGAATCCGGCGCGATCCTCCAATACCTCGGGACGCAAGTTTCGCCGCTTCTATCCCGACGACGAGCGCGGCCGCGTCGAGGTCGACCAATGGCTGTTCTGGCAGATGGGCGGGCTTGGGCCGATGGCCGGGCAGGCGCATCATTTTCGTCAATACGCGCCGGAAAAAGTGCCTTATGCGATCGATCGGTACACCAACGAGGTCAATCGTCTGTACGGAGTGATGAACAGGCGGCTTGCAGACCGTCCGTTCCTGGCCGGGGACTACTCCATAGCCGACATGGCCTGCATCGGCTGGGTGGTGCCCTACGAGCGGCAGGGCCAGAACCTCGACGACTTCCCGAACCTGCGCCGCTGGTTCAATGCGATGAAGGCCCGTCCCGCCGTGGTGAAGGGCATTGACATCGGCAAGGACGTGCGCAACCAGTCCAATCTTGCGACCGACAAGGAAGCGCAAAAGGTGCTGTTCGGCCAAAGGGCGCGCTGACGTATAGCCATGAAAAAGGGGCCGCCAGGCCCCTTTTTGCACGGTGCTGCAGGTGAAGCTTACTGGCGCACCTCTGCGTCTTGCAGACAGATCTTGCAGCGCACCCCTTCAAGCTCCATGCCCGGCGCCGGAGACCTTTGCCGAACCCGCATAGGTCTTGTCGTCGGCAGGATCGGTGATGGTGCCCTTGTAGCGTGCCACCTGCCCTCCATGCTGCCGATGGACTTGCCCGGCATATTTCCCGCTTATCAGCGTGACGCAGTACTTGCCGCCGCTGTTGGCGATCTGACCGATCGTCGCCGCTTTGATGGTCGCTTCCACGTGCCCTCGATCGGGTCTGCCGCCGACGCCATGACCGCGCTCCCGGCAATCATCGCCGCCGCCGCGGCCAAGCTGATCAATGCTGGTTTCATGTCTTCCTCCCTGTCCGGCCGCCTTAAGTGCCGGTTCCCGACTTCTGAATATACGCGGGCCGAAAAGCTGGCAAGTTTTGCCGTCCATCGGCAATCGCGGGTAAACGCGGCTCGCCGCATTTTCGTCAAATGCATTTGCGCTTCGAACGCGATGGTTACGGCAAGGTTGAGGCGGCAGTTTCCAATTTTTCGGCAAATTTGCGGGCAAGGCATTGTTTTTGCTGCAAATCGTAAGTGAATCAAAGGTGAAGTTCACACCCGGTTCAGATTTGATTCCGCTCCCGTTAACGCTGCTTTTTTACGGGGGTTTCAAGCCTTGGTGGCATTCTGGTCTCAACAAAGGGGCGCCGCCGGGAAGAGACCCAAAGGCCACCGGCAGCGCCCCTGAAGCGGACAACAACAAGAAAATACAAGATCGGAAGGGACTGGGGAAATGGCGCGCTTTGAAACCGCAGGTACTGAATTCACCGAGATCGCGGCATCTGCCAATGCAGAAGGCCTCTATGAACTGGGGCTGATCTATGCGACTGGCCGCAACGGATTTACCGACCTCGTCGCGGCGCACAAATGGTTCAACATCGCCGCCTACCGTGGGTTCGAGCCGGCAAAGCACAGCCGCGAGGAAGTCGCCGCCGAAATGGACCGCAGCCAGATTGCCGCCGCACAGCGCGCGGCCCGTGACTGGAT
The DNA here is from genome assembly GCA_963697325.1 of uncultured Alphaproteobacteria bacterium. Classification (GTDB taxonomy): domain Bacteria; phylum Pseudomonadota; class Alphaproteobacteria; order Rhizobiales; family Rhizobiaceae; genus BOKV01. The sequence goes on along the minus strand of CAVONR010000005.1, from coordinate 72,496 downwards.
CACCAGCCATTGATCGAGGAAGAATTGCACAGGCGGTTACCGGCAAACCGGAACCGCTCCGGCAACGACCGGACAAGAAAAAGAGCGTGAAAAACGCCAGTAATGTCGCGAGTGCGGAAAACGCGCCGCGGATGGATGCAACGACATCCCGCTGGAAACGATGGAGGCTGTTCCTTTCAAGGCCTGGCGCCGAGCCACCTTGGAAATGACAGCCTCCAACGGCGTTCTGGACAATTGGTATGGATTCGTGCACACGCCGTCACTCGACGCGGCGTTTTACTTGGCGCTCCAAACGTGCTGGAAAGAGCAAAACGGAGGAGCCCAAATGCAGATCGCAAGCGTCAACGGCATCGCAGTGCACTACGCCGGACGAGGGGCCGCGCAACGTCCCGCGCCATCGTCTTCGTCAATTCGCTTGGCACCGATTTCCGCATCTGGGACGGCGTCATCGCCGCACTCGACGGGCGCTTCCGCACCATCCGCTACGACAAGCGCGGGCATGGCCTTTCGGATGCGCCGCCCGCGCCCTATCGCATGGACGATCACGTCGGCGATCTCGAAGCGCTGCTGGCGATGCTGGGCGTCGGCAAGGCCGTATTCGTGGGCCTGTCGGTCGGCGGCATGATCGTCACGCAGCTCGCCTCGCGTCACCCGCAAAAGGTGGCCGGCCTGGTGCTGTGCGACACGGCCCACAAGATCGGCACGGACGAGCTTTGGAACGAACGCATCGCCGCCGTGGAGAAGCGCGCGGCATCGCCGCAGTCAGGGACGTGGTGATGAAGCGCTGGTTTTCCCCTTCCTTCAGGCAGAACGAGAAGGCGGCCCTTTCGGTCTATGCCAACATGCTGACGCGCCAGCCGGTCTCCGGCTACAGCGGCACCTGCGCTGCCCTGCGCGACACGGACAACACCGAACTCGTTAAGGCGCTGAAAATGCCCGGTGCTGCTCATCGTCGGCTCCAATGACGGCTCGACGCCGCCCGATCTGGTCCGCTCCACGCACGATCTCATTCCCGGCTCGACCTTCGTCGTCCTCGACGGCCCGGGCCATATTCCCTGCGTGGAAGCACCGGAAGAAACGGCGCGCCTCATTCGCGATTTCGCGTCGGGCATACACTAGGGAAGGTTGCTGGCCATGACCGAGGCTTTCATCTGCGACTACATCCGCACCCCGATCGGCCGCTTCGGCGGCGCGCTGGCCTGCGTGCGGCCCGACGATCTCGGCGCCGTTCCGCTGAGGGCGCTGATGGCAGCGCAACGCCGGCGCTCGACTGGGAGGCGGTCGACGACGTCATCTTCGGCTGCGCCAACCAGGCCGGCGAGGACAACCGCAACGTCGCGCGCATGTGCGCTGCTGCTCGCCGGGCTGCCGCATAGCAGTTGCCGGCGTCGACCGATCAACCGGCTCTGCGGCTCCGGCATGGATGCGGTCATCGACGCGGCGCGCGCCATCAAGGCCGGCGAGGCCGAGCTGATGATCGCGGGCGGCGTCGAATCATGTAGCGCGCGCCCTTCGTCATGCCCAAGGCCGAGACCGCCTTTTCGCGCAATGCCGAGATCTACGACACCACCATCGGCTGGCGCTTCGTCAACCCGCTGATGAAGGAGCAGTACGGCGTCGATTCCATGCCCGAGACCGGCGAGAACGTCGCCGAGGACTTTCAGGTCTCGCGCGCACGACCAGGACGCCTTCGCCGCTGCGCCAGCCAGGCACAAGGCCGCCGCCGCGCAGGCGAACGGCCGGCTGGCGCGCGAGATCATGCCGGTGACGATCCCGCAGCGCAAGGGCGATCCCGTGATCGTCGACCGCGACGAGCATCCGCGCGCCACCACGCATCGAGGCGCTGGCGAAGCTGGCGACGCCGTTCCGCAAGGGCGGCACGGTGACGGCCGGCAACGCCTCCGGCGTCAACGACGGCGCGGCGGCGCTGATCATCGCCTCGGAGGCGGCGGCGAGGCAGTCACGGCCTGACGCCGATCGCCCGCATCCTCGGCGGCGCGGCCGCCGGCGTCGCCGCCGCGCATCATGGGCATCGGCCCGGCGCCGGCGACACGCAAGCTGTGCGCGCGGCTCGGGCTGAAGCCGCACGATTTCGACGTGATCGAACTCAACGAGGCCTTCGCCTCGCCAGGGCATCGCCGTGCTGCGCGAACTCGGCATCGCCGAGGACGACGCGCGCGTGAACCCGCAATGGCGGCGCGATCGCGCTCGGCCATCCGCTCGGCATGTCGGGCGCGCGCATCGCCGGCACGGCGGCGCTGGAACTGCAGATGCGTGGCGCAAGGCTGGCGCTCGCGACCATGTGCATCGGCGTCGGCCAGGGCATCGCCGTCGCGCTCGAGCGGGTCTGAGCGCGCATCCGGATTACCCGAAAATATCAAGGCACATCGGCATTCGCGCGGTGTTCGCGCTTGCCTTCCTTCTCTGCTCCGGTCTTAACTCCGCCGCGGGAGGCATCTGATGTTGCGTATTGTATTCACGGCTTTGGCGGTTTGCCTGCTGGCGGCGTTTTCTCATGCGCCAAACGCCGCCGCCCAGGAAAAGTCCGCCGTTTCCGATGCGCTTCGTCCGATGCTGGAGCAGGCGCAAAAGGATGGCATGACGGTCGTTATCATGTCGCCGCCAAAGGCGGGCGTGCCGGCAGCGGCCAAGGGCATGTCGGGCTCGCATGGACGACATCGCCGGCATGGGCATGACGCTGCGCAGCGAAGTGCGCCGCCTGTTCGACACGGCCTCGCAAATTCCCTACCGGATCGGCGCTGCGATGCGCATTGCCAGCCCAGACGGCACCTACGACTGGCTGTTGCGCGCGATCCTTGTCGGCATTGCCGGCGTCATTGCCGGCTTCTTCCCCGCTCAGGCTGTTCAGGCCTGGACCCGGCGCAAGTTCGCGGAAGCATGTGGAACCCCGACCCGCGCGACCGCGCCGAGAAAATCGGCTACCTGCTGTTTCGCGCCACCATGATGGCCATCAATACGGTGCTGCTGTTCATCGTGGCGATGCTGGTTGCCATTGCCTTCGACACCGGACACATGCCCTCGCGCGAAACCGTGCTGGTAATCATCACGGCAGCCGTCGCCTGGCGGTTCCGCTCGGTCGTGTTCTTCAGCCTGCTTGCGCCGGATGCGCCCAGCCATCGCATGGTCAACCTGACCGACGCGGAGGCCAGGTCGCTCTACCGCGACATCAAGTGGGCGCTTGGCATATCCATCGTCACGATCTCGCTGTGCGACTGGATGAAGCGGCTCGATCTCGATGCCGACGCGCACAAGCTGTCGTTGATCGTGTCCATGTTCATCGGCGTCGCTGCTGATTGCCTTCCTGGCGCACCGGCACCGGGCGTCGCATTGCGCAACATGGTGCTGGGCGCCGGCGATCCCGCGACCAAGCCGCTATGGCGGCGTGCCATCGCCGCCATCGCGACGAAGCGGCGCTCGCCTATGTGTTGATCGCCTTCCTCGTCAGCGCCGTTCGCGTCGATTCTCGGCCTGCCCAGCGCCTCGATGCTGATCGCTGCGCCCGCCATAGCGATTGTCGGCGCCATCGCCGTCTATGGCGTGCTGCTCGTCCTCATCGAATGGTTCTACCGCGGCAGGCGGGCGGCGCATGATCGCAAGCTCAAGATTGCGATCAGGGAGGCAGTGCGCGAACGCAAGCTGGAGGCCCAGGCGCGCGAGGAGGCGCTGCGCCGCGGCCTCGACGACGAAGAGGTGATGATCGTCAACGAGGCGACGGCCACTGCCGACAGCCTTCTGGTAAAGCAGCCGTTCAACCCGATCTTCAAGCCGCTGCTGGAGCAGGCCGCCGGCATATTGGTGGCGCTTGGCGCGCTTGGCTACGTGCTTGGCGCATGGGACGTGCAGATCGGCGAGCGCGGCAATCCGCTCACCGCCTTCATGGGCACGCTGGCGGTGGTATTTGCAGCCTGGTTTCTGTACCGCGCCGTCGTTCTTTACGTCGACAGCAAGCTCGCCGAGGAGGGCGTTTCCCTTTCGAGCCAGATGCTCGACATCGAAGATGAACCCGCCGCCGCATGGCACCACCCGGCTCGGCACCCTGCTGCCGCTGCTGCGCAACGTGCTGATCGCCGGCATTTTCGCGGTCGCCGGAATGATCGTGCTGTCGAGCCTTGGCGTCGATATCGCGCCGCTGTTCGCGGGCGCCGGCGTTGTCGGCCTTGCCGTCGGCTTCGGCGCGCAGACGCTGATCCGCGACATATTCTCGGGCGGCTTCTTCCTGTTCGACGACGCCTTCCGCAAGGGCGAATATATCGAGCTCGGCGATATCCGCGGCACGGTCGAGAAGATCTCGCTTCGCTCGTTCCAGCTTCGCCACCACAATGGACCGCTGCACACCGTGCCTTTCGGCGAGATTGCCCAGCTCACCAATTATTCGCGCGATTGGGTAATCATGAAACTGCCGCTGCGCCTGACCTACGACACCGATGTCGACAGGGTGCGCAAGCTGGTGAAGAAGCTCGGCGTCGAACTGCTGAAACATCCAGATGTCGGCGGCTATTTCCTGCAGCCTTTGAAGTCGCAGGGCGTGGTGGAAATGGACGATTCCGCCATGATCATCCGGGTCAAGTTCATGACCAAGCCCGGCGACCAGTGGCAGACCCGCAAGGTGGTCTATTCCGCCATTCAGGAGCTGTTCCAGCGCGAGGGCATCCGTTTCGCCAACCGCGAGGTGACCGTGCGCATCGAAGGCAAGGGCGCGGCCGCACTGGACGATGATGTGGTTGCGCAGGCCGCATCGGCTGCGGCGCGGCAAGTACTGGACGATGCAGCGCCGAAAAAGGCAAAAACCGCGCGGGATGACCGCTGAATGAAGACTTTGCGGAATCGGACGTTTAAAATAGCGTATAAACATTGTGGCGGATGTGACTTGTGTCACTTTGCATTCACGGGCCGGTGTGCAAACGTCGACCCGTCCGGCAACGGCCGGCATCAGGGGGCGTGACGGTTCATGGTTCAAGAGCAACGCGTATTGCTGAAGGTTGAGGACCTCAAGGTGTCCTTCGCCATTCAGGGCGGGCGCGTCGAGGCCGTTCGCGGCGTCAGTTTCCAGGTGAATCGCGGTTCCGTGGTCGCGCTCGTCGGCGAATCCGGCTCGGGCAAGTCGGTGATAGCGCAGGCGATCCTTCGCATTCTGCCGCGCAATGGCAGCATCGATACGGGCAGCATCAACTTTTTCGATGGCCCGCCGGGGACTGCCCCGCGCGACATCGCCAAGGTCGAGGACGGCGATCCCTGGCTTTACGAACTGCGCGGCGGCCGCATCTCGATGGTGTTCCAGGAGCCGATGACGGCGCTTTCGCCGCTTCACACCATCGGCAACCAGATCGAGGAAGCCCTGCGCCTCCATCACAAGATGGATCACAAGCGTGCCCGCTCGCGAAACCGAGGATATCCTGGGCCTTGTCGGTTTCCCCGACCCGGTCGCCGGTTACGAGCGCTATCCGTTCGAGCTCTCGGGCGGCCTGCGCCAGCGCGCGGTGATCGCCATGGCGCTGATCTGCAACCCGGCAATGGTCATCGCCGACGAGCCGACCACCGCGCTGGACGTCACCGTGCAGGCGCAGATCCTCAAGCTGATGAAGGACCTGCAGAAGAAGTTCGAGACCGCGATCCTGCTCATCACGCATGACCTCGGCGTCGTCGCCAACATGGCCGACGAAGTCGTGGTGGTCTATCACGGCAAGGTCATGGAAGCGGGTCCCGTCGACGCTCATCTTCCGCCAGCCGCAGCACCCTTATCTCAAGGCGCTGATGGCTGCGGTTCCCCATTTCGACATGAAGCCGGGCGAGCGGCTCGTTTCCCTTCGCGAGATGGGCAAGAAGGACAAGGACAACATCGCCGAGCTTGCACGCAAGTTCCACCCCGACGAGATCGTGCCCGAAGGCAGCACCCATCTTGAGGTGAAGAACCTGCGCAAGGAGTTCATCACCCGCAAGGGCAGCTTCCTGTTCGCAGGCAAGTCCAGCAGCTTCGTCGCCGTGGACAATGTCAGCTTCTCGATCCGCAAGGGCGAGTGCCTTGGCCTGGTGGGTGAATCGGGTTCGGGCAAGACCACTGTTTCGAAGCTGATCATGCGCGCGCTGGACGCGACATCGGGCGAGGTGAAGATCAACACCTCCAACGGCATGCTCGACGTGCTGGCCCTGCGCGGGACCGAGCTGAAGGACTATCGCCGCAAGGTCCAGATGATCTTCCAGGACCCGTTCTCCTCGCTCAACCCGCGCATGACAGTGAAGAACATACTGCGCGAGCCTTTCGAGGTGCACGGCATCGGCGATGGTGAAAGCCGTGACCGCGACATCATGGACCTGATGCGGCTCGTCGGTCTCGATCCGCGCTTCCTCAACCGTTATCCGCACTCGTTTTCCGGCGGCCAGCGCCAGCGCATCGGCATCGCCCGCGCATTGTCGCTGCATCCCGAACTGATGATCTGCGACGAGCCGGTGTCGGCGCTGGACGTTTCGGTGCAGGCGCAAGTGCTCAATCTTCTCAAGGACCTGCAGAAGGAACTGGGCTTGACCACGCTGTTCATCTCGCACAATCTCGCGGTGGTGAACTATGTCGCCGACCGCATCGCGGTCATGTGCAGGGGCAAGCTGGTTGAAATCGCGCCGCGCGAGGCACTGTTTGCCCGGCCGGTCCATCCTTATACCCGTGCGCTGCTGGCGTCCGTGCCATATCCCGACCTCGACCGGCTTTTGGATTTTGATAGAATTCGATACACCGGCGCCGACGAGATGGCAGCCTGGGGAGGAGCCTTTGTCGCGGGCAACGGAGCGAAGTTGTCGCAACTGGAAGTGGCCAGTGGCCACTACGTGCTTGCCAATCAGAATGCAGATCTCAGGGAGTTGGTGTGATGTCCTTTAATTTCCTCCGCGCGAAAGTTGCACCGCTGTTGGGTGCAGTCCTGCTTGGCGCCTTCGCGGCCGGTCCGGTCCATGCCGGAGAAGCTCCGGAACTGGCCAAGCTCGTCGAGGAGGGCAAGCTGCCGCCTCTCGCAGAGCGCCTGCCGGAAAAGCCCTTCGTCGTCGACTATGCTGCCGAGGGCAAGCAGATCGGCAAGTATGGCGGCTCCATGCGCATGCTGATGGAGGACCAGAAGGACCTCGGCCAGATTACCGTCTATGAGTATGCGCGGCTCGTCGGCTATGGCCCGGACATCGAGATGAAGCCCGATATCCTCGAGGCCGTGGACGTCGTGGAGGATCGCGAGTTCACCTTGCGCCTGCGCAAGGGTCACAAATGGTCCGACGGACATCCCTTCACAGCCGAGGACTTCCGATATTTCTGGGAAGACATGGTGAAGGATCCCGAACTGGGCCGTGAAGGCGTGCCGCCGGAAATGCTGGTCGGCGGCGAGGAGCCGAAGTTCGAGGTCATCGACGAACTCACCGTGAAATATTCCTGGAGCAAGCCCAATACGGCTTTCCTGCCGGCGCTTGCCGCGCCGTCGCCGGTCTATATCTACCGGCCGGCGCATTACATGAAGCAGTACCATGCGAAATACGCCGACAAGGCGACGCTGGAGGGCCTGGTGCAAGGCGGCGAATGTCGAGGGCTGGACCGCCCTGCACACGCGCCAGCAGCGCCAGCGCCGGCCGGAAAACCCGGACCTGCCCACGCTCGATCCATGGCGCAACGTCACCGCGCCGCCATCGGCCCGGTTCGTGTTCGAACGCAATCCCTATTTCCACCGCGTCGATCCGCGAGGGCAACCAGCTTCCCTATATCGACAAGATACTGATGGACCTCGTCGCATCGGACGTCATTCCGGCCAAGACCGGCGCCGGCGAAAGCGACCTGCAGGCCCGCTTCATCCGCTTCGACAACTTCACCTTCCTCAAGGAGGCCGAAGAGGCGAACGGCTTCAACACCTATCTGTGGTCGACCGGCAAGGGCGCGCAGGTCGCGCTGTTTCCCAACCTCAACGCCATTGATCCGGTCTGGCGCGGCCTGATGCGCGACGTTCGCTTCCGTCGCGCGCTTTCGGTGGCGATCGACCGCAACGAGATCAACGAGGTCATCTATTTCGGCCTCGCCACGCCTTCGGCGAATACCGTCATGCCGCAAAGCCCGCTGTACAAGGACGAGTACCGCGATGCCTGGAGCCAGTATGACGTCGACCTGGCCAACAAACTGCTGGACGAGGCGGGCCTTGCCACCCGCGACAAGGACGGCATCCGCATGCTGCCCGATGGCCGCCGCGCCGAGATCACGGTCGAGAGCGCCGGCGAAAGCACCGAGGAAACCGACGTGCTCGAACTCATCGTCCGACCAGTGGGCGAAAGTTGGCATCAAGACGTTCGTCCGCGCATCGCAGCGCGACATCTTCCGCCGCCGCGCCTATCAGGGCGAAACGCTGGTCTCGGTCTTCTCCGGCATGGACAATGCCGTTGCCAATGCCGAGATGAGCCCGCAGGAACTTGCCCCGACCGCGCAGCCGCAGCTGCAGTGGCCCAAGTGGGGCGAGTACTTCGAGACCAGCGGCAAGTCGGGCGAGCCGATAGACATGCCCGAGGCCGCTGCCCAGCTCGAGCGCTACAAGTCGTGGCGCGTGCTTGCCGACCGCGAGCAGCAGCGTGCGATCTGGCAGGAAATGCTGGCCGCCTACACCGACCAGGTGTTTTCCATCGGCACGGTCAACAATTCCCGCCAGCCCGTGGTGGTTTCCAAGAAGCTTCAGCAACGTGCCGCAGGAAGCGCTGTTCACCTGGGAGCCGACGGCCTATTTCGGAGCCTATCGTCCCGACACCTTCTGGTTCGCGCAGTAGCGCGGACCGGCGGGGCAGGATCGATCGAGGGGAAAACGGACAGTCGGCATGCTGGGCTACATCATCAAGCGAACGCTCTACATGATCCCGACGCTGATCCTGATCAGCATTGTCGTCTTCATCGCTCATTGAATTGCCGCCGGGCGACTACTTCGAGAGCTACGTCGCCGAGCTGCTGGCGTCGGGCGAGACGGTCGATCCGCGCCAAGATCGAGTTCCTTCGCCAGCAATACGGCTTCGACCTGCCGGCCCACGAACGCTACTTCAAATGGGCGTTCGGCATGCTGCAGGGCGATTTCGGCTATTCGTTCGAGTACCAGCTGCCGGTGACCGCGGTCATCGGCGACCGGCTCTGGTTCACGATGTTCATCACCTTCCTGACGATCATCTTCACCTGGGTGATCGCATTCCCGATCGGCATCTACTCGGCCACCCGCCAGTACAGCTGGGGCGACTACGGCCTCACCTTCCTTGGCCTGCTGGGCCTTGCCACTCCCAATTTCCTGCTGGCGCTGGTGCTGATGTACCTGGCGCGCAATATGTTCGGCACCTCGATCGGCGGCCTGTACGACCCGCAATACATCGACCAGCCGATGAGCTGGGCGAAGTTCGTCTCGATCCTGCGAGCACATCTGGATACCGGTCATCGTGATCGGCACCGCGGGAACGGCCGGCATGATCCGCCGCGTGCGCGCCAACCTGCTCGACGAGTTGCGCAAGCCCTATGTGACGACGGCGCGGGCCAAGGGCATGCCGGAATTCCGGGCGCTTGATGAAGTACCCGTTCCGCATGTCGCTGAACTTCTTCATCGCCGACATCGGCGGGATCCTGCCGCAGGTGATTTCGGGCGCCGAAATCGTGGCCATCGTGCTGTCGCTGCAGACCACCGGCCCGTTGCTGATTTCCGCCCTGCAGAGCCAGGACATGTACCTTGCCGGCTCATTCCTGATGCTGCTCGCCTTCCTGACCGTGATCGGCGTGCTGATCTCCGACATCGCGCTTGCGATCCTTGATCCGCGCATCCGGCTCTCAGGGGGAGTCAGCCGATGAGCGGAGAGGACACCATGGCCGGCGCACGCGGCGGCAAGACGGCGGTGCACGGTGCGCGCCGTCCAGGCCGGCCAATCCGCATTACGTGTCGAAGGATCCTTTCGACGCCAACGCGATCGAGGCGATGACGCCGGACCAGGAGAAGGTGTTCCTGGCCTCGCAGTTCACGCTGATGTGGTGGAAGTTCAAGAAGCACAAGATCGCCGTCGTCTGCGGCGCGCTTCCTGCTCTTCGTCTACACCTCCATTCTGGTCGCCGAGTTCCTTGCGCCCTATGCGCTGGAGACCCGCAATGCGCGCGCGATCTACACGCCGCCGCAATCTGTCCACCTCTTCCACGACGGCTCGTTCGTCGGGCCGTTCGTCTACGGCACCAAGGCCGTGCTCGATCTGAAGACGCTGAAGCGACAGCTACACAGAGGACACGAGCAAGGTTCAGCCGATTCGCTTCTTCTGCCGCGGCGACAAGTACATGTTCTGGGGCATGATCGAAGGCGACCTGCACCTGTTCTGCCCGCCGGAAGGCGGCAATTTCTACCTGATGGGCACCGACCGGCTGGGCCGCGACGTGTTCTCGCGCATGATCTACGGCGCGCGCATCTCGCTCACCATCGGCCTGCTCGGCATCGCCATCTCATTCGTGCTCGGCATCGTCATCGGTGGACTGGCCGGTTATTACGGCGGCTGGGTCGATCTTGTCGTGCAGCGCATCATCGAGGTGATGCAGTCGCTGCCCACCATTCCGCTATGGCTGGCGCTGGCCGCGATCATGCCGGTGACGTGGAGTCCCGATACTCGTCTATTTCGGCATCACGGTGATCCTTGGCCTGCTCGAATGGACCTCGCTGGCGCGCGCGGTGCGCTCCAAGCTGCTGTCGCTGCGCGAGGAGGACTACGTCCTGGCCGCACGGCTGATGGGCGCCAGCCCCGCGCGCATCATCGGACGCCATCTGGTTCCCGGCTTCATGAGCCATCTGATCGCCTCGGCGACCATCACCATCCCGACCATGATCCTGGGCGAGACGGCGCTCTCCTTCCTCGGGCTTGGCCTGCGCTCGCCGGTCGTCAGTTGGGGCGTGCTGCTCAACGAGGCGCAGAACATCAACGTCGTCGCGCTTTATCCGTGGCTGATGTGGCCTGTGGCGCCGGTCATCCTCGTCATCCTCGCCTTCAACTTCTTCGGCGATGGCTTGCGCGACGCTGCCGACCCCTACGCCTGATCCGACAGCGGGGCCGGAGCTTCGGCCGGTTCCATCGCCAGCGTATCGGCGGCCACCCAGCCGATGCCGTTTTGCGCAGCAAATGCGACGGTTTCATCGAGCACAAGCCAGGCCTGCTCGTCATGCACCAGATGATGGGTGAGGATGCCGATGGCGCGATAACCGCGTACCCGCGCCTCGCGCAATGCCCTGGCCAGTTCGACCGACATCCAAGCCCAATCCCGTCCCTTGCGCCCGCCGGACCAGTGAACGATGTCGATATGTGCATTGACGCTGGCGAGCCCATGCACCGGCGGCTGTGTCAGCCAGCCATGCGCCGATATGCCGGTGAATCCTGCCTCATGCACATGCCGCGCGACCGCATCGTGAATGCGGTTCCATGGCGGCACCAGCAACCCGGAAAGCTCTCCGCCGAACAGCGCCAGCAGCTTTTCGCGGCCCTGCCGCAATTCGGCGAGTACGACCTCAAGCTGGCGGTAATGGTCGAGTTCGCACGGCTTTTGCCCCGCCGGTGAATGGTTGGCATGGGCATATCCATGCACCGCGCCCCTCGCCAGTCCGAAGCCCCGCACCGCCGCGCCAAGGCTTGGCTTCGCATGCGCTGGAATGGAGGCGAGCAGCAGCGGCGCACCCGCGCGCTCGCTTGCATCGAACAGCGCGCGCAAAGCAGGCGTGTCCTCTATGGCGTCGTCATCGCGCAGGAAGAACCGCGGCTTCTTGCCCGCCGCCTGCCAATTCCCGAGTTCGCTCTCCAGCGCGTTCATTGCCGCCAATCCGCCAGCACGCCGTCGATCACCTGACGCAGGCGCTGTGCCGCCCTCGTGCCGGATCGCTCGCCCTCCACGAATGCCCTGGCTCCGCGCCCAAGCCGCTCGCGAAGACCTGCGTCCAGGATTATTGTGCGCAGGCAGTCCGCATAAGTCTGCGCATCCGGCGGCGTCGCCAGAAGCCCGGTGCGCCCATGCTCCACCACGCGCGGCACGCCCATCGTGTTGAGCGCCACGGCGGGCTTGCCACGGCTCGCCGCCTCCAGGAACACCATGCCATAGGCCTCGCGGCAGCCGGGCCAGGCCAGCACGTCGCACATTTCCATCAGGCCCAGCACCTCGCCGCCGCTACGCTCGCCGACGAATGTGACGCGCTCGCCGAAGCTTGCGAACATGGCACGGATCTCCGGTTCGCCCGGGCCGCCGCCGGCAATCGTCAGTGACCAGTTGCAATCGCCCAGGAGCCCCAGCGCCTGCGCCAGCATGGTGTAGCTTTCGAGCTTGGCGCCAGGCCGCATCATGCCCACGGTCAGCAATCTGGCGCCGCCTGCGCGCCAGGGATTTTCCGCGACCGGTTCGGCAACCAGCAAATCGGTGTCGATGAACGGGTCGAGCCACTGCACCTTTTCATCCGGGACAAAGCTGGCGAGGAATTCGCGGTCGGAATGCGTCATGACGAGGTTCATTGCCGCGCCGGAAATGATCCGCATCGATTCGGCCCGCCATGGCAGCCATTCGCCATTGGGGCCCTGACCCGTCTTGCATGGTTCGGCAGTCACCATGGGAATGCGCAGCGCCGCGCAGATCTGTTCGCCTAGAAAGTCCGGAGACTTGTCATAGGGATGATAGGAAAACCAAAGTGCCGGCTTGCCCGTCATCGAAAATTCGGCCAGCAATCGCGCCGCTTCTGCATTCGCAGCGGCCTTGCGCTCGGCCAGATGCTCCAGTCCCGGCCGTTTCGAGTAGGCGATCTGGCGGCTCGCGAGAAAGGCATGGTAGCCCGCCCTTTGCAGCGCACCCAGCAACATGCGCGCCATCTGCCGGTCCCCGGAGGCAATCGGGTGATCCGGCGGCTTCAGCGGTGCATAAAATGCAATTTTTTCTGGCATTTGTCCGGTAACCGCCTGCGGGCCGAATGCCCATCTTCACGCTTGTGGCGGTTTTTGCAGGTCGGATCAAGGCAGGTTACGGCTTGAGCAGGCACACCCTTTTAGGGTAAAAAGCAACCGTGGCACTGCCGCGTTCGGGCGTGCGCGTCGAGAAACCGGAAACCTTCATTTCCTGAAACACGAGTAACGCGCGCGATGAAACGCCTCGAGCATGTTCGCATCCTTATGTACAGCCACGACACTTTCGGCCTTGGCCATCTGCGCCGGTGCCGCGCGATCGCCCATGCCATCGTGGAGCGGTTCAAGGGCGTCAACGTCATCATCATTTCCGGGTCGCAGATCGCAGGTGCGTTCGATTTTCGCGCCCGCGTCGATTTCGTGAAAATTCCAAGCGTCATCAAGCTCTACAACGGCGAATACGACTTCGATCGGCGAGTACATCGACCTTGAAGACATCCTGATGATGCGCAAGCTGATCATCCAGCGCACTGCAGAGGCTTTCCAGCCCGACCTGTTCATCGTCGACAAGGAACCTCTGGGCCTGAAGGGCGAACTGATCCCGACATTGCAGATGCTCAACGGCACCGCCGCAAAGACGGTGCTGGGCCTGCGCGACGTCATGGATTCGCCGCGCCAGCTGGAGGCCGAGTGGTCGCCCAAGAACATGCTGGAAAAGATAGCGACCTACTACGACCGTGTCTGGGTTTACGGTCCCGAAGCGCTTCTGGAATCCGCTGGGCGGGCTGGAAGTGCCGCCGGCGCTCGACGAGCGGCTGCGCTATGTCGGCTGGCTAGAGCGCGAACTGCCCGTCGACCCCGCATTTCCGACATGCATTTCCTGCCCGAAAACTACATTCTGGTAACGGCCGGAGGCGGCGGCGACGGCATTGCCATGATGGAACAGGTGCTGGCCGCGCGCGAGCACGACTGGCAAAACGATTACCCGATCGTGCTGGTGCTGGGGCCGTTCATGAAATCGGAAAGCCGCGAGCGCATCCGCCTTCGCGCCTCGCGCCTTGCCAATGTCAACGTCATCGATTTCGAGGCGCGGCTGGAAGTGCTTCTCGCCAATGCAGTCGGAGTGGTCGGCATGTGCGGCTACAACACATTCTGCGAAGTGCTCTCCTTCGACCGCAAGGCCCTGTTCGTGCCGCGCACCCATCCGCGTCAGGAGCAGTACATCCGCGCCAGCCGAGCACGCGAGCTCGGTCTGTGCGAGATGCTGACGCCGGAGGAAGCCTCGATTCCGGACGTCATGGCGCGCGCCCTGCGCCGCTTGCCCGAGATGGCACAGCCCTCATCAAGCCTTGAGAAGGACGATCTCTCGGGCCTCGACGTCATTTGCGACGACATCGAGCAGTTGGTCAGCGGCACGCGCATTCCGGCCAACCGGCGCAACCACGAAGGCATACGGGTCGCCACGGTTGAACGCTGAAAGCCACAAGCGCATCGGCGTCGTTCTCAAGGGCTATCCGCGCCTGTCGGAGACCTTCATCGCGCAGGAATTGCGGGAGCTGGAACGCGACGGCTTCCAGCTCGAAATCATCTCGCTGCGCCATCCCACCGACAAGCAGGTCCACCCCGTTCATCGTGAGATCAAGGCGCAGATCTATTATTTGCCGGAATATCTGCATGAGGAGCCCGCCCGCGTTTTCCGCGCATGGCGCATCGCCCGAAGGCTGCCCGGCTATGGCAAGGCCCTGCGCGCTTTCCTTGCCGATCTGCGCCGCGACTTCACCCGCAACCGCTTCCGCCGCTTCGGACAGGCCATGGTGATCGCGGCGGAGAACGCGCCGCGGCTATCATTTCTCTACGCGCATTTCATCCACACGCCCGGATCGGCGACGCGCTATGCCGCGCAGATGACGGGACTTTCCTGGGCGGTGTCCGCCCATGCCCGAGACATCTGGACAACTGCGGGCTGGGAACTGACGGAAAAGCTCGGAGACTGCCGCTGGTGCGTGACCTGCACTGCCGGTGGCTTGGCCGAACTTCAGCGCCATGCGCCCGATCCAGCCAAGGTGCACCTCGTCTATCACGGCCTTGACCTGTCTCGCTTTCCCCCGCCCCCGCGGCGCAGTGCCCGGCGCGATGGTTCCAGCAAGGCCGATCCGGTGCACTTCCTCACCGTCGGCCGCGCTGTGGCAAAGAAGGGCCTCGACACGCTGGTCGATGCCCTGGCGCTGCTGCCGCCGGAACTCAACTGGCGTTGGACGCATATCGGCGGGGGCGAACTGCGCGATGCGATCACGGCGCAGGCCGCGGCGCTCGGCATCTCGGAACGGTGCGACTTTCATGGTTCGCGCCCGCAGGAACAGGTGCTGCAAGCCTATCGCGATTGCGACCTCTTCGTGCTGCCCTGCCGGATCGACAGGGACGGGCGATCGTGACGGCCTGCCCAACGTCATGGTGGAGGCGCAGTCGCAGGGCGTCCCAGTGCTGACGACGCCGCTGTCGGGAATACCGGAACTCATCAGTGACGGGCAGAACGGCGTATTCGTGCCGCCGGACGATCCTTCCGAGCTTGCCCGGCAGATGGTGCGGCTGGCGCGCGACCCTGCCTTGCGCGACAGGCTCGGCGCGAATGGTCAGGCGAAGGTGCGCTCCCGTTTCGACCACCTCGCCACCATCGGGGCGCTGGAGGCCCTGCTCGCGGGCGAGCCGCAAGTGGTGCGCGCCGGAACCCTGCAATGAGCGCCAAGCCGAAGATACTGTTTCATGTCCAGCACTTGCTGGGCATCGGGCATGTTTTTCGCGCTACGCGCATCGCCCGGGCCCTGGCAAGGGAAGGGGCAATTGTGCATCTCGTCTGGGGCGGAACCCGGCTGCCCTCGATCGATCTCGAAGGGTTGGAGGTGACCTTCCTGCCGCCGGTGCGGTCCGACAACGAGATGTTCGCCGGCCTTGTACACCCGGATGGGACCCCGTTCACGCAAGCCGAACAGGAGGCGCGGCGCGATCGATTGCTGGCGCTGTTTCATGCGGTGAGGCCGGATGCAGTCATAACCGAGGCATTCCCCTTCGGCCGCCGCCAGGTACGGTTCGAACTGGTGCCGCTGATGCAGGCGGCGCGCGACGCGACGTGGCGCCCACTGACGATAGCGTCGATCCGCGACATCATGCAGGAGGGCAGGGCGCAGAATCGCGTGGCCGAATCCCTCCAACTTTTCCAGGACTTCTACGACTTGCTGCTGGTGCATGGCGATCCGCAACTGGTCCGCATCGAGGAGACGCTGCAAGGCGCCGGCGCGATTCTCGACAAGGTGCGCTATACCGGCCTCGTCACGCCGGATGAGCCCGATCTTTCCGTGCCGCCGTCAATCAAGGCCGACGTCGTGGTCTCTGCCGGCGGCGGCGCGGTCGGCCATGCCTTGACGGCGGCCGCGATTGGCGCGAACCGCTGCTGCGCCGGTGCTCCGGACAACTGGCTGATGGTCGTCGGCTCCGAGCGCTCGCAAATGGACTTTGAAGCGTTGCAACGCGAGGCCGGGGAGGGGATGCGCGTCGTCAAGTTCGTGCCCGATCTTACCCGCGTGCTTGCCGGGGCCAGGGTTTCGGTCTCGCGGGCCGGCTACAACACGATCGGCGATCTGATGCGCGCGCGATGCCGCGCGGTGCTCGTGCCGTTCACCGGCGGTCGGGAAACCGAACAGCTGCGGCGCGCGCAATTGTTCGCGGCGCGGGGCTTTGCGACAATGCTGACCGACGACGCCCTCTCCCCGCAGGTGATCGGCGCGGCGGTCGATGAAGCGCTGCAAAGGCCGCCGGTGAACGCGGCTCTCGACCTGGAGGGCGCCAGCCATGCGGCGCAGATTTTGATGCGCGAACTGGCTTCGCATCGCGTCTGACGCTTCGCAAGTTCAGAACATGGCACTTTACAATCGTTCCAGTGTTGCGCTCCGCACGCCTTCCAAGGTTGACAGTGCTGCTTGCGTCAACCTATTTCGCCAGCGTTGACAACCCATCGCGCCGCCTTGAACGGCGCAGGACGGAGAAAAAATGACCAACACGGCCATGCGTTTCATACGCAGCGGCGCGCTTGTCGCCGCCTCACTTACCCTTGCTTCCGCAATCTCGGCCAAGGCCGCAATTGCGCAGGAAGTGAACATCTACTCCTACCGCCAGCCCGAGCTGATCAAGCCGCTGCTCGATGCGTTCACGCAGCAGACCGGCATCAAGACCAACGTGCTCTTCCTCGAAAAGGGCCTTGAGGAGCGCATTCAGGCGGAAGGCCAGAACTCGCCTGCTGACGTGATCCTTTCGGTCGATGTCGGCAGGCTCGACAATGCCAAGGAAAAGGGCATTACCCAGCCCGTTTGCGGATCCGGCCATCGAAGCCAACATCCCGGCTCAGTATCGTGACGCCGAAGGCCAGTGGTTCGGCGCTCACCACCCGTGGCCGCGTCGTCTACGCCTCGAAAGAGCGCGTGGCGCAGGACGCGATCACCTATGAGGAGCTTGCCGACCCGAAGTGGAAAGGCAAGATCTGCGTGCGCGACGGCCAGCACGTCTACAACGTGGCGCTGATTGCCTCGATGATTGCCAACAAGGGCTCGGAGTTTACCGAAAAGTGGCTGGAAGGCGTTCGCGACAATCTCGCTCGCAAGCCCGCCGGTGGCGACCGCGACCAGGCAAAGGCGATCTTCGCCGGCGAGTGCGACATCGCGCTCGGCAACACCTATTACGTCGGGCTGATGCAGACCAACGACAAGGAACCCGAGCAGAAGGAATGGGCGGCAGCCATCAAGGTGCTCTTCCCCAATTCCGCCGACCGCGGCACCCATGTCAACATCTCCGGCATGGCGCTGGCCAGATACGCCCCGCACAAGGAAGATGCCCTCAAGCTCATGGAATTCCTGGCGAGCCCGAAGGCACAGGAAATCTATGCCCAGCAGGTGTTCGAATATCCGGTCGCACCCGGAACGCAGGTTTCGGACATCGTCAAGGCTTTCGGCGAGATCAAGCCGGATCCGCTGCCGATCGGCGAGATCGCCAAGTACCGCAAGGAAGCCTCGGAACTGGTCGACAAGACCGGCTTCAACAACGGCCCGCAGAGCTAGGCCGCATTTCATCTGATGCGAACAAGCGCCGGTCCCTTGCAGGCCGGCGTTTTTTTAGCCTGACCTGCGATCAAGTTAAAGCGGGCAGGGCAGGGGCTTGCGGCCGCCGCCATGCGTCAATGTCGTATGGTGATTGAGGCCGACGAAGTCACACGCTGGCAAACTCCACGCGGGCCGACCGTGCATCGAAGGCGTTGAGCGCCTCGGCGCAAACGTCGAGATGGCGCGGCGCCAGATGCGCATAGCGCAGGGTCATCGCCAGCGTGCGGTGGCCAAGGAACTCCTGGATTCGCTTGATGTCGACGCCGTTCTGCGCAAGCCGCGAAGCGCAGGTGTGGCGCAACACGTGCGGCACGACCTGCATGTCCTTGTTGAGGCCGCATTGGCGCTTCGCCCGAAGCCACGCATTGCGGAAATTGGCATAGCGCACCATCGTGAACGGGCCGGACTGGAACTTGCCCCTCTGCCCCTCCAGAACCTTGATCGCGCCCGAGCGTCAAGGGAACGGTGCGCGGCGTATTCGCCTTGGTTTCCCAGAATGTCGCGTGTCCGCCCTCGCAGTCGGCCCAGGTCAGGCTCAGCGCCTCGCCGATCCGCGCTCCGGTCGCGATCAGGAATCGGGCGAGCGCGCCGTAGTCGGGATCCTGCCCGTCGAGGCAGGCAAAGAGGAATGCCTCCTCATCGCGCGACAGGAAGCGGATGCGGCCGTTCTTCTCGGGCAGCTTGGCGAAATCGGGGAGCCGGTCGATGCCGCCATTGCGCTGGTGCTTGCGCAGCAGCTTGGAAAGGCACGCCATCTTGCGATTGATCGTCGAGTTGCGATTGCCCTTGGCGCGCAGCTCGGAGGTGACGGTGTCGAGGAACTGGTTGTCGAACTGCTCCACCCGGTTGCGGATGACGATCTCTTGCAGTTCGGCGACGTAGCCCTTGCACGTGTCCTTGTGCTGGCCCGGTTCCCAGAGAATGTTTCCGTAAGATCTGCCACAGGGCAACGAGGTCAATGCTGGTCATTGGCTGTACTCCACTAATTGAGCGCACAAAAAGCACCTGCTCCGTTCGAAATCAATCGAAAAGAGTGGAATTCCCCCTAAGATTGGGGAATTTATTGTGCGTCAGGGCTGAACAATATTTGTATATTGTCCGATTACAGCCAAATTATACCATATTGTTGCTCGTTGTCACTCCTGTTTTTACTGAAATCCAACTTTGTTTCCTATGAAACACCTTAACAAGCCTGTTGGATTTCTGTCAATACTATCGCACCAGCCCATTGACGGCCAGGTGGTTTGTCGAGGGAGAAGCTAATGCGTCCCGCCTGGAAAAGCCACCGATGCTCAAGGAAAAAGGCCCGGGGTTTCCCCCGGACCTCCTGTCGCCCCCGAAAGGATTAGAACGAGCGAACGATACGGAGCGAGAAGCGGCCGAAGTTCGTGGTTGTCGGTCGTGGTGTCTTCGTAAGACTCTGCGAGTCCATTCCGGCTGGATCAGCAGGCTTCTCGATTGGACGCCATGCCAGGCCAACGGTGTAGACGTCGTAGCTGTCATGCGTGTCGGGATTTGTGAAGCCGCCGTTGTGACGTATACGCCGCCGAGCACTGCACCACCGAACGTTTGCGTGCCGGCGCAAGCCGAGGCCAGCAGACGCCACGTGTGGTCGATGCCGGCGTGACGCTCGACGAGTCATACTGGTCGGCATACTGGCCATAGCCTGCGAACAGGAGCATGGTTTCGGTCAGCTGGTACGAAGAACGGATGCCGTATGCATGGCCCTTGACGTAATCGGTCTCGCCATCGTCGGCCATGTACCAGCCGCCGAGCTTGAAGCCGTTGCCGAAGTCGTAGTCGGCGCTGACCTTCCAGGCGATCGCGCCTTCCGAGCCATCATTGTAGACGGTGCCGGCGACGGTCAGGTTGTTGGCCGAGTAGTTGAAGCCGGCATAGAGGTCCGGAGCGCCGGATTCACCCGATGCATCGCCGTCTTCGATACCGACGGTGACGGCGAAGCCGTTGGCCGCGTAGGTGTAGTCGAAGAAGAGGCCGTTGCTGAAGTCGTACGGGCCGTCGAAACGGGCCTGGTAGAAGCCGTAGCCGGTGTTGGTCGACCAGTAGTCGTCCGCAGAAGCCGAGACGGAAGCCGGCGAGGCTGATGACGGCCCAGTCAACGACCGTGGCGCCGACAGTACTTGGGCCTTCAGCGTCCGAAATCTGGTCGTCATGACCACCTTCGCTGCGAAAGCGCGCGTCATGCGGAAACGAGACGGTATGAGCGTGCCGTATTCGGTTTCGTTGCTGGCGCGCGACGTTGCAGACGTGCGCGGTAGTTGGATTCGTGCAGCGAGGTCTCGTCGTCGACTCGTCTTCGTCTGGTAGTGCTTGAAACCGTACTGAACGCGGACGTCGCCGTCGAACTTCAGGCAGGTTTCGGTGCCGGGAATGTAGAACCAGCCCGCGCCGTATGCATCGCAAACGCGTACATATTCAACCGGCTCCGGCTCGGCGACGATTGCGTCGGCGGCGCGTGCGCCGGTTGCAGCGACGAGAACCGCTGCCGAACCCAAAAGAAGGCTCTTGATTGTCATTTGTCCTGACCTCCAGTCAAGTCGAAAGGAGATTCCAGGCCAAGCCGCTTTGCCTGATTTTGGCCCGTTTTGGCACAGCCGGCGACGAGGCTTGACCCGCGGCGGCTTTTGCTGATGGCCTTGCGGGAGGGAGGAGCATGACGATGCGCGTCGTTGATTCTCGGCGGTGGCGGCATGGTCGGCCAGAAGCTGGCGAACCGGCTTGCCGGCGAGGAAATCGCCGGCGCGCTGCCAGTGTGCGAACTCATTCTTTACGACATTGCCGAGCCTGCCATTCCGCCTGCCGATTTCACCGTGCGCACCATGGTCGGGAACATGGCCGACGAGGGCGAGGCCGGGCGGCTGGCTTCGCTCAAGGCCGACGTCGATCTTTCACCTGGCCTCGATCGTTTCCGGCGATGCGGAGCGCAATTTCGACCGGGATGGGACCTGAACACCCGCGCTACCTGGAACTTCATCGAAGCGCTGCGCACCCAGCACGACGCATCCGGCGGCGCCTATGTGCCCCGGCTAGTCTTCACCTCGTCCATCGCGGTGTTCGGCCCGCCCTTTCCCGATGCCATCGGCGACGATTTCCTGTGCGCGCCCCAAACCTCCTACGGGGCGCAGAAGGCGATCATCGAACTGCTCATCGCCGACTACAGCCGCAAGGGCTTCATGGACGGCTTTTCGATCCGGCTGCCGACGATCTGCGTGCGGCCGGGCAAGCCGAACCTTGCGGCGTCATCGTTTTTCTCCGGCATCATCCGCGAGCCGCTGAACGGGGTGGAGGCAATCCTGCCGGTGCCCGACACGGTGCGTCACTGGCATGCCTCGCCCGCGTTCCGCCGCGCGTTTCCTGACGCATGCCGCCATGCTGGACACGGCAAGGCTGGAGGGGCGGCGCGCGCTCACCATGCCGGGCGTGTCGTGCACGGTCGCCGAGCAGATCGAGGCCCTGCGCAAGGTCGCAGGGGAGGATGTGGCCAGGCTCATCCGCTACGAGCGCGATGAAGCGATCGAGAAGATCGTGCTGGGCTGGCCGCGCAATTTCGATCCCCGCCGCGCATTGGCGCTGGGGTTCAGCGCGGAAACAAGTTTCGAGGAGATCATCAGGGTCTATCTTGAAGACGATCTGGCGAGAGCAGCGTGAGTTCCGGCGTTACAGCCGCCGGTTGACAGCTGACGAGCGTGCGCCTGAATATCGTGACGGTGTTGAGGGCAACAATGCAGGCAGGCGACAAGAACGGGACAAGTGCATGATAGCGATACTCAGGCCGGTTTTCACAATTGCAGCAATGTCTTTCGCCATTCTTGCTTGCGCCGTTTCCCAGTCGCAGGCAGCCACGGGCAATCCCTTCGAGCTGCTCATCGGGAAGTGGGGCGGCAGCGGGATGATGAC
The DNA here is from genome assembly GCA_963697325.1 of uncultured Alphaproteobacteria bacterium. Taxonomy (GTDB): domain Bacteria; phylum Pseudomonadota; class Alphaproteobacteria; order Rhizobiales; family Rhizobiaceae; genus BOKV01. The sequence goes on along the minus strand of CAVONR010000005.1, from coordinate 50,537 downwards.
GCTGGAGGGCGGCCGCAAGCAGCGGCTCGCCTGTGACGCCTCCTATTCCGGCTCCTCGCTGCAACTGGTGATCATCATCAATTGCAAGGGCGGCGAGAACAAGGTGCAGATGCAGGCGAAGCTGTCCGTCGAATGCCGGCAGGCTGCTGGGCATCTGGGAGGAGAAGTCCTTCCGCGTGGCGGGTTCGATCTCGGGCGTGGCGACGGAAAACAAGATCAGCTTCAACATTCTGGGGGCGGTGCAGGGCAAGATGAACGTTTCCTACTCCAAGACCCGCCAGCAGGTGAACATTACCGCAACGGGGGTTTCGCTGCAGGCGGTGACGATGAACCTGACACGCCGCTGAGCCGATGGGCGCGCTGTTCACCCAGGAAAACAAAGGTGGAAAGCTGCGCTTGCGGGCGACGGGCGCATGGACCGTCGCCAATGCAAACATGCTGGAAAGCCAGTTGCAGGCGTTCAGCGACGCGGCCGGCGGGACCAGGTCTCTGATCATCGACATGGCTGGCGTGAGCGCCTTCGACAGCTTCGGCGCGTGGCTGCTGGAGCGATTGCGCCGCGAATGCACGCGGCAGGGCGCACGGGTCCAGATCGAGGGCATGCCGGAGCAAAACCAGCCGATCTTGCGAGGAAATGTCCGCCGTAAACCTGCAGCCTGCATCGCCCGCGCCTTCGGGTCTTGGCCGCTGGGCGCGGCGGGCCGAGGCAACGGCCGATGCTCTCAGCCGCGACATGCTGGGCTTCTTCGTCACCACGGGCGCGGTCTTCGCCGCGCTTGGCTGGCTGATCGCGCGGCCGGCACGGTTCAGGCTGACCTCCAGCGTCAGCCAGTTCGATCGCACGAGCTGGCAGGCGGTGCCGATCATCGTGATGATCACCTTCCTGATCGGCGCGATCCTGGCGCAGCAGGGCTTCTTTCATTTCCGCAAGTTCGGGGCCGACCTTTACGTCGTCGACATGGTCGGCTTCCTGATCACGCGCGAACTGGGCGTGCTGCTGGTGGCGATCATGGTCGCCGGGCGCACGGGCAGCGCCTTCACCGCCGAACTGGGGTCGATGAAGATGCGCGAGGAGATCGACGCCTTGCGCACCATGGGGCTCGATCCGGTCGAAATCCTGATATTGCCGCGCATCATGGTGCTGGTGATCGCCATGCCGGTACTGACCTTCATCGGTTCGATGGCAGCCCTTTACGGCGCCGGGCTGGTGTCGACGATCTATGGCGGGATGAGCACGCCGCTCTTCGTCGACCGGCTGCGCGAGGCGATCACGATGGATCATTTCCTCGTCGGCATGATAAAGGCGCCGTTCATCGGCTTCGTCATCGGCATCATTGCCTGCAACGAGGGGCTCTCCGTCCAGGGAAGCGCCGCCTCGCTTGGCCGGCACACCACGCGCTCGGTGGTGAAGTCGATTTTCATGGTGATCGTGCTCGACGCCATTTTCGCGGTCTTCTTCTCTGCGATCGGGATGTAGGGCGATGGCGCACACCGGATCGCCGATCATCCGCATTCGTGACCTGGTGACGGGTTTTGGTCCGCGCAACGTGCTGGACGGCCTGTCGCTCGACGTCAATCGCGGCGAGATCCTTGGCGTCGTCGGCGGTTCTGGCAGCGGCAAATCGGTATTGCTGCGCACGATCATCGGGCTGATCCCCAAGCGCGGCGGGCACGATCGAGCTGTTCGGCCGGGACGTCGACACGCTGGACGAGAACGAGCTTCGCGTGATCCAGCGGCGCTGGGGGGTGATGTTCCAGCAGGGAGCGCTGTTTTCATCGCTCACCGTAAAGCAGAACATCCAGTTCCAGATGCGCGAGGCGCTTGAACTTTCCGACCGGCTCAAGGACGAAATGGCCATCGCCAAGCTTGAGATGGTCGGCTTGCGGCCATCCGACGGCGACAAGATGCCAAGCGAGCTTTCCGGCGGCATGACCAAGCGGGTGGCGCTCGCCAGGGCGTTGGCGCTCGACCCCGAATTCGTGCTGCTGGACGAGCCGACCTCGGGGCTGGACCCGATCTCGGCCGGCGATTTCGACGACCTGATGAAGACGCTGCAGTCGACGCTCGGGCTAACCGTTTTTCTCGTCACGCATGATCTGGAAAGCCTCTACGCGGTTTGCGACCGGATCGCCGTGCTGGCGGAAGGCAAGGTCGTGGCCGAGGGCACGATAGAGGCGATGCTGGCGAACCGGCATCCGTGGGTGCAATCCTATTTCAGGGGCAGGCGCGGCAGCATGCTCGCCCAGCAGGCGGGCCAGAAACAGTCGGGGCGCCGGGGCAGCAAGGGACCAACGCAATAATGCGGCAGAACGAACTGGGGAAACACTGATGGAGTTCAATGCGCGCTACGCCATCACCGGCGTGTTTGCGATTGCCGTGATCGCAGCGGTTTTCGGTTTCGTATACTGGTTGCGCGATGAAGGTGGTTTCGGTGCGCAGACACAATATCTTGTGCGTTTCACCGTTCCGGTTTCAGGGCTTGCGACCGGCAGCGGCGTGCTCTTCAACGGCATCAAGGTCGGCGAAGTCGAGGGCATCAGCTTCGATCCTCAGCAACCGGGCAGCCTGATCGCCCGCATCTCCGTCGCGACGCAAACGCCGGTGCGCACCGACACGGTGGCCGGCATCGATTACCAGGGCCTCACCGGCGCTGCCAATGTCATGCTCACCGGCGGCACGGCTGATGCGCCACTGCTGGCAGCCCAGGACGGAAGCATGCCGGAAATTCTTGCCGATCCAGCCGCCTCGCGCAGCTGGACGCAGAATGCCGCGCGCGTGCTGAGCCGGCTCGACGATCTGCTTGGCCGCAATTCGGGACGGTTCGATGCGATCCTTTCGGGTCTGGAGCGGCTGGCCGGCGGTTCGGAAAAGAACGAAGCTGCCGTGTACGAACTTGCCGCGCCGCAGTTCAGCGAGCCTGCGCGCGAACGAACCTGGCAGCTGGCGATTGCAGAGCCGTCGGTGATGCTGTCGCTCAACACGGACAAGATCTTGCGCGAGCCGGAGCCGGGCCAGATCGATTCGTTCGACAATGCGCGCTGGGCAGACAATCTGCCCAATCTGTTCCAGACCCAGATCGTGCGCGCCTTCGAAAATGCAGGCTATACCGATGGCGTGCTGCGCCCTGGCGATGCGCTCGATCCCGACTACAAGCTGGTGATCGACATTCGCGCCTTTCATCTGTCCACAGCCGCTTCGCCCGAGGCGCGGATCGACTATGTCGCCAAGATCGTGAACCGCGAAGGCGGGATCGTCGCCTCGCGCGAGTTCTCCTCGAGCGCGCCGGCGGAAAGCGCGGAAGCCCCGGTCGCCGCAAAGGCGCTTGGCGGCCTGTTCGCCGCCTCCATGACGGAACTCGTCAACTGGACGGTATCCGCCCTCTAGGATTTGCGGCTCTTGCGGACAGCGGTGCGGCGCGCGCGCAGCCTTGCGACCGAATCGCGCTTGCCAGGCTCTATGCGCTGGTATTGCGAGCGGTACTGATCGCGCTGATCGTGAATTGTCGCGATGACGATGCCGAGCGGCACGCCCGCGCCTATCAGCGCTGCCTCGGAGATATGCAGGCTCGCCTCGATCGCCTCGGGAACCGCTTCGCTGACGCCTGCCGCATAGAGTTGCGCCGCATGGTCAGCGTCCCGTGCGCGCGCGACGATGGTGATGTCGGGACGCATCTTGCGGGCTGCCCTGGCAACCTCGGCCACCGCCGCACGGTCGTCCATGGTGATGATCAGGACACGCGCTTCCGGCAGGCCGCAGCGTTCAAGCACCCGCACGTCGGTGGCGTTGGCCACATATACCTGACGGCGTCGCTTGCGCGCCCTTGGCGACGAGGTCGGGGTCTGTATCCAGCGCGACGAAGGTGAGCTTGTGCTGCTCCAGCATGTCGCCGACAAGCGTGCCGACGCGGCCAAAGCCGGCAATGATCGCGTGCGGGGCAATTTCGAGCACGTCCGGCAGTGCCGTGGAAACCGGCGGCTGCGTCACCGGCCGGGCGTGCGCGCGCCTGAGCCTGCGTCCGGCCCAATCGAGCAGCGGGGTCAGGAACATGCTGATCGCGGCGACGGATATCGCGGTGTTCGACACCTGTGCATCGACCAGGTTGCCCGACGGCGACGGTGAGAATGACGAAGGCGAATTCACCGGCCGGGCGCCAGCAGCAGACCCGGTCTCGAAGGCGGGCGCACGCGAGACGCGGAAGAAGCCTGGCGAGTGGAAATGCTATCGCGAATTTCACCGCAAGCAGCACCGCCAGCGCGGCCGCGATCGATCTGCCGGTTGCGACATTACCATGCAATGTCGAGCGACATGCCGACCGAGAAGAAGAACACGCCGATCAGCAAGACCCTTGAAGGGTTCGATCGTGGCCTCGATCTCCCGGCGGAACTCCGTCTCGGCCAGCACCAGCCCGGCTATGAACGCGCCGAGCGCCATGGACAGACCGTTCGTCGCCGTGATCAGCCCGGTGCCGATGACGACGAGAATGCTTGCCGCCATGAAAAGGTCGCCGCTCTTGGTTCGGGCAACCGCGCGAAACAGCGGGCGCAGCAGGAAACGGCCTAGCAGCAGTATGCCGCCAATCGCGACTGCGGCCTTGAAGGCCGCCATGCCAAGATCAGCGGCAAGGTTTCCGCCCTCGCTCCTGCCCAGCACGCCGACAAGCACAAGCAGAGGCACGACTGCCAGATCCTGGAAGAGGAGGATCGAGAACGAGGCCCGTCCCGTGGGCGCGCCAAGGCGCTTCTGGTCGGCCAGCAATTGCACGACGATCGCGGTGGATGAAAGCGCGAAGGCAAAGCCGATGACGAGCGAAGTCTCGCTGTCGAAACCGGCGAGGCCGAGCAGCAAGGTAAGGGCTATGCCGCTCAGCACCACCTGCAGCGCGCCCATTCCGAAGACCAGCCGGCGCATTGTCCACAGCCGCTCGAAGGTGAGTTCGAGGCCGATCATGAACATCAGGAAAACGACGCCCGCTTCGGCCAGATAGGTGATCTGCGTGCGATCGGAGATCGTCACGTGCGAGAGCATGCCGAAGCTGTCGGCCAGGCGGCCAAGGCCGTCCGGGCCAAGGATGGTCCCGGCGATCAGGTAGCCGAATACGGGATTGATGCCTATCCGTCCCAGTGCCGGCACGGCGACCGCGGCCGTTCCCAGCACCAGCATTATTTCCTTGTAGGCGGACAGGTCGAGTTCGGCGGCCATGGCGATCCTTGTGGCTGGTTTGTGCGTCGCTTTTTTATGCAGCAACGCACGCGTCCAACCTAGGCAAAACCCGCGAAACGCCAAACTTATTGCATCAGCCCGACGTCGCAACGGTTCCGCGGTTGAGACGCCAGACTTCGAAGTTGAGAGCCGAGGCGATGCTCACCCAGACAAGGTATGGCACGAACAGCCAGCCCGCCGTTTCGTCTACGCCATTTGCCAAGGCGATGAACGCGGCCGTGAGCAGCCACAGCAATGCCACGTCGGCGAGCGCCAGCGCGATGTTCTTGCGGCCGAACATGAAATAGGACCAGAGCGCGTTGACAATGATGTTGGCGGCCCACACGACGAGCGCGGGGCCGAAGACCTTGCGCCTTCCATACCAGCCAGCCGGCGATCGCGATCATGATGTACAGGATTGTCCAGACCACGGGGAAAGCCCAGTCCGGCGGTGTCCATGCAGGGCGCTTGAGGCTCTTGTACCACGGGCCCGGACTGTAGAGCGCACCGCTTCCGGCCGCCACGAAGCAGATGGCGAGGAAAACGACCAGCGAGAGAATGTTCATCATCGGCTTGGTTCCCTTGAATGGCGTGCGAGCCGTGCCCGTTTGCGTTGCGTAGCACCGGCTGACGGGCTGGGCAAATCGCGATTGCGTGGCCCTTGCCGCACGGCCGCGTTTGCTAAAGGATCAGGGAGAAACCGCTTGAATACAGGGAGGCCGTCATGCAGCGCATCGCAGTTTTGGGACTCGGCACCATGGGCATGGGAATGGCGGCGAACTGGCTTGCCAAGGGCTTCGAAGTCAGTGTCTGGAACCGCACGCCGCAGCGGGCGGAACCGCTGGTCGCAAAGGGCGCAAGGCTCGCCGCCAGCCCGGCCGATGCGGCGCGGGACGCCGATGCCATCATCGCCATGGTTGCCGACGACGATGCCTCGCGCAAGGTGTGGCTTGGTCCCGACGGAGCCCTCGACGGCGCCAAGGCAGGCGCGATCGTCATCGAGTTCGAGCACGCTCACGCCGCAATGGGTGCGTGACCTCGCCGGCAAGGCCGCCGAGCGCGGGTGCCGTTTCATCGATGCCCCGGTTGGCGGAAGCAAGGCTGCCGCAGCGGGCGGCCAACTTGTGTTTTTCGCAGGCGGCGAGGCCTCGACGCTGGCAGACGCGCGCCCACTGCTGGAAGCGGTGGGACAGCGCATCAATCATCTTGGACCGGCGGGAGCCGGTGCGAACTGGAAGCTGATCAACAACATGCTGGTCGCGGTGCAGCTTGCTGCACTCGGCAAGGCAATGGCGCTCGCCGAGCACTCCGGGTTCGATCGCGAGCAGGCGGCGCAACTGATCCTCGCCAGTGCCGCCGCCAGCCCAATCGTTCAGGGAAAGATCAAGCGCATGCTCGATCATGATTACGCGAATGCGGATTTCTCGGTGAAACTGATGCTGAAGGATGCAGGCTACGCCATGGATCTTGCCGACCGGCTTGGCATCCGGCCGGGCGTCATCGAAGGCGCGGCGGAGGATTTCGCCCGGGCGGCCGCAGAGGGCCTTGGCGAAATGGACGTCGCGGCAATTGCTGAAATCGACCGGCAGCCGGGCCGCTGATCGATTTCAGCACTCTTGTCGCAGAAGGCGCGTATGCCCCGTCAGGTGCGCTTTGCCGCCCTGGCCGCCCGAACGGGCGCCCGACCGCCACGGCCGGAGGCAGCCGCTCTTGCCCATGTCGCCCAAGCCCTGCCTTTCGGCTTCGGCGCGGGTGCGCTCAACCACCTTGCTGGCGGCGGACTTGGTCTTCTGCTTGACGAACTCGATCGCGGACTCGCCGTCCTCACCTTCGGCGGTGAGCTCCTCGCGGGCCTCACGCAAGCACTTCGGTTGCCGCCGAGGCTGCCGCACCGATGACGGCTCCGGCCTTCTCCCGCTCCTGGCGATAGATGCGTTCGGCTTCTTCGAAAAGCCGGTCGCGTTCCTCGCCCATCGCGGCGTCTTCCATGTCGGTGCGCGGAAGCAATCCACCGATTGCCGCGCCCGCGGCCATCGCCAGCGCGCCTACCACAAGAGGCTGGCTGCTGAAGAGATCCGCCATCTCGCGTTGACCGCGACGCATCATCTCCTCGGCCTGCTGCTGTGCGTTGTAAGCCGCTTCCCGTGCAGCGATGACGCGCTGCCTGGCTTCCTCGGTCATGTCCTGCGTGCCCTCGTACATGCGCTCCATCAACTCGGATGCGCTTGCACGCATGCGCCGCATGCGGCCACCACGGCGCGAGCGTGACGTGTACCAGTTTCCACCCTCGCCATAGGCCATGTCCGACTCATAGTCGCTGCCATGGCGCGAACGTCCGGTCATGCCGGATGCCATGGACCCAACCTTGGAGGCCACGGAGCGCACGCCCGACTTCACGGAACTCCAACCGGAGCGGCCCTCGGCCTGCGAGGCCCATTCCTCGTCGTCGTCCTCGAACGAACCTTCCGAGGACCAGTCCTGGTCTTCGTCGTAGGCTTCCGGACCGAACTCGCTGCGCCTGTAGTCATACTCGCCGCCGCGCATCATGCTGCTGCCGTTACCGTAGTAGGGCTCGCGAGTAGCTGTAATCGCTGCGCGTGCCGCCGCCAGCCATCAGCCAGACCAGGCCTATGCCGGTGAGCGCGAGAGGGATGGGGTTGGCCTTGACCTGCTCCATCACCGAGCGGCCAATGTCGCCGCCGTTCTCCTGCACATAGCGTCCGACCTGCCGGGTGATCGCCTCGACCGAATAGCGGTCGCGAATTTCCTGGAGCGTATCCTGCAGTTCCTCGCGTTCGCGTTCGATATCGCGTTCGATTTCTGCGGAGGACCGATCATCGTTTGTCATTGTAGGCCTCCTTCACGGCTTCCGCATCACGGCGGACGTTCTTTGCGGTGCGCGTGGGTGCGAGATTGCTGATCTTCAGGTCGTTCATGCCCTTCGAAGCGAGCATGAAGGCGATAATCGCAAAGACCACGCCAACGATGAGCGCGGCCCATCCGGCATCGATGCCCATGTTTGGCAATCGCGGCGACAAGCGCGGCCGAAAGCACGTTGAGCGCCGTGATGGCGATCACCAGCGCCGCCGCCAGCATGCCGATGGCGATGCCCGCGCTCTTGATGTTTTCGGTAACTTCAGCCCGGGCGAGGTTCACCTCGCTGCGGACCAGGTTGCTGACATGCGCCAGGGCGTCGGCCACGAGGCCGGGCGCGCCCTTGTCGACGGAACGTTCGCTCATGGGGCCACTCCCTTGCTCACATTGCCCGGCCTGGTTGAAGTTGGAATCTCCGAAGGCAGTGTTCTCATCGCCAACGCCGGCCAAAGGACTGGCCCGGCATTCCGCTCTGGCCGGACATGCCGCTTTGGCCGCCCATGCCGCCGGTGCGCATGCCGCCTTCGTCGAACGTCCGGTATCACCGTCGCTGCCCATCCACGGCTGGCTGCCGCCATAAGACTGGCTGGAGCGGGTGGACGAAGCCTTCGCGAAACGGCTGATGGCGAAGCCGACAAGCGCGGCGCCGCCCAGGAACAGTGCCGGATTGCGCTTTGCAAAGCCGCTGATGTCGTTCATCAGCTGGCTGGTATCGCGGTTGCGAATGGCTTGCGACGGCCTGTTGAGGCTGTCGGCTACCCAGCCGACCGCCCGGCGCGAAGTGGAGTTGTCGCGCATGTCGTCCGGATGCATCGCGAAGTGCCTGCGCCACCCCGGATATCTCGTCGGCGATGGAGCTCTTCGCGCCTTCGGCACGATGGGTGACTTCCTCCTTGGCGGCCGCATAGCCTTCGCTGGCGCGCGCCTTCAATTCACTGGCGGCCGAACTGAGCTTCACCGCCCATGCGGCCCTGGGTGTTCTGCTGGTCTGTCATGAAGATCTCCCTCGTCAAGAGATGAAACTGAGGAGAGCCAGGACAACGACGATCACACCGATGATGTAAAAGATGTTGTGCATGGTTCCACTCCGTTATGGATACGGAATGAACTCATGCGGGGGCTGAAAGTTCCCCGGACGCACTTGCGCCGGCGTGGCATGAAGGCGGGTGCCCGAAGGCGGGCATCACGCCTCTGCGGCGGGAGCCTTCGCGGCGCTTGGGCGGCCGCACTTTCTCGCGCATCCGCTGGAACACGCACGTAGAGCAGCGGGATCAGGAAGATGCCGACGAGCGACGCGGCGAGCATGCCGCCGAACACCGCCGTGCCGACGCCGCGGCGGCTCAGCATGCCGGCGCCGGTGCGCGATCGACCAGCGGCATCAGGCCCGGCGATGAAGGCGAAGCTCGTCATCATCACCGCGCGGAAGCGCTCGCGCGCGCCCTCGATCGGCCGCCTCGTCGATCGGCAGGCCCTGCTCGCGGCGCTCCTTGGCGAACTCGACGATCAGGATGCCGTTCTTCGCCGCGAGCGCGATCAGCACGACGAGGCCGATCTGGGCATAGAGATTGTTGTCGAGCCCGGACAGTCAGCAGCGCCAGCATCGCGCCCAGCACGCCGACCGTCACCGACAGCAGCACGGCGACCGGGATCGTCCAGCTCTCGTAGAGCCCGACGAGGAACAGGTAGGCGAACAGCACCGCAAGCGCCGAGGATGATCGTCGTCTTGCCGGCCGCCTCCTTCTCCTGCAGCGCCGTGCCGGTCCATTCGAAGCCGTAGCCGGCGCGGCAGCGTCGCGGCCGAGACCTTCTCCATCGCGGCGAGCGCCTCGCCCGAGCTGAAGCCGGGCGCCGGACCGCCGTTGATCGTGACGCTGCGGAAGTTGTTGTAGCGGATGATCGACTGCGGCCCGAGGATCAGCCGCACCTGCGCGAACGCGCGCACCGGCACCATCTCGCCCGTCGCTGTTGCGCACGTTGATGCGGTAGATGTCGTCGATCTTGCTGCGGTCCGACGCCTCGCCCTGGACGTTCACCTGCCAGGTGCGGCCGAAGAGGTTGAAGTCGTTGACATAGGCGCTGCCCAGCACCGCCTGCAGCGCGTTGAAGACGTCCGAGACCTCGATGCCGAGCGTCTGCACCTTGTCGCGGTCGATATCGAGGTAGAGCTGCGGCGTGTCTGGCCGCGAAGGTGCGTGAACACGCGCTGCAGCGCCGGGTCCTGGTTGGCGGCGAACACGAGCCCGCGCGCGACCGCGGCGATATCGGCGGCGGACTGCCGCCGCCCAGGCTCTGCAGCTGGTACTCGAAGCCGCTGCCGGTGCCGAGGCCGATGATCGGCGGCAGGTTGTAGACGATGACGTTGGCCTCGCGCACCTGCCGCATCTGCGCCGAGCGCGCGCGATGAGGCTGTCGGCCGAGAGCGCCGGATCGGTGCGCTCGTCGAACGGCTTCAGCGTCAGCACGAGCAGCGCCGCTGTTCGACTTGACCTGCCCGTCGAGCATGGATGTAGCCGATGACCGACATCACGCCGTCGACGCCCGGCACCTCGCGCAGCGATCTCCTCGACGCGCTTGCGCGACGGCGCTCGGTGCGGTTGACCGAAGCGCCTTCGCGGCAGCACGATCTCGCCGAAGATCGCGCCCTGGTCCTCCGACGGCAGGAAGCCGGTCGGCGTGGACTTGAACAGCCAGCCGGTCGCCGGGATCATCACCGCCAGCGCCACGATGCCGAGGAAGGCCATGCGCACCAGCCGCTTGCACGATGCCGCGCATAGCCGTCGCGCGCCAGGTCGATGCCGCGCCAGGATATGGCGCATCGGCGCCACGCTTGGGCCCGTGGCTGTGCTTGCAGCAGCACGCGCGCACAGCGCCGGGCGACAGCGTCAGCGCGTTGATCGCCGAGATCACCATCGAGACGGTGACGACGACCGCGAACTGGCGGAACAGTTCGCCCGAAATGCCGGGGATGAAGGCGACCGGCACGAACACCGACAGCAGCACCAGCGTGATGGCGATGATCGGCGCGGTGATCTCGCTTCATCGCGCTGCGCGGGCCGCCTCGGCAGGCGCGATGATGCGGGTCGGCCTCCATCTTGGCTTCGACCGCCTCGACCACGACGATCGCGTCGTCGACGACGATGCCGATGGCGAGCACCAGCGCGAGCAGCGAAACCGTGTTGGCGGAATAGCCGAGCGCCAGCATCACGGCGAAGGTGCCGATCAGCGAGACCGGCACGGCGATCAGCGGGATCAGCGTGGCGCGGACGGAGCCGAGGAACAGGAACACGACGATGACGACGAGCACGAACGCCTCGAGCAGCGTCTTGATGCACCTCGTGGATGCTCTCGTCGACGAAGACCGTGGTGTCGTAGGTGACCTTGTAGTCGATCGCCTCCGGGAAACGATGCCTTGGCGTCGTCGAGGATCGCGCGCACTGCCGCCGGCGCTGCTGATCGCATTGCCGCCGGGCGCCTGGTAGATGCCGATGATAGCCGCCGGCGCCGCCGTCCAGCCGGCCGACCTGCTCGGAAAGCCGCGCGGCAAGCTCGACGCGCGCCACGTCGCGCACCCGCACGAAGGCTCCGTCCGGGTTGGCGCGCACAACGACGTTGCCGAACTCCTCGGCTGGAGCTCAGCCGGCCCTTGGTCTGGATCGTAAGCTGGAACTGCTGGTCTGGCAGCGCAGGCTGCGCGCCGACGCGGCCGATGGCGGCCTGGATGTTCTGGCGCTTGAGCGCATTGACGATGTCGGCCGGCGTCATGCCGAAATCGGCAAGCCGGGCGGGATCGACCCAGATGCGCATGCTGTAGTCGGACGGCGTGAGCAATTGCACGTCGCCGACGCCCGGCACGCGCTTCAGCCGGTCGATCAGGTTGATGGTCGCGTAGTTGGAAAGAAACAGCTGGTCGTAGCGGTTCGTCCTGCGAGGTCAGCGCGATCATCTGCAGGATGGCGGAGGACTTCTTGGTGACGCTGACGCCCTGGCTGCGCACTTCCGCGGGCAGCTGCGCCTCGGCGAGCGCAACGCGGTTCTGCACGTTGACGGTGTTGATGTCGGGATCGCGTGCCGACCGCGAAGGTGACGATCAAGCGTATAGCTGCCGTCATTGCCGCTGGTCGATTTCATGTAGAGCATGTTGTCGACGCCGATGACGCGCGACTCGATCGGCTGGCCGACCGCGGTCTCCACGACCTCGGCGCTGGCGCCGGCATAGTTGGCGGTGACGGCAATCTGCGGCGGCACGATATCGGGGAACTGCGCCACGGGTATCTGCAGTCATCGCCACCAGGCCGGCGATGGTGATGACCAGCGAGATGACGACCGCCAGCCGTGGCCGGTCGATGAAGATCGAGGAGAACATGGCTCAGGCCCCCGGCGCTGCTGGCGAGGGCTCAACCACCTGGCCCGGCCGCACTTTCTGCACCCCCTCGGTCAACGACGAGATCGCCCTCGGCCAGCCCCTTGGCGACCGCATAGCTGCTGCCCTCTGCGGGACCCGAGCTCGACGCGGCGAACCTCGATCTTGTTGTCGGCAGTGACGGCAAGCACGAAGGTGCCGCTCTGGTCCACCTGGATCGCCGCTTGCGGAATGACCAGCATCATCTGGGGCTTGGCCGATTGCACCACGGCGCTGACCAGCTGTCCGTCGACCAGCAGGCGGTCGGGATTGGGGAATGTCGCGCGCACCCGCACCGCGTCGGTGCCCTGATTTACCGTCACGTCGACGAAGTCGATCTTGCCTGTGTGTTCGTAGAAGCTGTCGTCGGCAAGGCGCAGGCGCACCACCGCGCCGCTGGAGCAGCGGGCACGCTCCGCCTTGGGGCAAAGGGTGAGGATTTCGCGCTGCGTCACCGAAAAGGTGACGTGAATGGGATCCTGGCTGACGATGGTGGAAAGCACGCCGCTGCCCGGCCCGACGAAATTGCCGACCGAAAGCTGCGAGCGGCCGATCCGCCCGTCGATCGGCGCCAGAATGTCGGTATAGCCAAGTTCCAGCTGCGCACGCTCCAGCTTGGCCTTTAGCTGCGCAAGGTTGCCGCGGGCCTGGTCGCGCGCTGCAATCGCATCCTCCAGCCGCGACTGTGCGGACACGTTGCTCTTGGTCAGCGACAATTGGCGGTCATATTCCAGCGCGGTGCGGGTGACGGCGGCCTCGGCCGACTCGATGGCGCCCTTCACCTCGTCGACCGCTGCCTGATAAGGTGCTTTCTCGATGGCAAAGAGCAGGTCGCCCTTCTTGACGTCCGAGCCTTCCTCGAACAGTCGCTGCTCCAGAAACCCGTCGACGCGCGCGCGCAGTTCCACCTTGTCCGTGGCCTCGACGCGACCGGTGAAGGCGATGGCAGTGCCCAGTTCGCGCGGAACCACCTTGAACACCGTAACCGGGGTTGGCGGCGGGGGCGCAGCCGGAGCCTGCGCTTGCGATCCGTCTTCGCAGCCCGCCGGCAGAAGCAATGCAATCAACGCAAATGCGGATAGCAGCCGCAACGTGAACCTGGGCATGTGAACATTCCCCCGTCAACCGGACCTGGAAAGGAGTTACAGTACAACGGCCCGCCTGTACAAGCGCACTGCCGCGCGATGCACAAGAGTTGTTCCAGGCGAAGCGATGCCGCTGTTGCTCACGCGGAAGACTGAATCTTCTGCTTCACCAGTCCGATTGCCATGCGCAGGTTGAAGAGATTTTCCGAATAGCGCAACGGCACGGGAATGACCGCCGCCGCATCGTCGATCCGCTGGATCTCGCTTGCGAGCTGATCGAGGTTCTTGGCAGCGTCGGCGGCGCCGAGCCGGGCTTCCAGGGCCTTCAACTGCTCGTACCAATGAAAGATGCGCCGCTTGATATGCCATTCGTAAAGCATCGGCGCGAGCTTGAACAAGGGAAAGGCAAAGGCGGCAATCGGCACGGCGATGATGATCGTGCGCTCGATGAAGGTGGCGAGCCAGAAGGGCAGAACACGCTTGAGGAAGGACTGGCCGGACTTGTAGACCCGCACGGCATCTTCCGACATCGGCAATTCGGGGTCGGCAGATTGCGGAAAGGTGTTGGGCGCGTAGAGCAGGCTGCTGCCCGAATGCACCGCCTGCACCGCTTCCACGAACAAGCCGGCCAGCGCCGGATGCAGGTCCGATTTGGCCACGAGCGCGGCGGATGCGGCAAGCAGCGTGACATCGGCTGAGGGAATGTCGTTGACGAGGTCGAGCACGCCTTGCGGCAGCGTCACCTTCTGCAGGTAGGGAAACAGCCGCGTCAGAGCATCGGCCTGTGTGAAGCTCATCAGCTTGTATTGGTCGTTGCGCAGCAACTTCTGGATCATTGGCGCTTCCGGGGCCAGCACCACGAACATCGCGTCGGCCTCGCCGCTGGAGAGCGCGTAGGTCGCCGCCTCGCCGCTCAGCGCCATCAATGTCGTGCCTTCCAGCGCGCCATTGGCCTCCAGCAGGGCCTCGGCCAGCTTGCGCGTGCCGCTGCCTTCCATGCCTGCGGCAATCTTCTTGCCCTTCAACTGGACGAGGCGGTCGACGGTTTCCTCGCCGCGGTAGAAGATCCATACCGGCTCGAGGCCCACGCGCCCCAAGGAAATCGCGTTTGGCAGGTCCTGCGCGTTGGCTATGCCGCCTTGTACCAGGGCAACGCTCACGCCGGAATCAGGGTCGGCCAGCAGCCTTGCGTTTTCCACCGAACCGGCGGTGGAGCGCACCTCCAGCGTGACGCCCGACCTGGCGAGGATTTCCGCATATCGCTTGCCATAGCCGTAGTAGGCGCCGCTTGTGCCGCCGGTCGCCATCACCAGCGAAGTCGGCGGAGCGGGCTGGACCAGCAGTGAAGCAATCCAAAGCACTCCACCCAAAAGCAAGGCTATGGGCGCAAGAAAATAGACGAGTTCGCGAATGCGAAGCCACATGTCGGATAATCCACGGCGGTGAAACTGCCGATCAATTACCGCAAAAAGATGAAATTACTTAGAAGAATTTACAGCAGGCCGTACATGCCGCCGCAATACAATGGTTATCGAATGATAAACTAAGGCAATGGATGCATTGTGTGCCATTGCGTCACCGACTGATAGGCGTGCCCAGCCTTCAACAGCAAGGCTTCGCCGACATGCCTGCCGACGAACTGCATGCTCAGCGGCATTCCGGCCTTGTCCACCCCCATCGGCAGGGTCAGCGTCGGACTGCCGGAGAAATCGAACGGCGCGGTGAAGCGCAGGATGCTGTTGAGAATGGTTGGATCTTCGCCGTATTCGCCCATCTTCTGCAGGTCCGGGACCGGCATGGGCATGGTCGGCACCAGCAGCATGTCGCAATCCTCGAACAGCGCCTTCAGCGCGCCGTTGAACCTCAGCCGCTCGTGGTGGATGTCCGCGATTTCCAGTCCGGTGGTGGCGTGGCCTTGCTCGATGAGGCCGGCAAGCTCCGGGCCGTATTCGGACTTGCGCGAGGGATAGCTCGCCTTGTGCGCCGCCGCCGTTTCGATGGAACACATCGGGATCCACATGGTGACGAGTTTCTCGTACGCGGGAAAGCGCACCTCGCGCAGGCGCGCGCCCAAGGAAACCAGCACGCTCTCGGCCTGCTTCAGCGCGGCGACGATCTGCGGATCGATGCCCTCGTGCATGTAGCTGCGGTCGATGCCGATGACGAGGCCGCGAAGTCCGCCGCCGATGGAGCCGAGGTAATCCGGCACCGGATCGGTGAGCGTGGTGGGATCGTTCGGGTCGATGCCGGCCATCACCGCAAGCATGGCCGCGGCGTCGGCGGCGCTGCGGGTCATCGGCCCGATATGGTCGAGGGAATCCGCCAGCGCAAAGACGCCGTGGCGGCTTACGCGGCCCCAGGTCGGCTTCATTCCGGTGAGGCCGCAGGTGGCGCTGGGAAAGCGGATGGAGCCGCCCGTGTCGCTGCCGATCGAACCGTAGCAAAGGCCGGCGCAAGTGGCGACGCCCGAACCGCTCGAGGACGAACCGACCCAATAATTGGCGTTCCACGGATTGACCGGAACCTTGTTCTCCGGATGGTGGCTCGTATAGGCGCCCTCGGTCATCGCCAGCTTGCCAAGCGTGACCGCACCGGCCAGCTCCAGCCGGTCGACGATGGTGGCGTTGTGGTCCGGCACGAAGTCACGGTGGATTTTCGTGCCCGCGCTGGTGGGGGCGAAGGTGGTTTGGCAAAGGTCCTTCAGCCCCAGCGGCACGCCATGCAAGGGGCCGCGCCAAACACCCTTTTCAAGTTCGCCGTCTGCGGCTTTCGCCTGACCCATCGCGCGGTCTGCGAGGACGGTGAAATAGCTGTGGAGGCCTCCATCCACCGCCTCGATGCGATCGAGCAGCGCCCGTGTCACCGCCTGCGAGGAGAGTTCGCGCGTTCGGATCTTTTCCGACACTTCGACAAGGGTGAGGTAGTGGATGTCGCTCATGGCCGTCTCCCGCGGATCGCTTTGATATTGGCTGCGATGTAGCCTCGCCGGTCAAGGCATTTATGCCGGAAAACAGCAGCTTGCGGACGCAAACGGCGATTGCCACCACGGCAGGCATGTCTAAAGTGAAGCCATGAACGGTTGCCGATGGAGGGCATGGCTTTGGACTGGTTGCAGCAGACATACATGGGCCGGAAAGGCCTGGCGCGGGGCAAGCCCGGCGCGCTTCACAAACTCACCGAGAAAGAACAGGGCGAGTATCATTACGTCTATGGGCCGTACTCGAAACCCGTGCTGCGGGTGAAGCCCGGCGACGTTGTCGAAGTGGAGACGCTCGACGCCTTCGGCGGCGTGATCAAGACGGAAGCCGACCTGCCGTCCAAGGTGCTCAACATGCCCTTCGTCAATCCGCAGAACGGCCCGATTGCCGTGGAAGGCGCGCAGAAGGGCGATGTGCTCGCGGTCCATGTCCACAGCCTGCTGCCGCGCGGCCCGCAACCGGCGGGCACGACAGCGCTGATCCCCGATTTCGGGGGACTGGTGGCTTCGTCGGCGCTGATGCTGAACGCGCCCATCGCCGAGCGCGTGAAGAAGATGGAAGTGACGCCGGAAGGCGTCAAATTCTCCGACAAGATCACGCTGCCCTACGAGCCTTTCGTCGGCACCATGGGCGTGAGCCCGCAGATCGAGGCGGTGAGTTCGCTGCAGCCCGATTACTGGGGCGGCAACATGGACCTGCCGGACGTCGCGCCAGGCTCGGTGATCTATTTTCCGGTGCAGCGCGAGGGCGCGCATTTCTTCATCGGCGATTGCCACGGTCGGCAGGGCGACGGCGAGTTGTGCGGCGTTGCCGTGGAAATCAACGCGACCGTCACCGTGCAGCTCGACCTCATCAAGGGCTGGTCGATCCCTGGCGTGCGGCTCGAGACCGAGGAGTTCATCATGGCGGTGGGCAGCGCCCGGCCGATGGAGGACGCGGCGCGCATGGCCTATCGCGATCTCGTGCGCTGGCTCGTGGACGACTATGGATTTGAGGAGAGCGAGGCCTATTTCCTCGCGACGCAGGCGGGCAAGATGCGCGTCGGCAACATGGTCGATCCCAAATACACTTTGGGCGCATCGATGCTGAAGAAATATCTGGGCTAAGGGGGTTACAATGGATCTTGGATTGAAGGGGCTGCGCGTTCTGGTAACGGGCGGCAGCAAGGGTATCGGTCGGCACTGCGCTGAGATCTTCGCGGCGGAAGGCGCGAATGTCTCGATCTGCGCGCGCGATTCGGCAGGCGTGACCGCTGCGGTCGAGAGCCTGAAAACGAAGGGCGTCAGGTGATCGGGCGCGGCGTCGATGTCGGCGACAAGCACGCGCTCGAAGGCCTGGGTCAACGACAGCGCGGCCACGCTTGGCGGCATCGACATCGTCGTCGGCAATGTCTCGGCGCTCGCGGTGGGGAGGACGAGGCCGACTGGGAAGCGGGTTTCCAGACCGACATGATGCATTGCGTGCGGCTGGTGAACGCCGCGATGCCCTATCTCGAGAAGTCGAAGGCGGCGTCGATCACGCTGATCTCCTCGGTGTCGGGACGCGAGATCGACTTCACCGGCCATGCCTATGGCGCGTTCAAGGCGGCCATCGTGCATTACGCGCAGGGGCTGGCTTTCAAGCATGCCGGCAAGGGCATCCGCGCCAACACCGTGTCGCCGGGCAATACCTATTTCGACGGCGGCATCTGGCAGTCGATCGAGAAGAACAACCCGGCCTTGTTCGCGCAGGCGCTGGCGCTGAACCCGACCGGCCGCATGGCAAAGCCTGAGGAGATCGCGCGCGGCGTGGTGTTCCTGGCGAGCCCGGCCTCGAGCTTCACGACCGGCACCAACCTGGTGATCGACGGCGCGCTGACGAAGGGCGTTCAGCTCTGATCCGACAAAGCTGGCCGGTGCTTGCGCCGGCCGGCCTCAGCGCTCGAAGATCTCGCGCGCAGTGACGACCGTCACCGGCGCCGTCGATGCAATCGCCGGCCTCGGCGAAGAAGCCCCTGGAGCCGGCGCCATTGTTGTGCCGGTCCATCGCCGCCTTGTCGGTGAAGCGCTCATAGGTGGTGAAGACGCACGGATCGTCCGGGTTCTGGGCCACGAAGAAGTCGATCGTGTCCGGCTCGTTGGCGCGCACGAATTCGCCGACCTTGATGAGCGCGTCGCGCACCCTTGTCTCCTGGCCGGGCTTGGCGCGGATGATCGCTGTGAGGGTTTGCATCTGTGCTCCTTGCGGCAGTCAGGCGGCGGGCGCGATGCCGAGTTCGGCCATCATCGCCTCCTGCATCCTGAACTTCTGCGCCTTGCCGGTTGCCGTCAGCGGGAACTCGGAAACGAAGCGGACATGGCGCGGGATCTTGTAGTGCGCGATCTTGCCCCGGCACCATTCGCGCAAGCCTTCGCCGGTAAGGTTGGAGCCCGGCTTCGGCGATCGACCCAGGCCGCGACCTCCTCGCCGATCTTCGGGTCTGGAAGGCCGAACACCTGCACTTGCGCGACATCGGGATGGGTGGAGAGGAACTCCTCGACCTCGACCGGATAGACGTTCTCGCCGCCGCGGATCAGCATGTCCTTGATGCGCCCGACGATCTTGCAATAGCCCTCGGCATCGATTGTCGCGAGGTCGCCGGTGTGCATCCAGCCGTCGCGGATCGCCTCGGCGGTGCGTTCGGGATCGTCCCAGTAGCCCTTCATCACCAGATAGCCGCGCGTGCACCAGTTCGCCCTTCTGGCCGATGGGCAGCGTGTTGCCGTTCTCGTCGACGATCTTGGCACTCGACGTGGGGCTGGATGCGCCCGACCGTGGACACGCGGCGCGAGACGTCGTCGTCGGTGCGACGACTGGAACGAGATCGGGCTTGTCTCGGTCATGCCATAGCCGATGGTGATCTCGCTGCAGTGCATCTCCGCGATCACGCGCCGCATCAGCGGCTCGGGACAGGGCGCACCGGCCATGATGCCGGTGCGCAGCGATGCAAGGTCGAAGCTCGTGAAATCCGGGTGGTCGAGCATCGGCGACGAACATGGTCGGCACGCCGTGGACGGCGGTGCAGTGCTCGGCCTCGATGGCCGCAAGCGTTTCGCGCGGCGTCGAAGCCCTCGCCCGGGAATCACCATGGTGACGCCGTACGAGCAGTGCAGCCAGGTTGCCGAGCACCATGCCGAAGCAGTGGTAGAGCGGCACGGGAATGCACAGCGCCTCGCCGGGGCGCAGCTTCATCGCGCGCGCCGTGGAGATGCGCATTGTTGACGATGTTGAGGTGGGTGAGCGTCGCGCCCTTCGGCGCGCCGGTCGTGCCGGAGGTGAACTGGATGTTGATCGCGATCGTCCGGGTTGAGGCTGGCGGTGATCGCATCGAGACGCGAGCGCACCGACGAGCGGCCCGGCTCATGACATCGTCGAACGAGAAGGTGCCTGGCCGCGGATTGGCGGCCGAGTTGCACGACGGCTTTCAGCTGCGGCACGCGTTGTCGCATTGCAGATGGCCGGGCGGGCAGTTCTTGAGCTCCGGCGCGATCTCCTCCAGCATCGCCATGTAGTCCGAGGCCTTGAACTGCGGCGCGACGATCAGCGATTTGCAGCCGACCTTGTTGAGCGCGTATTCGAGCTCGGTCGTGCGATAGGCCGGATTGATGTTGACGAGGATGGCGCCGATGCGCGCGGTGGCGAATTGCGCGAGCAGCCATTCGGCCGGTTCGGCGACCAGATGCCGATGCGGTCGCCCTTGTAGACGCCGAGCGCAAGCAGCCCGGCGGCACAGCCGGTCCACCAGCCGTGCGAACTCGCTGTATGTCCAGCGGTCGCCGGTCTGCCGGAACACGGCGGCAGTTCGATCGCCATGGCGGCGCACGACTTCGGCGAGGAAGGCCGGGATCGTCGCGTCCTGCAGCGGGCCGCTCGGTGGAGCCGGCGACGTGGGACAGGCCGTTGAGCGGGACGATGCCCGGCTTTGCCGTTACTGTTGCTGCCATGGTCCGGGCCTCCCGGTCGCCGTTCACATGTTGCGCCAGTCGCCCGCCTGCTCGAAAGCGTGCGCCGCGCGGTAGATCGTGCTCTCCTCGTAGTGCCGGCCGATCAGCTGCATGCCGACCGGCAAGCCCTGCGACATGCCGCAGGGGATCGTCATGGCCGGATGGCCGGATCACGTCGAACGGGCGCCGTGTTCGGCAGCATCTCGAAGGCGCGCTGGCACCACAGCGCCAGCGAGCTGTTGGCCGGCGGCAAGCGGCGTCGCCTTCATCGGCATCGTCGGCATCAGCAGCAGGTCGTAGCGAGGCGAGCACCTTGTCGTATGTCCTCGCGCAATTGCCGCGACAGGTTCTGCGCCTTGGCATAGAAGTGCCCGCGGTGTGCTTGATGATAGTACTCGCCGACCAGCATGCGAGATCTTCAGCGTGTCGCGAAGCTCGTCGGCGCGCGCGCGCCAGTTGGCGTGGGCTCGAGCAGGCGGGTGGTGTAGAGGCCCTCCCAGTTGGTGCCCATGCCGTTGCCGTGCATCATCTGGTCGGTCAGGCCCTCCAGCGCGATCGGCGTCCAGATGCGCCGGCCCGTCGAGGTGCATCGGCACGGAAACCTCCTCCACGACGCGCCGAGCCTGCGGAAGCGTTCCGCCGCCGCGCGCACCTTCGCGTCGACATCGGCCTCCGCGCCGGGCTGGCCGAAGCCTTCCTTGACGACGCCGATGCGCAAGCCCGAGACGCCGCGGTTGACCGCGGCCGTGTAGCGGTCGGTCTTGCACGTCGTACTGGCGCGGATCGAGCCCGTCGGCGCCGGCGATCACTTCCAGCAGCAGCGCGTTGTCGGTGACGTTCTGCGTCATCGGGCCGGTGTGGTCGATGGTCGCCTCGATCGGCATGACGCCGGTAGTAGGGCACCAGGCCGTGCGTCGGCTTCATGCCGTAGACGCCGCAGAAGGACGCCGGCATGCGGATCGAGCCGCCCTGGTCGCCGCCGATCGCCATGTCGACCTCGCCCGCGCCGACGAGCGCGCCGGAGCCCGACGACGAGCCGCCGGCCGAATAGCCGTGCTTGTGCGGGTTGTGCACCGGACCGGTCGCGTTGGTGTGGCTGCCGCCCGACAGGCAGAAATACTCGCAATGCGCCTTGCCGACGATGATTGCCGCCGGCATCGAGCATGCGGCGTGACGATGGTGGCGTCGATGTCGGGCATGTAGCCCTTCGAGCGTCGAGGCGCCGTTCATCATCGGCACGCCGGCGAGGCAGACATTGTCCTTGAGCGCGACGCGCTTGCCCGGCGAGCGGCCCGCGCGGCGCGCCCTTGATCTCGGTCTTCACGTACCAGGCGTTCAGCGGGTTTTCTTCCGGCGTCGGGCGATAGCCCGATGTGCGCGGATAGAGCACCGGCGGCAGGTAGTCCGGCATGGAATCGATGACGTCATAGGCATCGAGCGTGCCTTGCATCACGTCGAGGAATTCCTGCACACGGGCATCCGACATGTGCATGCCGAGTTCGGCGACCACTTCCTTCATCTGCGACAGGGTCGGGCGCTGGACGGTCATGTAGGACATCCTTTCTTGCAAGGGTATTTGCGTTGGCGAAGGACCGGCGGCGGCAGGCGCGCTGGTCTTGGCCGGGGCAGATTTGACAGCCGGTCTGGCGGCGAGAGCGGGAGCGGTGGTGGCGCGGATAGCCGGCTTGCCGCCTGTGCCGCCGCCAAGGCCGGTGAATTCCTCGATCAGCGCCGGATCGGCGGCTTCCGATCCGGATATCTCGCCGACGATACTGCCCTTCTGGATCAGCAGCACGCGATCTGACAGCGCAGTGATGAAATCGAGGCTCTGTTCCACCAGCACGATTGAGACGCCCATGCGGCGTGTTGAGCCGCTTGAGCAGGTCGATGATCTCGTCGATGATCGAGGGCTGGATGCCTTCGGTCGGCTCGTCGAGCAAGTATGAGGTCGGGATTCGAGACCAGGCAGCGGGCCAGCGCCAGCAATTGCTGCTCGCCGCCCGACAGCGCGCCGCCGTCGCGCTCGAGCAGCCGCTCCAGCCGGGGAAAATCGCGCAGCACCTGCTCGATCGCCTCGTCCTCGTCCATCTCGTGCGCGGCCACGCCCATGCGCAGATTGTCGCGAACGGAAAGGTTGGGGAAGATGCCGCGGCCCTGCGGCACATAGCCGATGCCGAACTGCGCGCGCTCGGAGGAGCGCAGCTTCGTCAAGTCGTGGCCGTCATATTTCATCGAGCCGCCGGTCGCGGGGATGATGCCCATCAGCGTCTTCAGCAGCGTGCTCTTGCCCATGCCGTTATGGCCGAGCACGCCGAGGATCTCGCCCGACTGAACGTCGAGATCGACGCCGTGCAGCACCGGCACCTTGCCGTAGCCCGCCCGCAGGCCGCGTATCTCCAGCAATGTGCTCATGCGCGATGTCCCAGATAGACTTCGCGTGCCCGCTTGTCGGCGGAAATGGCGTCCATCGTGTCTTCCATCAGGATGCGGCCCTCGTGGAACAGCGTGACCGTGCGCGAGATCATGCGGATGAACTGCATGTCATGCTCGACGACGATAAGGGCGGCGGTGGCGTTGATTTCCGAAATGAGCTCTGCCGTGCGCGCGGTCTCTTCGTGCGTCATGCCGGCGGCAGGCTCGTCCAGCAGCACCAGCCAGGGCTCTGCGGCGATGACCATGCCGAGCTCCACCCATTGGCGTTGGCCATGCGCGAGGCGCCCGACCAGCGAACGGCGGATATCGCCGAGGCGAAGCCGGTCGATCGTTTCGGCAGTCACCGTCTTCGAGCGGGCGTGATCGTGCCAGCGCCGCGCGGCGAGCCAGATGTTTTCCTCGGTGCTCAGTCCGTCGAAGACATTGGGCACCTGCGTCTTGATGCCGACCCCAAGGCCCGCGATCTCGTGCGGCTCCGCGCCTGTCGTTGCCGCGCCGCGGATCTTGATCTCGCCCTCGCTTGGCACAAGCTGGCCGGTGAGGCACTTGAAGAACGTGGACTTGCCCGCGCCGTTCGGCCCGATGAGGCAGCGCAGTTCCTTGTCGTAGAGCGTGAAGTCGACCTGGTCGACCGCGCGCACGCCGCCGAAATGCATCGACAGACCGCGCGTCTCGACGATCGCATCGCCCCTGGTGCGGTCGGCCTTCATTCGGCGGCCTCCGGGCGGCGAACCGCGCGGCGGCGGCGGACAGGCGCGGCCTTGCGGCGGCCTGATGTCCAGTCGATGATGGTTGGCGCAAGGCCCTTGGGCACCAGCAGCACGAAGACGATGAGGATGATGCCCAGCACGAGGTTGTTGTTGATGGTGCTCTGCCCGCCCAGAGAGGAGGTCAGG
Source organism: uncultured Alphaproteobacteria bacterium (assembly GCA_963697325.1). Lineage (GTDB taxonomy): Bacteria > Pseudomonadota > Alphaproteobacteria > Rhizobiales > Rhizobiaceae > BOKV01. The sequence continues at coordinate 26,710 of CAVONR010000005.1, read as the reverse complement.
TAGAACAGCGCGAAGGTGGCGATCACCGGCCCGATCAACGTGCCTCGCCCGCCGACGATGACCCAGATGATGGTGAGCGCGGCATTATAGAGGCTGAAGACATCGGGCGTGATGCGGCCGACGCCGTTGCAAAACAGCACGCCGCCAAGGCCGGCAATGCCCGCGCCGATGGTGAAGATGCCAAGCTTGTAGGCGCGCGTGTCGTAGCCCAGCAGTTCGGCGCGCAGTTCGTTCTCGCGGATGGCGATGCAGACGCGGCCGAAATGCGTTGTCACCAGCCAACCGGCAAAGAGAAAGCACAGGATGAGCACGGCCATCGAGACGTAGAAGACCTGGTCCGGAAAGAGGGTCGCCGAAGAGTTCCAGGGCACCGTCAAGGGCGGCGAGGTTACGCCGTTGAAGCCGCCGAGCAGCGCCTTGCCGATCTTGTATTCGGGGCCGGAGGTGCGGCGCACCAGCGAGAAGAGGATCAGCGCCACGGTGAGCGTGATGACGCCCAGATAAACGTCCGATACGCGCCCGTAGAAGATGAAATAGCCAAGCAGCGCCGCGAATGCGCAGGCCACCGCCACCGCGAGCAGGATCGCCCAGGTGGTGCCGCCGAAATTGATCGCGCCGATGGTATAGGCATAGGCACCGAGCCCGAAGAAGGCCACCTGGCCGAAGCACAATATGCCGCCGAAGCCCCAGATGAGCGCAAGGCTGAGCGCCAGCACCGCCAGCGCGATCACCGTGGTGAGGTTGATGATGGTGAAGAGCTGCAGCACATGCGGCGCTGCCAGCGTGAAGACCAGCCCGATGACGGCGAACACGATCGTGGAGCGCATCGAGCGCAGGGTGCCGCCATTTGTCATAGGGATTTCCGGAAGAAGCGGCCGGTGATGCCGGTGGGCATCAGGCGCAGGAGGATGATCGCGGCGGCGAGCAGCGCCACTTCGCCATAGGTCGGCCCGGCGATGAAGGTGAAGATGCCGTTGATGCCGCCAAGCAGGATCGAGCCGGCGGCAGTGCCGGCCAATATGGCCGAGCCGCCGGAAATGACAGTGATGAAGGCCTTGGCGATGTAGGTCGCGCCCATCGTCGGCAAGACGCCTGTAACCGGAGCGAGCAGGCCGCCGGCAAGTCCGGTGACGGCTGCGCCCAGCCCAAACGTGACCATGTAGATGCGGCTGGTCGACACGCCGAGCGAGGACGCCATCTGCGCGTTCTGCATTGTGCCACGCGCCAGCAGGCCGAGCTTGGTCAGCTTCAGCGTGGCATAGACCGCCAGCAGCAGCAGCGCGGTGATGAAGATGAGGAAAATGTCATAGCCCGAGACCGAATAAGCCCCGATCTGCACCGCGCCAAGCGGCGGGGAGATGGTCGTTTCCGTCGACGCGCCGAAGATCGACGTGACGATGCCGATGAGGAGGAGGGAGAGCCCCCAGGTTGCCAGCAGCGTATCCACCATGCGGCCATACAGCCAGCGGATCAGCACCCGTTCCACGATCACCCCGATGATCCCCACCACAAGCGGTGCGAGGATCAGCATGGCGACCCAGATGTTCACGCCGTTCTTGGTTGCAACCACAACCGTGTAACCGCCGAGCATCAGGAATTCGCCATGCGCCAGATTGATGACCCGCATCATTCCGAAGATGATCGCGAGCCCGAGGCTGATCAGCGCCAGGTTCGCGACTCCGGAAATCAGCTGCAGACCGATCGCGACGACCTGGTCCAAGGGGGCTCTCCTGTTTTCTTGTTATTGCGCCGGCCGCCTACTTGATGCCGGCCGCCTCCAGGCCGTTTTCGAAGTAGAAGGTCGACTGGTTCGGATTGGCGACGAGGTCGCAGACAAGCTGCGTATCCGCCGGGGGCTGCGCCGAATAGCTTTCCACGATGTTGAACTTCTGGTCCTTGAGCTCGCCAAGCACGACGTTCTGGATGCAGTGGTTGGTCTTCGGATCGACCGTGATCGTGCCGGATGGGCCGTCGTAGCTCATGCCGGTGCGAAGTGCGTCGGCAACCGCGTTGCGCTCGATCGAGCCCGCCTTCTTGACGCCCTCGGCCCACAGCATCGCACCTTCATAGGAGCGCGTGGAGAGTTCGTTCATCACCGGGCGCTTGTCGCCGAGCTTCTTGGTCAGCTTTTCGAGGAACGCCTTGTTGGCCGGATTGTCGACCGCCTCGAAGTAGGAATAGGCCGCGAGCAGGCCGTTGCCTTCTTCCGCCGAGATCAGCGTCTGTTCGTTGCCCACGCCGAACGTGGTGGATGCGATCGGGATGCCGGTCTTGGCCGGCCGCGAACTGCTTGTAGAACGACACGTGCGCGCCGCCGACGAGGGCGGAAATCACCATGTTCGGCTTGGCCGTCTGGATCTTGGTGATGGTCGGTCCGAAATTGGTGACGTCGAGCGGGAAGAATTCCACCGCAAGGGTCTCGCCGCCGTTGTCCTTGACGAAGCGCTGCATCCACTGCGCGGTGATCTGGCCGTAATTGTAGTCGGCCGCAACGATGTAGACCTTGTTGCCCCACTTCTTCATCGCATAGGGCACGACCTTGGCAACGGTCTGGGCCGGGGTCGATCCGGTGCAGAAGTTGTTGTAGTCGCACACGCCGCCTTCATACTGCGTGTTGTAGAAATAGAGCGTGTTGAAGCGGGCGAGCGTGGGGCGGATCGCCTCGCGGCTCGCGGAAGTGATGCCGCCATGCACGGTCGCCGCCTTGGCGCCTGCAGCGGCTTCGGTCGCGTACTGTGTGTAGAGCTGGATCGAGGACTGCGCGTCGTAGAGCTTCAGCTCGACTTCCTGGCCCAGCAGGCCGCCCGCCGCATTGATGTCCTCGATGGCAAGCTTGGTGGCTTCGGCCATCGGCGCGCCGTAGATGTCCAGACCGCCCGAGAGATCGAGGATCGAGGCGAAGAGGATCTTGTCGGCCGCGCGGGCGCGGCGAAGGATCGCCGGTGTCGCAAGGGCAAATGCTGAGGTTCCGATTAGGAAATTACGACGCGAGATGGACATGGCAGGCTCTCCTGTTTGAGGTTCAGGCTGGCGCGTTTTGGCGTTGGTTTTGCCGGGGCGTCAGTCCTCTTTGGCGGGCTTGGACTTGCCCGTTTTCTTCACGGGGCCCGCCCCGTTTCCGCGCCGGTCAAGCTGGGCCGCAAGCCCGCGCACGCCGTCGCCAATGTTCAGGCCGACCTCTTCGCCGAGGCGTTGCACGGCCGGCAGTTGCAGCGCCATTGAAAGGACGCCGTCCACAACCTGGTTCACCGTGCTGCCTTCGCCCCCGCCATTGCCATGCGAGCCGCCATTGAGACCGTTGATCTGGTTGATGCGGATGCTCTCGATCTTCTCCGCCGGCTTCATCATGCGCTCGACAACATCGGGCAAGGCGCGCAGCCGTGCCTCGTCCAGCTTCATCGACATCAGTTCGGGAGATTGCGCGTTTTCTGCCTTGATCAGCGCGGCGCGCCCCTCCGCCTCGGCGATCAGCCGGTCGCGGGCCGCGCCGGCGCGCTCCAGCGTTGCCTTGGCCTCGGCCTCGGCCATCGAAATGAGCGTTCCCACTTCGGAGCGAACGCGCGTGTCATCGACCTGCGCCTGCTCCAGCGCGCGGATAAGGGCGAGGGCCTTGTCGCGCTCGGCGGCGGCGACATCGCGGGTGGTGCGCACCTGCTCCTCGGCCTCTACTTCCTTGACCTTTGCGCCGATCGCCTCGGCCTCGGCCCTGGCTTCCTCGATCTTGCGAGCGGCCAGCTCGACGACATTCTGCGAGCGGGCGAGCGCGGTCGCGAGTTCCGCCGCCAGAGTTTGCCGGCGCAGGTCCAGGTCCTTCTCGATCTCGGTCAGACGCGTTGCGCGTTCGCGCTCGATGCGAGCGGCCTCGCGGCGTTTTTCCGACTCGGCCTGTTCCTCGGCGGTGTCGGCGGCGCTGCGAGAGCGGGCAATCTCGATCTCGCGCTGCTGCGCGATCATCGCCTCCTCCTCTTCGCGCGCGATGGTCAGCTTGCGCTTCGTCGCGTCGAGATGGCTCTGGCGGACCGAGACTTCCGCGTCGGCCTCGATCGCCGCGCGTTCCTTCTTGTTGACCGTGATGATCTCGGCAAGGCGCCGCATGCCGAGCGCGTTGAAGGCGTTGTTTTCGTCGAGCGCCGCGAAGGGCGTCTGGTCGATGCGCGTCAGCGAGACCGATTCCAGCATCAGGCCGTTCTGCGCCAGGTTATCCTTCAGGATGGCGGAGACCTCGCCGGCATATCCGGCACGGTTGTCCTGCAACTCGTCCATGGTGTAGCGGGCCGCCACCGAAAGCATGGCGTCGACAAGCTTGCCTTCGAGGGTTTCGGCGAGCTCGGCCGCGCGGAAGGTCTTGCCGGCCAGCGCCTGCGCGGCCGTCGCCACGCCCTGCACCGTAGCCTGGACGCGCACGTAGAACTCCGCGCCGACATCGACGCGCAGGCGGTCCTTGGTGATGATAGACTTGGCGCCCAGGCGCTGGATTTCCAGCTTGGTGGTGCGCATGTTGATTTCGGAAACCTTGTGCAGGAAGGGCAGCGCGATGCAGCCGCCGTCGAGCACGATCTTCTGTCCGCCCGCGCCTGTCCTGATGACGCTGATTTCCCGCGTCGCCTTGCGGTAATACCGGCTCATGAAGAGAATGATGAGCACGGCAGCGACGAGCAGGACGACGATACTGACAAACCACGTCATTGGTACAGACTTTCCATGGCAACTCCGTTTGCCGGCAAGCGTTCTCGCCGGACATCTTGTTATGACGGAGTTTTGCTTTATTCCCCTGCCTTGACGCTAAGCGTGATCAAGAAACTGTCAAGCTGAAAAATCAGGCATCATGCGAATCTTGCATAGGCATTCACGCAGACGGCATGGGAAGCAAGCTTCTTCAACCGCCTGATTTGCAAGGGCGTCAGCGCAACCCATCCTTGCCTTCGGCCTGCTCATGGGTCAGTCCGCCTACGCGGGCAAGCGGCCGGCCGCTGTCGGTGACCGCCACCGCGACCATGATCTCGTTGGCGCGCGGCGCATCGTTCAGCCGCACCTCGATGCCGTCGAAATGGCTGCGCACATAGGCCGCGTCCTTATGGCCGAGCGGCACGTCGAGCACCTGTCCTGGACCGCCCATCTTCTTGGACGAAGGCACCAGCGCCGCGCCCTTTTCCACCGCCTTGCGCAAGGGCGCGCCGAGCTTTGGATGCAGGATCGCGGCTGCGTGTTCCAGCTCGCCGGCCTCGCCAACCATGGCTGCCTTGCCATAGCTTTGCGCCTGCGCGGGCTCGATGCCCAGCGCCTCGACGCAGCGCGTGCCGAGCAGCCCGCCCAGTTCCTCGCCGATGTCGATCAACGCCGACAGGTCGTCCTCGTAACGGCCGGCAAAGGGGTTGGCGATCACCGCGACAGCCACGGCCTTGCGGGTGGGCGTGTCACAGGGTCTTGCCCGGCTTCCCGGCGGGTCTCCTCGACCCAGACGGCGAGCTTGCGGATATCGGCGCTCATCGCAGTCCGTCCTCTCCCTTGATGTCCTTGGCGGCAAGGCCGCCGGCGCGGTTATGGACGCGCGGGCCGGTCGTCATCACCAGCACCAGCAGCCATCTCGTCGGCGCGCGGCGCATCGTTGAGCCCGACCTCCATCGAGTCGAAATGGCTGCGCACGTAGGAGGCGTTGACATGCGTCACCGGCACGTCGAGCCGTGCGCCGACGCCGCCGACCTTCTTGGTGGAGGGCACGATGGCCTTGGTCCCGCCCAGCACCTCGCGCATCGCGTAGCCGCCGGGCGCGTGCCACAGCGCGCCATGCTCGAGCTCGCCCGCCGCGCCGACGATGGCGCCCTTGCCATAGCCCTCGATCTTCGCCGGATCGCCGCCCAGCAGCGCGACGAGGCGCTTCGCCATGTCCAGCCCGAGCGGCTTCAGGTCTTCCATGAAGGGCTGGATGTCCTCGACATAGCGCCCTGCGAATGGGTTGCGGATCACGGCGATGATGGCGCCGCGGCGTCAGCGGCTCGCTCGGCGCGAGGACCACCCTCGTGGTAGATTTCCTCGAGGCAGGTCGCGATCTTGCGAACCTCGACTTCAGGCATGTGCGTTGCTCCTTGCGCCGGGGGCCTTTGCGTCAAGATTGCCCAGGCATTGGGTGCGGCCGAGCGCGACCGCGTTGTCGGAAAGGAACAGCGCGGCGGCTTCGATGCGCCCAGCGGCGATGAGTTCATCGGCAGCACGCGCGCCGTGGCCAAGCGCCATTTCGCATTCGGCACGCGTCAGACTGCCGACATGCGTCGTCACCAGGCGGTCGCCAAGATCGCTGTCGGGCTGCAGCAGGTCTGCAGGTTCGCGCGCGATAGCTCGGTGCCCCGGCAGGTCGACGCGATTGCCGATGACGTGTCGCGGCGACATCGGCCTCGGCCGCCGTTCGCGCCAGCACGGTCACGGCATCGGCGATGCCGAGCGAGAAGCTGCGGCCGCCCCAGCCGCTGGTGGCGATGCCACGCACCGGATCGGCAGCCGTGATGCGGACCGTGCCGAGGTCGCGATTGGCGGGGCTGGCGAACCGCGACCCGGTACGTCTGTCATTGCGCGCCAGATGCAGGGCGATGTCGCCGCCATTGTTGACATAGGCGCGGGTCGAGCTCCGCCGCCGTCGAGCATCGCCGTCGAGCACCTCGTCGGCCACAGAGCCGGCGACCGCGGCCATGGGCGTGATGAAGCCGTATGCGGCGATGCGGCAGCACTGGCCGCCATCATGCGCCGCGCGACCGTACCGCGTGGCCGTTCGCCAACCGGGCGCCGCAGCACGGGCAGTTCGCCGACGAGTTCGTCCAGTATCGTTTGCGAAGCGCTGGCGCGCGGCGGCAAAGGCCTTGTCGCGCTCGCCATCCGCACCGATCACGAGGTCGATCGGTCCGTGCTGGAGGTGCAGGCGATTGCCCGGCAGCAGTGCGGGCGGACGCGCCCGTCACTTGCGTTGCCTCGCCGTCTGGCCCCAGCGGTAATTGCGCTTGTCCGTGGGGTCCGGGTCACGCTCGTGCGCCGCCACGGAGCGGATACCCGGCGCAAGCACGCTGTCCACCGGCTGGATGCGGTCGAGATAGCCGCCGAGCGCCGCGTAGTCTTCGCGTGCGCAGGGTGAATTCGATTGGCGCGACCAGCGCGGGCGTCGGCACATAGCCGAAGGCATTGGACGGGCATCTTGCGTGACATCGACCATGACCGTGATGCCGCCGCCCGGCCAGACATAGGCCTGCGCCCCGCCGCAGGAAACATAGGTCAGCGCGTCCTTGACCGAGCGCGTCAGCTTCACCGGATTGGTCGTGACGCCGGCGCGCAGCGATCCGCCCGCGCCGCCCATGAACAGCACCGAGCAGAGCGAGGGCTCGCAATTCTCCGCGATCAGTTCGGCCGAGGCGCGCAGCGTCGCGCGAGGGCTCGGCGGGCATGGGTACCAGATCGGCGTCGAGCTCGTAATAGGCCCATTGCTCGCCGGTGGTGGAGACCATCAGCATGCGCAGGCCGGGCCAGGCGACCTTCGGATCGAACGGGCCAAGGATGGTCAGCGGGATCCTCGATATCGGTTCCGCCCCAGCCGGTGCCGGGTTCCGCGACCTGGAAGTAGCGTCCCGGCGTCGAGCGGCGGCCCTTCATGCGGATGCCGGTGGGCGGCATGTCGAGCAGCTTGCCCGCCTGATGCTCCGACAGCACGCCGGTGATGTGGTCGTCGACGACCACCACCTCGTCGACATGGCCCAGCCATTGCTGCGCGAACATGCCGATGGTGGCCGAGCCGCAGCCGACCCGCATCAGCTTCTCGCGCACGCCGTTGATGACCGGCGGCCTTGCCCGCCTCGATGACCACGGTCGCGCCATCGTCGATCGTGCACCTCCACCGGCTCGCGATTGCACAGGCTGCAGCAGCGCGTCGCAGGTGACGCGGCCTTCGGTCTTGGAGCCGCCGGTCAGGTGATCGACGCCGCCGAGCGACAGCATCTGGAGCCGTATTCTGCCGTCATCACATGGCCGATCGGCTCGCCCTCGCACCCGCACGAGCGCCGCGCTCGGGGCCGATGTGGCGGTCGGTGTCGATCTTCACCTTGACGCCGCAATAGCTGAAGATGCCCTCGGTCACGACCGTGACCATGTCGACGCCGTCGACCTCCTGGCTGACGATGAACGGGGCCGGCTTGTAGTCGGGATAGGTGGTGCCAGCGCCGATAGCGGTGACGAACGGCCGGTCGCCCTGACGATGTCGCCGTCCCAGTCCTGCTCGCCGCCTTCATGGTCCATGAAGGGTACCGCTTCGGCGCGCGCGGCGATCACGGTCAGCGGATCGAGCCGGACGAGTTCGCCGTCGTGGTTGGCGTAGCGGTCGCAGGCGCCCGAGCGGCCCTCGGCGATGTAGCACAGCACCGGACAGGCATCGCAGCGGATCTTTCCCGGGCGGGATGAGTTCATTCATGACCCGACTCCTTCAGCGCGGCGCGCACCCGTGCGGGCGTTGCCGGAACCTGCCGGAGCACGACGCCGGTCGCGTTGCGGATGGCGTTGAGGATCGCGGGCGCGGTCGGGATAAGCACATGCTCGCCAAGTCCCTTGGCGCCGATAGGGCCCGTGCGCATCGGCCTCCTCGACGATGATCGTCTCGATCGGCGGGCACGTCGCCGATGGTCGGGATCAGATAGTCGTGCAGGTTTTCCGTGCGGCCGGGAATGAACTCCTCCATCAACGCCATGCCGAGGCCCTGCGCGATGCCGCCCTGCACCTGGCCCTCGACCAGCAGCGGGTTGATCGCCTTGCCGACATCATGCGCGGCGACGAATTGCAGCGGCCGGACATTGCCGAGGCCAGTGTCGACCTCGACGACCGCCAGATGCGCGGCATAGCCGAACTGGGCATAGGGTTCGCCCTGGCCGTTGGCGTCGAGCGGCCTGGTCGGCGGATCGTAGGTTTCGATCGCCGTCGAGCACATAGCCTTCGCTCGTCGGCATCCATGCGGGCAGGATCGAGCACATGCGCTCCGGCAGCGTCGGCGACGCTGATCTTGCCGCTGGAAATCGTGATCACAGCATCCTCGGCGGCATTGCAATGGCGAAGGATCTGCGCGCGCAGCGCCATCGCCGGAACGGCGCGCCGCATTGCCGGTGACGAAGGTCTGCCGCGAGGCGGAAGTCTTGCCGGCATCGGGCGTGTTGTCGGTGTCTGGCCTGCGCCAGCTGTACGGCGTCAAATGGCACGCCGAGCGCCTGCGCGAAGATCTGCGCGATTACCGTGTTCGAGCCTTGGCCGATATCCACCGCGCCCTGGTGCAGGACGATTGCACCATCGCACGTAAGACCTGCCTTGATGGTCGAGGGATTGGGCATTGAGGTATTGCCGCAGCCATACCAGCCAGCCGCGACGCCGACGCCGCGCTTCATGACAGGCGCTGCCGGCGTTGAAGCTGGCACATTCGGCCTTGGCCGCCGCCCACGCCGGGCGCAGCGCCTCCAGGCACTTCTTGATGCCGACGCCTTGTGAAAAGACCTGACCGCAAACCGTGGGGACGCCGTTGTCCAGCGCGTTCATGATGCGGAACTCCAGCGGATCGATCCCGAGTTTCTGCGCCAGCGCATCGAGCGTCGTTTCCTGCGCGAACGCAGATTGCGGCACGCCGAAACCGCGAAACGCTCCCGAAGGCGCGCAGTTGGTATAGACCCCGCGCGAGCGCGCCGTGTAATCGGCGATGCGGTAAGGTCCCGAGGCGTGGATCGGCACGCGGGTCGCGACCGTCGGCCCCCACGAGGAATAGGCGCCGGTATTGAAATCGCCATCGAATTCCATGCCGCAGAGCCTGCCGTCCTTCGTCGCGCCGATGCGCAGGCGGATGGAGGCCGGGTGGCGCTTGGTCGTCGACTGCATGGATTCGGTGCGCGCTGTAGGCCATGCGCACCGGCTTGCCGGTCTTCCACGCTGCGAGGCCGAGATAGGGCTGCACCGACACGTCGAGCTTGGAGCCGAAGCCGCCGCCCACTGCGGTCGGCACGATGCGGATATCCTTCGCGGTCCATCGCCAGGATCTCGGCCATGGTGTCGAGATCCATGACCGGGGCCTGCGTGCAGGCGTGGATTTCCAGCCTGCCGTCGCGCATCTGCGCAAAGCCCGCTTCCGGCTCGATATAGGCATGTTCGACGAAACCGGTCTCGAACGCGCCTTCGACGACGATATCGGCTCGCGCCAAAGCTTCGACAGGCATCACCGCACTTGACGAATCCGGTGCACATGACATTGCCCGGCCGGTTGGCATGCAGCTGCGGGGCATCCGGCGCAAGCGCATCCGGTGGCAGCAGCACGGCGGGCAACTCCGTCCATGTAACCGGGAAGTCTGGCCGGATCGAACCGCGCCATCGCCTGCGCGTCGCCGACGACCGCCGCCACCGCATCGCCGCGAAACAGCGTCTCCCTTTCGGCGAAGACCGGCTGGTCGACGAAGCCCGGGATGACGCCGAAAGTGTTGCTGCCCGGGCACGTCGCGCACGGTCAGCACCGCCTCGACGCCGGGATTGTCCCTGCGCCATGCCTCGAAGATCGCCGAACTCGAAACGGGCATGCGCGAAGGGCGAGCGCACGAGCTTCACCACCAGCGCGTCGGGCGGGCCGACATCGTCGCCGAAGCGCTCGTCGCCCGTGACCTTGGCGCGGCCGTCGATGCGGCGGACTGCGATCGCCGACAGCGCCGGTCGAGCCATCCAGATGCGCCGGGGTGGAACCTGCGGCGACCACGGCATCGATGATCTTGCGATAGCCTGTGCAGCGGCAAAGCACGCCGCCGAGCGCGTCCTGCACTTCGCTCTCTTGCGGCTGCGGATTTTCACGCAGCAGCGCCACGGCGCTCACCAGCATGCCCGGCGTGCAGATGCCGCATTGCGCCGCCTGATGGTCCTCGAAAGCTCTCCATCAGCGCCGCGCCCAGCGGATCCGCGGCCAGCGCCTTCGACGGTATCGACGGTGCGGCCCTGCGCCTGATGCGCCGGGCACGAGGCAGGCGCAGACCGGCTCGCCCGTCGACCAGCACGGTGCAGGCGCCGCAATCGCCGGCATTGCAGCCGATCTTGACCTCGCGCGCGCCGATGCCGTTCGCGCAGGAACTGCGACAGGCGTTCGCCGGCATCGGCCGGGGCGGCTACGCGCTCGCCATTGAGCGTGAAGGCGACGTGATTTTCAGCGGTGATGTTCATGACGCGGCCCTTGCCAGCAATTGCGCGAGCGCCCGCCCAATCATCTGCGCCACCGCCTCGCTGCGATATTGCCCGCTGCCGCGCATGTCGGAAATCGGCGACAGCACGGCGAGATGCGCAGGTCTTGATCTGCGGCAGAGGCTGCGTGATCGCATGCCCCTGCAAGCTCGGCTTCGAGTGCGGGAAGGCGCTGCGCGACGGGCGAGCACGATCCGACAGCGATGCGGGCCTCGGCGATCCTGCCGTTTCGAATGCTCGCGGCACCGACACCATGGCGATGGAAATCACCAGATATTTGCGCGCGCCGGCTTTCAGGAAAACGGACTGCAGGTCGTCCGGCTGCGGCGGCACGAGGATCGCCGAGACGAGTTCGCCCGGACGCAGTGCCGTGCGCCGCACGCCGGTGATGAATTCGCCCAGCGGCAGCACGCGCAGCGCCATCGCGCGAAACCAGTTCCACCGAGGCATCCAGCATCAGCAACGGCGGCACGCCATCGGCGGCGGGCGAAGCGTTGCAGATATTGCCGGCGATGGTGCCGCTGTTCTGGATCTGCACCGAGCCGACCTCGCGTGCGGCGGCCTTCAGACCATCGAAAGCGGGCGGCAGCGTCGGCGCGGACGATGTCGCTCCAGCGCGTCGCGGCGCCGATGCGCCAGCCGCTCGACAGTTTGCGAAATGCCGCGAAAGTCCGGCAGCCGTGTCACGTCGAGCAGCGAGCGGCCGGTCATCCGCTCGCCTTGCGAGGGAAACCAGTCGGTGCCCCCGGCAATCGGCGCGGCGTCCAGATTTTCAAGCGCATCGAAGGCGTCGCTGAGGGCCTTCGCAACCAGATAGGTCATCACCGGACCCGATTGTCGTTGTTCGCGCCAAGTAGAAGACGGCGCGGCAGGCCTGTCAATTGGAATCCCCGCGCGGTTGTGCAGGGCACTGCCCAAACGTTGTCAGGCGCTTGTGCGGGTTTGCAATTGCTGTTTCACTTGCGCAAACATGGAACACAACGGGAGAGTGGAATGTCGCATGAACCGGCCAATGCGGGCGGAACGGGCCCAACCAAGCTCGTCATCCGCAATATCGGCATGTTGCTGTCGGGCCGGCTGGAGGAGCCGATCCTCGATGCCGATTGCCTGATCGCCAGACACGGCAAGATCACGGCCTGGGGCAAGGAGCGCGATCTCGACACCGAAGGCGCGACGACGCTGATCGACGCCAATGGCACGACGCTTTGCCCGGGCCTGATCGACAGCCATGTCCACCCGGTGGTCGGCGACTACACCCCGCGCCAGCAGCAGCTGAACTGGATCGATTCCACGCTGCATGGCGGCGTCACCACGATGATCTCCGCAGGCGAGGTCCACATGCCGGGCCGGCCGCGCGACGTGGTGGGACTGAAGGCGATGGCGATCGCGACGCAGCGCTTCTACGAGAACTTCCGCCCCTCGGGCGTCAAGGTCCGTGCAGGCGCGCCGATCATCGAGCACGGCATGGTCGAGGATGACTTCAAGGAGCTTGCCGCCGCCGGCGTGAAGCTTCTGGGCGAAGTGGGGCTTGGCAGCGTCAAGGACGGCAAGACGGCCAGGCAGATGGTGGACTGGGCACGCAAATACGGCATCCAGAGCACGATCCACACCGGCGGGCCGTCGATCCCCGGCTCGGGCCTGATCGACGCGGACATGGTGCTGGAGACCGGGACGGACGTGATCGGCCACGTCAATGGCGGCCATTCCGCGCTGCCCGACGACCAGATCATCTGCCTCTGCGAGCGCTGCGGCAAGGGCCTGGAGATCGTCCACAACGGCAACGAACGTGCGGCGCTGCTGACGCTGAACACGGCGCGCGAATTGAAGCAGCTCGACCGCATCATCCTTGGCACCGACGGCCCGGCAGGCTCGGGCGTGCAGCCGCTCGGCATCCTGCGCATGATCGCGATGCTGTCGAGCCTGGGCAACGTGCCGGCGGAGACTCGCCTTCTGCTTCGGGACCGGCAACACGGCGCGCCAGCGCAAGCTGGACACCGGCATCATCGAGACGGGCATGTGCGCCGATTTCGTCTTCCTCGACCAGGCGCAGCACTCGCCCGGCAAGTCCATGCTGGAATCGGTCGGGCAGGGAAACCTTCCCGGCGTCGGCATGACCATCATCGACGGGGTGGTGCGCAGCGAACGCAGCCGCAACACGCCGCCGGCCGGGCGCATTCCGATGATCGTCCCGATCAGGCACTAGGGCGTCAGGCGTCGGCGAGAATATCCGCGCTGTTGACAAGCGCGATGCCTTGCTCGCGCATGTTGTCGAGCGCGGCGGCTCCGGTGCCTTCCTCGTCCACTGCGGCGGAGGCATCGACGATCACCAGCGTCTCGAAGCCGAGGGAGTTGGCGTCGAGCGCCAGCCCGCTGACGCAGTAGTCCGTCGCGATGCCGGCGACGAAGATGCGGCCGATATTGCGCTCGCGCACATATCCGGCAAGCCCGGTCATGGTGACGCCATCGACCATGCGAAACGCCGAATAGCTGTCGACATTGCGATTGTAGCCCTTGCGGATGACGAGCTGCGCATGGGGTATGTCGAGATCGGCGTGGAACTCGGCACCGGGCGTGCCCTGAACAACGTGATCGGGCCACAGCACCTGCGGGCCGTAGGGCATGTCGATGACGTCGAACGGCTTGCGGCCCTCATGCGCGGAAGCAAAGGAGACGTGGCCGCGCGGGTGCCAGTCCTGCGTGAGCACGACGTTGTCGAAACGCTGCGCCAGCCGGTTGATCAGCGGCACGATTTCGTGGCCCCTGGCTGTCGGCAACGCACCGCCGACGCAGAAATCATTCTGCACATCCACCACAACCAGCACGTCTTTTTCGCCCGGCTTCATGCTCATTTGCGTGTTTCCCTTGAACGTCTTGCGCGGCAAGGCTCACACGAAATCACGGCGCGGTAAAGCCTTCATGCCGGGGCATGCTCGCGGCGTCGTGGTGCGGGTAAAGCGGTGGCGAATTCGTTGAGCGCAGGGGCGCAGACATCCATGCAGCGTTCGATAAGGATCTTCAGCAAGGACTCGCCCCACGCGACTGATCGCGTATTTGCCGCGGCCTGTGCCATCCTCGTTGCCGATACAGACAAGACCATAAGAAATGCGAGGTGATTGCGGTCGCCAATTCAGCCTGCCCGCCGATCGACCTTGAGTCATCTGGCGTTGGCTTCCTGCTTGAGCGCGGCGGCATCGCGAATGATGAGACCGCCATAGGTTGTCTCCACCGCTCCCGAACGGATCAGCGAGCCGAAGGTGCGGCGGAAAGCTGCCCGGCTCATTCCGGCCATCCGGCCCAGTTCTTCCTGTGTCACGCGCACCGTATTGTCGGGCAGCCTGATGCGCAGGAGGAGCCTGGCAAACCGCGCCCTTGGTGGCAGGGCAATCATTTCAGCGAGGGTACGCACAGCAAGCGTCGCGTTCAACGAACTTAGCCGGTGGAAGTACATCCAATCCCTTGGGAAGGCCTCCAGCATGCGCTGGACGGCTTCGATTGGAAGGCGGAAAACCAGGCAGTCCGTGGCCGCCTCGATCGACAACTGACGCGGGACGCTTGAGAGGAGGGCGCCATCCCCGATCCAGAAACCCGGCGGCGCCCGGTGTACCGTGACCTCCTCGTCCTCGCTGATCGGAATGGCGATGTCGAGCAGTCCCTCGCCGAGCCCGAACATGGCGGTCGCCGGCTCGCCCGCGTGGAAGAGTTGCGCGCCTTTCGGGAGCGTTATCCACCGTCCGGCACGGGCAATGCGCTCTTGAAAATCGCCCGGCTGCTCCGATAGCCAGCCCATCCCGGCGAGGACGCCGAGAACTTCCGCAGTCGAATGCCGAGACTGATTCATGGGCGCGATCTACTGTCTGATTTATGGCAATATATCGGCTCAGGCCGGAATTGTCTCCCGGTTGACGTAGATGACGATCGGCAAGCCAATCGTCACGCCCAAGGGCGATGCATGACAGGACCGATTATGATATCGGTAGCTTCGTGCAAAAGTTTTTCGCATCAACGGACACTTCGCGGCAGTGAAGCACCGGCTCAAGCATGCTGGCGTGCCGTACGAAGCGAATGCAGATGCCCTGACGTGCCTGGACCCCGACGGCAACAAAATCGTCCTTCAGTCCAGCGCAGCGATGCAATCTGTTGGCACAAGGTAATCCAGACGGGAGGCGCATCATGCTGCTGCGGCCGGCACTTCAGGAATATCGGACATGGTCAATCGATAGCCGCCGCTGGGCGCATTACAAGCCGAGGGCAGGCGACGTGGTCGTGGCCACCTATCCGAAGTCTGGCACGACGTGGATGCAGCGCATCGTTCATCTCCTGATTTTCCAGACGACCGAGCCGCTGCCCCTCTCGGGGATATCGCCGTGGTATGAGTTTCGCATCGCGCGAACTGTCGAAGCCATCAACGAAGAACTGGAGGCGCAGACACATCGCAGGTCGATCAAGTCGCATCTGCCGTTAGACGGCTTGCCGCTATTCGACGAGGTCCGATACATCCATGTCGCCCGCGACGGGCGCGATGTGTGCCTTTCGATGCACAATCATGCAACGGGATTTACTGAGGACGCACTGTCGCTCTTCGACAAGGTGGGGCTGGATGATCCGGAAATCGCGCAGCCCTATCCACGGACTTCACCCGATCCTGCCACCCACTTTCATCAATGGCTCACGGTCTCCCATGTGAAGGGATTTTCCGACGGTTATCAGCAGCTTCCGTTCTTCCGGTCTCTTCAAACGTTCTGGACGGAACGAGACCGGCCCAACCTGCTGCTTGTTCACTATGCCGACCTCAAGTCCGACCTTGAGGGGGAAATGAAACGGGTGGCGGATTTCCTGAGGATCGATGTCCCGAATGACCGCTGGCCCGATCTCGTTGAGGCCGCTTCATTCGGCGCAATGAAGCGGCAAGGCGATCAGCTCATGCCCAACCTGTTGAACATGTTTGTGGGTGGCAAGGACCGCTTTTTCAACCAGGCCAGGAACGGACGCTGGCGAGACGTTTTCCGGCAGGAAGACCTGGAGCTTTATGAAAGAAAGGCAGCCGCGGAACTGCCGCCGGAATGCGTAGCCTGGCTAGAACGGGGACGGGAAGCGCAGGTCTGAGCGAACCATCCTTTCCGGTGTCGAAGAATTCATCGCCGTAGCGTTAAGGGAAGAACGGTTCCCCGCCGCGTCGTCGTCCGCCAGCGGTTCGGTTTTTTCAGCTTGCCTTCGCACCCCTGTTGTCTCCCCCTGTAATCCCCCGACGGGCACGATTTCGAGATGACCGCCTTGCATCTTTGTACCTTGCAAACATCCTTCAGATGCCGTCTCATCAAGCGTTCACCACTACGGGTGATGCATGCTGCGCGACAAGGTAGCCGTCAGCGGCAAGGCTGCCGCGGCTTCCGGCTTGGTGCCAAAGGCAAGGGGCTGTAACCACGGCTGATTTGCGGGGTCCACGAATGCTTGAAGCAGACAAGGTGTTTGCCGGTTCGATTCCGGAAAACTACGACCGCTTCATGGTGCCGTTGATTTTCGAGCCTTTTGCGGCCGATCTTGCTCGGCGTGCGGCGCTTCTGTCGCCAGGAGCGGTTCTGGAAATCGCCGCCGGCACCGGGGTTGTCACCCGCGCGTTGGCGCCACTACTGCGCCCGGACGCAAGCTATGTCGTGACCGACCTCAACCAGCCGATGCTCGACTACGCCGCTTCCCGGCAAGCTCCAGACAGCCGCATCACATGGCGGCAAGCGGATGCCCTGGCGCTGCCGTTTGAAGATGCAGCCTTCGATCTCGTCTGCTGCCAGTTCGGCGCGATGTTCTTTCCAGATCGCTCCCTGGCCTACCGCGAAGCCAGGCGAGTGCTGAAACCTGGAGGGCATTTGTTGTTCAACGTCTGGGATCGCATCGAGGAGAACGTGTTCGCTGACGACGTGACGAATGCCATGGCGGAAATTTTTCCCAACGATCCGCCACGCTTTCTGGCACGCACGCCGCATGGCTACCATGACACGGCGCTGATCCGCAGCGAACTGCTGGGGGCGGGTTTCTCAGGCGTGGAAATCGAGACCAGAGCAGAACAAAGCCGAGCATCCGCACCGCGCATTCCGGCCGTGGCCTATTGCCAGGGAACGGTGCTTCGTACCGAGATAATGGCCAGGGACGCTGGAATGCTGGACGCCGCAACGGACTACGCCGCGGCCGCGATTGCAAAAAAGCATGGAGAGGGCGAGGTCGCCGCCAGGATTCAAGCCCATGTGATCGTCGCTGCGGCTTGAGTTGATCACGCGCTCGGGCGCCCGCGACGGTGAGTTGCATCGGCCGGGCCAGCAATGGTGGCAAACTGGCGGAGGGGACGTCTCCCATCAAACGCTCCGAACAGTGCCGACGCCGCACCGCATTCCTGCAGAAGGCGGAGGCGTTGAGCGAGGGCGCCGGACTGATCTTCCCCGGCCCGAGTGGCAAGCAGATCTGCGACATGCCGCTGTCCAGGCTGGTCAAGGAACTCGGCTGCGACCTCGATATGCACGGGTTCAGAACCTCATTCCGCATGTGGGCGCAGGAGCAGACGGCCGGGGAGTCGGCACAATGGAGGCAGATCCTTCTTATTTCAGGGCACCGTCAGCCCGCCGCTAGTTTCACAGCCAGACCAATTCCAGCAAGCCTATCGAGCTTACCTCAACCAGACGCCGAAGCGGGTTGAACGTCGTGGCAATTTGATAATTGACGACGAAAAATGCCGTATAGAACAAAATCGGGTGTTGTAGCCCCTTGCTCACCAGGCCGTAACTCGCAATGGCGCGGGTCAGCCAACCTTGCAGCGAAAGTGAAACTCCAATTCCAATCTGTCCGTCGTCAGAACATTTGGCGCAAATCGCGGCGTAGATTAGCGGAGTGTCGGCCTCGTCTGGGGGTTGATGTTAAGCGGCGATCTTGCGGTGCTGCAAGCGCCGATGTTCGATGGTCTGTCGTTTGATCCTTTCGCGCTGTTGGATGATGGCTTCAGCCCTGCCGAAGTAGGCGTCTGCGGGCGTCACGTTGTTCAGGCTCTCGTGGTAGCGCTGGTGATTGTAGTGCTCGACGAAGGCCTCGATCTGGGCCTCGAGGTCGCCGGGCAGGAAGTAGTTTTCCAGCAGGATGCGGTTCTTCAGGGTCTGGTGCCAGCGCTCGATCTTGCCCTGGGTCTGGGGATGGAACGGGCGCACCGCGCACATGGCTCATGTTCTGGGCCTCGATGTATTCGGCCAGTTCGCCGGCGATGTAGCTCGGGCCATTGTCGCTGAGCAGGCGCGGCTTGTGCTGCACATGGGCCTGGTCGCAGCCTGAGGCCGCCAGCGCCAGGTCCAGCGTGTCGGTGACGTCCTCGGCCCGCATCGTGGCGCACAGCTTCCAGGCGATGATGTAGCGCGAGTAATCGTCGAGCACGGTCGACAGATACATCCAGCCCCAGCCGATGATCTTGAAGTAGGTGAAGTCGGTCTGCCACATCTCGTTCGGACGCGTAGTCCTGGTATGGAACGCATCGGCAGCCTTGATCACCACATAGGCCGGGCTGGTGATCAGGTCATGAGCCTTGAGCAGGCGGTAAACCGTGGCTTCCGACACGAAGTAGCGCTTCTCGTCGGTGAAGCGCACGGCCAGCTCGCGGGGCGAGAGGTCGGTCTCTTCCAGGGCCATCTCGACGATCTGGTCATGGATATCTGCCGGGATGCGGTTCCACACCCGGCTCGGTGCCGAAGACCGATCTTCCAGCGCTTCGGGGCCGCCATCAAGATAGCGGTCATACCAGCGGTAGAAGGTCCGGCGCGGGATGCCCAACTGCTCCAGCGTCCGGCGTGCCGGCAGGTGCGACTGTTCGACGATCGCGATGATCTCGAGCTTCTCGGATGCGGGATACCTCATTCGTCGTCGCCCCCATCCGCGAGCATGCTTTTTTTGAGCAGACGGTTCTCAAGCGTCAGATCGGCGACACATTCCTTCAGGGCGCTGGCCTCGCGGCGCAGATCCTTGACCTCGTCGGTGGTGGCGGCCCGGGCGGTATCGCCCGCCAGGCGGCGCTTGCCGGCCTCCATGAACTCCTTCGACCAGGTGTAATACAGGCTCTGGGCGATGCCTTCCTTGCGGCACAGCTCGGCGATGCTGTCGTCACCGCGCAGACCGTCCAGCACGATCCGGATCTTGTCTTCCGCCGAGAAATGCCGCCGGGTCGCCCGGCGGATATCCTTCACCACCTGCTCCGCAGGCTTCTTGGCGTTCAAATGCTTCGTTCTCATCTTCGATCCTTCCCGATCGCGACGAGACCAAAACACTCCCTAAATCACAACCTCAAATCTGGGCCATAGGTGCTGACGGGGAACATCTCGAACTAACCCGTCAAGGGTAGTTGAACTACCGGCGAACTGATTGATCAAAACAAGGAAAAAATCGTCCAATTATGCACCGCGGAAACACAGGCAAGGCAAAGTGCACTGCCGTTATGGCTCAGAAGTGTATGAGCAAGCAGCCGAGGTCAAGGTTTCTGGTGTGTATGGCGACATACAGGCGATTATGAAGCTAGATCAGAGAAGGTCTGTCGCGGGAACGGGGCCGGCGCCGGAGCGCCCGAAGGCCAAGGATTGGTCGCTACAACATGGCAAACAAACATGGGATGGCTGACATTGCGCAAGGAGGTGTCACAGCTGACGCGCCTGCTAAAGCCTTTCTCCATCTTACTCATTTAGGAAGAGGTATTGACAGGTATTTTAAATAACTGATGAACACGGCTAATGTTGAATATTTGAGATGGTGTGAGGCGATGCAAATCAACCCTTTCTCTCCGTATTACGCTATTGAAAAAGCTCAGTTCAGGTGGCGATTCAAGAAATAGTGTGTTATTATTCATTTGATTAGGTGTGCCAATTTAAGTTGAGCTAACTGATAGTCTTTCGGAACACCAATATCTATAAAAAAACCATTCGAAATAAAAACATCAACGATTGTGTGCTGCAGCAGGAGAGGCAGAAAGTCGACTTCCAATGAGAAGGGATCATTAAAACGGACTGCCGCCATTTGATGACGACTAAACACGTAACAGCCGGCGTTAATCACGCCAGGTCCAGTGGCGCCTTTCTCAAGGAAGCCAGACAGCTTACCATCTTCGATGATTAGGCGATTATATCGAGCTGTGTCTGGTTGTTGGCAACCGACAATTATGGGCCGGCGATGATCCCGCCACATAATATCGATCTGCTCAAGTTCAAGGTCGATGAAGGTGTCGCCATTCAACACAAACACATGGTCGCTTTGACAGCAGGACATGGCCAGCCGCACTGCGCCGCCAGTGCCAAGCTGCGTTTCCTCAATTACGTACGCCAAATCCATTCCGGAAAAACGGTCACCAAAATAGGATGAAATTTTCTCAGCCATAAAACCAAGCGATAACACCACGCGCGAAACCCCCTTCGTTGCAAGCGTGCCAAGCAGTACCTCAAGAAACGGCTTATTACCCACTGGAGCCATGGGCTTGGGAACATCTGGAATGATGTCACGAAGCCGGGTTCCAAGTCCCCCTGCGAGTACAATGACTTCGCGCATCACACTTCACTTTTTGAAGAGGAAATTTTCAATAAATCCGCATAGTATATGCCCGATCACGAGATGGCCTTCCTGTATCTTCGGTGTGTCAGCCGAGGGCACCTCAATCAAATAATTGCAAAATTCCTGCATCAGACCTTTCCGGTTACCAGTCATCCCGATTGTCACCATTGACTGGGAACGCGCCTGCTCTAAAGCCAGAATGACATTAGGCGATTTGCCCGATGTGGAGTAACCGATCAGGACATCACCAGCGCGGCCAAGCGCCTGAACCTGACGGGCAAACACTTTGTCATAACCGTAGTCGTTACCAATTGCGGTCAATATCGATGTATCGGTGGTCAAAGCCACCGCCGGTATGCCCGGCCGGTCGAAGGCGAAGCGACTTACTAACTCACCGGCAATGTGCTGCGCATCCGCAGCGCTGCCCCCATTTCCCGCGAGCATGATTTTTCCGCCCGAGTTGATGCAATTTACACAAGCCTGGCCAGCCGCGTACACCTTGGTGTGTAAAGCCTTATCGAGCAACATTGACGACATGATTCGCTGCGACTCGGCGAAATGAGACGATATGTAATTCAAATTCGCCATGCTTGCGTGCCATGTTTGGTAAAGTGACAATTACTCACTTGTCCCCGGTAATTGCCCAGAGTCCTAATGACGTCCATCCGCTTCTCCGTTGGCACAAAGAACCACATGAAGCCGCCGCCGCCTGCTCCGGAAACCTTCCCGGCCAAAGCTCCGGACGCGCAAGCCGCGTCATAAATTTCATCCATTTCCGTGTTTGAAACTATCATGGATGATTGCTTCTTGTTTAGCCAACCATGGCGGATAAATTCGACCACACCGTCAAAATCTCCCCGCAGAAGGCACTCTTTCATAGAAAGTGCTTCGTGCTTCAGGCCATGCATTGCCTCGATTGTTTCAGGCTTGCCCGCTGCCACTTTCGTGCTTTGATCGGCGATAATGCGAGAAGAGTCTCGGGACACGCCAGTGAAGTAAAGAACCAGCGATGCTTCCAACTCACAGATGATCCAGTTCTTGATGCGGAGCGGATTGATGACAACTCGATCGTCAGCATAAAATTCCATGAAGTTCACTCCGCCAAAAGCGGCGGAATACTGATCTTGGCGACCACCTTGAAGTCCGCAGATCACCCGCTCGATCCTGTAGGCAAGTTGCGCAATCGCATAGTCGTCCAGTGGTAAATTTAGAAGTTCAACGAAGGCGCGAATCATCGCAACGACAAGCGTCGACGAGGAACCGAGGCCCGAGCCAGCGACGGCATCACAAAATGTCCGCAACTCGAGCGGAATCGGATTTCCGTGATGGAAGTTTTCCACCATATAGCGATAGACTGCTTTATGGAGGTCAAGTCGTCCGTTAGGCATTAACACATCGCCAAGTCGCGCACTTTCCTGCACATTATAATCAGTAGCGAAAAAACGCACTTCGGCGACATCAAGAGGTTTTATGATCGCGTAGGCATATCTGTCGATTGCCGCACTCAGGACGCATCCACCGTAAATGTCACAATAAGGCGAAACATCTGTTCCGCCACCTGCCAGACCCAAACGCAGGGGCGCGCGAGCTCGAATGATCACCGCGCCATCTCCTTCGACTTGCAGCGCCAGTAAGCAAGCATATCTGACAGCGTGCGTTCCAGCGGAAAGTCCTGCCTCCAGCCCGTGCATTCAATCAGTCGCCGGGAGTCGCCAAATATGACTGGCTCATCGATAGGCCGGAAAAGCAAACTGTCTTGACGCACCTCAACGCGGACCTTGGCCATGGCCGATACAAGATCGACGACTTCCTGCATCGAATAAACAATGCTGCCACTCACATTATAAACTTCTCCCGCCGAGCCCTTTTCGGCCAAGAGGACCAAAGCCCTTACGAGGTCACGGACATCGGTAATCGCCCGTCGGCTGGCCAAATTCCCCACCTTGAGGAACTCTGCGCGCCCGGCTTCAATCTCTACAACGCGGCGTATGAAGTCACTGGCGGCATCTCCCACTTTTCTGGGTCCAGTGGTGTTAAAAATTCTCACACGTATGGTTCTGAGCTGATCTGACCGGTTGTATTGATAAGCGATCAAATCCTGCCCGACTTTACTCACCCCATAAGGATGCAAAGGGAGCAGTGGCGCATCCTCCGCTATTGGCGTTCGATCCGGCGTCAGACTCGCACCATATTCAGCGCTGGAACATGCCACGATTATTGCGGGGTCATATTGAGGGTTGGCTCTCCGGACAAGCTTCACGGCCTCGCAGACATTTACAGTGCCGGTGATATTGGTTTCCAAAGTTTCAGCTGGCCTAAGCCACGAAACCACCGGATAGCTTTGGGCAGCCAGATGGAAAATGGTGTCGGGCCGCAAATCATCAATAATCCTGAATACGTTGAGGGCATCTCGAATGTCGCATTCTTCAATCTGTGCGCGCCCTTGTATTTCGGTGATAGGCACAGTTGGATTATAATAAAGCCCCGAAACCGAAACATCTCTTTCAAAAAAATAATCCGTGAGATGAGACCCTACCATGCCGGCGATACCTGTTATCAGGATCTTCATGCCCCTTCTCACTTTTCTTGCTTTTGTATAACTCTGATTTGTTCTATAGCCCTACGATTACTGCTGGGAACGTCGCTCGTCAGTACATAATGTTGAACAAGGCTCTTTTCTATTTTTGCCAAAGCCGCAATTCGATCGCCGAGGCCATATGATAAAAGCAAGTGTTCACCCATATCGACCAGACCTGCCGCAAATTCTATCCCGCGCCGGTGAATGAAGAAAGGATCGCTTATTTCAAGAATTTCGAACTTGCAGTCTATAACGATAAACGCATGAATGCCGTATTTCTTTTCCTTACCGATATCCGGGTGGCCAACTGGCGGAAAATGGATGACAGCAAGGTAGTTATCACCCCAGGGAATGAAACCGGTGCCGCCACGAATAAAATGGGGTAGATCGGCAGAGGCACGCCCTATTTCAGTCACAGCTCGGCCGTCTTGAGGCTTCATCACGACGAGAGGCTTGAAAGAATAGATGAACTTGAGCTCATCCTTAAGAACGATTGGTATCCAGTTCTTTTCCGTAAAAGACCCGACCGGCGACTCAAGCGCCAAAAAGTCGACAATCCTTGCGCCGTCAAACCTGACCAAAAGCGCACAGGATTTAGATTTCAGCTCGCTGCGAGCTGCCATCCCAGTACCTAAACCCCATATTTCACCCCGATGATAAAACAATCTTACATCTTCGATTCCGAATGACGCTTCAGGGCAGGATGTACGCAAAAGGCTGTCGTCGACGGGAACGACATCCAACACATTCAGATTTCTATCAAGGGTGAACCAAGCATTGGAGATATCTGGAGGTATCCGTACGAAATTTGGATGCCACTTTCGAAAATGGCGAATATCGGATGATCTCGATATACACTGGATTTTATTATGTTCTACAGCAATTACGGAAGGATTGAACATCGGCGAGTCAAAAATAGATTTGAGAAAAATGTGGCTTTCTCTTTCTGGAACTAGGATCGGATGGTTTCGAGCAGCAATATAATTCAGATACTTTTCTGCCTTTGTTGAGCTAACTTGATGCGGGGCGCCGTTTTTGTTTGCAGGGAACAGTTTGGAAAACACGACAGCTCCGAATGTTACAGGTCCAACTGGCTCCCCACGCGGGATTTGGAGACCATTGACGGTGGAAAAAGCGATTCAAATCAAATTTAGACGCCTCTGAATATCGCGTCCACAGGTTTGGTGCGGGATCGATCAACGCAATTTGGGTAATCGCAAAGAGGCAAGATCAGCTTTTCCCAAGATACGGATGCTGGCCGTTGACAATGTCGCTGCCGTTGCCGACCAATAAAAGTCGTTGCGGCGCCTTTTAGGTTATTTGTAGGCGGTCGCGTTCAGCGGGCCGCCATCGTCGCGCGCAGCGAATGCGCCAGAGATTTCGGGCAGACGCACATAAAACATCATGATGTACCAAAGCCATATGTCCCACCAACGGCAGTAGGAAGCAAAAAGATAACAGCTGATTTTAAGCTCGCGGGAGAATGATGATCGGGCGATTTTCAGCGATCGACGGGCTCGCTCCAGAGCACCTCCAGCACGATTTCCGGCGAGGGTGGCGAACTGATGACCCTTGTTTCGTCGGACATCCCAGATGAACGACGCCGAGGGAAACGCATGTCGGATCACAGCACGTTTCTCGATTGCGAAATTTGCTCCCACTCGTTGAAGCATAATGTGGTGGCGATGCACCGCAACGAACGGACTGGCGCTTTCCGGCAGCGGCACCGCGTCGAAAAGCTTTCGTCGAAACAGCGCGCCATTGGCACTGTAGTGTTCGAGCCCTCCCGCCTTGCTAGGGTATTCCAAATACCCTCTGTCAATCAGCGACATCACGCGGCGCAGCGTGCCTGTGCCTTGATAAACGGTGCGGCCGGAAACCACGTCGCACCTTGGATGTTCGGAGATGAAGTCATACAACAACGAGAGCCAACCAGGCTCCGGCAAGCAGTCTGCCTCAACAATCGCGACCAGCTGGTTGATTGATAGCGCCAGCCCCCGGTTCTTCAGACCGGTCGAACTATTGAGCGCGGTGAAAATCACTTCGCAATTTTGAATGCTGCGTAACGCATGCGGAGGGGGAACACTCGCCCGTTCAAACGGGCCTGCCATGATCAGTATTTGGCTTGGTATTGCCGTTTGATCACCGGCAATCGCGGTAACACAGGCAAGTTCGTCGGCCCAAGTCTTGCTCCCCGCCTCATAGTCGGAAACGATGATGACGCTGACTGGCAGAAGGCGTGCCGGACGACCACTCATGGGAGGGATAAAAATCAGCCTTAACAATGCTTGCTCAAGTGCGGTCTTGTCATTTCATGGCGCATTTTGCAACCAGATGATGGACCCGCATTCCAAGGTTAGCACCTCGTGACACCACCGGGCACCAAACCATAAAAAGATAATGCGTATTGGACAAAAATTGGACAGACCGGCAGGCCTTGCCGCAATCCCTCCATGAAGAATGGTCGTTGCCGGACGCACGGCGGGAAGTCACCTGGAGCGCCGAAGGGCGATGCCAACGGAAATTACCGGCACGGTGGCAGAACCAAGCAGGCGAACGCAGTCCGGCTGCTTTTGAGACTAGCAGCCGGACTATGGCGGTGACTGCGGCACGGTCAACTGGATTGCTTACAGGGATGGAATGCTCTGAATATCCCAGCGGAGTGGCACATTTTACTGTCAGAAACGAAACTTGGCTGACGCACTGCTTTGAGATTTTTGCGGCAAAAGTTCAGGTGATGACGCAGGCAGGAGACAATGGATGCAGCCGAAATTCGAACCCGTCACCGTCGCAGACCTGATCCAGAACAAAGACGAGCTGTCAGCACCGTCGATTAGGAGCTACAGGAAGGACTCCCCCCTTGCGACGCATCGCATGATTGCGGCGGCGTATGCCATTCTCGCTGAAAATCTTGACGGCGTACGCTGGACGGACCTGCTGAAAGCAATCCAGCAGGCGGATCCCGCATTGCACCCGAAGACCATCAATGGCTGCGGTGGAAGCTCGTTGAAAAATTTCCGATGAGGTCGCCAACCTTCGAAGGGTTTGTTCCGGCTGACGGCTCCCTCTAGGGTCGTCGTGGGTTAGCCTTGCAGGTCGTCGTGGCCGGTAAAAAGCGGCCCCCAAATGCCCGATGATTGTATTCTTCACACCCACCATCTATTTAACTTGCCATGTTGCAAACTCTGCGAAAGGCCGCACCGGATTTCTACGTTTTTGCTCTCGCGTCGATTATCGCACATGCGGTGATCCTGGCACTTTTCGTGTTCGGCCTTCCAAAACTGGATTTGGAGCCGGACCAGCAGGAAATAGAAGTTCGGCTGGAAGCGCCGATAAAGCCGCCGGAATCTTCGCTGAAGATGA
>CAVONR010000004.1:0-405223 GCA_963697325.1 uncultured Alphaproteobacteria bacterium | reverse complement strand
CGCTCTACGCCATCGGCGCCCACGACGCGATCGGCTTCTCGCCCTTCGGCATCGAGTCCATCGGCGAGGCGGCGGCGAAGCACCTCGAGGCGAGCTACGCCCTCCTGGCCCAGCTTCGAGCCCCTGATCCTCGGCCTGCAGGGCAAGGGGCTGACGGCCGGGCTGCTGCCCGAGGGCCCCAGAGCAGAAGCAGCCCCAGCAGGTCTGGCTCGGAGACACCAGGCTCCTGGCCACGTTCGAGCGCGGCGCGCCGCCGTCCCTGGCCGACGGCGTCCTCGTCCCCACGGGGGCCACGGCCGGACCCCGCCGCCGTCGGGAGGCCTCGTGCTCCAGACCGCGCCCGACGAGCTCGTCGTCGCCGGCACCGCGATCACGGTCACCTTCGCCACGCGGGTGTCCGGCAAGCGGGTCGGGATCCTGAGCGCCGAGGAGGGACGCTTCGTCGCGGGGCGCTTCGAGAACATCCGCTGGCTGGGCGGCGACGAGACGCACCAGGGACGCCACGTCCGGCTCGAGCCCGGACGCTTCTCGATTCAGCGGGTGAGGCTGTACCTCTACTGAAGCCCCTGACGCCACTGCTCGAGGGCCCGGAGCAGCTGGTCGAACCTCACCTGCGCGTCGGCGTGCGTCGCACGTGACATTCCGGCGAACCGGCGCGCCTGGACGGCCTTCTCGTGACCGAGCACCCGGACGACGAGGTCCGTGAGCTCCTCGGCATGGAGGTTGGCGGGCAGGCCGGGATGCCCTCGCGCAGGAGTCGGGCCAGGGCCACGGCCTCCCCTTCGGCCAGCTGCGCCTCCAGGGGCGCCGGCGCCGCCGGCCCCTGCACAGAAGAGCGTGCGCCCGGCCACGCGCATCGTGAGGACTCGCGCGGGGTCCGTGGAGGCCCGACCCTCCCGGCTGTCGGCTCAAGAGCACCTGGAGCACTTCCGGCGCCAGAATGCCGCTCGCCACCTTCGCGAGGCCGTCGTCGAGGTCTGCGGCTCCCGTCCCCGCCGCCGCCTTCTCCCGGCACGCGTCCAGGATCGCTTCGGCCAGCCGACGCAGCTCGGCGAGTTGCCGGCCGCCCTCGAGCTGCACCGCCTCTCCCGAGGCCCCGTTGAGGCGCACGCTCGCGCGGCAGGTGAGCCGGAGCGCCTGGGCGTCCTCCCTCGCCGGGTCGTGCTTGCCCCCGTAGCTGGGACGCATCGAAGCAAAGCCCGCGTCGCGAACGGCGGCGAGGAGCTCTCGGACCTCCGTTCGGGAGAGGACGAACTGCCTCTCGTCGTTCCAGATCCCGACTCCGTTCCCGTAGACCTCCACCCGGGGCAGGCGGCCTTCGACACGGCACTCGGCCTCGATCTCGAGCTCGTTCCAGCCGTCGGCGAGCGCCCGGTCCAGGGCCCCCGCCAGCGAGGGGCGCTCCGGGCTGTCCCGCTCTCGCGCCACCGCTCGCGAGGAGGAGGGAGACGAGGGCGCTCCAGCACGCGATCTTCGGGCTCACGTCGTCCTCCGGGCTCTGGTCCGGAGAGCTTAGCCCATGGGCCGCTCGCTCGCCCGTTCATTCTTCTTGACACTCCGTCCACCCAGGTGGTACCCACAGGCCACGAGCTTCACCGGAAATCGACGCGGGAGCTGCGGACCCTCCTTCGCGGTCGCCCCGCGGCAAGTGTGCCGTCGTGGAAACGGCGAGGGGGATCTATGAAGAACCGACCACGCTGCCCGAGGGCGCACCTCCGGGAAGAGGCGAGGCGAGACGACGGCGCGGTCGAGGAGCTCGTCCGACCACCGGTCGGCCGCGACGTCCCAGGCCATCGTCCGCGCCGCGACCGACGGATCGCTCACGGCGGGCAGCCCGAGGCGCAGCGCCACGTACTCCTCCCAGCAGAGCACCCGAGCGACGCGTCCGTAACGATCGGGCTCCTCGTGGCGAAGCCAGAGCAGCTGGATGAGCGGATGGGCCGGGTGCGCCGGCAACCCGGTGATGCCGTAGATGCGCTCCGCGCCGCGGCCGCTGCCCACCGACCGCCGCGGCTCGGTGGCTCGCGTGTCGAGGGCCATGACCGCCGGCCCGACCGGCACGCCGTCCGCGTCGAGCATGACCGCCTCGTCCCCGGAGACGGAGCGGCCAGGGCCAAGACGTTCAGCCCGAGGCGGCGCGCTCGCCGGGCCGACGCGCGTGACCAGCTCCGCGACGGCCTGCCACAGGACCTCGGGGTCGAGCTCGACGCGACCAGGCGCGCGCGTGCTCAGGCGGTACGCCGCGCGCGCAAGGCGCGAGGGACTCGGCCCTCGTCGTCGACCGACGATCGCCTTGCACGCGCTCGTGCCGATGTCCAGGCCAAGGACGACGGGCGCGCGGGCCCGCTTCGCGCTCAGCGCGCTGGCCCAGCCAGTCGCTCGGCCGCCCTGGCGATGAGGCGCACCGCCTCATCGGCGAGCTCGTCGCTCACCTGGAGGTGGGTCACGATCCGGACCTGGCTCGGCGGTCGATCGGACACGAGGACGCCTTCGTCCCTCAGCGCCGCGACGACCGCGGTCGATGGACCGAGGGCGAGACGTCGGCGTAGACCATGTTGGTCTCGACCGACTCGAGATCGACGCCGAACCCCGGGATGGCCGCGAGCCGCTCGGCGATCCAGCGGGCGCGCCGATGATCCTCCCCGAGGCGATCGGCCAGGCCGTCCTCGAAGGCGACGATGCCGCATGCCGCGATGACGCCGGCCTGGCGCATCCCGCCGCCCACGATGCGCTTGCGGAAGCGAGCCTCGGCGATGAAGTCTCGGCTGCCGAGCAACAGCGCGCCGAGCGGGCACGACAGCCCCTTGCTCAGGTCCACGATCAGCGAGTCGACGCCGCTGGCCAGGTCCGCGACGGGGACGTCCAGAGCCGTGGCTGCGTTGAACAGGCGCGCTCCGTCGAGATGGACGGCGAGGCCCTGCTCGCGCGCGACGCCTTCGACGGCGCGCTGCTGCGCCAGTGGCATGACCGAGCCGCCGCCGCGGTTGTGGGTGTTCTCCAGCCACACCAGGCGCGCCCGGGGGTAGTGGACGTTCGCGGGACGGACCGCGGCGGCCAGCGCGTCGGGGAGGATGTGCCCGCGCCGGCTTTCCACGACCGTCGGAACGACGCCGGCGACGCTCGAGAGCCCGCCCGACTCGTACCACAGGACGTGCGCCTCGCGGTCGAGGAAGACCTCGTCGCTGGGGCGGCAGTGGGTCATCAGCGCGACGAGATTGGCCATCGTGCCGCTGATCACCAGGAGCGCCGCCTCGGTGCCGAGCCGTTCCGCCGCGAGCGCCTCGAGGCGGAGGACAGTGGGATCCTCGCCGTACGTCTCGTCACCGAGCTCCGCCTCGGCCATCGCCCGCCGCATCCGCTCGGTCGGGAGGGTCTGGGTGTCGCTGCGCAGGTTGATCACGTCGCCGGCACTCCACTGAGACGGTGCGGTAGTCGGTGGAGCGCACGGTAGCGCTCGAACGCCTTCGTGAGAGCACGGTCCCCGCCGTCGGCAGGATCCGCCTTGCCCGCCCGCGCGCCCCTGCCCCCTGGCGGCTCGACCCAGCGCGTCACCGGGTTGAGGGCGACGACCCGCTCGGCGTCGTGTGCGAATGCGGCGCCAAGCGTCGTCGCGAGCGCGTGACGCTGGATCCCGATCGGGCGATCCAGCACTCCCGCGAGGATCGCCAGGAAGAGCGGCGAGCCCGCCAGTCCCCCGGTCGCGACCACCTCACGGGGCTGCAGCGGCTCGATCGCCATGCGCGCCCCGAAAGCGACGCCTTCAAGGACGGCGCGGAAGAGATGGCCGGGTCCGTGGGCGAGAGCGAGCCCCTCCCAGACGCCACGCAAGCCGGCTTCCGGGTCCGGCGTGCGTCGGTCCAGGAGCGTCTCGCGGAACACCACCCCTCCGCTGCCCGGGGGACTCTCGGCCGCAAGACGCTCGAGCTCTGCGCGGCTCCCCCCGAGCAACCGCGTCGCCCAGTCGGCCGCAGGCCCGCCGTGCTCTGGCCGCCGTGCCAGTACCCGCCCGGCGATCCCGGCAGGACCGTCCGAAACGGCCCGTACAGCCGACCCTCCCCGTCGCCCGTGGCGGTACCCGCGAGGAAGCTCGACGAGTTGCCGAACGACGCGGCGAGCCGCCCCTCGCGGACGACCCCCTGGCCCAGCGCGGCGACGTAGGAATCCATGCCGCCCATCGTGACCGTCGCCCCGGCGAGCAGGGGATGGCGCGCCGCGACCTCCGGCGCGGACGGGCCCCGAGCGACGCCCCGGTGGTCAGGCTCTCGGGCGGGACGAGACGAAGTGCCTCGCCGAGATCGAGCCGCGCGACGAGGTCGGCCGGCCACTGCCCGTCCTCGCCGACGCACCAGCCCCACTCGCGGATCCCGGCGTTGGCGACGAGCCGCCCGGTCAGCTTCCACTCGAGCCAGTCGAGGAGCTCCAGCACGAAGCCGATCGGCGGCCGGCGCCGCCGCGATGCCGCGTGGTCCTCTGCCCTGTCGTGCTCCGCGCGGGAGCGCTCCGCGCGCCACAGATGGAGCAGCTTCGCGAGGCCCCACTCCGGGGAGACGTGGCCGAGCGTGCGGGCAAGGACGGGATGGCCTGTCGCGCGGATCTCGTCGGCCTCGCGTGCCGCGCGATGATCGGCCCACAGGATGCCGCGTCCGATCGGCCGGAGGTCGGCGTCGAAGGTCCCGACGGTGGACGCGGTCGCCGCGATCCCGACCCTGCGGAGCTGGACCGGGCGCTGGCCGCTCACGGGCCTGCTCGACCGCCGCTCAGCTTCAGGACGAGCTCGACCCGTGCCCACGCGACGTCGAAATCGAGCTCGCGGACACCCCCACGGCCGATCAGCTCGAGGGGCGCCGATGCCTCGGCGACGAGGGCGCCGCTGCGCTCGTCGTGGAGCGCGCCGCGCACCGCCGCCGTGCCGACGTCGAGGCCGAGGAGACAGACCCGCACGAGGGTGCGAAGTGTACGCTTCGGCCGTGGGCTGGAACCGACTGCAGCCAGCGACCCGCCACGAACCAGCGGCAGTGATCGCGCCGCGATGAGCGATCGCCTCGCCGGCAAGGTGGCGGTGATCACCGGCGCAAGCACCGGCATCGGCGCCGATATTGCGCGACTGTTCGTCGCCGAGGGCGCCCGGGTGGTCCTGATGGCCCGCCGGGCGGACCGGCTGGCCGACACGGCCGAGCAGCTCGGAGCTCCCGAGCGCGTGCTGGCCATTCCCGGCGACGTCGCGAGTCGCGACGGACGTCGAGCGACTCGTCGCCGCCGCCGTGGACCGGTTCGGGGGCCATCGACATCCTGGTCAGCAACGCCGGCATCCACCGGACGTGACCCGTTCCTGATCCATCCCGGACGAGGAGTGGCGGGAGATGCATGGCCATCAACGTGGACGGCACGTTCCTCGTCTGCCGCGTCGGCGGCGCGCCAGATGATCGCCCAGGGCCGCGGCGGGGCGATCGTCGTCGTCGCGTCGACCAACAGCTTCGTGGCGGAGCCGGGGATGGCCGCCTACAACGCGTCGAAGGCGGCGGTCGTGACCCTGCTCGTCCAGTCGATGGCCATCGAGCTCGCCCACACGGCATCCGGGTCAACGCCGTCGCGCCCGGCACCATCGAGAGCGAGATCACCCGGCCGATGATCGACGCCGGCCATCGGCTTCGGCGCCATCCCGCTCGGCCGGATCGGGGACCGCCGAGCGAGGTGGCCTGGCCGATCCTCTTCCTCGCCTCCGACGAGGCCTCCTACATCACCGGCGCGAGCCTCGTCGTGGACGGCGGTCAGCTGGCCCTCAACGGGACCTGCCACGGCCGCGGAGCGCCTGGCGCATTGACGTCGCCGGGTAGCGATCGGGCGCCATCGCGCCGACAGGTCCTACAACGAGGTCTGACAAGTGGGGGTCCAACCGATCGCCGGCCGGGTGACGCCTGTGAGCGCCGACTCCCGACCCGAGCCCGCCATCCGGGCGCGCGGCATCACCAAGTCGTATTCGGGCACCTCCAGGCGCTGCGGGGCGCGACCTGCGACCTGCACCCGGGCGAGGTCCTCGCGCTCGTCGGGGACAACGGCGCCGGCAAGTCGACCCTGACCAAGATCATCTGCGGCGCGCTCGCGCCCGACGGCGGGCGAGCTCGCCTTCTGGGGCGAGCCGGTGGACGGTCCAGTCCATCGGCCACGCCCTGGAGCTCGGCGTCGCACACCGTCTACCAGGACCTGGCGCT
Organism: uncultured Alphaproteobacteria bacterium; assembly: GCA_963697325.1. Taxonomy (GTDB): domain Bacteria; phylum Pseudomonadota; class Alphaproteobacteria; order Rhizobiales; family Rhizobiaceae; genus BOKV01. Next base: position 399,014 of record CAVONR010000004.1, on the reverse strand, counting down.
CGCGCCCGACCTGTCCGTCGCGGAGAACCTGTTCCTCGGCCGCGAGCCGACCGCGCGGGCGGCTGGCGCGGCTGGCCTGGGCATGCTCGACCGCGACCGCATGCGCGACGACAGCCAGGGTCGGCGCTCGCGCCGCTCGGCATCAACGCTGCGCTCGCTGCGCGTCCCGGTGCGCAACCTGTCCGGCGGCCAGCGCCAGGCGCTCGCCGTCGCCCGCGCCATGATGTGGGCGACGACGCGCGGTGCTCATGGACGAGCCGACCGCCGCGCTCGGGCCGAAGCAGTCGGCATCGTCTACGAGACCGTCCGCAACGCCGCCGGCGAGCGGCCTGGCCGTGCTGGTCATCTCGCACGACATCCCGCGCATGCTCGACGTCGCCGACCGCATCGCGGTGATGCGCCACGGCCTGGTCGTCGCGGAGCGACCGGCGTCGTCGCCTGCACGCTCACCGACGTCATCGGGCTGATGCTCGGCGAGGAGGTGCGTGCGCGTGACCGACGAGACGTCGAGGCCGCGGCCGCCGGTGCCGGAGGCGTCCGCGAGCGCGCTGGGCGCCAGACGAGGCCGCGCGGCCTCCTCGCCCAGCATCGCGCGGCTCGTCCGCCTTCTGGATCGGCATCGTCGTCATCGTGGCCATGGTCATCGTCTTCGGGCTGATCACGCCCAACAACGCCTTCGTCAAGCCCTCGAACCTGCTCAACATCGGGCTCAACGCGTCGCAGATCATGCTGCTCGCGGTCGGCATGACCTTCCTCATCGGGGCGGGCCACCTGGACCTGTCGGTCGGCTACAACCTCATCCTGGCGTCGGTCCTCGCCGCCAAGGTGATGGTCGCGCTCGGCGGCACGCACCGAGCAGGTCGCGGCCGGCGAGTACCCCAACCTGATCCCGCGCGATCCTCGCCGGGCATCATCGTCGCGATCGCTTGCCGGGATCGCTCGCGGGCCTGCTCAACGGGCTGCTCGTGACCCGGCTGCGGCTCAACTCGTTCATCGTCACGCTCGCCACGTCCGGCATCTTCTTCGGCGCTCGCGCTCATCCTCACCAGCGCGGCCAACGTGCCCTTCGTGCCCGGACGAGATCCAGACCTACTTCGGCAGCAACCGAGTTGTTCGGCGTCCGTGCCCTACCTGCTCATCCTGGCCCTGATCATCTGCGCCGTGATGTGGATCGTGCTGCGCACGACCCGCTTCGGGATGCACACCCTCGCCATCGGCTCCTCACGCGAGTCGACCATGCGCGCCGGCATCGATATCGACCGCCACACGTCGCGCCTGTTCGTGCTGCATGGGCGTCGCTCGTGGGCGTCGCGGCGATCATCGACCTGGCGCGCAACGCCAGCACCAATGTCGTCGGCCACCAGACCGACAACCTGCAGGCCATCGCCGCGGTGGTCATCGGCGGCACCAGCCTGTTCGGCGGCATCGCGTCCATCGGCGGCACGCTGCTCGGCTCGCTCATCCCGGTGATGATGGCCAACGGCCTCGTGATCATGAACGTCCAGCCGTTCTACCAGCTCGTGGTCGTGGGCATCATCCTGATCATCGCCGTCTACCTGGACCAGCGCCGTCGCGTCGCGTATGAGCTAGAGGAGGAGGGCTGCTGCAACGACGGGGCCATCGACAGAATGCGGCAAGCGAATCGATGGACGGACTCACAGAGGAGGGTCTCAGGAGCATGCGGTCGAGCATGCCGGTCGCGTCGGCGGGCCGTAGCGCTGCTCGTCGGCGGTGGTCCGCCGGCCGCGCCAGTCCCCGGCGCCGGCTGCCGACCAACCGGTCAGCATCGCCTTCGTCGCCGGGCAGATCGGCATCACCTTCTACACCGGCGTCGAGTGCGGCGCCAAGGCCGCGGCCAAGGACTTCAACGTCGACCTCGAACTGGACACGGTTCGCACAACTGGGACATCAACGAGACCCGGTCGGTCATCGACGCGTCCCAGGCGACCGAACCCGCAGGGGTGGGTCATCTCGCCGACGGACCCGGACGCGTTGATCTCGGACATCAAGGGATTCATGGCAAGCGCAAGCCGGTGGTCACCATCGACGCGCCCATGAGCCAGCCGGTCGAGCTGCAGAACATCCAGTCCAACCACTACGAGGGTGGCCAGATGGCCGCGGCCGCCATGCTCAAGCTGACCGGCGGCACGGGCTCTTACCTCGTCCTCCACATGACGCCGGGCCTCCCGGACATCGGCGGTCGCGCCGATGGCTTCCGGGACGACGATGACGCAGGCCGGGGCGAAGGTCCTCGATTACGTCTACCCGGGCACTGACCAGGCCAAGGCTGCCGATGCGGTCACGGCGGCCATCGACGCCAACCCGGACCTCGCCGGCGTCTATGCCACGCACGAGATCGGCCGCCAACGGCGCGGCCTCGGCCATCAAGGCGGCGGACCAGCAGGCACCATCAAGCTCGTCGCGTTCGACTCCGCCCCGAACCAGGTCGCCGACCTCAAGACCGGCGTCTATGACGCGCTCATCGCCCAAGCCCCGTTCAACATGGGCTACTACTCGGTCAAGCTCGTCGCCGACGCCATCCGCGGGAACGTCGACACCTCGACGGTCGAGCACGACAACCCGACCGGGTTGTACGCGATCACCAAGGAGAACGCCGACGCGCCCGAGACGCAGCCGTGGATCTACCCTGCCGACCTGAACGCCTGCCCCACCGCGCCGCTCTGGCGACCTAGCGCGCAGCGGCTCACTCACCGGGCGCCGGGGGCCGCAGCGGCCTCCGGGCGCTTCGTTGTCCCCGCGCGCCTCTTCGCGCTGCGTTTCGGTGCATGCTTCGCGCCGTGATCGTCGTCCCCAGCCTCGAACACGGCCCGCGACGTGATCCGTCGCGTCCGAGGCTGGCGCCGCGGAACGCGTGGGCCGTGCCGACGCAGCAGTACGTCGTGCCCGGCGGCAAGCCGCTCAACGTCGCCCGCTTCCTCGGGGCCATGGGCGTTCCGTGCCGGCTCGTCGTCCTGGCCGACGCGGCGCTGGCGGCCGAGACGCGCCGATCCTCCCGCCGCGCGTGTCGGCCGAGCTGTTCGTGACCGCGACGCGTCCCGTACCGACGTCGCGATCGTCGAGCGCGGGCGGTCGACTCACCGTCATCAACGGAGCCGCCCCGCCGGTCCCGCCGACCGAGCTCGAGGCGGCGCTCGACGCGCGTCGCGTGCTGGCCTGGCCGAGCGCGACGTCCTCGTCATCGCGGGGAGCCAGCCCCCCGGCGTCCGGAGCGGCTCGTGGAGATGGCCCGCGAGACGGCGGCGCGGCTGCTCGTCGACGCGTCTGGAGCGGACCTGCTGACGGCGCTCGCGGGGCGTCCCTGTGTGCCTCAATCGCAACCGCGAGGAAAACCGGTATTTCGAGCGCAATGGCTGCTTTGCGCTGAATACGCTTTCGGTTCTGCACCTGCCGCTGGCGCGCGCATTCGCGGGCGAGGGGCATCTCACCATGGCGGAGCGGTTCGCCCTCGGCGAATGGTCGCAAATGGAGACCGGCGCGCCGATGCTGAAGGCCGCGCGCATGTCGCTCGATTGCGTGGTTACGGACGTGCAGGCGGTTCACACGCATTTCGTCATTGCCGGTGAGGCTGTGGCGAAAGGCGAATTGCACAACGAAGCGGCACTGGTTTATCTCGACCGCGATTATCACACGATATGACTGGCGCTTGGCCCGGCGCCCGCCCGGCCCTGCAGGAGATTGGCATGACTGACGGCTTGCAAGAAAACGGCGCGCTCCCGGCTTCGATAGACGAGACGCTGGCGATGCTGGCCTCCGGCGGCTACGTCGCCGACAGGGCGCTCGCGACCGTGCTTTACCTCAGCCTCAAGATGGGCCGCCCGCTTTTCCTGGAAGGCGAGGCAGGCGTCGGCAAGACCGAGATCGCCAAGGTGCTGGCGGCAAGGCTCGGGCGCAAGCTGATCCGCCTGCAATGTTATGAGGGGCTCGACATTTCCTCGGCAGTCTATGAGTGGAACTATGCCGCGCAGATGATCGAGATCCGCATGCACGAGGCCTTGGGCGACCAGGACCGCGACAGCATGGAGAAGAACGTATTTTCAGAGCGCTTCCTCATCCGCCGGCCGCTGCTGCAGGCGCTGCAAGCCGATGGCGGCGGCGCGCCGGTGCTTCTGATCGACGAGCTCGACCGCACGGACGAGGCTTTCGAGGCCTTCCTGCTGGAAGTTCTGTCGGACTTCCAGATCACCATTCCCGAGCTTGGCACGATCAAGGCCAGCGAGCCGCCGATCGTGATCATCACCACCAATCGCACGCGCGAAATCCACGATGCGCTGAAGCGGCGCTGCCTCTACCACTGGGTCGATTATCCGGACGCGGCGCGCGAGCTCACCATCCTGCGCACCAAGACGCCGGGTGCCGGCGAGACGCTATCGCGCGAGATCGTCGCCTATGTGCAGAAGTTGCGCCAGATGGACCTGTTCAAGAACCCCGGCGTTGCCGAAACGCTTGACTGGGCATCGGCGCTGATCGAGCTCGACAAGCTGGCGCTGGATCCGCAAACCGTTTCGGACACAATCGGCGTGCTGCTGAAGTACCAGGACGACATTGCCCGCATCGAGAGCAGCGAAGGCAAGAAGCTGCTGGACGCGGTGAAGGCCGACGTGCGCGCCGGAGCAAACGCCTGATCGGGATCGTGCCTGATCGGCAATGGAGAATGGCCCATGGCCGGTGAAAAACTCCAGCAGGCGGATGAGAACGGCAGGCTGGCCGACAACATCCTTTATTTCGCCCGCACCTTGCGCGGCGCAGGCATGCGGGTTGGCCCGGCGGCCGTGATCGATGCGGTCAATGCGGTGCGGGCGGCCGGCATTTCCAGCCGCGAGGATTTCTACTGGACGCTGCATTGCGTGTTCGTGACGCGGCACGAGGATCATCAGGTCTTCGACGAGGCATTCCGGCTGTTCTGGCGCTCGCGCGAGCTGGTCGAGAAGATGCTGCAGATGTTCTCGCCGGTGGCGCGCTCCGCCCCGCGCGAGGAAAAGCCGCGCGCCGCCGAACAGCGCGTGTCGCAATCCATGTTCGCGGGCCGCGAAAGCAAGCAGGAAGCCAAAAAGCAGGAAATAGAGGTCGATGCGCAAATGTCGGCCTCCGAGCGGGAGATCCTTCGGCGCAAGGATTTCGCGCAGATGACGGCTGCCGAGCTTGCGGTGGCACGCCGAGCGCTCGCCGACATGACGTTGCCGCTGGACGAGGTGACGATCCGCCGCTTCGAGGCGATCAACCGGCCAAGGAGCATCGACCTTCGGCGCACGCTGGCGGCGAGCCTTCGCACTGGCGGCGATCTCATATTGCCGAAATTCCGCCAGCATCGCAGCGTGCATCCGCCGCTGGTGATCCTTGCCGACATATCCGGCTCGATGAGCAATTATTCGCGGCTGTTCCTGCATTTCGCCCATGCCCTGATGGAGCATCGCCGGCGCGTGCACGTCTTCGTTTTCGGCACTCGGCTCACCAATGTGACGCGGCAATTGCGCGCCAAGGATCCGGACGTGGCGCTCGCGCATTGTTCCGATGCGGTCGAGGACTGGTCCGGTGGCACGCGCATCGGCACGGCGCTGCACGAGTTCAACCGGCTCTGGTCGCGCCGCGTGCTTTCGGGCGGCGCCGTCGTGCTGCTGATTACCGATGGCCTTGAGCGGGACGGGGATGATATCCTGCCGGCGGAAATGGACCGGCTGCACCGCTCGTGCCGGCGGCTTGTCTGGCTCAATCCGCTGTTGCGCTTCGATGGCTTCGAGGCGAGGGCGCGCGGCATCAGGGCCATGCTGCCGCATGTTGACGAATTCCGGCCCGTGCATTCGCTCGAGGCGATTGCCGACCTCACGCGCTCGCTGTCGGGGCCGATGACCAGAACGAGCGATCCGAAGAACTGGCTCAAGGCGATGGCCGCCTGAGCCGGCCGATCCGCAAGGAGGCGTTATGAGCAACACAACGACCATTCAACGCGACGAACTCGACATAGCCGAGGACTGGCTGAAGGCCGGCAAGGAGGTCGCCATCGCGACCGTCGTGGAGACCTGGGGCTCGGCTCCCCGGCCCGTAGGTTCGCATCTCGTCATCGACGAGGAGGGCAATTTCGAGGGCTCCGTCTCGGGCGGCTGCGTGGAGGGCGAGGTCATTTCCCAGGCCGTCGACGTCATCACCACGGGCGAGCCGAAGATGCTGGAATTCGGCGTTGCCGACGAAACCGCATGGCGTGCCGGTCTTTCGTGCGGCGGGCGCATTCGCGTCTATGTCGAACGGGTCGGCTGATGGACCCGCTCAACCTGAAGAAGCTCAATGCCGAGAAACATGCGCGGCGCGCCGCGCTGCTGCTGACCAACCTTGCCGAGGGCCGCGACCGTTTCATCCGCGAAAACGACATCGTGGAGGGCGAACTCGGCTTTGCGGTCGCGAAGGCGTTCCGGTCAGGCAAGTCGATGGCCGTGAACATCGAGGGCGTCGATTATTTTCTCAACGTTCATGTGCCGCCGCCGCGCATCGTCGCCATCGGCGCGGTGCATATCAGCCAGGCGCTGGCTCCGATCGCTCAGATCGCGGGATACGACATCGAGGTGATCGATCCGCGCACGGCATTTGCGACGCCCGAGCGGTTCGCCGGCGTGCAGCTGATGGCGGAATGGCCGCAGGAGGCGCTGAAACAGCGCCCGTTCGACGCCTATACGGCGCTGGCGGCGCTGACGCACGACCCCAAGATCGACGACTGGCCGCTGGCCGAGGCGCTGCGCCGCAACTGCTTCTATGTCGGCGCACTCGGCAGCCGCAAGACGCATGCGCGGCGCGTCGACAGGCTGAAGGAAGCTGGCCTGTCCTCCTCGCAGATCGAGCGCATCCACGCGCCGATCGGCCTCGACATCGCGGCATCCTCGCCGCAGGAAATCGCGGTGGCGGTGATGGCGCAGATCATCTCTGCTTTCCGCAAGCGCGGCCAGATCGCGGAGAACGCCGCCGAGGAAGAGCGGATACTCGACGCATGAAATTCGGCTCCATTCCGGTGGCACAGTGCGAGGGTGCGATACTGGCGCATGCCCTCAAATTGCCCGCCGGGCGGCGCATCGCCAAGGGCAGCGTGCTGACCGCCGCCGACATTGACGAGATAGCCAAAGCCGGAATTGGCGAAATCATCGTTGCGATCAAGGATGCCGGCGACATCGGCGAGGACGACGCCGCGCAGGCCATAGCGCAGGCGCTGGAGGCGCCGGGCATCCGCCTTGCCAATGCGGCGACCGGCCGGGTCAACCTCCATGCGAGCGTGAACGGGCTTTTCACGGCGGATCGCGCCCGCGTCGACGCGATCAACGCGGCAGACCCCGGTATCACCTTCGCGACGCTCGATGACCTGACCGAGGTCGAGGCCGGGCGCATGGTCGCGACAGTCAAGATCATTCCCTATGCGCTGCCCGGCGAGGCGGTGGCGAAAGCGGCGGCACTGGCCGCCGGGGCCATCGGGATCGAGGCTTATTCCTCCAAGCGCATCGGCGTCGTGGCGACCATGTTGCCATCGCTCAAGCCCAGCGTGATGGACAAGACGATCCGCGTGCTGGAGGAGCGGCTCGCCCCCTCCGGCTCGCATGTCGTCAAGGAGATCCGTACCGGCCATGACGAGGCCGGGGTTGCCGCCGCGATTGGCGAGCTGCTGCCGCAAAGCGATATCGTTCTGGTGTTCGGGGCGTCTGCGATCTGCGACATCGACGATGTAATTCCGGCGGCGATCCGGCGCAATGGCGGGCGCATCGAGCATTTCGGCATGCCGGTCGATCCGGGCAATCTGATGCTGGTGGGCGAGGCTGCGGGCAAGCCGGTGATCGGCGCGCCTGGGTGTGCGCGCAGCCCGGCGGAGAACGGCTTCGACTGGATATTGCAGCGCCTGATTGCCGGGCGAAAAGTGAGCGCTGCGGAGATCACCGGGCTTGGCGTCGGCGGGTTGCTGATGGAAATCGGCGCGCGCCCGCAGCCGCGTGAGAAGCGCCCAGCTCAGCCTCCGAAGGTCAGCGCCGTGGTGCTGGCGGCAGGCCGTTCGACCCGCATGGGCGAGGCGAACAAGCTGCTCGCGACACTGCATGGCAAGCCGCTGCTGGCGCATGTGCTGGAGGCGGCGATGGGCAGCAAGGCGTTCGAGACGATTGCCGTCAGCGGTCACGAGCACGAGAAGATCGAGGCCTTGGCGCTGCGGCACGGCGCGCGGACGGTGCATAATGCGCGCTATCGCGATGGGCTATCGGCTTCACTGGCGGCGGGCATCGGCGCGGTTTCGCACGAAAGCGAGGCGGCGCTGATCATGCTGGGCGACATGCCGTTGATCACATCGGCGATGGTCGAGCGGATGATCGACACTTTCGCCGCCGCACCGCAGGGCTCCATCATCATGGCGGCGCATGGCGGGGTGCGTGGCAATCCGGTGCTGTGGCCGCGCCGGCATTTCGAGGCGCTGACGAGTATCGAGGGCGACATTGGCGCGCGGCAGCTCCTGGTCGAGCACGGGCGCGACGTGATCGCGGTCGAGCTCGGCGAGGCGGCGGGGTTCGATCTCGACACGCCGCAGGCCTTGGCGCAGGCGGGCGGCGAATTGCCGGCCTAGGCCTTGCGCCTGGCCTCGTCGCGGCAGCGCTGCGAGCAGAACTTGACTTCCTCCCAGACCTTCTCCCACTTCTTGCGCCAGGCGAAAAGCCTGCCGCAATGCGCGCAGGGCTTCGAAGGCAGATCGCCTTTGCGGACCATCTTTGCCATCAGATCAGCTGCAGGCCCTTGAGGCTCGCATGGCCATCGCGCCCGATGATGATGTGGTCGTGCACGGAAATGCCGAGCGGTGCGGCGATGTCGATGATCGTCTTGGTCATCTCGATGTCGGCGCGTGAGGGCGATGGATCGCCCGAGGGGTGGTTGTGCACGAGGATCACCGCTGTTGAGGCAAGTTCCAGCGCCCGCTTTACTACTTCGCGAGGGTAGACGGGCGTGTGGTCGACCGTGCCAACGCTCTGCACCTCGTCGCGAATCAGCTGGTTGCGCTTGTCGAGAAAGAGGATGCGGAACTGCTCGCGCTCCTCGAATGCCATGGCCGCGCGGCAATATTCCAGCACCTGCCGCCATGATGACAGCAGCGGGCGATCGCGCGCCTTGCCGCTGTTCATGGCAAGGGCGGAGGCGTGTATGAGCTTGATGTCGGCGACCGAAATCTCCGAAAGGCCCTTCATCTTTTCGAGGCGGGCCGAGGGCGCGGCGATCACTTCGGCAAACGATCCGAATTCGGAGATAAGCGATTTGGCGAGCGGCTTCACATCCCGGCGCGGTATCGAGCGGTAGAGCACGAGTTCCAGCAGTTCATATTCGGCAAGGGCGTCCGGTCCCTTGTTGCGGAACCGCTCGCGCAGCCGGTCACGGTGGCCGACATAATGCGGCTCCGGCGGCGGAACCGGTCTTGAAGCGCTCGCGGCTTCGCGCATCCCCCCGGCTACACGCGGCAGTTCACCTTCGCTGTCTTCCAATGATTGCCCCCACGCACTCAGATGTATGGTGGCAGGGTATAACCTGAAGGCGAAAGCGTAAATATCTCGCAACCGGTTTCTGTGACGCCGACAGTGTGCTCGAACTGTGCCGAGAGGGAACGGTCGCGCGTCACGGCGGTCCAGCCATCGGCCAGGATTTTCACACCGGGACGGCCCAGATTGATCATCGGCTCGACGGTGAAGATCATGCCGGGGCGCAGTTCCACGCCCTCGCCGCGGCGACCGTAGTGCAGGATGTTGGGCGCATCGTGGAACAGCAGGCCGACGCCGTGTCCGCAGAAATCGCGCACCACAGAGCAGCGCTCGGCTTCCGCGAATTCCTGGATCGCCGCGCCGATATCGCCGGTATGCTTGCCCGGTTTGATCTCCGCTATGCCGCGCATCATCGATTCGTACGTGACCTCGACCAGCCGCTGGGCGGCGCGCTTGACGTTGCCGGCATAGTACATGCGGCTCGAATCGCCGTGCCAGCCATCGACGATCAACGTTACGTCGATATTGACGATGTCGCCGTCGCGCAGCGGCTTGTCGTTTGGAATGCCGTGGCAAACGACGTGGTTTATCGACGTGCAGCTCGACTTCGTGTATCCGCGATAGTTCAGCGTAGCGGGCAGGGCGCCGTGCTCCAATGCGAACCGTGCGATGAAATCGTCGATCGCCTGGGTGGTGACACCGGGGGCAACCAGCGCCGACACCTCGTCGAGGCACCGGGCGGTAAGCGCGCAGGCACGGCGCATTCCGGCGAAGCCTTCCTCGCCGTACAGCTTGATGGTACCGGTGTTCTTGAGCGGCGCCAGATCGGCCTGGATGTAGTTTTGCATGGGTGTCGAGTCCGCTACATGCGCGCAAGGCGTACCGCGCCCGGCGCACTCCATCTGTTTAACAAAATTGCGCCCTATATGGGCTCTGCCGGGCGATATGTCACCCAATCGCACCAAATCGCCGCGGCATCAAGCGCCCGCATTTGCACGCCGCAAACGGGAAAGCATAAAAATCGGCGTTGAAAGGCGGGCACTTCAATGTGGAGCATAGGATTTGGCCTGGAGAAACTGGGGCTGGTCGCCGTGCGCCGGCCGGTGGTCTTCACGCTGTTCATGCTGCTGGTATCCGTGTTTGCGGCTTTCCAGGTTCCCAATGTCCGTTTCGATGGGGATGTGACGGCAATTCTGCCTGAGAACAGTGCGGCTTATCGCAATTATTTCAATAACCGCGAACGCTTTCGCGATTTTGGCCGCGACCTGACGATCCTGGTGGAATCGGACCGGCTGATCACGGCCTCCGGCCTGGAGGACCTTCGCTACCTGCAACTCGAGTTGTCGGTGACGCCAGGGGTCGCCAATGCGACGACGCTGTTCTCGGTGCCGTTGCCGGACCCGGCGACAGGCGAGATCGGCCAGTTCTTTCCCGAGGAAATCGCCGGCGACGCGGAGGCGCGCAGCCTTGTGGATCGTCTGCTGAATGCCTATCCGCAGGCCGCCTCATTGGTGTCGCCCCAGCGAAACACCGCAATCATCCTCGTCTCGATGACACCGGAGACCGCCGACAAGGCCGGCGGATACAGGGCCTATCTGGCCGTCAAGGAAGCTGCCGCGGCAGCCGCGCCCTCCGATTTCAAGCTTCGCTATCACCGGGCTCACGCCAATCGGCGCGACGATAGTTTCCGGCCTTGTCTCGGATCAGACGCGGCTGACCGTGATCGGGTTGGTGCTCGGCGCGGCAATTGCCTTTGCAGTGTTCCGCAGCGTGGTCGCGGCAATCATCTGCGGAATTGCGCCGGCCTTTACCGCGTTGTGGACCATTGGCATGTTCGGCCTTTTCGGTACGTCCGATCAATTACCTCACGACAGTGCTGCCGACGCTGGCGCTGATCGTGTCGCTATGCCGACGGCATCATGCTGTATTTTCGATGGCAGCAGAACAACGCCGCCAATCCGGCGATGCCCGACGCCAACATGGTCGAGGCGCTGACCACCGTCGGCCCGGCGTCCTCGCTGACCTCCATAACCACGCTGCTGGCCTTCCTCTCCTTCCTGTTTGCCTCGGGACGGCGCTGCACGAATTCGCCTTGCTTGGCGCGGTGGCGATCGCGCTTGCCTTCATCGCGGTGATCATCGGGCTGCCGGTTGCGGCGCATTGGGCGATCGCGCAGCGGCGCTGGTGACGGGCCGGCAAGGTGCGCGAGCCGAGTTTCGGCAGCATCGGCGAGCGCGGCTTACGAATTCGTCGCCGCGCGCCCGTTCGTCATTGCCGCTACGCGGCATTGCCGCGACAATCGCTTGTTGTCGGTAGTGCATTTCCATGTCCGGCCGGAATATCGCATCACCGACTATCCTTGCCGAAGACAAGCGAAGTGCGGCAGGCGGAGGAGCCGTCACGAACGAGCTATTTCGGCGGGCGATCGCATGCTGCTGGTCTCCGTTCCGAAGGCCGTGGCCGGACCGCGGTTCTTCGGCGCCCAACCGGACGCGCCTGGCGAGAGGCCGAGGCGGTTCTTGCCACGCGTTTTCAGCCCGGAACGGTGACTTCCGCGGGCCGGCTCGACCCGCGACATTTCCGATCCGGCGCGCTGCAACGCGGTTGGCGGCGCAAATGGAGGCCTCGGCGATCGAAGCGCGTGAGGGCTAGCGTCTCGCGCGACGGCGGCTCGATGCTGGTGACGGTTCGCATCCCCTCGGACCAGTCCATCGCCGTTACACTTGAGCAGATAAAGTCGCTGGAAAAGGGCATGGCGGCGTTGCCTTACGGCAAGGATGTGATTGTGACCGGCTTTGACGTGCTGATGGCTGAGGAATTCACCGGATTGATCCAGCAATTGCGCTGGAGCCTGATCGCGGCGATCTTCATGGGAGTGGTGATCGTCGGCATTGCCGCGCGCTCGCCGGTGATGGCAGTGGCCGCGATCACGCCCAACCTGCTGCCGATCCTGATGGTCGAACTGGTCATTTGGTTGCGCGGCGGCGGCATCAACATCTCCGAGGTGATCGCCCTCACCATCGCTTTCGGCATAGCCATCGACAACGCGGTTCACCTCATCAACATCTTCACGGCGGAGCGGGCGAAGGGCGTCTCCGTCGAGAACGGCGGTCGACCGCGCGATGACGCGAGGCGGGTCCGGCGCTCGTTGCCAGCATGGTGATCATCTGCGTCTCGTCGCTGGTGACGCTTGCTGAGCGTGCTGCCGATGGTGCCGATCGTCGGCGGGCTGATCATCGCGACCCTCGTCACCGCGCTTGTTTCAAATCTTGTCATACTTCCGGCAAACATCCTTGCCCTCAAGCGTTTCTTGCCGGAGAGCGCCACGGCAAAACAGCCGGCGAAGCGTCATTTCAGGAGAAACAGACTTTGAAGACAAGTCTTCACCCATGCCACCGTCCTTGCCGCGGCCTTGCCCTTTTGGCCTGCACGAGCGTGCCCGCGTGTGCCGATCCGGCCTCCGATTTCCTGAAAGGGCTTGAAGGCTCGTGGCGGGGGCGCGGCTCGGCGTCATTCCGGGCCGGGAGAAGTCCGAGCGGATAACCTGCCAGGTAACCAATAGCTACGAGGGGAAGGCGCTGGTGGTAACGGCGAATGCGCCTCGACGCAGGGAAAGACCTCCGTCTCCGGACGGCTGAACCATGCCGGCGATAGCGGTCACGGGCTCCTTCATCAACGCCTTCAAGGGCGCGTCGATGACGAAGTCTTCCGGTTCGGTGAGTGGCGGCAACCTTGACTGTCTCGTCGAATTTCGTCGAGAATGCCACCGGCAACTGCGCGCACGCAGCAGGTCATCCGAAAGGCGGGTTCGGGTTCAAGGCGGATTTCTTTGTCTTTGACAATGCGTCGGGTGCGTTCAGCCCGCCGGCAGCATCACCTTTTCGCCAAGTGAGGCAGGCATGAGCGGACATGTGGACCCGGACAAGGAACGCTACGCGATCTTCAAGGAGCTTCCGCGCGACCGGAAAGATCCACATGCTGAACCTCGTGCGGCTGCGTGAAACCGCCGTCTACGAGGACGGCACGATGGTGACCGGCCACGAGGCCTACGCCGCCTATGGGCGCGAAAGCGCGCCCGGTCTTCAATCGGCTCGGCGGGCGGATCGTATGGTCCGGGCAAGTTCGACCTGACTCTGATCGGGCCGGAAATCGAGTATTGGGACATCTGCTTCATTGCCGAATATCCCGATGCCGACGCCTTCATTGCGATGCTTGCGCGACGATGACTACCGCAAGGCCGTCAAGCACCGGCAGGCGGCGGTGTTGGATTCGCGCCTGATCCGTTGCACTGCCGAACGAAAACGGCAGCGTGTTCGGCTAGACCACCTTTACCCATTCGCCCAGCGCGTCGCGCTCGCTTTTCAGCCGATTGACTGGCGCAGCCGGGTCCGGGTGACCAATCGCGACGCCGCAAAACAGCATCAGCTCGGCCTCCATGCCGCAGAAATCGGCAACGGTCCCGGGAAATTGCGACCAGCATTCCTGCGCGCAGGTGCCAAGGCCGCGTTCCTGCGCCAGCAGCATGAAGGTCTGCAGGAACATGCCAAGGTCCGACCATTGCGGCGGGCCCATGATGCGGTCCACGAAGCAGAAGATGGCCGCCGGCGCGCCGAAGAAACGGAAATTATTGGCGAACCAGCGCAGCCGGGCAGGGCGGTCCTCACGCTCAATGCCGAGGAGGGCATACATCTGCTCTCCGACAGTAAAGCGACTGGTGCGGTATGGCTCCTTCAGGTTCGGCGGGTAGACGGCGTATTCCGGCTTCTCGCCGCCCTCGCGCGCCTTGCCGGCAAGCCGGTCTTCCATGATCGCCTTGAACGCGTCCATCCGTTCGCCATTGAGCACCGCGACCCGCCAAGGCTGGACATTGCCTCCGGAGGGCGCGCGGGCGGCAGCTTGCAAGAGATCAAGGATGGTCTGCGTCTCGACCGGCTTGTCGAGGAAAGCGCGGACCGACATGCGATTTTCGACTGCCTGCGAAACGTCCATTCAAAGCCCCAATGATACCACTTGTGCGGACCCGCGCGTGGGATAAGAGTGCGCGCGCAGCAACCGGGTCCCGGTTGAGTCACCCATTACAACGTGAAAGACCATTCAATGGCAAATCCATCCGTTGCACCGCTGTTCGACGCGAGCGTGCCCGTTCTCGACGCAATGCTGGCAAATCTGGCGGCTTGCCTTGCCAAGGGCGAGGCGAACGCCAAGGAGCGCAACATCGATCCGCAGGTTTTCCTTACCGCGCGGCTGGCCCCCGACATGTTCACATTGACACGTCAGGTGCAGATTGCCACCGACCAGGCCAAGGGCATGGCGCACCGGCTGGCGGGCCGCGAAGTGCCGGCAATGGCCGACACGGAGGCCAGCTTCGGTGAATTGCAGGAGCGTATCGCGAAGGTGCGGGCGATGCTTGCTCAATGCAAGGCGGAGGACTTCGTGGGCGCGGAAACGCGGACCATCACCGTCAAGATGCGCAGTGGCGAGGTTTCGTTTGAAGGCCTTGCTTATCTTTACCGCTACGGCATGCCGAACTTCTATTTCCACATGACGACGGCATACAACATCCTGCGCCATAACGGCGTGCCGCTTGGCAAGCCGGATTTCCTCGGCAACCGCTGAAATCAAAACCCGGCTCATGGCCGGGTTTTTCATTTATTGCGTGAGGCGAAGGTCGCCGCCGGTCAGCTCCGTAGCAAGCGATTTCATGACGGAGAGGATGGTTTCCGGCGAATCCGCCCACATCGCCAGTGATGGATCGGATGCGCATTGGCGCATGTGCTCTTCGATGTCCGGCAAGAGGAATTTCTCGATCTCCGAAAAGCGCGGGTCGTTGTCGGTGCCGACTTTCGGAATGATGTACCGTACGTTCAGGGTTGCCATCTTGACCTTGCGGCGGTTCTTCAGCCTGTCGCAATCACGGGGATTGAAGCCCTGCGTTGGATAGGGCTGGTTGCCGAAATACTGCGGCAAGAATGGCGTAAAATTCCGATTATAGTCGACGCCAACCCAACTGTTGCTGTCCAGCACGGTGTTTGTCGCCACTCCATCCGTGACAAGAAGGACGATCTTCTCCCTGTCGCCTGGTCCAAAGCCGGAGCCGGAGTTCCCGATTTGAGATTCCAATCTATCCAGTGCGGCAGTGAAATCGGTGCCGCCCTCCAGATCTTCGCCATTCATGTCCAAGGTCGCGAGGCCCGCACGGAAATTCACGAGGTCGGTCGTAGCCGGGATGTGAGTCGTGACCGTATTGGAGAAGGTGTGAAGCACCAGCCGCAACCGGGAGCCGCTGACGCCCTGTGCTTCGAATTCGTCCACCATCAGGCCGATGGCGCTGCGGACGACATCTATGCGCAGCGTTGCGCCGGCCGCACGCGCGCTTGGCAGGGAATTTGGGAAGTTCCAGTGTGGATTGACGGTGTGGCAGGCAATGGCGCACCCGTTGACATTGGCCATGATCTGCTGGTCGCTCGTGGTTGCGCCAACGCCCATTGATGCCGAAGTGTCGACCAGGAAATGAATCTCAAGGTATTTGGCAAGTCCCGCCTCTGCCTTGGCCCTGACCGAAAGTTTGGCGGTTTCAATGCCGATTGCCTTGGCGAGCGTGCCCTGGATCGTGCCGGACACGCTGCCATCGCCACGTATGACGCCATTACTGGCCGATACGGCAACCTTGAAGTCCATGCCGGAAACCAAATTGGCGATTGGTTCGACATTGGATGCGAACAGGGCCCGGCCGAGCACTTCGCCAAGCCGCATTGAGGCATTCTGGTTCCTGCCGTCGGCGATCTTGGCCTGGGCCTCATTGACCGCGGCCAGGACAGCTGCATCCGCCGCCTGCTGTAAGTACGACCTTGAGCTGTACATGCGCGAATAATCGATGGCGAGACCCGCGGCGCCAAAGATCGGCACGATGCATATTGCGAAAATGATCGCAAAATTTCCGGACTTGTCGAAGGTGAAACGCTTGAGAAGGGACATTGTGGAGCCTGGGGTAGTTGGGGGTGCCCGGGAACTACACCATCTCGATTAACAGACCTTCGCATACGTTGTTAAATGCGTATCGAGTGACAAAAAACCCCGGCGAAAGAGCGCCGGGGTTTTCGTTTCAGCAGCAGCGGCCGCAGATCAGGCCGAGTAGTACATGTCGAACTCGATCGGATGCGGCGTCATTTCGTAGCGCATCACCTCGGTCATCTTCAGCTCGATGTAGCTTTCGATCTGGTCCTTGTCGAACACGCCGCCGGCGATCAGGAACTTGTGGTCGGCTGCGAGCGAGTTGCAGCGCTTCGCGCAGCGAACCGCAGACGGTCGGGATCTTCTTCAGCTCCTTCGGCGGCAGGTCGTAGAGATCCTTGTCCATGGCGCTGCCGGGATGGATCTTGTTCTTGATGCCGTCGAGGCCGGCCATCAGCATTGCCGCGAAGGCGAGGTAGGGGTTCGCCACCGGATCGGGGAAGCGGACCTCGACGCGCTTGGACTTCGGCGAGGAGCCGAAGGGAATGCGGCACGACGCCGAACGGTTGCGGGCCGAATAGGCCAGCAGGACCGGCGCTTCGTAACCCGGCACCAGGCGCTTGTAGGAGTTGGTCGACGGGTTGGTGAAGGCGTTCAGCGCCTTGGCATGCTTGATGATGCCGCCGATGTAGTAAAGGCAGTTCTCGCTCAGGCCGGCATATTCATTGCCCGCGAAGGTCGGCTTGCCGTCCTTCCAGATCGACTGGTGGCAGTGCATGCCCGAGCCGTTGTCGCCGAAAATCGGCTTGGGCATGAAGGTTGCGGTCTTGCCATAGGCATGGGCAACCTGGTGCACGACGTACTTGTAGATCTGCATCTGGTCGGCGCTCGCGCACCAGGGCGCGAACTTGATGCCGAGCTCGTGCTGGGCGGCCGCCACTTCGTGGTGGTGCTTTTCGACGGTGACGCCCATCTCGGTCAGGACCGAAAGCATCTCCGAGCGATAGTCCTGTCCGGCGTCGATTGGCGGCACCGGGAAATAGCCGCCCTTCACGCGCGGACGGTGGCCCATGTTGCCGCCTTCATAGTCGGTGTCCATGTTGGACGGCAGTTCGCCCGAATCGAGCTTGAAGCCGGTGTTGTAGGGGTCCGAGGCAAAACTTGACGTCGTCGAAAACGAAGAACTCGGCTTCTGGGCCGAAGAAGATGGTGTCGCCGATGCCCGAGGCCTTGAGGTAGGCTTCGGCCTTCTTGGCGGTGCCGCGCGGATCGCGATTGTACGGCTCGCCCGAGACCGGGTCGAGAACGTCGCAGAAAATGGCGATGGTCGACTGCGCGAAGAACGGATCCACATGCATGGTCGCGGGATCGAGCATCAGCGTCATGTCGGATTCGTTGATGGCCTTCCAGCCGGCAATCGAGGAGCCGTCGAACATCACGCCTTCGGCAAACATGTCCTCGTCCACGAGGCCGGCATCCATGGTGACGTGCTGCAGCTTGCCGCGCGGATCGGTGAAGCGCAGGTCCACGAACTTGATGTCCTCGTCCTTTATCTTCTTCAGTATGTCGCTTGCCTTGGTCATGGTCTTCCTTCCTGTAGCAAGTTTGGTTCCCCGGGCCGCGGGTTTGCCTGCCTCGCTGGGCAGGTTCCGCCGTTAGCCGCGGCATTGGGTTTCAGATTGCATCCACGCCGGTCTCGCCGGTCCGGATGCGAATGACTTCTTCAACGGTGGAGACGAAAATCTTGCCATCGCCGATGCGCCCGGTCTGCGCGGCATTGCGTATGGCATCGACCGCCGCCTGCACGTTCTCATCGGCAAGCACCAGCTCGACCTTAACTTTCGGCAGGAAATCGACGACATACTCTGCGCCACGGTAAAGCTCGGTGTGGCCCTTCTGGCGGCCGAAGCCCTTGGCTTCCGTGACGGTGATGCCCTGCAGGCCAACCTCCTGCAGCGCCTCCTTCACTTCGTCAAGCTTGAACGGCTTGATGATCGCTTCGATCTTCTTCATCTGCGTTCCGTGATTTGGGTGATGTGCGGTCATCGGCGAAAAGCCGATGTCCGACGCGAAGCAACTGCGCGCGCATGTATTAAAGCAGGATGCGTGCCAGTCCAGGTGCCGTCTCACAAGCCCTTGATCAGAAATGGTAAAAAAAGGCGCTGCCAAAAAAATCACCGGCAGCATGAGATCTGTCTGCCGCAATACGCTTAAAAAATAAGCGGAGTGCCGTTTTTTTAGGCGGGCCTCTTGTCGAACTTTAGCGGCAGGGCAGGGTTAAGGTTACTGAAGTGTTTAGTTTGGAAATTGACATGTAACTTGGTAGATAAACGACAAATAAAAAAAGTACCGGGATTAACCAACAAGGTTTACCAATGAAAACAATAGTACTGATTTCGACAATGATATCAGGTGCAAGTTATATCGGGCTGGTTCCGGCCAACATCCTGGATGCAGGCATGCCGGTGACGTGGGCCGCGGGGGCCCTCATCACCATGAGCATGGTGCTGGCTTTGGCGAAGGTCTGATCAGCCGCGCAAAAAGGCGGGGATGTTTTCCTCGCCGCCAAACGGATGATCGTTATCGTGCACTTCCTGCGAAGCCGCTTCCTTGCGTGTTCCTGACTTGCGCGGGCGATCCTGACGTGGTTCGTCCTGGCGGGGCTCATCCTGACGAGGTCCGTCCTGGCGCGCTTCTGGCCGGCGTTCCTGGCGGCCCTCTGACTGGCGGGTTCGTTCACCGTCACCGGCAGGCTTGCGCGGCTCGCGTTCCGGCCGAGCTTGTGCGGATGGAGCTTCGGCATCGCGTACGCGACGTGGCGATCTTTCTCGGCGTGGCTTTTCGGCTGGCGCCGGTGCTGCGGCTGCTTCCGGGCCCTGCTCACGGGTTTCCTCACGCTGCACGCCATCGCCGCGGCTTTCGCCGCGGGCGCGGTGATCGCGGCGTCCGCCCTTGGCGGCTGCGTCCCTGCCGCCACGCGGCGCGCCCTTGGCGGCGGATGCGGCACCGGTACGGCCACGGCCACCACGGCGGGCGCGGTCGTCCCATTGCGGCGGTTCGCTGATCCACTCGACCTTCTCCGAGATCAGCGCCTCGATGGCCTCAAACGCCTTTCGATCGGCTGGCGTGACCAGCATGAAAGCTGCGCCGGAGCGTCCCGCGCGGCCGGTGCGGCCGATGCGGTGGACATAGTCCTCGGCTGAGATCGGCACGTCGAAATTGAAGACGTGGCTGACATCTGGAATGTCGAGGCCGCGCGCGGCCACGTCGCTTGCCACGAGCAGCTGGATCTTGTTGTCCTTGAACCCCTGCAGCATGGCCATGCGCGAGCGCTGGTCCATGTCGCCATGCAATGCGCCGACCGAGAAGCCGTGCTTTTCAAGCGACTTCCAAAGATTCGACACATCGACCTTGCGGTTGCAGAAGATGATCGCGTTCTTGAGATTTTCCGCGTTGCGGATCAGGTCGCGAAGGATCGTACGCTTCTCGAAATCCTCCATCGGGCAGGCGACCGCGCGCTGCGTGATCGTCTTCGAGGTGGATGAGGGCGGCGAAACGGAAACGGTCACCGGGTTTTGCAGGAACTGGCTGGAAAGACGCTCGATTTCCGGCGGCATGGTCGCCGAGAAGAACAAGGTCTGGCGCGTGAACGGCACCAGCTTCACGATGCGCTCGATGTCGGGGATGAAGCCCATGTCGAGCATGCGGTCGGCCTCGTCGATGACGAGGATCTCGACGCCGGTCAAGAGCAGCTTGCCACGCTCGTAATGGTCGAGCATGCGGCCGGGCGTGGCGATGAGCACGTCGGCCCCGCGGTCCAGCTTGCGCAGCTGCTCGTCGAACGAGACGCCGCCGATCAGCAGCGCGACGTTGAGCTTGTGGTTTCGGCCATAGCGGTTGAAATTTTCCTCAACCTGCGCGGCGAGTTCGCGCGTCGGCTCGAGGATGAGGGTGCGGGGCATGCGTGCCCGGGCTCGGCCTGTTTCCAGGCGCGACAGCATGGGCAGCACGAAAGAGGCGGTCTTGCCGGTGCCGGTCTGGGCAATGCCCATGACGTCGCGGCGCGCCAGCACGTGGGGAATGGCCTGTTCCTGAATGGGGGTTGGCGTCGTGTATCCTGAGGATATCACGGCATCCAGGACCTTCTTGGAGAGGCCGAGGGTATCAAAACTCATGTGGAGTGTGATCTCTTTATCCGGAAAAATGGCGGGCGTCGGTTACGCTGTTCCGGTTGTTCGTAAAGTTCCGGCGGAATGAAAGGCGGACGCCACGCTGACCGGAATGTTCTTGCGATAGGCTAATGTGTGCTGGAAGTCAACAAATGCAAGGGGGAAGGGCATGCTGGTCATCGATACTGTTGTATTTCCATCCGAAAACCTGGTTTGAAAAGTCGAAAAATTTGCATTTACGAATACTCGCCAAGAATGGATCACTCCTGAAAATCAAATGATTCCAACAACATCGTGAACCACTCAAGATGAACCTCCCCCGAGTTCATCGCGTATATCGGCTGTTGGCAAGGATCATTGCCATCGTAACCCGAGGGAGAGTTAATCGTGAAATTTGCAAAATTCGCCGCAGCAGGCATCGTTGGCGTCACCATGGCATTGTCGGCTTCCATGTCGGCGCGAGCCGCCGACATCGTCGACACGGCAGTGGCGGCAGGAAGCTTCAAGACGCTGGTCGCGGCCGTACAGGCGGCCGGCCTTGTCGAGACGCTGAAGGGCGCTGGTCCCTTCACCGTATTCGCGCCGACCGACGAAGCCTTCGCAGCGCTGCCGGCAGGCACCGTCGAAGACCTGCTGAAGCCTGAGAACAAGGACAAGCTCGTTGCGATCCTCACCTATCACGTGGTGCCGGGCAAGGTGATGTCGACCGATCTCAAGGACAACACCACGGCCAAGACCGTGCAGGGTGGCGAGAGTCAAGATCGACCTCGACAACGGCGCGATGATCAACGACGCGAAGGTCGTGACCGCCGACGTTGCGGCCGACAACGGCGTCATCCATGTCATCGACAAGGTGATCATGCCGGCGATGTAATCATCGGTGTGATTGCAGTTAAAAAACCGGCCGTGGAAACGCGGCCGGTTTTTCCTTGACCGGACTAGACGTCCAGCATTTCGTCCTGCGCGAAAGCGGCGTTTTCCTGGATGAACTTGAAGCGGGCCTCGGGCTTGTTGCCCATCAGCTGCTCGACGCTGGCGCGCGTTTCCTCGATCTGCAGGTCCGGCACGACGACGCGGAAAAGCGTGCGCTTCTTCGGGTCCATCGTGGTTTCCTTGAGCTGCGCCGGCATCATTTCGCCAAGGCCCTTGAAGCGGCAGATCTCGACCTTGCCGCGGCCGGTGAACTCCGTGCGCAGCAGTTCGTCCTTGTGCGCGTCGTCGCGCGCATAGGCGGATCTTGGTCCCTGCGCCAGCTTGTAGAGCGGCGGGATCGCCAGGAAGAGATGGCCGCCGGCGATGAGTTCCGGCATCTCCTGGTAGAAGAACGTGATCAGCAGCGAAGCGATGTGCGCGCCGTCGACGTCGGCGTCGGTCATGATGATGATGCGGTCGTAGCGCAGGTCGTCGTCGCGGTACTTGCTGCGCGTGCCGCAGCCGAGCGCCTGGATGAGGTCGGCGATCTGCTGGTTGGCGGCGAGCTTGTCGCGGCCGGCGCTGGCGACGTTGAGGATCTTGCCGCGCAGGGGCAGCACGGCCTGCGTGGCGCGGTTGCGCGCCTGCTTGGCGGAGCCGCCGGCCGAATCGCCCTCGACGATGAAGAGTTCCGTGCCGCCCGCCGCGCTTTCGGCGCAGTCGGCGAGCTTGCCGGGCAGGCGCAGCTTGCGCGTCGCGGTCTTGCGGCTGATTTCCTTTTCCTTGCGGCGCGCGAGGCGCTCGTCGGCGCGCTCGATCACCCAGTCGAGCAGCTTGCTGGCCTGTTGCGGCGAGGCGGCGAGCCAATGGTCGAACGGATCGCGGATGGCGTTCTCGACGATGCGCTGGGCTTCGACCGTCGCCAGCTTGTCCTTGGTCTGGCCGACGAATTCCGGCTCGCGGATGAACACCGACAGCATGGCCGCGGCCGAGATCATCACGTCTTCGGTGGTGATGATCGCGGCCTTCTTGTTGCCGACGATCTCGGCATAGGACTTGAGGCCGCGCGTCAGCGCGAGCCGGAAGCCGGCCTCGTGCGTGCCGCCTTCGGCCGTCGGGATGGTGTTGCAGTAGGAATTGATGAAGCCGTCGTCGCCGAACCAGGTCACCGCCCATTCCATCGCGCCGTGGCCGCCGCTCTTGCCCGCGGTTCCGGCGAAAGGCTCGGTCGTCACCTTGTGCTGGCTTGCCGATCGAGGCTTCCAGATAATCCTTGAGGCCGCCGGGGAAGTGGAACACGGCGCTCGTCGGCGTCTCGTCCTTCTCCCCGATCAGTTCGGGCGCGCATTTCCAGCGGATCTCGACGCCGCCGAACAGATAGGCCTTCGAGCGCGCCATCTTGAACAGCCGCGCCGGTTCGAAGGCGCAGCCCTTGCCGAAGATCGCCTCGTCCGGCTTGAAGCGCACCTTGGTGCCGCGGCGGTTGTGGACCTCGCCCAGATGCTGCAAGCGGCGCCAGCGGAATGCCCTGCCGGAACTCCTGCATGTAGAGCTGCCGATTGCGCGCGACCTCGACCTCCAGATGGATCGAAAGCGCGTTGACCACGGAGACGCCGACGCCGTGCAGGCCGCCGGAAGTCTCGTAGGCCTTGCTGTCGAACTTGCCGCCGGCATGCAGCACGGTCATCACCACCTCGACCGTGGACTTGCCCTGCATCTTGGGATGCGGGTGCGGCTCGACCGGAATGCCGCGGCCATTGTCGGTGACGGAAAGATAGCCGTCCTTGTCGAGCTCGACCTCGATCCAGGTCGCGTGGCCGGCAACCGCCTCGTCCATCGAATTGTCGATCACCTCGGCGAAGAGGTGGTGCATCGCCTTTTCGTCGGTGCCGCCGATATACATGCCCGGCCGGCGGCGCACCGGCTCCAGACCTTCCAGCACCGCGATGTCGGAAGCGTCGTAGCCTTCGCCCGAGGGCTTGCCGGCCGCCGGTTTCAGCGCAGCGGGCTTTGGCGGCGCGGGCTTGGTCGCTTCGCGCCGGGGCTGCTGGCGGAGCGGCCGAGAAAAGATCGTTGCTGTCGTCCATCTGCGCTTTCCAGGTCGAATCAGGTGCTGCCAGCCTAACCAAGCAAGGCGGCAATGGCGAGGCTGAGGTGCGGTTCAATGGTGGGTGTTCGTAATTTGTTCCACAAGCAGATGCAAGACCGCCAGACCCCCTCGCAAATCCCTCGCATGCTCGAATATAGCTTGCGGCATGTCTGCTGAAACCGCCCTTCGCACCCGCGCGCGCTGCAATATTTGCGGCGGCGAAGCGTTCGAGCCATATCGGGGGCGACCTGCGGAGCGCTGCTCCAGTTGCGGCTCCAAGGCGCGGCACCGCATCGCGCTCGACGTCTATGAGCGGGTGCTGTTTCCGCTGGCCAAGGGGCAGGCGAGGGTGCTGCATTTCGCGCCGGAGGCGTTCCTGCACCCGTTGCTGTTGAAGACATTCGGCGCCGGCTATGTGACCGCCGACATCGCGCCGCAGCGCTATCCGCACGCGCAGGCGCTGGCGATCGCCCTGCCGGACGGGCTCGAGATTTTCCCGGACGGCTATTTCGACGCGGTGCTGCACAATCATGTTCTGGAGCATGTGCCGGGGCATTGGCGCGATCACGTCGCCAAGCTGCTGCGGGTGGTGAAGCCAGGTGGGCTGATGATCTTTTCCGTGCCGGGACCTTACATGGACCGCGACACGGTCGAGGGCGGCGAGCATCTCGCGAGCGACAAGGACCGGCTGGAAAAATTCCTGCAAGAAGATCACCTCAAGCTTTTCGGCCGCGATTTCGTGGAGCATCTTCATGCCATGGAAGGCGCGGTCCTGCTGCCCGATGGCGTGAGCGACGACACCCGCGCCAGAACTCTCCGTGCGCCCCGGCAAGGCGCCGTTTTTCATCCTGAGGAAACAGCCATGAACACGAAAGAGAGCGCCAAGGCGCCCTGGCGTTTGCGCCGCCTGATCGATGCATTGCCCAAGACCGTGCCCTTTGTCGGTCCCGAGGCGCAGGAGCGCCAGCGCGGCAAGCCGTTCCGCGCGCGCATCGGAGCGAACGAGTGCCTGTTCGGGCCTTCGCCCAAAGCAGTTGAGGCCATGGCCGAGGCTGGACGGGAAATCTGGAAATATGGCGATCCAGAGGGCTACGATTTGCGCCACGCGCTGGCGGCGCATCATGGCGTGAAGCCGGAGAACATCGTGCTCGGCCCCGGCATTGACGGGCTGCTCGGCTATACGACGCGCATGTTCGTCGACGAGGGCGACAGCGTCGTCACGTCGAACGGAGCCTATCCCACCTTCAATTTCCACGTGATCGCGCAGGGCGGCGCCTTGCACAAGATGCCCTATCGCGATGACCGCGAGGACATTCATGCGCTCACGGACAAGGCGCGCGAGACGGATGCGACGCTGATCTACTTTTCCAACCCGGACAATCCGATGGGGACCTGGTGGACGGCTCGGGAAGTGTCGCAGATGATCGCCAACCTGCCCGATGGCTGCCTGCTGCTGCTGGACGAAGCCTATTGCGACTATGCGCCGGAAGGCACGGTGCCGCCGATCGACACTGGCATTCCCAACGTACTGCGCTTCCGTACTTTTTCAAAAGCCTATGGCATGGCCGGTGCGCGCGTCGGCTACTGCATCGGCGAGGAGACGCTGATCTCCGAGTTCGAGAAGGTGCGCGATCATTACGGCATGAACCGCACGGCGGAGATCGGCGCAATCGCCGCGCTGGCCGACCAGGATTGGCTGGCGCAGACCGCGCGCAAGACGGCTGAGGCGCGCGAGCGGATTTCGGCAATCGCAATCGCCAACGGCTTGCAGCCGATCGTTTCGGCGACCAATTTCGTGACGCTCGATTGCGGGCGAGACAGCGCCCATGCCAAGGCGCTGATGGAAGCCATCCTTGCGCGCGGCGTGTTCATCCGCATGCCGGGTGTCGAGCCGCTTTCGCGCTGCATCCGGATCAGCGCGGGGCTGCCGTCGGATCTCGATATTTTCGAGGAAGTCCTGCCGCAGGCGCTCGCCAGCATCGGGTGAGGGCACAAAAAAAGAGCAGGGCCGGAGCCCTGCTTCTTTTGCGGAAATTCGTGTTCAATGCAGCCGCATGTCAGGCCATGAAAACCGACATGCTTACCAATGCTGCTGCAATCATCGCGACCGAAACGATCACGACGCTGATGAGGGAGTGTTCTTCGGCTCGCCGTATCTCCCTGATCTGGTCTTCTGGAAAAATCATGGTTGAGTTCCTTTCTTTGCCCCAACGGTAAATAGGAATTCACCGGGACGTTTCAAAGTGCATTCAATCACTTGATCGTTGAAATTGCCTTCGCCGGCGATGACAGTTTGTTCACCGGAACGTCATCTGCAGCCGAGCCGGCTCACGAAAAAGGGGCCGCAAGGGCCCCTTTGACAATGCGGCTGAGGGAAACTTTCAGCGCACGGTGCACATGTGACGCTGGCCGTCATGGCCTAGGAACGTCCCGGTGCGGCGGTCGAAGCTCTTGTACTTCGACTGGCAGTAGCTGACCCAGTCGGCCGATCCGACCGCCAGATTGGCGGAGCGCTTGATGCTGCCCACCGGCTGCTCGTCGTAGGTTACGACGCGCGGCGGTGCGGCGCGCGGGGCGACCCGCTGCGGTTCCGTGCGGCTGTAGCTCGAATACGGGCGGCGCGGCTGAACATAGACCTCGTCGTCGCCGTAATATGGATCATCGTATGCTTCGTCGCCGTAATAGGGGTCCTCGTAGACCGGGGCCGGCTCGACATAGACGCGGCGCGGCGCGACATAAACCGGGGCGGGTTCGACATAGATCGGCGCCGGTTCGACATAATAGCGCGGCGTTGCCAGCGCGGTGCCAAGAAGGACGCCCGCCACACCGGCGGCAAGGGCAGCCCCGCCATTATAGTAGCCGTGATGATGATGACGATGATCGGCGAATGCATCGCCCGCCGGCGCAAGGGCAGCTCCAGCGCCGATGACGGCAGCCAGCGCCAGTCCCGAAATTTTGCCTGCAATGGCCATTTCAATGCTCCCTGAAGATGCCGGTCACGCCCGGCTTTCGATGGTGTTCCATCATGCAGGGGAATGTGGCAGAACAAGGCTGAACGCTGGCTGAACGGATTTGAGCCCGGCGAAATTTCTCCACAACCGGCGCATGACATGGCGAATTCTCCCGAGACACTGCGAATTGCGATCGCGCAGCTGAACCCCACCGTCGGCGATATCGCCGGTAATCTGCGGCTGGCGCGCGAGGCGAGGGCCGATGCCGCGCGGCAGCAGGCCGACCTTGTCGTCTTCACCGAATTGTTCATCGCCGGCTATCCGCCGGAAGACCTGGTGCTGAAGCCGGCTTTCGTGTCGCAGTGCATCGCGGCGGTCGAGGATCTGGCGCGCGAGACGGCCGATGGCGGTCCGGGCGTCATCATCGGCTCGCCCTGGCGCGACAAGCAGGGCGTCTACAACGGCGGTGGCGGTGCTGGACGGCGGCAAGGTCATCGCCTGGCGGCAGAAGGTGGACCTGCCCAACTACAGCGTGTTCGACGAGAAGCGCGTGTTCACGCCGGGGCCGGTCCCGGGTCCGGTGAATTTCCGCGGCGTGCGCATCGGCGTTCCGATCTGCGAGGACATCTGGGGCGAGCACGGCATTTGCGAGACGCTGTCGGAAGCGGGCGCGGAGATGCTGATCGTGCCGAACGGCTCGCCCTACTACCGCGACAAGATGGACGTTCGCTACCAGATCGTGATCCGCCAGATCATCGAGTGCGGCCTGCCGATGATCTATGCCAACCAGCTTGGCGGACAGGACGAGCTGGTCTTCGACGGCGGTTCCTTCGTGCTCAACGCCGACCATTCGCTGGCGCTCCAGATGAACCAGTTCGAGGCCAACGTGGTGCTGACCACATGGCGCAAGGGCGCGAAGGGCTGGATTTGCGACAGGGGGCTGCTGGCGCAACCTGCCCGAAACCGACGAGGCCGACTGGCGCGCCTGCGTGCTGGGTCTGCGCGACTATGTCAACAAGAACGGCTTCAAGGACGTGGTGCTCGGCCTTTCGGGCGGCGTCGATTCGGCGATCTGCGCGGCCATGGCGGTCGATGCGCTGGGCGAGGAGCGCGTGCGCTGCGTCATGATGCCGTATCACTACACCTCGAAGGAGAGCTTCATCGGACGCGGAAGCCTGCGCCAAGGCGCTTGGCGTTCGCTACGAGATCGTGCCGATCGTCGAGCCGGTGGAAGGCTTCATGAAGACGCTGGCGCCGGTCTTCGCCGGCACCAATTCAGGCATCACCGAGGAGAACCTGCAATCGCGCGCGCGCGGCGTCATCCTGATGGCGATTTCCAACAAGTTCGGCTCGATGGTGGTGACGACCGGCAACAAGAGCGAAATGAGTGTCGGCTATGCCACGCTCTACGGCGACATGAATGGCGGCTTCAACCCGATCAAGGACCTCTACAAGATGCAGGTCTACCGGCTGGCGGCCTGGCGCAACGCCAACGTGCCGGCCGGGTGCCTCGGGCCGTCGGGCGAGGTCATTCCCGACAACATCCTGAAGAAGGCGCCCTCGGCGGAACTGCGGCCCAACCAGACCGACCAGGATTCGCTGCCGCCCTATCCGATGCTCGACGACATCCTGGAAAGCCTGGTCGAACACGAGATGTCGGTCGCGGACATCGTCGCCGCCGGGCATGACAAGCGCGACGGTGGAGCGGGTGGAGCACATGCTCTACATCGCCGAATACAAGCGGCGGCAGGCCGCGCCGGGCGTCAAGATCACCCGCAAGAACTTCGGCCGCGACCGGCGCTATCCGATCACGAACCGGTTCCGCGACCGCTGAGTGCGGCCGCTTGCGCTTGCCGGCGCGCTCGGCTAACGCAGGCGCATGACAGTCAAGGTTCGCTTCGCGCCGTCGCCCACCGGCAACATCCACATCGGCAATGCCCGCCCGGCGCTGATCAACTGGCTTTTCGCCAAGCAGCGCGGCGGGGAATACCTGCTGCGTTATGACGATACCGATGTCGAGCGCTCGAAGCTGGAATTTGCGCAAGGCATCGCGCGCGACCTCGAATGGCTGGGCATTTACCCCGACCAGGTCGAATGGCAGTCGAAGCGGGCGGCGATCCACCGCGCCGCCACCGACACGCTGATCGCGGCCGGGCTGCTCTATCCGTGCTACGAGACCGCGGACGAATTGGACCGCAGGCGCAAGCGGCAGGCCGCGCGCGGTCTGCCACCGATCTATGATCGTGCGGCGCTGAAGCTTTCCGGCGAGGACAGGGCTCGACTGGAAGCGGATGGGCGCAAGCCGCACTGGCGCTTCCTTTTGCCCAATCATGGCGGCGATCCGTTTGCGCCGCAGCGCACGGAAGTGCGCTGGGACGATCTGGTGCGCGGCGAGGAAATCGTCGATCTCGCCTCGGTGTCCGATCCGGTGCTGGTGCGCGAGGACGGCAGTTGGCTCTACACGCTGCCTTCCGTGGTCGACGACATCGACACCGGCATAACGCACATCATCCGGGGCGATGATCATGTCACCAACACCGGCGTGCAGATCGCGATCTTCGCGGCCCTGGGCGCCGAAGTGCCGGTGTTCGGGCATCTCAATCTGTTGACGACCGCGAGCGGCGAAGGGCTTTCCAAGCGGCTCGGCTCGCTGTCGCTGAAGTCGCTGGCCGATGACGGGTTCGAGCCGATGGCAGTCGCCTCGCTGGCGGTGCTGATCGGCGGCGCGGGGCCGGTGGAGCCGATGGCAAGCATGGCTGCGCTTGCCGAACGCTTCGACATCAGCAAGGTCGGCAAGTCGGCGGCGAAGTTCGACACCAGCGAACTCGACGCGCTGAACGCCCGGCTCGTGCATGGCTATGAATGGGCCGACGTGGCGAACCGGTTCACGGATGGCTCGCTTGGCGATGACCCGGCCGCATTCTGGAACGCGATCCGCGGCAATATCAGCCGGGTGCGCGAAGCAGGCGAATGGTGGGAGCGGCTATGTTCCGCACAGCCGGTCATCGAGGCGGAAGATCGCGAGTTCATCACGCTTGCCGCCGGCATGCTGCCGCCCGAACCATGGTCGCCCTCGACGTGGAGCGAATGGACCGTGGCGCTGAAGACGGCTTCCGGGCGCAAGGGCAAAGCGCTGTTCATGCCGCTGCGCCGCGCGCTGACGGGCCTTGATCACGGCCCGGAAATGGCTGCGCTGCTGCCGCTCATTGGACGGGAAAGAACGCTGGCCCGACTATCCTGACGGTGCGTCCGCCCGGTGAGTTTGCAACCGGCGCCGGCGCCTGCCGACGTGCGATCATCGCCTCGACATCGGCCATGTCCAACCTGCCGCCGGAATTTGCCAATGTCTCGGGATCAAGGCCGGGATCGGGACGCGGCGAGGGGATGGGCAACATGGGCCGGGGCGGCTGGACCTCCTGGAATTGCAGCGACTGCCCGCCCGCGATCTCGGTGAGACCGAGCGAACGGGAAAAGCCGCAACTGCACTCGGCGTTGACCTGCTTGCGGTAGCTGAACGCGTTCGGTAGCGCCGCATAGGGCTGCTCGTCACGATAGGAAATCATGTCCTCACTGTCCTGCGAGGGCATGGCGTGGAAATAGAGCGACACCTCCGAACCAGGGCACATGTTCTGGCAGGCCTGCTCGTCCTCGGCAAAGCGGTCGCGGCGGGTGGAGAAGCTGATCGGAAAGTAATAGCCGTCGCAGGAGCGGACGCACAGTGTCCGGTAGGTGCCATAGCGGCTGGAGAGCTCAGCGTCGGGGTCGTACTCATACTGGCTTTGCGAGCCGTCATCGCTGAAGGTCTGCACCCCGAAAATCTGTTCCAGCAGGGTTCGGCGGCGTTCGGTGCGAACACCCGAACTTTGCTCCTCGCTGGTCACGGTCTTCTCGCGGGTGCGCGCCCGTCCCTCGCAGCCATTGGCCTGCATGTCGGCCACTATGGCGTTGCGCCGCCGTCCGTCGCCCGCGGGAGACAATCTGGCCAGCGAGCGTTCGAGATCGGCAAGATTGGCTGTCATCTCATCAAGGCTGGTGCGTATGCGGACGCAATAATCGTCGCTGCCCTGCGAGCAGCCATTCTTGCGTGCGGAGCGTTGCGTCTTGGCGATCTGCGCCTTCTGCTCGCGTACCGCCTTCTGGTACTCCTTGAAGCGCCTGTCGCCGCCCACCGCGAAGCCGCCGCGCGAATCGAGTGCCGCCAATTCGTTGACGAGGCCAAGGCAAACGGCGCTCTGTGCCCCGGCGGCCGGTGCAAACGCCAGCACGATGAACATCGCCGCAAGGCCCCCGGCCAACTGCCGGGCGAACTGCGTGCCGGTGCTGAAAATGCAGACTGCGCGGCTGTTCATGTGATTGCGTGCGCCCGCCCTGGCCCAGGCCGGAATACGACCTCATCGAGCGAATGTTATGATTCAGCTTTTGAAAGCAAGCCCGGACACAAAATTGTGCAGGCAAATGAATGGCCGCCGCGGCTCCACAGTCGCGGCGGCGAGCAGTTTATTGCCGCGCGATCAGCGGTAGACGTAGACGATACGCCGTGTTCCCGGATCGACCAGGGCCGGCACTCCGTTTACATAGACATAGTTGTATTCGTAGTCGGGTACGGTGCGAAGCTGCACTGTATCGGGCAGTCCGGCGCCCACGACCACTTCGCCGTCGAGATAGACCGGGTCGACACGGTTTTCAGTGACATAGGTGCGAACGCGCTCGGGCGGCGGGGTGTTCGCGCCGATCGCCGCGCCCGCGGCTCCGCCGATTGCCGCCCCGACAGGGCCGCCGATCAGCGCGCCAACGACGGCACCGCCAACGGCGCCGGTTGCCGCGCCTGCTGCCTCGTCATACTCCACTACCGGGACCGCCTGTCCTTGCGGCAGCTTGGTGACGACCATTGCCTGGCCTTCCACCGATGCGGTCAGGTAATCGGCATAAGCCCAGCCCTGAACGCTACCAACGCTGACGTTGCACCATTTGCCGGTGGACGTGCAGCCCGCGACGCTGGCTTCGCCGCCCGCGGGAATGACGCCGACGACCTGGTACTGCGGTCCGGGGCCGGCACGGACATTGAGGTCCGTCGTGGACTGCACGGCGACCTGCGCCAGTGCCGTGCCCGTTAGCAGCGTTGCGGTTGCGAGGGCCAAGCCGGCCGTCTTGAACATGTTCTTCATTGGAAAACCTCCATACGCTCACGGCCTTGTTGCCGCGGGTTACGGAAGTCAAAACCGGAAAAACGCCTCATGGTTCCAATGACGCTGGGTCACGTGCCAGCCTTACAGCGCCTCCACTGCCGCAAGGGCGCTCATGTTGTATACGCCCCGCGACGTTACGGAAGGCGTCAGCACATGCACCGGTTTTGCAGTGCCGATCAGGATGGGCCCGACATGCAGGGCATCGGTCATCTGCTTGACGACGCTCATGGTGATGTTGGCTGCATCAAGGTTCGGAAAGACCAGCAGATTGGCTTCGCCGTGCAGGCGTGAATTGGGGAATACCCGCTGGCGGATCATCTCCGACAGGGCGGTGTCGCCGTGCATTTCGCCATCGACTTCGAGCTCGGGAGCCTCGCGGTGGAGAATGCCAACCGCCTCGCGCATGCGCCGTGCCGATTCGTCGTTTCGCGAACCGAAGTCCGATGCCGAAAGCAGCGCAGCCCTTGGCGTGAGGCCGAAGCGCGTGACCGCCGCGGCGGCAAGGATCGTCGTCTCGGCGATCTCCCTGGCGGTGGGCGTGTCGGACACGAAAGTGTCGGTCATGAACCAGACGCCCTGCTGGTTGATCAGCATGGAAAGACCCGACAACGACAGCACGCCCGCTGCCTTCCCGATGATCATCTCGACATATTGCAGGTGCCGCAGGAAGCGACCGTCCAGCCCGCAAAGCATCGCATGGGCATCGCCGCGTTCCACCGCCAGTGCCCCGATCACCGTCGTGTTGGAGCGCACAATGGTCTTGGCCGCTTCCGGCGTGATGCCGCGCCTGCCGGTCTTTTCCAGCATCAGATCGACATATTCGCGGAAGCGTTCGTCCTGCTGCGGATTGACGAGTTCGAAATCGACGCCCGGCCGGATGCGCAGGCCGAAGCGTTCGAGCCTGGCCGCCACGACCTCGGGACGCCCGATCAGCACCGGCTCGCAGATGCCATCCTCGATGGCGACCTGCGCGGCGCGCAGCACGCGTTCGTCCTCACCATCGGAATAGATGACGCGGCGCTTGACCGAGCGGGCCTTCTCGATCACCGGCTTCATGATCAGGCCGGAGCGGAAGACGAAGCGCGTCAGCTGGTCGAGATAGGCCTCGAAATCGGTGATGGGACGGGTGGCGACGCCGCTCTCCATGGCGGCGCGGGCGACAGCGGGCGCAATGCGCAGGATCAGCCGCTGGTCGAAAGGCGAGGGGATCAGGTAATTCGGGCCGAACACCGGCGGCTCTCCGCCATATGCCCTTGCGGCTATGTCCGATGCCTCTTCGTGCGCCAGTTGAGCGATGGCTCCGACTGCCGCGAGCTTCATCGCCTCGTTGATCGTGGTTGCGCCGACATCGAGCGCGCCGCGGAAGATATAGGGGAAGCACAGGACATTGTTGACCTGGTTCGGGAAATCCGAGCGGCCGGTGCAGATCATCGCGTCGGGGCGGGCCTCGCGCGCGACTTCCGGCATTATTTCGGGGTTCGGATTGGCCAGCGCCATGATCAGGGGCTTTGCCGCCATGCGCATGACCATCTCCGGCTTCAGCACGCCGGCGGCGGAAAGGCCGAGGAACACGTCCGCGCCTTCGATGATCTCGCCCAGCGTGCGCAGGTCGGTCTTCTTGGCGAAGATGGATTTCCACTGGTCCATCAGGGCCTCGCGTCCTTCGTGGACCACGCCCTCGATATCCGTCACCCAGATATTGTCGACGCTGGCGCCAAGGCTGACCAGAAGGTTGAGGCAAGCAAGCGCCGCAGCGCCCGCTCCAGAGGTCACGATCTTCGCCTTGGCGATTTCCTTGCCGGCCAATTCAAGGCCGTTCAGTACCGCCGATGCGACGATGATCGCCGTGCCGTGCTGGTCGTCGTGGAAGACGGGAATGTTCATGCGGGAGCGCAATTCGCGCTCGATCTCGAAGCATTCCGGCGCCTTGATGTCCTCAAGGTTGATGCCGCCGAAGGTCGGCTCCAGCGCCGCGATGCAGTCGCAGAACCGTGCGATGTCGGTTTGCGCCATCTCGATGTCGAAGACGTCGATGCCGGCAAACTTCTTGAACAGCACCGCCTTGCCTTCCATCACCGGCTTGGCGGCCAGCGGGCCGATATTGCCGAGCCCGAGCACGGCAGTGCCATTGGTGATGACGCCGACGAGATTGCCTCGGGCCGTATAATGCGCAACGGCCAGCGGATCGGCGGCGATGGCAAGGCAGGGAGCGGCGACGCCGGGCGAATAGGCGAGCGCCAGGTCGCGCTGGTTGCCCAGCGGCTTCGTGGCTTCGACCGAAAGTTTTCCAGGCGTCGGATAGCGATGGTAGTGAAGCGCGCCCGCCTCCAGTTCGTTAGCGGGTGTGTACGTGGCGCTTTCGCCGGTTTTTGTCGTCTCGCTCATTGCCCCCGAGCCTTTCATGTTGACAGTTCAGAACGCATTCTGGTTGAGGCCGCCATCGACCAGGAAATTGCGGCCCGTGATGTAACCGGCATGGATGGAGCAAAGGAAGGCACAAAGCGCGCCAAATTCGTCCGCCGTGCCGAGCCGTCCTGCCGGTATGGGTTCGATCTCGCGGGCTCGTCGCCTCGTGCGAGCGTGATGCCGAGCCGCTGCGCCATGAAGGCGAAGCCGCCGCGCAGCCGGTCGGTGTCCATCTTGCCCGGCAGCATGTTGTTGATCGTGACGTTGTGCCGTGGCGGCCCCGCGCGCGACGCCGGCAGGAACGAAGTGAGGCCGGCTCTTGCGCCGGACGAAAGGTCGAGCCCGGGAATGGCGGTGTAGACCGACAGCGACGTGATGTTGACGATGCGCCCGAAGCCGCGCTCGCACATGCCGTCCAGCACCTTCTGCACCAGCTCGATCGGCGTCACCATGTTCTGGGTCACGCCTTCCAGCATGTCCTCGCGGGTCAGTTCGCGAAAGTCGCGGCGCGGCGGCCCGCCATTGTTGTTGACGAGGATGTCGGGCGAGGGGCAGGCGTCCAGCAGCGCCTTCTGGCCGTCGTGGGTGGAAACATCCGCGGCGACGAAGTCGACCTTCGCGCCGGTTTCTTGCGGCGATCTCGGCTGGCTGTCCGCTCGAGCGTTTCCGTGTCGCGGCCGTTGAGGACGACGTCGCAGCCGGCCGCGCGCCAGGTGCAACGCGCAACCGCGCCCAAGACCGCGGCTCGACGCGCAGACGATTGCCTTGCGTCCGGTGATGCCCAGATCCATGTGCTTGCTTCCCTCTTGTCCGCGTCGTTCGTGCGGATGTCATGGCCAATTGTCACGAGCATGTCACGGAAATCGGTGTTCAGTTGGCTTGCATCGACATAGCACCGGCGGGCTCGCATGAAACCGGGACATTCAAGACGCTTGTTCCTGTCCGACGTCCATCTCGGAACGTCCGGGCTGCCAGGCCGGAGCTGCTGCTCGATTTCCTGCGCCACCACGACGCGGAGAAGATCTACCTGGTCGGCGACATCGTCGACGGCTGGCGGCTGAAGCGCGGCTGGTACTGGCCGCAGACCACAACGACGTGGTCCAGAAGCTGCTGCGCAAGGCGCGCAAGGGCACGCGAGATCATCTACGTGCCCGGCAATCACGACGAGTTCCTGCGCGACTTTCTCGGCAGCGCATTTCGGCGGCATCGAGGTGCGCGACCGCGACATTCACGAGACGGCGGACGGCCGCAAGCTGCTGGTCATCCATGGCGACCAGTTCGACGTCGTCGTGCGCCATGCGCGCTGGCTCGCCCATCTCGGCGACTGGGCCTATGACGCGGCGCTGCAGCTCAACATCGTCGCTCAACGCGACTCGGCGCAGGCTCGGCTTCCGCTACTGGTCGCTCTCGGAGTGGGCCAAGCTCAAGGTCAAGAAGGCGGTGAACTTCATCGGCGACTTCGAGCAGCGCTCTGGCTGGCGAAGCGGCGCGCGCAGCGGCGCCGACGGCGTCGTCTGCGGCCATATCCATCACGCGGTGATCGGCGACGCGGCACGGCATCGACTACATCAACACCGGCGACTGGGTGGAAAGCTGCACGGCGATCGTCGAGCACCATGACGGCCGGCTGGAACTGATCGACTGGGCGACGCAATCGCGGCCGCGCGATCGTCACGGCTGCCGTAGCCCGCAGTCGCCGTGAGCCGCCGCCGCGGCCGAAGCCGCCTGATGAGGATCCTGCTCGTCACCGATGCCTGGCACCCGCAGGTCAACGGCGTCGTGCGCACGCTGGAGGAAGTGACGCGCCGCCTTGCCGCTGCGGGCCACGAGGTGAAGACTCGTTGCGCCGACGCGCTCTTCTCGGCTTTGCCGATGCCGTCCTATCCGGAGATCCGGCTGGCGCTGGCGCGTCCCGCAAGCGCTGGCGCGCATCATCGACGGTGTTCATGCCCGACCAGATACACATCGCCACCGAAGGTCCGCTCGGCTTGGCGGCGCGCGCGCCTGCCTGCGGCGGAGATCGGCCTTCACGACGAGCTATCACACCCGCTTTCCCGAATATGTGCGCGCGCGGCTGCCGTGCCGCTGTCCTGGTCCTACGCCTGGATGCGCCGCTTCCACAATGCCGGCAATGGCTGTCTTGTCGCGACGCGCTCCATCGCCAGCGAATTGCGGCGCACGGGTTTCAGACGGTCATGACCGTGGACGCGCGGCGTCGACCGCGAACGCTGTTCCAGCCGCGGCCGGACGACACGCTGGCGCGATGACAAGGGCTGGCACACGGCCCGATCTTCCTGAATGTCGGGCGCATCTCCGTCGAAAAGAACATCGACGGCCTTCCTCGCCTCGACCTGCCGGGCACCAAGGTCGTGGTCGGCGACGGCCCGCAGCGGGCGCAGCTTCGAGGGCGATACCGCGATGTGGTCTTCACCGGTTCGCTGAACGGGCGAGGACGCTGGCCGGCACTATGCGGCGGCCGATGTGTTCGTCTTTCCCGAGCCTCACCGACACTTTCGGCAACGTGCTGCTGGAGGCGCTCGCCAGCGGCGTGCCCGTCGCGGCCTTTCCGGTGCCTGGGCCCGCTCGACGTGATCGGCGGCAGCGGCGCCGGCGTGCTCGACGCCGGACTCTGCGCAAGGCGGCGCTGGCCGCGCTGCGATATCCCGCGCGAAAAGCGCGCTGGCGCATTCGCTCGATTCGACTGGGACGAATGCGTGCGAATGTTCCTTGAGGCAGGACAGACGGAAAATCCGCCCGCATGACGCACGGAGATTTGCCCGGGCCTTGCGCGGGTGCGCTTATGTCCGATCAAGAGCGCTTCCCAACCTGCCGATCGCTACCCCATGAACATTCCCCGTTTTCGCCGATGTCGAAGCTGCCGCCGCGCGCCTTCGCCGCCACGCATTCCGCACGCCGCTGCTGAGATCGGCCGCAACTGGACGAGATCACCGGCGCACGCGTTTTCGTCAAAGCCGAATGCCTGCAGCTGACCGGCTCGTTCAAGTTTCGTGGTGCGTTCAATACGGCGTCTGCATTGCCGCAGAGGTGCAGCGCAAGGGCGGGCTCGTCGCCTGTTCTTCCGGCAATCATGCGCAGGGCGTGGCCGAGGCGGCGCGGCTGCTCGGCATGAAATCCGTGATCGTCATGCCGTCCGACGCCCCGGCGATCAAGGTCGCGCGCACCAGGCGCTCCGGCGCCGAAGTCGTGCTCTACGACCGCGCCAAAGGAGGACCGTGACGCCATTGCCGGCGAGATCGTCGAGCGCACCGGCGCGCATTTCATCCACCCTTACGAAAATCCCGTTCGTGATCGC
This sequence comes from uncultured Alphaproteobacteria bacterium, assembly GCA_963697325.1. Classification (GTDB taxonomy): domain Bacteria; phylum Pseudomonadota; class Alphaproteobacteria; order Rhizobiales; family Rhizobiaceae; genus BOKV01. The sequence goes on along the minus strand of CAVONR010000004.1, from coordinate 361,543 downwards.
GGGGCAGGGCACCTGCGGACTGGAGATCGGCGAAGACCTCGCGGCGATGGGGCTTTCCGCGGACCGCGATGATTTCTGCTGCGGCGGCGGAGGGCTGACCGCTGGAATCGCGCTGGCGATCCATGCGCGCTTTCCCGATGCAAAGGTGCACACCGCGGAGCCGGCGGGTTTTGATGATTATGCCCGTTCGCTCGCTGGAGGGAGCGCGTGTTCGCAACGAGCGGCTGGCGGGCTCGGCCTGCGACGCGCTGCTGACGCCGATCGCCGGGGGAAATCTCGTTCGCCATCAACAAGGATCACGTTGCGTCAGGCTTTGCGGTGACCGACGCGCAGGCCTTCGAGGCGATGCGCATTGCCTTTGCCGAACTGAAGATCGTGGTGGAGCCGGGCGGCGCGGTGGCGCTGGCGGCACTGCTTTCGCAGGGCAAGGCATTTGCCGGGGAGACGGTGGTGTGTATCGCCTCGGGCGGCAATGTCGATCCGGAACTTTACGCGCGCGTGCTGGAAGGGCGGGCGTGAGCCAGACTTCTCCCGATGCATCCATGAAAAACCGCCCTATGCCTTTGCGGTTCGGATGGCGCTGCTCTACAGCGTTTTCTTCTCGTTTGCCGGGCTGGTGCTGCCGTACTTTCCGCTCTGGCTGAAGGATCGCGGTCTCGATTCGACGCAGATAGCCATTGGTGATCTCGCTGCCTCTGGCGGTGCGCGTGCTGACCTCCGGCTATGTCTCTGCCTATGCGGACCGGGTGCGCGAGCGCGCCGATGTCGTCATCGTGCTGATGGGCGGAGCCGCCTTTTCCTTTGCGCTCTATCCGCTGTTCACCGATTTCTGGGCGATCCTCGGCGGTGGCGCTGCTGGTGGCGTTTTTCTCCCACCCGCTGCAGCCGGTGATGGATTCGATCACCCTGTCGGGCGTGCGGCGGTTCGGCCACGACTACGGCCAGATACGCCTTTGGGGCTCGGTGATCTTCATCTTCGTCAATATCGGTGGAGGATGGCTGCTGGGCGCGTACGGCACACAGGCCGTCATGCTTGCGATGATCGTCACGGCTTTTGCCGGGTTTGCCTTTTCACCGATAACGCCGCGGCTTGGCCGGCCGCGCAAACCTGCCAACCTGAATCAACTGGCGGGCGCAACTACCTGGCAACTCATGGCAAACCGTCGTTTCATGCTGGTCACGGCAGGATGCGGGATCATCCAGGCGACGCATGCAATGCTCTATGGGTTCGGTTCGATCTATTGGGAGACGGCCGGTTTTTCGGGCAATGTCATCGGCATGTTCTGGGCGATCGGCGTGGCGGCGGAAGTGGCGCTGTTCCAGTTTTCCCGGCAGGTGTTCCGCAAGGTCTCTCCGATGCAATTGGTGATGATCGGCGGCTTCGCATCGCTTGTGCGCTGGACGCTGTTTCCATTGGAGCCTGGTCTTGCGGGCTTCGTGGTGCTGCAAGCACTGCACGGCCTCAGCTTCGGCGCGACGCATCTGGGGCTGATGCATTTCTACAATGACGCGGTGCCGGAAGAGCGCATGGGCTCGGCGCAGGCCGCCGGCTTCGTTACCGGCGCACTTGCTATGGGCGGATTTGGCCTGCTTTCCGGGCCGCTTTACGAAGCCTTCGGCGTCAACGCATTCCTTGCCATGGCGCTGGCGGGCGGAACCGGCTTCGCACTGCTGCTGCTGGCGGGGCGAATTCACCCCCACAATTCGCGCGTCGCCGGGAACACCTTGCCGTCCGAGTAACGCAGGCCGTGCTCGCGGTCTTTGGCGAGGATCAGCGGGCCGTCGAGATCGGCATATTCGGCGTCCTGCGCCAGCAATACGGCGGGGGCCATGCCGAGCGAAGTGCCGACCATGCAGCCCACCATCACCGAAAAGCCGAGCGAGCGGGCAATCGTTTCCATGGCAAAGCCGGCGGTCAGGCCGCCGGTCTTGTCGAGCTTGATGTTGATGCAATCGTAAAGCTCGCGCAGCCGCCACAGATCGTCGGCCGAATGGGCGCTTTCGTCGGCGCAGATGGGCACAGGATGCGGAATTTCGCGCAGGATATCGTCCTGGCCGGCGGGCAGGGGCTGCTCGATCAGCGCGACGCCGTGCCGGGCCGCGACCAGCATGAGTTCGGATACGGTATCGGGCCGCCAGGCCTCGTTGGCGTCTAGGATTATGCGCGCGCCCTGGGCAGCTTCGCAAACGGCTGCGATGCGCTGCTCGTCACCTTCGCCGCCCAGCTTGACCTTGATCAGCGGATTTCCCGCCAGCTTCCGCGTCGCTGCCGCCATTTCCTGCGGGGTGCCAAGGCTTACGGTCACGGCGGTGGTTACCGGCTCCGGCGACCAGTCCACCGTACGCAGAAGGCTGGTGACTGGCTTGCCCTGCAGCTTCGCCGCGAGGTCCCACAGTGCGCAATCGACGGCATTGCGTGCAGCGCCGGACGACATGATGTTCTGCAGCTCATACTGGTCAACACCAGCCTCGATTGCGGCGCGCGCCGCCTCGATCTGCGCGGTCACGCTCTCGAGCGTTTCGCCGTAGCGGCGGTAGGGCACGCATTCGCCGCGGCCCGTGGCGCCATCGCGAACGAGCGTGCAGACGATCACGTCGGCTTGCGTTTTCGAGCCGCGCGAGATGGTGAAGCTGCCGGCAATTGGCCAGCTCTGCTGTTCGACAATTAGACGTGTCGTCATGATTTCGTACAATTCCTCAATGAATGCAGCAGCCTGCCCGAACCGGGCCGTGTCAATATTTCACGCGTGCCACGCAATGGCAAAGCTGCCAACGCGCGCCAAGCGTGCTAAAGCCTGAATGCCTCTCGTTCAATGGACAAGCATGAGCCAACAGACGCAAGCCAGAAAGAGCGCCCCGGGCGCGCAGTGCACAATTCGCGCGGTTGGCGGCGGAACCCTCGTGGAGGCCGGCGGCAACTGGGTCGCGGGTGTCATTGCGCCCGCCGACCGGGCGCTACGTGAACTGGCCGGGCGCGCATCGGCCGCGCCGCTCGTCATCGATCTATCCAATGTCGGCAAGATGGATACGGCGGGCGCCTGGATCGTGTCGCGGCTTGCAAAGGCCTGGCGCGAGGCCGGCGGCACTGCGCGCATCGTCAGCGCGCCGCAAAGTGTCAGCGAACGCCTGCTCGAGGCGGTTTCGCGCGAGATGGATGCACCGGTCCCGCCGGTCAAGCCAGGTGCGCTCGTGGCATTCCTGGAAAATCTCGGCCGCTTCACCAAGTCGCTGCAATCGGACACGGTGCTCTCGCTCAACATGATCGGCGCGGCCATTCGCGGACCGCAGCTGAAAGCCGGGCGCAAGGGCTCCGTACGGCCGGTCTCGATCATTTACCACATCGATCGCATGGGCATCCGGGCCGTGCCGATCATTGCTCTGATGTCATTCCTCATAGGAGCGATCATCGCGCAGCAGGGCGCCTGGTCGCTGCGCTATTTCGGCGCGGAATTCCTGACTGTCGATTTCGTCGGCATCCTGCTGCTGCGCGAGGTTGGCGTGTTGCTCACCGCGATCATGGTGGCGGGACGCTCCGGCAGCGCCATGACTGCCGAGATCGGCTCGATGAAGATGCGCGAGGAGGTCGATGCGCTGACCGTGATCGGCCTCAACCCGGTCGGCGTGCTGGTCTTCCCGCGGCTGGTGGCGCTCACCATCGCGCTGCCGATGCTGACCTTCATCGCCAACATCGCCTCGCTCGCGGGGGCGGCGCTGCTGTTGAACCTTTATTCAGATATTCCGTTTGATGTGTTCCTCAGCAAGCTGCGCACGGCAGTGGACCTCTCGACCCTGATGGCCGGCATGATCAAGGCGCCTTTCATGGCGATGATCATCGGCATCATGGCGGCGGTGGAAGGCATGAAGGTGGAGGGCAGCGCGGAGAGCCTGGGCAAGCGGGTGACCGCTGCGGTGGTCAAGGCCATCTTCTTCGTGATCGTCGTGGACGGGTTTTTCGCCGTATTCTACGCGCAAATCAACTATTGAACGGAAATTGGAGCCAATGAACCTTACAGGAATGCCCCTTGAGCCGCAGAACCGCCCGGCAAGCCTGCCGGCTGCGGAAACGGTGCTGCGCGTGCGCGGCGTGAGCGTGGCGTTCGATGGGCGGGCTGTGCTGGAGAACCTCGATCTTGACGTAATGCGGGGCGAGATATTGGGGTTTGTCGGTGCTTCGGGTGCGGGCAAGTCGGTGCTGATGCGCACCATACTGGGGCTATCGGGCAGGCAGGCCGGAACGATCGAAATCTTTGGCACCGTCTATGACGAAGCCGGGGAGGGCGAGAAACTTGGCATCGACCAGCGCATCGGCGTTCTCTTCCAGCACGGCGCGCTGTTTTCGGCGCTGACGGTGCTGGAAAACATCCAGGTGCCGATGCGCGAATATCTCGACCTCGATCCGCGTCTGATGGACGAACTGGCGCGGCTCAAGCTCAACCTCGTCGGCCTTCCCCAGGACGCCGCGACCAAGCTGCCCTCGCAATTGTCCGGCGGCATGGTCAAGCGGGCCGCGCTGGCGAGGGCGCTCGCGCTCGATCCGGAATTGCTGTTCCTGGACGAGCCGACATCGGGCCTCGACCCGATCGGCGCGGCCGAGTTCGATGAACTCATCGTGACCTTGCGAGACACGCTCGGCCTGACCGTCTACATGGTGACGCATGACCTCGACAGCCTGTTTTCCACCTGCGACCGGATAGCCGTGCTGGGTGGGCGGAAGGTGCTGCTGGAAGGCGATGTCGAGGCGATGCTTGAATCGAAAAACGAATGGGTGCAGTCCTATTTCCAGGGCAAGCGGGCACGGCAGATCGTGCGCCATGCCTCTTGAAGTTCTCCCGCTCCCCCAAGGCGTGAAAGGTCTTTTCTGAAACGATGGAAACACGCGCAAACTATGTGACCGTCGGCCTGTTCACGCTCATCGTGCTGGCAGCCGCATTCGCCTTCATCTACTGGGTGGCAAGGCTGGACGAATCGTCCGGGCTGGTGCCGCTCAACGTTCGCATCGCGGGTTCGGTGACCGGCCTTGGCGAAGGCTCGGAAGTGCTTTTCAACGGCATCAAGGTAGGCAAGGTGGACCGCGTCGTGTTCGATGCGCAGGACCCGCGCGTCGTCTATGCCCTCACTTCCGTGAAGTCCGACACGCCCGTGCGGGCCGACACGAGTGCAAGCATCGGCAGCCAGGGCCTCACCGGAATATCCTACATATCCCTGCGCGGCGGCACGCCGGCCGCGGCGCTGCTGCTGTCGGGCGAGGGCGTTCCGGTGATCGATGCAACGCCTTCGGCGGTAGGCGACATACTCGAGACTGTCCGCACCATTGCCGGCCGGGCCGACCAGATGATGACTTCTCTCGACGATTTCATGAAGGAAGTGCGCAATCCGGCGACGAACTCCGTGAAGAACCTTGAGACTTTTTCGACGGCGCTTGCGAAGAACTCGGGCGAAATCGAAAACTTCATGCAGAGTGCCGGCAAGACGGCGGAAGCAGTCAACGGCCTGTCGTCGCGGCTCGACGGAACGCTCAACCGTGTCGATGAAATCCTTGCCGCGGTCGATCCGCAGAAGGTTCGCAATTCCGTCGAGAATGTCGAGGCGTTCACCCGGCAATTGAGGGATTTAACCGCCCGCATCGATGGCGTGCTGGCCAAGCTCGACGGCTTCCTTGGAACTGCCGACGGCAAGGGGCTCAGCGAGGAACTGAAGGCGACGCTTGCCGATTTCCGTGAAACTTCCCAGGTATTGCGGACCCGTGTAAACGAAATATCAGCAGGTTTGACGCGATTCTCCGATCAGGGGCTGGACGATGTGCGAACGCTTGTGCAGGAAACACGGCGATCCATCAATCGCATCGAGCAGACGGTCTCGGACTTCGAGGACAATCCGCAGCGCATCATAACGGGCGGAGAGCGGGCAAGGACTTTCGACGGCAGGCCGCGGCGTTGAGTTGCCGGCGCCTGCCTTTTAGGAGTTTTGCGTGAACAGGCTGGGAGCAACCGCGAGGATTGCAGCGAGGCTTTTTGCGGTCGTGTTGGCCGTGATGCTTGGCGGCTGCACGACGGCGGCGATCGTCGACATCTACGACCTGGGCGCGCCGGCCGATTTTTCCGGCCTCAAGTCTGCAACCAAGTCGCAGATCCTGGTGCAGGAGCCATCCGCGCTGAAATCGCTGGATGCCCAGGAAATCGTCATCAAGACCTCGCCGACGCAAATCCAGTACCTGGCGCGTTCGCAATGGCCGGACCGCCTGCCCAAGGTGGTGCAGGCCCGGCTCGTCGAGGCGTTTGAAAACACCGAGCGCGTGCGCGCAGTTTCCAAGCCCGGCGAAGGTCTGGTGATCGACTACCAGATCGTGACGGACATCAGGGCTTTCCAGGCCAATATCGGCAGCGGCCAGCAGGCGGCGCAGGTTTCCCTTTCGGTGAAGCTGGTTTCGGACCGAACCGGAAAGGTGCTGCGAGCCAAGGTTTTCGACGCGCAGTCGCCTATTTCGGGAACCGACGCGAACGCGGTTGTGAATGGCATCAACTCCGCCTTCGACAGCATTGCGCGCGACCTAGTCAAATGGGTTCTGGCCGCGGTCTGACACGTCAGGCCGAGGCGATCGCCACCGCAATCGATGCGGCAACGGCAGCGTTGTTTTTTACCAGGGCAATGTTTGTCGCCAGCGAGCGCCCGCCGGTCAGTTCCAGCATTTTCGACAGCAGGTAGGGCGTCACCGCCTTGCCGCCGATGCCCTCTCTGGCTGCACCGGCAAGCGCCTCCTCGATATGGCGCGCGATCTGCCCGGCGGGGATTTCGTCGGCGGCCGGAACGGGATTTGCAACCAGCATGCCGCCACCTTGGCCCAGCGCCTTGCGCGTTGCCCAGAACCGCGCGACGCTTGCTGCATCGTCCAGCCGCAGCGGCGCCTTGAGGCCGCTGGTGCGCGACCAGAATGCGGGGAATTCGTCCGTGCCGAAACCGACCACCGGCACGCCCTCCGTCTCCAGCACTTCGAGCGTCTTGGCCATGTCGAGGATCGCCTTGGCTCCGGCGCATACCGTGATGACCGCAGAGCGCGAAAACTCGCGCAGGTCGGCGGAGATATCGAAGCTTGTCTCAGCGCCGCGATGCACGCCGCCAATGCCGCCGGTGGCGAAGACTTCGATGCCGGCAAGGCTCGCCGCCATCATGGTGGCGGCAACGGTGGTGCCGCCGGGCCGGCCGGTCGCCAGCGCAAAGGCCAGGTCGGCGCGCGAGAGCTTCATCGCATTACTGGCTTGCGCAAGCTGCTCCAGCCCGGCCTCATCAAGGCCGATCTTGAGCCTTCCATCCATGACGGCGATTGTGGCGGGCACTGCGCCGCCCGCATGGATGATCGCCTCGACCTCGCGCGCCATTTCCATGTTTTGCGGAAAGGGCATGCCGTGGGTGACAATGGTCAATTCCAGCGCCACCACGGGCGCGCCGGTCTTCAGCGCTCCGGCGACTTGCGGGGCGATGTCGAGATAGTCGGATCGGCTCGGGGGCAGGGTGCTGATCATGAAATGGCCTCTGATTGGCGAACGGGATTCTGGCTCGCACGGGCCTCGAGCGCGGCCCATGACAGGCCCTCGCACCAGGGTTCGTGCGAGGCGAGGGTCAATTGCGCGGCATGGATGCCAAGCTCGGCGGCGCGGGTAAAGGTCATGCCCTCGTCGAGACCCGCAAGGATCGTCGCGGCCAGCGCATCGCCTGCACCATTGACGTCGACGATCACGCCGACCGGTGGCGGCAGCATGGCCCCGATTTCGCCCGCGTGCCACCAGGTGAGCGGACCGGAGGCCGAGGACAGCGTTCCCGATTTCGCGCCAGCCCGGAAAAGCGCACGCGCCAGTTCACCAGATTCTGCCTGCGCCAGACCGGTGAGCGCGCGCGCCTCCGAAAGATTCGTGAAGAGATAATCCGTACGGGGCAGGATATCGGCCAGCCGCGGCGCCTTGGCCGGGGAGATGGTCGCTGCGGCGATCTTCCGGCCGCCGGCGCGCTCGCAAAGGGCGGCAAGCGTGTGGGCGGGAAGATTGGCATTGAGGAACCACGTGCCGCTTTGCTCCAGCGCATCGGTGCAATTGGCGAGGATCCAATCCGCGTCCACCGCCTCGTAGATCGAAAGATCCGCAAGCCCGATCAGCATGGTTCCGGCCGGTTCGATGATGGCGGTGTAGGTGCCGGTGCGCAGGCCTTCCACGCCCACCAGCGCATCGCGTATGCCTCGCTGCGCCAGCGCGCGCCGCAGCATCTCGCCATGCGCATCATTGCCGATGGGGCTTGCCATCACCGTACGCGCGCCAAGGCTCGCCGCCGTGCTGGCGCTGTTCAGGCCCGCGCCGCCGGGCCGCGCCGTGACCTGCCCCGGATTGGACGCGCCGGGCACCGGCGGGGCGAACAGGCGGCCGGTCAGGTCCATGTGCGCGCCGGTGATGAAGCACAGGGAATCAGTCACGTTCATGCCCTTTCGGCAGCACACGCTGGCGGTGCGGATGGGGCAGGGAACACCCGCCCGAAATCGCGTTTTCCCGGCGAAAGGAACGGGCGCGGAACAAATTTCGAACAGACTTGCGGAAAAGCTTTGCAATCAGCCATTTAATGCCACTTTACAGATGAGAACAAATAAGGTACATACGTGAAATCCGGTGAGGGTTGCAATTTGGCGTTGCAGAATTTCCGGCCATTGGAAGCTTGGCGCAAGGATGTTAAAGCATGGCACAGAATTCACTCCGTCTTGTAGAGGATAGCACGGTGGACAAGTCCAAGGCACTGGCCGCGGCGCTTTCCCAGATCGAACGCGCGTTCGGCAAGGGCTCGATCATGAAGCTCGGCAAGAACGAGCAGGTGGTCGAGATCGAGACGATTTCCACCGGATCGCTCAGCCTCGACATCGCGCTGGGCGTGGGTGGCCTGCCGAAGGGCCGCATCGTCGAGATCTACGGTCCGGAATCCTCGGGCAAGACGACGATGGCGCTGCATACCATCGCCGAAGCCCAGAAGAAGGGCGGCATTTGCGCCTTCATCGACGCGGAGCATGCGCTGGACCCGATCTATGCGCGCAAGCTCGGCGTGAACCTTGAAGACCTGCTGATTTCGCAGCCCGACACGGGCGAGCAGGCGCTGGAAATCGCCGACACGCTGGTTCGCTCCGGCGCGGTCGACGTGCTGGTCATCGATTCGGTGGCGGCACTGACGCCGCGCGCCGAAATCGAGGGCGAGATGGGCGACAGCCTTCCGGGCCTGCAGGCGCGGCTGATGAGCCAGGCCCTGCGCAAGCTCACCGCCTCGATCTCGCGCTCCAACACGATGATGATCTTCATCAACCAGATCCGCATGAAGATCGGCGTGATGTTCGGTTCGCCCGAGACGACGACCGGCGGCAATGCGCTGAAATTCTACGCCTCGGTACGTCTCGACATCCGCCGCATCGGCGCGGTCAAGGATCGCGACGAGGTCGTGGGCAACCAGACCCGCGTCAAGGTGGTGAAGAACAAGCTGGCGCCGCCGTTCAAGCAGGTCGAGTTCGACATCATGTATGGCGAGGGCGTCTCCAAGACCGGCGAGCTGGTCGACCTTGGCGTCAAGGCCGGCATCATCGAGAAGTCGGGCGCCTGGTTCTCCTATAATTCGGAGCGACTCGGCCAGGGCCGCGAAAACGCCAAGACCTTCCTGCGCGACCATCCGGCCATGGCCGCCGAGATCGAGACGGCGCTGCGCCAGAATGCAGGCCTGATCGCCGGCACGCTGCTGGAAGGCGAGCCGGAAGCCGATGCCGACGGCGAGGGTTTCGACGCGGCTTCGGAAGGCTGAGCGGCGCGTAAATCGCGATGAAGCGGGGGGCGGAGCCTGGCACAGCGTCCGCCCCTTTCGCATTGCGGCTGATTTGCCGCCGCCACACGTGCTGGACAGGGTTTGCCGGCACGGATAAAAGCAGCGCAAACAACCGCGTGCGGGCTACCCAGCCATTCCAGGAGCCCGCCGGCCCAACCCACCGGTAATCTCCATGAGTGGCGTAAACGACATCCGATCGGCATTCCTCGACTATTTCCGCAAGGAAGGGCACGAGATCGTGCCCTCCAGCCCGCTGGTGCCGCGCAACGATCCGACGCTGATGTTCGCCAATTCCGGCATGGTGCAGTTCAAGAACGTCTTCACCGGGTTCGAGCAGCGGCCCTATGTCGCGCGCCTCCACCGCGCAGAAATGCGTGCGCGCCGGCGGCAAGCACAACGACCTCGACAATGTCGGCTATACGGCCCGCCACCACACGTTCTTCGAGATGCTCGGGAATTTCTCCTTCGGCGACTATTTCAAGGAGCGGGCGATCGAGCTTGCCTGGAACCTGATCACGAAGCGAATTCGGCCTCGACAAGAACCGGCTGGTCGTCACCGTCTATCACGAGGACGACGAGGCGCACGGACTGTGGAAGAAGATCGCCGGCCTTTCGGACGACCGCATCATCCGCATCGCCACGTCGGACAATTTCTGGGCGATGGGCGATACCGGCCCGTGCGGTCCGTGCTCGGAGATCTTCTACGATCATGGCGATCACATCTGGGGCGGGCCTCCGGGCAGTCCCGAGGAGAACGGCGACCGGTTCATCGAGATCTGGAACCTCGTCTTCATGCAGTTCGAGCAGGTCAGCGCCGGCGAGCGCGTGAGCCTGCCCAAGCCGTCGATCGACACCGGCATGGGCCTGGAGCGCATCGCGGCGGTGCTGCAGGGCCAGCACGACAATTACGACATCGACCTTTTCCGCGCGCTGATCGAGGCGAGCGTGGAGGCGACCGGCGTCAAGGCGGATGGAGAACACCGCGCCAGCCACCGCGTCATCGCCGATCATCTGCGCGCATCGGCCTTCCTGATCGCCGACGGCGTGCTGCCCTCCAACGAGGGGCGCGGCTACGTCCTGCGCCGCATCATGCGGCGCGCCATGCGCCATGGCAGCCTGCTTGGCGCGCGCGAGCCGCTGATCTGGCGGCTGGTCCCGGCGCTGACGCAGCAGATGGGCGGCGCCTATCCCGGAATTGCTTCGCGCGCAGTCGCTGATCACCGAGACGCTGCGGCTGGAGGAAACCCGCTTCCGCAAGACGCTGGAGCGTGGCCTTGGCCTGCTTTCGGATGCGACCACGAGCCTGCACAAGGGCGACATGCTGGATGGCGAGACCGCGTTCAAGCTCTACGACACCTACGGTTTCCCGCTCGATCTGACGCAGGACGCGCTGCAAGAACCGCGGCATCAGCGTCGATCTCGATGGTTTCACCAACGCCATGCAGCGGCAGAAGGCAGAGGCGCGTGCTTCCTGGGCGGGTTCCGGCGAGGCGGCGGACGAGCGCGTCTGGTTCACGATCCGCGAGCGCACGGGCGCGACCGAGTTCCTCGGCTACGACACCGAAAGGGCCGAGGGCGTCGTGCAGGCAATCGTCGTCGACGGCCAGGAAGTCAGTCGCGCTTCCATCAGGTGTGAAGGGCGGAATCGTCGTCAACCAGACGCCGTTTTACGCCGAGTCCGGCGGCCAGATCGGCGACCATGGCGAAATTCGTTTCGAAGGCGGTCGCTTTGCGGTTTCCGACACGCGCAAGAAGGGCGAGGGCCTGTTCGTCCACTACGGCGAGGTGGTCGAGGGTGAGTTGAAGACCGGCGATCCGGTCGAGCTCGAGGTCGATCACAGGGCCCGGGCCGGGCTGCGCTCGCACCATTCCGCGACGCATCTGGTCCATGAGGCCCTGCGCGAGGTGCTTGGCTCGCATGTCGCGCAAAAGGGGTCGATGGTCGCCCCGGATCGCCTGCGCTTCGACTTTTCGCATCCCAAGCCGATTTCGCAGCAGGAACTGCATGACGCCGAGACGATCGCGAACGAAGTGGTGCGTGCAGGCGGCACCGGTCGAAACGCGGCTGATGGCGGTGGACGACGCGATTGCTGCGGGGGCGATGGCGCTGTTCGGCGAGAAATATGGCGACGAAGTTCGCGTCGTCACGATGGGTACGCGCCAGCACGGCGCCAATGCCGGCCGCACCTATTCGATGGAGCTTTGCGGCGGCACGCATGTGCGCAACACCGGTGAGATCGGCATCATCAAGCTGGTCGGCGAGGGCGCGGTGGCCTCCGGCGTGCGGCGCATCGAGGCGCTGACGGGCGAGGCGGCGCGGCGCTATCTCGAGGAGCAGGAAGAGCGGGTCAAGGCGATTTCGGCGATCCTGAAGGTTCCGGCGGGCGACGCGGTTTCGCGCGTCGAGGCGCTGGTCGAGGAACGGCGCAAGCTTGAGCGCGAACTTGCCGATGCGCGCAAGAAGCTGGCGATGGGCGGCGGCAATGGCGCCGGGCAGGCGGCGGAGGCGGTCAACGGAGTGAACTTCATCGGCCAGATCGTCGAAGGCATCGCAGCGAAGGATCTCAAGGGCCTCGTCGACGAAGCCAAGGCCCGCATCGGCTCGGGCGTCGCGGCGATCGTCTCGGTGTCGCCAAGACGGCAAGGCCGCGATCGTGGCCGGCGTCACCAACGACCTCGCCGGCACGATCAGCGCGGTCGACCTGGTGCGCGCCGGATCGCAGGCCGTCGGCGGATCGGGAGGTGGCGGAAGGCCGGACATGGCGCAGGCGGGCGGACCGGACGGCGCGAAGGCGCAGGCTGCGCTTGACGCGATGCGGGCGGTGCTCGCCGGGTAATTCCGCGGAAGAGCCGGTTCAGCGGCATGAAAAAGGCGGCCCCTGAGCCGCCTTTTTGTTGTCTTCCGCAGGGCGCGAAGTGCTCAGGCCATCGCCTTCTGCAGGTTCTCGTCGATCTTGTCGAGGAAGCCGGTGGTCGAGAGCCAGGGCTGGTCGGGTCCGATCAGCAGCGCCAGATCCTTGGTCATGTAGCCGCTTTCGACGGTCTCGACGCAGACCTTTTCCAGCGTGTCGGCGAAGCGCTTCAGCTCGTCATTGCCGTCGAGCTTGGCGCGGTGCGCAAGGCCGCGCGTCCAGGCGAAGATCGAGGCGATCGAGTTGGTCGAGGTCTCCTTGCCCTTCTGGTGCTGGCGATAGTGGCGGGTCACGGTGCCGTGCGCCGCTTCGGCCTCGACGGTCTTGCCGTCGGGCGTCATCAGCACCGAGGTCATCAGGCCGAGCGAGCCGAAGCCCTGCGCCACGGTGTCGGACTGCACGTCGCCGTCATAGTTCTTGCAGGCCCAGACATAGCCGCCGGACCATTTCAGCGCCGAGGCGACCATGTCGTCGATCAGGCGGTGCTCGTAGGTGATCTTCGCCTCCTTGTACTGGGCGGCGAATTCCTTCTCGTAGACTTCCTGGAAGATGTCCTTGAAGCGGCCGTCATAGGCCTTGAGGATCGTGTTCTTGGTCGAGAGGTAGCAGGGCACCTTGCGCAGCAGCGCGTAGTTCAGCGAGGCGCGGGCGAAATCGCGGATCGATTCGTCGAGGTTGTACATGGCCATGGCGACGCCGGCGCCCGGCGCGTCATAGACCTCGTGCTCGATTGTCTGGCCGTCGTCGCCGACGAACTTGATCGTCAGCTTGCCCTTGCCGGGGAAGCTGAAATCGGTGGCCTTGTACTGGTCGCCGAAGGCGTGGCGGCCGACGATGATCGGCTGGGTCCAGCCGGGCACCAGGCGCGGCACGTTCTTGCAGATGATCGGCTCGCGGAAGATGACGCCGCCGAGGATGTTGCGGATGGTGCCGTTGGGCGACTTCCACATCTTCTTGAGCTTGAATTCCTCGACGCGCTGCTCGTCGGGGGTGATCGTCGCGCATTTGACGCCGACGCCGTGCTTCTTGATGGCGTTGGCCGCGTCGATCGTCACCTGGTCGTCGGTGGCGTCGCGGTGCTCGATGCCGAGGTCGTAATACTCGAGGTCGATGTCGAGATAGGGGTGGATCAGCTTGTCCTTGATGAACTGCCAGATGATGCGCGTCATCTCGTCGCCGTCGAGTTCGACGACGGGATTTTGAACCTTGATTCTGCTCATGAAAAAGCCTCTTCGAAACCACTGGAAAGGAGGGATGCAGCTGACAAGGGAATTTGCCGCGCGTAACCTGTTCGGGCTATAGCATTGTGAAGCCAATCCGAAAAGCCAACCTTTCGATGCATGATGCGCTGGTGTGCTGGCGGCAATTCAGCGGGGGAATAAATGAAACGAAGTAGCGTTTGCCTTGATCGCTTCGATGCTGCCGGCGGCAGCCCATGCCGATCCGCTGCAGCCCGTGAACGACGTCATGAACGTCGCCAGGCAGTTGTGGAGCGGAAGCGCGCCGGACGAGCTCGACTATTTCGATGCGGAGCGGATTGGCCGCGACTACAGCGCCGCACTGGTCGATACCTACAAGCAGGCCCGCAAGAACCCGGTTTTCGGGCTGGAGCCTGGGCAGACGGAGGGTTCGCCCTTCGATTACGACATCATTGCCAATTCGCAGGACGGTTGCCCGCTGGAAGACATCAAGACGGCTGTCACCGGCGAATCCGGCGGCGTCACGACGGTAACTGCAACGTTCAAGCTGTGGGCCTGCTCGGAAGACCCGGTCGAGCGCGACACCATCAACGAGGTTCGGTTCGAGGTCATCGAGGAGAATGGCAAGCCGGTGATCAACGACATCAAGCGCATGTATGATGGAGAGGCGCTTTCGTTGATGGAGGAGATGACGGAGATCGCCAAGGGCGAACCGGAAATGCTGGAAGGGGGAGAGGACACGCAGGATTCGGGCGAGATGTTCGACGCGGACGGTAACGCTGACCAAGTCGAGGGCGGTTCCCAGTGAGTGCATTTTGCCTTGCGGCAGCGGCGGCATCGTGTAGTTGAAGCCTCGATGTCCGGCACCAATTCAAAACGCATGCTGATCGAGGAAGGCCCCGCCATCATTCTGGTGGAGCCGCAGCTTGGCGACAATATCGGCATGGTCGCTCGTGCCATGGCCAATTTCGGGCTGAAGGAACTGCGCCTCGTCAATCCGCGCGACGGCTGGCCGAACGACCGCGCGCGGGCGGTGGCGAGCCGGGCCGATCACGTGATCGATGCGGTGACAGTGCATCCGACCTTGCGCGATGCGATTGCCGACCTGCAATTCGTCTATGCGACGACCGCGCGCCCACGCGAAATGATCAAGCCCGTGGTGGGGCCGGAAGTGGCGGCGGCCAAGCTGCGTGGCCTGCACGGGCAGGGCATTGCGACGGGCATATTGTTCGGGCGCGAGCGCTGGGGACTTGAAAACGACGAGGTGGCGCTGGCCGATGCCATCGTTACCTTTCCGGTCAATCCCGCCTTTGCCTCGCTCAACATCGCGCAGGCAGTGCTGCTGATGTCGTATGAGTGGATGAAGACGGTCGAGATGGAATTGCCCGGCTCAGCCGAGATCGTGCCGGCGCCGCGCGAGGAGGTGATCGGGCTGCTCGATCATCTTGTCGAGGCGCTTGACGAGGCGACGTATTTCCACCTGGAGGAAAAGCGAGAGCGCATGATCGTGACGCTCTACGGCATCTTGTCGCGGCCGGGATTCACCCTGCCGGAGGTGCGCACATTGCGCGGCGTCGTCGCTTCGTTGCAGCGGCGCTGGCAGCGCAAGACCGGGCAGGAGCAATAGCGGCTGCTTGCCAGCGGCTCCAGCTTGAGGCAAAGCAGATTCGATGGAGAACCAGATTCCCGAAAGCAGGTTCGCGGCGTGGTGGAATGTCATTGCCGCCGATATCGCATGCTTTTCCGCGGCCTCGGGCAAGTTCGCGCACGCCTGGTCGCGGCGGGTGGCGGCGTGGTTCCGCTTCGTTCATCGCCGCAGGGTGGATGACCGCTTTGCGGTGTTTCCAGGCACCTTGCGGATGGCGGAGATCGTCCTTGCAGTCGCCTCGATCGTCGTCGTGCTGGTGCTCGTCGCCGATCCGGCGTTTCTTGCGATGCTGTCTTCACGCGACAAGCTGACCATGCAGATTTTCGAAGTCGTGACCCGGCTCGGCGGCTCGAGCTGGATACTGATGACGGCCGGCGCGGTAATTCTAGCCCTGTCGGTCTATCCGACGGACGGCCTGAAGCGCTCCGTGCGCCTGAAAATGCACGATTGGGTGCTTGCGATGTATTTCATCTTCACCAGCGTCGCCTTTGCCGGGCTTCTGACGAACCTGTTGAAGAACGTGATCGGGCGCGCGCGGCCGCAATTCACGCCGCCGGGCCATGTCTGGTACAGCAATCCCTTCGGCGGCAATTACGACTTTGCCTCGTTCCCGTCCGGGCACTCGACTACGGCCGGAGCGCTTGCCATGGCGCTGATTCTGCTGGCGCCGAGATACCGGGTGTTCTTCGCGTTGATGGGGTTGTGGATCGCCATCTCCCGCCCCGTGCTGGGCGTGCATTTTCCGTCGGACATTTTCGCCGGGGTTGACTTGCGGAGCGGGGTTTACCTGGCTCTATGCCCGCAGTTTCGCCCGCAAGCGGTTGCTGTTCACATTCACGCAGGACGGCTCGTTGAAAGTCCAGGCCAAGCTGGGTTCGTGGGGGCAGGTGGCGCGATGACGGTTCTGGTCTTCGATTCAGGCATTGGCGGATTGACCGTGCTGCGCGAGGCGCGGGTGCTGCTGCCGAACCGGCGCTTCGTCTATGTCGCGGACGACGCGGCATTTCCCTATGGCGATTGGGAGGAGGAGGCGCTGCGCGAGCGCATCGTGGCGGTGTTCGGCCGGCTGCTGGAGGAGCACAGGCCGGAGATTTCCGTGATCGCCTGCAACACGGCCTCGACGCTCGCGATCGATGCCCTGCGCAAGGCCTATCCCGGGCACGCCTTCGTCGGAACGGTGCCGGCGATCAAGCCGGCGGCCGAGCGCACGCGGTCCGGTCTCGTCTCGGTGCTGGCGACGCCCGGCACCGTCAAGCGGCAATATACGCGCGACCTCATCCATCAATATGCAGGCAAGTGCCATGTGCGCCTCGTCGGCAGCCGTGCGCTGGCGGGGCTGGCGGAAAGCTACATGCGCGACGGCTTCGTCGACGAGGAGGCGGTGAGGGCGGAAATCACGCCGTGCTTCATCGAAAAGGACGGCAAGCGCACCGATATCGTCGTGCTGGCCTGCACGCACTATCCGTTCCTCATCAACCGGATGCGCAAGACCGCGCCCTGGCCTGTCGACTGGATCGATACTTCCGAGGCGATTGCCCGGCGCGCCCTGAGCCTGCTGCCGCTGGACGGGCCGGTGGAGACAGGCGAGGACCTCGCGATCTTCACTTCCGGCGTACCGCAGCCGGCTTTGGCGCGGCTGGTGCGCGGTTTCGGGCTGGCGACCGTGCAGTAATGGAACGCAACGGCACGTGATGCCGTTTCCTTCGCATGGCGGCGAAAGCCGCATGCAAAAAGGAGAAGAACGATGCCAGCAAAGTCCAAGGCACAGCAAAAGGCGGCCGGGGCTGCACTTTCGGCCAAGCGCGGCGAGACGCCGAAGGGCAAGCTCCAAGGTGCATCCAAGGGCATGGCGGAGTCCATGAGCGAGAAGGAGCTGGAGGAAATGGCCAGCACCAAGCGGAAGGGCCTCCCGGAAAAGAAGAAGGCAAAGTAGCAGCTTTGCCCCAAGCATTGACATCGCGGGCGAGCGAAGCTAAACCCGCGCCAGTTCCGGGCCGCAAGGGCCCGGTTCTTTTTTGACGTATCCCGTGGGAAATCTCGCTCCAGTTTGCGCGGATTCACCTGTCGGCAAGGCCAAATGGCCATGCAGAGGAGGGTGCGTTTCCTTAAACCAAAGCATCAGCTTTGGTTCTTAAACACTTGAGGGAAATGCGATGAGCAAGCGCGATAGAAGCCAAGTACAAGATCGACCGCCGTCTGGGCGAAAACATCTGGGGCCGTCCGAAGTCCCCGGTCAACAAGCCGCGAATACGGCCCCGGCCAGCACGGCCAGCGCCGCAAGGGCAAGCTCTCCGACTTCGGCCTGCAGCTGCGCGCCAAGCAGAAGCTGAAGGGCTACTACGGCGACATCTCCGAGAAGCAGTTCCGCAAGATCTACGACGAAGCGATCGCGCCGCAAGGGCGACACCTCGCGAGAACCTGATCGGCCTGCTCGAGAGCCGCCTCGACGCGATCGTCTACCGCGCCAAGTTCGTGCCGACCGTGTTCGCCGCGCGCCAGTTCGTCAACCACGGCCACGTCAAGGTCAACGGCAAGCGCGTCAACATCGCGTTCTACCGTCTGCAAGGCGGGCGACGTGATCGAGGTGCGCGAGACAGCTCCAAGCAGCTCGCCATCGTGCTCGAAGCGGCACAGCTCGCCGAGCGTGACGTGCCGGACTACGTCGAAGTCGACCACAACAAGATGATCGCGACCTTCGCCCGCATGCCGAGCCTGTCGGACGTGCCGTATCCGGTGCAGATGGAACCGAACCTGGTCGTCGAATTCTATTCGCGCTGACCGGTCCGAACTACAATTCAAGGAAAGCCGCTGCGGGAAACCGGGGCGGCTTTTTTTTGACAGCACAGTGAGCTGCGAAGGGGCAATTGCATGCAGCCGATCGAGGAAATCCTTGCCGGCATCGAGGCGGAGATCGCGCCACGGCTCGGCGAGGGCAAGGTGGCGAGCTACATTCCAGAGCTCGGCAAAGTCGATCCACGCCAGTTCGGCATGGCGGTGGTGTTGGCGGACGGCACGGTTTTCACCGTCGGAGATGCCGATACGCTGTTCTCGATCCAAAGCGTCTCGAAGGTGTTCTCGCTGACGCTGGCGCTTGGGCATCGCCGGCGACAGCCTTTGGAAGCGCGTCGGGCGCGAGCCGTCCGGATCGGCCTTCAATTCCATTGTCCAGCTCGAGCACGAGCGCGGCATTCCGCGCAATCCGTTCATCAATGCCGGAGCGATCGTCCTTGCCGACGTGATCCTCGCCGGGCATCAGCCGCGCGAGGCGATCGGCGAGATCGTGCAATTCGTGCGGTTCCTGGCGCAGGACGAGAGCATCGTGATCGACCATGCGGTTGCGGCGTCCGAGACGGCGACCGGGCACCGCAACGTTGCGCTGGCCGAGTTCATGGCTTCGTTCGGCAATCTCACCCATGCGGCGCCGCTGGTGCTGGGCGTCTATTTCCATCAATGCGCCATGGCCATGTCGTGCCGGCAACTGGCGCAGGCCGGGCTGTTCCTGGCAAATGGCGGGCGAAACGCGGCGACCGGGCACGCGGTTGTGTCGCGCGAGCGGGCGCGGCGCATCAACGCGATGATGCTGATGTGCGGGCATTACGACGGCTCGGGCGATTTCGCCTACCGCGTCGGCCTGCCGGGCAAGAGCGGGGTTGGCGGCGGCATTCTCGCCATAGCGCCGGGCAAGGCGGCGATCGCCGTCTGGTCGCCCGGGCTCAACGAATTCGGCAATTCGCTGCTGGGAACGTTGGCGCTGGAAATGTTCGCCCGGCGCACCGGATGGTCGGTGTTCGGGAGTTGAGGCTTTGCTTCACGGCGGGCAAGCGGCTAAACGATTGTGAACCGCCGGAGCCAATTTGATGAACATTCCAATTTCAGAGCCGCTCGAAGGCCAGACGTGCCATCCGATGTTTCGCAATGCGCCGTCGTCGGGCGAGTTCAACAAGCTGCGCAAGCGGCTGATCCAGAACACGCGGCAGGCGCTGGAGACATATTCGCATGGTGACGCCGGGCGAGCGCTGGCTGGTGGCGCTTTCCGGCGGCAAGGATTCCTACGGCCTGCTGGCGCTGCTGCTCGATCTCAAATGGCGCGGCATGCTGCCGGTGGAACTGATCGCCTGCAATCTCGACCAGGGCCAGCCGAATTTCCCCAAGCACGTGCTGCCCGATTTTCTCAATGCGAACGGCGTTCCGCATCGCATCGAATACCGCGACACCTATTCGGTGGTGACGCGAGAAGCTGCCCGATACCGCGACCTATTGCTCGCTCTGCTCGCGGCTGCGGCGCGGGCATCTCTACCGCATCGCGCGTGAGGAAGGGTGCTCAGGCGCTGGTGCTGGGCCATCACCGCGAAGATATTCTCGAGACCTTCTTCCTCAACCTGTTTCATGGCGGGCGGCTATCGGCCATGCCGCCCAAGCTCGTCAACGACGACGGGCGACATGTTGGTGTTGCGCCCGCTGGCGCTGTGCGCGGAAAACGATCTGGCGCGCTTTGCCGCCGCCATGGCATTCCCGATCATCCCGTGCGATCTTTGCGGCAGCCAGGAAGGGCTGCAGCGCAACGCAATGAAGGACGATGCTCGACGAGATGGAAAAGCGCATGCCCGGCCGCAAGGACACCATGATGCGCGCGCTGGCCAATGTGCGGCCGAGCCACTTGCTCGATCCCTCGCTGTTCGACTTCGGCAGCCTGCAGCAGGATTTCACGAGCGGCCAATCTGAAGCTTGCACGGGGAACTGATGCAAACAGGGCTGTGTTATGCCTCTGCAGGCGCTACAATAAGCGCATGAACAGACTTCAACGAATCCTTCTGGCCATGAGCCTCGCCATTTTCTCCATGCCGGCACATGCCGCCGATCCCCTCGCCGCACTGACCGGCCAAAAGCGGGTCTTGCTGCTCTTCTCCAAGTCGCGCAGCGACGCCAATCTCGATCGGCAGTTGGCGCTGCTCGGCGACCGGCGGGCCGATATCAGCGAACGCAAGATGGTGGTGCTGACGGTGTCTCCGGACCGCGAGCCCATGGCCGTGATGGGCTACGCCACATTGCCGCAAGGGGCGGGCAGGGCGCTGTCGACGCGCTTCGAACCGGCCAAGGAGGGCTTGACCATCGTGCTGGTCGGGCTGGACGGCACTGAAAAAGGCCGATGGCGGCACGCGCTCGACCCACAGGTATTGTTCGACCTGATCGATGCCATGCCGATGCGGCAGCAAGAGGCGCAAAAGCCGACCGTCGTCAACTGACCAACTCCAGCATCCGTGAATTCCATGCCACAATTGTCCAATCGCGTAACGGGTATCCTCGAAGCCGGGAAAAGCGGATGGGAAGTGCATTTCGAGGCACTGAAGCGCAAGCGGGCCGGCGCAGACATCATCATGCTGTCGGTGGGCGATCATGATTTCCGAACGCCGGAGCCATCGGTCGAAGCCGCGGTCGCGGCGTTGCGCGCAGGCCATCACCACTACACTGATCTGTCCGGCTTGCCGCATCTGCGCGAAGCAATGGCACGCGCCAGCGAACGCTCGACCGGTGTTCCGACGCGCGCAGCCGAGGTGATTGCGACGGCCGGCGGGCAGGGCGCGTTGTTCGCGGCGATGCAGGCGGTGGCCGATCCCGGCGGGCACGGCATCATGATCGCACCCTATTATGCGGTCTATCCGGGAACGTTTCGCGGCGCCGGGCTGAATTTCAGCGTCGTTGAGGCGCGGGCCGAGGATGATTTCCAGCCAAAGCGCGAGGCGCTGGATGCGGCAGTCACGCCGCAAACAAAGGTTTTGCTGATCAATTCGCCCAACAACCCCACAGGCACGGTCTATACGCGGGAGACCATCGAGGCGATCGCGCAATTCGCCAAGGATCACGATCTGTGGCTGATCTCGGACGAGGTCTACTGGACGCATGCCAAGGGCACGCACATCTCCCCGCTGTCGATACCCGGCATGGCCGAGCGCACGCTGGTGATCAACTCGGTTTCCAAGAGCCACGGCATGACCGGCTGGCGCGTCGGCTGGATGCGCGGCCCGCAATGGCTCATCGAAAAGATGAACCACTTCAACCTCGTCGCGACCTATGGTCTTCCGGATTTCGTCAGCCATGCGGCAGCGCAGGCGCTGGACAACGACTGGGGCGTGGAGGAAATCGCTCAGCGCTATGCGGGGCGGCGCGAACTGTTCCGCCGCGCGTTCGACGGCTCCAACGGCGTGATCATCCGCGGCAGCAAGGGAGGCATGTACGCCATGCTCGACGTGAGGGCTGTGGACAGCGATGGCGAACGCTTCGCGTTTGCACTGCTGGACGCGGAAGGGATCGCGGTGATGCCGGGCGAGAGCTTCGGCCATGCTGCCGCCGGACACATCCGCATTTCGCTGGTCCAGGACGATTTGGTGCTGGCGGATGCAATCGAGCGCATCAAGCGGTTCGTCGCGGCCAGGGCTCTCGCAGCTTGAGTTCAGGCGGCTTCGGTGGCGTTCGCCATTGCTGCCGAAGAGGGTTCACGCTGCGCTCCAAGGAATGCAAGCACGCCTGAGAAACCCACGATGGCCAGCCCGGCATACGTAACCCAGTCGGGGAACTCGCCGAAGAAGGCGGCACCAAGAATAACCGCCCACAAAATCTGCGTGTACTGCATGGGTCCGACGCGGTTGGCCGGCGCGCGGTTCAGCGCCGACAGTATAAGCAAATGGCCGCAGCCCGAGCACAGGCCGGCTGCGAAAAGCGTCAGCATGAGATTGCCCGTTGGCATCTGGAATTGTGGCAGCATCAGCAGGAAATAGGCGACGAGCAGGTAGGCGAAAAGCACCGCCATCTGCGTCTGCTTGCTTTCGCTGGCGGAGAGCAGGCGCGTCAGCACAATGCTCAACCCGCCGAAAAGGGCGACGCCGACACCGGCCGCATGGGCCAACGAAATTTCACGGAATCCCGGACGGATCACCAGCAATATACCCACGAATCCGATGACAACAGCCAACCAGCGCTGCCAGCTTACCTGTTCGCCAAGGATGATCACGGAGAACAGCGTGACCGCGAAGGGCACCAGAAAAATCAGCGCATAGGCTTCGGCGATGGGAAGGTGCGTGAAGGAATAGATGCTCAGGATGCTGGCGAGCACGCCTGTGACGCCACGCAGGTTCATCAGCAAGGGTCGCCGCGTATCCAGGATCGCCCGCCAGTGCTCGTCGCGCCGGCGCGTGACGCAGCCACGGGATCATCGAGAACAGCGTGACGAAAAAGCCAATGACGAACAGGCCGGAGCTGGTGCCCGCATGCTTGATGAAGGCATCGCTGCACGAAAAGATCGCGTAGCCCGCGAAGCCCAGGAAGATGCCTTGCAACAAAAGGGTGATTCCAGTCCGAAATGCGCATCTGGCAATAGACGTATTGCGCGAAAGCACAAGGCAATTTCAGGGCGGCGCTGGCCTGCTTGTGCAATCAGTGCTTTTGGACCGGCGCTTCTTCCATGGCGGCTGCTTCGGCCGCCCTTGCGGATGCGGACTTGAATGCGTGCGGATCGTGCGCGGCGTCCGGCGCCGTCATTCGCATCCGCCAAAGTGCGAACGCCGCAAACATCAGCGCCACGATAATGACCGCGCCCATATAGGCCTTGGGTCCGAAAATGGGCGTGACGGCGGTGACTATGCCGGGCAGGGCGAACGCGGAGATCGACCATGCCACGAGCATGGTGCTCGCCAGGGGCACGTAGTCGCCCGTGCCGGCGCGGTCGTTCGCATGGGCGTTGGAGATCGAGTAGACGGTCTCCGTCGCGCCCGACCAGATCGCGAACACGAAGATCGCCAGGAACAGGAATTCGAACGTCATGAAGCTGGCTGCAAATGCCGAGCCGACGATGATGGCGCAGGAGATGACCAGCACCAGCCGCCTGTCGATGCGGTCAGACAGGGCGCCGAGCGGATATTGCACGCCCAACATGCCCAATTGCATCAGGAACATCAGCAGCGCGATCTGCGTGCGCGTCAGTCCTTCGCCGGCCGCGTAGATCGGCGTGAAGCCCTGCACCAGCATCGACAACCCGCCGGATGCCAGGATGCCGGCAAGCGCTACAGGCGAAATGCGCCATGCCGCGCGAAGGTTGATGGTGACGTTTTGTGGTGGCGGCGGATTGGGAATGCTGGTGAGGCCGATGGGCAGGATTGCCATCGTGTAGAACGCGACGGCAAGCAGCGGGGCGGTGTTGGCCGCATCGGGCAGGTAGCCGAAGATGAACGAGCCGGTGCCAAGCCCGATCACATAGGCCATGTAGAAGACCGACATCGCCCGCCCGCGCCATTCATTGGCGGCGGCATGGTTGAGCCAGCTTTGCACGACGATGAAATTGCCGTTGGAAGCGAAGCCGTAGAGCGCGCGCGAGCCTATCCAGGCCGCGGGAATGACGCCGATGGCAACGAGGATCGCCGACAGGATGGTGAGCGCCGCAAAGCACGAGAAGGCGCGCGCATGACCGACGCGCCGGATCAGCGGCCCGGCGATGAAGCAGCCGAGCAGCCCGCCGCCGGCAACTGCCGTAACCGCAGTGCCCGCCACCCAGGGTTCGTATCCGGCCTGCGCCAGCGTGAATGGCACGTAGCTGAAGACGATGCCGCTGCCCAGCGAAGCAAAGGTCATCGACAGAACGATGGAAAAGATCGAGGAGAAGCGCGGCCGGATTTCCTCCACCTCACTCACCACGCGGGAAAACGCTTGCTCTCTTCGAGCGTGTCGAGGTTCATGTGGTTGCGCATGTAGCGCTCGCTGGCCGCGCGCAGCGGCTGGAAATCCCACGGGTAATAGGCGCCGTTGCGCAGGGCCGCATAGACCACGTGGCGGCGCGCCTGGCTCTCGCGCACCTGCGGCGTCGAACGCGGCCATGTCCCAGCGCGCGCGCACCATCGCCATGAACTGCGCCACCCGGGCCGCATGGGCGGGATCCGAGTCGGCGGCCAGATTGTTGAGTCTCGTGCGGATCGGCGGCGAGATCGAACAGTTGCGGCGGGTCGGCCTCGCAATGGATGAACTTGTAGCCTTCGTGGATGAGCGAAACCATCGGCGCTATGGAGGCTTCCGCGGCATATTCGATGGCAACCGGCGCGGTGCGCTTTTCGCCGCGCGCCAGCGGCAACAGGCTGATCGCCGTCCGTCCATTGGCGATATGCCCGCAAGCGAAATGCCGGCGAGGTCGCACAAGGTCGGCGCGACATCGACATTGGAGACCGGCGCCTCGACATGGCCGGGCGCAAGGCCGGGCGCGCAGATCATCAGCGGCACGCGGGCCGAGCCCTCGAAGAAGCTCATCTTGAACCACAGGCCGCGCTCGCCCAGCATCTCGCCATGGTCGGAGCAGAAGAGGATGATGGTGTTGTCCGCCTGGCGCGTCGCCTCCAGCGCGTCGATGATCTCGCCGATCTTGTCGTCGAGATAGGAGATGTTGGCGAAATAGGCCTGCCGCGAGCGGCGCACGTCTTCACGCGTGATCGTCGAACTTGTCGCGGTCGCAGGCGGCCAGGATACGGCGCGAATGCGGGATCGTGCTCGCCCGGCGAGAACTTCGCCGACCTCCGGCTCCAGATGCCGGCAATCCTCGTAGAGGTCCCAGTATTTGCGGCGAGCGACGAAGGGGTCGTGCGGATGGGTGAAGCTTGCCGTCAGGCACCAGGGCCGCCCGTCGGCGCCGCGTGCAAGATCGTAGACCTTCTGCACGGCGTGGAAGGCGACCTCGTCGTCATATTCGAGCTGGTTGGTGATCTCGGCGACGCCCGCGCCGGTGACCGAGCCCATGTTGTGATACCACCAGTCGATGCGCTCGCCGGGCTTGCGATAGTCCGGCGTCCAGCCGAAATCGGCCGGGTAGATGTCGGTCGTCAGCCGCTCCTCGAAGCCGTGCAGCTGGTCCGGCCCGACGAAATGCATCTTGCCCGAGAGGCCGGTGCGATAGCCGGCGCGCGCGCAGATGATGGGCGAAGGTCGGGATGGCCGAGGCAAACTCGGCCGCGTTGTCGTAGACGCGGGTGCGCGAGGGCAGCTGCCCGGACATGAAGGAGGCGCGCGCGGGCGCGCAGAGCGGGCTTGCCGTGTAGCAATTTGCAAAGCGCGCCGAGCGGGCGGCCAGCGCCTTCAGGTTCGGCGCATGCAGGAAATCCGCCGGGCCATCCGGCAACAGCGTTCCGTTCAGCTGATCGACCATGAAGATCAGGATGTTCGGCTGCTTCGACATTTCGCTGTTCCTAGAGGGCTGCTCGGACACTAGCGGTTTTCAAGAAGCCCGATACGCAGAAAACGACAGTGCTTGATCAAAAGCGCTGGCAATGCGGCGCATTTTCAACAGGCGCAAGTCCAGCCGTTGCGTTAGCTTGGCGGCAACATCGGAGACATGCCAATGACGGACTACACCAAGCTGCTCGACGCCGAGACCTGGGCGTTCATCGAGCGAACCAACAGCCATTATCCACCCGATACCATCGATCTCGACATGGCCGGACAGCGAGCCGTTTACGACCGGCTTTGCGCTGCCTTCCATGCCGGAATTCCGCAAGGCGTGAGCGTCACCGACGAGACCATCGACGCGCCGGGGCGCGCCATTCCCGTGCGGCGATACGAGAGCGCGAAACCTGCCAGCGCAACTGTGGTCTATTTTCACGGCGGCGGTTTCGTCGTAGGCGGGCTGCACAGCCATGACGATGTCTGCGCCGAGATTTGCGCGCGCACGGGCTACCGCGTCGTATCCGTCGATTACCGGCTTTGCCCCGAGCATGTGCATCCGGCGGCGTTCGAGGACGCGCTTCATTCGTTTCGCCATCTGCGCGACAAGTATCCCGGACCCGTCGTGCTTGCGGGCGACAGCGCCGGTGGCAATCTCGCTGCGGCGGTGGCGCATGCGACACGCGGCGAGGAGGCTGCGATCGGCCAGGTACTGATCTATCCGGGACTTGGCGGCAACCGCCATGCCGGCTCCTATCTGGAGCATGCCGAAGCGCCGATGCTGCGCAGCGTCGACATCGACTATTATGCGCAGGTTCGCAGCGGTGGGCGCGACACATCAAGGGATCCGACCTACGCGCCGCTCTACGACACGGATTTTTCGCGGCTGCCACCCACGGTGGTGCTTTCTGCGCAGTGCGATCCGCTCGCCGATGACGGGCGCGATTATCGCGACGCCATCCTCGCAGCGGGCGGCAAGGCGCAGTGGTTCAACGACGAGGGGCTGGTGCATGGCCACTTGCGCGCACGCCACAGCGTGAAGCGGGCGAAGGAAAGCTTCGACAGGGTCGTTGCCGCCATCGATGCACTGGGGAAGGGCGAATGGCCGTATTGAGCCGGCTGCTGCGCGACGGGGATAACTCAGCGATACTGGCGCTCAATAATGCCCACGCGCAGGAATTGTCGCTGCTCGATGCGGACGCGCTCGGCCGCATGATCGGCCATGCCTTTCATGCAGTGCGCGCAGGCGAGGCGGATGCCTTCATGATCGCCTTCGACCAGGGCGGCGATTACGCCAGCCCGAATTTCCTGTGGTTCCGCGAGCGTTACGAGCGCTTCGTCTATGTCGACCGGATCGCGGTGAACCCTTCGGCGCGGGGCCGCGGACTGGCGCGCATGTTATATGAAGACTTGTTCGAACTGGCGCGGCGGGCGGGCCACGTGCGCGTCGTGTGCGAAGTTAATTCGCAGCCGCCAAACCCTGCCTCGGATGCGTTTCACAAGTCGATGGGGTTTGCGGAAGTTGGTTCGGCCCGGCTCGGCGCGGCTAAGCAGGTGCGCTATTTCGAGCGGCTGCTTTGAGTCATGACAGGAACGGCTTGTCCTTCATTGTCGCGGGCACCGGAGCGCCGAGGCGCTTGAGGATGGTCGGCGCAAGCTGCGTCTGGCCGAGCAGCTGGTCGGGCTTGGGTCCCTTGCCGTCGCCGAAATAATAGAGCGCGAAATCCTGCTGCAGATCCTCGTTGCCGCCGTGATGGCCGCGATCCGTCTGGCCGTGGTCGGCGGTGACGATCACCTCGTAGCCGTTCGCCAGCCAGCGCGGCAGGAAGGCGGCGAGCTGCGCGTCCATCACAGCGCAGGCATGGTCCATCGGCGTGTTGTCATGGCCGAAGCGGTGACCCATCGAGTCGAGCGTGCAGGTGTGCAGGATGCCGTAGTCGATGCCGTGGCGCTCCGTCAGCATGGTCAGCGTCGCGAACAGGTCCGCGTCGCTCGGCGTCATCTGGTTATCGTGGCCGTAGCCGGTCATGGTGTGGAAACGGCCGTGATGGATCGGCCCCTGCGGCTCGTCATATTCCATGTCGCCGACGTAATCGAACGGGTAGCGGTTGAAGAATTCGGACCAGTAGGAATGCGTCACTGCGCCCGACTTCGCCGCCGGCCTGCAACCTCGCGAGAAGATGTCCGGCATGCTTATGCGGAAGCGGATTTCATTGGCCAGGACGCCATGCACCTGCGGCGACACCCCGGTGTGGATCGAGGCATAGCAGGGGCCGGAAATGGAGGGCAGCACGGCGCGCATCTTCCACACCCTGGCATCGCCGTTCAGCACCCAGCCTTCGAGATTGCCGAACAGCCTGCGCCAATTGCGCCACGGCACGCCGTCGATGATGATGAGAAGCAGCTTGGATTTCATGGATTGCCTCAGTTGCCGGCGCTGGCCATCTTGCGGCCTGTGATCGCTGTTTCGAGCCAGCCGATCTCCATCTCGCGGCACGGAGGAGAGCAGCAGGTCGGTGTAGTCGTCGAAGGGCGGCGACAGCACCTTGCCCTTGGTGCCGTAGCGCACGACCTTGCCGCGATACATCACGGCGATGCGAATCGGCGATGGCACGCACGGTGGCGAGGTCGTGGGTGATGAACAGGTAGGCGACGTTCTCGATCTTCTGCAGATTCGAGCAGCAGCTTGAGGATGCCGTCCGCCACCAGCGGGTCGAGCGCGGTCGTCACCTCGTCGCAGAGGATCAGCTTCGGCTTGGCGGCGAGCGCGCGGGCGATGCAGACGCGCTGCTTCTGGCCGCCGGAAAGCTCGGCCGGATAGCGGTCGATGAAGCCCGTGCCCATCTCGATCTCGTCGAGCAGTTCGCGCACGCGCTTCGCCTTGCGCTTCGCCCTTGCAGGCCGAAATAGAACTCGAGCGGCCGGCCGATGATCGTGCCGCACCGTCTGGCGCGGGTTCATCGCGACGTCGGCCATCTGGTAGATCATCTGGATCTCGCGCAGATCGTCCTTGGTGCGGTCGGCAAGCGCGGCCGGCAGCGCGCGCGCCGTCGAACGTCGATCGAGCCGTTCCAGGGCGGCAGCAGCCCGGTGATGACGCGCGCCAGCGTCGACTTGCCCGAGCCGGACTCGCCGACCACGGCGAGCGTCTGGCCGCGGATGGATGTCGACCGAAACATCGTTCAGCACCGTCACGCCGCTTCGCCGCCATAGGCGGCGGTGACGATCTTCACCTTCAGCAGCGGCTCGCCGGTCGGCTGCTTTTCCTCGTGGCTGATCGAGCGGACCGAAACCAGCGCCTTGGTGTATTCCTCGCGCGGCTGCGTGGATGATCTGCTCGGCGGTGCCGTATTCGACCATCTTGCCGTGGCGCAGCACCATGATGTCGTCGGCGATCTGCGCCACCACGGCGAGGTCGTGGGTGATGTAGAGCGCCGCGACGCCGGTGTCGCGGATGGCGTCCTTGATCGCCGCCAGCACGTCGATCTGCGTGGTCACGTCGAGCGCGGTCGTCGGCTCGTCGAAGACGATGAGGTCCGGCTTGCGAGCACAGCGCCATCGCGGTCATGGCGCGCTGCAACTGCCCGCCGGAGACCTGGTGCGGATAGCGCTGGCCGAAGTTCTTCGGGTCCGGCAGGCCGAGCTTGCGTGAACAGCGCCACGGCGCGCCGCTGCGGCCTCCGCGCGCGTGCACGACGCCATGCGCGCAGCGCCGCCTCGACCACCTGGTCCATCAGCCGGTGCGCCGGGTTGAAGGCCGCCGCCGCCGATTGCGCGACATAGCAGACCTCGCGTGCCGCGCAGCTGCGCGCAGGCCGGCCTTGCCGCCCTTGAGGATGTCGCGGCCGTTGAGGATGACCTCGCCGCCGGTGATGCGCACGCCGCCGCGGCCATAGCCCATGGCCGACAGGCCGATGGTCGACTTGCCGGCGCCGGATTCGCCGATCAGGCCGAGCACCTTGCCCTTCTGCAGCGTCGAGGCGAAACGTCGTCGACGATGGTGATGTCGCGCGGCGTCTCGCCCGGCGGATAGATGGTCGCCTCGATCTTGCAGATTGCGGATGTCGAGCAGCAGGCTTCGTGCGTCAGCCATCGCCGCGCCCTCCCTTGAGGCTGGTCGTGCGGTTGAGGATCCAGTCGACGACGAGGTTGACGGAGATCGCCAGCAGCGCGATCGCGGCAGCCGGGATGAGCGCGGCCGGAATGCCGAAGACGATGCCGTCCTTGTTCTCCTTGACCATGCCGCCCCAGTCGGCCTCCGGCGGCTGCACGCCGAGGCCGAGGAAGGAGAGCGAGGAGAGGAACAGCACCGCGAAGATGAAGCGCAGGCCGAGTTCGGCGACCAGCGGCGACAGCGCGTTGGGCAGGATCTCGCGGAAGATGATCCAGCCGCGTGCCTTCGCCGCGCAGCTTCGCCGCCTCGACGAAGTCCATCACGTTGATGTCGACCGCGACGGCGCGCGCACAGGCGGAAGACGCGGGTGGAATCGAGGATGCCCATCACCAGGATCAGCGTCAGCGATCGTCGTCGGCAGCACCGAGAGCACGACCAGGCGCGAAGATCAGCGTCGGGATCGCCATCAGCAGGTCGACGAAGCGCGACAGCAGCTGTGTCGAACCAGCCGCCGATGACGGCCGCCGTGAAGCCGAGGATCGAGCCGAGCGATGAAGGAGAGCGCCGTTGCCAGCGCGGCGATCGACAGATCGTGGTGCGCGCGCCGTAGATCATGCGCGACAGCAGATCGCGGCCGAGATTGTCGGTGCCGAGCCAGTGCGCGGCCGACATCGGCTCCCAGACGTCGCCGACGATCTCGCCCTCGCCGATAGGGCGCGATCAGCGGCGCGAAGATCGGCCACGAACACGAACAGGCGGTCAGGACGATGCCGATCCAGTGCGCTGATGGGGATGCGGTTCATATCAGCATGGTCGCGCCCTCACTTCGGATGCCGCAGGCGCGGATTGGCGAGGATCGCCGCGATGTCGGCGACGATGTTGAGGCCGATATAGACGGCGGCGAAGATCAGGCCGCAGGCCTGCACCACCGGCACGTCGCGCTTGGACGACATGGTCGACCAGGTACTGCCCCATGCCGGGATAGACGAAGATCACCTCGACCACGACGACGCCGACGATCAGATAGGCGAGGTTGAGCATCACGACGTTGACGATCGGCGCGATGCGCGTTGGGGAAGGCGTGCGTGCCGGATGATCGTTGAACGGCGACAGGCCCTTCAGCTCCGCCGTCTCGATATAGGCCGACTGCATGACGTTGAGGATCGCGGCGCGCGTCATGCGCATCATGTGCGCGAGGACGACGAGGCGTCAGCGTCAGCGCCGGCAGGGCGATCGCCTGCAGCCGCTCGACGAAAGGCCATGCCGTCATAGACGGTCGAGATGCGGAGGTGAACCATGCCGAGCTTCACGGCGAAGAAAAAGATCAGCAGATAGCCGATGAAGAATTCGGGCAGCGAGATCGAGGCCAGCGCGACGCCCGGAAATCAGCTTGTCGACGGCCAGCGGTTGCGGTAGCGCACGGCGAGCAGGCCGAGCAGGATCGCCAGCGGCACGGACACGATCGCCGCGCCAGAAGGCGAGGAACAGCGTGTTCCACAGCCGCTTGCCGAGCTGAGTCGCGATGTCCTGGCCGCTGGACAGGGCGGTGCCGAGATCGCCCGTCAGCACGCCGCCGAGCCAGCGGAAATAGCGGATATAGGCCGGGTCGTTGAGCCCGAGCTCGCGCGCGCAGATTGGCGAGCGCCTGCGGCGTCGCCGACTGGCCGAGGATGGCCTGCGCGACGTCGCCGGGCAGGATCTGCGTGCCGGCGAAGATCAGGACCGAAACGGCCAAAAGCAGGAGGAGGCCCAGCGCGATGCGCTGGGCCACCAGTTTCAGGATCGGAGAGTGCCCATTCCGCCGTCCCCGCCGCGAGCTCACGCTTCGAGCCAGCAACGCGACGAGCGCGTAGCCGTTCATCATTTCGCTGGTGCGGTCGTCGATCCAGCCGCCGACCTTGGGTCCGGTCGCGTCGATGAAGTCGTTGAACATCGGCAGGATCAGGCCGCCTTCGTCGCGCACCATCATCGCCATGTCGGCGATAGATCGTCCTTGCGCTTGGCCTCGTCGAGCTCGGCGCGGGCCGGACAGCAGCATCTTGTCGAAGTCCGGGCGCAGGAAGCGGGTGTCGTTCCAGTCCGCCGTCGACAGAGTAGGCGGTCGAATACATCTGGTCCTGCGTCGGACGGCCGCCCCAGTAGGAGGTCGAGAAGGGCTGCTTGTTCCAGACTTCCGACCAGTAGCCGTCGCCCGGCTCGCGCTTGACCTCGATGGTGATGCCGGCCTTGGCGCAGCTCTGCTGGTAGAGCTGGGCGGCATCGACGGCGCCGGGGAAGGCGACGTCGGAGGTGCGCAGCAGGACCGAGCCGGAATGGCCGGACTTCTTGTAGTGGAAGGCCGCCTTGTCCGGATCGTAGATGCGCTGCTCGATGCCGTCGGGGAACAGCGGATAGGCCGCGTTGATCGGGAAGTCGTTGCCGACCGAGCCGTAGCCCAGCAGGATCTTCTCGACCATCTCCTCGCGGTCCATCGCCAGCTTCAGCGCCATGCGCAGGTCGTTGTTGTCGAACGGCGCGGTGTTGCAGTGCATGATGAAGACGTAGTGGCCGGCGCCCGAGACGTTGCGGATGGTCACGCCCGGCACGCGCTTGATGAGATCGACGATCTTCGGCTCGACGCGGTTGATCATGTGCACCTGGCCGCCCTGCAGCGCCGCGGTGCGCGCGGTCGCGTCGTTGATGACGATGATCTCGATCTGGTCGGCGATAGCCGCAGTTGTCGCCGCTGCCAGTAGTTGGCGAAACGCTCGCCGCCATGGCGCACGCCCGGCTCGTTGACGGTGACCTTGTAGGGGCCGGCCGAGATGCCGGCAGTCGGGCTTGTCCTTGCCGCCATTGGGCTGGATGATCAGGTGGTAGTCGGCCAGCAGGTAGGGAAGGTCGGCATTGGCCTCCTTCAGCGTGATGACGACGTTGCTCGCCGTCGGCCTTGATGCGTCTCGATGCCCTTCATGATGCCGAGCGCGCCGGACTTCGACTTCTCGTCGGAATGGCGCTCGAGCGTGGCGACGACGTCCTCGGCGGTCACCGTCTTGCCGTTGTGGAACTCGACGCCCTTGCGGATCTTGAAGGTCCAGGTCTTGGCGTCGTCCGACGAGCCGATCTCCTCGGCGATGCGGTTCTCCAGCGTGCCGTCGGGCGTCAGTTCGACGATGCAGTTCGCCCCAGCAGCTTGCCGAAGGAGATACGGCACCTGGCTGGCGAAGGTCGCCGGGTCGAGGCTGTTGGTGGATTCGCCGCCGACGAGGCCGGCCTTGAGGATGCCGCCCTTGACCGGGCCGGCCGCGCGGCGCGCCCGACAGCAGGATGTTGGCGAAGGTCGCGCTGACGCCGAGCGCGGCCGCGCGGCCGAGAAAATCGCGACGGCTCAGACGGCCGGTCGACGACGCGGCGGCTCAGGAATTCCAGTTCAGTTGGACATGTCAGTGTCCTCCCACGGTGCAGGTTGGTGTCGAAAATCCACTGTTCCGCAAGTCTGTTGTGGTTTTGTGACAGCGATAGTGACTGCAAAAACACGTGCGCCGCAAGCGCATGTAATGGCATTGAATGGCGTTCGCGGAATTGAAAGTGGCGCTTACAGGAAACCTCGCGGATATTTCTTCGCGACCACTCGCGCGTCGAAGACTATCTTTCTCTCCTTCATAGGCCTCGATGCGGGCCACGATTGTGAACGTTTCGGCATCCGACCGCATGGCGGTCGATGCGATCCGTGCGGACTGACCAGCCGTCGCGTACGTTGATCTGCTCCCACCAGGTCTCGCCCTTGGCGCGAGAGCGGATCGTGCGGGTGGATCTGCCACCGCTCGCGGACGATGCTGTCCGATGACGAGGCCCGTGGTCCTGGTCGCGCAACGCGCCGAAGTCGTCCTCGATCGACGACCGAGACCATGCCCGTCCGACATCGTCGCTCGATGGTGCGGCGGTTGCGCCTGCGGCCGTTTCCACGACGACATTCCAGGGCGGTCGCGCCCTCCGGCGCGGCGAAGGTCCACTCGTCGCCGGTCGCGGTCGTGCGCACCGGCAGCACCAGCGTCGCCGGCGGCAATCGTCAGCGTCACCGGTTCGGGCGAGGGCCAGACCATCGGCCAATAGGCGTTGGAGATCGACAGCGCGGAGGCGGTTGCCGGCGGCGACGCGGTAGGCGATGTCGTCGAGCGCGCAGCTCGCACGTCGAACGCCTCGCCGGGCTGAATCAGCTTCGGGGCTTCGTGGCTGTTCGCTGTGACAAAGATTGAGCACGCCATAGGTGATGCGCGTCGATGCGCCGTCGGGATGGACGTCGTATGAGCCGCACGCGACCATTGCGCCACCGGCTGGTCGGCCTTGAGGCGCAGCCGCACGAGCGGCGCGCCGACGATGTCGAGCGGGGCGTCCAGCGGCGGCGCTGTCGAAGGTCAGCGACAGCGCATCGTCGCGGCGCTGGTCGCCGGGCAGTTCCGGACCGAGTAGATGGCGCAATACTCGCCGCCCGCCAGGCCGCAGTCCTGCGGCGAGGCGACGGTCAGCTCGAACGGCTTGGCCGTCGCCGGCGCCGAGCGTGCGGTCGCCCTTCAGCTGCAGCGTCGTGTCTCGATGTTCGGCGAGGGCCAGTTCTGCTCGGCGATCCAGCGGCCGGGGCGCTCGTCGTACCAGGGCTTGGGCCGCACGCTGTCCTGCACGATAGACGCGCATCGCCGGGTCGTTCTCGACGCCGGTGTCGATGTCCTTCAGCCAGCGGTCCCACCAGCGCAGCGCCTCCTGCAGGAAGCCGATCGCGGGCTTGGGCACGGCGAAATGCGGATATTTGTGGATCCACGGGCCGATGATGCCCTTGGCCGGCGCCTTGAGGTTGCGCGACCAGGCGCGAGACGGCATTGCTTGTAGGCGTCGTCCCAGCCGCCGACCGCCAGCACCGCGGCCTTGATGGCCGAATAATCCTCGCAGACCGAGCCGTGCTTCCAGTAGGCGTCGCGGCGCTGGTGGCGCAGCCAGCGGCGCGGCAGGAACGGGCTTGTGCTTCAGCCGCTCCAGCCACATCTCGCGCCAGCGTCTCGCCGACGAGCGCCGGGTCCGGCGGGCGCGACGAATAGGACAGCATGGTCGCGCCCCAGCCGAGATTCTCGTTGCAGCAGCAGCCGCCCTTGTAGTGGATGTCGTCGGCATAGCGGTCGTCGGTCGAGCACAGCGTGATGATCGCCTTCAGCGCCGGCGGGCGCAGCGCCGCCACCTGCAGCGCAGTTGAAGCCGCCCCAGGAGATGCCCATCATGCCGACCTTGCCGGTGCACCAGGGCTGCGCGGCCGCCCAGGCGATGACGTCGCAGGCGTCCTGCAATTCCTGCTGCGGTGTATTCGTCGTCCATCAGGCCGTCGGTGTCGCCATTGCCGCGCATGTCGACGCGGATGCAGGCATAGCCGTGGCCGGCGAGATAGGGATGGGTCAGGCTGATCGCGCGTGACGCGTGCCGTCGCGCTTGCGATAGGGCAGGTGCTCGAGGATCGCCGGGACCGGATTCTTCGCCGGCATCCTTCGGCATCCAGATGCGCGCCGAAAGCCGGCAGCCGTCCGGCATGACGATGCCAATATCTTCCTCACAGAAGGTCTTGCGGGGGAACTTTCCGATAATTTTCAATTACTTGCCTTTCCAGACCGGATCGCGCTTCTCGGCGAAGGCGTTGAAGCCCTCCATGAGGTCCTCGCTGCCGTAGAGCCTGTCGACGGTTGCGAACTGGCGCTTGGTGATCCGGTTCAGCGCGTCCTGGAACTTCATGTCCTCGGCCTCGCGCACCACTTCCTTGATCGCGGCGATCACCAGCGGCGGGCCGCCGGCGAGCAGCCGCGCGATCTCGCAGGCGCGCGTCCAGCAGGTCTGCCGGCGGGAACGATCTCGTTGACGAGGCCCCAGCGATGCGCCTCGGCGGCGTCCATCCAGCGGCCGGTCAGCAGCAGGTCCATGGCGACATGGTAGGGGATGCGCTTCGGCAGCTTGATCGTGGCCGCGTCCGCCAGCGTGCCGGAGCGGATCTCGGGCAGGGCGAAGGTCGCGTGTTCGGCCGCGAGGATCAGGTCGCAGGACAGCGCCAGCTCGAACCCGCCGCCGCAGCATATGCCGTTGACGCGCGCGATCACCGGCTTGTTGAGATGCGGCAGTTCCTGCAGCCCGCCGAAGCCGCCGACGCCATAGTCGCCGTCCACCGCATCGCCGCCGGCCGCCGCCTTGAGGTCCCAGCCGGCGCAGAAGAACTTGTCGCCGGTGGCGGTCAGGATGGCGACGCGCAAGTCCGGGATCGTCGCGGAAGGCCTTGAAGATCTGGCCCATGATGCCGGCTGGTCGCGAGGTCGATGGCGTTGGCCTTGGGCCGGTCGAGGGTGACTTCGAGGATGGCGCCGCTCGCGCCGGCGCGGATCGGTTGTTCATCAACGAACATCAGTCGTTCTCCCTTGCAAGACGAATCAGCGCGTCCGCCGCCACCGGCGCCCTTGCTGGCGCACGATCAGCGGATTGACGTCGAGTTCGACGAGCCGGTCGGCGTGCGCCGCCGCAAAGCGCGGCACGGCCACGACCGCATCGATCGACGGCTTCGAGGTCGCCGGCGGGCTTGCCGCGACAGCCGGTCAGCAGCGGGTATACCTTCAGCGATGCAAGCGCCGCGCGAATTTCGTCGCGGCCGTCGCCGGCAGCGAGCAGCGAGGCGCTGTCGGCCAGCAGTTCCACCAGCACGCCGCCCGCCCCGAGCGTCAGCACAAGCCCGTGCGCCGGATCGCGCGTGACGCCGACGATCAGTCTCGCCAACCGCATCGCCCACCATCGGCTCGACGAGCAGCCGTCCGGCGCCGGCACGCGTTCGGCTGCCTCGACGACGCTCTCGGTGTCCGCAGGTCGAGCACCACCGCGCCGGCCTCGCTCTTGTGGGCGATGCCGAGGCCCTTCAGCGCGACGGGGTAGCCCAGGCCGGCCGCTGCAGTCGCCAGCCTCCGTCGGCCGTCGCGGCGACCATTCCGCGCGGCACCGGGAAGCCCATGCTGCCGCGAGCGCGGCCTTGGCCTCGGCCTCGTCGAGCGTCACCGTCTGCGACGGGCAGTGCGACCCGCGAGCAGGACAGGCGAGGGCGATTGGCCACGAGGCCGCCGGCGATGAAATGCGGCCTCGGCGGCGGCGATTGCCTCGGCGATGCCGAGCAGCGGCACGATGCCGCGCCGATCAGCGTCGGCGCCCTTCCTCCGGCATGTTCTCCGGCATCGAGCGACGATGCGCCGTTGCGCGTGCCGGTCGTTCGCGCGGCTTCGACGGATGGCCTCGACGGCGATATCCCAGCCGGGCGCGGTGCAGCGGTCGGTGCGCGGGAAGTCCAGCACCAGCATGGCGAGGTCGAGGCCGCCGAGCATGGCGGTGAAGGTCGCGGTCATGCCCTCGCGCTTGCCCCAGATGAAGGTGTGGTAGTCGAGCGGATTGGCGACCGCCACCATCGGCCCGAGCGTCGCGCGCAGCCCTCGTGCTGCTGCGCGCGTCAGCGCGGGCCAGCGGACGTCGCGCCCCTGCGGCGATTCGGCCATCAGGCCGCCTCGCCGCCCGAGCAGCTCATCGAGGCGATGGCGTTGCCCGGCAGCGGGCCGTGGACATGCAGCAGCTTCAGCGTCTCGAGGAACACCGGGATCGTGTCGACCAGCGCGATGCCGAGCCGCTTGAAGAACGCGCGCGAACCGGCGTCCGAGCCGGCGAGCGAGGCGGTGTGGCTGACCGTCGGCGCGCGCCTGCGCCGACTGGCCGACCTTCATCGCGACGATGGGCTTGCCTGCGGCGCGTGCCTGCGCCGCCAGCGCCTCGAAGCTCGCGCACGCTTGTCGACGCCTTCGATGTGCAGGCCGATGGCGGTGACGCGCGGATCGTCGACCAGCGCCATCGCCATCTGCGGCCTGGCCGTCTGCGCCTGGTTGCCGGCGGTCATCGACGAAGGCCAGCGGCAGGCCGCGCCGCTGCATCGTCAGGTTGATGGCGATGTTGGAGGACTGCGTGAGGATGCGCGACGCCGCGCTCGCACGCCGCACGCCGCCATGCTGGTCGGGCCAGAGCAGCGCGCCGTCGAGATAGTTGATGAAGCCGTAGCAGTTGGGGCCGAGGATCGGCATGTCGCCGGCGGCCTCGACCAGCCGTGCCTGCAGCTGCGTGCCGCCCTCGGCCTCCGCCTCGCTCTCGCTGAAGCCGGAGGCGAAGCAGACCGCGCCGCCCGCGCCGCGTTCGCGCAAGTGCCGCACGATGTCGATCGTCAGTTCGCGGTTGACGCCGACGAAGCTCGCGTCCGGCGCGCCGGGCAGGTCGGCGACGGAGCGGTAGGCCTTCACGCCGGCGATCTCGTCGCGGGTCGGGTGCACCGGCCAGACCTCGCCGGCAAAGCCCATCTTGGCGCACTGCGCGACGACGTTCTGCGCCCAGGCCGCCGAACACGGCGATGGATCTTGGGCGGAAGCAGGCGGGCGAGGGCGGTCATCGGGAAGTCATGCGCCGAGCGGCGCAGCAGTGCGCGGGTGATGATGTGGCGCTGGATCTCGGTGGTGCCCTCCCAGATCCGCTCGACCCGGGCGTCGCGCCAGATGCGCTCCAGCGGCAGGTCGTCCATCAGGCCCATGCCGCCGTAGATCTGGATCGCCTCGTCGGCGACGAAGGCCAGCATCTCGGTCGCCTTCAGCTTGGCCATCGCCATGTCGGCGTCGGTGACCGTGCCCTGGTCGTACTTCCAGGCGGCCTCGCAGGTCAGCAGCTCGGCCGCCTTCAGCTCCATCGCCATGTCGGCGAGCTTGAAGCGAGATGCCCTGGAACTTGCCGATCTGCTGGCCGAACTGCTTGCGCTCGGCGGCATAGTCGACGGCGTGGCCAAGCGCGCGCTCGGCCCGGCCGAGGCAGGTGGCGGCGACCTGCAGGCGCGTCGCGCCGAGCCAGGTGTTGGCGACCTCGAAGCCCTTGTGCACCTCGCCCAGCATCTGCGCGGCCGGGACGCGGCAGTCGTCGAACTCCAGGATCGCGTTGGTGTAGCCGCGATGCGAGACGTTGCGGTAGCCGTCGCGCACGGTGAAGCCGGGCGTGCCCTTGTCGACGAAGAAGGCGGTGATCAGCTTCTTCGTGCCGCGCGGCGTCTCCTCCTCGCCGGTCGCCATGAAGACGATGGCGAAGTCGGCGATGTCGGCATGGCTGATGAAATGCTTGGTGCCGTTCAGCACCCAGTCGCCGCCGTCCTGCCGGGCGGTGGCCTTCATGCCGCGCAGGTCCGAGCCGGCGCCGGGCTCGGTCATGGCGAGGCAGTCCCATTTCTCGCCGCGGATGCAGGGGAACAGATACTGCTCGCGCTGCTCCGGCGTGCCGGCCAGCAGGATGTTCGAGGGCCGCGCGACGCAGGTCCAGTGCAGCGCGTAGTTGGCCCGGCCGAGCTCCTTCTCGTAGAGCAGCCAGGTCAGCGTATCGAGGCCCGCGCCGCCGACCTCCTCCGGCATGTTGGCGGCGTAAAGCCCGGCTGCCATCGCCTTCTGCCTGGATCTCGCGGACCAGTTCCATGCGCAGCACGCCGGTGCGCTCGACCTCGGCCTCGTGCGGATAGAGCTCGG
The DNA here is from genome assembly GCA_963697325.1 of uncultured Alphaproteobacteria bacterium. GTDB lineage: Bacteria > Pseudomonadota > Alphaproteobacteria > Rhizobiales > Rhizobiaceae > BOKV01. The sequence goes on along the minus strand of CAVONR010000004.1, from coordinate 322,079 downwards.
TCTCGACGAAGGCGCGCGTCGTGTCGACGATCATCTGCTGTTCCTCGCGTCAGGCCGAAATTCATCGGCTTCTACCTCGGTTGGCCAACGAACCGGCCGGCGCCTTCGGGCACCGGCAGGCTCGCGTGCTTCCTGGCAATGTCGGCCAGCTTTTCGGCGACATCGGGCGCGGGGTCGGCTCGCCGAGCGCGTCTGGAGCGAGACGTGCAAGCAGCATCTGCTCGCCGGTCGCCAGCACTCTTCCGTCTCCGTGATGGAGCGTGTGGAAGAGGTGCATGCGCTTTCCGGCCGTGCCGGCGAGCACCTGCGTCAAGGTGTAGACCGGCTCGCTGACGTCGCACTTCGGCGATGTGGCGGATGTGGGTCTCGACCGTGTAGTAGGAGCCGCCCGACGCGATATAGTCCGGCATCGCAGCCGATCAGCCGCATGAAGGCGTCCGAGGCGTCGCCGAAGCAGTGCAGATAGCGGCTTTCGTTCATGTGGCCGTTGTAGTCGATCCAGTCCGGCGGGATGCGCTTGTCCATGGTGCGGACCGGCTTCGAGAAATCCGGCGTCGGCGTCGCGCCATGCGCCTGCGTCGAACAGCTGCTTCTCGTAAGCCGCGCAGCACCTTGCCCGCGCCCCAGTCATCTGGCCTTGCAGCGCCTGCATGGATGGCGACGAGATTGTCGTCGCGGATGCGCTCCAGCTCGCGGATGCGACAGTGGCCCGACTGCGCGTCGGACTGGCCGGCGATCAGGTCGACCAGCTCGTCGTTGAACTCCGGCACGTCCATCAGCTTGGTCCAGGGCCAGTTCAGGCAGGGCCCGAACTGCGCCATGAAGTGGCGCATGCCGGCCTCGCCGCCGGCGATGCGATAGGTCTCGAACATGGCCCATCTGCGCCCAGCGCAGGCCGAAGCCGATAGCGGATCGATGTCGTCGAGTTCCTCGGTCGTGCAGATGCCGTCCTTGATCAGCCACAGCGCCTCGCGCCAGATCGCCTCCAGCAGGCGGTCGGCGACGAAGGCGTCGATCTCCTTGCGGATGCACACCGGCTTCATGCCGATGCCGTCGTAGAACTCCATGGCCCGGCTCGATCGCCTCCGGCGAGGTCTTCTTGCCGCCGACGATCTCGACCAGCGGCAGCAGGTAGACCGGGTTGAACGGGTGGGCGACGAGCAGGCGGTCCGGGCGTCTTCATCTGCGCCTGCAAGTCGGTCGGCATGATGCCCGAGGTCGAGGAGCCGATGAGCGGCGTTGGCGGGCGCGGCGGCCTCGATCTCGGCATAGACCTTGTGCTTGAGGTCGAGCCGCTCCGGCACGCTTTCCTGACGATCCAGTGCGCGTCCTTCACCGCCTCGGCGATGGAGTTGGCGAAGGTCAGCTTGCCCTTCTTCGGGCGGGCGGCCATGGTCAGCTTGGCATAGGCGCGGTCGGCATTGTCGAGCACGCGCCTGCATCTTCGCGCTGCGCATCGGGTGCGGGATCGTAGATGGCGACGTCGATGCCAGTTCTCGATCAGCCGGGCGACCCAGCCTGCGCCGATGACCCCGCCGCCGATGCATGCTGCCTTGGTGATGTTCATTTCACGCGTTCCTTCGCTTCATTGATCGAAGCACCAATCCGACAGCCGGCCAGAGCGTCGTCCACGCCGCAAAGGCGAAGTAGAAGACGCGGTCGCCATCGGGGTTCATGCCTGCCGCCCATACCCACAGGAAACATGCCAGCAGCACCGGCAGCGCCCACAGAATCCAGGCAACGCCGTCCGGCTTCACGACCGGCAGAGCGAGGGCCAGGATGCCGGGCAAGACCAGCGCCAGCGCGATCAGGATGCCGACCATTTCAGGTTGCCACCGCCAGTGGCGCCCGCTTGGTGAGGTTCAGCTTCTTGCGCACTTCCTCCGGGCCGATCACCCGCGCGCCCATGTTCTCGATGACGGTGACGGCGCGTTCGACCAGCTGCGCGTTGGTCGCCAGCACGCCCTTGTCGAGCCAGAGATTGTCTTCGAGCCCGACGCGCACATTGCCGCCGGCAAGCACGGCGGCGGCGACATAGGCCATCTGGTTGCGGCCGATCGAGAAGGCCGACCAGTTCCAGTCCGTCGGCACGTTGTTGACCATCGCCATGAAGGTGTTGAGATCGTCCGGCGCGCCCCAGGGAACGCCCATGCAGAGCTGCACCAGCGCATCGGGCTTCGAGCACGCCCTCGCTCGACCAGCTGCTTGGCGAACCACAGATGGCCGGTGTCGAAGGCCTCGATCTCCGGCTTGCACGCCGAGCGCCGTCATCATGCCGCCCATGGCGCGCAGCATGCCGGGCGTGTTGGTCATCACATAGTCGGCCTCGTTGAAGTTCATCGTGCCGCAGTCGAGCGTGCAGATCTCCGGCAGGCACTCGGCGCACATGCGCCACGCGCTTCGGTGGCGCCGCCCATGTCGGTGCCGCTGCGGCTTCAGCGGCAGCGGGTTCTCGACGATCGCCGAACATCATGTCGCCGCCCATGCCGGCGGTCAGGTTCAGCACCACGTCGACATTGGCGTCGCGGATGCGCTCGGTCACCTCGCGGTAGAGGTGCGACGTCGCGGCGCGGCTTGCCGGTCTCGGGGTCGCGCACATGGCAATGGACGACCGCCGCGCCGGCCTTGGCGGCATCGATCGCGGCGTCGGCGATCTGCTTGCGGCGAGCGCGGCACATGCGGGCGAGCGGTCCTGCGTGCCGCCCGAGCCGGTCACGGCACAGGTGATGAAGACCTCGCGGTTCATGGTCAGCGGCATGATTTCCTCCCATGCATTGCCGCTGATCATGCCTCACTTGCGCGAAAGCTGTTTTGCACATTACGAAAGTTTCTTGATGAAAAGCGAAGCGCCGTTCAATCTTCGAGCCGGATGCGGCGCCGCTGCGACATCACCTTCCTGGTGCTGCCGGGCGCGTCGATCATGTGCGTCGCCTCGAGCATCGATCCGCTGCGCGCTGCCAACCGCATTTCCGGCGAAACGCTCTTCGACTGGAAGCATCGTTTCGATGGACGGCGAGCCATCCGGCACGACATCGAGCCGATGCCGGTAACGGTGTCCGGGCGGTTCGACCCGGATGCGCAGCACGAGGTGCTGGTGGTCGATCGCGCGGCTTCGGCGCGTCCTCCTATGCGCGCCGGCCGTTTCTCTCCGGCTTGCGCACGCGCCGCGCGGCGTGCGCGCGCCATCGGTGGCGTGGAGGCGGGCGCCTGGCTGCTGGGCCATGCGGGCCTGCTCGAGAACCGCGCCGCGACGACGCATTGGGAGGACATCGAGGATTTTCGCGCCGCCTTTCCCGGCACGCAGGTGCGGCCCGACCGCTACGTCATCGACGGCAAGGTCTTCACCACCGGCGGCGCTTCGCCGACCTTCGACCTGATGCTGCATCTGGTGCGTTCGCGGCAGGGCATGGCGCTGGCGCTCAACGTCGGCGAGCGTGTTCATCTACGACCAGTCGCGCGCGCCGGGCGAGCCGCAGCCGCTGGTCTCGCTCGGGCGGATCGACGAGCGCGACCCGCGCCTCGCCGCCGCCATCCGGCTGATGGAAAGCCATGTCGACGCGCCGCTGACGATCGCCGCCATCGCCAAGCGCGTGCGGGTGAGCCAGCGCACGCTGGAGCAGGAATTCGGCCGGCTGATCGGCGAGCCGCCGGGCCGCTATTACCTGAACCTGCGGCTGGCGCTGGCGCGGAAAATGGTCAGCGACACGTCGCTGCGCGATGACCGAGATCGCCACCCGCACGGGCTTTTCCTCCGCCGCCACCTTCAGCCGTGCGTTCCGCGCGCAATACGGCAACGCGCCGAGGGAGCTGCGGGCCGGGCGTTGATCACCACACCCCATCCACCAACTCCGCCTCGTCCATGCCCGGCCAGGGCGGCATGGTGATCGCCACTGCTTGAAGATCGCCGGGGCCGGTGGAGCGGAACTGGAAGCTCGTGCCGGCGGGAATGGTCAGCGAGAGGCCGGGCTGAAGATCGACGATGCTTTCGCCGCCGGCATTGGCCCGCCACATCTGCCCCGCGCCTGCGATGATGTACCAGATTTCCTCGACGCTGCGGTGCCGCACGGCCTTGGAGACCATGCCCGGCGCCAGCGTGAAATGCGCCATGGAGCCGCGTTCGAGCGCGCACAGGATGCGCACATGCGAGCCGTCCGGAGCGGTGACATCGGGCAGGGCGGGCAGGGCGATCTGGTGCATGGGCGGACCTGATCGAGCCGTTCAGGCCTCCAGCTTCGCCGGGAAGCCCGGCGCGCGCAGATCGGTGCCTACGGCGTCTTCCAGCAGCTTGACGATCTTCGTCGACCAGGCGTCGCCGCCATATTCCGATTTGCCCTGGATGAAGATCTGGTTGACCATCGAGGCGAGCGCCAGCGGCACGCCGCCTTCCTTGCCCATCTGCATGGCGAAGCCGAGGTCCTTCAGCGCCAGGTCCATGGTGAAGGCGATGTCGTAGGAGCCGTTCAGCACCAGCTGTGTCTCGGTCTCATGCACGAAGGAGTTGCCCGAGGAGGCGACGATGGCGTGATAGGCCTGCGCCAGATCCAGTCCGCCCTTCTTGGCCAGCATCATGGCTTCGCCCGCCGCCACGAGATGGATGAAGGCCAGCATGTTGGTGATGACCTTGATGATCGCCGCCGAGCCGATCGGACCCATCAGGAAGGACTTGCCGGTCATCGCCGAAATCGCGTCGTGATGCGTCTCGTAAAGCGCCTGGTCGCCGCCGACCAGTGCGGTGATCTGGCCGATGGTCGCAAGATGGACGCCGCCGGTGACCGGGCATTCGAGCGTGTGCACGCCCTTGGCCGCCGCGAGCTGCGACAGGCGGATGATTTCCTCGCGGCCGTTGGTCGACATCTCGATCCATGTCCCGCCTTGCGGCAAGCCTTCGAGGATGCCGCCGGGGCCGGTCAGCACCGCCTCGCTCACCTTGGGCGAGGGCAGGCAGGTGATCGCATTGCCGGCGCGCGCTTTGCGGCCGCGGCTGCGCTCGGCGCCGCCTTTGCGCCGATGGCGACGAGCTTTTCGACGACCGCCGGATCGCGGTCGATAGACGTGCACGTCGAAGCCGTTGCGCACCAGGCAGGCGGCGAGCGCGCCGCCGAGATGGCCAAGGCCGATATAGGCGTAAGACTGTCTCTTGCTCATGGCATCAACGGCTCTTTGGTCATTTCAAGGTGCAGCGGAGTTCCCGAGCCGGTTTTCGGCCAGGGATGGGCCTCGCAGACGGCCTCGTTCAATTCGACGCCGAGGCCCGGCTCGTTGGAGGGGATGATGTCGCCATCCTCCCACTCGATCTTTTTCATCAGCAAGGTTTCGTGGAAGCCGTCACAAGGTCTTGATGGCCTCCAGGATCAGGAAGTTGGGGCAGGTGGCGGCAAGCTGGACGTTGGCTGCGGCAACGATCGGCCCGCAATAGCAATGCGGCGCGACTGAGCACGTGGTGCGCCTCGGCGATGGCGGCGATCTTCTTGGTTTCCCAGATGCCGCCCGAGCGGCCGAGATCCGGCTGGATGATCGCGGCAGCGCCCAATTCGATGACGCGCGCGAATTCGTACTTCGTGGTCAGTCGCTCGCCCGATGCGATCGGGAATCGAAGTGTCGCGCGCGACCTCGGCCTGCACCTCGGGCATGTCGGGCGGCACCGGCTCCTCGAACCACAGCGGATCGTAGGGCTCGAGTGCCTTGGCCATCCGCATTGCGCCCGAGGCGGTGAACTGGCCGTGTGTGCCGAAAAGGATGTCGGCACGCGTGCCGACCGCCTCGCGCATCGCCTTCACCATGCGCACCGAAAGCTCGATGTCGACGAGGCGCGGCTGGTGGCCGTCATAGATGGTGTAGGGCCCGGCGGGGTCGAACTTGACCGCGGTGAAGCCCTGCTCGACGGCTTCGAGCGCCGCTTCCGCCGCAAGGTCGGGGTCGTTGTAGACGTTCCTGGGGCTGTCGGTCTCGGACGGGTAGACGCTGCCGGACTTGGGATAGAGATAGGTGTAGGAGCGCAGCCGCTTGTGCACCTGGCCGCCGATCAGCTTGTAGACCGGCTTGCCGGCCTCCTTGCCGATGATGTCCCAGCAGGCCATTTCGAGCGCCGAGATAGCAGCCCATCATCGAAACGTCCGGCCGCTGCGTGAAGCCGGAGGAATAGCACGGCGGAAGAAGGTCTCGACATCGTGCGGGTCGCGGCCGACGAGGTAGCGCGCAGCGGCGTCCTCGATCATCGTCGCCGTCACATGCGGATCGAAAGTGGCGTTGTAGGCCTCGCCATAGCCGACGACGCCGGTATTGGTGACCAGCTTGACGAAGATGAAATAGCGCCCGCCGATCTGCGGCGGCGGATTGCCGACGACGAAGGTCTTGACCGTCTGGATGTGCATGGAAATGGCTCCGCCTGGCCTAGAACACGATCACGTTGCGCATCACGTTGCCGGATTTCACCTCGGCGATGGCCTCGTTGATCTGGTCGAGACGATAGGTCTTGCTGACCAGTTCGTCGAGCTTCAACTCGCCCTTCTTGTAGGCGCGCGCCAGCTTGGGAATGTCCTTGGAGACGACCGCCTCGCCCATCTTGGAGCCGAGGATCTTCTGGTTCCAGGCCGCCAGCGTGCCGGGATCGTACTGGCTGTAGACGCCGGTCGCGGGCATGCCGACGATCACCACGGTGCCGTTCTTGGTGATGTAGTCGAAGGCGCGGTCGAAGGCCGACTTCGCGCCGACCGTGACGAAGACGAAGTCTACGCCGCGGCCGGCGGTGAGCTTCTTGATCTTGTCCGCGACGTCGGGCGTGGACGGGTCGATGGCGTGGGTCGCGCCGAATTTCTTCGCCGACTTCAGCTTGGACGCGGAAAGGTCCAGCGCAATGATCTTCGATGCCCCGGCATGTGCCGCGCCCTGGATGGCGTTGAGGCCAACGCCGCCGCAGCCGACCACCACGACGCTCTGGCCCGGCTTTACATGGGCCGTATTGACCACCGCGCCAAAGCCGGTGATGACGCCGCAGGCGAGCAGCGAGGCGCTGGTGAAGGGAATGTCGGCCGGGATCTTCACCATCTGGCTGTGATGGACGACGACCTTCTCGGCAAACGCGCCGGTGCGCATGGCCTGGTGCAGTTCCTCGCCCTTGGCCGTGTGGATCGCACTTGCCTTGTCGAGCGGGAAGACTTCCTCGCACATCACCTGACTGCCGCCGCTGCAATAGTAGCACTCGCCGCATGAGCGAATCAGCGTGACGACGACGTGATCTCCGGGTTTGACGTTGGTGACGCCCTTGCCGACGGCCTCGACGATGCCGGCCGCCTCATGGCCGTATACAGCGGGCAGGGTGCCGCCCCATGCGCCTTCCGCGTAGGAAATGTCGGAGTGGCATATCGCGCACGCTTTCACGTCCACCAGAACCTCGCCGGCCCCGGGCTTCTTCAGCTTGATTTCCTCGATTTGCATTGGCGCGCCGAATTGGCGGCAAACAGCGGCTTTGACCATGAAAAAAGACCAATCTTTGGGGAAAACGACACAGTTCCAAGACTATCGTTCCGTCAGGCGAGGGGCGCTACGACAAACGCGGCATGCTTTGGTGCAAATTCGCAAGTGCCGCCTTGCAAAGGGCCGATCCCGGCTCTCCCGATTGTGAATGGAACGACTCACATTAACGTAACATTTAATACAATCAGAACTAATTGGGACGAGTCATCGCCGTGCCACATGTTGAAACGAGACATGTATTCGATTAATCCGGATTTTGCGGACAGGAGATCCTGAAAATGATTGCACGACGCATGCGTGGCCCGGTCGCCATGTCATTCATCCTGGCATGTCTTGTCACCAGCACCACGCTGGCGCAGGCCCAAAGCCAGCAGTCGGCACGCCCGCAAAACATTTTCGAGGCTCTGTTTCCCGGACTGGTGAAGGAGCGGATCCGTCGCGAGCAGGCATTCGCGCCCCAGGAGCAGGCGCCGCGTGCGCCAGCCCCGGTTCAAAAGGTGAGCGCGCCACAATATTACACCTACAAGGTGGACCGGCTTGCCAGGATCGAGCTGCAATCGCTTGTGCCGGCCGCGGCCGCCGCGGCATCGACGCCAACGGGGACCCCGGCGCCAAGCGGCGACGCATTGGTGCAGTCGGTGTCGGATGTGCTGGATTCCTCCATCACGGGCACGGCCAATGCCGCAACTGCGCCTGCGCAGCCTGCAGCCATGCCCGCGATGGATGATGCGCAGGCCTATGCCAGTATCGCCGGGCGTTTCGCCGAACTTTCCGTCATGGCCGAACCGCAGGTCGGCAAGGCCGTCGTGGAGCATTACAAGGCATCGCCGAAGCTGATGTGGCTCGACAATACGTTGCAGGCAAACGCAAGGGCGCTAGCGGCGCTGAAGGTCTTGTCCGATGCGGGCCAGGTCGGCCTCAATCCTGAAGACTACGCCGTCTCCATGCCCGTGGTGGACGCAGCGGCGGGCGAGAATGCAAGGCTCGACGCGGCGGCGCGTTTCGAGATTGCGCTGACCGCCCGCGCGACGCGCTATGCGCTGGACGCGGCGGGCGGGCTTGTCGTTGCCGACCGCCTGTCCGGGTACCATGATTTTCCCGAGCGGCAACTCTCGGCAAAGGAGGCTCTCGAAAAGATCGCGGCGGGCGATCCGGCATCCGTGCTGCCCGCGTTCAATCCCGACAATGCCCCCTTCAAGGCTTTGGTCGCCGAACTGGCGCGGCTCGACAGCGAACGCGACGACAGCATCGCGATTCCGGAAACCGTGCTCATCAAGCCAGGCGAGGACAGCACGGATTTGCCGCTCGTGATGGCGGCGCTGGAAAAACGCGCGTCGCCGGAATTGAAGGCTCAGTTCGCCGACTTGCTGGCGGCTGTCGCCGCGCCTTCCGCGCCATCTGCCGGAACCAGCCCCTTGAACGCTACGCCTGCCGTGGTGGATGCTGCGAGCGCGCCTGCGAATTCCGCACCCTTGACATCGGAAAACGATTTCGGAAACGACGCGGCCATTGCGGCACCAGCGGCTGCATCGGAACCTGCGCCCCAAACCGCGCCCGGCACCACCGGCGGCACCAAGACGGCCGAGCCCGCATCTGGCGAGCCGGTGACTGAGGAGGCGGCAAACGCCACTGCTGCGCCACCCGCGCCGAGCGAAATTCCGGCAACGCTTTACACGCTCGACAAGGTCGAGCTGATGAAGGCGTTCCAGAAGGAGGCAGGGCTGACGCCGGATGGCGTGATCGGCCGCAACACGGTTGCCAGGCTGACCGGCGACACGGTGAGCTCCAAGCGAGAGCGGGTGATCATTGCGCTGGAGCAGCTGCGCTGGCATCCTCGCGATCTGGGTCCGCGGCATGTCTTCATCAACCAGCCGGCTTACCGCGCGCGTTATGTGGAAGGCGGCAAGACGAAGCTCGACATGCGCGTGGTGGTGGGCACCAAGGCCAACCAGACCAACTTCTTCCACGACATGATCGAGACGGTCGAATACAACCCCTACTGGGGCGTGCCGCAGCTCGATCCTCGTCAACGAATTCCTGCCGAAGCTGCGCGAGAACCCGGCCTACCTGGACGAGCGCGGCTACGAAGTGACCGACGGCCAGGGGAACCGCATCGCCTCCTCCTCGATCGACTGGTATGCGGTCGGCTCGGACGTGCCGTTCGACGTGCGCCAGTCACCGGGCGAGGCCAATGCGCTTGGCGAGTTGAAGATCCTCTTCCCCAACAAGCATGCGATCTACATGCACGACACGCCGGCGCGCGATCTTTTCAAGAAGGACGTTCGCGCCTTCAGCCATGGCTGCGTGCGCCTTGCGGAGCCGCGCGAGATGGCGGCTGCGGTGCTGGGCACCACGGTCCAACATGTCGAGGAGATGCTCACCAAGGGCCATGGGCAGGATGACGTGCCGGTGAAGTTCCCGGTATATGTCGCCTACTTCACCGCCTGGCCGACGGATGAAGGCAAGGTCGAGTATTTCGCGGACATGTATGGCCGCGACGAAGCGGTGAAGAAGGCCTTCGCCGCCATACGCGCCGAGCGTGGAGCGGCAGGCTGATGGCGCAACCGCGGCGGCGCGTTTCGACTGCCGCGAAGATGCCTCAGTTTTTCAACGGTTTGTTAATGAGGCGGCAACCATAATCATGGCTCATTACGGTCGTGAGAGGGACATTGTTTCGTCCCGATGACCGTAAATAACAGTGCCCGCACCAAGTGCGCGGCCCTTCGGGGGGACGCCCTTTCAGCTGGCACATGGAGGGTCATGTGTACCGAGTTGCTCTCGCATTGGCGGCCCAATTGGCCGCGCTGTTCATTTCGCTCGTCACCATCGCACCAGCGCAGGCGCTTGAAGCGTACCTATTCCGCGGGGCGGGAGATTTCTCTTTCATCGGCAAGGGCTTGACCTTTTCCAACGGCATGGACCGGCTGGGCGAGAAGCTGACCGCTGCCGGCGTCCCGGCGATCGTCTATCGCTGGGAAGCGGTCGACTGGGCCTATCGCGACATCATGAAGCGCCGGCCCGACGCCGTGATGATCATGGGCCATTCCATGGGCGCGCTGTCCACCATAACGCTCGCCAACAGGCTCAAGGGCAGCGGCATTCGCGTTGCCTATATCGGCACCATCGACATTCCAGGTCCGGCGGCCATGACGCCCTCGAACGTGGAAGTCGCGGAAAATTACTATCACGCGTTCCCTGTTTTCGGGCAGCTTGCCAAGCCGAAAGGCCATGCCGGCACCGTGCACAACGAGCTGGTCTGGGGACAGATCCACATCACGATGGACAAGTCCAAGGTGGTGCACAATGCGGCGCTCAACTTCGTCAGCCGAAACCGCGACGCCGAACAGACCATGCAGGCCTATTCGCAGGATACGCCACAATCGCCCGACGTGATGGCGCAGGTCGATGCGGCGCTGACCACCGGCACGGCGGCCCAGACGCAGCCCGAGGCGGCGCCTGAAGTTGTCGACGCAGTTTCGGGCGAAGCAATCTCATCGCATCAGCCGTTGCAATTGGCGGCTCTGGGGCTCCCGGACGTCATTCCGGTGCCGACGCGGGCGCCACGCGATGCCTATCAGCCCGCAGGACTGGCACTCCCGGTGCAATAGCCCGGCAGCCGCACGGATTGATCCCGATCAATCCGCCTACTGCGAAATCGTGAAACATTGCTTCCTGTCAGACAGGGCGGGAGGCGTGCGTGACCGACGAGAAGGCAATTGCGCCGCGGCGTGCGGCGATCGTCATCAATGATGTATCGCTCGGCGATGTATTCGCCTGCCTCGCCAAGGGATTCTCCGATTTCTACCGCGCGCCCGTGCATGGGCTGTTCTTCGGCGGCATCTTCACCGCCGGCGGCATTGCGATGTACCTGCTGCTGCACTTCTACCACGCGCCTTGGCTGATCCTGCCGCTGGCGATCGGCTTTCCGCTGATCGGCCCGTTCGCGGCAGTCGGCATTTACGAGACCAGCCGCCGCATCGCTGAGGGCGAGCCGCTCGCCTGGAAGTCGATCCTGGGCGTGGTGTTTCGCCAGCGCGAGCGCGAACTGTCGTGGATGGCCTTCGTGGTGCTTTTCGTGTTCTGGGTCTGGGTCTATCAGGTGCGGCTGCTGACGGCGCTGTTCCTCGGCTTCAAGTCGATCTCGACAGTCAAGTCGTTCATGGCGATCGTCACCGGCACAAGCGAAGGCATGGCGTTCGTCGCGACCGGCACAGTGGTTGGCGGCGTGCTGGCGCTCGCGCTGTTCTCCGTGACCGTGATTTCCATTCCGCTGCTGCTGGAGCGCGAGGTCGATTTCGTGACCGCGATCGCCACCAGCGTGAAGACGGTTGCTCAAAACCCGGTGGCGATGATCGGCTTCGGCGCCATCGTGACCGTGCTGGCGATCCTGGCCATGGCCCCGCTTTTCCTCGGACTGATGGTCGTGATGCCGGTTCTGGGCCACGCAACCTGGCATCTCTACAAGAAAGCAATCGGTTAACAGGTTTCTGGTGTGATACGCGCTTACCGGACGCGCGTGTTTGCTCTATCCTGATCTCAATTCGCCCCCGGCCCACGGCAACCGAAGGGCGCGCGAAATCAGGAGCGGTCATTTCATGGCGGAAGCGGCAGCCAAAGAACCAAGCATGGAAGACATCCTTGCTTCCATCCGCAAGATCATCGCGCAGGATGATCCCCGCCCCAAGCCAACCGAAACGCCGCCTGTCCGATTGGAGACGTTGAACGGGGCTCCGCAAGCCGCGCCACAAGTCACCCGGGATCGGCCGCAGGCCATGCCGGCATGCAATCTTCCGCCCCGGCATCGCCGCCGCCGTCGCCGCCATCACCGGCGATGGGCCAGCCGTCCTATCGAACACAGACCGCCCCCAGGCCAAACTCGGCGTCGACCCTGGCGGCGCTCGCCAGCCAGGTCCGGCAGGAGATGCCGCGCGGGCCCGCTGCTGCGCCTCCATCGCCTTCACCGGCCGCAATGCAAACGCACAGTCCCGGCGCCAGCCCAGGCAGCGATGACACCGCCGCCGCCCGCAGTTCATCAGGCCGCGCCGGCACCTGTTGCAAGAACCCCGGAAACCTTCGCGCCGCAAGCGTCCGCACCGGCTGAAAACGGCGCGATGTCGCTCGCGGCACTGGCGGCCTCGGTCTCGTCTGCCAATCAGACGCCGCGCGCCGCCGCGCCTGCGGGCAATGGCCAGCCAAATGGCGGGCATCATGCCGGAACCGGCCAAACCGGCACGGTCGCGGCGCAGGTTGCATCTGTCGGACCCCGGCCCGGGCCCGCGCCTGCAGCATCGGCCCCGGTTGCGACACCCGCTGCACCTGCGCAGGCAGTTGCCAGAGCGCCGGAGGCTGCCCAGCCCGAAAAGGAGATGGCGCAGGCTTCGGAAGTCAATGCATTCCGCGATGCGCTGGTCTCGCCTTCGGCCAGCCGCATGGTCGCGGGATCCCTGGACCGGCTCAAGGCCGCCGTTGCCGACGACACCTCCGCCAAGGTCGAGGCTGTGCTTCGCCCAATGCTGCGCGAATGGCTTGATGCCAATCTGCCCGGCATGGTGGAGCGGATCGTTCGCGAGGAAATCGAGCGCATCGCACGCGGCTGACCGGCCGGCGCCATCGCGATTTGGAACCTTGGTTAACACCCGGTTAGCGAACGTGCCTTTTCCGCGTTGATTTGTCCATTTTCGAACATAACCTGAGGCTCCGGTGCCGCCGGGACGATTGCCGCCTCATGCGTTGTTAAGGCGCGTTACTGTATTGTGCGACGTACACGTTATCAGTCACCCAATCAGGTACGTTGTCGATGATCCAAAAGTTTGTCAGGTCAGAGTCGGGCAATTTCGCCATCTATTTCGCCATTGCGATCATTCCCGTTTTCGGCGCCGCCGGGCTCGCCATCGATTATTCCGGACGGCAGAACGCCGAGTCCGACATGCAGCAGGCGGCCGACGCGGCAGTGCTGGCGGCAACGCGCGCATCGGATTCGAGCTTCGGGCAGCGCAAGAAGATCGCCGATGATTATTTCGATGCCAATTTCACGGGCGACGTTGAAGCGCTCAGGGGCAAGCTGACGCAAGACGGCAGCGATTATGTCTATACGGCGAGCGGAAACTACCGCACGAGCCTCGCCGGCATTCTCGGATTCAAAACCTTGCCAGTTCAGGTGATCGCCTCGACGGCGGTTTCCAACGATCCGGTTGAGATTGCGCTGGTGCTCGACAATACCGGCTCAATGGCCCCGTATATCACCACGTTGAGATCCTCGACGGTTGCATTCGCCCAAACGATTTTCGATGCTTCCAATGTCGGCAATGTCAAGATGGCGGTTATCCCGTTCAACGGCGCGGTCAATCCGGGCCGGCTTGCATCGCGCCATGTCGATGAAGCGGGAGATGCGACCTTCAACGGCTACTGGTTCGAGAACCGGCAAGCCACCTCCCGAAAGGGATGCTTCAACGGTGGCGGCCAAGGCGGCCCGGGCAACAGCAGCCAGGAGGGCGCATGGCTCTCCATTCCAGGTGCGATCATCGTGCCGGTGCTGGCCGCAGTCGACGAACTGTTCGGGGTGAAGCTCGCCTATGCCTGGACCAAGGGAGTTCCGATCAAGGACAACAACGACCTGCCGCCGGGCTACACCTATGATGGTTGCTGGTCGATAACGCCGGACAAGATCTCCCACACACAGGTCTACAACTGGATGGGAGCGCGCTGGGCCGGATGCGTCGAAGCACGCGCCGAACCCTACGACACCGACGACACGACGCCGGGCAACAACGCCAACACCCGCTTCGTGCCCTATCTTTGGCCGAGCGAGCCGAGCTGGATTCCCGGCACGCACAACCCGTATGTCGCGGAGCGGCCGGGCTGGGACGATGCGTTTTGGGATCAGTGGCAGCAAACCGACTATCACGACGTCGTCAAGTACATGAACGGCAACACGACGAACATCGTCGAGACCGGCGCAAACCAGACCGGCCCCAACAAGGGCTGCCCCGCGCCACTGCTGCCGCTTACAACGGATGCCGGCAAGGTGAACGCAAAGTTGCAGGCCATGACATTCTATGTCGGCTCCGGCACGATCGCGTCCGAAGGCGTCATGTGGGGTTGGCGCGCGCTGTCACCCGCCGAACCACTGAGCGAAGGCGCGAACTATGGCAAGGCACGCAAGATCATGGTGCTTTTCGGCGATGGCCAGAACGAGATGAACGACAATCTCACCGGCTATGCCGCGGGTACCGACTACGGCGCCTATGGCTATGGCAAGGGCAAGCGCTTCGGCAGCGATCCTCAGTCGCGCATGGCCAATGTCACCCCGGTGCTGAACGACAAGATGAAGCTCGCCTGCGCCAATGCCAAGAAGGCGGGCGTGGAAATCTACACGGTGCTGTTCAACGAGGCGGATGCGGCGACGAAGAAGCTTTACGTCGAATGCGCCACAAACGCCGGTTACGCCTATGACGCGGTCGACGCCGATGCGCTGAAGACTGCCTTCGCCGACATCGCGGCCAGCATCAACAAGTTGCGGCTGACGCGGTAGGCATCAGCCGGCGCTGGCCGCCTGCTTGTCGCGCCGCATGGCCACGTGACGCAGCCAGTTGCCGATCGTGTGGGTGCGGCGCAGCGGATCCGTCACCTCCGGCGGCGGCTCGTCGGGAAAGTCGGCGATCACCGCAACGGAGTCGGGCAGGGCGCCATAAGCCTCGAAGCCTTTTCGGAAGTCGTGAAGTTCGGCCTCCGGATGGTATTGGAAGCCGACGAAATCGACGCCGCCGACCTGCACCGCCATCGCCTGCACGTGGGTGACGTCGCTGCTGGCAAGCAGCACCGCGCCCTGGGGCATTCTGGTGACATGGTCGCGGTGCCAGGTCGGCGTCGCAAATTTTTCCGGCGATCCGGCGAATACGGGATGCGCAAGGCCAGCCTCGTTCAAGGACACATGCGCAAGGCCGATCTCGCTGCCCTTGGGGTTCGCCGCAACCTCCCCGCCCAGCGCGACGCTCGCGACCTGCAGGCCCCAGCACGCGCCAAGCACCGGCTTGCCGCTAAAAAGCATCGGTTCGATTACCTTCACGAAGGACACTGCACGCTCATCCATGGCGTTCCATGAAACGCCCGAGCCGGTGAAGACGAACGCGTCGAATGTATCGAGCGGCTCGTGCGTGTCACCGCGCTCGACGGAATAAGGATATACGACCGAAATCTCCGCATCGCTCTCGTGCAGGCGGATTGCGGTTTGCCATGTCTGCCAGGCGAGCGGGCGGCCGATCTGGTGCATACGGTCCATGAGTTCGGGCGTGTTGCCCTCGACGATCAAGATGCGCATTCGATCCTCCGCAAGCGTTCGCACCCACAGATATATCGCCCACAGGCCATCGCAAGGCCACGAAAGCGGCAGCGATGTTGACTTGAATGCGCCCATTCGCTTTACAACGGATCAGCGAAGCAGCGGCGCGCCCACGGGCGCTGCACGCCAACCCATGTGAACCCGACATGCTCGAGAAGAACTACGACGCCGCTGCGGTAGAGCCGCGCATTGCCGAAATCTGGGAGGCCGCGAACGCCTTTGCCGCCGGAGCTGGCGCACGGCCCGGCGCGGAGCCCTTCACGATCGTCATTCCGCCGCCGAACGTCACCGGCTCGCTGCACATGGGCCATGCGCTCAACAACACGCTGCAGGACATACTGGTCCGCTTCGAGCGGATGCGCGGCAAGGACGTGCTGTGGCAGCCGGGCATGGACCACGCCGGCATCGCGACGCAGATGGTCGTGGAGCGCCAGCTTGCCGAGCGCCAGCAGCCCGACCGCCACGCGATGGGCCGCGAGAAGTTCGTCGAGCGCATCTGGGAGTGGAAGGCCGAGTCCGGCGGCATGATCTTCAACCAGCTGAAGCGGCTCGGCGCTTCCTGCGACTGGTCGCGCGAGCGCTTCACCATGGACGAGGGCCTGTCGCAGGCCGTCATCGAGGTGTTCGTCAGGCTCTACAACGAGGGGCTGATCTACAAGGACAAGCGCCTGGTCAACTGGGATCCGAAGCTGCTGACCGCGATCTCCGACCTCGAGGTCGAGCAGGTCGAGGTCAAGGGCAACCTGTGGCACTTCCGCTATCCGCTGGCCGACGGCGTCACCTATGAGCACCCCTATGTCGAGGATGTCGAGGGCAATCGCCGGGACTGGCGCCCGTCTGACGGCGAGCCATCCGGCCACGAAACGCGCGATTACCTGGTGGTCGCGACGACGCGGCCCGAGACCATGCTGGGCGATACCGGCGTTGCGGTGCATCCGGACGATCCGCGCTATGCCGGCCTCGTCGGCAAGGACGTGATCCTGCCGATGGTCGGGCGGCGCATCCCGATCGTCGCCGACGAATATCCGGACATGGAAGCGGGCACCGGCGCGGTGAAGATGACGCCGGCGCATGACTTCAACGATTTCGACGTCGGCAAGCGGCAGCATCTGCGCGCCGTCAACATCATGACCGTCGATGGCCGCCTGACGCTGAAGGACAATGACGACTTCCTCGAAGGCGTGCCGGTCGAGGGCAAGCTGCTCGAAGTGCTGGAGGAACTCGACGGCATGGAGCGCTTTGCCGCGCGCGCAGCGGTCGTCGAGAAGATGGACGAACTCGGCCTGCTTGCAGGCCGTCGAGCCGCACACGCACATGGTTCCGCATGGCGACCGCGGCGGCGTGCCGATCGAGCCGTTCCTGACCGACCAGTGGTATGTCGAACGCCGCGGAACTGGCCAAGCCGGCAATCGCCAGCGTTCGCGAGGGCCGCACGCAAGTTCGTGCCCGAAGAACTGGGAAAACACCTATTTCCAGTGGATGGAGAACATCCAGCCCTGGTGCATCTCGCGCCAGCTGTGGTGGGGGCACCAGATCCCGGCCTGGTACGGGCCGGACGGCACGATCTTCGTCGAGAAGGACGAGGAGGCGGCGCTTTCGCGCGGCCATCCAGCACTACATCGCGCATGAAGGCCCGTGGAAGGCCTGGGTCGAGGAGCGGCTGGAGAACTTCGCGCCGGGCGATATCCTGACCCGCGACGAGGACGTGCTCGACACCTGGTTCTCCTCGGCGCTGTGGCCGTTCTCGACGCTCGGCTGGCCGGACCAGACGCCGGAACTGGACACGCTACTACCCGACCAACGTGCTGGTGACCGGCTTCGACATCATCTTCTTCTGGGTCGCCCGCATGATGATGATGGGCCTGACCATCTGATGGGACGAGGAGCCGTTCCACACGGTCTATGTCCATGCGCTGGTTCGCGACAAGAACGGCGCCGAAGATGTCGAAGTCGAAGGGCAACGTCATCGACCCGCTGGAGCTGATCGACGAATATGGCGCCGACGCGCTGCGCTTCACGCTGGCGATCATGGCGGCGCAGGGCAGGGACGTGAAGCTCGATCCGGCCCGCATCGCCGGCTACCGCAATTTCGGCACCAAGCTGTGGAACGCGACGCGCTTTGCCGAGATGAACGGCGTGACGCCGCAATCCGGACTTCGAGCCGTCGACGGCGACGCTGACGCTCAACCGCTGGATCCTGACCGAGCTGTCGCAGACCGTGCGCGACGTGACCGAGTGCATCGAGAAGTTCCGCTTCAACGATGCGGCCGGGCACCTCTACAAGTTCGTCTGGAACACGGTTCTGCGACTGGTATCTCGAACTGCTGAAGCCGGTGTTCGCCGGCGACGGACGAAGCGGCAAAGGCCGAAAGCCAGGCCTGCGCGGCCTATGTGCTCGACGAGACCTACAAGCTGCTGCACCCGTTCATGCCGTTCATGACCGAGGAACTGTGGGAGCACACGGCGGGAGCGGGCAGGCGGCGCGACAGCCTGCTGTGCCACGCGACCTGGCCGCAGGCCGGATTTGCCGACGAGCGATGCGGCCGGCGAAATCAACTGGCTGGTCGAGCTGGTCTCGGAAATCCGTTCCGTGCGCGCCGGAGATGAACATGCAAGCCGGGCGCCATGCTGCCGCTGGTGATGGTCGATGCCGACGACACGACGCGCCAGCGGCTGCGCCATCCACGATGCCGCCATCACGCGGCTGGCGCGCGTCGAGCCGATCACGCATCGAGCGACGCCGCGCCGAAGGGCTCTGCGCAGATCGTCATCGGCGAGGCGACGGCCTGCCTGCCGCTGGCGGGCGTCGTCGATTTCGCCGCCGAGAAGGCGCGGCTGGAGAAGGAAGTGAAGCGGCTCGAAGGCGAGATCAAGCGGCTCGACGGCAAGCTCTCCAACGCAAAGTTCGTCGCCAATGCGCCGGAGGATGTCGTCGAGGAAGAACGCGAGAAGCTAGCCGGTTATCGCAGCGAGATGGACCGCACGAAGAAGGCGCTGGAACGGGTAGCAGGCTGAAGTTTCAGCCTGCCGCCTTGCGCAGGTCCGGGTGCAGGCTCTTGCCCAGGATGTGGTCGTCGCGGCCGATCACATGCGCCGGCGTGCGCGACGATCAGCGGGTCGGGCACATGCGCCACCTGCCGGTCCCGGTTGGGATAGGGCAGGGACTGCAGAAGATGCAGCATGCAGTTGATGCGCGCCCGCTTCTTGTCGTCCGACTTGATCATCGGTCCAGGGCGCGTCGGCGGTGTCGGTGTAGAAGAACATCGCCTCCTTCGCCTCGGTGTACTCGTCCCACTTGTCGAGCGAGGCGCGGTCGACCGGCGAGAGCTTCCACTGCTTCAGCGGATCGTTCTCGCGTTCGCGGAAACGGCGCAGCTGCTCCTCGCGCGAGACCGAGAACCAGTACTTGAACAGCCAGATGCCCGAGCGGGTCAGCATGCGCTCGAGTTCCGGCGTCTCGCGCATGAACTCGAGATATTCGTTGGGCGTGCAGAAGCCCATGACGCGCTCGACGCCGGCGCGGTTGTACCAGGAGCGGTCGAACATCACGATCTCGCCGGCCGCCGGCAGGTGCTCGACATAGCGCTGGAAATACCACTGCGTGCGCTCGCGCTCGGTCGGCTTGGCGAGCGCCACGACGCGCGCCGTGCGCGGGTTCAGGTGCTCCATGAAGCGCTTGATGGTGCCGCCCTTGCCGGCCGCGTCGCGCCCCTCGAAAAGAATGACGACCTTCTGCCCGGTCTCCTCCACCCAGCGCTGCACCTTGAGCAATTCCACCTGCAATAGCGCTTTGTGCGCCTCGTAGGCGGCAGTCTGCATGCGTGTCTTGTAGGGATAGACCGTCTGGTCGAAAGCGCGGGGCGGCTCCCCCGCATCTTCGGGCTCGGGATTGTTCGCCTGTTCGATGGCAGGTGGCGGCGGCGCGGCCACCTGCGCAGGCACGACTTCCGGATTTGTCTCCAAGTGCGACATTCCCACCTCCCGCTTTTATGGAGTGAGGCTGTCACATCAGTGTCATGTTCGCTTTGACAAGGATCAACATCGAGGTGTGCGTAACGGCACGCGTCGGCAACGCAATCTTCACTAAAATCGTGGCAGGAAAGCAACAGCGGCGGCAAACCGTATTGTCTATAAGGGCAGGAGGCCCGGGACGGAGCATCCGCCCCTTTTCAGCCACAAAAAATCGGATTCAAGTCAGTCGTGGCCCGCAAGCGCGGTCTCGCGCTGCGGAGGGGAGAACCATGGACGCCAAATCACCGAAACCCACTATCGACAAGTCGAAGCTGCCAAGCCGGCACACGACGGTCGGACCGGAGCGCGCGCCGCACCGCTCGTATCTTTACGCCATGGGGCTTTCGGCAGCCGAGATCGCCCAGCCGCTGGTCGGCGTCGCCACCTGCTGGAACGAGGCCGCGCCCTGCAACATCTCGCTGATGCGCCAGGCGCAGGTCGGTGAAGAAGGGCGTTGCCGCCGCTCAGCGGCACGCCGCGCGAATTCTGCACCATCACCGTCACCGACGGCATCGCCATGGGCCATCAGGGCATGAAGTCCTCGCTGGTCAGCCGCGACGTCATCGCCGACTCGGTCGAGCTCACCATGCGCGGCCATTGCTATGACGCGCTGGTCGGCCTTGCCGGCTGCGACAAGTCGCTGCCGGGCATGATGATGGCGATGGTGCGCCTCAACGTGCCGTCGATCTTCATCTATGGCGGGTCGATCCTGCCGGGCACGTTCAAGGGCCGCCAGATCACCGTGCAGGACGTGTTCGAGGCCGTCGGCCAGCACTCGGTCGGCAACATGTCGGACGCCGACCTGCACGAGCATCGAGGAAGCGCGCCTGCCCGTCGGCCGGTTCGTGCGGCGCGCAGTTCACCGCCAACACCATGGCGACGGTCGCCGAGGCGATCGGCCTGGCGCTGCCCTATTCCTGCGGCGCGCCGGCGCCCTACGAAATCCGCGACCGCTTCGCGTTCGCCTCCGGCGAGAAGGTGATGGAGCTGATCGCCAGGAACATCCGGCCGCGCGACATCGTCACGCGCGAGGCGCTGGAAAACGCCGCGGCGGTCGTGGCCGCTACCGGCGGCTCCACCAATGCGGCGCTGCACCTGCCGGCGATCGCGCATGAGTGCGGCATCAAGTTCGACCTGTTCGACGTCGCCGAGATCTTCAAGAAGACGCCCTACATCGCCGACCTGAAGCCGGGCGGCAAATACGTCGCCAAGGACATGTTCGAGGCCGGCGGCATCCCGCTCCTGATGAAGACGCTGCTCGATCACGGTTACCTGCACGGCGACTGTCTTGACAGTGACGGGCCGCACTTTGGCCGAAAACATGGCCCATGTTGAGTGGAACGATCAGCAGGACGTGGTCTATCCGGCCAACAAGCCGATCACCCGCACCGGCGGCGTCGTGGGCCTGCAAGGGCAATCTCGCACCCGAAGGCGCGATCGTGAAGGTCGCCGGCATGAAGAACCTGCAAGTTTTCCGGCCCGGCGCGCTGCTTCGACAGCGAGGAAGAGTGCTTCGAGGCGGTGAAGCAACAGGAACTACAAGGAAGGCGAGGTCCTCGTCATCCGCTACGAAGGGCCCAAGGGCGGCCCGGGCATGCGCGAAATGCTGTCGACCACGGCAGCCCTTTACGGCCAGGGCATGGGCGACAAGGTGGCGCTGATCACCGACGGCCGCTTCTCGGGCGCAACGCGCGGCTTCTGCATCGGCCATGTCGGGCCGGAAGCGGCGGTCGGCGGGCCGATCGCGCTGCTGAAGAACGGCGACGTCATCGCATCGACGCCGTCAAGGGCACGATCGAGCGTCGCGCTTTCACAGGAAGAGCTCGACAGGCGGGCGAAGAAATGGAAACCGCGCAAGACCGACTACCAGTCCGGCGCGCTCTGGAAATATGCCCAGACGGTCGGCACCGCCCGTTACGGCGCGGTGACCCATCCGGGCGGCGCGAAAGAAACCCATGTCTATGCGGATATCTGAGTATCCTGACCTGCCTTGTAATCGGTACGGGCATTGTTGTTGCAATGCCCGCGCCGGCGATGGCGCTCGACGCGAAGCAGCTGTTCGAGAAGGAGAAGCCTTCCTCGCACAACGTGTGGAAATTCTTCTTCGACGCGCGCAAGAAGGGCGAGGCCAAGGAAGCGGCGAGCGCACTGGAATACGCCGCCGAGCAGGGCGACCATGCGGCGCAGTGGAAGCTCGGCCGGATGTACCAGACCGGCGACGGCGTGAAGAAGGATCCGGCAGCCGCGGTGCGCTTCTTCAGCCAGATCGTCGAGAACTATTCGGACGCCCAGCCCGGCAGCGCCGACTGGCAGTTCACCGGCAATGCCATGGTGGCGCTCGGGCGATATTACCGCGACGGCGTGCCTGAGGCAGGGCTGAAGCGCGACCGCAGCGAAGCCATCATCATGTTCACGACGGCGGCCGACCTATTTCGACCATCCGGACGCGCAGTACGAACTCGCGCGCATGTATCTGGACGGCAAGGACGGCGAAGGCGATATCGTGCAGGCCGCCCGCATGCTGAAGACTCGCCTCCGACAACGGCCACGCCGGCGCGCAGGCGCTGCTCGGTCAGTTGCTGTTCGAGGGCGAGCACCTGCGGCGCGATCCGGTGCGTGGCCTGTCCATGATCATGCAGGCTCAGAAGCGAGCCACGCGGCGAGGATTCGGTCTGGATATCCGCGATCCAGGAAGAGGCATTTGCCTCGGCCACCGAGCAGGAACGGCGCCAGGCCGTGCTGATGATCCAGCAGCACGCGGCGCAATAAGTCAGCCGTGACGCGTGCCCGCAGCCCCAAGGTGTCGGGAAACATCCGGGCAGGGCCGGCCGGTAAATTTCCAGCTGGTATTGTTCAGCACCTTTTCGCAGATCGCCAATTGCATTCCGGTCGGCGTCCGGATGCACGCGGTCTCGCCTAGCCGGGTCTGCCCGCCGGGTTGGCGGCAAATGCAGCCGTCATCGGCTTGCGCCGGGGTGCAGAGCCCGGACGCGAACGCAATCAGGAATGCCTGCACGAAACGGCGTTGCATGCGCCGATCAGACGCCGGCCTGTGCAAGGTGTCAACCGATCAGACGTTGAGCGAAATCCAGACCGGCACATGGTCCGACGGCTTTTCCCAGGCGCGCACATGCTTGTCGATGCCGGCGTCGCGCAGCCGGTCGGCCGCCTCGGGCGACAGCAGCAGATGGTCGATGCGGATGCCGTTGTTCTTGCTGCCAGGCGCCGGCCTGGTAGTCCCAGAAGGTGTAGATGCCGCTCAGCATCGGTGACGGCGCGGATCGCGTCGGTGAAGCCGAGATTTTGCAGCCTGCGGAAGGCGGCGCGGCTCTCCGGCTGGAACAGCGCGTCGTTCACCCAGGTCTCCGGGTACTTGGCGTCGATCGGCTCGGGGATGACGTTGTAGTCGCCGGCCAGCACCAGCGGTTCCTCGAGCGCCAGCCGCGCCTTGGCCCAGCGCTGCAGCCGCTCCATCCAGGCAGCTTGTAGGCGAACTTCTCGCGTGCCGATCGGATTGCCGTTCGGCAGATAGAGCGAGACGACGCGCAGCGCGCCCGTTATCGCGTCGAGAACACGCCTTCGATGAAGCGCGCCTGCTCGTCGTCGTCGTCGCCGGGCAGGCCGCGACTGACCTCGTCGAACGCGCAGCTTCGACAGGATCGCGACGCCGTTGAAGCCCTTCTGGCCGTGCGTCTCGACATTGTAGCCGAGCGCCTCGATCTCGGCGCGCGGGAAGCCGCTCGTCGACGCTCTTGATCTCCTGCAGGCAGACGATGTCGGGCTGCGCTCTCGCGCAGCCAGTGCGAGCAGGTTGCCGATGCGCGCCTTGACGCCGTTGATGTTCCAGGTGGCGATCTTCATGCGGCATTCCGATGCTGTCAAAAGAAAAGCCCGGAGCTTGCCGGGCTTTTTAATGCGATTGCGCGTCGCTCAGAGCGAGAAGCTGGTGCCGCAGCCGCAGGAGGCGACCGCGTTGGGGTTCCTGATCTGGAACGACTGGCCCATCAGGTCGTCGACGAAATCGATCACCGAGCCGCCCATATAGATGCAGCGACACTCGTCGATCAGCACCGTCGCGCCGTCCGTCTCGATGACGACATCGTCGTCGGTGCGGTCGTCGGCCACGAGGTCGAACTTGTAGGAAAAGCCCGAGCAGCCGCCGCCTTCGACCGAAACGCGCAGCGCCGTCTTGCCGGTCTTCCTCGGCCGACGATCTTCGCGATGCGCTTGCAGCGGCGCGTCGGTCACGATCAGTGGCGGTCTTTCCAGTGCTTCGGCCTTGCATCTGAGTCTCCATGGCGCGTCACCTTGCATTCGCGTCTCCCGCCATAGGTATGAAGCGGCAGGCGGGCCAAGTCTAAGCGGCGCGGCGCATGCGGCGTGCGGGGTGCGGCGATGATCGAGCGATATCGGCTTCGGCTGACGGGCCGCGCGCGCCTATGCCTGCGATCCGGGCAATCGCGCGGCCGCTTTTCCCGAAGCGCCGAGCCCGACGCGCACGCCGTTCCAGCGCGACCGCGACCGGATCATCCACTCGACCGCCTTCCGCCGGCTGAAGCACAAGACGCAGGTCTTCGTCGAGCACGAGGGCGACCACTACCGCACCCGGCTGACGCACTCGATCGAGGTGGCGCAGATCGCGCGCACGCTCGCGCGGGCGCTGCGCTGCGACGAGGACCTCGCCGAGGCGCGTGGCGCTGGTCCACGACCTCGGCCACACGCCGTTCGGCCATACCGGCGAGGACGCGCTGGACGACTGATGGCGCCGTGCGGCGGCTTCGACCACAACGCGCAGTCGCTGCGCGATCGTCACGCGGCTGGAGCGGCGCTACGCCGAGTTCGACGGGCTGAACCTGACCTGGGAGACGCTGGAGGGCCTGGTCAAGCACAACGGGCCGCTGACCGGACGCGGGCGGCAAGGCGGCTGAAGGGCCCGCTGCCGCAAGCCGATCGTCGAGTTCAACGCGCTGTTCGATCTCGAGCTGCGACCACTTCGCCGGCTCGAGGCGCAGTGCGCCGCGATCGCCGACGACATCGCCTACAACACCCACGACATCGACGACGGCCTGCGCGCCGGGCTGTTCGATCTCGACGTGCTTGCGCGACCTGCCGCTGGTCGGGCGGATTGCTCGCCGGCGTTCGCGAGCGCTATCCGCATCTCGACCCGGTGCGCACCGACGCACGAAATCGATGCGACGCCAGATCACCGCCATGGTCGAGGACGTGATTGCCGAAACGCAAGCGCCGGCTCGCCGGGCTTGCGCCCGACATCCGACGCCGACGTGCGCAAGGCGGGCAGGGCGATGGTGCGCCTTCTGCGACGCCGATGGCGGCGGCCGAAAAGGCGATCAAGCACTTTCTCTACGAGTCACATCTACCGGCGCCCTCGGTGATGGGCGTCCGCGACAATGCGCAGATCGATCGTGCGCGACCTTTTCTACGCCTATTCCAGCGGCGACGCGCAGATGCCGAACGAGTGCGGGTATCGACTGGCGCGATGCCGCCGGACGCATGGCGGAGGAAAAGCGGGTGCGGCTCGTGGCCGATTTCATCGCCGGCATGACCGACCGCTACGCGATTTCCGAGCACCAACGACTGTTTGACGACACTCCGGAATTGCGTTAGGCGAAACCCCGACCCCATTGGGCCGCCAGCCCCGGCACGACAGAACACAGGACGGCAAGCGCCGCGCGATTTCCCATGAATGTATTCGCCGATCTTCGAAGAGCAAGATAAAGAAGATCGTTGAAGCTGCTGATTTCAAAGAGCGGTGCTCGCCGGTGAACCTCTCCGCCTTGTCGGTGGAGCCGCCGCGCGACCCGGCGCATGGCGATCTCGCCACCAACGCGGCCATGGTGCTGGCGAAGCAGGCGGCCAAGCCCCGCGCGAAATTGCCGAGGCGATCGCCGCGGCACTGGCCGATGACGCCGATGTCGGTTCGGCAGAAGTCGCCGGCCCCGGTTTCATCAACATTCGCGTGGCGCCAGGCTTCTGGGCGCGGCACCTTGGCGTGATCCTGCGCTCCGGCGACAATTATGGACGCGGCCTCGTCGGCAAGGGGCTGAAGGTCAACGTCGAATATGTGTCGGCCAATCCGACCGGACCGATGCATGTCGGCCATTGCCGCGGCGCGGTGGTGGGCGACGCGCTGGCCAACCTCCTCGACTTCGCCGGCTATGACGTGACGCGCGAATATGTCATCAACGACGCCGGCTCGCAGATCGACGTGCTCGCACGCTCCGTCTTCCTGCGCTACCGCGAGGCGCTGGGCGAGGAGATCGGCGAGATCCCGGCGGGGCTTTATCCCGGCGACTACCTCGTCCCGGTCGGGCAGGCGCTGGCAGCGGAATTCGGCGACGCGCTCAAATCGATGGACGAAGCGCAACGCATGGCGATCGTGCGCGACCGTTCCATCGACGCGATGATGGCGATGATCCGCGAGGATCTGGCAGCTGCTCGGCGTGCGGCACGACGTGTTCTTCTCCGAGCGCACGCTGCACAAGAAGCATGGCGGGGTATCGGAAATCGACCGCATGCTGGCCGAGATGCGCGAGCGCGGCTTCGTCTACGACGGCCGCCTGCCGCCGCCGAAGGGCGAAGTTCCGATCGACTGGGAAGATCGCGAGCAGACGTTGTTCCGCTCCACGCAGGTCGGCGACGACATGGACCGGCCGCTGGTCAAGTCCGACGGCAGCTACACCTATTTCGCGGCCGACGTTGCCTATTTCCGCGACAAGTTCGTGCGCGGCTTCAAGCGCATGATCTATGTGCTCGGCGCCGACCACGGCGGCTATGTCAAGCGGCTCAAGGCCGTGGCCAAGGCCGTGGCGGGCGAGGAAGCCGAGCTCGACGTGCTGCTGTGCCAGCTCGTGAAGCTCTACCGCAACGGCGAGCCGGTGCGCATGTCGAAGCGGTCGGGCGATTTCGTCACGCTGCGCGAAGTGGTGGAGGAGGTGGGCCGCGACGCGGTGCGCTTCATGATGCTCTATCGCAAGAACGAAGCGCCGCTCGACTTCGACTTCGCCAAGGTGACCGAGCAGTCGAAGGACAATCCGGTCTTCTACGTGCAATACGCGCATGCGCGCTGCAAGTCCGTCTTCCAGAAGGCAGGCACGGAGATGCCCGACCTCGACGCCTCGCCGCAAGCCCTGGTGTCGGCAGACCTGTCGCTGCTGACCGATCCTGGCGAACTGGCGCTGATCGCGCGGATGGCGCAGTTCCCGCGCATCGTCGAGCAATCGGCTCGGGCGGACGAGCCGCACAGGATGGCTTTTTACCTGCACGAACTAGCCTCCGAACTGCACCAGCACTGGAACCGCGGCAAGGAGAACCCGCAATTACGCTTCGTTAACCAAGAAAATGCGACTATGACGCAAGCAAGACTTGCATTGCTGCGTGGACTTTCCACCGTTCTCGCCCTGGGTTTGGCCATAATCGGGGCCAGTGCACCGGACGAAATGCGGTGAAATGAACAAAATCCTGACGGATTCTTCGCGCACAGGGGGTCTGGGCTTGAACCGGCGGTAAACAATTTTCGGCCGGGGGATCACGAGTTCAGGACAGGGCAGAAGCGTTATGACCGATCAGAACAATCTGGCTCGCGGGTATTCTTCGGACGTTTCGGAAGAAGATCCGCTGGCGGAATTGGCTCGCATCGTATCAGGACAGGAACCGGTGGTGCGAAAGCCCGCCGTGTCGCCATTCCAGCAACCGGCATCCCAGCCGTCCATGCGCAGCGCGGCAGAAGCAGCGGCCGCGGCGCCGGTGATTGCCGCACCCGCCGCCAAGGCGCCAATTGCGCCAATTCAGGTAGAGGCGCCTGCCTTCGATCTGGAAGATGCGCTGATGGCGGAACTCGGTTTTGGCGAGGAGCCGGTATCGGCCGCGCCCGAACCGGTCGAACACCCGCCGGTAGTCCAAGCAGCCGAGCCGCAGGCCGTGATGGTCGAGCAAGCGCCGGCCATGGTTTCGCTGGAAGACCAGCTGCTCGCGGAATTGTCCTTCGATGATGCCTTGCCCGAGCCTGCGCGCGCGGATATTTCCTTCGAGGCAGTAGATGCGGAGATCGTTCCGCACGCCGACGAACCCATTGAAGAGGCGCTTTACGAGCCGGCCGAAGAACCGGTCGAAGAGCACGCCGCGGAATTGGAAGCGGAGACAAGCTACGACCAGGCCGTGCAAGCCGTCGAGCTGGTTGAGCCGGAACACGTCGCGCAGGCTGCCGAGCCGGCCCAGTCGGAAGAGCCCGGCGAAACGGAAGCCGAGTATGACGAGCTCGCCGCCATCCTGCAGGAGCTGAGCGAGCCGAAATCCGCTGGCGAAGAGCGCCCGGAAGAATTTCATCAGGAATACGGCGAACATTATTTCGACGAACCCGAGCAGCCGGTCGAAGCGGCCGATGCCCTGGACAACATCGATTTCGGATCGGCATTCGAGGCGGAGCTTCGTCAGATGGAGGTGGCGGCGCCTGTGGCAGCCGAGGCTTCCGCTGGCGCCATTCGCAAACCACATATTTCGCTGGCAACACCCGTCGTGCCCAGGCGCGAGGTGACAACCGAGCGTGAGCTGGAAGATCATTTCGCCGCCGCTTTCGCACAAGAACTGGACATGGGCGTCTCGCGCGCCATGGAGCAGGGCTCCCGTTCGGCCCCGGCGCACAAGCAGGCCGCCGTCGCTCCGGTACAGCAGCAAGTTGCCCGCCAGGCGGACGATCTCGATCCGGAAGCTTTTGACGATCCAGCCGCGCATTGGGATGAAGAGAACTGGCCGGCCAAGAATTGGGATGACCAGTATACGCAGGATCCGGGACACGACAGCGACGATGTCGATCTGGGCATAGCGGCAATTGTTCCGCCGGCGGGCGGACGCAGCCGGGGCTTCAAACTGGCGGTTGGTGCGCTTGGCGTTGCCGCGCTGGTTTGCGTCGGCGCTATCGCGATGGCCTTGACAGGGGGCGGCGACAAGATTGCTTCGGGCGAGCCTGTAATCGTGAAGGCCGACACGTCACCCGTGAAGGTGAAGCCTGAAAATCCGGGTGGTCTTGAAATCGCAAACCAGGATCAGGTGGTTTACAACAAGGTATCCGGCGGGGATGAGACCGCGGGCTCGCAGGAAAAGCTGGTCAGCGCGGCCGAAGAGCCAATTTCCATCGCCAATGTCACCGAAGAAGACCCGGCTGCTGCCGCGTCCGGTGACGAACAGCTGGCGCCGGCTTCCGCCGACGTGGCAGTGCCTGCGGCCGATGCGCTGCCGGCGGATGCCAAGGCCGATGCGCGCCTGGCACCTGTTGCCGAGGAAGCTTCAAACACGGTGCCGGCGCTTGCGCCACGCCGCGTCAAGACGATGCTGATCAAGCCCGACGGCACGGTCGTTCCGGCAGAAGAGGTCGCGGCGGCCGAACCCTTGCCCGCCACGACATCGCTGGCGCCGGAGACGCAATCGAACGCGGCACTGGAGCCGATCGAAGCGGCTGCGCCCGCCGAGACAGCGCCGGCCGCCGCTGCTCCGGCCGAAGCGGCAGCCGCTTCGGTGCAGGACGGCACACAGGTCTCCTCCACCCTGCCTGCCGATGCGACCGCAATCACCGGCCAGTGGGCTGTGCAGCTTGCCTCGCAACGCAGCGCCGAGGATGCGCAAGCGACCTTCCAGAACCTCAAGAGCAAGTTCCCCGATGTGCTCGGCAGCAAGCCGCTGGCTGTGCAGCGCGCCGAGGTCGAGGGCAAGGGCGTCTTCTACCGCGTCCGCGTGCCGGCGCAGACCAAGGAAGAGGCCGTCGCGCTTTGCGAACAGCTGAAGGCCGCAGGCGGAAGCTGCTTCATCGCACGCTGAGCGCGAATGGTTCAAGAAAGGGCGGTCTGCGGCATGCAGGCCGCCCTTTTCGTTTTAAGGGGAAAGCTGCGCCGGGCGGTGGTCCGGGCTGACGAAACTGGTAAGAATCGGGAATGCGAATCAAGGCATTCATCGCCGGAGTTGCCGGCACGACGCTGAGCGAAGCGGAAAAGAGCTTCTTCCGGGCCAACATGCCTTGGGGATTCATCCTGTTCGGCCGCAATGTCGCCGATCCGCAGCAAGTGCTGGCGCTGACCGACGAGTTGCGCGCGCTGTCGGGACGCGAGGACGTGCCGATCCTGATCGATCAGGAAGGCGGCCGGGTTGCGCGGCTGCGGCCACCGCACTGGCCTTCCTATCCGCCGGGCAAGGTGCTCGGGGACATCTACCGGCGCAACGCGGATGCCGGCCTGCGGGCCGCCTATCTGCAATCGCGGCTGATGGCGATGGACCTGCGGCGCGTCGGCATCAATGTCGATTGCCTGCCGGTGCTCGACGTTCCGGTCGAAGGCGCCCATGACGTGATCGGCAACCGCGCCTACTCCTACCAGCCCTATGAAGTGGCGCAGGTCGCGCGCGCCGCCTGCGAAGGCCTGCTGGCCGGCGGCGTGCTGCCGGTGATCAAGCACATTCCGGGCCATGGCCGGGCATTCGCGGACAGCCACAAGGAACTGCCGGTGGTGAGCACGCATCCGGCGATCCTTGGCTGCACGGATTTCTACCCGTTCATGCAACTGGCCGACATGCCCATGGCCATGACGGCGCATGTGGTCTATTCGGGCTTCGATCCGCACAACCCGGCGACGACATCGCCGGTGATGATCCAGCGCATCATTCGCGGGTGGCTCGGCTATGACGGACTGCTGATGAGCGATGACCTGTCCATGCAGGCGCTTGCACGGCGATTTTGCCGAACGCGCGCGTGCCTCCTTTGCGGCCGGCTGCGATGTCGTGCTTCACTGCAACGGCGTCATGGAAGAGATGGAAGCGGTTGCCGCGGTCTGCCCGGAGCTTTCGGGAGAACCGGCGCGGCGTGCCCGGCAGGCGATGACCTGGCTTGTGGCGCCCGACCAAAGCGACGAGGCGGCGCTGCGGGACGAATTCGCAGGCCTGACGATGGCGGTCGCGTGATGAGGGGAGTTTCGAAGTGAGCGTATCGGGCAACCAGCGCATCAAGGCCGGAGCGCAGGGCATGTTCGCCCCGGCGGCTTCCGGCGCGTGGGATGCCGCGCCCGAGCGCACGTCCAGCGATCCCGATTTCACGGTGGACGTGGAGGGCTTCGAGGGGCCGCTCGACCTGCTGCTCGAACTGGCGCGGCGGCAGAAGGTCGATCTGGCTCGCATATCGATCCTGGCGCTTGCCGAGCAATATCTCGCCTTCATCGAGCAGGTGCGCAAGCTTCGCATTGAGCTTGCCGCGGATTATCTGGTGATGGCCGCTTGGCTCGCCTATCTCAAGTCGCGCCTGCTGATACCAGAGCCTGAGACCGGCGGCAGCGGTCTCAGCGGCGAGGAAATGGCGGCGCAACTGGCGTTCCGCCTGCAGCGGCTCGAGGCCATGCGAGAGGCAGCGTCGCGCCTTTCAAACCGCAACCGGCTCGGACGCGATTTCTTCGCGCGCGGCCAGCCCGAGGCGGTGATCGTCGAAAAGCGGGCGGAGTATTCGGCTACGCTCTACGACCTGCTCACCGCCTATGCGGCGCAGCGGCAGAAAACCATCGTTTCGCAGGTCACGATTTCGCGGCGCACCGTGTGGTCGCTGCAGGACGCGCGCGAAATATTGATGCGCTTTACGGGCGGTCTGGATGACTGGGCGCCGCTCGATTCATTCCTGCTCGCATATTTGCCGCAGGGGCGGCTGCGGGCAACGGCGCTGGCGAGTTCCTTCGCCGCCACGCTGGAACTGGTGCGCGAGGGCGTGCTGTCGATGCGGCAGGAAAAGGCTTATGCACCGCTTTACCTGCGCAAAGGTACGGGAAAACCCGGCAAGAGCGGTGCGCAGCAGGGCGGAAACGGCTAAGAACGCTCAACCGGGGCTGATCCGGAGGCATGGCGGACAAACCGATGGCAGAAAGCAGCAAGGCGCAGATCATCCACTTCTCGGTGACGAGCAATCGAATCGTGACGCCGGGCCTTGCCGGCGGCGAGGACGATGCCGCCAGCGAGGAGATGCTGTTCGACAGCGGGGATGACTTGCCGGGCGGCAATGAAGCTGGGGCCGCGAACGACCGCGACCGTCGCGAACTCATGCGCATGGCGGAAGCGATCCTTTTCGCCTCGGCCGAGCCGGTTTCCGAGCGCGCGCTTGCCTCGCGCCTGCCGCAGGGCGCCGATCTGGAACTGATCCTGCACGAGTTGCAGATCGAATATGCCAACCGGGGCATCAACCTGGTGCGGATCGGCGGCAACTGGGCATTTCGAACTGCGGACGATCTGGGCTTTTTGCTGCAGCGCGAGGCGGTCGAGACCAAGAAGCTGTCGCGGGCGGCGCTGGAGACGCTGGCGATCATTGCTTATCACCAGCCGGTCACGCGCGCCGAGATCGAGGAAATTCGAGGCGTCGCCACTTCGAAGGGCACGCTGGACGTTCTTATGGAAACCGGCTGGGTGCGAATGCGCGGCCGTCGCCGCACGCCGGGGCGGCCCGTGACCTATGGCACGACCGATGCGTTTCTCGACCATTTCGGGCTGGAGGAAATCCGCGATCTGCCGGGCATGGACGAGTTGAAGGGCGCGGGGCTGCTGCAGGCGCAATTGCCGCAAGGCTTCCGCATTCCCTCGCCCGGTGAAGCCGACGAGATGACCGACGACGAGGACCCGCTGACACCCGCCGATCTCGAGGAACTGGGCCTGCTTACGCCCGGCGGCGGCGACGGCGACAACTGAACGGCCTCCAGAACGTCCTGACAAGCGGCGCATCTTCGTCTAAAGAGGCGCGCATGAATGTCCGACCGGAAGCGGCAAAGCCGATCATTGGCAATGAACGCTGGGGCAAGCGCAACACCGCAGGCGTTGCGATTGCTGCAAGTCTTTCGTTCGACCATGTGAGCCATGATTTCGGCGGGGCGCCGGTCCTGCACGATGTTTCCATTCGCGCCGAGCCCGGCGAGACACTCTGCCTGCTGGGGCCTTCCGGCTCAGGCAAGACGACGCTCTTGCGCATTGCCGCAGGCATCGAGGTGCAATCGTCAGGCAGCGTCAGCATCAACGAAAAGGTGGTTTCGCAAGGCACGGTGCACGTGCCGCCGGAGATGCGCGGGGTTGGCCTGGTTTTCCAGGACTACGCGCTGTTTCCGCACCTGACCATCCTTGAAAACGTGCGGTTCGGCCTAAAGGGCGTGGAACGGCGCGCCGCCGACCAGACCGCCCGGCGCATGCTGGAGCGCGTCGGCATGGAAAGCCATGCGGCAATGTATCCGCAGCAATTGTCGGGCGGCGAACAGCAGCGCGTCGCACTGGCCCGCGCATTGGCGCCACGTCCGGGGATCCTCTTGATGGACGAGCCGTTCTCCGGGCTCGATGCGCGCCTGCGCGACAGCGTGCGCGAAGAAACGATCAGCCTCCTGCGCGACATGCGGGCGACGGCAGTCATCGTGACGCATGACCCCGAGGAAGCCTTGCGGGTCGGCGACCAGATCGCATTGCTTCGCGATGGCAGGCTGGTGCAGGCCGGCACCGGGGAAATCCTCTATTACAAGCCGGCAGACCTGTTCGCCGCGCGATTCTTTTCGGAGCTGAACATCTTCACGGCGACGGTCTCGGGCGGCACCGTGCCGACGCCGTTCGGCAACTTGCCGGTACCGGGCTTTGCTGATGGCGAGAGCATTGATGCCTGCGTTCGCCTCGGCGATCTTGCCGTGGAATTGCCTGGCGATCTTGGCGGGTCCGGCATTCCCAGCGTTGACGCCCGAATCTCGCAGCGCCGCTTCGTCGGGATTGCCGAAATCGTTGAATTGTTCATCGAAGGCTGGGAGGAGCCCGTGCGTGCGCGTGTGCGGGCAGGCTGGTTGCCGCAGGGAATACGCGACGTGCGCGTGCATGTAGCGGACGGGGCAGCGATGTTTTTCCGCCATGTTTGAGGCCCACGGATGAAAAAGCGGCGAAAGGTCACCATATTGGCCATCACACGCAGGTGAGACAGCCAGTCGCTTGCGGACTGCCACGGTGACAGTCTAAGGTAGCCCCAAAGCGCAAAGGCGCATATTCTCGAGGAGTTCGATCATGGGTTCGTTTTCACTTTGGCACTGGATCATCGTGCTGGTCGTGGTGCTGCTGCTTTTTGGCCGTGGCAAGATTTCCGATCTGATGGGCGATGTGGCCAAGGGCATCAACTCCTTCAAGAAGGGCTTGAAGGAAGATGAGGACGTTGCCGGCAAGACAATCGAGCAGAACGCCTCGGAGAGCGCCCGCACCAAGGACAAGTCCTCGGCCGTCTGACATCGGCCTGCGAGGCTCGTCCCGGACGCCATGTGCTGTCCGGGACCTTGCAACGAAATCCCTTTAAAAGGGGAAAGGCAGTAACGTGTTCGATATCGGCTGGACGGAGCTTGCCGTCATTGCCTGCGTGGCCATTCTCGTTGTTGGCCCCAAGGAACTTCCCGGCATGCTCCGCACGATCGGCAAGACCGTGGGTCAACTGCGCAAGATGGCCGGCGATTTCCAGAAGCAGTTCGACGACGCGATCCGGGAAGCGGAACTGGACGAGGTCAAGAAGACCATGAAAGCGCCCTTCCAGCCGCTGGAGGACGCCCGCAAGGCCGCGCTCGATTTTCAGGGGTCGGTGAACAAGTCCATAAACGAAATCGGCAAGGATGCCTCGGCCGGTATGCCTTCGGGCAGCGCCACGGGCGAAGTGCCGCCGGTGCCCGCAGCCTTTACTGCGCCATTGCCGACCCCGGTAATGCCTCAACCTGCGGCACCTGCGGCGATATCTGAAGCGAAGGCCGAGCCAAAGGCGAAAGCTGCGGCCAGGCCGGCCGGAAAATCTTTGACAAAATCTTCGGCAAAGTCTCCTGCAAGAACCGCAGCCAAGACGCAGAAGCCCGACACCAAGTCCTCGCCCCCGCCCAAGGCCGTCACGAAGTCCCCGGCGGCAAAGGCTGCTGAGCCGGCGTCCAAGGCCGCAGCGACCAAGCGGGCCAAGCCTGCTCCGGCCGCGCCAGTACCGGCGAAAACGCCAGCGGCGGCCGGCAAGGCCAAGCCAGGTAAGAAAGCATGAGCAAGGACGAAGTCGAAGCCTCGAGCGCGCCGCTGATCGAGCACCTCATCGAGCTGCGCAAGCGGCTGTTCTATGCCGTGGTCGCGATCGTGGTGTTCTTTTTCATCGCGTTTTATTTTGCCGGCGAAATCTTCGAATTCCTGATGCGGCCGTATGAGCGGGCGGCCGGATCGAACGTGAACCTGCGCATGATCTTCACGGCTCCGCAGGAGTTTTTCATCGTCCAGATCAAGGTGGCCTTTTTCGCCGCGCATATTCTTTGCCTTTCCGGTGATCGCGACGCAGCTCTACCGCTTCGTCGCGCCGGGGCTGTACCGCAACGAGCGCAAGGCTTTCCTGCCCTATCTGGTGGCGACGCCGGTCCTGTTCTTCATCGGCGCGTGCCTCGTCTATTTCGTTCTGTTTCCGCTGGTCATGCATTTCTTCCTGAACATGCAGCAGGCCGGGGCGGAGGGAAAAGCGGCCATCGAATTGCTGCCAAAGGTCAGCGAGTATCTCGGCCTCATCATGGCGCTGATCTTCGCCTTCGGAATCGTGTTCCAGCTGCCGGTGGTGCTGACCTTGCTGGTGCGCGCCGAGCTCATCACCGTCGAGACGCTGGTGAACAAGCGCCGCTACGCCATCGTCATCGCCTTCATCGTCGCGGCAGTGCTCACCCCGCCCGATCCGCTCAGTCAAATCGGCCTTGCGGTACCGGCGATGCTGCTCTACGAAATTTCGATCATCGCCGCGCGGCGGATCGAGAAGCGCAGGAATGCGCTGCGCAAGGAGGCGGAAGAAGGCTCTTCGCAAGCGCAGCTCACGGCCTCCTGATCCGCGGCAGCGTTCGGCGCAAATGCTGTCACACACCGGATTGGTTCATGTTCGACATAAAGTGGATACGCGAGCACCCTCAGAAATTTGACGAGGGACTGGCCAGGCGTGGCTTGCCCGGCCAAGGCATCCGAACTGATCGAACTCGATGAAGTGCGCCGCATGCACATCTCCAAGGTGCAGGAAGCGCAGACTCTTCGCAACTCCGCATCCAAGGAAATCGGCGCGGCGATGGCGCGCGGCGACAGGGAAGGCGCGGAAGCGCTGAAAGCCAAGGTCGCCAGCCTCAAGGACGCGATGGGCGCGATGGAAGCGGAGGAGCGCGAGGCCGAGTTGCAGTTGCGCGCGGTCCTTGCCGCCATTCCGAACCTGCCGCTCGACGAAGTGCCTGTCGGCACCGACGAGCACGGCAATGTCGAGCTGCGCCGCGTAGGCGAGCCGCGCGAGTTCAGCTTCAAGCCGAAAGAGCATTTCGAGATCGGCGAAGCGCTCGGCATGATGGATTTCGAGGCTGCCGCCAAGATGTCCGGCGCGCGCTTCACGGTGCTCAAGGGCGGGCTGGCGCGGCTGGAACGGGCGCTGGCGCAGTTCATGCTCGACGTCCACACGCAGGAGAACGGCTACACGGAAGTGAGCCCGCCGCTGCTGGTGCGCGACCATGCGATGTTCGGCACCAACCAGTTGCCGAAGTTCGAGAACGACCAGTTCTGGGCCGTTCACACGGAAGGGCTGTTCGACGCCGGGCCCGATATCGGGACCAATTTCCGCCAGAACCGGTATGGCCTGATTCCGACGGCGGAAGTGTCGCTGACCAATCTGGTGCGCGAGGAGATCGTCGAGGAGAAAGACCTGCCGATGCGCATGACCGCCGGTACGCCGTGCTTCCGCGCAGAGGCCGGTTCGGCCGGGCGCGACACGCGCGGCATGATCCGCCAGCACCAGTTCTTCAAGGTGGAACTGGTCTCGATCACGACGCCGGAGCAGGCGCTCGCCGAGCATGAGCGCATGACGGCCTGCGCCGAGGACATTCTCAAGCGGCTCGGCCTGCCGTTCCGCACCATGCTGCTGTGCAGCGGCGACATGGGTTTTGGCGCGCGCAAGACGCACGACCTCGAAGTCTGGCTGCCCGGGCCAGAATGCCTATCGCGAGATCTCCTCCTGCTCGGTGTGCGGCGATTTCCAGGCCCGGCGGATGAATGCGCGCTACCGCCAGGCTGACGGCAAGGCCATCGGCCATGTCCACACGCTCAACGGTTCGGGCGTCGCCGTCGGCCGGGCGCTTGTCGCGGTATCTGGAGAATTACCAGAATGAAGATGGCTCGGTGACCGTACCCGACGCACTTCGTGGCTACATGGGCGGGATCAACACGAATCGCGGCT
The DNA here is from genome assembly GCA_963697325.1 of uncultured Alphaproteobacteria bacterium. Classification (GTDB taxonomy): domain Bacteria; phylum Pseudomonadota; class Alphaproteobacteria; order Rhizobiales; family Rhizobiaceae; genus BOKV01. The sequence goes on along the minus strand of CAVONR010000004.1, from coordinate 285,018 downwards.
GCAAGCTGATGCGCATTCTCCTGACCAATGACGACGGAATTCACGCGGACGGCCTTGCCGTGCTGGAGCGCATCGCCGCGACGCTTTACCGACGACGTCTGGGTGGTGGCGCCGGAGACCGACCAGAGCGGCCTTGCCCATTCGCTGACGCTGAACGAGCCGCTGCGCCTGCGCCGGATCGGCCGAGAAGCGCTTCGCGCTGAAGGGCACGCCGACCGATTGCGTCATCATGGCCATCCGCGAACTGATGGACAGCCCGCCGGACCTCGTGCTCTCCGGCGTCAATTCAGGCCAGAACACCGGCGACGACGTCACCTATTCGGGCACGGTCGCCGGGGCCATGGAAGGCACCTTGCTGGGCGTGCGCTCGATAGCGCTGTCGCAGGCCTATACCTATATCGGCGAGGACCGCCGGGTCTCCCTGGGAGGTCGCCGAGGCGCACGCGCCGGAAATCATCCAGAAGCTGATCGACACGCAGTTTCCTCACAAGACGCTGGTCAACGTCAATTTCCCCAATTGCGAACCGGACGCGGTGCAGGGCATCGAGATCACGGGGCAGGGCGCCTATACGCACGGGTTGTTCATGGAAGAGCGGCGCGACGGCCGCGGGCTTCCCTATTACTGGCTGCGCTTTGGCCGTGAAATTCCCGACCAGAAGGAAGGGGCGGACCTTGTCGCGTTGCGCGAGGGCCGCATCTCGGTGACGCCGCTGCAGCTCGATCTCACGCACGAGCCGTTCAGGCGCGAACTCAAGGCAATTTTTGCGGAATAGGGGCGATGGATTGAAAGACCGGCGCGAGGCAATCCTGGGGCTGCTGCTGAGGCTGAGGGCAATGGGCCTGCCGCACCGGCTGATGTCCGCTTTCGAGGCAGTTCCGCGTCAGAATTTCGCACCCGTGATGCATCTCGACGACAGCTACGGCCGGGGCCAGCTTCCGATCGAGTGCGGGCAGAACATGACCTCGCCCGACCTGATGGCGCGCATGTTGATGCTGCTCAATGTAGACGAGGGGCATCGCGTGCTGGAACTTGGCACCGGCACCGGCTACCAGACGGCACTGCTGGCAAAGATGGCCGGCAAGGTGATCTCGCTCGAACGCTGGCATACGCTTGCCGACAAGGCCCGTACGCGACTGACGGCGCTCGAGATTGACAATGCCCAGGTGGAACTGGTCGATGGCCGCCATGGCAAGCCCGGCGATCTGTTCGACCGCATCATTTCCAACTGCGCCTATTCCGATTTTCCCCGGCACTTCGTCGATCAATTGACCACGAACGGCATAGCGCTCGCACCCATCGGACCGCCGGATGGCGAGCAGATGCTGGTGAAGTTCACCAAGATCGGATCGCGCTTCGAGGCCGATGAACATGTTTCCGGTACGCATGCAGCCGTTCTGCGAAGGCGTGGCGCGCGCAATTTGAGCGGCTTTTTTCGCCTAAGGTAAAGTTTTGTTCGATAATTACACGCTGACTTAACGGACGGGTAACATTAACGCGCTTTAATGCCACCAGTAATGCAAGTGGCGCGAGTTATCGTATGCGTACCCCGGTCCAGCGTATTCATTTTGGTCTTACCTGCCGCGTCGCGGTACTGGCTGTGCTAGCCGGTATCGGCTCCGGATGCAGTTCCGGCTTCACGCGCTTTGATTCAAGTCTCTATTCCAGTGCCGCGCAGCCGCCGCAGTCTTCCCAGGAATATCCAGGTGTTGATCCTGCCTCGACCGGCTCGATCCAGGGCGCGCCCGTTCCTTCGGGCGACCTGACAACGGGCGGCGGTGTCAGCGGGGCGGCATATTCCCAAGGCTCCTCATATGCCACGCCAGCCTACGCGCCGGCTGCGGCAAATTCCTCATCCATCCAGCGCAATTCATTGGCAAGCCCGATCGCCAACGCTCCGGCTTATGACAAGCCGCCTCTGCTCGCCCCCTCGACGAAATCCGGCGGCATCGATCCGGTTCGCACGTCCTCGGTAAAGCCGGCGCCCACGGTTGAGCCTGTTTCGGCGCCAGTTGCGCAAAGGGCTGCCGCTCCGGCAGTGGCCGCGACCGCAAAGGCCGCCGCTCCGGCAGTGGCCGCGACCGCAAAAGCCGCCGCTCCGGCAGTGGCTGCTACCGCAAAGGCCGCCGCTCCCGCAGCAGCGGTCGCAACCGGCGCCGAGCGTGGCTGGACGGCCACCGGCGGCACGACGATAACCATGCGCGAGGGCGAGACGCTCTATAACCTGTCCAAGCGCTATGGCGTACCGGTCAACGCCATTCTCGCGGCGAACGGCATCAAGGATGCAAGTTCAGTCCAGAGTGGCCAGAACGTTGTCATTCCCACCTATGTCTACTCGCGCAATGCGCCTGTCTCGGCGCCAGACAGCGATCCGGCTCAACAGTCGGCAAGCTCGGGCCGCGGGCAGATCGCGACGCAAACCGCTGCCGTCGTGCCGGTCGAAGACCAGACCGTCAAGGACGATCCGCGCTACGAGCCGAAGCGCCGTGCGCAGCCGCCTGCATCCGACAACAATGCGCCCGACTATTCGGTGACCACCGGATCGGTCGCGGGTGCATCGGCCGTGACGGTCGCTGCAGGCGACAGCCTGAACAGGATCGCAGCGAAGGCCGGCGTCACCGTTGCCGCGCTGAAGGCCGCGAACGGACTTACCACGGACAATCTCAAGATCGGCCAGGTACTGAGCCTGCCCAAGGCAGGTCAGCCCGCCACGGCCGCCGCCAAACCGGCGGCGCCGGCGACCGACGCGACCGTAACCGGCACTGCGACGGCTGCTGGCGGAGAACCCAAGCCCTATGTGAAGCCTTCGGCAACCGGCACGCAGACCGCCTCCGCAGAACCGGCAGCGCCCGCCCGCACAGGCATCGACGAGTTCCGCTGGCCGGTTCGTGGCCGCGTCATCTCGAACTTTGGCGAGAAGAGCGCTACGGGCCGCAATGACGGCATCGACATCTCCGTGCCGGAAGGCACCGCTGTGAAGGCCACGGAAAACGGCGTCGTCGTTTATGCCGGCAACGAGCTCGAGGGTCTCGGCAACCTGGTGCTCGTGCGCCATGCCGATGGCTGGGTTTCGGCCTATGCCCACAACAAGGAAATCGACGTGAAGCGCGGCGAGGAAGTGCGGCGGGGCCAGACCATCGCCCGCTCGGGCCGCACCGGCTCCACCGACATGCCGAAGCTGCATTTCGAGCTTCGCAAGAACTCGACGCCGGTCGATCCGCTCAAGCACTTGGGAGGCGCATAGCGCCGCCCCGAACCGGAGATAATCAAGAAAATCTCCTGTCGACTGAACCCGCGCCCTCAAAAGCGCGGGTTTTTTCGTGTTTTCAGATTGCCTTGCCCAGCCTTCCGGCAAGGTCCTGCACGAATTGCCAGGCCACCCGGCCCGAACGGCTGCCGCGCGTCGTGGACCATTCCAGCGCCTCGGCGCGCAATTTGTCTGCCGGATATTGCAGGCCGTAATGGGCGACATAGCCGTCGATCATGTCGAGAAATTCGTCCTGGCTGCATTTGTGGAAGCCGAGCCAAAGCCCGAACCGGTCCGACAGCGACACCTTTTCCTCGACCGCCTCGGCCGGATTGATCGCTGTCGAGCGCTCGTTCTCGATCATGTCGCGCGGCAGCAAATGGCGGCGGTTGGACGTCGCGTAGAAGATCACATTGTCCGGCCGGCCTTCGACCCCGCCATCGAGCGCCGCCTTCAGCGACTTGTACGACGTGTCGTCATTGTCGAAGGAGAGGTCGTCGCAAAACAGGATCACCGCGTTGCGGCCTGTCGCGCAGCAGGTTGAGCAGCACCGGCAGCGAGGAAATGTCCTCGCGATGGATCTCGATCAGCTTCAGGCTGTTGCCGCCAATGGCCGCGTTGACGGCGGCATGCACGGCCTTGACCAGCGATGACTTGCCCATGCCGCGCGCGCCCCACAGCAAGGCGTTGTTGGCGGCCAGGCCGCTGGCGAAGCGTCGGCGTGTTTTCGTGCAGGATGTCGCGCACGCGGTCGATGCCCTTGAGCAGCGGCATGTCGACCCGGTTCACCCGCGCGACCGGCTGGAGATGCGCCGTCCGGATGCCAGCACGAAGGCTTCCGCCGCGTCGAGATCCGGGGCCGGTGCGCGTTCGGCGCGAGCTGCGCGACAGCGCCGATCAGCCGGTCGAGCTTTTCGCCGATCGCTCGCAGCGCTTCCTGCGACAATGCCGTCGTTGGACAAGACCTGGTGCTCCCTTGCCGGCCTTAAAACAAGCGCCGAGCGATACCATGGCTGCCGGTGCCGCGCCAAGTTGCGCCGCAACGCCGCGGAAGACGCGCCGCGTTTGCAATTGAGCCGCGGATGGCTATATTCCGCGCCACCTTCGAAGGCCCGGCTGATTTGCAGCGCAGGGTGGAACCAGACCAGAAAGGCGAACCATGTTCGTTACACCCGCATACGCGCAGACTGCCACGGGCGGCAGCGCCGACATGCTGATGACGTTTTTCCCGCTGATCCTGATCTTCGTGATCATGTATTTCCTGGTCATCCGCCCGCAGCGCACACAGCATGAAGCAGCGCGAAGCGATGATCGCAGCGGTGCGCCGCAACGACACGGTCGTCACCGGCGGCGGTATCGTCGGCAAGGTCACGAAGGTGCTGGACGAGGAAAAGGAAGTCGAGGTGGAAATCGCGCCCAACGTGAAGGTGCGCGTGCTTCGCTCGACGCTCGCCGATGTGCGCGTCAAGGGCGAACCGGTCAAGTGAACCAGAACGGCGCAAGAACCGGCCTTGTAACCACGTTGCGCGCAGCATGCCGCACCGTGAAGCTGAAAGACGACGATGCTCTATTTCTCGCCCTGGAAGACCGCTCTCCATCCTGTTGGCGATCGTCGCTCGGGCTGCTGTTTGCCGCGCCGAACCTGCATTCCGGAACCGGTGCGCGATGCGATGCCGGGCTGGTTGCCGAAGAAGGCAATGACGCTCGGGCTCGACCTGCAGGGCGGCTCGCACATCCTGATGCAAGTCGATCGCAAGGCGCTGATCGCCGACAAGCAGGCGGTGCTGGAAGACGACATCCGCGCGGTGCTGCGCGACGCCAAGATCGGCTACCGGCTGGCTAATCCGGCGACATGGCGGTCAACATCACGCTGCGCGACGAGGCGCAGCTCGAGTGCGGCCAAGACCGCGCTCGAGCCGCTGACGGCGGCCGGTGGCCTCCGGCCTGTTCGGCGCAGGCCGCGGTTTCGCCGGCCGAGCTCGAGCGAGCCGAGCCGGGCGTGCTGCGCATCGAACTGACGCCGGAAGGCATCGACAACGCCGTTTCGCAAGCTGTCACGCAGTCGATCGAAGTCGTCAGCCAACCGCATCAACGAGACTGGGCACGACCGAATCGACCGTCCAGCGGCAGGGCGACGACCGCATTCTCGTGCAGTATCCGGGCCTGCAGGATCCGCAGCGCCTGAAGCAGATCATCGGCCAGACGGCCAAGCTGACCTTCCAGATCGTCGTCCAGACGAGATGCCGGTGCAGGAGGCGATCAACGGCCGGCCGCCGGCAGGCACGGAGGTGATGTATCGAGGATCGATCCGCCGCAGGGCTATCTGATCGAGACGCGCGTCGATCGTCGACGGGCGAGAATCTCGTCGACGCGCAGGCGACCTTCGACCAGCGCACCAACGAGCCGATCATCTCCTTCCGCTTCGACAACAAGGGCGCGACCCGCTTCTGCCAGGTCGTCCAGCGCCAATGTCGGCCGGCTGTTCGCCATCGTCCTCGACAAGGAGGTGATTTCGGCGCCCGTAATCCGCGAACCGATCCTCGGCGGATCGGGCCAGATCTCCGGCAACTTCACCGTCGAAAGCGCCAACGACCTTGCCGTGCTGCTGCGCGCCGGCGCGCTGCCTGCCAAGCTCGACTATCATCGAGGAGCGCACCGTCGGTCCGGGCCTCGGCGCCGACTTCGATCGAGGCCGGCAAGCTCGCCTCGATCGTCGCCGACGATCCTCGTCATGGCGTTCACGGTCGTTGCCTACGGCTTCGCTGGGCGTCATCGCCAATATCGCGCTGCTCGCCAACGTGGTGCTGATCATCGGCGTCGCTGTCGATGCTCGGCGCAACGCTGACGCTTGCCGGGCATCGCCGGCATCGTGCTGACGATGGGCATGGCGGTCGATTCCAACGTCCTCATCTTCGAGCGCGTGCGAGAAGAAAGCCGTGCCGGGCGATAATCTCGTGCAATCGCTCGACACCGGCTTCCGCGCAGGCGATGGCGACGATCGTCGACGCCAACCTGACCACGCTGATCGCCGCCGTCATCCTGTTCTACCTGGGATCGGGACCGGTGCGCGGCTTCGCCGTCACGCTGGCCATCGGCATCATCACGACGGTGTTCACGGCCTTCACCTTCACGCGTCTGATGATCGCCTGGTGGCTGCGGCGCCCGCCGGCCGACTGAAATCCCGCCGCCTTGGTCAATTTCGTGCCCTACGACACCACAGTTCAGCTTCATGGGCGTGAAGAACTGGGCATTCGGGTTTTCGATCGTCACTTCCGTCGATTTCCGTCGCGATGCTCGTCATCGTGGGCTTCAATCTACGGCGTCGACTTCAAGGGCGGCGCCGCGATCGAGGTCCAGGCCAAGTCCGGCATCGCCGAAATCGACGACGATCCGCGAGATGCTTGGCGAACTCAACATCGGCGAAGTGCAGGTGCAGAACTTCGGTTCGCCCGCCGACGCGCTCATCCGTGTCGGATCGCAAGGCGAAGGCGACATGGCCGAACAGAGCGCCGAATCGCGGGTGCGCGCGGCGCTCGAGGTCGGACTACGACATCCGCCGCGTCGAAGTCGTCGGCCCGACCGTGTCCTCCGAACTGGCGCAAGCCGGCATCATCTCGGTGTGCTGTCGCGCTCGCTTGCGATCGGCATCTACATCTGGTTCCGGTTCGAATGGCAGTTCGCCATCGGCGCGATCATCGCAACCCTGCACGACCTCTTCCTGGTCATCGGCATGTACGCGATCTTGCAGATGGAGTTCTCGCTGACTTCCATCGCGGCAGTGCTGACGATCATCGGCTATTCGATCAACGACACGGTCGTCGTCTATGACCGAATTCGCGAAAACCTTCGGAAATACAAGAAGATGCCGATTCCCGAGTTGATCGACCTGTCGATGAACCAGACATTGTCGCGCACCATCCTGACCGGCGTGACGACGCTGCTGGCGCTGATGGCGCTCTATTTCCTCGGCGGCGAGGTGCTTTCCGGGTTCTCGTTCGCGATGATCTTCGGCATCCTGGTCGGGACCTATTCGTCAGTGTTCGTCGCCGCGCCGCTGCTGATCCTGTTCAAGCTAAGGCCAGGCCAGCTGAGCGAGGAAAGGGTCTCGGTCAACCCCTTCGCCGGCGCGGAAGTCGTCTCCAAGAAAAAGACCTGAGGCCAACATGGCCTCGGGTGAAAAGGCAGGGCCGGCCGGGATGGAAATGCGCGAGGCGCATTTTCCCGGGCCGCGCCCCGATCGACGCCTATGGCAATGGCGGGTTCCGCTTCGCCGACATGAGCCATCGCGGCAGCATCTTGTGCCTGCCGTCGGGCATTCATGCCTGGAACATCATGGATGCCTCGCAGCTCACCCTCGATGCCTTCGCCGCCGTACTGGCCGAAGGCGGGGACATCGAAATCCTGCTGTGCGGCATGGGACGCGAGATCAGCCTGATCAAGCCGGACTGGCGGCAGGCGTTCCGCGAGCACGCGATTTCCGCCGACGCCATGACGACCGGCGCCGCGGTGCGCACCTACAACGTCCTGCTGTCGGAAGGCCGCGCGGTCGCCGCCGCGCTGATCGCGGTCGATTGACGGCCGCAGGCGGCGAGAATCGGGCGCAACAGGCGTTCGCGCATTGCCTGCAGCAGCTGCGAGAGGCTGACCGCGACCGCTATGCGGCCGTGCTGTATCTGCCGGAAGGCACACGCGAGGCAGCTGCCGCGCTTTATGCCTTCAATGCGGAGATCGCCGCCATTCCCGACAAGGTGAGCGAGCCGATGATCGGCGAAATCCGGCTGCGCTGGTGGCGCGAGGTGCTGGATGGCGGCCGCGAAAGCGGCGACAACCCGGTGGCCGTAGCGCTGCGCGAAACTCTGGTTCGGCATGATCTTGCGCCGCAGCCGCTGCTCGATCTCATCGATGCGCGGGTCTTCGATCTGTACAATGATCCGATGCCGGACCGGATTACGTTCGAAGCCTATTGCGGGCAGACCGGCTCCGTACTGTTGCAGCTTGTGGCGCTGTGTGCGGGGGCGCAGCGCGGCAGCACGTTGGCGGATGCCTGCGGCCATGGCGGCGTGGCATTGCGCATGAGCGAGATCTTGCGGCGTCTGCCGGCAGACCGCAGCCGTGGCAAATGTCCTTTTCCGCTCCCCATGCTGGAGGCAACCGGGCTTAGCCTCGACGACTGGCTCAAGGCTGCTCCCGATGCGCGGCACGGGCATGCGGTCAGCGCCTTCGCGGCCTTGGCGCGTGAGCACCGGGCCAAGGCAATTGCTGCAATCGATACGCTCGACAAGAGCCTGCGCGTCGTTTTCCTGCCGCTTGCCACGGCAGGCGTGTGGCTGGATGCAGCCGCGCGCGCCCGGCCGGAGGTGGTGCAGGACGGCATCATCGTCTCGCCGCTGCGGCGGCAGTTCAGCCTTGCAAGGGCCGCCGTGCTGGGCCTTCGCTAGAGCTTGCCTTGCCTTTGACGTAAAGGTAAAATTGATAATGCCCCTTGAGATACTCGCAATCATGGTCGTTGCCGGATTGTCGCTGGTGATTGGCGCGGTGCATGTTTCCGGCATGTCGCGGCCGGCACGCATTGTGGATGCGGAAGCTGCAAGGGCGCGGTTCCTCATCGATTATCCCGACGAACAGACCGGCGAAATCGCCATCAGCGATGACGGCAAGGCCGCCTTCATTGCGCTTGGCGGCGGGCGAACGGGCCTCGTCCATGCCATCGGCGCGCGATACGTGACGCGAATCCTGCAGCCGCAGACGCTGAGGGAGGTGCGATGCGACGACAGCGGCGGGCTCGCATTGCGCCTGCGCGATTTCACGCTGCCGGCAGAGCATGCGCATTTCACCAGCGCCAGCGAGGCCGCAAAGGTTTCGAGCTGGCTCAACGGAGCAACGAATGCCTGATTTTCCCCAAGTCACCCAGCTTGCGATACCGTTCTTCGTGCTGGCGATATTGGCCGAACTGGTCTTCGTCCGCTTCTTCGGAGGCAAGGGCGAGTTCGAGACGTGCGACACTGTCACGAGCCTGATGATGGGCGTCGGCAACGTCGTCGCGGGCATCGCGCTTGGCTTCATCAGCTACGGCATATTGGTGTGGTTCTGGCAGTTCCGTTTCTTTGACCTCGGCATTTCGGTCTGGGCGGGCATCGCCGCCTTCCTGCTCGATGACCTGCGCTATTACTGGTATCACCGGCTGGCGCACCGCATGCGCTGGCTGTGGGCCGAGCACGTCAATCATCATTCCAGCCAGCACTACAATCTGTCGACGGCGCTGCGCCAAAGCTGGACCGGCAATGTCACCGGCGCGGTGATCCTGTCGGTGCCGCTCGTGCTGCTGGGCTTCCATCCGGCCTTCCTCGCCTTCGTCTACGGCTTCAACCTCGTCTACCAGTTCTGGATACATACCGAGACGATCGGCAGGATGCCTGCATGGTTCGAGGCGGTGATGAACACGCCTTCGCACCATCGCGTGCACCACGCCACCAATGCCCGCTATCTCGACGCCAACTACGCCGGAACGCTGATCATCTGGGACAGGATGTTCGGCACCTTCGTGCCGGAGGTGGAGAGCGATGCACCGCGCTACGGCATCGTCGGCAATATCGGCACGTTCAATCCGGTGAAGGTCGCGTTTCACGAATGGGTGGCGATGCTGCGCGACGCCGCACGGCCCCGTCTGACGCTTAGCGAGCGCCTCGGCTACCTGTTCCGCCATCCGGGTTGGAGCCACGACGGAACGCGCAAGGGCAGCGCCGACCTCAAGGCCGAGTATGTGCGCCGCAACCCCGCCGAGGCGGGCAAGCCGGGACTGCCCGCGCTTTGAGCTAACCGGCGATGAGGTCTGCGAAGACGGCCTGCTTCTTCGCCATGCGCGCGTTGAGCGCGTTCATCAGGTCTTCGGGGCGGAGCATGCCGGCATTCCATGTGGCGATCTGGTCGAGGCTGTCGCGCACCGAGTGGTCGCGTGCGTAGTCCACCGCCTGCTTGATGCCGGCAATGGCGAGCGGCGACTTCGCGGCAATCTCGCGCGCCAACGCAAAAGCCGCGGCAAGCGTTGCCTCCCGATTTGTGTGGACGGAATTGACGAAGCCCCAGGCCCTGGCCTCGTCGACCGAAAAGCGCCGGCCGGTGAAGGCAAGTTCCTTGACGATTCCTGGCGCCACCAGCTTTGGCATGCGCTGCAGCGTGCCGACATCGGCGGTCATGCCGAGGTGAATTTCCTCGATTCCAAAGCTTGCATCCTCGCTCGCGAGCCGAAGGTCGCAGGCGGAAATCATGTCGATCCCCGCGCCAAGACAGGCGCCGTGAACGGCCGCGATCACCGGGAAGCGCGCCTGTTCCAGCGCCGTAAAACTGTCCTGCAATCTGAGGATCAGCTTGCGTAGCGCATAGGCGCCGCGCGCGGGTTCGGCCCGGGTGATTTCGGCAATGCCGGCAAAGGCGGAAAGATCCATTCCGCCCGTAAAGTGCTTGCCCTCGCCGGATATGACCAGTGCGCGGATCGCGGGGTCGGCGTCGAGTTCGCGCACCAACACCGGCAATTCCTCCCAGAATGCCGGGGTCATGCCGTTCGCCTTGTCCGGGCGGTTCATGGAAAGATGCGCAACAGCGCCGTCTATCTCGCGCTTGAAGAACTCGCTCATCTACTCGGCCGCCTGCCGCCGCGCGAAGCCGTCGGCCCAGGCTTTCCAGTCGGCGCAGCGCGCGCGCGGCCATCGCCTGCTTCCTGGCCAGCGTCTTGTCCTTGCCGCGCAGGCGCTTTCCCGCTCGCGTCCTTGTCGATGCGAGATCGGCGGGAACAGGCCGAAATTGACGTTCATCGGCTGGAACGAGCGGCCGGTATTGCTGGCCGCGTCGTCGTCGTAGGAAACATGGCCCGCTGGTGATGTGGTGGAGCAGCGCGCCGATAGCCGAGGTTACCGGCGGCAGCGGACAGGGCAGACCGAGCATCTCGCGCCGCGGCGAAGCGACCCGGCCAGCAGTCCGATCGAGGCGCTCTTCGACATAGCCCTCGCAGCCGGTGATCTGGCCGGCAAAGCGCAGGCCGGGCCGCGACTTCAGCTGCAGCGTTTCGTCGAGCAGCTTCGGCGAATTGATGTAGGTGTTGCGGTGCAGGCCGCCGAGCCGGGCGAACTCGGCATTCTCGAGCCCGGGAATCATGCGGAAGATTCGCGCCTGCTCGCCATGCTTCAGCTTGGTCTGGAAGCCGACCATGTTGTAGAGCGTGCCCAGCGCATTGTCCTGGCGCAGCTGCACGACGGCATAGGCCTTGACGGTCGGATTGTGCGCATTGGTGAGGCCCATCGGCTTCATCGGGCCGTGGCGCAGCGTCTCGCGTCCGCGCTCGGCCATCACCTCGATCGGCAGGCAGCCGTCGAAATAGGGACGTTTTCCCACTCCTTGAAGCTCGGTCTTCTCGCCGGCGAGCAGCGCATCGACGAAGGCCTCGTACTGCTCCTTGTCCATCGGGCAGTTGATGTAGTCCTTGCCGGTGCCGCCGGGACCGACCTTGTCGTAGCGCGACTGGAACCAGGCCGTGTCCAGGTCGATCGATATCGAAATGCACGATCGGCGCGATGGCGTCGAAGAAGGAGAGCGATTCCTGCTCCGGTCTGCGTGCGCGATCGCCTCGGCCAGCGAAGGCGCGGTCAGCGGCCCGGTGGCGACGATCGACCTGGGCCCATTCGGCAGGCGGCAGGCCGGTCACTTCCTCGCGCACGATCTCGATCAGCGGATGGGCTTCGAGCGCGGCGGTGACGGCGGCCGAAAAGCCGTCGCGGTCCACGGCCAGCGCGCCGCCGGCCGGCACCTGGTTGGCGTCGCCCTTGGCCATGACCAGCGATCCGGCGAGCCGCATTTCGGCGTGCAGCACGCCGACCGCGTTGCTGGTCGCATCATCGGAGCGGAAGGAATTGGAGCAGACGAGTTCGGCAAGGCCCTCGGTCTTGTGGGCGGCGGTGCCGCGCACCGGGCGCATCTCGTGAAGGACCACGGGCACGCCCATGTTGGCGGCAGCCCAGGCCGCTTCCGAGCCGGCCAGTCCGCCGCCGACGATGTGGAGTTTTTCTTTCATGCGCGATCAAATAGCGTTTCGCGCCGATCGCGGCAATGCCGCTCAGCCGCCGGCGATTCGCGCCTTGCCCTGCGCGCCGTCCTCGCGGAACCATTTCAGCGTGCCGTCGCCAGCCTTCTGCAGCTTGAAGCACAACTGCCGGCCATCGTACCAGGTGGGGAACTGCTGGCACATGCGGTCGCCCGCCACCCACCATTTTCCGGTTTCCTTCGGCGCGAAGTAGTCGCCGAGCATGGTTCCCGTGCCATCGCCCGTCACGCGGCCATTGCTGGCGTAATGCATGGGGAACTCGATGCCGTAGCCGGTTGCGAGATAAACGCGCTTGCCGCCCAGAAGGCCGGCGATTTCGTTGCCGGAGAGATATTCCGCCGAGGCAGGTGCGGCGCTGAGGCATGCCAGTGCCGCGGCTCCAAGTGTGAGTTTACGCATGCAGTCCATCCGTTTTCTGCATGATTTCCGCGACGGCATACGCAGGCCGCATACGATCGGTTCAGTGTGAAAGCAGGTTTTCAGACGCAAAAACGCCCGCCGGGGAGGAGGATCGGCGGGCGTTCTTGATTACGAAACCGGATTTGGGAGGAGGATAAATCCGGTTCGCTTGGCCTGCAGCGCCTGGGAGGAGGATAGACGCTGCAGGTATTCAATTGCCGGGGCCAAAACTCCCCGGCGAATTGTTCAGCGAGCCTTGCGGGCTACGAACATGATGTCCGAGCGCGAAATTCCCAGATCCGCCAGTTCGCGGTTCGACAGAGCGCTAAGCTCGGAAACGGTACGGCGGTACGAACGCCACTCCTTGAACTTGCCTACGATATCCATTTTCATCTTCCTTTCAGTGCGCGACCACCGCGCTGCCCCGTTTGAATTGGTGTGACGGATCATTCCGTTCGATAAAGCCAATATAGGTGAGGTGAAACGGTATCGCCACGCAACATTGTGCATGGCAGCAATGCGCATGGTGCAACGCAACATGGCAAGATCGCGGCGATATGCACGTATTGCCGCGCCGCAGCCACAGGCGTTACTGATTCGTTAACAAATTCAAATATCTATTGATGGAAAAGCGACAATGTTGCAGTGCGGAATCACTCGGCCGCCTGCCGCTTCTTCTTGCCGAGGGGACGGCGCTCCAGAAGCTCCTTCAGGAAGGCGCCGGTATAGGAACGCCGCTCGTGGACGATGTCCTCCGGCGTACCCGATGCCACGAGTTCGCCGCCGCCATCGCCGCCTTCCGGTCCAAGGTCGAGCACCCAGTCGGCGGTCTTGATCACCTCGAGATTGTGCTCGATGACGATGACGGTGTTGCCCTGGTCGACAAGTTCGTGCAGCACTTCCAGCAGCTTGGCGACATCGTGGAAGTGCAGGCCGGTGGTGGGCTCGTCCAGGATGTAGAGCGTGCGCCCGGTGGCGCGCCGCGACAATTCCTTTGACAGCTTGATGCGCTGCGCCTCGCCGCCCGAAAGCGTGGTCGCCTGCTGGCCCACCTTGATGTATCCGAGCCCGACGCGCTCCAGCGTCTCCATCTTCTCGCGCACGGATGGAACGGCAGCGAAGAACTGTGCCGCTTCCTCGACGGTCATGTCGAGCACGTCCGAGATGGACTTGCCCTTGAACAGCACTTCCAGTGTTTCGCGGTTGTAGCGCTTGCCGTGACAGACATCGCAGGTGACGTAGACGTCGGGCAGGAAGTGCATCTCGATCTTGATGACGCCGTCGCCCTGGCACGCTTCGCAGCGTCCGCCCTTGACGTTGAACGAAAAACGGCCGGCCTGGTAGCCGCGGGCCTTGGCCTCCGGCAATTGCGAAAACCATTCGCGGATCGGCGTGAAAGCGCCGGTATACGTGGCCGGGTTGGAACGCGGCGTGCGCCCGATGGGCGACTGGTCGATATCGATCACCTTGTCGAGCTGCTCCAGCCCCTCGATACGGTCATGCGGAGCAGGCACCTCGCGCGCGCCGTTGATGCGCCGGGCCGCGGACTTGTAGAGCGTTTCGATCAGGAAAGTGGACTTGCCGCCGCCCGAAACGCCGGTAACTGCCGTGAAAAGCCCAAGCGGAATCTCCGCCGTGACGTTCTTCAGATTGTTGCCGGTGGCGTTGACGACCTTGATCCGCTTGCCCTTGACCGGCTGGCGGCGGCGCTCCGGCATGGCAATGCCGAGTTCGCCGGTCAGATATTGCCCGGTGAGCGAGGCGGGGTTGGCCATCACTTCGGCGGGGGTGCCCTGCGCGATGATGCGCCCGCCATGGATGCCGGCGGCCGGGCCGATATCGACAAGGTAATCGGCGGCGAGGATCGCATCCTCGTCGTGCTCGACCACGATCACGGTGTTGCCGAGGTCGCGCAGGTGCCGTAGCGTGTCCAGAAGGCGCGCATTGTCGCGCTGGTGCAGGCCGATCGAGGGCTCGTCCAGCACATAGAGCACGCCGGTCAGGCCAGACCCGATCTGCGAGGCGAGGCGGATGCGCTGGCTTTCGCCGCCCGAAAGCGTGCCGGAATTGCGTGCGAGCGTCAGATACTCCAGCCCGACATCGTTTAGGAAGCGCAGGCGCTCGCGGATTTCCTTGAGGATGCGTGCCGCGATCTCGTTCTGCTTTTCGGAAATGTGGCGCGGCAGTTCCTCCGCCCATTTATAGGCGGCGCGAATCGAAAGCTCGGTAACCTGCCCGATGTGCCGGCCGGCGATCTTCACCGCCAGCGCCTCGGGCTTCAGGCGGTATCCGGCGCAGGCCTCGCACGGGCTCGCCGACATGAACTTCTCGATTTCCTCGCGCATCCATGCGCTGTCGGTTTCGCGCCAACGCCGCTCAAGATTGCCGATGACGCCCTCGAAGGTCTTGCGCGTCTTGTAGGTGCGCAGGCCGTCGTCATAGGTGAATTCGACCTCGTCCTTGCCGGTGCCGTAAAGGATCGCCTGCTGCGCCTCATGGCTCAGCTGGTCCCACCGGTCGCCAAGCTTGAACTTGTAGGTCTTGCCGAGCGCCTCCAGCGTTTGTGCGTAATAAGGAGACGGGTTGGTCGACTTCGACCAGGGCGCGATGGCTCCGCCGCGCAGGGTCGTCTGGCCGTCGGGAACCACCATGCCGGGATCGATGGCCAGCTTGGTGCCGAGCCCGTCGCAGGCCGGGCAAGCGCCGAAGGGATTGTTGAAGGAGAACAGCCGCGGCTCGACCTCCGGAATGGTGAAGCCGGATACCGGGCAGGCGAATTTCTCCGAAAACACCAGCCGCTCATGCGTCTCGTTGAGCGACTTGTTCGCGCCTTCCTCCGAGGTTTCAGAGGCCGGCAGCGGCTTGTCGGCGAACTCGGCAACCGCCAAGCCGTCGGCCAGCTTGAGGCAGGTCTCAAGGCTGTCGGCCAGGCGCGCGGCGATGTCCTCGCGCACCACGACGCGATCCACCACCACGTCGATGTCGTGCTTGTACTTCTTGTCGAGCGTCGGGCGCTTCGGCGATCTCGTGGAAGACGCCATCAATCTTCACGCGCTGGAAGCCCTTCTTCATCAGCTCGGCGATTTCCTTGCGGTATTCGCCCTTGCGGCCGCGCACGATCGGCGCAAGCAGGAACAGCCGCGTACCTTCCGGCTGCGCCATGATGCGGTCCACCATCTGGCTGATGGTCTGGCTCTCGATCGGCAGGCCGGTCGCGGGCGAATAGGGCACGCCCACGCGAGCGAACAGCAGGCGCATGTAGTCGTAGATCTCGGTCACCGTGCCGACGGTGGAGCGCGGATTGCGGCTGGTGGTCTTCTGCTCGATGGAAATGGCCGGGGAAAGCCCGTCGATCTGGTCGACATCGGGCTTCTGCATCATTTCCAGGAACTGCCGGGCATAGGCCGACAGGCTTTCCACATAGCGGCGTTGCCCTTCGGCATAGATCGTGTCGAAGGCGAGCGAGGACTTGCCCGAGCCCGACAGCCCGGTGATGACGATCAACTGGTCGCGCGGCAGGTCGAGATCGATGTTCTTGAGGTTGTGCTCGCGCGCACCCCTGATGGAAATATGCTTGTGGTCCGCCATGTCGATGCCCGTTCTCACGCACGCACGAGCCGCCCCAACGGCAGGGAAACGTGCTTTTCGCCCTTGCAATATGGAATAAGTGAGAACATACTAAGAACAAATGCGCAGAAATGCAAACGTTCCGACCGATGCCTCGACAAGTGTGGATAGTTAAAGGCCATTGGTGCGATTGCAAGGCGGATGGGGCAATATGCCCGCAAATTTGCCCGCGCCCAAAGTGCTGGTGTTCGAAGGAGTTGCGTGATGGCAGGCAGTGTCAACAAGGTCATCTTGATCGGGAATCTGGGCGCGGACCCGGAAATCAAGCGTACGCAGGACGGGCGGCCGATCGCCAATTTGCGAATCGCGACTTCCGAAACCTGGCGCGACAAGAACAGCGGCGAGCGGCGCGAAAAGACCGAGTGGCACCGCGTCGTGATCTTCAACGAAGGCTTGTGCAAGGTAGCCGAGAATTACCTGAAAAAGGGCGCGAAGGTCTATATCGAGGGCCAGTTGCAGACCCGCAAATGGCAAGACCAGTCCGGCCAGGATCGCTACAGCACTGAAGTGGTGCTGCAAGGATTCAACGGCAATCTGACCATGCTTGACGGGCGCGGCGAAAGCGGCGGCGGCGGCGATTATGCCGGCGGCGACGACTTCGGCCAGTCTGCACCGGCGCCCGCGGGCGGCGGCTATGGCGGCGCGCGCGGTGGCGGCAGTGGCGGACGCAGCGGCGGCGGCCAGGGTGGTGGCGGACAGGGCGGCAAGAGCGGGGGAGGCGGCTTCGGCAACGACCTCGACGACGAGATTCCGTTCTAAGCGTTTTCCGGACAATTTTGATGGCGGTTCACTGGCGAAACATTCTGGTATCGCCTAAAGTTGCGTATGCGCAATAGTATGCGCTGTTTTCTTCATGTCTTGAATCCGGGGGGATTTTACATGAACAGGCTTCTGGCGGGGCTGCTCTTCGCCGCGGTGACTTTAACGGCGGCGCATGGTGCGCGGGCGGACATGCTCGACATGTCGACGGTCACCTGCGCGCAGCTTGCGACGATGAATGAAGATGACGGGGCGATGTTCCTGATCTGGCTGGACGGATGGCTCGCGGGACAGAGCGATCTTACCACGCTCGATGTCGAGGAACTCAGTGCGCAGATCGACGGAATCGGCGATAAATGCACCGATACCCCTGAGCTCTCGGTCATGAATGCGGCAAAGGCCTATCTGGACGAATAGCGCCTCAGGCCGCAGCAACCAGCGCCGTGATGCCATCCGAAACGAACTGCACCGAAAGTGCGGCCAGGAGCACGCCCAGCAGACGGGTCAGGATCGACCGGCCGGTGATGCCCAGATACTTGTCGATGCGCTCCGCCAGTATGAAGGACGCGAGCACAAGAGCCA
Source organism: uncultured Alphaproteobacteria bacterium (assembly GCA_963697325.1). GTDB lineage: Bacteria > Pseudomonadota > Alphaproteobacteria > Rhizobiales > Rhizobiaceae > BOKV01. The sequence goes on along the minus strand of CAVONR010000004.1, from coordinate 267,315 downwards.
TCACGCCTGCAAGGATCAGCACGAGTATGCCGCGCCAGGCGTATGAGCCGTCCATTTCCGCCGACAGCAGGATCGCAGCCGAGATCGCTCCGGGACCGGCGATCAGCGGAATCGCCAGCGGAAACACGGCGACGTTTGCGATATGGTCCTTGGTGATGGCGACCTCGGTCGCCTTTTCCTTGCGGTCCGAGCGGCGTTCGAAGATCATTTCGAAAGCAATGTAGAAAAGCAGCAGGCCGCCCGCGACCCTGAATGCGGGCAGGGTGATGCCCAAGACCGAGAGCACCGCCGAGCCTGCAAGGATGAAGGCAACCAGCACGGCGAGCGAAATCACGACTCCGCGCAGCGCGACGGATTTGCGCTGCTCGCGGTTCATGCCATGGGTAAGCACCAGAAAGATCGGCGCGAGTCCCGGCGGATCGAGCGTCACGAGCAGCGTCACGAGCGCGTTGATGAGGACGTCGAAACTGGGCAAGAGGCGGATGCTCCCGAGGCGAGGATAACGATGCGGCTGGAAATACTCGATCACATTAGCGATCCCGGAATGCCCCGCAAGCCCAATGACGACGCCCTGTGCATCGGCTTGGGGGATGGCCGGCGCCTCGAGGGCTCGATGGCCGCGGTGTTCGACGGGGCGACGGGGCTCGGCGACACGCTGATTTTCCCAGACCTCGGTTCCGATGCCGCCTGGCTGGCGCATCTGGCGGCCGGGCTGTTCCCGCTGCACGATGTGTCCACCGAGCGTCGGCGAGATCGTGCGGCAGGTCGCGCGCGAGGCGCGCGATGCCGTCGCTGCGGCGTGCGACCTCGACAGCCTTGCCGCGTTTCGCCTGGCCGACGGCGAGCTTCGAGATGGCGCGCCTTGCGCGGCGATGTATTGGAGCTTTCCGGACTTGGCGATTGTTGCGCCTATGTGATGGAGCCCGATGGCGTGATCGTCACCCATACCGCAATGCCCGCGAGCAGGGAGGTGGAAATGGCCTCGGCGCGGCGCATGCTCGATGCCGCCGGCGGTTTCGGGCCGGGCGGCGGCATCGTGCGCGAAGGGGCTACGCTGGAGGCGATGCGCCGCGGGCGTGCGCGACACAACACCCCTGGCGGTCCGGCGTGGACGCTCGGGCTGGTGCCGGAAGCGGCGGATCACGTGGCGGTGCTTGACATGGCGGCGCGGCCCGGCACCCGGATCCTGCTGATGAGCGATGGTTTCGCGGCGCTGTGCGAAGCCTACCAGTTGTACGACGAACCGGGAATGGTGATGGCAGCCGGCGGTGAGGGACTGCAAGGCATTGCTGACCCGGCTGCGGCACCTCGAGAGGGTCGAGGATCCCGCCGCGCAGCGGTTTGCACGCTTCAAGCAATGCGACGACGCAACGCGCGATCCTCATCGAAATCACCGATTGAAAAGAGGGCAAGTCACCCGCTTTGTCGCGGTTTGCGCCGCTGTTTCGCCGCAATATGCACAGCCGATAAAAATGACGCTGCAAGCCATTGTTTTAATTGCCTGAATTGACTGAACTCGAGCGGCATGGATTTGGCTCTGGCGAGGGAATCGTTTATATAGATCGTTCACTTTTCCCTGCGAAAGCCATTCTCCTTGTCCGACCAGACCAAACCGCCTGAAAATTCAGGATCCGGGCCGTCCGACATCGAGCCGATCTCCATCATCGACGAGATGAGCGGTCCTATCTCGATTACGCCATGAGCGTGATCGTCAGCCGTGCGCTGCCCGACGTGCGCGACGGCCTGAAGCCGGTGCATCGCCGCATTCTCTATGGCATGCACGAGCGCGGCTATCGACTGGAACAAGAAATACGTGAAATCGCGCCCGCGTCACCGGCGACGTGATGGGTAAATACCATCCGCACGGCGACACCGCGATCTACGACGCGCTGGTGCGCATGGCGCAGGACTGGTCGCTGCGCCTGCCGCTGATCGACGGGCAGGGCAATTTCGGCTCGATCGACGGCGATCCGCCGGCGGCCGAGCGCTACACCGAATGCCGGCTGGCAAAGGTCGCGCATGAACTGCTCGACGACCTCGACAAGGACACCGTCGATTTCCGCGACAACTACGACGGCACGCTGCAGCGAGCCGATGGTGCTGCCGGCGCGCTTCCCCAACCTGCTGGTCAACGGCGCCGGCGGCATCGCCGTCGGCATGGCGACCAACATTCCGCCGCACAACCTGGCCGAAGTGATCAATGCCTGCATCGCGCTGATCGACAATCCGGCGATCGACCTGCCGCGAACTGATGGAGATCATTCCGGGGCCGGACTTCCCGACCGGCGGCATCATCCTCGGCCGCTCCGGCATCCGCTCGGCCTACGAGACCGGCCGCGGCTCGGTCGTCATGCGCGGCAAGGTCAGCATCGGAAACGGTGCGCGGCGACCGCGAAGCGATCATCATCACCGAGATTCCCTACCAGGTGAACAAGTCGACGATGATCGAGAAGATCGCCGAACTGGTGCGCGACAAGCGCATCGAGGGCATCTCCGACATTCGCGACGAGATCGACCGCGACGGCTACCGCGTCGTGATCGAGCTGAAGCGCGACGCCATGGCCGACGTGATGCTCAACCAGCTCTACCGCTTCACGCCGCTGCAGATCCTCGTTCGGCTGCAACATGGTGGCGCTGAACGGCGGCAAGCCGGAGCAGCTGACGCTGATCGACATGCTGAAGGCCTTCGTCGCCTTCCGCGAGGAAGTGATCACCCGGCGCACCAAGTTCCTGCTGCGCAAGGCGCGCGACCGCGCCCACGTGCTGGTCGGCCTCGCCATCGCCGTCGCCAATATCGACGAGGTCATCCGGCTGATCCGCGCGCGCGCCGGACCCGCAGACCGCGCGCGAGCAGTTGATGGAGCGGCGCTGGCCGGCCGGCGACGTCGCGCCGCTGATCCGCTGATCGACGATCCGCGCCACAGCATCAACGACGACGGCACCTACAACCTGTCCGAGGAGCAGGCGCGCGCCATCCTCGACCTGCGCCTGCAGCGGCTGACCGCGCTCGGCCGCGACGAAATCGCCGACGAACTGAACAAGATCGGCGAGGAGATCATCGACTATCTCGACATCCTGGCCTCGCGCGAGCGCGTGTCTGCAGATCGTCAAGGACGAACTTGGCCGCGGTACGCGACGAGTTCGGCACGCCGCGCCGCACCGAGATCGCCGAGGGCGGCGCCGACATGGAGGACGAGGACCTGATCGAGCGCGAGGACATGGTCGTCACCGTCAGCCATGGCGGCTACATCAAGCGCGTGCCGCTCGACACCTACCGGGCGCAGCGGCGCGGCGGCAAGGGCCGCTCCGGCATGTCGACGAGGACGAGGATTTCGTCACCCGGCTGTTCGTCGCCAACACGCACACGCCGGTGCTGTTCTTCTCCTCGCGCGGCATCGTCTACAAGGAAAAGGTCTGGCGCCTGCCGATCGGCGCGCCGCAGTCGCGCGGCAAGGCGCTGATCAACATGCTGCCGCTGGAAAAGGGCGAGCGCATCACCTCGATCATGCCGCTGCCGGAGGACGAGACGCAGCTGGGACGAGCTCGACGTGATGTTCGCGACGACGCGCGGCACGGTGCGGCGCAACAAGCTCTCCGACTTCATCCAGGTCAACCGCAACGGCAAGATCGCCATGAAGCTGGAGGAGGAGGGCGACGAAATCCTCGCCGTCGAGACCTGCACGGAGAACGACGACGTGCTGCTGACCACGGCGAACGGGCCAGTGCATCCGCTTCCCGGTCAGCGACGTGCGCGTCTTCGCCAGCCGCAACTCGGTCGGCGTGCGCGGCATCACCTTGGCCGAAAGCGACCGCATCATCTCCATGGCCATCCTCGGCCATGTCGATGCCGACGCCTGGGAGCGCGCCGCCTATCTCAAGCGCGCCATCGCCGAGCGGCGGCAGTCGCAGCGGCGGCGAGGAGGAGGACATCGCGCTGGTCGGCGAGGAAGTCGCCGAGAGCGCGAGCTCTCGGACGAGCGCTAGCCGAACTGAAGGCGCGCGAGCAGTTCGTGCTGACGGTCACGCGAATATGGCTACGGCAAGCGCTCGTCGTCCTACGACTTCCGCGTCATCGGCCGCGGCGGCAAGGGCATCCGCGCCACCGACGTCTCCAAGGTCGGCGAGATCGGCGCAGCTCGTCGCGGCCTTCCCGGTCGGAAGACGACGACCAGATCATGCTGGTGTCGGATGGCGGCCAGCTGATCCGCGTGCCGGTCAGCCGGCATCCGGCTCGCCAGCCGCGCGACCAAGGGCGTGACGATCTTCAACACCGGCGGCGAGCGAGAAGGTCGTGTCGGTCGAACTGATCAGCGAACCCGAGGAGGACGTGCCGTCCGAGATCGAAAGTTCGCCGGGCGTTGCCGAAAACGGCGCGCCGCAGGCCGATCCGGAGTCGAACGAGGAGGGCACGGCGGAGAGCTAATCCGCTTGCCCTTGGCCGGCTATTGTCTCACGCTGGAAAGGCCGCTCACATGTGAACGGCCTTTGTGCCGGAACCGCTCGCCATGTCGATTGCCTCGCTCACAGCCTTCGCCTTCGCCTGTTTCGTCATCATCATCGTGCCGGGGCCGACGGTTTCGGTGATCATTGCCAATTCGCTGCGCGACGGAGCGCGGGCGGGTCTGACCAACGTTGCCGGCACGCAAGCGGGGCTGGTGCCGATGGTGCTGGTCGTGGCGCTGGGGCTGAAGACCGTGGTGACGCTGATGGCGCAGTGGTTCTTCTGGATCAAGCTCGCGGGCGCTGCCTATCTCATCTGGCTCGGCTATCAAGATGTGGCGTTCGGATGGCTCTATCGGCGATTCCTCGAAGGTGCAGCGGCCCGCAATCGGTTATTTCTGGCAGGGCTTTCTGGTGATCTGGTCGAACCCGAAGGCGATGCTGTTCCTGGGCGCCTTCCTGCCCCAGTTCATCGATCCGGCAGGCAATGCCTTCGTGCAAACGCTGGTCTATGGCGGCATCTTCATGGTGCTGGCAATCATCTTCGACTCGGCCTACGCGCTGTTGGCAGGTCGTGCAGGCAGCCTGCTGACTCGCAAGCGCATCCGTGCTGGTGGAGCGCGTCAGCGGCACGCTGCTGATCGGCGGCGGGCTGTGGATGGCGAGCCTCCGCAGGAGCTAGCGATGGAAGCGGCACGGTTTTCGTTCGAACCTGCCACTGCGGCGCGGCTTGGCGATGTGGTTACCGTGTTCGGCGATTGCAGCTACGGGCGCAAATGCTGGTGCGGCTATTGGTACCTGCCCAACCGCGACTACAAGGCGGGTTGGGGTGAGGGCAACCGGGCGCATTTCGAAGCATTGGTCCTGGCGGGCAAGGAACCGGGCATCATCGCCTATGCGGGCGATGAGCCCGCAGGCTGGCTCGGCATCGCGCCGCGCACCGCTTTTGACCGGCTCAACCGCTCCAAGCCGCTCGCTGCCATCGACGACCGGCAGGTCTGGGCGATGAACTGCTTCATCGTACGCAAGCCCTGGCGGCGGTCCGGACTGATGCGCCTTCTGATCGGTGCGGGCATCGAGTTCGTGCGCGAGCGCGGCGGTCGAATCGTCGAAGCCTATCCGTTCGACGGAAACCGCAAGCCGCTCGGCGACGAGCTCTTCATCGGCACGGGCGCGGCCTTTCGCGATTGCGGCTTCATCGAAGTTGCGCGGCGTTTGCCTGCCCGCCCGATCATGCGGCTGGTGCTTTGACACAAAAAAAGGCGCGGCGCCGATAAAGGGCCGCGCCAGTCGCGAAACTGAAGGTCAGGCGAATCCGCGCGGGCCGGTTCAAAACCCGGGCGGTGGGGACAATTTGGACTTCAGTTCCGATCGGATGGAAAGTGGCCGCGGGAAGAGGCGCGAAGCGTCCGGACCATCTCGGCGCGGCGTTCTGTTGCGGATGCCTGGAATGCGGCGATCATCATTGCCGAAGCCATGGTCAGGGCGATTAGAACTATTGCCATCGAATTTCCTCCTGCGCTTCGCACTATTGCGTCTGAAATCTTTCCGGAACCTCTCCGGGATGTGCGGCACTTTAACGGGTTGCATGAAACCCGGCATGAACAAGTATTTAAGCTTCCGTTCATCGCGGCGCTGTGACTTAGATCACAATCCGGCCAAGTTTTTTGCCTGCCATTCCCTTGCAGCGGCCAAACCGGCATGCGAGATGATTGTGCATGAAACGCACTGCCTACTATCCCGGTTCCTTCGATCCGCTGACGAATGGCCATGTCGACGTGTTGCGCCAGGCACTCGCGCTGTTCGATACGGTCGTGGTCGGGATTGGCGTGCATCCGGGCAAGACGCCGATGTTCACCTTCGAGGAGCGTTGCGGCCTGATCGAGCGTTCGCTGGGGGCGGACAAGGACCGCGTGCGGGTTGAGCGGTTCGACAATCTCGTCGTCAAGGCGGCCCGCGATGCTGGCGCCTGCGTATTGGTGCGCGGCCTGCGGGACGGAACGGATCTCGACTACGAAATGCAGATGGCGGGCATGAACGGCGTGATGGCGCCGGACGTTGCGACGGTGTTTTTTCCGCCCAGCCCCGTCAACCGCGCGATTACCGCCACATTGGTGCGGCAGATCGCAAAAATGGGCGGCGATGTCGGGCCTTTCGTGCCGGCACATGTGCTGGCCGCCCTGAAGCAGAAAACCGGCGCCTGAGCGTCAACTTACCGGAGACACAGATGAGACTTATCGCAAGCATTGCCGCCGCCTTCCTGGTGCTGGCCGCATGGACGGGCGGGGCCCTTGCCGACGAAAACACGGTGGTGATGGAGACCAGCCAGGGCAAGGTGGTCATTCAGCTTCGCCCCGATCTTGCGCCCAAGCATGTGGAGCAGATCAAATCGCTGGTGAAGAAGGGCTTTTACGACGGCATCGTCTTTCACCGCGTGATCGACGGTTTCATGGCGCAGACCGGCGATCCGACCGGCACGGGAAGCGGCGGCTCGGACCTGCCCGACCTGCCGGCTGAGTTCACCGACACCAAGTTCGTGCGCGGTGTAATCGGCATGGCCCGCACGTCGGACCCGAACTCCGCCAATTCGCAGTTCTTCATCATGTTCGACGCTTCGCCCAATCTCGACGGAGAGTATACGGTCATCGGTGAAGTCACCGAGGGCATGGAAGCAGTCGACAAGCTGAAGAAGGGCGATCCCAACGCCGGCGGCATGGTCGACCAGCCCGACAAGATCATCAAGATGCAAATGCAGGACGCCGGCTGACATCGGCACCGCGAACAGCGAAAGGAAATACTTTGTCGACTTACAAGGACCCCGAAAACACGATAGTGATGGAAACGACCAAGGGGAAGGTCGTGATCGAATTGCGGCCGGACCTCGCGCCAAACCATGTGTCGAGGATCAAGGAACTGGCGCGCAGCGGCTTTTACGACGGCGTCGTATTCCATCGCGTGATCGAGGGCTTCATGGCGCAGACCGGCGATCCGACCGGCACGGGCATGGGCGGCTCCGGCAAGAAGCTGAAGGCGGAGTTCAACGAAGCGCCGCACACGCGCGGCGTCTGCTCCATGGCACGCTCCACGAACCCCGAATTCGGGCGACAGCCAGTTCTTCATCTGCTTCGACGACGCCCGCTTCCTCGACCGGCAGTATACGGTCTGGGGCAAGGTCAGCGAAGGCATGGAAAACGTCGACAAGATCAAGCGCGGCGAGCCGGTGCGCGATCCCGATTCCATCGTGTCGATGAAGGTCGCAGCCGACCTTTGATGCGGCCACGAAGAATGCGTTGCGGGCGGCGTTCATGCGCCGCCCTTTTTCATGCGAAGCTGAACCATGCGCGTTGACCTGTTCGATTTCGACCTGCCGGAGAACCGCATAGCCTTGCGGCCCGCAAGCCCGCGCGACGCGGCGCGGCTGCTCGTCGTCAAGCCGGGGCAGGGCCTGGAAGACCGCATCGTGCGCGACCTGCCGGACCTGCTGCAGCCCGGCGACGCACTCGTTTTCAACGACACCAAGGTTATTCCGGCGCAGCTGGAAGGCGTGCGGCTGCGCGAAGGCGCATCGGCAGCCGTCGGCATCACGCTGCACATGCGGCTCGATTCCAGCCGCTGGAAGGGCTTTGCGCGCGGCGCGAAAAAGTTGCGTGCGGGCGACCGGCTTATCTTCGGCCATGGCGGCAATGCCTGCCTTGCCGGGGTGCTCGACGCCACCGTGGAGGAGCGGGGCGAGGCGGGGGAGGTGACGCTCGCCTTTGATCTTGCCGGGGCGGCGCTCGATGCGGCGATGCACGAGGCGGGGCACATTCCGCTGCCGCCCTACATTGCGCTGAAGCGGCCCGAGGACGAGCGCGACCGCTCCGACTACCAGACCATCTATGCTCGGGAAGAGGGGGCTGTGGCCGCCCCCACGGCCGGGCTGCATTTCACGCCGGAGCTGATGGAGCGGCTGACGGCGCGCGGTATATCGCAGCATTTCGTGACGCTGCACGTCGGGCGCGGGCACCTTCCTGCCGGTGAAGGCGGAAGATACCGCCGAGCACAAGATGCATGCCGAGCGCGGCGTCGTCGACGGCCCGACGGCGCGAGCGCTCAACCGCGTGCGCGAGGCGGCGGGCGGATCGTTTGCGTCGGCACCACGTCGCTGCGGCTTCTGGAAAGCGCGGCGGACGAGAGCGGCGCAATCCAGCCCTGGGACGGCGCGACCGACATCTTCATCACGCCCGGATACCGGTTCAGGGCCTGCGACGTGCTGATGACGAATTTTCATCTGCCGCGCTCGACGCTGTTCATGCTGGTCAGCGCGTTCAGCGGGCTGGAGACCATGCGCGCGGCCTATGCGCACGCGGTCGCAAGCGGCTACCGGTTTTATTCCTATGGCGATGCCAGCCTGTTATATCGCGCGTCATGACAGCACACACGGTGACGGAATTCAGCTTCAGGCTTCTGGCGACCGACGGGCTTGCGCGCCGCGGCGAGATCACCATGCCGCGCGGCCTGGTGCGCACGCCCGCCTTCATGCCGGTCGGCACCGTCGGCACCGTCAAGGCGATGTATCTCGACCAGGTGCGGGAGACCGGCGCCGACATCATCCTTGGCAACACCTATCACCTGATGCTGCGGCCCGGCGCCGAGCGCGTGGCGCGGCTCGGCGGCCTGCACGAGCTCATCCGCTGGCCGGGTCCGATCCTCACCGATTCGCGGCGGCTTCCAGGTCATGTCGCTGTCGGCCCTGCGCAAGCTGACCGAAGATGGCGTCACGTTCCAGTCGCATATCGACGGGTCGCGCCACATGATGACGCCGGAGCGCTCGATCGAAATTCAGGGCCTGCTTGGCTCCGATATCCAGATGCAGCTTGACGAATGCATCGCGCTTCCCGCAACGCCTGCCGAGATCGAGCGGGCGATGGAGCTGTCGCTGCGCTGGGCGCAACGATGCGCGGCGGCTTTCGGCACGCAGCCCGGCAAGGCGATGTTCGGCATCGTGCAGGGCGGCGACGTACCCGAATTGCGGGTAAGGTCGGCGCAGGCGCTGGCGGCGATGGACCTCAAGGGCTATGCGATCGGCGGGCTGGCGGTGGGCGAGCCGCAGGACGTGATGCTGCGGACCATCGAAGTCACCGCGCCGGAGCTGCCCGCAGGCAAGCCGCGCTATCTGATGGGAGTCGGCACGCCGGAGGATATCCTGGAGAGCGTGGCGCGCGGCATCGACATGTTCGATTGCGTGATGCCGACGCAGATCCGGGCGGCACGGCCTCGCCTTTACCCGGCGCGGTCGGGTCAACCTGCGCAACGCGCGTCATGCCGAGGACAAGCGACCGCTGGACGAGGAAAGCACATGCCCGGCGACGCGCGACTATTCACGCGCCTATCTGCACCATCTCGTGCGCTGCGAGGAGGCGCTGGGCGGGATGCTGCTTTCCTGGAACAATCTGCAGTATTACCAGGAACTCATGGCCGGCATTCGCCGGTCGATCGAGGAGGGGACCTTCGAGGAGTTCCGGGTGCGCACCAAGGCGCAATGGGCACAGGGCGACATAGTGGCGGTGTAGACGCTGAGCACGTGAGCGTGGCTCTCGGGCAGTCTTACAAAGGAAGTGGAGATCTTCGGCGCTTCCGCGCCAATGGGATCATCCTCGGGACAAGCCCGAGGATGACGGCGGATTGCTTACTTGATGTTGGCCTTGCCGTTGACGATCTCGACGGTTTCCGCGCCGCTCAGCGTTTCCCGGTCGCCGTTCGGCATGGTGATGAAGCAGCCCGAGGCGCACGCGGAAATCGTCTGTCCGGCCTGGATGCCGACTTCGCTCTGCTCGCCGCCTTCGGTAATCTGCAGCGAATAGTCCTGGCCGTCCTTGTTGACGATGGTGGCGGCATAGGCGCCGGTGGTCTGGACTGCAAAGGCAACCAAAACTGCAAACATGATTTTCATTTCTTACCGGCTTGTGCGCCGTCCCTTGTGTGCGGCCAGTTGTACTGACCATGCCCTCTTCTACCACGATGAAAATGAACGGCCACTGAATGGCCGCTTCAGGCTTTTGCAGGCTTTGCCGCCGGCAGCGCCGCGGTTTCTTGCGGGGCGCCGTTCCTGGGCGATGATTTCTTGATGGCCTTCCGGGCATCGGACTTGGGGGTGGCCGGCTTGCGCTTGGCAGGCTTGGCGACGCTGGAGAGCAGGTTCTGCAAGTCCTCGGTCTTGATGTTCAGGTCGCGCTGCGGGAAGGGGATCTGGATGTTCTTGGCCTCGAACGCGTCGACGATTGCGAAACGGATTCTGGTAGCAATCACACTGCCTTCCAGAACGTCCTTTACGTGGAATCTCAGCTCGAAATTGAGCGCCGACTCGCCAAAGCCAAGGAACACCACGAATGGCGGCGGTACCTTGAGCACGGATGGATCGTTCGCCGCGATCTCCAGCAGGAGGTCGTGGATCATGCGCGGATTGGTGCCATAGGCGACCGAAGCGGCGATATCGACGCGGCCAAGGTGGTTGCGATGGGTCCAGTTGCCGACCGGCTGGTTGATCAACTCGGAGTTTGGCAGGATGACCGTCTGCTTCTGGAAGGTCTCGATCTCGGTTGCGCGGACCGAGATGCGCTTGACCGTTCCGGCCGTCTGCCCTGCAACGATCCAGTCACCCACCTTGAATGGGCGTTCGGCCAGCAGGATCAGGCCGGAAACGAAGTTGTTGACGATATTCTGGAGGCCGAAACCGATGCCGAGCGAAAGTGCGCCGGCAACGATGGCAAGGTTCGACAGGTCGAATCCGGCCGCTGAGATGCCGATCAGCGCGGCAAGGCCAATGCCCAGATAGCCGGTGATGGTGCGGATGGAATTGCGCACGCCGGTGTCGATGCGGCTTCGCGCCATCACGCTGCGGTCAAGCCAGTTCTGAAACTGGCGCGTCAGCAGGTATCCGGCTACGAAGAGGATGATGCCGAAAAGGATGGCGAACAGGGAAATCGACATCGAGCCGATCGTGATGTTCGTCATCAACTGATAGAGGAATGTCGACACGTCCACCCGGTTGAAGCCCCATTGCAGGGCAATGAGCGGAAGTCCGACCAGGCCCACCAGCAGGTAGACACCAAGGCTGAGGAGGAGGCCGAACTGGTCGAGCGCCGTGTCTGTAAGGTCGAAGCGCGCGCGCACCCGCCGACCCAGCGCCGATTGCGCCAGGGCGCCGTCGGTGCCCAACGCCCGGCCGGTCTGAAAGCCGATCAGCATGGTTGCGATGATGGCGCCGGTAATCACGATCTGGCCGGCGGCAAACTTCGCCAGGCCGACATACCCGCTCACGGCTGCGGCAATGACGAAGCCGGCGATGAGGATCATCGGCAAGCGAATGACGCCGGGCAGCGGCATTGCCGCGCCGGTTTGCTCGTTGCGATAAGGCTTCACCAGCGCGGTGAGGATCAGCAGGAAGCCGATGGTGAGCGCGGCAACCATGCTTTGGCCGACCGTCACGGCAAGGCTGGAGGAATAGATGTCCGAAACCCAGCCGAGGAAGAAATCGACGATGTGAACCCCGGCCATGGCCATGATCAGGATGGACATCGCCCGCGCGCCGCCATTGGTGAAGGCCGTCAGCCGCCGTTCGGGGTGGCGCGGCGCAAAGATCGAGCGCACCAGCTGTTGGATGAAGAAAAATGCGGCCAGCGAGACAAGAAACGCGCGGAAGAGATCGAGCGACTGGCCCGAGAAGATGCTGAAGCTGAAGAACAGCCAATAGACAATGCCAAGCCCGGCGCAGAAGGCGAGTGATGGCACAACGGTCGACCAGAAGGCCAGCGAAAGACGGCTGAAATAGCTCAGCTCACCGTCGCGCCGCCGCGTGTGCAGCAAGCGGCCAAGCGTGCGGTCGAACAACCACCAGACCGCCACCACGAGCACGATCGACAAGCCGCTGGCGGTGAGCAGCGAGCTCAGGCGGAAGGTGCCGACGAACTGCAGGCGCGAGGCGATCGTTCGCCAGGCTTTCCACGTGTCCTGCTTGAAGGCGTTCCAGTTTTCCGCGTTGAAGATTCCATTGGAGGTAGTGCGCCGAAACAATGTATTGGCGAAGAGTTCGCGGCGAAGGTCGCTGATCTGGGCGGAGGCGTCGCTGGCGCGAATGGAGAGCCGCTCGGCGGCCGCAAGCTGCGCGTTGATCTCGACCTTGCGCGCCAGCAGTTCCTTGCGCTCCTTGGCGACAATTTCAGGTTCGGCCGGGTCGCCCTCCTTGGGAGCGGGGCCCAACTCCTCCAGCCGGGCGTTTATGCGTGTCAGCTCCGGGCGAAAGGAGACACCGAAATCGATCAGCGATTTGGACAGCTTGTCGATTTCGACCCGCAGAAGCACGAGCCGCTCATCATTTTCCGAGTGTTCGCCTATGCCCGTTTCAATGCGATTGAGTTCTCGCTCGAGCTTTTCCGTCGGGGTCTGCACTTGCGCTGCCGCCGCCACGAGCGTGGAGAGCAGCAGGAGCAGCGCAAGCAGTAATCTTCGGTGCATCAATGGAACTGGCGTCCGTTGCGGTGAATCGCAGCGCTTACCATACAGAAGCGCCGCTCAAGCACCAACGCCCCCCTCCGAGATGATCATGCCGATCAGGCGCTCACGCCGTTATAGGGGTTGAGCTTGACGCCGGTGACCTTCCAGCTTCCGTCTTCCTGCCGCATCAGCGTGTAGACGGCCTGCCACTGCTTGCCCTGCGCGTCGGTGACCAGAACCTCCTGGTGCACCTGGCCGCTGATGATAGTGTTGCGGCCGAAGACGTAGCTTTCGGGCTTGTACAGCGGCATGTAGCCGGACTGCACCATGTTCATGAAGATATCGACCGTGGTGAAGACCTGCTTGATGCTCGGCGCGGCATAGCTGTAGGCCTTGGCGCCGTCGCCTGCCTTGAAGGCCTCGATCTGTTCGCCGATCACCTGCTGCGTCGCCTTGGTGTCGGCGTCGGGAACCGCATCCTGGGCGAACGCGGATGCGCAGAATGCGACCAGGAAAGTGAAGGCCAGGGCCGCGACCATGCGGACGATGATGGCGCGATGCAGGTTTTCGCTGGTGGTGGATCGAGCCTGCTTGGATTTCGGCGGCATGCTGTGTCCTTTCCCTTTTTGGGTACGCTGAACGGCATACGCAAGAATCGGCGTTGCGGTTTCGCGCCGGCAACAAATCAACCTTCCTCAACGATCCGCATTGCCAGATCGCCCATCTGAGGGACAGCCGCGCCATAGGATCGCGCCTTTTCGGGATTGGAGGCATTGCCGTCGAGCGAGCGCTTGTAGACGCCCTGCAGTATGGCTGCGAGGCGGAAGAAGGAAAAGGCAAGGTAGAACGGCCAGTTGTCGATGGGGCCGATGCCTCGGCGCTCGCAGTAGCGGGCGACGTATTCCTCCTCGGAAGGAATGCCAAGTGCGGCGCGGTCTATCCCGCCCAGCCCGCGAAAGCCGCCCTGGTGCGGCAGACGCCACTGCATGCATTGGTAGGCAAGGTCGGACAGCGGATGGCCGAGCGTCGAGAGTTCCCAATCGAGGATCCCCAGGATCGCCGAACTGTCGCGGGCGAACACCATGTTGTCGAGGCGATAGTCGCCATGGACCAGCGAAACCTGGCCGTCGTCCGGCGGTATGCGCGCGCCGAGCCAGTCGATCAGCCGGTGGATGTTCTCGTTGCGATCGACCTCGCTCGCCGCATACTGCTTGGTCCAACGGGTAAATTGCCGTTCGAAGTAATTGCCGGGCACGCCGTAGTCGCCAAGGCCGGCTGCAACCGGATCGACATCGTGCAGGCAGGCAAGTGCCGCGTTCATGGAATCGTAGATGGCCGAGCGCGTAGGCACTGCCTGCGGGCCAACGAGTTCGTGCAGGGCGGGATCCCAGAATATGCGCCCGTCCAGATACTCCATGACGAAGAACATGCGACCGATCGGCGAGTGCTCGTCGCCGCACAAGCGCGATTACCCTTGGAACCGGGACCTTAGTAGATGCGAGCGCCTTCATGACGCGGAACTCGCGGTCGACCTGGTGGGCCGATTTCAGCAATTCGCCGGGCGGCTTGGCCCGCAGCACGTATTTTCCGCTTTCGGCAACGATCAGATAGGTCGGATTGGATTGCCCGGTGTCGAACTTGCGCAATTCGTGCAATTCCGAAAAGCCGGGAACATTGGCCTCAAGCCAAGGCGCAAGAGCGGTATCGTCAAGGAGGTTCGGACTTTCGATCATTGCATCGCTCCTGCCGTCAATGCGAACGGTGGAACCGCCAAGCGCATTCGTCAAGGCCGTGTTTTTGCGGTCCGGTGCGGCTTGCGCGTGTTGGAAATCGTTTGCCCTGTGGCGGATGGGTTGGTAGTGAGCGCCTCGCCGCGTGCCAGAAATCCGTGATCCCGCAAGACAATGTCAAACCGCTTCGTATCTGCCCTGCGCCAAATCGGCCCCAAGCTGCTGCTGCGCGGCGCGATCATGCTGGTGGTGCTGATTGGCGCCGGTTTCCTGCTCGAGCACTACAAATTCCAGGAGATCGTGGATTATTTCCGGTTCTCGGGCGATGCAAACGCGGGCTGGATGAACGGTCGCACGCGCATTCGTCGTGCTTTCGATGGCCTTCACCGCAGTTGGCGGGCCGCGCCAGGCAGTGGCTTTCTTCGCGGCTTACTTCTTCGGCATGGGCGAAGGGTTTGCAGTGGCCCTGTTCGCAACCCTGCTGGGCTGCCTTCTCGCCCTGGCTGCCGGCGCAACCTTTCGCGAAGAGGCGCGCCGGTTCATTCGCGGCAAGCTCGACATTGCCCTTCAGATGTGGGGAAGCAACGCCTTCATGATCACGCTGCTGATCCGGTTGCTTCCGGTCGGCTCCAATCTGGTGACCAACATCGCCGCCGGCGCGATGGGTATTCCGGTGCTGCGCTTTCTGGCAGGCACGGCGGCTGGCTATGTGCCGCAGACGCTCGTGTTCGCGCTGATGGGTTCTGGCGTCAATCTGGGTTCGTCCACGCAGATCGGGTTGTCGATCGTGCTGTTCGTGGCATCGGTGGTGATCGGCGTGCGGATCTATGCTCGCTATCGCCGCGAGTTCAAGGGCCGCCACGCGGCCTCAAAAGGCGAACTTGACGTTGGCGAGGCGAGCTGAAGTTCAGTCTTCCGCCGTCTGGGGCGCCTTGGTCCTGCGCCGCAGCCATGATACCCCGAAAAGATCATAGATACCGATCAGCGCCCGGTTGAAATTGTTGTATTTCGACACGCCGGCAATGCGCGGACGGTCATTTACCGGGTGATAGGCGGTCTTGTAGCCATAGGTCTGGAACAGCGCCGGCAGATAGCGGTGCACCGAGGTGAAGAACGGCAGCAGCAGGAATGCATCGCGCCAGAACACCTTGATGCCGCAGCCGGTGTCCGGGCACTCGTCCTTCAGCACCGCGTCTCGAATCCAGTTCGCCGCGCGCGAGGCGAATTTCTTCGATCCGGTGTCGCGCCGGTTCGTGCGAACGCCGCCCACTAGCGCGGGCAGCGAGCGGTCGCCCGGTGCGCCCAGCTTGAGCAGCAGGGCAGGGATGTCGGAAGGATCGTTCTGGCCGTCCCCGTCCATGGTGGCGATTACGGGGAACTTCGCCGCGAGGATGCCGCTGCGCACCGAGGCGGACTGGCCGGCATTGGTGAGATGGCGAACCAGGCGAAGCTTGCCATGGTCCTTGCGCAATGCGCGAATTTCCTCGGCGGTGCCGTCGGTTGAAAAGTCATCCACGACAATGACTTCCCCAAGCGTGTTGTCGGGAATGGCGTCGAACGTTTCGCGCACGAGGCGGCCTATGTTGCCTTCCTCGTTGAAGGCTGGAATGACGACGGATATCTTCATGGGATAGGGGCTTTTGTGCTCCGCGCAACGGCGGCCATACTGCCGCCGGGCGCGGCGATGGCGCCAACTTGACTTGCTGGCGCGTAAATCCCATACACGCGCCAGATTGGCAAGGCCCGCGCCGCGCACCTTCATGCGCCTCGGCGCAGGGCTCTAGGAACAGGGAAAGACGGGGGCGTGACGGCCGCAGATATATCGGGACGTGATGCCTTGCGCGAAGGCGAGTGGACCCGGCGGGCGTGGCTGGCGCTAGGGTTGATCCTTGCCGTGCGCATCGTTTCGTTATGGTTCAACACGACCGAGCTGTTCTTCGACGAGGCGCAGTATTGGGTGTGGGCCAATGAGCCGGCATTCGGCTATTTCTCGAAGCCGCCGCTGCTTGCCTGGATCATCGGCGTGTTTACGGGCGCGTGCGGCGACAGTGAATTCTGCGTGCGGCTTGCGTCCCCGGTGCTGCACACCGGCACGGCCGTATTCGTCTTTCTCACCGCAAGTTTCCTTTTCGACAGGCGTACCGGCTTCTGGTCGGCGCTGAGCTACGCCCTGCTGCCGGCGGTTTCGCTTTCGTCCCAGATCATTTCGACCGACGTGCCGCTGCTCTTGTTCTGGGCCGCGGCGCTCTATGCCTTCCTGCATTTCGAAAAAGAGGACAGCACGGTTTGGGCCGTTGTCCTCGGCTTGTGCATCGGCCTCGGCGTCATGTCGAAATACGCGATGCTCTACATACTGCCGTGCATTGCGATCTATTCGATGCTGGTCGCGGAAAAACCGCATGTGCTTGGCCGGCCAAGGTTATGGCTTGCGCTCGGCGTGGCGCTTGCATGCATCGCCCCCAACATCTGGTGGAACGTCGCAGCACCAGTTCGCAACGGTCGGGCATACCGGCGAGAATATCGGGTGGGGCCGCGATTTTCCCAATCTTGGCGGATTTGCCGAGTTCGCCGCTTCGCAATTCGGCGTCATGGGTCCGATCATGTTCGGCATCTACATCGCGACGCTGGTGCGCCTGCCTCGCGAAGGCATGAGCCGCGAGCAATGGTTCCTGATTGCTTTTTCCGCGCCGGTGCTGGCCATGATCCTGGTTCCAGGCGCTGATGTCGAAGGCCTATGCGAACTGGGCAGCGCTGACCTACATCGCGGGCACCATCCTGGTCGTCCACATCATGCTGAGGCGGCTGCCCGGCTGGTGGCTGCGGCTTTCCACCGGCATCCATGCCTGGGTCTTTGCGGTGCTGCTGGTGGCGGTGGCGTTTTCCAGGCCCGGCCAATTGCCATTGCCACCCGAGATGGACCCCTTTGCGCGCATGCATGGCGCGCAGGAAGTCGCCAGCGAAGCGCGCAAGCAGATCGAGGCGGGACAGTACGAGGCGATTCTCGTCGATGACCGGCAGATGGCCTCGCTGCTGCATTATTACCTGCGCGATATCGGCAAGCCGATCCTGTCCTGGCAGCGGGGCGACAGCGCCGGACGATCATTTCGAGCTGACACGAGACCCTATCAGAAGCGGCAATTGTCGCCGGTGTTCTACGTCACGCGCAACAACAATCCGGCCAGGTAATCTCCAAGTTCAGCTATGCCGAGCGCATCGCCGTTTTTCGGCCCAGCGGATCGGGCGTTCGCAAGGTGTCGTTCTACGTCTTGCGCGGCCCCGCGCCTGCGGCGCAATAGAACCAATGTACTTCTCCGATTCCGTTCGACCGATCATGCCAGCCGCGCGCGAAACCTTGATCGTTGCGTCGGTTGCCGCTTCGGCATCGGTGTTCGGCAGGCGTCATCTTCATGTGGTTTGCCCGGCCTCGACATTGCGATCTCGCGGTCAGTTCCTGACCGAGAACGGCAAGTTCTGGATGGCACGATCCGATTTCTGGCAGGGGCTGCGCGAACTGTTCATGCGCGCATTCACGCTGTGGTACATCGTCATCGTCCTTGCCGGAGTGCTGGCCTGCGGGCTGCGCAGGCCGATCATGTCCTCGACTGGCAGCGCTGGCTCTACCTTGGCGTACTGCTCGCTTGATCGGGCCGCTGCTGCTCGTGAACGTCATCCTCAAGGAAATGTGGGGCCGCTGGCGGCCGCGCGAAATCATCGAACTCGGCGGCCAGGAAAGCTTTACCTCCGTGCTGAGCACGGGCGGAAGCTGCCTTGACAATTGCTCCTTCGTCAGCGGCGAAGTAGCCTCGATGGTGATGATCTTCATGGCGCTGGCCTTCGCCACCCGGCATTGGCGGCCGATCCACTACGGCCTGGCGGTGCTGCTGGGGGCGCTCGAAGCCTTCATCCGGGTCGGGCAGGGCGGACACTTCACCTCGGACGCGATCTTCGCCAGGCGTGCTGATGGCGCTGGTCGCCTGCGCGGTGCATGCCTGGTTCTTCCTCAGCGCATGGTCGCCGCTGCCCTGGCTCGAACGGCGGCTGGGCGTTGCATCAAGTGCCTGAATTCGCCGCGCGCATGGCGGAAGAAAGTATCTTGCCGACGTGCTCGCGGCCATCGCGATAGACGGTGGCCTTCTCCATCGACGAGATTTCGGCATACCGGGCGGCGATCTCCTCCGGCGTGCGGACATGCTCCGGCAGGTAAAGGCCCTCGCTTTCGCGGATCTCGATCGTGGCGAAACTGCCCGCGCCGGCCAGCATGATGGTGCGGTTCGGTGCATCCTCGCTGACCAGGTAAAGCGCTGCCGGCGTCACGAACTCGGGCTTTAGTGCCGCCAGCATTTCCGGCGTGAGGATGTCCTCGGTCATGCGCGTCGCGGCAGTCGGTGCGATGCAATTGACGCGGATATTGTTCTTCGCACCCTCGATCACCAGCGTGTTCATCAGGCCGACGACGCCCATCTTGGCAGCGCCGTAATTGGCCTGGCCGAAATTGCCGTACAGCCCGGAAGTGGAGGTCGTCATCAGGATGCGTCCGCGATTGGCGCCCTTCATGGCGTTCCATACGGCCATGCTGCAATTGGCCGAGCCGGTGAGGTGGACATCGATCACCGGCTGCCAATCGGCGGGCGTCATCTTGCCGAAGCTCTTGTCGCGCAGGATGCCGGCATTGTTGATGAGGATGTCGATGCGGCCCCATTTCTCGAGCGCTGCGGCCAGCCATGGACTCGCATTGCGCGAAGTCCGTCACGTTTGCACCATTTGCGATTGCATCTCCGCCACTTGCGCGGATTTCCTCGACCACGCTCTCAGCGGCGGCGACTCGATCCGCCGGTGCCATCGCGCGCGCCGCCGAAGTCGTTGACGACGACTTTTGCGCCGCGCTGCGCCAAGGCCGAGCGCGTGGCTGCGGCCAAGCCCGTTGCCCGCGCCGGTGACGATGGCGACCTGGCCGTCGAAGCGAATGCTCATGAACTGCTCCTGCTATTCCTGTTGCCCCAATACCACGACGCCCAGCCATTGCGCCGCCAGTGCCGGCTTGTCCTGACCTTCAATCTCGATTGTCACGTCATGGCGCGACAGCATTTCGCCCGCACGGCGCTCGCTGAATTCGCAGCAGCTTGAAGCGTGCCGCGAATGCGCGATCCGCTGCGGCACCGGCGAGAGGAAACGCAATTTGTCGAAGCCGTAATTGATCGACATCGCCGCTTCGGCCGGCGCGGGCAGCACCTCATAGGCCATCTGCGAGAGCAGCGACAGCGTGAGGAAACCATGCGCGATCGTGCCGCCAAAGGGCGTCTCGGCCTTCGCCCTTGCGGGATCGACATGGATGAACTGCCGGTCATGGGTCAGGTCCGCGAAGGCGTCGATCATCGGCTGCGTGACCGTCGACCCACGACGACACGGCCTCGAAGGTGCCCGCCATTCGCCGCAAGCTGCGCCAGCGGCACGCTCTTGCGATCCTCCATCATTGTCAGTCGCCCTCGGAAAACAGCTCGTGGCCGGTCTCGACATGGATGCCGCCGTCGATCGGGATGATCGCGCCGGTCACGTAGGCCCCGCCGCGCCCGCACAGGAAAAGCGAGGCTCCGGCAATGTCGGCGGGCGAACCGATGCGCCCGAGCGGCACGCCCTTGCCGACGCGCGCGGCCTTTTCGTCGCTCCCGGTCGCGAAGGCAGTCATGCGGCTCTGGAAAGGTCCGGGCGCGAAGGCGTTGAAGGTGATGTGCTTGTGGGCAAGTTCCTTGGCGAGGATCTTCGTGAGGTGATGAACGGCGGCCTTGGAGGCGGCGTAGGAATATGCGCCATCGCCCAGCGGCTGCGCTGCCCATGACGGATCCGAGCGAAACAACGCGCGCCGGATCGTCCGGGGTAGCGGCCCTCTCCAAAAGCGGCAGCAGGTCGCGGGTCAGCGTGAAGAGACCGGCGACATTGACGCCCATGACCTTGCCCCAGGCGGCATAGGGAAAGGTTTCCATCGGCTCGCCCCAGGTGACGCCTGCATTGTTGAACAGGATGTGCAGCCTGTCGGTGCGGCTTCTCACGGCGCCGACCAGCGCGGCGATGCCGGCCTCGGTGGAAACGTCGC
Source organism: uncultured Alphaproteobacteria bacterium (assembly GCA_963697325.1). GTDB lineage: Bacteria > Pseudomonadota > Alphaproteobacteria > Rhizobiales > Rhizobiaceae > BOKV01. The sequence continues at coordinate 246,585 of CAVONR010000004.1, read as the reverse complement.
CGGCAAAGCCTGTCGCCTTGCCGAGCGCATCGGGCAGCGCGTTGATTTCATTGGCCACCGCCTCGCAGGCATCGGCCTTGCGTGAGGCGATCATCACGTTCGCCCCGGCGCTGCACGAGCGCTGTTGCGATCATCCGGCCGATGCCGTGGCGCCGCCCGTGACGAGCGCGGTCTTGCCTTCAAGCGAAAACAGTTCCTCGAAGATGCTCATGTTTCCTCCTGCCCCGTTGGCGCCGATGGACGTCCGGCTGTGTTTTTCACTTCCCCGAAGCCGCTTATTGCGGTCTAGTAGGGGCCGATTTTTACGGTTACGTAAAGGGCCGATTTCTGTTTTCCGGAACGGCCGAGGGAGGAGAGCATGAGCGGGGAAATGGCGCTTGGAATGTCGGAGCGCGTGAAGCCGATCCACGCGAAAGTCGCGGCCATGATCCGCGACGAGATCATGCCGCTGGACGAGGAGTTCCTGGCGGAAGTCGGCAAGGGCGGACCGCTGGACCTACACGGCGCGCCAGACCGAGATCCTCGAAGGGCTGAAAGCCAAGGCGAAGGAGCGCGGCCTGTGGAATTTCTGGCTGACCGGCTCCGCCCACGGCTACGGCCTCACCACGGTCGAATACGCCTATCTGGCGGAGGAAATGGGCAAGGCGCATCTGGGGGCGGAAGTCTTCAACTGCTCCGCTCCCGATACCGGCAACATGGAAGTGCTCGAGCGCTATGGCGCCGCCGAACACAAGGAGACGCTGGCTGAAGCCGCTGCTCGACGGTGAAATCCGCTCGGCCTACCTGATGACCGAGCCGGACGTCGCATCCTCGGACGCGACCAACATCGCCATGTCCTGCGTGCGCGACGGCGATGAATATGTGCTCAACGGCGAAAAATGGTGGTCGTCGGGGGCGGGCGATCCGCGCTGCAAGATCTACATCGTGATGGTGGCCTCGCCCGATCCGGCGCGGCGCAAGCACGAGCAGCATTCGATGATCCTGGTGCCGGCAGATACGCCGGGCATCGAAATCCTGCGCGCGATGGAGGTCTATGGCCTCGACGACGCGCCGCACGGGCACATGCATATCCGCTTCAGCGACGTGCGGGTTCCGGCAGGCAACCTGTTGCTCGGCGAGGGCGGGGCTTCGAGATCTCGCAAGGCCGGCTCGGGCCGGGCCGCATCCACCATTGCATGCGCGCGATCGGCCAGGCCGAACTGGCGCTGGAGCAGCTGTGCCGCAGGGCCGTGCGCCGCGAGGCCTTCGGCAAGAAGCTGGCCGAACTCGGCGCGAATTTCGACATCATTGCCAATGCCCGCATGGAAATCGAGATGGCGCGGCTGCTGTGCCTCAAGGCGGCGTGGATGATGGACCAGGGCGATGCGCGGGCCGCAGCGCCGTGGATTTCGCAGATCAAGGTCGTCGCGCCCGCTGATGGCGCTGAAGGTCATCGACGAGGCGGTGCAGATGCACGGGGCAGGCGGCATCAGCCAGGATCATTCGCTGGGCGCGCGCCTGGCAGCATGTGCGCACGCTGCGGCTCGCCGACGGTCCGGATGCCGTGCACCGCCGGCAGGTCGCGCGGTGGGAACTCAAGCGCTACACGCAGGAAAAGATGTGAGATGAAGGCGATCGTCTGCCGCGAATACGGCCCGATAGACACGCTCGACTATGCCGATGTCGAAAGCCCCGCTGCCGGGGCCGAAGGAGGTCGTCATCCGGGCCGAGGCGATCGGCGTCAACTATCCGGACGGCTTGCTCGTGCAGGGCCTCTACCAGGCAAAACCGCCAGACGCCGTTCATCCCGGGCATGGAAGTGGTCGGCGAGGTGATCGCCGCCGGTGCGGAGGTGACGCGCTTCAAGCCTGGCGACCGCGTCGGCGCGACGGTCATGATGGGCGCCTATGCGCAGGAAGTGAAGGTTCACCAGAACGCAGTGATGGCCGTGCCGCCGGGCGCGGATGCCGGCGAGGTGACGGCGCTGATGTGCGGCTTCGGCACGGCGCATCACGGCGCTCAAGCAGCGCGGCCAGCTGAAAGCCGGGCGAGACGCTGGTCGTGACCGGTGCGGCGGGCCTGACCGGACTTGCCGCGGTGCAGATCGGCGCGGCCATGGGCGCGAAGGTGATCGCGGTGGCCTCGACCGAGGAAAAGCGCGAGCTGGCGCTGGCGAACGGGCGCGGGCATCGCGCTGCCCTACGAGGGGCTCAAGGAGCGCTGAAGGAGGCGAGCGGCGGGCGAGGGCGTCGATGTCGCCTTCGACGTCGTCGGCGGCGACTGTATTCGACGTGCTTGGCGCGGAGCATGGCCTGGGGCGGGCGGCTGCTCGTCGTCGGTTTCGCCAGCGGTCGCATTCCGCAATTTCCGGTCAATCTGGCGCTGGTGAAGGGCTATTCGCGTGGTCGGCGTCTTCTGGGGCTCGTTCACGCAGCGCGAGCCGAGGGTGTTCGGCGAGAACATGGCCGAACTGATGGGCTGGTATGCGCAAGGCAAGGTCAAGCCGCATGTCGAGAAGGTGTTCGCGCTGAAGGACGCCGCGCAGGCGCTGAAATTCATCCATGACCGGCATGCCGCCGGCAAGATCGTACTCAAGCCGTGAGCCAGAAACATGAACATTCCCAAGACGATGCAGGCGCTGGTGGTGAAAGGCGAGGGCTTTTCCGGCACCTCGGAAGGGCCCGTCGATAACGGCGCTGGAGCCTTGGCTCGAGCTGCGCGAGATCGACGTGCCGCAGCCCGCGCAAGGCCAGGTGCTGGTGAAGGTGGGGCTGGGCGGCGTCAACCCCTCGGACCTGCACTTCATCAAGGGCGAATACGGCCGGCCGCGCGTCAAGGGCGTTCCGGCCGGCTTCGAGGGCATGGGCACGGTGGTCGCGGCGGGGCCGGGCGCGGAGCGGCTGATCGGCAAGCGCGCGGGCTTCGTGGCGGGCGACTCCGGCGCATGGGCGCAATATGCGCTTGCCGATGTCTCGTCCTGCGTGCCGGTGCTGGACGAAGTGCGCGACGAGGATGCGGCGGCGCTGTTCGTCAATCCGCTCACCGCAATCGCCATGTTCGAGGAGATGAAAACCTCCGAGGCAAAGGCCTTCATCATGACCGCGGCGGCAAGCCAGCTTTGCAAGCTGATCGCCGGACTTGGCGCGCGACGAGGGCTATGACGCCATCGCCATCGTGCGGCGCGAGGAGCATGTCGGCGTGCTGAAGGGCCTTGGCGCAACCCATGTTCTCAACAGTGCCGATCCGCAGTTCGGCGCGCAATTGCAAGGGGTGCTGAAGGACGCCAAGCCGCGCGTGCTGCTCGATGCGGTGGCGGACCAGATCTCCTCCGACATCTTCTTTGCCATGGGATCGCGGGCGCGCTGGATCATCTACGGCAAGCTGTCGGCCGAGCCGCCGGTGCTGATGCAGCCTGGGCAGTTCATCTTCATGGACAAGAAGATCGAGGGCTTCTGGCTGTCGAAATGGCTGAAGCATGCCCCGCGCGAGGACGTGTTCGCGGCCGGGGCGAAGGTTCAGCAGCGCTTCGCCAGCGGCGCGTGGAAGACCGATGTCGCGGCGATCGTGCCGATGGCGCGAGGCATTCGAGAAGCTGCCGCGGCGCACTTTCGGGCGCAAACCACGGCAAGGTCTTCATCAAGCCATGAGCGGCCAAGGGGGACGGGGTCGATCTTGCCGCCTCGGCACGAGTTTTCCGCTGATCGCGGACCTTGCGGCGCGCGCGCGGCGGCGAATTCCGCATTTCGCGTGGGAATACCTCGACAGCGGAACGGGTCTCGAACAGGCGCTCGTGCGCAACCGGGTGGCACTCGACCGCGTGCTGGTTTCGCCGCGTTTCATGAAGGGCGACCTGGCGCCGGACATTTCCACCGAACTTTTCGGCAGGAAATGGTCCGCGCCATTCGGCGTCGCGCCCATCGGCCTGACGGGCCTGATGTGGCCCGGCGGCGAATTGATGCTCGCGCGCATGGCGCGGGCTGCCGGAATTCCCTACTGCCTCTCCTCATTCGCTTGCGAAGGGCCGGAGGAGGTAGGTCCGCTTGCCGGCGACAATGGCTGGTTCCAGCTCTACACGATGAACGATCTGAAGTCGCAGGACGATGTGATCGATCGAGTAGACGCGGCCGGATTTTCCGCGCTTGTCATCACGGTGGACGTGCCGGTCAACAGCACGCGCGAGCGGCAACGAAAGGCGGGGCTCGGACGGAGGCCGCGCATGTCGCTGAAGCAGATGCTGCAGATTGCGGCGCGCCCGCAATGGGCAATGGCGACCGCGCGGCACGGCAAGCCCTCGTTCCGGACCGTGGAGCGCTATTTTCCCGGCGCTTCCATGAACGAGATCGGCAAGCTGCTCGACCAGATGAAGCTCGGCATGACCGGCATGGATTCGATAGAGCGCATCCGCAAGCGCTGGAAAAAGCCCCTGATCATCAAGGGCATCATGGATGTCGAAGATGCAAACGCCTGCATTGCGGCCGGTGCCGACGCCATCGTCGTTTCCAACCATGGCGGGCGGCAGTTCGACGCGGTGCCTGCCTCCATCGACGTGTTGCCAGACATAGCCGGAGCGGTTCGCGGCAAGGTGCCTTTGCTGTTCGACAGCGGCGTTCGCACCGGGCTCGACATCATGCGGGCGCTGGCGCTGGGCGCCGATTTCGTGCTTGTCGGGCGACCGTTCGTCTATGGAACCTGTGCGCACGGGCAAGCCGGCGCCGCGCTGGTCGCGACCATCCTCAAGGACGACCTGGTCAACAACATGATCCAGACCGGGTCCCGGACAATCGCCCAATTGAGAGAGTTAACGGTGACGCGAGCAGGTCAGGCCTGGCCTCTTTAATCGGGCTGCGCATTGCCTTATGTGTATCGCAGTTGCGAAGTATCGCTTTCGATTCCCTTCAGGCCCGCAATTTTACCGGGCCGACACCAGGAAAGCTGACATGAGAGATCCGATCCAGACCGCCATGAACCTCGTGCCGATGGTCGTCGAGCAGACGAACCGCGGCGAACGGGCCTATGACATTTTCTCGCGCCTTCTCAAGGAGCGCGTGATCTTCATCACGGGGCCGATCGAGGATGGAATGGCGATGCTGGTGACGGCGCAGCTTCTCTTCCTCGAGGCGGAAAACCCGAAGAAGGAAATCAACCTCTACATCAATTCGCCAGGCGGCGTGGTCACGTCGGGCATGTCGATCTACGACACGATGCAGTTCATCCGCCCGCCGGTGACAACGCTGTGCATGGGCCAGGCTGCATCGATGGGTTCGCTGCTGCTGTGCGCGGGCGCCAAGGACATGCGCTTCGCGCTTCCGAATGCGCGCATCATGGTGCACCAGCCCTCGGGCGGTTTCTCCGGCCAGGCATCCGACATCGAGCGCCATGCGCTGGACATCATCAAGATGAAGCGCCGGCTGAACGAAATCTACGTGCGCCATTGCGGCCAGGACCTCGAAACCGTCGAGCGCACGCTCGACCGCGACCATTTCATGACCGCCGACGAGGCCAAGGACTGGGGCCTGATCGACCAGGTCATCGAGAAGCGCATGACGGAAGGCGCAGCCCTGTAGGCGGCGCATCCGGATTCAATTTCCGCAGACGAGCATCTGCAGTCGCAAAGATGTGCGAATTATCGCTATTCATGCGTGCGATTTTTCTGTGACTTTGCTGTCACAGTAGGCTATTGCCGTTAAGCCTATGGTGAGTAATGCGGCTGTACATTCCGGACTGCGGTGACGAATCACTTGCGAAGCAGCGACCGGAATGATTGATTTGGCCGGCAAGGGAACCAGATTGGTTTTATCGGGTACGATACCAACGCCGGATACCACGATTTCGGCACCAGGCGCTTCGGCGGTTCATGCAACCCCGCGAGGCGCGGACAGTTAACCGGACGCCGGTCCGGTGAAGGTGGAAGATGAGCAAGATATCAAACAGCGGCGAGTCCAAGAATACGCTCTATTGTTCGTTCTGCGGCAAGAGCCAGCACGAGGTTCGCAAGCTGATCGCGGGACCGACCGTCTTCATCTGCGATGAATGCGTCGAGCTGTGCATGGACATCATCCGCGAGGAGAACAAGTCCTCGATGGTGAAGTCCGGCGACGGCATTCCGACCCCGCTCGAAATCCTTGAAGTGCTGAACGACTATGTCATCGGCCAGAAGCATGCCAAGCGCGTGCTGTCGGTGGCGGTCCACAACCACTACAAGCGGCTCGCCCACGCGGCCAAGAACAACGACGTGGAACTGGCGAAGTCGAACATCATGCTGATCGGCCCGACGGGCTGCGGCAAGACGCTGCTGGCGCAGACGCTGGCGCGCATCCTCGACGTGCCCTTCACCATGGCCGATGCGACGACGCTGACCGAAGCCGGCTATGTCGGCGAGGACGTCGAGAACATCATCCTGAAGCTGCTGCAGTCGGCCGACTACAATGTCGAGCGGGCGCAGCGCGGCATCGTCTACATCGACGAAGTCGACAAGATTTCGCGCAAGTCGGACAATCCTTCGATCACCCGCGACGTGTCGGGCGAGGGCGTGCAGCAGGCGCTGCTGAAGATCATGGAAGGCACGGTCGCCTCCGTGCCGCCGCAGGGCGGGCGCAAGCATCCGCAGCAGGAATTCCTGCAGGTGGACACGACGAACATCCTGTTCATTTGCGGCGGCGCTTTCGCCGGGCCTCGACAAGATCATCTCCGACCGCGGCCGCAAGACCTCGATCGGCTTCAGCGCCAAGGTGGCAGCTCCGGAAGACCGGCGCACCGGCGATCTGTTCCGCGAGGTGGAGCCGGAAGACCTGCTGCGCTTCGGCCTGATTCCCGAGTTCATCGGCCGCGTGCCGGTGCTGGCGACGCTGGAGGACCTGGACGAGGTCGCGCTGGTGCAGATCCTGACCGAGCCAAAGAACGCGCTGGTGAAGCAGTACCAGCGCCTGTTCGAGATGGAAAACGTCGAACTGACGCTGCACGAGGATGCGCTGAAGGCCATCGCCCGGCGCGCCATCGAGCGCAAGACCGGTGCCCGCGGACTGCGCTCCATCATGGAGGCGATCCTGCTTGACACCATGTTCGACCTGCCTTCGCTGGAAGGCGTGCAGGAAGTTGTGATTTCGGAAGAGGTTGTCAGCGGCAATGCGCGGCCGCTGTACATCTACGCCGAGAAGAAGATGGAAAAGGAAGCGAGCGCCTGACGCTTGCAGCCCGTCCGAACAAATGAGAGCCCGCCGCTATGGCGGGCTTTTTCGTTTGTGCGCAATGGAATGCGTTAGCGTGACCCGCGCCCTTGAACGGGGAAGGTCAGGCTACCAGATAATGGTCAACATGAAGCTGTGCATCACTGCCAATCCCGCCACCAGTTATCGCGGCCAGCAACAGGGCAAGGCCGCATTCGATCAACCTCCAACGCATGAGCTGCAACCTTTGCAACATTGCGAACGCAATGTTCATCGGAAAACGGTGGACGACGTGGTGTGATTGGCGGGCGCAGGCGCTAGAATAGAGATTCGGAGCAGGGCTCTCCCGACCCACTCCGCAGGCACGAGGTGAAGCAAATGAGCAAGACCGGTAAAACCATTGGACTGGGAACGGGGGAAGTGTTTCCGCTTCTGCCGCTTCGCGACATTGTCGTTTTCCCCCACATGATCGTGCCGCTTTTCGTGGGCCGCGAGAAGTCCATCGCAGCCCTCGAGGAAGTGATGAATTCCGACCGGCAGATCCTGCTGTTCACGCAGAAGAATGCCGGCGACGATGATCCGGCGCCCGAGGCGCTGTTCGAGACCGGCACGCTCGCGACTGTGCTGCAATTGCTGAAACTGCCCGACGGCACCGTAAAGGTGCTGGTCGAAGGCGTGTCGCGCGCCCGCGTTCTGGAATTCACCGCCCGCACGGATTTCCACGAGGCGACGGGCCGAAGTGGTCGCCGACAGCGACGACGACCCGACCGAGGTGGAAGCGCTTGCGCGTTCCGTGGTCTCGGAGTTCGAGAACTACGTCAAGCTGAACAAGAAGGTGTCGCCGGAAGTCGTTTCGGCCGTGACGCAGATCGAGGAATACTCGAAGCTGGCGGACACGGTCGCGCAGCACCTGGCGATCAAGATCCCCGACAAGCAGAAGATCCTGGGCATATTCTCGGTCAAGGAGCGGCTTGAGCACGTGCTCGGCCTGATGGAGAGCGAAATCTCCGTACTGCAGGTTGAAAAGCGCATCCGCAGCCGCGTCAAGCGGCAGATGGAGAAGACCCAGCGCGAGTACTACCTCAACGAGCAGATGAAGGCGATCCAGAAGGAACTGGGCGACGACGAGGGCCGCGACGAGCTCGGCGAGCTCGAGGACCGCATCGCCAAGACCAAGCTTTCCAAGGAAGCGCGCGAAAAGGCCAATGCCGAGTTCAAGAAGCTCAAGCAGATGAGCCCGATGTCGGCGGAAGCCACGGTCGTGCGCAACTACCTCGACTGGCTGCTCGGCATCCCCTGGGGCCGCCGTTCCGTCGGTCAAGACCGACATCAAGCTGGCGGAAAAGATCCTCGAGGAGGATCATTACGGGCTTGAGAAGGTCAAGGAGCGCATCATCGAGTACCTGGCGGTGCAGAGCCGCTCGAAGCGATCAAGGGCCCGATCCTGTGCCTTGTCGGACCTCCGGGCGTCGGCAAGACCTCGCTCGCCAAGTCGATCGCCAAGGCGACCGGGCGCGAATACGTGCGCATGGCGCTGGGCGGCGTGCGTGACGAAGCCGAGATCCGCGGTCACCGCCGCACCTATATCGGCTCGATGCCCGGCAAGGTCATCCAGTCGATGAAGAAGGCGAAGAAGATCAACCCGCTCTTCCTGCTCGACGAGATCGACAAGATGGGCATGGACTTCCGCGGCGATCCGTCTTCGGCCCTGCTGGAGGTGCTGGATCCTGAACAGAACCACACCTTCAACGACCATTACCTCGAGGTCGACTATGACCTGTCGAGCGTGATGTTCGTGACCACGGCCAACACGCTCAACATCCCCGGGCCGCTGATGGACCGCATGGAGATCATCCGGATCGCCGGCTACACCGAGGACGAGAAGGTCGAGATCGCCAAGAAGCACCTGCTGCCAAAGGCCATCAAGGATCACGCGCTCGCCGACAAGGAGTTCAAGATCACCGACGAGGCGATCCGCATCCTGATCCAGCGCTATACGCGCGAAGCGGGCGTGCGCAACCTCGAACGCGAGCTGCAGAAGCTGGCGCGCAAGGTGGTGACGGAGATCCTCAAGGCGACCAAAAAGACGGTCAAGATCGATGCGGAAAATGTCGAGAGCTACCTTGGCGTGCCGCGGTTCCGGTATGGCAAGGCCGAGCAGGACGACCAGGTCGGCGTCGTCACGGGTCTGGCGTGGACGGAAGTCGGCGGCGAGTTGCTGACGATCGAAGGCGTTTCCATGCCCGGCAAGGGACGCATGACGGTCACCGGCAACCTGAAGGACGTGATGAAGGAATCGATCTCGGCGGCCGCATCCTATGTGCGCTCGCGGGCGATCGACTTCGGCATCCAGCCGCCGCTGTTCGACCGGACGGACATCCACGTGCACGTGCCGGAAGGCGCGACGCCAAAGGACGGTCCGTCGGCCGGCATTGCGATGGCCACCGCCATCACCTCGGTGATGACCGGCATTCCGGTGCGGGCGAACATCGCCATGACGGGCGAGGTCACCTTGCGCGGCACGGGTGCTGCCGATCGGCGGCCTCAAGGAAAAGCTCCTGGCGGCGCTGCGCGGCGGCATCACCAAGGTGCTGATCCCCGAGGAGAACGCCAAGGATCTGGTGGAGATCCCGGACAATGTGAAGAACGGGCTCGAGATCGTTCCCGTTTCGCGCATGGACGAGGTGATCCGGCACGCGCTGGTGCGCCAGCCCGAAGCCATCCAGTGGACGGCGGAGGACGAGGCCAAGGCGCGCCGCGCCTTCCAGCCCGGCACCGATGGCGAGCCGGCGGTCACGACGGCTCACTGATCGAAGAAAACACGCCCGGGAGCGCAAGTTCCCGGGCTTTTTCCTGGCCGGCAGGGCCGGACGTACGCCGCTCAAGGCCGAATCAGATACCCGCGAGGGTGGAAAAATGCAGCCTGTTGACATGCCGTAACGTAAGCGGGGATGCAAATAGCTGTTGGTTTCTGTGCCAAAATTCCCCCAAACACCGCAGAATCGCTGGATTCTTGACCTTGCGTGTTGAAATTAAGCGAAAGCGGGTTGACCATGCGGCCAACGCGGTTTTTCTGCAGTTGTCCCATCACATGGAAGGAAACCTTTATGAACAAGAACGAACTGGTCAGCGCCGTCGCCGACAAATCGGGAATCACCAAGACTCAGGCTGCCGACGCAATCGACGCGGCGCTGGACGTCATCACCTCGGCGCTGAAGTCCGGTGACGAAGTGCGCCTGCTCGGCTTCGGCAATTTCGTCGTGGCAGACCGCAAGGCAACAACGGCCCGCAATCCGCAGACCGGCGCAACCGTGAACGTTCCTGCTTCCAAGGCACCCAAGTTCAAGCCCGGCAAGGCTCTCAAGGATGCCGTCAACATGTAATTGCCGCTGGCAATTGCCGAATGTAGAACCCGCCCCATTGGGCGGGTTTTTTATTTCCGGCGACTTGCTGGCTACGGAAATTATTCCTATGAACGTCTTGGGGCATGCGGCGCAGCGTGAGCGCGCCCGATGGGAAGACAATCATCAAATCCTGTTCCGGTTTTCGAACCGGTCACCGTCGGCGATCTCATCGAGCGCGGCCTGAAGATGACGATCCATTGCCGCGCCTGTGGTCACTTCGTCGAGGCGGAGCCGGCCGGGCATGAAACTGGCGCCAGGCCGTCCGGTGCCACTGCTCGATGGCGCGTTCCGGTGCAGCGTGTGCGGTTCGCGCAATTCCTGCGCCATGCCGCTATATCCGCGGCGGTTGCCCGGCTGAAACAAGCGCATCGGCGGGGTTTGCAAGAATGCCGCAAGCCGGTTACGCATTAGGTCCCGGCAACACTCCTTTTGCGGCGCAGCGATGATCCAGACCATTTCCACCATGCCCTTTGCGGACCAGAAGCCCGGCACATCCGGCCTGCGCAAGAAGGTCGGCGTGTTCAAGCAGCCGCATTATGTCGAGAACTTCGTGCAGGCGATCTTCAACTGCCTTGGCAGCGCGGCACATGGAACCATGGTGCTTGGCGGGGACGGGCGGTATTTCAACCGCGAGGCGATCGGCACGGTGCTGAAGATCGCCGCGGCCAATGGCGTGAAGCGCGTGATCGTCGGCGAGAACGGCATCTTGTCAACGCCGGCCGCATCGCACCTCATCCGCAGCCGCGGTGCTTTTGGCGGCATTATCCTTTCGGCAAGCCATAATCCAGGCGGGCCGGATGGCGATTTCGGTATCAAGTTCAATGCCGAGAATGGCGGCCCGGCGCCCGAAAAGCTGACGGCCCAGATCTTCGATGCCACCAAGGCGATCACCAGCTACAAGATTTCCGACGCCGGCAGCATCGACATTTCCAGGCGCGGCACGGCGATGCTGGAAGGCATGACGGTCGAGATCGTCGATCCGGTCACCGATTACGCTGCGCTGATGGAGAAGCTTTTCGATTTTGCCGCCATCAAGGCGCTGTTCGCGAACGGCTTCACGCTGTCCTTCGATGCCATGCATGCCGTCACCGGCCCCTATGCGCTGGAGATTCTGGAAAATCGGCTGGGGGCGAAGCCCGGCTCGGTCGTCAATTGCGTTCCGCTGGAAGATTTCGGCGGCGGGCATCCCGATCCCAATCCGGTGCATGCGCATGATCTCTACGAGCGGATGATGGGTCCGAACGCCCCCGACTTCGGCGCGGCATCCGATGGCGATGGGGATCGAAATCTCATTATCGGGCGGGGCATCTTCATCACGCCGTCCGATTCGCTGGCGATGCTGGCGGCCAACGCGCATCTGGCGCCCGCCTATGCCTCGGGGCTCAAGGGCATCGCCCGATCCATGCCGACGAGCACGGCGGCGGACAAGGTGGCGGCCGCGATGGGCGTGCCGCTGCACGAGACGCCGACCGGCTGGAAGTTCTTCGGCAACCTGCTCGACGCCGGCATGGCGACGATTTGTGGCGAAGAGAGCGCGGGCACCGGCTCCGATCATGTGCGCGAAAAGGACGGGCTGTGGGCGGTTCTGCTGTGGCTGAACATCCTTGCGGCGCGGCGCGTCAGCGTCATCGAGATCGCGCGCGATCACTGGAAGCGCTACGGGCGCAACTATTATGCGCGTCATGATTATGAGGGACTGGAGATCGACGGCGCCGAAGCGCTGATGGCGCATTTGCGCGCCAGCCTGGCATCGATGGCCGGGCGCAGTGTGGAAGGGATGACCATCGAGGCCGCGGACGACTTCACCTACCACGATCCGGTCGATGGATCGGTGAGCGCCAACCAGGGCGTTCGCATCCTGTTCAAGGGCGGTGCGCGCATTGTCTACCGGCTGTCAGGCACGGGCACGGAAGGAGCCACGTTGCGGGTCTATCTGGAGCGGTACGAGCAGGGACCCGGCGGACTGGACCTGGAGCCGGGACCGGCGTTGCAACAGATAGTCGCCGCGGCGCGTGAGATTGCCAAAATATCGCAGTTCACCGGAAGATCCGAACCGAGCGTGGAGACGTAACCCATTCAAGACCGGGTTTTCCGGATCCCTCAAGGAAAACCCGATGCTGCGCTATTTTCTCACCTGGCTTTCAGTCACGTTCGTATTTCTTGCCATAGACGCCGTCTGGCTCGCCTATGTCGCGAAGGGCTTCTACCAGAAGCACATTGGCTCGATGCTGCGCGAAGAGTTCCTGATGGGCGTCGCGGCGCTGTTCTACGTTTTCTACGCGTTCTGCCTGGTGGTCCTCGTGATTGCGCCAGCGGTGCGAGCGGCAAGTCCGTGGCAGGCAGTGCTGTTCGGCGCGCTGCTCGGGCTTTGCGCCTATGGCACCTACGACATCACCAATCTCGCCACGCTCAAGGGCTGGCCGGTGATCGTGTCGGTTGTCGACATGGCCTGGGGTGCGACGATCACCGCGGTCGTTTGCGGCATCGGCTATTACGTCATGCAGCGCCTGCCGGCCTGACGCCAAACGGGTGTGGAATGGGCGGTCGCGCCTGTGCTATCTGGCTTTAGCCAAACCAGATGGAACCATGCCGCCATGAAACGCTCCCGCATCAACGAGATCATTGCCGACGCCGACGCCTTCATCCGCTCGCATGGCTATATCCTTCCGCCATTCGCCTATTGGAGCGCGGACGAGATGCAGGCGCGCCGCGCCGAAATAGGCGGCATCGTCGATGCGCGGCTTGGCTGGGACATCACCGATTACGGGCTTGGCAAGTTCGACGAGCTCGGGCTTTTCCTTTTCACGACGCGCAACGGCAATCAAGAAGATCTGAAGCGCGGCGGTGGCATGCTCTATGCCGAGAAGATCATGATCTCGCGCAAGGACCAGCTTTCGCCGATGCACAGGCACTATCTCAAGGCTGAGGACATCATCAATCGCGGCGGCGGCAAGCTGGTGCTGGAGCTCTTCATGCCGAATGAAGAGGGCGGCATCGACGAAAGCGCGCAGGTGAAGGTGCCGGTCGACGGCATCATCCGCACCCTGCCGGCGGGCGGGCTGCTCAAGCTCGATCCGGGCGAGAGCGTGACGCTGCTGCCGGGCGTGTGGCATGCGTTCTGGGGCGAGGGGAAGGACGTGCTGATCGGCGAAGTATCGACCGTCAACGACGATCTCAACGACAACTGGTTCCGCGAGAAGATTGGCCGGTTCTCCTCGATCGAGGAAGACGTCGCGCCAAACCACCTGCTGGTTTCGGACTATCCGCAGTTCCTTTGATCGCGCGTTGCGTGCAACTTAACGGTTGCCAAGCGGGCGGCAAGCGCCTTTGAATTCACCTGCCGCAATCGCGGCGGCGGGAGGGCGCTTCACATGAACGAACTGGTTGGCGTGCCCTATTGGCTGCTGATCGCCCTGAGCGTGTTCGCGGCCATCGGCATCGTCGACCGCGTGTTCGGCCCGACCATGCGCTGGTTCTTTCGCGGGCGGCTCAACCGCGCCATCGATGAGTTGAACGACCGCCTTCGCCTGCAGATCCAGCCCTTCAAGCTGACGCGCCGCCAGACCCTCATCGACCAGCTGATGTACGACCGCAAGGTGCTGGAGGCGGTGGAGGAGGAGGCGCGGGCCACCGGCGTGCCCAGGGCAGTGCTAATGAAGAAGGCCGAAAGGTATGCGCGCGAAATCGTGCCGAGCTTTTCCGCCTTCGCATATTTCGGCTTCGGCACGCGGGCGGCGCGGTGGCTGTCGCAGCTCATGTATCGCGTGCGGCTCGGCTATGCCGACAACGAGACGCTACAGCAGGTCGATCCGCGCGCTGCCGTGGTCTTTGTCATGAACCATCGCTCGAACATGGATTATGTGCTCGTCACCTACATGGCCTCCTCGCAGGCTTCGCTCTCCTATGCCGTCGGAGAATGGGCGCGCATCTGGGGCCTCGAGGGCCTGATCCGCTCGATGGGCGCTTACTTCATTCGCCGCAATTCGAATGACCCGCTCTACCGGCGCGTGCTCGGACGCTACGTCGCAATGGCGACGCGGCAGGGCGTGACGCAGGCCGTGTTTCCTGAAGGTGGCTTGTCGCGCGACGGCAGGCTTGGCGCGCCCAAGCTCGGCATCTTGAGTTATATCGTCAGCGAATTCGATGCAGGCGCCGACCGCGACATCGTCTTCATCCCGGTCGGCATCAACTACGATCGCGTGCTCGAGGACCGCGTGTTGACGGCTCGGGCGGAGAAGGAAATTACCGGGCGCGATTTTCGCACCAGCCTTGGCGCAATCGGCGGCTTCGCGCTCAACATGGCTAAGCTGCGCCTGGGCGGGCGGTTGTACCGCTTCGGCTATGCCTGCGTCAGCTTCGGCAAGCCGGTCTCCTTGCGCGAATGGCAGAAGGAGCGCGGCTTCGACATGCGCGCCCTGCCGCCGGAGGAGCGCTTCGAGGCGGTGTCGCGGCTGGGCGGCGATCTTCTCAAATCCATCGGTGCGATCCTGCCTGTGCTGCCGGTGTCGCTCGCGGCGCGCGTCTTCATCGACCATCCGGACCGCTGGCTGAGCGAGTTGGAAGTCAAGCGCGGCATCAGCGATTACATCGACCTGCTCGCCGGGCGCGGCGTGCATGTGCACATCCCACGCTCCGACCAGGACTATGCCGCCGGCGCGGGACTGCGGATGCTCACCCTTCGCAAGATGGTCGAGGAAGATGGCGGAGGGCTTTACCGCGCGAGCGCGCGCGAAGGCGTGCTGCTGCGCTATTACGCAAATTCCATCGCGCATCATTTGCCCGGTCGGGGATAAGACGGCTCCATCAACTAAACACGCTTGAACGTAGTAACGCTGCGTTGCAGCAGGTTTTTGCTGCATTGCAGCGCATTTTGGCGATTGCCATGTTTAGTGATATATGGATTACTCAACAAATCGCTCAACATGGAGGCAGGGCTTCCGTCGCCGGGCGTACAGCCGGAGAGGACCGGCTGAACTCTTAGCCGGCGAGCGGCCGGCGTCCAAAGGGAGGGCAATCATGAAGCATCTAGGGAAAGTCGCGTTTGCATTTGCCGCGGCAACGGCGCTGTCGTCCGCGACGGCATCCGGCGCGAAGGCGGAAGAACTGACGCTGTGCTGGGCGGCGTGGGACCCGGCGAACGCGCTGGTCGAACTCTCGAAGGACTTCGAGGCCAAGTCCGGCATCGACATGAAGTTCGAGTTCGTGCCGTGGACCAACTACGCCGACCGCTTCCTCAACGAGCTGAACTCCAAGGGCAAGCTCTGCGACCTGATCATCGGCGACAGCCAGTGGATCGGCGGTTCGGCCGAGAACGGCCACTACGTCAAGCTCAACGACTTCTTCGACAAGGAAGGCATCAAGATGGATGACTTCGTGCCGGCGACCGTCGTCGGGTTATTCGGAGTGGCCGAAGAACACGCCGAACTACTGGGCGCTGCCGGCCATGGGCGACGTCGTCGGCTGGACCTATCGCAAGGACTGGTTCGCGAAGCCGGAGCTGCAGAAGGAGTTCAAGGACAAAGTACGGCTGGGATCTCGCCGCGCCGACGACCTTCGACGCAGCTGAAGCAGATCGCCGAATTCTTCCAGAACCGCGAGATCGACGGCAAGAAGGTCTACGGCGCCTCGATCTACACCGAGCGCGGCTCGGAAGGCGTCACCATGGGCGTCATGGACGTGCTCTACAGCTTCGGCTTCAAGTACGAGAACCCGGACAAGCCCTACGAGATGGAAGGCTTCGTCAACTCCGACGAGATCGGTCGCAGGGCCTCGAGTTCTACAAGTCGCTCTACGATTGCTGCACGCCGCCGGGCGCGTCCAACAGCTACATGGGCGAAGGCGTCGACGCCTTCAAATCCGGCCAGGTGGCGATGCACATGAACTTCGCCTTCACCTGGCCCGGCCTGCAGAAGGACGAGGCTGTCGGCGGCGACAAGATCGGCTACTTCGCCAATCCGGCCGGTCCCGACGGCGACCAGTTCGCGCAGCTCGGCGGCCAGGGCATCTCGGTCGTCTCCTACTCCGACAAGCAGGACGAGGCGCTGCAATACATCAAGTGGTTCGCCAGACCCGGACGTGCAGAAGAAGTGGTGGTCGCTCGGCGGCTTCTCCTGCCTGAAGGCGGTCGTCGAGGATCCGGGCTTCGCGGCGACGCCAGCCCTATGCGCAGACCTTCCTCGACTCCATGGCGATCGTGAAGGACTTCTGGGCCGAGCCGGCCTACGCCTCGCTGCTGCAGGCCATCGCAGAAGCGCTTCCATGACTATGTGGTCGCCGGCCAGGGCACCGCGAAGGAAGCGCTCGACCTGCTGGTCAAGGACTGGACCGAAGTCTTCGAGGACGAAGGCAAGATGTAACAGCATCCTCCCTGGGCCGCGCCGCTCGTGCGAGCGGTGCGGCCTTGTTTCAGGACGCGCGTTTTCGGATAGTGTGCGTCGCGGGCGCGCAAGGATGCCGGCAATGGATGCCCGGCATCCCAAGGCGTGACGTGTGAACAGGACCGTCACATCGAGCGAGAGCAGGCGAAGCCCGCGCGCCACGCCAGAAGCTGACGGGCGCAAGGGGACTGTCGGACCGTGCGATCGCCTGGCTGTTCATCGCGCCGACCATGATCCTGCTGCTGGCGCATCAACATCTTCCCGCTGATCTGGACGATCTACCTCTCCTTCACCAACTACCGCGCCAACCGGCCGAATGCCGAGATCGAGAACGTCGGCCTGCGCAACTACGTGCGGCATCCTGACCGATCACGGACACCTGGATCGCGATGCAGACCACGGCGCATTTCGTGTTCTGGACGATCCTGCTTGCAGACGCTGATCGGCTTCTCGCTCGCCTACCTGATCGACCGCAAGTTCCGCGGCCACGCCTTCTGGACGACGGTCATCCTGGTCCCGATGATGCTGTCGCCGGCCGTGGTCGGCAATTTCTGGCGCTTCCTCTACGAGCCGCAGATCGGGCTGTTCGCCTATGCCGTCTCCTTCTTCACCGGGCATTCCGCCGACGGACATCCAGATGCTGGGCAACGTCAAGCTGGCGCCCTGGGCGATCGTCATCGTCGATACCTGGATGTGGACGCCCTACGTGATGCTGATCTGCCTCGCCGGGCTGCGCTCCATCCCCGACTACATCTACGAGGCCGCCGAGGTCGACCGCGCCTCGCCCTGGCGGCAGTTCTGGTCGATCACGCTGCCGATGGCGCTGCCCTTCATCATGCTGGCGGTGCTGTTCCGCGGCATCGAGAACTTCAAGATGTTCGACATGGTGAACCTGCTGACCGGCGGCGGGCCGGGCTCGACCACCGAGGTCGCCTCGATCACGCTGAAGCGCGAGGCCTTCGAGAAGCTGGCGCACCGGCTACTCCTCGGCCTTCGCCATCATCCTCTTCGTCGCGGTGTTCGGCCTCGCCAACATCTACGTCAAGGCGCTGAACCGGGTGAAGCAGCCGATGAGCGCGACGAACCGGCCCATTCGGTCGTCGAGCCGACGCCGACATCCAAGCGCGATCGCCGGCGCGATCGTGATCGTCTACGCGCTGATCACGATGATCCCGCTGGTGTGGATCTTCGCGACCAGCTTCAAGACGCCGCCGGATTCGATCGCCTATCCGCCGAAGCTCATCTTCACGCCGTCGATCGAGGGCTATTGCAACCTCTTCACCACGCGCACGCGGCAGACGCCGGAATACATCGACGCGCTGCCGCCGGCGACGACGTTCTGCGACGAGGTCACGCGCAAGCGCAACATGGTGATCGCCGGCCCGTCCAACTTCCTGCCGCGCTTCGTCAATTCGCTGATCATCGCCTTCGGCTCGACCTTCCTGCGCGGTGTTCCTCGGCACGCTCGCGGCCTACGGCTTCTCGCGCTTCAAGGTGCCGCTGGCCGACGACCTGCTGTTCTTCATCCTGTCGACGCGCATGATGCCGCCGATCGCGGTCGCGATCCCGATCTACCTGATGTACCGCGAGCTCGGCCTGTCCGACACGGCGCTCGGCATGATCCTGCTCTACACGGCGGTGAACGTGTCGCTGGCGGTCTGGCTGCTGAAGGGCTTCATCGACGAGATCCCGCGCGAATACGAGGAAGCGGCGATGATCGACGGCTATACGCGGCTGCAGGCCTTCGCGAAGGTGGTGCTGCCGCAGGCGACGACCGGCATCGCCGCGACCGCGATCTTCTGCCTGATCTTCGCCTGGAACGAATATGCCTTCGCGGCGCTGCTCACCTCGGGCACGGCGCAGACCGCGCCGCCCTTCATCCCGACCATCATCGGCGAGGGCGGGCAGGACTGGCCGGCGGTCGGCGGCGGGCACGACGATCTTCCTGGTGCCGATCCTCGTCTTCACCATCCTGCTGCGCAAGCAGCTGCTGCGCGGCATCACCTTCGGTGCGGTGCGCAAATGAAGAAGCCTGGCAGAGAAAGCCGCGCAGCCGCGCCATCGACCATCACGCAGGCCGATATCGAGGCCGGCGAGCGCCTGATCGAGAAATACACGCTGCACTCGGCGACGCGCACGGCAATCGTGCCGGTGCGCAAGCGGCCGTTCTTCCTGCGCCGCGCGCCGATGGAAAACATCGCGACCTCCTGATCGCGGCTGGCTTCCTGATGATGTTCCAGCCTTTCGCGCTGCCGCTCTACACCTGGTCCTTCGTCACCATGCTGGCCGGCACGGTGATGTTCATCGTCGTCTCGAAGTTTCCGGAGTAGGCGATGGCTGAGATCCGGGTCGAGAACCTGCAGCAAGGCCTTCGGCGATTTCGTCGCGGTGCAGAATTCCAGCTTCACCGTCGAGGATGGCGAGTTCCTCGTCGCTGCTCGGCCCCTCGGGCTGCGGCAAGACGACGACGCTGCGCATGATCGCCGGGCTGGAGCTGCCGACCGAGGGCCGCATCCTGCTCGACGGCGAGGACGTGACCTTCCGCCGTGCGCGCGACCGCGACATCGCCTTCGTGTTCCAGCTCTTCGCGCTCTATCCGCACATGAACGTGCGCAAGAACATCGGCTTTCCGCTGCTGGCGCAGGGCGTGCCGTCGCGCCGAGATCCGCGCGCGCGTCGAGGAGACGGCGCGGCTGCTGCAGATCGACCACATCCTCGACAAGCCGGTGTCGGGACTTGCCGGCGGCGACCGCCAGCGCGTGGCGCTCGGGCGCGCCATCGTGCGGCGGCCCAAATGCTTCCTGATGGACGAGCCGCTCGGCACGCTCGACGCCGAGTTCCGCGACGTGATGGTGCGCGAACTGCGCGAACTGCACAACCGCATCAACGCCACGACGGTCTATGTCACGCATGACCAGCTCGAGGCGATGGCGATGGCCGACAAGATCGCGGTGATGAACCACGGCGTCATCGAGCAGTTCGGCACGCCGCAGGAAATCTACGACCGTCCGGCGACGCATGTTCGTCGCCGACTTCATCGGCTCGCCGCCGATGAATTTCATCCGCGTTCGACAGCGGGCTTGCGAGCGGGGCGCCAGGACGCTGTCCGTCAACGGCGTCGATGTCGGCGTTCCCGCCATCCGCGAGGATGCCGAGCCGCACGAACTGGCGCTGGGCGTGCGCCCCGAGCACATCCGCTTCGACGACGCTCGAAGCTGCGCGGCACAGTCTACGAGACGCGAATATCTCGGCACCACGCAGATCGTGGCAGTGGAAACGCGAGGCACGATCATCAAGGCGCGCGCTGCCGGCGAGCCTTGCCTGTCAAGGTCGGCGAGCCGGTCGGGCCTTGCCTTCGATGCGCGCAAGCTGTCGCTGTCTTCGACTCGGCGACGGGCCGGGCGATCCGCACCGCGCTCCATGACGGAGGCGGTCTATGGCTGAAGTATCGCTGCGCGGCGTCACAAAGTCCTTCGGCACAACAAGGCCGTCGAAGGCATCGATCTGGACATCGCCGACGGCGAATTCGTCGTGCTGCTCGGGCCGACCGGCGCCGGCAAGACGACGACGCTGCGGCTCGTCGCCGGTCTCGAGCGCGCCGATGCCGGAACGGTCACGATCGGCGGCGAGCGGGTCAACGATCTGCCGCCGGCCTCGCGCGACGTTGCCTTCGTCTTCCAGCAATATTCGCTCTATCCGCATCTTTCGGTGTACGAGAACCTCGCCTTCCCGCTGCGCTCGCCGGCGCGGCGAACCGATGCCGGCGCAAATCGATGCGCGGGTGCGCGAGGTGGCGACGCATGGTGCGCATCGACCACAAGCTGGAGAACCGGTCGACGAAGCTCTCGGGCGGCGAGATGCAGCGCGTCGCCATCGGCCGTGCGCTGGTGCGCAACCCGTCGATCTTCCTGATGGACGAGCCGCTTTCCTCGCTCGACGCCAAGCTGCGCGGCGGATCTGCGGCTGGAACTGAAGCGCATCCAGAACGACTCGGCGCGACCATGCTCTACGTCACGCACGACCAGATCGAGGCGATGACCATGGCCGACCGCATCGGCATCCTGTCGGACGGCGAACTGGTGCAGATCGGCACGCCGCGCGAGATCTACGAGCAACCGGCGAACCTGCATGTCGCGGCACGGCTCGGCCAGCCGCACATCAACCTCTTGCCGGCGAGCCTGCATCGCCCGCGGCGCAGATGCCGACAGGCACTGCGGTGATCGGCGCGCGCACCGAGCACCTCAGGATCACGCCGGCAAGGAACGGCAAGCGCGAATGCGCGCATCGACTGGGTCGAGCATCTGGGCGACCAGAACCATCTGCATGTGGAATGCAAGGGACGAAAAATCGTTTCGCTCAGCGAACCGAACAGTGCATTGAAGGCCGGCGATGCAGTGCTGGTCGAGCTGGTCTCGCCCTTGTACTTCGACGCGAACGGACAAAGGATTTCCTGAGATGGAGGCGGGCACAGCCGTGAACATCAACGCCAGCGACATTACCGCGCTGATCCGGCAGGCGCATGCCATCATCGATGCACATGCGCGAGGAACTGACCGAACTCGACGCCGCCATCGGCGACGCCGACCATGGCCTCAACATGAAGCGTGGCTTTGAAGCGCTGCTGTCCGAAAGCGATGTGCTGTCGCAAAAGCCGTTCGGCGAGGCGCTGAAAGCGGCCGGCATGAAGCTGGTGATGACCGTTGGTGGCGCTTCGGGGCCGCTCTACGGCACTTTCCTGATGACGCTGGGCAAGGAAATCGATGCGGCGCCGTTTGCGGACGCCTTTGCAAGAGCCGTGGACGCGGTTGCGGCGCGCGGCAAGTCCGAGCGCGGCCAGAAGACCATGCTCGACGTCCTGTTTCCGCTTGCCGAAGCGGTGCAGGCGGGCGCTTCGCCCAAGGAATTGCCGGAGATTGCGGCAAGTGCCGCGCAGGCGATGGTGCCGGTGCAGGCGACACGCGGGCGGGCGTCTTTCCTGGGCGAGCGGTCGATCGGCCACATGGACCCAGGTTCGCGTTCCTGCGTGCTGCTGACGCAAGCCACGGTGAAATGGCTGGAGGCCAAGGGGCCGGAGGGAACTGCATGAGCGGCAATGTCGGCATCGTCATCGTTTCGCATTCGCCGCTGGTGGCGCAGGGCACGGCCGACATGGTGCGCCAGATGGTCGGCGACGAGGTTCCGCTCGCCTGGTGCGGCGGCGATCCGGCGGGCGGTCTTGGCACCAGCGTCGAGAAGATCGTGAGCGCCATCGAGGCGGCCTGGTCCGATGCTGGCGTCGCCATCCTCGTCGATCTTGGCGGGGCGGAAACAAACTCGGAAATGGCCATCGAATTCATCGGCGAGCCGCGCATGAACCATATCCGGATCTGCAACGCGCCCATCGTCGAGGGCGCGGTGATGGCTGCAACCGAAGCATCGGGCGGCGCGCCACTATCGGCCGTGGTCGCGACCGCCGAAGAACTGTCACCGCTGTGAGCGGGAGGAAGGCATGAGCATGGAGGCCGCCCGAACGAAGGTCGTGATCACCCATTCGGTGGGACTTCACGCGCGCCCGTCGGTTAAATTCACCAAGCTGGCAAAGGGCTTTGGCTGCGCCATCGAGGTCGCGACCGGGGAAGACGGGCCGTGGATCGACGCCAAGGGCATCGTCAAGATCATGGCGATGAAGGCTCCCGCCGGCACGACGCTGCATATCCGGGCCAGCGGCGAGGGCTGCGCCGAAGCTGTGGAAGCGCTGCGTGCGCTGGTGGAGCGCAATTTCGACGAGGGCGAGAACCATGCCCGAACCGCTGAGGCTTAAAGGCCTGCCGGCCAGCGCGGGATTTGCCGCCGGTCCGCTTTGGCGTCCGCCCGCACTGGCGCACGCGCATTATCGCCGCAAGAACACGATTGCCGAGGAAATTGCCGCGCTGGATGCGTCGATTGAAAAGGCGATAGCGCAAACCCGCGCGCTCGTCGCCGCGGCGCAAGGCGAGGCGGCTGACATATTGGAGTTCCAGCAGGCCATGCTGGAGGACGACAATTTTCGCGGCATTGCTGTTGCAGCCATCGAAACCGGCGCCGCCGCGGATGCGGCATGGCTTGCCGCACTCGACGTGGAAGTCGAGGGTTATGCCAATTCGGACGATGAGTATTTCCGGGCGCGCGCGAGTGACCTTGCCGACATCCGCGACCGGGTGATGGCTGTGCTGACGGGCGCGGCAGCGCCGCAAATTCCGCACGGGACCATCTACTTCGCCGAGGACATCGCGCCGAGCCTTTTCCTTTCGCATGACTGGCAGGGCGGGGGACTGGCGCTGAAGCATGGCAGTTCGACAGGCCATGTCTCGATCCTGGCGCGGCAGCGCGGGATTCCGGTCCTTGTCGGGCTTGGCGATACGCAAGGTCGCGATGACAGTTTTGCGCTGCTCGATGCCGTGGGCGGCGAGATCGTGCTCGATCCGGGCGAGGCCGAGCGGGAGGCTTTCGAGGCGGCTCGCCACAGCCATGGCCTGGTGCTGGCCGCTGGCGACAAGTTCGCGAACCGCCCGGCGATCACCGCATCGGGCGAGCGCGTGCAGATACTGGTCAACATTGCCGATCCGCAGGAGACCGCCACCATCGACGTATCGCAGGTCGACGGTATCGGGCTGATGCGCACGGAATTCCTGTTCGGCCACGGCCTGCCCGGCGAGGACGCGCAATACGCCGCCTACAGGCAGGCGCTGGAATGGGCGCAGGGCCGCCCGGTGACGATCCGCACCATCGATGCTGGTGGCGACAAGCCGGTGGCCGGTCTGACTGAGGCGGAACAGAACCCGTTCCTGGGCATGCGCGGGATAAGGCTGAGCCTCGCAAAGCCCGAAATATTCGCCGTGCAGATCCGGGCGCTGCTGCGTGCCGCCGTGCATGGCAAGCTCAAGGTGATGCTACCGATGGTGGCCGTGCCGCGCGAACTCGACGAGGCGCTGGCGCTGTTCGAGCGCGAAGCGGCGGGGCTCGCCGCCAAGGGCGTGCCCCATGCGATGCCGCCGGTCGGGATCATGGTCGAAGTGCCGTCGGTCGCCGTGCTGCCGGAGCGCTTCGAACGGGCAGCGTTCTTTTCCATCGGCTCCAATGATTTGACGCAATATGTGCTCGCCGCATCGCGCGATAGCTGGAAATTGGCGGAACTTGCGCGGGCGGACGATCCATCCGTGCTGGCGCTTGTCGCCAACGTGGCGCGATGCGGCCATGAGACGGCGCGCGAGGTGAGCCTGTGCGGCGATGCCGCGAGCAATCCGCAATGGTGCCGCATCTGCTGGAAGCCGGGCTGCGCACCCTCTCCGTCGCTGCGACCTCGATCGGCATGGTCAAGGCGGCGGTTGCCGGCTGGCCGCAAAAGGCCGGTTGAACCATGGCGCCGCGTCGCGAGCAGAACGAGGAGTTGATCAAGGCCTACAAGCAGCGGCTTGGCGAGATCATCGACCGGCGGCCATCCGGCACGCGCCAGCGGATCGCCGACGCGCTGGGCAAGCATCGCAGCTTCGTGACGCAGATGACCAGCAATCTCTACCCGACGCCGGTGCCCGAGCCGCATTTGACGACGATTTTCTCGGTTTGCCATTTCAGCGCCGAAGAGCGGCGGCTGTTCCTGGCCGATTATCGCGCGGCCCATCCCGAGCGCGCGGGCGGCAGCGAGGTTTCGCGGCGCATGCGGCATGTGACGCTGACGGTTCCCGATCTTGGGGACGAGCGCAAGAACCGCCTTTTCGACGAGGCGCTGGCCGAGTTCGCGCGCAAGACCGGCAGCATTTTCAGCGACAAAGACTGATCTACAAGGGAGGGAAACCGATGAAGAAACTGATGAACAGCCCCGCGACCATCCTGTCGGAGAGCCTTGCCGGACTGGCGCAGGCGCATGGCGACATCCTGACTCTCGACCGCTCGGGCAAGTTCGTGCGCCGCGCCAAGCTGACCAGCGGCAAGGTGGCGCTGATTTCAGGCGGCGGTGCGGGGCACGAGCCGCTTCATGCGGGTTTTGTCGGCCACGGCATGCTGGACGCGGCCTGTCCGGGGCAGGTCTTCACCGCGCCAACGCCCGACCAGATGATGGAGGCGGCTCAGGCGGTCGATACCGGGGCAGGGTGCCTTTTCATCGTCAAGAACTACGACGGCGACATCATGAACTTCGAAATGGCCGCCGAGATGGTTTCCGGCAAGACCGGCCGCGTCGTTACCAATGACGACATCGCGGTCAAGGATTCGCTCTATACCACGGGTCGGCGCGGTGTTGCCGGCACGCTAGTGGTCGAGAAGGTCATTGGCGCAGCGGCCGAGCAGGGGATGGATCTGGAAAAACTCGTCGCGCTGGGCGAGCGCACCAATGCGCGAACGCGATCCATGGGCGTGGCGCTGACGAGCTGCACCGTTCCGGCGGCGGGCAAGCCGACCTTCGACATCGGCCCTGACGAGATGGAGTTTGGCGTCGGCATTCACGGCGAGCCCGGGCGGCGGCGCGAAAAGCTGCGCAGCGCCGACTGAATTGCCGAGGAAATCTGCACGGCCATCGTCGAGGACATGGGCGAGGCCGCGAATCTGCCGGCGTTGCTCTTCGTAAACGGCTTCGGGGGAACGCCGCAACCTTGAACTCTATGTCATGTACCACGCCGCGGCGAAGGTGTTCGAGCGGCACGGCATCAAGATTGCGCGCTCGATGGTCGGCTCACACGTGACATCGCTCGACATGGCCGGCTGCTCGATCACGCTTGCGGGCCTTGACGAAGACGCCATGGCGCTGTGGGACGCGCCGGTTCACACGGCGGCGCTGCGCTGGAAAATGTGAGGCTTGGTTGGCCTTCACCTGTCACCACCGCCACCCGCACATCTTTGTCCGCCTCGGCGTCAGCGAGCGCTGCCACAAGCTCGTCGGCAGACTGGTTGCGATACGCGTCGAGCTTGCCGGAACGGGTAACGGCGATCCGCGCCATATCTGGTTGAGCTTGACCTCGGCCAGCGTGTTGGCGACCTGGTCGCCGCCCATCACGCGATCCGGTGGTTGGGCCAGGAAAACAGCAGGCCGCGATTGGCGATGAGGATATTGCGGAACGGCACGGAACTCATGCCGTCTTCGCCCATTTGGCGAGCCGCCCGCCGGGCTTCAGCCATTGCGCCGGAACGGCTACCGGATGGTCCATCAGAATCTGCGCCAGCGCCTTGCCTTGCGGGTCGTGGCGAAGCGAGGCCATGCCGCCCCCGCCGAGCCCCTGGTGCAGCATGAAGTTCAGCCCGTTTATGCCCGGCCATTCATGGCGCTCGACCTTGCCCTTGGCGAAATGCGCAAAATATCTGCCGACCGCCGTATCGGTCAGGCTCGCCCTGATCCACGGCAGGAATTCCGGGTCACGCGCAATGATCCCGATATTGGCGATATCCCCCTTGTCGCCGCTGCGTCCGTGCGCAAGCGCTATCAGCGGCACATGCGCCGTTGAACCGCTGGCCTCGGGAAGCGAGGCTGGCTGCCGGCGGGGAAGCAGGGGCGGGGCCTCGTTCGGCACAAAGGGCTGTACCGGGATTTCCCGTCCATCGATCGAAACGGATACGGGTATGCCGGATTTCTCCGCAAGGAACGAGAACAGCCGGATAACCGGCTGCGGCTCGGGCCGCCCGCCGGCAAAACCGGTAATGCCTTGCGCCATCGCCGTTGCCGCCGGATAGATTTCACGCCCGAATATCTGCAGAGCCTCCCTGGAGGCGTGGCGCACGGCAATTTTCAGCACCACCTCGCGGGCATTTCCGGCGCGGCCTTGTTCGCCGTAGTTCGCTTCCGCGCCCAGCACTTCGAGCGAGGTTTCGCTGAAGCCCGCAAACCCGGCTTCGGCCAGCAGACGCCCGCACCGGGTCAGGATTGCGTCGCCGGTCTTGCGTGCCTTGGCCGCGGCGTCACGTCCGGCGATCATCATGGTGACGCTGGAGCGGTATCCGTCCGCATAGGTCGCGCTGACCTTGTAGGACGGCGTTGGCGCATGGCCTTTCGCCCCGCAGACCCTCACCCGGTCGGGTCCGGCTTGCTCAACCCTGACCTCGCTCCAATCGCAGGTGACATCGGGCAGGAGGTAGGACGCGGGATCGCCCACCTCGTAGACGATCTGCTCGCTGACCGTGCCGACCGAGACCAGTCCGCCGGTGCCGGCGGGCTTGCTGATCTCGAACGTGCCGTCTGCATGGCAGGTGGCAATCGGGAAACCCATGTTGTCCCAGCCTTCGACTTCTTGCCAGTCGGTGTAGATTCCGCCCGTGGCCTGCGTCCCGCATTCGATGACGTGTCCGGCAAGGCTGCCTGCGGAAAGCAGGTCGTAATCGCTTTCGCGCCAGCCGAATTCATGGATCAGCGGGCCCAGCACGATCGCCGAATCCACCGCGCGTCCGGTGATGACGATGTCCGCTCCCGCGCCCAGCGCGGCTGCTATCGGGAATGCGCCTAGATAGGCATTGATTCCTGCCATCCGCTCAGGCATCGGCGCGCCGGAAAACATCTCCGTCACTCCCGCGGCCCGAAAAGCTTCCGCCCGCGCCAAAAGGTCGTCGCCATGAACCACCGCGACCTTGAGATCGACGCCCGCTTCCGCAAACACGGCTTGCAGCGCCGCGCGGCATGCATCCGGATTGACGCCGCCTGCATTGGTTACGACCTTGATGCGCTTTTCGGCGATCTGCCGCGCAAGGGGCTTCATCACCATGGTGACGAAATCGGTGGCATAGCCCAGTTGCGGGTCCCTGGCCTTCATCCGCGCCAGGATCGACATGGTAATTTCGGCAAGGTAGTCGAGCACCAGATAATTGATTTCGCCGGACTCGACGAGCTGCTGCGGGCCTTGCGGACTGTCGCCCCAGAAGCCTGCGCCGCAACCGATCCTGACGGTTCGCTCCATGGCTACTCCGCCGTCCAGTTCGGGCTGCGCTTCTCATTGAAAGCGGCAAAGCCTTCCCGCGCGTCCCTTGTCCGCGCCATGTTGGCCAGCATGAACTGGGCATATTCGAGCGCGCTGTCGGTGGACGTTCGCTTGTTGTCGAAATAACGGTAGATACTGCCTTCGACGACATTGGCGCGCTCGGCTATCTCCGACAGCAGCGCATCCCCGTGGCCCTTCTCGCGGAATACGTCGCGGGCCGCAGCCATGATGTCGGCAACGCGCTTTTCACGCGAAAGCCGGAAGACCCGCCGCTTTCCGGGAACAGTCGTTTCCATCGGAAGACCCAAAAGAAGATCGGTACAGTCACCAGTCACGCAGTTCGAATTCACGCGTTGTGAACGCAAGCGCGATCCGCACAAATAGCCGACCCAAAGCTTACACTCAAACAGCGGGGAGTAAACGGCGGTTGCGAAGTGCAGGGGGCTTCGGCAAGGCAGAAACTGTCTGATGTGGGTTGGTGGGTGCTGACGGGATCGAACCGCCGACCTACTCGGTGTAAACGAGCCGCTCTCCCAGCTGAGCTAAGCACCCGAAATTGCAAGCCGCTTCTGGCGGCTCCGGATCCATTTCGACAAGGCGTTCCGAAGACAAAGCCTGGAAGAAATGGCGCGAGTGACGGGGCTCGAACCCGCGACCTCCGGCGTGACAGGCCGGCACTCTAACCGACTGAGCTACACCCGCGTCTTTGCGGCCGATTGCCCGGCTGCAAGGTCGCGTTGAATTACGTGCTTCGATCTGCGAAGTCAAGCGTTGCGCGCGCGCTTTGTGCCCTGTGCCGGAAAGCCGCAGCGGCTGATGGAAACACGGCGAAAAACCGGCGTTTGCAGCTTGTATTGACCGTGCGGCTAGGCTAACGCAGGCGCCATCGGGGCATGCTTGCCGTGCATGCGGCGAATGATACACATGCTTTCCTGGCCCATTTGCTGCATTGCGAAATGTGGCGGGCAGGAGCAAAATGCAATGCGGTCGGCGGGCGCCGTGCCGCGCTGCCGGGACGCTGGAAGGAGAATGATTTGGAAGCGCTGCTTTACGCTTATCTGCCGGTCATCATCTTCATCGGCATTTGCGTCTTCATCGGGCTTGCGCTGCTGGTGACGCCGTTCATCGTCGCGTTCAAGGCGCCCGATTCGGAAAAGCTCTCCGCCTACGAGTGCGGCTTCAACGCGTTCGACGATGCCCGCATGAAGTTCGACGTGCGGTTCTACCTCGTGGCGATCCTGTTCATCATCTTCGACCTCGAAGTCGCGTTCCTGTTTCCCTGGGCGGTGTCGTTCGGCTCTCTGGGCTGGTTCGGCTACGGTTCCATGATGGTCTTTCTTGGCGTCCTGACCATCGGCTTCATATATGAATGGAAGAAGGGCGCGCTCGAGTGGGATTGATCCACGGCGCTCCCGGTCATCCACAGCAAAGGCAATGCAAATGAGTGACGGCTCATCTTCGTTGATCATGCCAAAGGGCGCCAGGCTGCAGGCTTCGCCCGAGCACGAGCCGTTTTTCGGCGAGATCAACAATGAACTGGCGGACAAGGGCTTCCTGGTCACATCGACGGACGAACTCATCAACTGGGCGCGCACCGGCTCGCTGATGTGGATGACGTTCGGTCTTGCGTGCTGCGCGGTCGAGATGATGCAGATGTCGATGCCGCGCTATGATGCGGAGCGCTTCGGCTTTGCCCCGCGCGCGTCCCCGCGCCAGTCCGACGTGATGATCGTCGCCGGCACGCTGACCAACAAGATGGCCCCGGCGCTGCGCAAGGTCTACGACCAGATGCCGGAGCCGCGCTACGTCATCTCGATGGGTTCCTGCGCCAATGGCGGCGGCTACTACCACTACAGCTATTCGGTGGTGCGCGGCTGCGACCGCATCGTGCCGGTCGACATCTACGTGCCGGGCTGCCCGCCGACCGCAGAGGCGCTGCTCTACGGCGTGATGCTTCTGCAGAAGAAGATCCGCCGCACCGGCACGATCGAACGGTGAGGGCGGCATGAGCATAGAGACACTCAACGTTGTGAAGGAATCCGTGGACGGCGCTTTTGCCGGGCGCGTCTTCGGCTCGGCGATCACGCGCGGCGAACTCACGGTGATCGCGCGGCGCGAGGACATCGTCGAACTGATGCGTTTCCTGCGCGACGATCCGGCGCTGCAGTTCGTGTCTTTCATCGATCTTTGCGGGGTCGACTATCCCGAGCGCGCCGAGCGGTTCGAGGTGGTCTATCACCTGCTGTCGCCGCGCAAGAACGTGCGCATCCGCGTCAAGGTTTCGACCGACGAGGAGACGCCGGTGCCCAGCATCACGGGCGTCTTTGCCGGCGCCGACTGGTTCGAGCGCGAAGCCTAGGACATGTACGGCATCCTGTTCACGGGCCATCCGGACCTGCGCCGCCTGCTGACCGACTACGGCTTCGAGGGACATCCGCTGCGCAAGGATTTTCCGCTGACCGGCTATGTCGAGGTGCGCTACGACGACGAGTTGAAGCGCGTCGTCTACGAGCCGGTGGAGTTGCGGCAGGAGTTTCGCAATTTCGACTTCCTCTCGCCGTGGGAGGGCACCGACTACGTGCTGCCCGGCGACGAGAAGAAGAGTTGAGAACGACGCAGCGAGAACGACGCCCTTGCCGGGAGGCAAGCACCGATGCCTAAATCTTCCGTCCGCAATTTCAACATCAACTTCGGTCCGCAGCATCCGGCGGCGCATGGCGTGTTGCGCCTCGTGCTGGAGCTCGACGGCGAAGTCGTCGAGCGCGTCGATCCGCATATCGGCCTGCTGCATCGCGGCACCGAGAAGCTGATCGAGTCCAAGACCTATCTGCAGGCGCTGCCCTATTTCGACCGGCTCGACTATGTCGCGCCGATGAACCAGGAGCATGCCTTGTGCCTGGCGATCGAGAAGCTGCTGGGCATCGACGGTGCCGATCCGCGGCCAGCTGATCCGCGTGCTCTACTGCGAAATCGGCCGCATCCTGTCGCACCTCCTCAACGTCACGACGCAGGCCATGGACGTCGGCGCGCTGACGCCGCCGCTCTGGGGCTTCGAGGAGCGCGAGCAGCTGATGGTGTTCTACGAGCGGGCCTCGCGGTGCGCGCATGCATGCGGCCTATTTCCGTCCGGGCGGCGTGCACCAGGACCTGCCGCAGGAACTGGTCGACGACATCGAGAAGTGGTGCACGCCGTTCCTGCAGACGGTCGCCGACCTCGACGCCCTGCTGACCCGCAACCGCATCTTCAAGCAGCGCAATGTCGATATCGGCGTCGTCTCGCTGGACGATGCATGGGCCTGGGGCTTCTCGGGCGTGATGGTGCGCGGCTCGGGCGCTGCCTGGGACCTGCGCAAGTCGCAGCCCTACGAATGCTATGCCGAGATGGAT
This sequence comes from uncultured Alphaproteobacteria bacterium, assembly GCA_963697325.1. Classification (GTDB taxonomy): domain Bacteria; phylum Pseudomonadota; class Alphaproteobacteria; order Rhizobiales; family Rhizobiaceae; genus BOKV01. Next base: position 215,365 of record CAVONR010000004.1, on the reverse strand, counting down.
TTCGACATCCCGATCGGCAAGAACGGCGACTGCTACGACCGCTACCTGATCCGCATGGAAGAGATGCGCCAGTCGGTCGCGATCATGAGGCAGTGCGATCGCCAAGCTGAACGCGCCGGACGGGCGCGGGCCGGTCTCGTCGACGGACGGCAAGGTCGTGCCGCCGAAGCGGCAGGAGATGAAGCGTTCGATGGAAGCGCTGATCCATCACTTCAAGCTCTACACCGAAGGCTTCCAGGTGCCGGCGGGCGAGGTCTATGCCGCCGTCGAGGCGCCGAAGGGCGAGTTCGGCGTCTATCTCGTCTCCGACGGCACCAACAAGCCCTATCGCTGCAAGATGCGCGCGCCGGGCTTTGCGCATCTGTAGGCGATGGATTTCCTGTGCAAGGGCCACCTGCTGGCCGACGTTTCGGCGGTGCTCGGTTCGCTCGACATCGTGTTCGGTGAGGTCGACCGCTGATGAGACCGCGCCCGAATGCCATCGATGCCGGTTTTTCCGGCAGCGCCTTGCCTTGGTATTTCGCAAATCCCGTCAGTTAAGTTCTCGGAAAATCATGTCCGTTCGCCGACTAGCCAGTGACCAGCTCCAGCCCGCGCGCTTTGCCTTCGGCAGGGAGAAGCGCGCCGAGGCAAAAAAGTGGATCGCAAAATACCCGAAGGGCCGAGCAGCCTCGGCGGTCATCCCGCTGCTGATGCGCGCGCAGGAACAGGAAGGCTGGGTGACCCAGGCGGCGATCGAGGAAGTCGCCGACATGCTCGGCATGCCCTATATCCGCGTGCTGGAAGTCGCGACCTTCTACACCCAGTTCCAGCTGAAGCCGGTCGGCACGCGCGCCCATGTGCAGGTCTGCGGCACGACGCCCTGCATGCTGCGCGGCGCGGACGACCTGATCGATGTCTGCCGCAGTCGAAGATCCATCCCGATCCGCTTCGTCACCAACGACGACGGCACGCTGTCGTGGGAAGAGGTCGAATGTCTGGGCGCCTGCGTCAACGCGCCGATGGTGATGATCTTCAAGGACACCTATGAAGACCTGACGCCGCAGCGGCTTGCCGAAATCATCGACGCGCTTCGAGGCCGGCAAGGGTGCCGAGCATCGAGCCCGGTCCGCAGGTCGATCGCGTCTTCTCGGCGCCGGACGGCGGCCTGACCTCGCTGAAGCACGGATCCGGCCAAGGCCGCGGGCAAGCCGCAAGGCGGGCGGCGCGACCGCCGCGCCCGCAGCAGAGCCGATCCAACGCGGCCAAGCCGCAAGACGGCGGCGACGGAGATCGCCAATCCGGCGCTGAAGACGCCGGTGCCGGCGCGCCGGCAGGCGAATCGGCCAAGCAGCCATGAATGCGAAGACAAGCCGATCGCCGTGACAGCTGCGATGATCCGAACCGGCCGGCCGGCGATGCCGAGAAGCCGGCAGCGCCGGACGATCTCAAGCTGATCTCCGGCGTCGGTCCGAAGATCGAAGGCATCTGCACGATCTCGGCATCTTCACCTTCGCCCAGATCGCCGCCTGGAAGAAGCGCGAGCGCGACTGGGTCGACGGCTATCTGAGCTTTTCAGGGCCGCATCGAGCGCGACGACTGGGTCAAGCAGGCCAAGGCGCTCGCCAAGGGCGGCGAAGCGGAATACATCCGCGTCTTCGGCAAGAAGCCGCGTTGAGGGAAAGAAGCATGCTCGACTGACAAGGATCGCATCTTCACCAACATCTACGGCCTCTTCGACAAGTCGCTGGAGGGCGCGATGATCGCGCGGCCATTGGGACGGCACCAAGGGCATCATCGAAAAGGGCCGCGACTGGATCATCAACGAGATGAAGGCCTCGGGCCTGCGCGGCCGCGGCGGCGCGGGCTTCCCGACCGGCCTCAAATGGTCGTTCATGCCGAAGCAGCCGGGACGGCCGCCCGCATTATCTCGTCGTCAATGCCGACGAATCCGAGCCGGGCACCTGCAAGGACCGCGACATCATGCGCCACGATCCGCACACGCTGATCGAGGGCTGCCTGATCGCCGGTTTCGCGATGGGCGCGCATGCCGCCTACATCTATGTGCGCGGCGAATATCATCCGCGAGCGCGAGGCGCTGCAGCGCGCCATCGACGAGTGCTATGACGCCGGCTGCTCGGCAAGAACAACATCAATGGCTAGGACTATCGACATCTTCGTCCATCACGGCGCCGGCGCCTATATCTGCGGCGAGGAAACGGCGCTGCTCGAAAGCCTCGAGGGCAAGAAGGGCCAGCCGCGCCTGAAGCCGCCGTTCCCGGCCAATGTGGGCCTCTATGGCTGCCCGACGACGGTCAACAACGTCGAATCGATCGCGGTGGCGCCGACCATCCTGCGGCGCGGCGCCGGACTGGTTCTCGTCCTTCGGCCGGCCGAACAACATCGGCACCAAGCTCTTCTGCATCTCCGGCCACGTGAACAAGCCCGTGCACGGTCGAAGAGGCGATGTCGATCCCGTTCCGCGAGCTGATCGAGAAGCATTGCGGCGGCATTCGCGGCGGCTGGGACAATCTGCTGGCGGTCATTCCGGGCGGCTCGTCGGTGCCGCTGGTGCCGGCCGAGCAGATCATCGACTGCCCGATGGATTTCGACGCGCTTGCGCGACGCTGCAGTCGGGCCTCGGCACGGCGGCGGTGATCGTCATGGACAAGTCGACCGACATCGTGAAGGCGATCGCGCGGCTCTCGCTATTTCTACAAGCACGAGAGCTGCGGCCAGTGCACGCCGTGCCGCGAAGGCACCGGCTGGATGTGGCGCGTGATGGAGCGGCTGGTGCGCGGCGAGGCGCAGAAGCGCGAGATCGACATGCTGCTCGACGTCACCAAGCAGGTCGAAGGCCACACGATCTGCGCGCTGGGCGATGCGGCGGCCTGGCCGATCCAGGGCCTGATCCGGCATTTCCGCCCGGAGATCGAGCGGCGCATCGACGAGTTTTCGCGCAACGCCAATCGCGGCGAGCCGGTGATGATGGCAGCGGAGTAAGCGCCAATGTGCGACACGCCGCTTGAAGTGCGATACATGCTGGCCGACACGGAAGCCCGGGCGCGAGCCTTCGCAAGCGAAGTTCGCAGCGAGGACGCGGCGATGGCCGGCGGGCTGGCGCGGCTGAAGCGGCTGCTCGGCAGGCTCGCCAAGCCGTTGGGTGGATATGCCGGGATTACCAAAGCAGGCGTGACGGCTGATTGCCGGGAAATGCAAACGAAGAGACTGGTTAGATGGCAAAGCTGAACGTTGACGGAACCGAGATCGACGTGCCCGACACCTACACGCTGTTGCAGGCGTGCGAGGAGGCCGGGGCCGAGATACCGCGCTTTTGCTATCACGAGCGGCTGTCGATCGCCGGCAATTGCCGCATGTGCCTCGTCGAGGTGAAGGGCGGGCCGCCGAAGCCGCAGGCCTCCTGCGCCATGAACGTGCGCGATCTGCGCCCGGGGCCCGAACGGCGAGCCGCCGGTGGTGCTGACCAAGTCGCCGATGGTCAAGAAGGCGCGCGAAGGCGTGATGGAGTTCCTGCTGATCAACCATCCGCTGGATTGCCCGATCTGCGACCAGGGCGGCGAATGCGACCTGCAGGACCAGGCCATGGCCTATGGCGTCGACAAGAACCGCGTTCCGCGAGAACAAGCGTGCGGTCGAGGACAAGTACATCGGCCCGCTGGTGAAGACCGCAGATGACGCGCTGCATCCACTGCACGCGCTGCGTCCGCTTCACCACCGAAGTCGCCGGCATTTCCGAACTCGGGCCTGATCGGCCGCGGCGAGGATGCCGAGATCACCACCTATCTCGAAAAGGCGATGACCTCGGAACTGCAGGGCAATGTCATCGACCTTTGCCCGGTCGGCGCGCTGACCTCCAAGCCGAATGAAAGCCAGTTGCGGCCGTGGGAATTGCAGAAGACCGAATCCATCGACGTGATGGATGCGGTCGGCTCGAACATTCGCGTCGATTCGCGCGGGCGCGCGGTGATGCGCATCCTGCCGCGCCTCAACGAGCAGGTGAACGAGGAGTGGATTTCCGACAAGACCCGCTTCGTCTGGGACGGCCTGGGCACGCAGCGGCTGGACCGGCCCTATGTGCGCAACAAGACGGCAAGCTTGCAACCGGCGAGCTGGAGCGAGGCCTTCGCGGCAATCTCGGCGCGGATCAAGGCGACCGAGCCGAAGAAGATCGGGGCGATCGCCGGTGATCTGGCCAGCGTCGAGGAAATGTATCGCGCTGAAAAGCCTGATGGCCGCGATCGGTTCGCCAAACCTCGACTGCCGCGAGCCGCTGAGCCCGATCGATCCGTCGAAGGGCAGGGCGAGCTACATCTTCAACACGACCATCGACGGCATCGAGAATTCCGATGCGCTGCTGATCGTCGGCGCCAACCCGCGCCACGAGGCGTCGGTTCTGAATGCGCGCATCCGCAAGCGCTCGCGCGCCTCGGAATACCCCATCGGCGTGATCGGCGAGAAGACGGACCTGCGCTACGCGTCCGGCTGGCTGGGCGACGGGACCGGCGGCGCTGGCGGCAATTGCCGACGGCTCGTCCAAGTTCGCCAAGGTGCTGAAGAAGGCCGAGCGGCCGATGATCATCGTCGGCCAGGGCGCAATCAACCGTGCCGATGGCGCGGCGATCCTCTCCATGGCCGCGCAGGTCGCGATGAAATCCGGCGTCGTCAAGGAAGGCTGGAACGGCTTCAACGTGCTGCACACCGCCGCGGCGCGCGTCGGCGGCCTCGATATCGGCTTCGTGCCGGGCAAGGGCGGCAAGTCCACCGCGCAGATGCTGACCGGCATGGATGTGCTTTTCCTGCTCGGCGCCGACGAGTTCGACCATTCGGCGACCAAGGGCTTCGTCGTCTATATCGGCACGCATGGCGACCGCGGCGCGCACCGCGCCGACGTCATCCTGCCGGCCTCGGCCTACACCGAAAAATCCGGGCTTTACGTCAACACCGAAGGCCGCGTGCAGCTTGCGCAACCGGGCGGTATTCGCGCCGGGCGAGGCCAAGGAAGACTGGGCGATTTTCCGCGCGCTATCGGGCGTGCTCGGCAACCACGCTGCCATTCGACAGCCTTGGCCAGCTTCGCGACCGTTTGATCGCACAATATCCGTTGTTCGGGCACCTTGACGAGGTTGCGCCAGCGGATGCGGGCATGATTGCAGGGCTGGCTGAGATTGGCGGTACGCCCGGGACGACGCCATTCCTGTCGCCAATCGCCGATTTCTACCTCACCAACCCGATCGCGCGCGCCTCCAAGGTGATGGCGAATTGCTCGGCGCTCTATTCGGGCGCGATGGCGCAGGCGGCCGAGTGATGGCGGGCGGCGCGCACCATTTGAAGCGGTTTCGTTGCGGCGCACAAGAAAGCCGCACGCGCGGCGTTGAAATCGCAGCGATCCCGTATAAAAGGAACGCGGATTCACAAGCCACTGTCACAAGCAGCAGGCGGAACGGCATGACCTCCGCGGGACTTGCAGCATGAACGTCTTTGTAAACGACTACGTCATTCCCGGCGCCATCATCGTCGCGCAGAGCGTCGTGATGCTCGTGGCGCTGCTGGTCTTCATCGCCTACATCCTCTATGCCGACCGCAAGATCTGGGCGGCCGTGCAGATTGCGCCGCGGGCCGAACGTCGTGGGCCCATGGGGGCTGCTGCAGTCCTTCGCCGACCTGCTGAAGTTCATGCTGAAGGAGCCGGTGATCCCGGCTTCGGCGTCCAAGACGCGTGTTCCTGCTGGCTCCGCTGGTCGCGGTGACGCTGGCGCTGGCGACCTGGGTGGTGGTGCCGGTCAATGCGGGCTGGGTAATCGCCGACATCAATGTCGGCATCCTCTACATCTTCGCGATTTCCTCGCTCGAAGTGTACGGCATCATCATGGGCGGCTGGGCTTCGAACTCGAAGTATGCCTTCCTCGGCGCGCTGCGATCGGCCGCGCAGATGGTGTCCTACGAGGTCTCGATCGGCTTCGTCATCATCGCCGTCCTGCTGTGCGTCGGATCGCTCAACCTCACCGACATCGTGATGAGCCAGAAGGACGGCCTCGGCACTCGCCTTGGCCTGTCGCCATCCTTCCTCGACTGGCACTGGCTGGCGCTGTTCCCGCTGTTCATCATCTTCTTCATCTCGGCGCTGGCGGAAACCAACCGGCCGCCATTCGACCTGCCGGAAGCCGAATCGGAACTCGTCGCCGGCTTCATGGTCGAATATTCCTCGACGCCGTACATGATGTTCATGCTCGGCGAGTATGCGGCGATCGTGCTGATGTGCGCGCTGACGACCATCCTCTTCCTGGGCGGCTGGCTGCCGCCCTTCGACTTCGCGCCGTTCACCTGGGTGCCGGGCATCGTGTGGTTCGTGCTGAAGCTGTTCATGGTGTTCTTCATGTTCGCCATGGTGAAGGCCTTCGTGCCGCGCTACCGCTACGACCAGCTGATGCGCCTCGGCTGGAAGGTGTTCCTGCCGATCTCGCTGTTCATGCTGTTCGTCGTGGCGACCGTGCTGCAGTTCACCGGATGGGCAGCGACATGAGCGGCTTGATGCATAAAGGAGCTTGCCGATGAGCACGATTGCACAGGCTGCAAAGTCGTTGCTGCTGGCGGAGTTCTTCAGCGCCTTCTGGCTGTCGATGCGCTATTTCTTCAAGCCGAAGGCGACGCTGAACTATCCGTTCGAGAAGAACCATTATTCGCCGCGCTTCCGGGGCGAGCACGTGCTGCGCCGCTATCCCAATGGCGAGGAGCGCTGCATCGCCTGCAAGCTGTGCGAGGCCGATCTGCCCGGCTCAGGCGATCACCATCGAGGCCGGGCCGCGCGGCAATGACGGCACGCGCCGCACCGTGCGCTACGATCTCGACATGGTGAAGTGCATCTATTGCGGCTTCTGCCAGGAAGCCTGCCCGGTCGATGCCATCGTCGAGGGACCGAACTTCGAGTTCTCCACGGAAACGCGCGAGGAACTCTATTACGACAAGGAAAAGCTGCTCGCCAACGGCGAACGCTGGGAGCGGGAAATCGCCCGCAACCTGGCGGTGGATTCACCGTGGCGGTAAGGCTGACGCAAGGCGGGATGAACTGACACCATGGGCGCTACGACAGGCTATCTGCCGGCGATCTTCTTTTACCTGTTCTCGGCCGTCACGGTCGGATCGGCATTCATGGTCATTGCCTCGCGCAATCCCGTGCACTCGGTGCTGTTCCTGATCCTCGCCTTCGTCAACGCCTCCGGCCTGTTCATGCTGGCAGGGGCCGAGTTCCTCGCGATGCTGCTGATCGTCGTCTATGTCGGCGCGGTGGCGGTTCTCTTCCTGTTCGTCGTGATGATGCTCGACGTCGATTTCGCCGAACTGCGCGAAGGCTTCCTGCAATACCTGCCCGTAGGCATGCTGGTCGGCATGATCGTGCTGATCGAACTGTTGATGGTGATCGGCACCTTCCTGCTGGCGCCGGGCGCTGCGGCGGATGCGGTGCAGCCGATCCCGGACATGGCGCAGGTCTCCAACATCCGCGGCGCTCGGCGACATTCTCTACACCAAGTACGTCTTCCACTTCCAGATGGCCGGCATGATCCTGCTGGTGGCGATGATCGGCGCGATCGTGCTGACGCTGCGCCACAAGGAAAACGTTCGCCGGCAGGATGTCGCAAGACAGGTGGCCCGCACGCCGGCGACGGCAATCGAGGTCGTCAAGGTCGAACCGGGCAAGGGGATCTGACGCGGGAAACCGCGCTTCGAGGCAGATCATGACCATCGGCATTTCACACTACCTGGCCGTCAGCGCGATCCTCTTCACGCATCGGCATGCTCGGCATCTTCCTCAACCGAAGAACATCATCATCATCCTGATGTCGGTCGAACTGATCCTGCTTGGCGGTGAACCTCAACTTCGTCGCCTTCTCGCAGCACCTGGGCGACCTGATCGGCCAGGTGTTCGCGCTGTTCGTGCTCACTGTCGCGGCGGCGGAAGCTGCCATCGGACTTGCAATTCTCGTCGTCTTCTTCCGCAACCGCGGCTCGATCGCGGTCGAAGACGTCAACATGATGAAGGGCTGAGGGCAGGGGAATGTACCACGCAATCGTCTTCCTCCCGCTTGCTCGGCGTTCCTGCTCGCGGGCCTTTTCGGCCGCACGCTCGGGGCCAAGGGCTCCGAATACGTGACCACCGGCTTCCTGATCATTTCCGCCGTGCTGTCGTGGATAGCCTTCTTCACGGTCGCGCTCTGGCGATGGAGCCGTCCAGCAGATCCAGGTGCTGCGCTGGCTGCAATCGGGCGATCTCAACGTCAACTGGGCGTTCCGGATCGACACGCTGACGGTCGTGATGCTCGTCGTCGTCAACACCGTGTCGGCGCTCGTGCATGTCTATTCCATCGGCTACATGCATCACGATCCGCATCGTCCGCGCTTCTTCGCCTATCTGTCGCTGTTCACCTTCGCCATGCTGATGCTGGTGACATCGGACAACCTGCTGCAGATGTTCTTCGGCTGGGAAGGCGTGGGGCTGGCCTCCTACCTGCTGATCGGTTTCTGGTACAAGAGCCCGTCCGCCAATGCGGCGGCAATCAAGGCCTTCGTCGTCAACCGCGTCGGCGACTTCGGCTTCGCGCTCGGCATTTTCGGCCTGTTCGTGCTGTTCGGCAGCATTGAATTCTCGGCAATCTTTGCCGGCGCCAAGGATTTCGCACCTGTCGAGGGTGCTGAAGCTGGCGCTGCGGTCATGAATTTCCTGGGCTACGAGCTTTCCAAGGGGACCGCGCTCACAGTCGTCTGCCTGCTGCTGTTCATGGGAGCGATGGGCAAGTCGGCGCAGGTGCCGCTGCACACCTGGCTGCCGGACGCGATGGAAGGCCCGACGCCGGTTTCCGCGCTGATCCATGCCGCGACCATGGTGACCGCCGGCGTGTTCCTCGTCGCGCGCATGTCGCCGCTGTTCGAGTATTCGCACCAGGCACTGATGGTCGTGACGCTGGTCGGCGCGATCACCGCGTTCTTCGCGGCAACGGTCGGCCTGGTGCAGAACGACATCAAGCGCGTCATCGCCTATTCGACCTGCTCGCAGCTCGGCTACATGTTCGTGGCGCTCGGGCGTCGGCGCCTATGGCGCTGCGATCTTCCACCTGTTCACGCACGCCTTCTTCAAGGCGCTGCTGTTCCTTGGCGCGGGCTCGGTGATCCACGCCGTTTCGGACGAGCAGGACATGCGCCAGATGGGCGGGCTCAAGCCCCATATTCCGCGCACCTACTGGATGATGGTGATCGGCACGATCGCGCTGACCGGCGTCGGCATTCCGGGTACCATCATCGGCACGGCCGGCTTCTTCTCCAAGGATGCGATCATCGAAAGCGCCTTTGTCGGCGAGAACGCTGCTGCCGGCTATGCCTTCGTGCTGCTCGTCGTCGCGGCCTTCATGACCAGCTTCTATTCGTGGCGGCTGATCTTCATGACCTTCCACGGTCAGCCGCGCGCCTCTCACGAGGTGATGCACCACGTCCATGAATTGCCGCCGGTGATGCTGGTGCCGCTCTACATCCTCGCCGCCGGCGCGCTGTTTGCCGGCGTGATCTTCCACGACGCGTTCATCGGCCACGCCGTGGAAAGCGCGGGAGAGGCAATCGAGCACGCGGCGGTCTACAATCACTTCTGGCGCGAGGCGCTGTTCGCCGGGCCGGACAACCACATCCTCGCCGAGTTTCACGAAGTGCCGCTTTGGGTGAAGCTGTCGCCATTCGTCATGATGGTCCTCGGCTTCGTGCTTGCATATGTGATGTATATCCGCTCGCCGCAGACGCCGGTGGAGATCGCCCGCTCGCAGCCGGCGCTCTACCAGTTCCTGCTCAACAAGTGGTATTTCGACGAGATCTACGACTTCCTGTTCGTGCGTCCGGCAAGCGCGCTCGGCCGTTTCCTGTGGAAGCGCGGCGATGGCGTGGGCGATCGACGGATTTGGGCCGGACGGGGTGTCGGCGCGGGTGCAGGACGTGACGGCCCGTGTCGTCAAGCTGCAGACCGGCTACCTCTACCACTACGCCTTCGCGATGCTGATCGGCATTGCGGCGCTTGTCACCTGGATGATGTTTAGGGGTGTTTGATCATATGACCGACTGGCCCATTCTTTCCGTCGTCACCTTCCTGCCGCTAGTCGGAGCGCTTCTGATCGCGTTCATGCCGGCGCGAGGGCGACATCGCAAAGCGCAACATCCGCAACGTGGCGCTGTTCGTGACGGTGCTCACCTTCCTGATCTCGCTGATGATCTGGATCGACTTCGATCCGCAAGCGGCCGGTTTCCAGATGGTCGAGAAGACGCCGTGGATCGGCAACTTCATGAGCTACCATCTTGGGCGTCGACGGCATCTCGATGCTGTTCGTGATCCTGACGACGTTCCTGATGCCGTTCTGCAATCCTGGCGAGCTGGGAAGCCATCGAGACGCGCGTTCAAGCGAATACATGATCGCGTTCCTCATGCTCGAGACGCTGATGATCGGCGTCTTCTGCGCGCTCGACATCGTGCTGTTCTACGTGTTCTTCGAGGCCGGCCTGATCCCGATGTTCCTCATCATCGGCGTGTGGGGCGGCAAGCGGCGCGTCTATGCCAGCTTCAAGTTCTTCCTCTACACGCTGCTCGGCTCGGTGCTGATGCTGCTCGCCATCATGGCGATGTACTGGCAGGCCGGCACCACCGACATCACCGAGCTGCTGACGCACACCTTCCCGCGCCAGATGCAGACCTGGCTGTGGCTGGCGTTCTTCGCCTCCTTTGCGGTCAAGATGCCGATGTGGCCGGTCCACACCTGGCTGCCCGACGCGCACGTCGAGGCGCCGACGGCCGGCTCCGTCATCCTGGCGGCGATCCTGTTGAAGATGGGCGGCTACGGCTTCCTGCGCTTCTCGCTGCCGATGTTCCCGCTCGCGAGCGCCGATTTCGCGCCGTTCGTGTTCGCGCTGTCGGTGATCGCCATCATCTACACCTCGCTGGTCGCGCTGATGCAGGAGGACATGAAGAAGCTGATCGCCTATTCGTCCGTCGCCCACATGGGCTACGTGACCATGGGCATCTTCGCTGCCAACGTGTAGGGCATCCAGGGCGCGATCTTCCAGATGCTGTCGCACGGCCTGGTCTCCGGCGCGCTGTTCCTGTGCGTCGGCGTCGTCTATGACCGCATGCACACGCGCGAGATCGCGGCCTATGGCGGCCTCGTCAACCGCATGCCGAACTATGCGGTGGTGTTCCTGATCTTCACCATGGCCAATGTCGGCCTGCCTGGCACTTCCGGCTTCGTCGGCGAATTCCTGACGCTGCTCGGCATCTTCAAGGTCAACACCTGGGTGGCGTTCTTCGCGACCACCGGCGTCATCCTGTCGGCGGCCTACGCGCTTTGGCTCTATCGCCGGGTGATCTTCGGCGTGCTCGACAAGGAAAGCCTCAAGTCGCATCCTCGACCTGACGCCGCGCGAAAAAGTGCTGCTCTATCCGCTGGTGGCGCTGGTCATCTTCTTCGGCGTCTATCCGGCGCCGGTATTCGACGTCATCTCGGCCTCGGTCGACCAGCTCATCACCAATTACCAGGCGGCGCTCGACGCGGCCGCGCAGACGGCGGCTTCCGTTGCCGTCCCACAGGGGTAGTCCATGCAGCCCGCACTTCAATTCTCAGCCTTCGCGCCGGAACTGGCATTTGCGCTGCCCGAGATCATCCTCGCCGTCGGCGCGATGGTGCTGCTGATGGTCGGCGCGTTCGCCGGCGAGAAGTCGGTGCGCGTGGTGACGGTGCTGGCGACGGCGGTCTGATCGCGGCGGCTGGCGTTGCGCTGGTCCTCTACACGCCGGAAGGCGCGGCCTTCAACAGCTCCTTCGTGCTCGATCCGTTCGCGCGCTTCATGAAGATCGCGGCGCTGGTCGGCTCGGCGATCGCGATCATGATGTCGTGGAGCTTCGCGCGCCTGGAGAAATTCGACAAGTTCGAATACCCGGTGCTGATCGTGCTGGCGACCACTCGGCATGATGCTGATGATCTCGGCCAACAGCCTGCTGGCGCTCTACCTTGGCCTCGAGCTGCAGTCGCTGGCGCTCTACGTGATCGCGGCGATCAACCGCGACAATCTGCGTTCGTCGGAAGCGGGCCTCAAGTATTTCGTCCTCGGCGCGCTGTCGTCCGGCATGCTGCTCTACGGCATCACGCTGGTCTACGGCTTTACCGGCCATCTCGATTTCCAGGGCATATGCCGCGGCGCTGTCGGGCAGCGGCCGGTCGGTCGGACTGATCTTCGGCCTCGTCTTCATCCTTGCCGGGCTGTCGCTTCAAGATTTCCGCCGTGCCGTTCCACATGTGGACGCCCGACGTCTATGAAGGCGCGCCGACGCCGGTAACGGCCTTCTTCGCCGCCGCGCCGAAGATCGCGGCCATGGCCATGCTGGTGCGGCTCGTGACGGAGGCCTTCATGCCGGTCATGCTCGACTGGCAGCAAGTGATTTCGCTTCATCGCCATCGCCTCGATGGCGCTCGGCGCATTCGCCGCGATCGGCCAGCAGAACATCAAGCGGCTGATGGCCTATTCCTCGATCGGCCACATGGGCTATGCGCTGGTCGGTCTTGCCGCCGGAACGCGCGACAGGCGTCAACGGCGTCATACTCTACATGCTGATCTACATGGTCATGACGCTCGGCACCTTCGCCGTCATCATCGCCATGCGCCGCAAGGACGGCACGGTCGAGGACATCTCCAGCCTTTCCGGACTTGGCGCGACCAATCCGATGCAGGCATTCTTCCTGACCGTGCTGATGTTCTCGCTCGCCGGCATTCCGCCGCTCGCCGGCTTCTTCGCCAAGTACTTCGTGTTCATCGCGGCGATCCAGGCGCAGCTCTATGCGCTGGCGATCATCGGCGTGCTGACGAGCGTGGTGGGCGCCTACTACTACCTGCGCATCATCAAGATCATGTGGTTCGACGAACCGGGCGAGGCTTTCGTGCCGATGGCCGGCGAGTTGAAGCTGGTGCTCGGTGTCTCGGGACTTCTCGTTTCCCTGTTCTATCTTTTCGCGAGCCCGCTGGTGGATGCTACCACCACCGCCGCCGCGTCGCTTTTCTGAGCCGTGGCGAACTACCTGCCTGCCGGGTACCGCATCAAGAGACTGGACGATACCGTTTCGACCAATGCCGACTGCGCTGGAGGCAGCGCAGGCCGGCGAGGCATCGGGCGCTGTGGATCGTCGCGCGCCGCCAGAGCGGAGGGCGCGGCAGCCGCGGCCGCGGCTGGGTGTCGCAGGAAGGCAATCTCTTTGCGTCGCTGATGCTGCGCAACCCCGCGCCGGCCAATGTCTTTGCCGAACTCACCTTCGTCGTGTCGCTGGCCGTGCGCGAAGCGCTGGCGAAACTGGCTCAACGGCAGGGCGTGAGCCGCACCATCGCGCTCAAATGGCCGAACGACGTGCTGGTCTCGGGGCGAAAGGTCAGCGGCATCCTGCTGGAGAGCCATGAGGCCGGGGGCGACCGCGTCGTGATCGTCGGTATCGGCGTCAACTGCAACAGCCACCCGGATGAGACGCTGCACCGCGCCACCGACCTTGCAGCGGAAGGCATTCATGCGAGTGCGGACGACGTGCTGGTGGAAATTTCGGCCAGCCTCTCCAATTACCTTGCGATATGGAACCGCGGGGAGGGGTTCGAGGCAATTCGCGCAGGCGTGGATGAACGAGGCCACGGGCATAGGGCAGCGCATTTACGTCAAAATGCCGGGCAGGGAGCTCACGGGAACGTTCGAGGACCTTGCGCCGGACGGCAATCTTGTTCTGACGCTGGACGATGGAAGCGCGGTGCGGCTCTCGGCGGCGGATATATTTTTCGCAAATCAATCCTGAAATCGGGGCATTATCCGCACATGGCCATGAACGAACTCGTATTTGTCCCGCTTGGCGGCGTCGGCGAAATCGGCATGAATTTCGCGCTTTACGGCTACGGGCCGGCAGAGCGGCGCGAATGGATCATCGTCGATTGCGGCGTCACCTTTCCCGGTCCCGATCTTCCCGGCGTCGATCTCGTGATGCCGGATATCCGCTTATGTGCGCGAGCTTGGAGATGCCGTTAAGGGCATCATCATCACCCATGCGCATGAGGACCACTACGGCGCGCTCAACGCCCTGTGGCCGATGCTGCGCAGGCCGGTCTGGCTGACCCCGTTCACCGCCGGGCTGCTCGAAGCCAAGCGGCAACATGGAGGCCGACGCGCCGAAAATCCCGGTCAATATCTTCAAGGCCGGCGACCGCTTCACCGTCGGGCCCGTTTTCGATCGAGGCGGTGCATGTCGCCCACTCCATTCCGGAACCGGTATCGCTGATCATCCGCACGCCGCTCGGCAATGTCGTCCACACGGCGACTGGAAGATCGACGCAGAGCCGACGCTGGGCGCGGATACGGACGCCGCGGCCTTCAAGCGCATCGGCGACGAGGGCGTGCTGGCGCTGATCTGCGATTCCACCAATGCGACGCGGCCGGGCATTTCGCCCACCGAGACGGCGGTCTCGGAGAGCCTCGCGGAGATCATTTCCGAGGCGCCGGGCCGGGTGGCGATCACCACCTTCTCGTCCAATGTCGGGCGCATCCGTTCGATTGCGCTTGCCGCCAAGAAGGCAGGCCGCCGCGTCCTGCTGATGGGCCTGTCAATCCGGCGCGTGGCGGAAGTGTCGCGAGGATCTGGGCTATCTGGACGGCCTTGACGAGTTCATCGAGGAGGATGAGTTCGAGAGCATCGACCGCGCGCAACATGGTCATCATCCTCACCGGCAGCCAGGGCGAGGACCGTGCGGCGCTCGCAAAGCTGTCGCGCGACGAGCATCCGCGCGTCCACCTGACTGCCGGCGACACGGTGATCTACTCTTCGCGCACGATTCCGGGCAACGAGAAGCTCATCATCGAGACGCAGAACCGGCTGATCGACAGGGCGTGACGATCATCACCGACGACATGGCGCTGGTCCATGTCTCGGGCCATCCGCGCGCAGGCGGAACTCGAGCAGATGTATGCATGGACGCGGCCGCAAGTGCTGGTGCCTGTGCATGGCGAGGCGATGCATCTTGTGGCGCAGGCGCGGCTGGGCGCGGCGGCAGGCATCCGCAGGTCGCGCCGATCGCGCAATGGCGACATGCTGCGGCTCGCGCCGGGACCGGCCGAGATCATCGACGCATCCCGGTCGGGCGCATCTACAAGGACGGCAAGGTCATCGGCAACGAGGACGAGGTGGGCGTGCGGCGACCGCCGCAAGCTCTCCTTCGCCGGCCTGGTCGCGTGCTCGATCGTGATCGACCGCAACGGGCGCATGGCCGACGAGATCGACATTGCCTTGCATGGCTTGCCAGAAATGACGCCTTCGGGCGATGCCTTTGACGACGTGATCTTCGACGCGGTGTCGGGTGCGGTCGAAAGCATCCCGCCGGCCAAGCGCAAGGACGAGGAACTGGTGATGCGCGCCGCGGAAAAATCGATCAGCGCAGCAGCGCGCGATCATTGGGGCAAGAAGCCGGTGGTCACCGTTTTCGTGGCGAAGGTCTGAGGCGATGATTGGCCGGCTCAACCATGTGGCCATCGCGGTGCCGGACCTTGCGGCCGGGCGTGAAAACCTATGGCGGCGTGCTCGGCGCGAAGGTGAGCGCGGCGCAGGAGCTGCCGGAGCATGGCGTGACGGTGGTATTCGTCGAGCTTCCCAACACCAAGGTCGAACTGCTGGAGCCGCTGGGTGAAGGTTCGCCGATCGCCGCGTTTCTGGAACGTAATCCGGCCGGCGGCATTCATCACGTCTGCTACGAGGTCGCCGACATCATCGCCGCGCGCGACCGGCTCAAGAGCGAGGGCGCGCGCGTGCTGGGCGACGGCAACTCCGAAGATCGGTGCGCATGGCAATCCGGTACTGTTCCTGCATCCGAAGGATTTCCTGGGAACGCTGGTCGAACTCGAGGAGGTGAGCGCATGAGTTTCTTCACGGGGTTCGCCGTCTATTTCATCATCTGGTGGGTGACGCTTTTCCTGATGCTGCCCTATGGCGTACGCAGCCAGGCCGAGGCCGACAGTGTCGTACCCGGAACCGATCCGGGTGCGCCGGTCAATGCACACGCTGCCGATGAAGCTGCTGGTCAACACGGTGCTTGCCGGCATCGTCTACGGCATCTGGTTCTACATCAGCCACGTGCTTGGCTACGGTTTCGGCGACATTCCGCAGCTCATGTGAAATGGTCGAGCGGTCCTTGAGACCCCTTGAAAAACAAAAGCAGGGCACGGGGCCCTGCCTAGTTCGCGTGTCTTCGGTCACTTGCGCATTGGCAGGAGTTTCTGTTTCCCGTCATCTGCGCCGGCAGCGGTTAACGCGCCAGACCATCATCCTCCCAAGACTTAAGACCGCGAGTGGCCAGTTGTCCGGCTCTCGTTAGGCGCGCAAGTAATCACATAGTCACATGATTGTCATACGAAAAATCCGATTTTGTGACAAAATCGAACCAGTTGCCGCAAATAGAGGCAGCGTTTTTCAGCGCCCTGTAAAGTGCAGCATTTCCGGCAGTTTAACGCATGCGTTGATGGGCTTTGGCATTGCCAGCCGTGCAGGGCTTGTGCCAATGCCTGATTGCGGGTTTATAGGCGGCAAATCCGCCATGCCCTGATTCAGGTTACATTTCATGCGTCTTTCACGCTATTTCCTGCCCCTGCTCAAAGAGACGCCCAAAGAGGCGGAGATCGTCTCGCACCGGCTGATGCTGCGCGCCGGCATGATCCGCCAGCAGGCGGCGGGGCTTTACTCCTGGCTGCCGCTCGGCAAGCGCGTGCTCGACAAGGTCAACCGGATCATCCGCGAGGAGCAGGACCGCTCCGGCGCGATCGAGATCTTGATGCCGACGATCCAGTCGGCCGATCTGTGGCGCGAAAGCGGCCGCTACGACGACTACGGCGAGGAGATGCTGCGCATCAAGGACCGGCACGAGCGCGACATGCTCTACGGTCCGACCAACGAGGAGATGGTCACGGACATCTTCCGCGCCTATGTCAAGTCCTACAAGGACCTGCCGCTCAATCTCTACCACATCCAGTGGAAGTTCCGCGACGAGCTCCGCCCGCGTTTCGGCGTCATGCGCTCGCGCGAGTTCCTGATGAAGGACGCCTATTCCTTCGATCTCGACGAGGACGGCGCGCGGGCGGCCTATGCACGCATGTTCGTCTCCTATCTGCGCACCTTCACCCGCATGGGGCTGAAGGCGATCCCGATGCGCGCCGACACCGGGCCCGATCGGCGGCGATCTCAGCCACGAATTCATCATCCTGGCCGACACCGGCGAGAGCCAGGTATTCTGCGACCAGCAATACCTTGAGCATGCCGGTGCCGCGGCGCTGACGTCGACTTCCGCGACGATGCTGCGATGGCCGGGCATCGTGCGCCAGTGGACCGCGCCCTATGCCGCGACCGAGGAGATGCACGACGAGGCGGCGTGGGACAGCGATCGGCGAAGCGGACCGGCTCTCGGCGCGCGGCATCGAGGTCGGGCACATCTTCTATTTCGGCACCAAGTATTCCGCGCCGATGAAAGCTGCAGTGACGGGGCCGGACGGCAAGGAGCACCTCGTCCACATGGGCTCCTACGGCATTGGTCCGACGCGCCTTGTTGCAGCCATCATCGAGGCCTCCCATGACGAAGCGGGCATCGTCTGGCCGCAGGCGGTCGCGCCGTTCGACGTGGGGATCGTCAACATGAAGGCGGGCGACGCGGCCGTGCGACGCGGCGTGCGAGACGATCTACCGGCAGCTGGAAAATGCAGGGCTCGACGTGCTCTACGACGACACCGACAACCGCGCCGGCGCCAAGTTCGCGACCGATGGACCTGATCGGCCTGCCATGGCAGGTGATCGCCGGCCCGCGCGGCGTCGCGGAGGGTCAGGTCGAAATCAAGCGCCGTGCCGACGGTTCGCGCGAGACACTCAGCATCGAAGCAGCAGTGAACAGGCTTGTCGGTGAACGCATTGCCTGAAACCGCGTGCACGAGGCCAACACGCTCGACGGGCGGCGGCTATGCCGCAGTGCGCGCCACGGCCGCCCGGCCGACGCGGCCGTTCGCGCCGTTCGAGTGGATGGTGGCCTGGCGCTATCTGCGGGCGCGGCGCAAGGAAGCCTTCATTTCGATCATCGCCGGATTTTCCTTCATCGGCATCATGCTCGGCGTCGCGACGCTGATCATCGTCATGGCCGTCATGAACGGTTTTCGCGCCGAGCTTCTCGACCGCATCCTTGGCCTCAACGGCCACATGATCGTGCAGCCGGTCGACTACGACCTGACCGACTATGACGAGGTGGCGCAGCGCATTTCCGGCGTCAACGGGTGTGCGGCTGGCGATGCCGCTGATCGAGCAGCCGGCGCTGGTTTCGGGCGCGACGCAGGGCGGATCCGGCGCGCTCATCCGCGGCATCCGCGAGGCGGAACTGAAGAAGATCCCCAGCATAGCGCCCAACGTCCAGCAAGGTTCGCTCGACGGCTTCGAGCGGCAGCGAAGGCGTCGCGATCGGCGAGCGGCTGGCGCGCAGCCTCGGCCTGCAGCTGGGCGACACTGATGACGATCATCTATCCGGAAGGCGACGTCACGCCGTTCGGCACAACGCCGCGCGTCAAGGCCTATCCGGTGACGGCGATCTTCAAGATCGGCATGAGCGAATACGATTCCTCCATCGTCTACCTGCCGCTGCAGGAGGCGCAGCTCTTTTTCAACTCCGAAGGCAAGGTGCGGTCGATCGAGATCTACATCGACGATCCCGATGCCGTGCAGGCACTGAAACAGCCGGTTTCGGACGCGATCGGCCGGCCGCACTTTCTTGACCGACTGGCAGCAGCGCAACATCTCGTTCTTCTCCGCGCTGCAGGTCGAGCGCAACGTCATGTTCATGATCCTGACGCTGATCATCCTGGTGGCGGCGCTCAACATCATCTCCGGCCTGATCATGCTGGTGAAGGACAAGGGCCGCGACATCGCCATCCTGCGCACCATGGGCGCGACGCGCGGCGCGATCATGCGCATCTTCGTGATGACCGGCGCGGCGATCGGCGTGGCGGGCACCATTGCCGGCGTCGTCCTGGGCGTCGATCGTGGTGCGCAACATTCGCGAGATCCAGCACTTCGTCGACGGGATCTCCGGCGGCCAGATCTGGGACCCGACGGTGCGCTTCCTGTCCGACATTCCAGCGCGCATGGACACCAGCGAGACCGTCGCCGTGGTGATCATGGCGCTGGCGCTGTCCTTCCTCGCGACGCTGTTTCCGGCCTGGCGCGCGGCGCGCCTCGATCCGGTCGAGGCGCTGCGCTATGAGTGACGCCCCCGACGCCATCTGCGCATGGAAAAGGTTCGGCGCGCCTACAAGGAGGGCAAGCGCGAACTCGTCGTCCTCGACGGTGCCGATTTCCACCTGCAAGGCAGGCGAACTGGTGTCGCTGGTGGCGCCATCGGGCGCGGGCAAGTCGACGCTGCTGCACCTTGCGGGGCTGCTCGAGAAGCCCGACGCGGGCGAAGTCTATGTCGGCGAGCTCGCAACGCGCGGACCTGTCGGACAGCAACCGCACCGCGATGCGCCGCAACGAGATCGGCTTCGTCTACCAGTTCCATCACCTGCTGCCGGAATTCACGGCGCTGGAAAACCTGATGATGCCGCAGATGATCCGCGGCGTGTCGCAGCACGGCGCCAGCGAGCGGGCAGGGCAGCTGCTCGAATTCATGCGGATCGGCGAACGCGCGGCGCACCGGCCGGCCGAACTTTCCGGCGGCGAGCAGCAGCGCGTCGCCATTGCCCGCGCGGTCGCCAATGCGCCGCGGATCCTGCTCGCCGACGAACCGACCGGCAATCTTGACCCGGACACGTCCACAGCATGTGTTCCACGCGCTGGAAACGCTGGTGCGGGCGAGCGGCCTTGCCGCGCTGATCGCCACGCACAACCATGAACTTGCCGCGCGGGCGGACCGCTGCGTGACGCTCGACCACGGTCATGTCGTGCCGAAGCTGCTGAAGACTGCCAGCCTGAAAAATGAGAACAAAGCAAAAACATCGCTTGACTTTGTTCATGAATGGAACATAGTGAGAACCATTGACGAACGAAGCGGCCAGCGAGGCCATTCAGGAGGAAATGCGATGTATGTTTCCGTGCGCGACGTGGCTTCCCTGACCAGCATCAGCCTGTTCCTGGCAACCCTTTTCACCTGGGCCGACATCCTCAAGATCGTCTCCTGAGCATTTCATCCAAAGCCTTGTGGCGGGGGCCCCTTGCGTTGACCGGTCCGGTCACCACAATGGCGGCGATTCACACAGGAGCGCATCGGGGTGAGCAGCGAGACGGCAAACGGCAAGCCGCTGGGCGGGACTGCCGGGTTGAGGGCAGGCGGCAAGGACGTGGCCAGCCCCGGTTTCGTACACCTGCATGTGCATTCAGCCTATTCGCTGCTTGAAGGGGCGGTGCAGCTTTCCAGGCTTGTCGACCTTGCCGTGGCGGACGGTCAGCCTGCGCTGGCGGTAACGGATCGCAACAATCTTTTCGGTGCGCTCGAGTTTTCGGAGAAGGCCTCGTCCAAGGGCATCCAGCCGATCATGGGCGCCAAGCTTGCGGTCGACTTCGAGGACGGCGCGGACCGCAAGCCGCGTTCAGGCATGGTCGATTTCGGCTGCCTCGTGTTTCTTGGCGATGGACGGCGAGGGCTTTGCGAACCTTTCCAAGCTGGTCTCGAAAGCGCATCTTGAGCCATCGACTGCGGGAGCTGGTCCGCATGTGCGGCTCGCCGATGTTGCGGCGGCAAATGCGGGTATCATCGCGCTGACCGGAGGGCCGGAAGGGCCGATCGACCGGCTGCTGGTTGACGGGCACCAGCCGCAGGCGCGGCTGCGGATCGAGGCGTTGCAGGCCATTTTCGGAGACCGCCTCTACATCGAGTTGCAGCGTCACGCCGGCGACAATGGCACGCGGCGCACGGAACCCTTCCTGATCGACACTGCCTTCGACATGGCTTTGCCGCTGGTTGCGACGAACGAGCCGTATTTTGCACAGCGCTCCGATTTCGAGGCGCATGACGCGCTGATCGCCATCGCCGAGGGGACGGTCGTCAATGTCGATGACCGCCGCAAGCTGACGCCTGACCATTATTTCAAGAGCCGCAGCGAAATGGCCGTGCTTTTCGCCGACCTGCCGGAGGCGCTGGAAAGCACCGTCGAGATCGCACGGCGCTGTGCCTATCGCGCGAAGAAGCACAATCCGATCCTGCCGCGCTTCACCGGCGAGGGCGATGATCCCGAAGCCGCCTTCGCGGCGGAGACACAGGAATTGAAGCGGCAGGCGCGCGAGGGGCTTGCCGCGCGCATGGCAATGTTCGAGCCGGCCCCTGGCTTTTCGCGCGCGCAATATGACGAGCGGCTCGAATTCGAGCTGTCGATCATCGAGCAGATGCGCTTTCCCGGCTACTTCCTGATCGTTGCCGACTTCATCAAATGGGCCAAGGCCCGCGGCATCCCGGTCGGGCCGGGCCGCGGTTCGGGCGCGGGTTCGCTGGTCGCATGGGCGCTGACGATCACCGATATCGATCCGATGCGTTTTTCGCTGCTGTTCGAGCGCTTCCTCAATCCCGAGCGCGTGTCGATGCCCGATTTCGACATCGACTTCTGCCAGGACCGGCGCGAGGAGGTGATCCGCTACGTCCAGGAAAAATACGGCCGTGACCAGGTTGCTCAGATCATCACCTTTGGAACGCTGCAGGCGCGCGCGGTGCTGCGCGACGTCGGGCGCGTCTTGCAGATGCCCTATGGCCAGGTCGACCGGCTGGCCAAGCTGGTGCCGTCCAATCCCGCCAATCCGGTGACGCTGAAAAAAGCCATCGAGGGCGAGCCGAAACTTCAGGAGGCGGCGCGCGAGGAAGAGGTCATTGCCAGGCTCTTCGACATCTCGACCCGTCTCGAGGGTCTATACCGGCACGCCTCCACGCACGCCGCGGGCATCGTCATCGGTGACAGGCGGCTGGACGCGCTGGTGCCATTGTACCGCGATCCGCGCTCGGACATGCCGGTCACGCAGTATTCGATGAAATGGGCGGAGGCGGCGGGCCTCGTCAAGTTCGACTTCCTCGGGCTGAAGACGCTGACCGTGCTGGTCAAGGCGGTCGAGTTCGTGCGCCGTCGCGGGATAGAGATCGATCTTCTGTCGATACCGCTCGATGACCAGAATACCTACAAGATGCTGACGCGCGGCGAGACGGTTGGCGTGTTCCAGCTGGAAAGCATGGGCATGCGCAAGGCGCTGATCGGCATGCGCCCGGACCGTTTCGAGGACATCATCGCGCTGGTGGCGCTCTACCGGCCCGGCCCGATGGAGAACATCCCGGTCTACAATGCCTGCAAGAACGGCGAGCAGGAGCCCGACTACATCCACGAGAAGATCAAGCCGGTCCTGACCGAAACCTACGGCGTCATCATCTACCAGGAACAGGTGATGCAGATCGCGCAGATCCTGTCGGGCTATTCGCTCGGCGAAGCGGACCTGCTGCGGCGCGCCATGGGCAAGAAGATACGCTCGGAAATGGACGAGCAGCGCGAGCGCTTCGTCACCGGTGCGGTGGAGCGCGGGCTGGGCAAGGCGCAAGGCCAACGAGATTTTCGATTTGCTGGCCAAGTTCGCCGACTACGGCTTCAACAAGAGCCACGCGGCGGCCTATGCGCTCGTCTCCTACCAGACGGCCTGGATGAAGGCTAACCATCCGGTCGAGTTCCTCGCGGCCTCCATGCAGCTCGACATCAGCAATACCGAAAAGCTGGCGGTGTTCCGGCAGGAAGCCGTCGTCCATCGGCATCGAGGTGGTGCTGCCCTCGGTGCAGACATCGCAAGCCGGCTTCGATGTGCGCGAAGGCAAGATTTTCTACGCGCTGGCGGCGATCAAGGGAGTGGGCGAGGGGGCCGTTGCGCAGATCGTCGGCGAGCGCGAGGCGAACGGGCCTTTCCGCGACCTCACCGATTTCTTCACGCGCATCGACACGCGACATGCCAACAAGCGCACGCTGGAAAACCTGATTGCCGCCGGTGCTCTCGATTGCTTCGGCCATTCGCGCGAACAGCTGATGGCGGGCATCGACCGGCTGACAGGGCATGCCAGCCGCACGCAGCAGGACAAGGCAAGCGGCCAGAACGACATGTTCGGCAGCGGCCCGGTCGCCAGCGCCATCGTGCTGCCGGAGGCAAAGCCGTGGATCGCGTCCGAGCGGCTGCAACGCGAATTCCAGGCGATCGGATTCTATCTTTCCGCCCATCCGCTTGACGAATACCGCAACGTGCTCACCAAGTTGAGGGTGCAGAGTTTTTCCGATTTCGAGCGCTCGGTGCGTGCGGGCGCGACGGCGGGGCGGCTCGCGGGCACGATCACCGCCCGGCAGGAGCGCAAGACGCGGCTCGGCAAGCGCATGGGCATCGTGCAGATATCGGACCCTTCCGGGCAATACGAGGCGGTCATCTTCGAGGAGGGGCTGGCGCAGTATCGCGACCTGCTGGAAGCAGGGCAGTCGGTGCTCATCCTGGCTGGCGCGGACATGCGGCCGGAGGGCGTCAGCATCCGCATCCAGAGCGTGGAATCGCTGGAGGCGCAGGCGAGCAAGGAAATCAACAATCTGCGCATCTATTTGCGCGACGACAGCGCGCTAAAGCATGTCGGACCGATGCTGTCGAACTCGATGCGCGAGCGGGCAGACGGGCGGGTCAGCTTCATCGTGGTTCGCGATGGCGGCGCACAGGAGGTGGAGATCGAACTGCGCGAGCGCTTCAACGTCAGCCACCAAGTGGCGCGGGCGCTGAAGGCGGTGCCCGGCGTCATGGAAGTGGAGTTGGTCTAAGGCTGCGGAGTTTCACCCAGCAGCAGTCCGGCCGCGCCAAGGGCGGCCTCTCCGTGACCGGCGGCGTTCAGGACGACAATGCCTTCGATCAGGGCAAGCAGTGCCCAGGCGGCGCGCGGCGGATCGGCTTCGTCATCGGGAAGCCGGCCGATGAGCCAGGCGTGGAAACTCGCCATGATATCGCCGGCAATCCGCTTTTTGACCGGATCGCCGGCCTGTGCCCCGGACAGGATGTCGAACCAAAGCCGCGCGAGCGGCGCAATTTCCTCGCGGTTCATAAGTTCGAGAATTTCGGCGGCGCATTGGGCTCGCGTGGCGGCGCGGCGTTGCGGCAGATTGCTGTCCAGTTCGCGCTTGAGGTTTTCTGCGATGTGGCCCAGCAGGCTTTCCACAAGCCGCTCCTTGGAACCGAAATGATAGATCAGCATGCGGTCGCTGGTGCCGACAGCCCTTGCGAGCGGGCGCAGGCTGGCCGCGCCTAGCCCATGCTCCAGAACATGGGCTGCCATTCCGTCCAGCAAAATCTTCGATTTGTCGGCGGTCTTCATCGCGGCCTCTTGTAGCGCTTGCTACATTCGGATATCAATGTAGCGACCGCTACATTTGTTATTGAAAGGGAAGCGTGCGCCATGGACTTGTTCGACATTGCAGCCATTCTCGGCGGTCTGGGATTCGTTGTCTATGCCCTTGCGCTGGCATCAGGCGCGCTCATGGAGAGGCCCGGCCTGTGGCGGTTTCCGGCGATTGTGTGCGGCGCGTTCCTGGCATGGTCGCTTTACGCGATCGCGACTGAAGGGCCAACCGGCTTTTGGCCGGAGCATACGCGCCATGCCTGGGGCAACCAGATCTGGTTCGACCTTCTCCTGGCCGCGAGCGTCGCATTGGCGTTCCTGGTGCCGCAATCGCGCAAGCTCGGCATGCGCCCGATGCCATGGGTGATCCTCGTCATCTGCACGGGCTCCATCGGCCTTCTGGCGATGACCTCACGCATCATGTACCTGCGCGAGCACAAAGTCTCCCAAGGCGCGGGCGCGTAATCCGGCGCACCAACCGGGCGCTTGGCACTTGCTTCATTGGCCAGTTTCCCATATATGCGCGGTCATTCCACACGCGGGACATGCGCGACCGGCCCCAGCCCCCGACGGTTCATCGAACCATGGCATTGCCGGCATAGCGTTCCGGTGGCACGGATCTTTCCGTGTTCATTCCCCGCGGAGGTCAACCGGTAAAGGAGAATACCACCATGGCGCTGCCAGATTTCACCATGCGCCAGCTGCTTGAGGCTGGCTGTCCACTTCGGCCACCAGACCCATCGCTGGAACCCGAAAATGGCGCCCTACATCTTCGGCATCGCGCAACAACATCCACATCATCGACCTTGCCCAGACCGTGCCGCTGCTGCACCAGGCGCTGAAGCTCGTTTCCGACACCGTCGCGGGCGGCGGCCGCGTGCTCTTCGTCGGCACCAAGCGCCAGGCGTCGGACATCATCGCCGACGCGGCCAAGCGTTCGGCGCAGTATTACGTCAATTCGCGCTGGCTCGGCGGCATGCTGACCAACTGGAAGACGATCTCGAATTCGATCAAGCGCCTGCGCCAGCTCGACGAGATGCTGACCGGCGCCGAAGCCGAGCGGCATCACCAAGAAGGAACGCCTGAAGCTGACGCGCGAGCGCGACAAGCTCGACAGGGCGCTGGGCGGCATCAAGGACATGGGCGGCACGCCCGACCTGATGTTCATCATCGACACCAACAAGGAAGAGATCGCCATCCTCGAAGCCAAGCGCTCGAGCATCCCGGTGGTGGCGATCATCGATTCCAACTGCGATCCGGACGTGATCGACTACCCGATCCCGGGCAATGACGACGCGGCGCGCGCAATCGAGCTCTATTGCGACCTGATTGCGCGCGCGGCCATCGACGGCATCGCCCGCCAGCAGGGCGCCATGGGCGTCGACCTCGGCGCGCAGGCCGAGGCGCCGGTCGAGCCGGTACTTGCGGAAACCGTCGAAGCGGCTCCCGCGCAGTGATCGCGACGCACTCGCAATGACAAGCTTCCCGGGTCCGCAAGGCGGCTCCGGGGACAATCTTACAAGCAGCGGCCGATCGGCCAGGCGCGCAGCGCGATTTGACCGCATGCGAGTGCATGGCCCGCTTGGCTCGAATGGCGGTGCGCCCACGGGCGGCACCAGGGACAGAAAAGAGGCTGACATGAGCATTACAGCAGCAATGGTCAAGGAACTGCGCGACAAGACCGGCGCAGGCATGATGGACTGCAAGACCGCGCTCAACGAAACCAATGGCGACATGGAAGCGGCGGTCGACTGGCTGCGCGCCAAGGGCATCTCCAAGGCCGACAAGAAGTCCGGCCGCATTGCGGCCGAAGGCCTTGATCGGCGTCGCAACGGACGGGCGCGCGAGGCCGCGCTGGTCGAGGTCAATTCCGAAACCGACTTCGTTGCCCGCAACGAGCAGTTCCAGGAACTGGTGCGCCACGTTGCCACAGGTTGCGCTTGGCACCGACGGCAAGACCGAAGCGGTCGCCACAGGCAATGCTTCCCGGCCGGCAAGTCGGTCGCCGACACCATCAAGGACGCGGTCGCCACGATCGGCGAGAACATGAACCTGCGCCGCGCCGCGCGGCTGGAAGTGCCGCATGGCGTTGTCGCGACCTACATCCACAACGCGGCGGGCGATGGCCTCGGCAAGCTCGGCGTGCTGGTCGCGATCGAGTCGGGCGGCGACATCGCCGTGCTGAACGGCATCGGCCGTCAGGTCGCCATGCATGTCGCCGCGACCAACCCGCTGGCCGCTGACGGCCGGAAGAAGTCGACCGGCGGACTGGCCGAGCGCGAGAAGGCGATCTTCATCGAGCAGGCGCGCGAATCGGGCAAGCCGGAAGCGATCATCGAGAAGATGGTCGAGGGCCGCATGCGCAAGTTCTACGAGGAAGTCGTGCTCCTGTCGCAGGCCTTCGTCATCAATCCGGACCTGACCGTCGAAAAGGCGCTCAAGGAAGCGGAAGCAAGCGCGCGGCGCGCCGATCAAGATGATCGGCTTCGTTCGCATGGCGCTCGGCGAGGGCATCGAAAAGGAAGAAGGCCTCGATTTCGCCGCGGAAGTTGCCGCAATGAACAAGAAAGCCTGATTCTATACAATTAACGCTCCATATATCGCGTTAATCGATTTCGGCGGGGGCGCTTCGTGACAACGTGGCGCCCCTGTTGTATCGGGATGCGGCCGCCCGTGAATTCATAGCAGGACTTCAAGATGACACAGCACAACGCCAGGTCCGATCTACAAGCGCGTGCTGTTCAAGGTATCGGGTGAGGCCCTGATGGCCGAGTCCGGCTTCGGCATCGATCCCAATGTCACCGCCCGGATCGCCCGCGACATCAAGCGCGCCGTCGACCTTGGCGTCGTCGTGGGCGTGGTCATCGGCGGCGGCAACATATTCCGCGGCGTATCGCTGGCGTCCAAGGGCGCCGACCGCGTGATGGCCGACCACATGGGAATGCTTGCGACCGTGATGAACGCGCTTGCGATGCGCATGGCGCTGGAATTGATCGGCGTCTCCTCGGTCGTGCTCAACGCGCTCAACATGCCGCAAATATCCGAGACCTTCTCGCAGCGCCGCCTGGAGGCGCACCTGGAAGAAGGCAAGGTTGTGGTGTTTGCCGGCGGTACTGGAAATCCTTATTTCACGACCGACACCGCCGCCGCCTTGCGCGCCAGCGAGATGCGTTGTGACGGCCTGTTCAAGGGCACGCAGGTCGATGGCATTTATGACAGCGACCCGCGCAAGAACCCCAACGCCAAGCGTTATGAGCGGCTTACCCATACCGAAGTGCTTGAAAAAGGGCTGTCGGTCATGGATGCTGCGGCGGTAAGCCTTGCGCGCGACGCGGGGATTCCCGTAATAGTCTTTTCTATCCACAATGAAGGTGAATTCGCCAAGATACTGATGGGGCAGGGCCGCTGCACTACGGTCAGCGGCTAGGCCAACGGCTCCAGCCGGCACTGCCGGGCAAGAGCGGAAGGAGCATGGAATGCCGGACACTGGTTATGACCTCAACGCGCTGAAAAAGCGCATGGATGGCGCGATCGCCGCCTTCAAGCACGAGCTTTCGGGCCTGCGCACCGGGCGCGCCTCGGCCAATCTTCTCGACCCGATCATGGTGCAGGCCTATGGCCAGTCCATGCCGATCACGCAGGTCGGCACGATCACGTGCCGGAGCCGCGCATGGTTTCGGTTCAGGTCTGGGACAAGTCCATGGTCGGCGCGGTCGAGCGCGCGATCCGCGAATGCGGGCTTGGCCTCAATCCGATAACGGACGGCACCAATCTTCGCATTCCGCTGCCCGAGCTCAACGAGCAGCGCCGCAAGGAACTCGTCAAGATTGCCCACCAATATGCCGAGGCCGCGCGCATCGCGATACGGCACGTGCGCCGCGACGGCAATGAAGAGCTGAAAAAGGCGGAAAAAAATGGCGACATCGGCAAGGACGATGCGCATTCCTTGACCGAAAAGGTGCAAAAGCTGACCGACGATTACATCCACATGGTAGAGTCGACACTGAAGACCAAAGAAGCCGAGATCATGCAGGTCTGACCCCCGGACGACAGGGTGGACGAGACGCTGACCGGGCCGGACGGGAAAGCGAACAAGAGGGCGAGATGACGACTGATGCAAATGGCAGGTTGCCGCGCCACGTCGCCATCATCATGGACGGCAACGGCCGTTGGGCCGTGAAGCGTGGCCTGCCGCGCGTCGCCGGTCACCGCCATGGCGTGGAGGCCGTTCGCAACGTGGCGCGAGCCGCCCGCGAGATGGGCATCGAGTACTTGACGCTCTATTCCTTCTCGACGGAAAACTGGTCGCGGCCGCGCGCCGAAATCGGCGAATTGTTCAGCTTGTTGAAGCACTTCATTCGCCGTGACCTTGCCGAACTGCACCATAACAACGTGGTGGTGAAGGTAATCGGCGAGCGTGCCGGCGTGCCCGCCGACGTTCTCAAGCTGCTGGTGGAAGCGGAGCGGCTGACTGCAAACAATGGCGGGCAGAAGCTGGTCATCGCGTTCAATTACGGCTCGCGGCACGAAATGACGTGCGCCGTGCAGCGCATTGCCACTCTTGCGGCGCAGGGCCGGCTCGATCCCGCCTCGATCACGCCCGAACTTTTTGCCGAGTATCTCGACACGGCAGGCATTCCCGACCCCGATCTCATCATTCGGACCAGCGGCGAGCAACGCCTTTCGAATTTCCTGCTGTGGCAATGCGCCTACAGCGAATTCGTGTTCACCGACACGCTGTGGCCCGATTTCGGCGCGGCCGAGTTCGCAGCCGCGTTGCAAACCTATGCCATGCGCCGCAGGCGCTTTGGCGGGCTTGACGCCGACCCCTCGAGGGTAGCCGGCTCTTGACCAGGAATCCGGACGTGCCGCGCCGTCCCGTTCCCGAACTCGCCTTGCGGGTCATGTCCGCCGCCGTGATGCTGGTGCTTGTCTTGGGCGCCACGTTTGCGGGCGGGCCCTGGTTCGTGGCCTTCTGCGCCATCGCGCTGGTTTTCGTGGCGCTTGAATATTCGGCACTGGTGCGCCTCTCGCTGCCGAGGGGATTCGCACCCGCGATCGTGGCCATTTCCGTGGCCACGGTCGCCGCGTGGTTCTTTGCCGATCCGCGCACCGCCTTCATGCTGTTCCTGCTGGGACTTGGCGCACTGGCGCTCGCTCAGGCGGCGATGCAGGGCAAGCTGTGGGCGGCGAGCGGGCTTGCCTACAGCGTGCTGCCGTTCCTGGCGCTGGCCCTGTTGCGCGGCGACAGCGAAAAGGGCCTGCACGCGATCCTGTTCGTTTTCGCTGTCGTTTTCGCCGCCGATACGTTCGCCTACTTCTCCGGCAGGGCGATCGGCGGGCCAAAGCTTGCACCGGCCATCAGCCCGAACAAGACCTGGGCCGGCTTCATTGGCGGGCTTATCGGCTCGGTCATCATCTCGCTGATCCTGCTGCGCATTTTCGGTTACCGGCCGGGCTTGCTGCCAGTCGAGTTCGCACTTGGCATCAGCCTGGTTTCGCAATTGGGCGACCTGTTCGAATCCTGGATCAAGCGCCGCTTCGGCAAGAAGGATTCAGGTGCGATGATTCCGGGCCATGGCGGCTTGCTCGACCGCATAGACGGGCTGATCTTCGCGAGCGTCGCGGCCTGGGTCGCGGCAATTGCGGCAGGCGGCGATGCGTTCACGCCCGGATCGAGCGGCGCGGCATTGATCGACGCCATGGTCATGCCTTGAAATAGGCCGACACCAACAACAGGTTTTGCCTACCCGAATGCCTGCATATGGGTTATGCACGGCAAGTTCACCCACAGGTCCGATCCATGGAATTTCTTTCGCAGGTGCCCGGAGCAGGGCTGGTTTCCTACATCATCCCCTTTCTGGTGGTGCTCACCATCGTGGTATTCTTCCATGAGCTGGGGCATTTTCTCGTTGCCCGCTGGAACGGAGTGAAGGTCGACGCCTTCTCCGTCGGCTTTGGACCGGAACTGTGGGGCTTCAACGACAAGCACGGGACGCGCTGGAAACTTTCCGCCATTCCGCTTGGCGGATACGTCAAGTTTTTCGGCGATGCCAACGCCGCCTCGACGCCTGATTTCGAGAAGGCGTCCGAAATGGATGCAGAGGAAAGATCCGTCAGCTTCATTCACAAGAAAGTCTGGCAGCGGGCAGCCATCGTGGCGGCCGGGCCGATCGCCAATTTCATCCTCGCCATTGTCATCTTCTCGGTGACCTTCATGCTGCTTGGGCGCGCGATCAGCGATCCGGTCGCGACTGGCGTGACGCCGGGCGGGGCTGCCGCGGAAGCCGGAATCGTTGCCGGAGACGTGATCAGAGCAATAGACGGTGCTGCAATCCGCTCGTTCACCGACATTCCGCGGATCGTGGCGCCGAACCCGAACCGCCCGCTGGTGTTCACCATTGAACGTGGCGGCAGCACCATGGACATTACCGTCACGCCGAAGCTCGAGGAACGCGCCGACCAGTTCGGCAACAAGCAGACCATCGGCTTCATCGGCATGAGCAATGATTCCAAGACGTCGAACTTCAGGTTCGAGAAGCTCGGGCCGGTCGATGCCGTGGGCGCGGCGGCAGGAGAAACGTGGTTCATCATCGCCCGCACCATGGGCTACCTCAAGGATATCGTGACAGGGCACCAGTCGGCTGACCAGCTGGGTGGACCGATACGGATCGCCAAGATCTCGGGGGAAGTCGCGACGCTGGGCGTGACCGCGCTGATCAACCTGGCGGCGGTGCTTTCGGTCAGCATCGGGCTGCTCAACCTCTTTCCCATTCCAATGCTCGATGGCGGCCATCTCGTATTCTATGCGATTGAAGCGCTTCGCGGCCGTCCACTGAGCGAACAGGCGCAGGAGATCGGCTTTCGCTTCGGGCTCGCAATCGTGCTGATGCTGATGGTGTTCGCCACCTGGAACGATCTGACGCAGATCGTTTTCCGCATGGGGTAGATATACAACGGAAGGTGCGCGGGGGGCTGCGTGCTCTTTACCCTCCCTTAACCATCGAACGTAAATGCGATGGCGAAACTGCAACACGTTGAGACAATGATAAATTAGTTGATCGAAGGGTTGTTGCGTAGGGGGCAAAACCTTGTAAAAGGTTTGTTAACTCTGCAGATTCTACGTGCAGAAGGTTGTTTTTACGACGGGATTTCGCCCCGATAACCGCCCACACGGCATGACGCCGCAAAGAAGGCGGGATTGAAGGCGAAGTTCCGAACATGGCCGCAAAGGCCGGGGATGCGGACTTGTGCGGGGCAGCCTGCGCGACGTCCGGCAAGGAAATGGCGAATTTGGAATGGTTCTTTTGACGAATTCTCTCAGGGCGTTTGCGCTGGCGATGATGATTGCGCTCACCGGCGCCGGCGCGGCGTTGTCCGGGGCGGCGGTTTTCGCCAGTGAAGCGTCGGCCGCCGTGGTCAACCGCATCGAAGTGCGCGGCACGTCGCGCATGGATGCCGAGACTGTGAAGACTTACCTGACCATCCAGCCCGGCAAACAGTTCTCG
Organism: uncultured Alphaproteobacteria bacterium; assembly: GCA_963697325.1. GTDB lineage: Bacteria > Pseudomonadota > Alphaproteobacteria > Rhizobiales > Rhizobiaceae > BOKV01. The sequence goes on along the minus strand of CAVONR010000004.1, from coordinate 183,431 downwards.
AGCCAGGATATCGACGATTCCGTCAAGGCGCTGTTCGCGACCGGATTGTTCACCGATGTATCGATTTCGCAGGCCGGCAGCACGCTGCTCGTCGAGGTCGACGAGAGCGGCATCGTCAACGCGGTATTCTTCGAGGGCAACAATCGCCTCAAGGACGACGCGCTGAAATCCATCGTGCAGACGGAACCGCGCTCGACCTATTCCGAGGAAAAGGTCCTTTCCGACGTCGAACGCATCCGGGAAGCCTATTCGCGAGTTGGACGTGACGACGCAACGGTGACCTATGAGGTCGTGCCGCTGCAGAACAAGCGCGTCAACGTCGTCTACCGCATCGACGAGGGCGACAAGACCAAGATCAAGAGCATCAACTTTGTCGGTAATTCGGCTTATGGCGCGCGCCGCCTGCGCGACGTGATCGACACCAAGCAGACACACCTGTTCAGCTGGCTGCGCAACGACGACATCTACGACGCCGACAAGCTGCGCGCGGACGAGGAAAAGCTGCGCCGCTTCTATTACGATCACGGTTATGCTGATTTCCAGATCATCTCGACCGACGTGAACTTCGACGATGTCGCCAATGCCTACAACATCACGATCAACGTCGAAGAGGGTACCGTCTATACCTTCGGCAAGATCGCGATCGACAGCACCATTGCCGAGGTCGATCCCAATGCGCTGTACCCACTGATCGAGACCAAGGAAGGCAATTCCTACTCGGCCCGCCGGGTAGAAGATTCGGTCATTGCGCTCACGCAGGCGGTGGCTGAACGTGGTTTTGCCTTCGTCGAAGTCACGCCGCGTGGCGACCGCAATTTCGATACCAACACGATCGACGTCACCTACCAGATCGACCAGGGCGCACGGATCTATATCGAGGCGATCAACATCGTCGGCAACGACCGTACCCGCGACCACGTCATCCGGCGCGAGTTCGATATTTCCGAGGGCGATCCGCTCAACCAGGTCATGATCCAGAAGACCAAACGCCGTCTTGAAGCGCTCGGTTTCTTCGAGACCGTCGACATAACCACCCGCCAGGGCTCGTCGCCAGACCGCGTCGTCGTGGTTGTTCGCGTCGTCGACAAGGCGACAGGCGAATTCGCCATCGGCGGCGGCTATTCGACATCTTCAGGACCCTTGGGCGAAGTCTCGTTCTCCGAGAAGAACTTCCTCGGGCGCGGTCAGTACATCAAGGTCGCCGCCGGCTTCGGCACCGAAGAGCAGAATTACTCGCTGAGCTTCACCGAGCCGTATTTCCTTGGCTATCGCATGTCGGCCGGCTTCGACCTGTTCATGTCGACGCAGGATTCCAACGACAACCGTGCCTATGGCATGGACAGCTATGGCGGCGTGTTGCGGCTGGGCGTGCCGATCACCGAGAAGCTCGCCGGAAACGTCTTCTACACCTTTGTCAGCCAGGAGACGACGTTCAACAGCACTTCCGTCGAAGTGAACGACAAGTGCGATTTGACCGACATACAGGGCGACTGCAAGAACGAACTTTCGGCTGCTCTTGGCCGCAACTTCGACTGGGTGAAGTCCGGCTTTGGCTACTCGCTGACCTATAACGATCTCGACAATGTTCGCACGCCGACCGAGGGCATCTTCCTCACCATGTCGCAGACCTTCTTCGGCGCCGGTGGCGATGCGGGCTATGTTCAGACCGACGGACGCGCGGTTGGCTATTCCAAGCTGTCCGACGAACTCGATGTCGTGGGAATGCTGCGTGCCCGTGGCGGCATGAACATCGCCTATTCGGACGGGTCCGGTTACCGCGCGCAGGACAACTACTTCCAGGGCCACCGCGATATCCGTGGCTTCGACAGCTACGGCTTCGGCCCGCGCGACCCGGTTACCGGCGATGCGCTTGGCGGCCAGTACTACTGGAACGCCACGGCGGAAATCTCGTTCCCGATGCCGGCCATTCCCGAGTCCATCGGCATTCGCGGCGCCTTCTTCGCCGATGCCGGCCAGCTGTGGGGTCTCGACTCGGCAAGCCGTGACATCATCCTCAAGAACAATCCGGGTGTTTCGACTGAAAAGCTCGACGACAACACGCTTCGGGCCTCGGTTGGCGCTTCCGTCATTTGGGCTTCGCCGTTCGGCCCTCTGCGCTTCGACTACGCGATCCCGGTGTCGCAAGCTCCTTGGGATGACACACGAGAATTCAACTTCGGCGTCAGCACAGCATTCTGACCGGTTGAAGCTGAAAGCAACTGCCGGGAGCCCGCACGGGCTCCCTGCTTTTTGGGGTCCGGGCTGATGCCCGCGCGCAGTCGCTTTGGAAAAGGCCGATGACGCATCCAACATTCTTCACGGTCAATGAACTGACCATCGCGGAAATCGCGGTGCGTACGGGAGCGGCAATCTCCGATCCGGGCAAGGCCGACATCAGGATTTCGCAAGCCGGTCCAATCGAAGCTGCCGCGGCGGGAAGCCTGACTTTCCTCGATAACCCCCGCTATTCCAGGCATCTTGCCGAAACTGGCGCTGCGGCCGTTTTCGTTTCCTCGAAATATGCCGACAAGGTGCCCGCGACGCTGTGCGCGCTCATCCACGAACAGCCCTACAGGGCCTATGCACAAGCACTGGCGATGATCTACGTCTCGGCGGCGCGGCCCGAACCCGTCACGGATGAAACCGGAGTTTCGCCTCGTGCGCATATCGGCGACGGCGTGCTGATCGAGGAGGACGTCATCATTGAACCCGGCGTCATCATCGGCGCGGGCGCGGCGATCGGCAGGGGAAGCCGCGTGCTTGCCAATGCCGTGATCGGGCGAAGCGTTCAGATCGGCCGCAACTGCACCATCGGCATCAATGCCAGCATTACTCACTGCTTTATCGGCGACAATGTCATCATTCATCCGGGCGTGCGGATCGGGCAGGACGGGTTTGGGTTCGCCATGGGTGCGGGCGGGCACCTGAAGGTTCCGCAGATCGGCCGGGTGATCATCCAGGACCATGTCGAGATCGGCGCCAATACGACGATCGACCGCGGATCGAACCGTGACACCGTCATCGGCGAGGGCACCAAGATCGACAATCTGGTGCAGATCGGCCATAACGTGGTGATCGGACGGCATTGCGTCATCGTGGGGCTGGCAGGCATCGCCGGCAGCGCCACGCTTGGCGATTACGTCGTTATTGCCGGGCAAGCCGGCATTGTGGGCCACATCCACATCGGCAGCGGTGCGCAGGTCGGCGGCGGTTCGGGCGTCAACTTCAATGTCAAACCGGGTGAGAAGATCATTGGATATCCGGCGACCGATGTTCGCAGCTGGACCAAGATGAACATGCTTCTGAAAGACTGGGTGGCGAAATCGCGCCGGACGCCGCAGGGGGAGGGGGAAGAATGACGCAGGACACGAACATGGATCGCATGGAAATCGGCGAGATCTTCAAGCTCCTGCCGCATCGTTACCCTTTTCTGCTGATCGACAGGATCATCGACATCGAGAGCGATGACCGGGCCACCGGCGTCAAGAACGTCACCTTCAACGAGCCGCATTTCAATGGGCATTTTCCCGACCAGCCCATCATGCCGGGCGTGCTGATTGTTCGAAGCCATGGCGCAGACCTGCGGCGCCATTGTTGCAAGGCGCGCATTCGGGTGGCGTGCGCAAGCTGGTCTATTTCATGACGATCGACGGAGCCAAGTTCCGCCGTCCGGTGGTGCCGGGCGATGTGCTTCACCTTAAGGTCGAGAAACTGAAACAACGCGGGAATATCTTTCGTTACGACTGCAACGGCTATGTCGGCGACAGCAAGGTTGCCGAGGCAATCATCAGCGCGATGATGGTCGATCCGGGAGAAACCGCCTGATGAATTCTGGAATTCACAAGAGCGCGATCATCGAGGATGGCGCGCGTCTGGGTGCGGGCGTGCGGGTCGGGCCATTTTGCCACGTGGGGCCGCAAGTGCAGCTGGGCGAAGGTGTCGAGCTCATGTCGCATGTGGTGATCGCCGGCAACACCAGCATCGGCGCGCGCAGCCGCGTGTTTCCGTTTGCCTCGCTCGGGCACGAACCGCAGGACCTGAAGTACAGGGGCGAGCCCAATTCGTTGACGGTGGGCGCCGATTGCATCATTCGCGAGGGCGTGACGATGAACCCCGGCACCGCCGGCGACAAATCCACGACGATTGTCGGCGACCGTTGCGTGTTCCTGGCCAATGCGCATGTGGCGCATGACTGCGTCATCGGCAACAACGTGATTTTCTCCAATGGCGTGATGATGGCCGGCCACTGCAAGGTGGAGGATTTCGTGATCATCGGGGGCGGTGCTGGCATCCACCAGTTCTGCCGCATCGGCCGCAATGCCTTCATCGGCGGCATGGCCGGGGTGGAAAACGATGTGATTCCCTTTGGCATCGCGCTTGGAAATCGTGCCTATCTGGGCGGGCTCAACCTCGTCGGCATGAAGCGGGCAGGGTTGTCGCGCGAGAGCATTCACCTGGCGCGGCGCGCGTTCAAGGAGCTGTTCCAGTCGAACCGCCCGTTGCAGGAAGCAGCGGCGGCGCTCGACGCAGAATTGATGGCGGATCCGGTGGTTTCGGCGATAACCGATTTCATCGTAAAGGGCGGCGACCGCGCGCTGTGCACGCCGCGCAACGGCCGGGAAGGCTGAAGCGGGAAGCGCCCATGCCATCAAAGCAAGGCACGGCGTTGAGCGGTTCAGGGGAAAGCTGCGATCTTGCGCTGATCTGCGGGTATGGCAGCCTGCCGCTGGAAATCGCGCGTGGCGCTGTCGAGGCGGGCCGCAAGCCGTTTCTCATTGGCATCGAAGGCGAGGCATCCGACGAGATTAGCGCATGGCCCAGCGAGTTCCTTTCCTGGGGCCAGGTCGGGCGTCTGTTCCAGATCTTGCGTGACCATCAGATCAAGGAAGTCGTGTTCGCCGGCGGCATTCTCAAGCGGCCCGAACTGCTGAAGCTCAAGCTTGATTTCGGCGCGCTGCGCACCTTGCCGGAAGCGCTCGTTTTCATGATCGGCGGCGACAATACCGTGCTTTCGGGTGCGATCCGCCTGTTTGAAAAGCGCGGCATTGCCGTTGTCGGCGCGCACCAGATCGCGCCAAAGCTTCTGGCCGGACCCGGACGCATCGCCGGCAACAAACCGGGCGCTCGCGATCTTGCCAGCATCAAGCTGGCCTTCGAGGCCTGCAAGGCTCTCGGCCGTTTCGACATTGGCCAGGCGGCGGTTGCCGAAGCTTCGCGCGTCGTCGCGGTGGAAGGGGTGGAGGGTACCGACAACCTGCTCGAGCGTATTGTCCAGATGCGAGCCATTGGCCGAATGCCTCAAAAGGGCAAGAACGGCGTGCTGGTCAAGACCATGAAACCGGGACAGGACATGCGGGCGGATTTGCCGGCAATCGGACCCAGGACGATCGGCGCGGTGGTGCGCGCAGGACTGAACGGCATTGCGATCGAGGCCGGTCACGCGATCATCCTTGAACGCGAGGCGACGCTTGCGGCGGCCAGGGAGGCTGGCATCTACATCTACGGGATCAGCGCAGCGGACGGAATGCCCCATGCCTGAACAAGCTGAGGTGGGCAGACACAAGCGCATCTACATCGTCGTGGGCGAAACGTCTGGCGACATCCTCGGCGCGGATCTCGTCGAATCGTTGCGCACAATTTCTCCGGGCATTGAATGCATGGGCCTTGCCGGTCCGCGCATGCAGGCGCTCGGCATCAAGTCGCTGTTCGATATCGAAGACATATCGGTGATGGGCTTTGCCGCCGTGTTCGCACGGCTGCCCACGATACTCGCCCGAATTTCAGCAACCGCGCGTGACATCATCGAAAAGCGCCCGGATGCAGTCGTGCTCATCGACAGCCCGGATTTCACGCACCGGGTTGCCAGCAAGGTGCGCGCGAAGCTGCCGGGCATGCCTATCGTCAAGTATATCTGCCCCAGTGTCTGGGCATGGCGCCCGTCGCGCGCCAGGACCATGGCGCGGTACTTCGACCACGTGCTGGCGATACTTCCGTTCGAGCCGAGGCTGCTGGAGGAACTGGGCGGGCCGCCGGCCAGCTATATCGGGCACCCGATGGCGAGACGCATGGATGGCATTGCACTGCCGGACCGGCGCAGACCACAGGGCGAAAAGACGTTGCTTTTGCTACCTGGATCGCGAAAAGGCGAGATTCGGCTGCTGCTCGACGATTTCCGCGACACACTGCAAATCCTGCACGAGCGCGGCAACCGGTTCCGCGTGCTGCTTCCCGCCGTGCCGAAACTGGAGACCGAACTGCGCGAGAAGATCGCGCAGTGGCCGGTGAAGCCGGAGATCGTGACCGGCGAACAAGGCAAGCACGAGGCCTTCCTCGCGGCCGATGCGGCGCTTGCCACGTCCGGCACGGTGATCCTGGAACTCGCGCTGTACAAGGTGCCGCTGATCTCGATCTACCGTCTGGACTGGCTGCTGTACCGCTTCCGCTTCCTCATCACCGGCTGGACGGCGGCCCTGCCGAACCTGATTGCAGACTCGGCCTTCGTGCCCGAAAGGGTTGGCGACATGGTGAGGCCGCAATGGCTGGCGCGGGCTATCGAGGCGTTGATGCAGGAAGGTCCGGCGAGGGACGCGCAACTGGACGGGTTCGAACTCGTTGCCGCGCGCATGCGCCAGGATGAACCGGCGGGCATGCTCGCCGCGCGAAAGATCCTGGCGCTGATGCATTGAAAAAGCCGCCTGCGGTTGGCAGGCGGCTTTCCTGGTTCATTCACAGGATTTGGTAATCAGCGATTGGCGATGTCGACATAGTCGCGCTGCGGCTTGCCGGTGTAGAGCTGGCGCGGCCGGCCGATGCGCTGCTTGCGGATCCTCGATCATTTCCTTCCACTGCGCGATCCAGCCGACGGTGCGCGCGACCGCGAACAGCACGGTGAACATGGTGGTCGGGAAGCCGAGCGCCTTCAGCGTGATGCCGGAATAGAAGTCGATGTTCGGATAGAGCTTCTTCTCGATGAAGTACTCGTCCGTCAGCGCGATCTTTTCGAGTTCCATCGCCACGTCGAGCATCGGATCGTCCTTGATGCCGAGTTCGCCGAGCACCTCATGCGTGGTCTTCTGCATGATCTTGGCGCGCGGATCGTAGTTCTTGTAGACGCGGTGGCCGAAGCCCATCAGGCGGAACGGATCGTTCTTGTCCTTGGCGCGGGCGATGAATTCGGGGATGCGGTCGACCGTGCCGATCTCCTGCAGCATGTTCAGCGCCGCCTCGTTGGCGCCGCCATGCGCCGGGCCCCACAGGCAGGCGATGCCGGCCGCGATGCAGGCGAACGGATTGGCGCCGGACGAGCCGGCAAGCCGCACCGTCGAGGTCGATGCGTTCTGCTCGTGGTCGGCATGCAGGATGAAGATGCGGTCCATGGCGCGCGCCAGCACCGGATTGACCTTGTAGTCCTCGCACGGCACGGCGAAGCACATGTGCAGGAAGTTGGCGGCGTAATCGAGCGCGTTCTTCGGGATAAACGAAGGGCTGGCCGATCGAGTATTTGTAGGCCATCGCCGCGATGGTCGGCATCTTGGCGATCATGCGGATCGAGGCGACCATGCGCTGGTGCGGATCGGAGATGTCGGTCGAGTCGTGGTAGAACGCCGACAGCGCGCCGACGACGCCGCACATGACGGCCATCGGATGCGCGTCGCGGCGGAAGCCGCGAAGAGGAACGGCATCTGCTCGTGCACCATGGTGTGGTGGGTGACGCGATTGTCGAAATCGTCCTTCTGCGCCGGGGTCGGCAATTCGCCGTAGAGCAGCAGATAGCAGACCTCGAGGAAGTCGCCATGCTCGGCGAGCTGGTCGATCGGATAGCCGCGATGCAGCAGGATGCCCTCGTCGCCGTCGATGAAGGTGATCTCGGATTCGCAGGCCGCGGTCGAGGTGAAGCCGGGATCGTAGGTGAACATGCCGGTATCGCTGTAGAGCGCGCCGATGTCGATGACGTCCGGGCCAATCGTGCCCTGGTGGACCGGCAGTTCGATGGTCCTTGCCGTCGACGTGCAGAGTTGCCTTGGAACCTGTCATTTCGAACACCTCTTGCAGAGCTTTGCGCCTTTTCCCCGCAGGGCAGGTCCAGCGTCAATCATGAATTGCTACGCACATCCATTCTGGCTAGTCGGGAGGAACCGGAATGCTGCAATGCAAGAAAGCTGCGCTGCAGTTGCGAATTGCTATCGCATTAGCGGCTCGCCAGCAAGTCCGACCAAGGTAATAGCACGGTCCGGTATGTCCATCGCAACAGCCGGCTATTTTCCGTGCTTATCAGACTCTGCGGCCTGGTCGGCAAGCCGCGCCAGGCTTTCCTCACGGCCGAGCACGGCCAGCACGTCGAAGACCGGCGGGCGAAGTCAGTCGCCCGTCAGCGCGGCGCGCAACGGCTGCGCCACCTTGCCGAGCTTCAGGCCGTTCGCTGTCGGCATGCGCGCGGACCGCCGCTTCCGTCGAGGCCGCGCTCCACTCGTGAAGCGACCTCGAGCGCAGGCAACAGCGCGCCGATGATCTGCGCGGCCGCCATCGGCCAGCAGGCCGCGGCCTTCTCGTCCATGGCAAGCGGCCGCGCAGCGAACAGGAATTGCGCTCCATCGAGAAGTTCGACCAGCGTCTTGGCGCGTTCCTTCAGCCCCGGCATGGCGGCCAGCAATTGCGAGCGGATTTGCGGCGTCAAGCTTCGCTGCGATTTCCGCGCCGCCGTCGATGTGGTGCAGAAGGTCCGTCAGGCGCGTGACGAGGTACGTCATCGTCGCATCTGGCGGATGTAATGGCCGTTCAGCGCCTCCAGCTTGACGAGGTCGAAGCGCGCCGCACCGCGCCCCATGCCGTCGATGTCGAACCACTCGATCATCTGCGTCGGTCGACATGATCTCGTCGTCGCCATGGCTCCAGCCGAGGCGCACGAGGTAGTTGCGCAGCGCCTCGGGCAGGTAGCCCATGGCCCGGTAGGCTTCCGACGCCGAGCGCGCCGTGACGCTTGGAAAGCTTGGCGCCGTCCGCTCCGTGGATCAGCGGGATATGGGCCATCACCGGCACCGTCCAGCCCAGCGCCTGGTAGATCAGCGTCTGCCGCGCCGGCATTGGTGAGGTGGTCGTCGCCGCGGATGATGTGGGTGACGCCCATGTCGTGATCGTCGACGACCACGGCGTGCATGTAGGTCGGGTTGCCGTCGGAGCGCAGCATCATGAAATCGTCGAGATCCTTGTTCGGAAAGCGCACCAGCGCCCTGGACCTGGTCGTCGACCAGCGTCTCGCCCTCGCGCGGCGCCTTGATCCGGATGACGCCCTTTGCGCCGGCCGGCGCCTCGCGAAGGGTCGCGGTCGCGCCAGCGCCCGTCATAGCGCGGCGGCCGGCCTTCAGCGCGCGCCTTCTCGCGCATCTCCTCGAGTTCCTGCTGGCGTGGCGTAGCAGTAATAGGCCTTGCCGTCGCGCACCATCTGCTCCGCGACCTCGCGGTGGCGCGCGGCGCGGGCGAATTGCGAGATCGGCTCGCCATCCCAGTCAAGCCCGAGCCAGGAAAGCCCGTCGAGGATTGCGGCGACGGCCGGCTCGGTCGAGCGCTCGCGATCCGTGTCCTCGATGCGCAGCAGCATGTGCCCGCCGTGATGTTTGGCGAAAAGCCAGTTGAACAGCGCCGTGCGCGCGCCGCCGATATGCAGGAAGCCGGTGGGCGAGGGGGCGAAGCGGGTGACGACTGGCTCGGTCATGGATGTTCCGGAAACGGTTGCAAGTTGCACCGCCTGCAATCTCTTGCATTGTAATGCGTGCGCCGTGATGTAGCATAGTTGGGCCCGCTGGCAAGTTGGGCGCATTGCGTTTGGGTCCGTGCGCCGGGCCGGGGGACCGCATGGGGAAAATGCCGCGCAAGAGTGCGCCGCCACAGGCGCCACCGCAACAAGTGGCGCTCGATCAGCTCGCGACGCAGAGGCCGCAATTACCGGCGGTTCTGGTGGAGACGCTGGCACACGAGCGAACCGGTCCGCTGCGAACGCTCGCCGTTCTTGCAGGCGAAGTCGCCACGCGCCGCGCCGACCAGCTTGCCGCCTTGGTGGAGCGAGAGCGGGAAGCGGGAAGCGCGTTCAATTTCGTGCCGGTTTTCGTCGGGCTAGGCATCGCCTGCTATTATCTTGCGCCGGCCGAACCGGTTTTTGGGGTAGTGCTGGCCAGCTTTGCCATTGTCAGCTTTCTCGCCTGGCGCCGGCCGGTGCATGATCCGCAGTTTTTCGCCCTTGCGGCAGTGGCGATGTTCCTTGCCGGCATGGCCGCCGGCCAAATGCGCACGATCAACTCCGGCGGACCTGTCGTGGCGGTGGAGACCACGGCGCTGGTGAAGGGGCTGGTGCTGGGCGCCGAGGCAACCCGCAAGGGCGGCGTGCGCTATCTGATCCGGCCGCTGTCGATCGCCGGGCTTTCGCCGGAACAGATGCCGCTGCGCCTTCGGCTGACCGCCGCCTCCAAACATGACTGGGTCGACCCGGGCGGGATCGTGGAGGGCACTGCGCGGCTGCAGCCGTTTTCCGGCCCGGCTTTTCCGGGCGGCTTCGATTTCGGCTTCTTCAACTGGTTCGACGGTTTGGGAGCGACCGGATTCTTCATGGGCGCGCCGCGCGGCATCCCGCAGGCCACTCCAGCCAGCCTTCCGGAACAGGCTCTGATGTCGATGAACCGGCTGCGCATGACGATGACGGACCGGATCCGCGCCGCAGTCGGCGGGGAGGCCGGCGACATCTGCGCGGCACTGATTACCGGAGAGCGCATGGCGGTCGACGAGGCCACGGAGGAAAGTTTCCGGCGATCGGGCCTCGCGCACATCCTCTCTATTTCCGGCCTGCACATGGTGCTGGTGACGCTGACGGTCATTTCGCTGCTGCGGTTCCTGCTGGCGCTTTCGCCACGGCTCGCATTGCATTTTCCGGTGCGCAAATGGGCGGTGGCAAGCGGCTTCGTCTCGGCGACCTTCTACCTGTTCCTCTCCGGTGCGGAGGTCGCGACCCAGCGCTCCTACCTGATGATAGCGGTCATGCTGTTTGCCATGCTCATCGACAGGCGCGCCATGACGATGCGCAATGTGGCGCTCGCCGCCCTGATCATCTTGCTGATCACTCCGGAAGCCGTGCTGGAACCGGGCTTCCAGATGTCCTTTGCCGCCGCAGGCGCACTTGTCGCGGCCTATGGCGTACTGGCGCAGTATCGCCATGAGCGGATGGCGCGCCACGAAACGGCGGGCCCCCGTTTTGGCCATGCTGGAGCCGCCGCGGCTTATGTCGGCGGGCTGATCTTCACGAGCCTGGTGGCAGGGCTGGCGACGGGCCTTTTCGCGGCGTGGCACTTTCACCGCATCGCGCCGATGGGATTGCTTGCCAACTTGATCGCCTCGCCGGTCATCAGCGTGGTGATGATGCCAGCGGCTCTCGGCTCGGTATTGCTGATGCCCTATGGGCTGGAAAAACTGGCGCTGGTGCCGATGGGCTGGTCGGTGGACGTGGTGGTCGCAATTTCCGACTGGGTAAACCAGTTCCCGGTGGTGGAAGCCACCGGAATGCAGCCATTGGGGCTGTTGGCATCCGGCGGCATCGGCTTTCTCATGCTGATGCTGCTCAAGACCAGGCTGCGCCTGGCCGGATTGCTGCCGATTGCGGCGATGGCGCTGTTCGCAGGCAATGCGAAGCCGCCGGACCTCATCATTTCGCAGAGCGGCAAGGCGGCTGGCATGGCGGACGCCCAAGGGCGGCTGGCGCTGCTCTACTCCAAGCGCGACCAAGTTCATCGCCGACATCTGGCAAAAGGCCTGGCCGCATGGCGGCGAGGGAGATGCAGCGTCACTGACGCAGTCTTGCGACAAGGACCATTGCATCGCGGTCAGCCCAAACGGTGTTCGCGTTGAACTCGTCTACAAGCCGGATCTGCTCGATGCCGCCTGTGAAAGCGCGGACATTCTGGTGGCCCCGCGCCTGCGCTTTGTCGACTGCGACGGCCGCAAGCCTGGCCTCATCATCAAGCGGGACGACTTCGATTCGAAAGGCGTCCACCTCATCCGTTTTGCGGCGCAAGCGCAGCTTCATGGTCGAGACCGGCATAGAACCCGACAACCGGCCATGGAATCTGGCTCGAAAGCCTCCGCCTTACGTCTACAAGCCGAAGGCGGAAAAACCGCCTTCCGCCATCAGTAGCGACGGATCAGACCCACCAGCCGACCCTGAACCTTCACCCGGTCCTGACTGAAAATGCGTGTCTCATAGGCCGGGTTCGCAGCCTCCAGCGCGATCGAGTTTCCCTTGCGGCGCAGCCGCTTCAGCGTCGCTTCCTCTTCATCGACCAGGGCAACGACGATGTCGCCTGCGTCGGCGCTGTTGGTCTCACGGATGATCACCGTGTCGCCGTCGAAAATGCCAGCCTCGATCATCGAGTCGCCATTCACGGTGAGGGCATAATGGCTGCCGAAGCCGATCATGTCCGGCGGCACCATCACGTTATGGCTATGCTCCTGTATCGCGGAGATCGGAACGCCGGCGGCAATCCGGCCCATGACCGGTATCGATATGGAGATGTCGCCCTCGTCCTCGTGGCGGTGGGCGGGGCGCGATGCCGGCTTGCGAGAGAGGTCGCCCTCGATCACGCTCGGCGAGAAGCCGGTGCGGCGCACGGGCTCGGGCGTGCTGGAAACCAGCGTGGGGCGGCTTGGCGCCGTGAACGCGTCGGGCAGCTTGATGACTTCCAGCGCACGGGCACGATTGGGCAGGCGGCGGATGAAACCGCGCTCTTCAAGGGCCGTGATGAGCCGGTGAATGCCCGATTTGGATTTCAGGCTGAGCTCGTCCTTCATCTCGTCGAAGGAGGGCGGGATGCCGTTTTCCTGCAAGCGGCGGTGGATCAGAAGCAGCAATTCCTGCTGTTTGCGCGTAAGCATCGACTTCCCCTCGAGAACTTGAACCCGGCTCTGATCGTGCCGCAACGGAATCATCGGGTACGAAAGACGAACGATGCCTAGCATGTTCCACTCTTGTTCGCAAGAACAAACCGGCGACGCTCTTGAAAGTTGTCACAGGTTGCGCATCAGCACCGCTCGGCAGGCCTCGCCTTTGCGCGCAGGCGGGGCAAAGGGCGCGCGCACCAGGATCGCGTCGGCGCGCGCGAGTGCGGCCAGCATGGAGCTGTCCTGCACGCCAAAGGGGGTAACTTCCAGCGTCCCGTCGGCCAGGCGGCGGGCGCTGGCGCGCATGTGGTCCTCGCGGTCGCCGTTCGCGGGCAGGTCGCAGCCAAGCACGGCGTCCTGCGGGGCGGCAAAGGCTGGTGGAAAGCCGCCAAGCGCCGCAATGAGCGGACGCAGGAAGACGTATCCCGCAATCAGCGAGGAAACGGGATTGCCCGCAATCCCGAGGCAGCGCACGGTTCGCCCGCCATGCTGGAGCGTGCCGAAGATCAGTGGCTTGCCCGGACGCATGGCAATCTTGGCGAAGGCGAACTTCGCGCCCAGCCGTTCGAATGCGGGCTTCACCAGGTCGTGGTCGCCGACCGAGGCGCCGCCGGTGGTGACGATCACGTCCGCGCCCCATTCGAGCGCGGATTGGAAGGCCGCGTCCAAGGCTGCGGGCTTGTCGGCAAGGATGCCGAGATCATTGCAGTTCGCCGCCGGCTGAAGCGATCAGCGCTGCAAGACCGAACGTGTTCGAAGCGATGATTTCGCCGGGGCCGGTCGTCTCGCCGGGCAGGCGCAATTCATCGCCCGTCGCCGCAAGCGCGATGCGCGGCCGCCGCCAGACGGGCACGGCCGGATGGTTCATCGAGGCCGCCAGCGACAGGCGTTGCGGATCGAGCACGTCGCCGGCCTTCAGCAGCGTATCGCCGGCTTTGAAGTCGAGCCCGGCGGCCCGGACTGAATGGCCAGTCGCGATCGGCTTGAGAATGGTTACGCATCGCCATCCCGGCTGGTGTTTTCCTGCATCTGCACGGTGTCGGCGCCATCGGGCACCGGCGCGCCGGTGAAGATGCGCACAGCCTCGCCCTCGACAAGCGCGCCCTCGAACGGATGCCCGGCAGCGGCTTCGCCGATGATCCTGAGGGTAACCGGGGCGGTCTGCGCATCGGCGCCGCGCAGGGCATAGCCGTCCATGGCGGAGGCACGGAAAGGCGGCTGCGTGCGCAACGCGGTCAGATCGCTGGCCAGCACGCGGCCATGCGCTGCACGAAGCGGAACCGTTCGTCTTGCGCCGGGGCGGCGCCTTCGAGCACGATTGCCAGCGCCTGCGCCGCGGGAACGAGATCGTCGCGCATGTTAGTCCGCAGCCCGCCAATGGCCGGATTTGCCGCCCGATTTTTCCAGCAGCCTGACGCCGGTGATTTCCATGCCGCGATCGGCCGCCTTGGCCATGTCATAGATCGTCAGGCAGGCGACCGTTGCGGCGGTCAGCGCTTCCATCTCGACGCCGGTCTGGCCGGTAAGCGCGGGCCGTGGCGCGAACCACGAGGCCGGGCAGGGCGTGGTCAGGCGTGATCTCGACCTCGACCTTGGTGAGCGCGAGCGGATGGCACAGCGGGATGAGATCGGATGTCTTCTTCGCGGCCATGATGCCCGGCGATGCGCGCGACGCCGAGCACGTCGCCCTTCTTGGCATTGCCGGACAGGATGAGGTCGAGCGTCTGCGGCAGCATCCTGACCGCACCCGTCGCGGTGGCCTCGCGCTTCGTGTGCTCCTTGCCGCCGACATCGACCATGCGGGCCTCGCCGCTTTCGCCGATATGGGTGAGGCCTTGCTCATGCCGCTTTTCCGGTGGCGAGCGGATCGGCCAGATAGGGCGGCGGTTGCGGCGGCGACGTCGGCCTGGCGCATCAGGCTTTCGCCGATGAGGAACGTGCGAATGCCGCACCGCGCCAGCCGGGCAAGATCGGCCTGCGTGAACAGCCGCTTTCGCCCACGACCAGCTTGTCCGCGCGGTATGAGCTGCGACAGCCGTTCGCTGGTTTCCAGGCGTGGTCTCGAAGGTGCGCAGATTGCGGTTGTTGATGCCGATCAGCGGCGAAGACAGATGCTTGAGCGCGCGCTCCGGTCTCGGCCTCGTCATGCACCTCGACCAGCACATCCATGCCGAGTTCGAAGGCGGTGTCTTCCAGCGCGCGCGCATCGTCATCGGACAGCGACGCCATGATGATGAGGATGCAATCGGCGCCCCAGGCACGCGCCTCGTAGACCTGGTAGGGCTCGAACATGAAGTCCTTGCGCAGCGCGGGCAGGGCGGACTGCCGCGCGGGCCGGTCGCAGGTACTCGCGGCGCGCCCTGGAACGAGGGCTGGTCGGTCAGCACCGAAAGGCAGGCCGCGCCGCCTTGCGCATAGGCTTTGGCCAGCGCTGGCGGGATCGAAATCGGCGCGGATGAGGCCCTTCGAGGGACTGGCCTTCTTGATTTCGGCGATCAGCGCATAGTCGCCCGGCCTCATGCTTGCGCGCAGGGCAGCGCAGAAATCCGCGCGGCGCTCGGCACCGGCAATGCGCGCCTTGAGCTCGGCGAGCGGCACGGCGGCCTTTGCCGCGGCGATTTCCTCGCGCTTGTAGGCCTCGATCTTGCGCAGGATGTCGGCCATCAGCCGCTGCCCTTCGTTCGAAACTTTCACAAGCTTGTCCAAGACCGCCATAGGCATTGCCCGCTTGATCGAGGCGGACGCCATCTCGGCGCCGGCGTACAGATCGGGTGCCGGTCGGCGACGACAAGCGCGGCGGCGGCGTTGAGCAGGACCATGTCGCGGAACGCCGATTTCTCGCCCATGAAGCATCTGCCGCAATGCAACGGCGTTGTAATCCGCGTCGCCGCCGGCGACTCGTCGCTGCATGCACCGGCAGCCCGGCGTCTTGCGGGCGAAATGTCGAACGTGCGCACGCTTGCCGTCTTCCAGCGCCGCGACATGGGTTGTCTCCGGTGATGCTGATTTCGTCATAGCCGCCGCCATGGACGACCCAGACCTTTTCCGAGCCGAGTTCGCCAAGCACCTGCGCGATGGTGATCGAGCCAGCGCGGCGAGAACACGCCGAGCAGCTGGCGCTTGACGCCAGCCGGATTGCACATCGGCCCAAGCAGGTTGAAGATCGTGCGCGTGCCGAGTTCGACGCGCGTCGGGCCGACATGGCGCATGGCCGAGTGGTGCGCCGGGGCGAACATGAAGCCGACGCCGGCCTCCTCGATGCAGATCGCGTAATCTGGCCGGGGCTGAGTTCGAGGTTGACGCCGAGCGCCTTCAAGCACGTCGGCGGAGCCGGACTTGGAAGAGAGCGCGCGGTTGCCGTGCTTGGCGACCTTGACGCCGCAGCCGGCGACGACGAAGGCGGCAGCCGTCGAGACGTTCAGCGATCCCTTGGCGTCGCCGCCAGTGCCGACGATGTCGATGGCGCCTTCCGGCGCATCGACCGTCAGCATCTTCGCCCGCATCGCATCGACCGCGCCGGCGAACTCGTCCGGCGTCTCGCCGCGCACGCGCAGCGCCATCAGCAACCCGGCGATCTGCGAGGGCGTCGCTTCGCCGGACATCAGCATGCCGAAGGCCTCGCCGGTTTCCTCGCGGCTGAGCGTCGCGCCGTCCGCGACCTTGGCGAGTATCGGCTTGATGTCGCTCATGCGTCGCCCGCCGGCGCTAGAACTGCAGCGCGGCGTCGATCGCCGCTGAATTGACGATCACTTCCTGGCGAGCCTGCAGATTCGCCGACGAGGTGGACCACAGATCATCCGAAAGCTGCCCGTCGATCCTTTGGCGCAATTGGCCGGTGCTGCACTTTTCGCCAGCTATCACCTTCGCGACCTTCACCACGATCGCGCCGGTGGCCTGCGGTGCGGGCGCGGTGGTGACCCCACCTTCGGCCAGGGCAAAACCGGCTGCGATTGCCGCTTCGGCCTGCAGGTCGGCGCCCGAATCGGTACGCTGTCAGTTCACCACTCTGCTTGATGGTTTGCGGCACGCCGTTGACCGGCGGCAAGGCCGATGCCAGCCACCGCGGCGAAATCCTCGCCCTTGGAAACCCGATCGGCAATGTCCTTGGCGATCTCGTCGATCTTCTTGCCGATTTCGGCCTCGACCCATGCGGCCTTGCACCGCATCGCGCACTTCCGTGAGCGGCTTTTGCCGCTGCGGTGTAACGCCCGCGACCTCGAACCAGACAAAGCCGCTGGAGCCGATGTTGACGGGATCGGCCTCCACGCCCTCGTCGGTGGCGAAAGCCTGTTCGAGCAGCGCCTTCTTCTCGGGAAGGTTTTCAACCGGCTTGCCCGAGGGGTCGTTGCCCTGCGCATCGACCTGTTCGATGGTAGTGGCAGTCAGCCCAACCTTCGTTGGCAGCTTCCGCGAGCGGATCGCCGGCGGCACGCTCGTCCTCGATCTTGTCGTGGGTGTCGAAAATCACGTCGGCGGCTTTCTTCTCGGCAAGCGTCTCGCGGATTTCGCCTTCGAGTTCGCTCAGCGGCGCAACGGTCTGCGGCACGATTTCAGTGACGCGCAAGATCACAGGTCCAAAGCGCCTTCCACGACGCCGCTCGGCGTGTTGGCCGCCAGGCTGAATGCGGCCTCGGCAATCTTGGCGTCAGGGATCTGGTCGCGGCGCAGCATGCCGAGATCAGCATCGGCTGTGGTCCGGCCAAGGCTGGTCAGCACCGCGTCGAAGGTTTCGCCAGCGGCGAACTGTCGGCGGCGGCCTTGGCGGCGGCGGCGTCCGGGAATGCGATCTGCTGCACGCGGCGCTGTTCCGGCTTCGTGTATTGGTTTTTGGTTGCCTCGTATTCCGCCGCAATTTCCTCCGCGGCGTCACGGCATCCGGCTTGGCTATGTCCTCGGGAATGAGCCGTACGATCACCAGCTTGCGATACTCGGGCGCGACGTATTCTGTCCTTGTTCGCCTCAAAATACGTCGAAAGGTCAGTCTCGGTAGGCTCCGGCGGGGTCGGCACCGCGGAACGATCTACCGAACGTAATCGAATAGCCGCTTTTCCGACTGGTACTGCGACACGGCCGAGTAGAACACGTCTGGCGCGGACATGCCCTGGGCGAGTCCGCTGACAAGCTGGCTGCGCATGGCCACCGCGTGCTGGTTGCGGACATAATGGTCCTCGCTCATGCCAACCGATCGCAATGCGCGATCGAGCCTTTCACGCGAGAACTTGCCGGAACTGTCCTTGAAGGTCGGATCGTCGCCGATCAGCTTCACAAGCTGGTCTTCCGAAACGCCCAGTCCCATCTCCCGCGCGCTCTGATCGAGAACGGCGCCGGCGACGAGCTGATTGGTGACCGACTGGTCTATGCCGAGCGAGCGGATCTGTTCGCGTGTAAGCGCTGGTTCAACTGCTGCTCGAGCGCGCTGACGCGGGTCTGGTAGGCAAGGCGGTAATCGACCATGCTGACGCGGGTGTCGCCGACACGGATGGTCTCGGTGCCCAGGCCCCGTGAAAGCGACCGGACGCGCCCCAAATTGCGAATGAAATGACCAGCAGTCCCAGCAGCATTTTGGCGACGATGCCGCCGGTGGCCCTGCGCAATGCTTCGAGCATGTGAATTCCTTGTTTTCCGGCGTTCGGCTTTGAAAGTCCGTATAGCGTCCAGCCAGCGCTATCACAACCAAAAGCCGTAACCTGCTAGCGGCGGCCTTTTGGCAAACGGGCAAGGCATGCTAGCAGGAGTCGCAAATCACTCCGGGAGATACGCATCATGACGCCAGGCATCAAGCCGCTGATCGCCGGAAACTGGAAAATGAACGGGCTCAACGCCCAGCTACCCGAACTGAAGGCGATCCGCGAGGGCTTCGACGCTGCGCACTCGGGCACGGATGGATGCCCTTCTCTGTGTGCCGTTCACGTTGATCGGCAAAGGCGGCGGACGTGGTGCAGGCGCAGTGCGCGTCGCCATTGGAGGCGCGCAGGATTGCCACTGCAATGCTCCGGCGCCCATACCGGTGACATTTCCGCCGAGATGATTGCCGATTGCGGTGCTGGCGCGGTCATCGTCGGCCATTCCGAGCGGCGGACCGACCATGGCGAGACCAGCGCGACGGTGCGCGCCAAGGCGGAAGCCGCTCTCCGGGCAGGGCTGCTGCCGATCGTGTGCATCGGCGAGACGCGCGCGCAGCGCGAGGCGGGCGAGACGCTGGCGGTGTCTCGAAGCGCGCAGCTTGAGGCCTCGCTGCCCGGTTCGGCTGTCCGACATCGTCGTTGCCTATGAGCCGGTCTGGGCGATCGGCACGGGCTTGACCCCGACCGCTGGACGATGTGGCGGAGGCGCATCAATTCATTCGGGATTTCGTGGTTCGGCAGGCACGGCGAGGCCGGCCGGAAATGCCATCCGCATCCTCTATGGCGGATCGGTCAAGCCGTCCAATGCCGCCGAACTGCTTGGCGTTGCCAATGTCGACGGCGCGCTGGTGGGCGGAGCAAGCCTCAAGGCTGCCGACTTCCTCGGCATTTGCGCCGGCTGCCCTTGAACTGACGCGGTTCGGGGTTTATTTCGCGGCAAGGTTCGTGCTAAACGCGCGGCAAAGCGATGCCGTGTCCACCGTGGACGCGGCGCCAGGCAATTTCCGGAAAGCTCGAATGGAAACCGTACTTATCGTCATCCACCTCATGGTGGTCCTTGCACTTGTCGGCGTGGTGCTGCTTGCAGCGGTCCGAAGGCGGCGCGCTCGGCATGGGCGGCGGCGGTGGCGGCGGCTTCATGTCAGCCCGCGGCGCGGCCAACGTGCTGACGCGCACCACGGCAATCCTTGCGGCGGCGTTCTTCGCGACCTCGATCGCGCTCGGCGTCATCGCCAAGCTTGACGAGGGTCCGGGCGGCCTGATCAACCGGATCCAGCAGCAGCAGCCCGCCGGCAGCGGCGGCGTCCTCGACCAGTTGGGCGGTCCAGCCACCGAAACTCCGGCACCGGCGGATCAGGCGACACCGCCTGCGCAATCGACCGCGCCTGCTGGCGATACCACGGCTCCCGCGACCGTGCCGCAGGGCAGCGAGCCGGTTGCGCCTTCGGGTTCGGGAACCACTGCGCCTGCAGTGCCGCAGGTCCCAAGCGGGCAATAAACGTCCGTTTCCAATCGAACGCCCGGCCGTAATGCCGGGCGTTTTTTGTTGGCAAGGGCATGGCCGGGGCATTTCGGCTTTGCGAATCGAGTGAAAGGGCTTAGGGGTCAACTCCCATGGCGCGATATGTTTTCATCACCGGCGGCGTGGTTTCCTCCCTTGGCAAAGGCATTGCAGCAGCGGCACTGGGTGCACTGCTGCAGGCGCGCGGCTATCGCGTGCGCATCCGCAAGCTCGATCCCTATCTCAACGTCGATCCCGGCACGATGAGCCCTTACCAGCACGGCGAGGTCTTCGTGACCGACGACGGCGCGGAGACCGACCTCGACCTTGGCCACTACGAGCGCTTCACCGGCCGCTCGGCCAACAAGCCGACAACATCACCACCGGCCGCATCTACAAGAACATCATCGAGAAGGAACGGCGCGGCGACTATCTCGGCGCGACCGTGCAGGTCATTCCGCACGTCACCAACGAGATCAAGAATTTCGTGCTCGACGGCAATGACGACTACGACTTCGTGCTCTGCGAGATCGGCGGCACGGTCGGCGACATCGAGGCGATGCCGTTCCTCGAGGCGATCCGCCAGCTCGGCAACGACCTGCCGCGCGGCGGCGCCGTCTACATCCACCTGACGCTGATGCCCTACATTCCGGCGGCCGGCGAGCTGAAGACCAAGCCGACCCAGCATTCGGTCAAGGAACTGCGCTCCATCGGCATCGCGCCCGACATCCTGCTGGTGCGCGCCGACCGCGCAGATCCCGGAGGAGGAGCGCCGCAAGCTCTCGCTGTTCTGCAACGTGCGCGCCATCGGCGGTCATCCAGGCGCTCGACGTGCGCGCATATCTACGACGTGCCGATCGCCTATCACAAGGAAGGGCTCGACGACGGAAGTTCTGGCCGCCTTCGGCATCGACCCGGCGCCCAAGCCGCGCATGGAGCGCTGGCAGGAGGTCTCGCGCCGCATCCACAATCCGGAAGGCGAGGTGACGATCGCCGTCGTCGGCAAGTATACCGGCCTCAAGGACGCCTACAAGTCGCTGATCGAGGCGCTGTCACCATGGCGGCATGGCCAACCAGGTGAAGGTCAAGCTCGACTGGATCGAATCGGAGATCTTCGAGAAGGAAGATCCGGCGCCGTGGCTCGAAAAGGTGCACGGCATCCTGGTGCCCGGCGGCTTCGGCGAGCGCGGCTCGGAAGGCAAGATCCTGGCCGCGCAAGTTCGCCCGCGAACGCAAGGTGCCGTATTTCGGCATCTGCTTCGGCATGCAGATGGCCTGCATCGAGGCGGCCCGCTCGCTGGCTGGCATCGAAGGCGCGTCGTCGACCGAATTCGGCCCGGCCAAGGAGCCGGTCGTCGGCCTGATGACCGAATGGCTGAAGGGCAACATGCTGGAGAAGCGCCAGGCAGCCGGCGATCTCGGCGGCACCATGCGGCTCGGCGCCTATGAGGCGAGGCTGCGAGCCGGCTCGCAAGATCGCCGACATCTACGGCGACGACCGAGATCTCCGAGCGCCACCGCCACCGCTACGAGGTCAATATCGACTACAAGGAGCGGCTGGAGGCCTGCGGCCTGGTCTTCGCCGGCATGTCGCCCGACGGCGTGCTGCCCGAGACGGTCGAATATCCCGACCATCCCTGGTTCATCGGCGTGCAGTACCATCCCGAACTGAAGATCCGGCCGTTCGAACCGCATCCGCTGTTCGCCAGCTTCATCGGCGCGGCGGTGGAGCAGAGCCGGCTGGTGTGACGTTAACCTGCCGCTTCGGGCAATCATGCAGTCGTAAATGCATCTTGGCGGCATCGCGGCGAGTGGAAGTTCCAAATTTGGCCAAATTGTACCTTATGAGTGACGGCAGTTTTCCGGCCCTGTCTCCAGCGAAAGCACGTGTTCCGCACATGAACCGATGGCGTAAAGCACTTCAAAGGCCAGCCATGCTGCTGGCCATTCTTGCAAGCGCGCTGATTTGCGCGTTTCCCGCCGCCGCCGCGCCGCATCTCGTCGTCGACATGAAAACCGGCAAGGTGATCTCACGCCAGCAGGAATTCGACCGCTGGTACCCCGCTTCGCTGACCAAGCTCATGACTGTGTACACGACCTTCCGTGCGGTGCAGGGCGGCAAGCTCACCTTGATGTCGCCGGTTAAGATTTCCGCCAATTCGCTGTCGAAGCCGCCGAGCAAGATGGGCTTTCCAGCGGGAACGATCCTCAACATCGACACCGCCATCAAGATCTTGATGGTGAAGTCCGCCAACGACATTGCCGTGGCGCTGGCCGAATCGGTGGGCGGCAGCGAGGCGCAATTCGTAGCGATGATGAACGACAATGCGGCCCGGCTCGGCATGCGCGACTCGCATTTCGTCAATCCGCACGGGTTGCACGATCCGGCGCAATATACCAGTGCACGCGACCTTGCGGTGCTGGCGATGGCGATCCGCAGGGAATTCGGCGGCTATGCCGGGTATTTCAAGATACCGGCCGTGCAGGTCGCCGGAAAGCTGCTGCGCAACCATAATCCGCTGCTGACGCGTTTCGATGGCACCACGGGCATGAAGACGGGCTTCGTTTGCAGTTCGGGACTCAACATCGTTGCGACGGCAAAACGCGGCGGGCGTGAACTGATCGCGGTTGTGCTTGGCGGGCCCACGGGCCGCGAGCGCAATGTGCGTGCGGCAAAGCTGCTTACGGAAGCGTTTGCCCGTCCAGCGCCGTTCACCGCGCCCAAGCTTGCCAGCATGCAGCCGAGCGGGGCGGTTGCACGCACGCCGGTGGACATGCGTGCCGAAGTCTGCGGCAAGAAAGCCAAGGTCGTCACCGAATCGGGCGAAGGGCGAATCGGGCGATACCTTCGCCGCGCGCACTTCCGGACCGACGCTTGCCGAGATGGAGAGCAATGTATCTAAAGCCGAAGACGGCAAGCGCCGCTTCGATGGCCCTCGCACTTGGCAATGCCACGGGTCCCGACCCTTACAATCTGCTTGGCGCCACGGCCGTTGCTGAAGCCGCGCCGCCGACGGGCGAACTGCCGCAAGGCGACCTTGCCACGATGAACGAGCCCGCTACGGTAACAGCGTTTTCCGAAGGCGAGCAATGCGCAAACGCCCTGGCCGCTCGCGCCCGGAACCAATGACGTGAAAGTGCCAATACCGCAGAAGCGTCCCGCCAATTGATCTGCCGGACTCGAGATTGCCCGCACTTGCATTGCGCCGCGCGTTCGGGCAAACGGCATGGCATGAAACAGCCCGTCATTGCCCGGCCCCAGGCGGCCATGGAAGTGCGCCATCCGCGCGCGCTCGATCATCTCGTCCTGCCGGTAGTCTCGCTCGACACGGCGCGGCGCAGGCATGAGGCGCTCGGCTTTACCGTTGCGCCCGATGCGCGCCACCCGTTCGGTACCGAAAACGCATGCGTCTTCCTGCGCCGACGGCACCTATCTGGAGCCGCTTGCAATCGGCCATCGCGAAACCTGCGAGGCGGCGGCGCTGGCCGGCAACATGTTCGTGATGCGCGACCAGGCCTACCGGTTTCGCAATGGCCATGACGGGTTTTCCGCAATCGCGCTCTCGAGCGACGATGCGGATGGCGATGCGGAACTGTTCCGCAAGAGCGGCATTAGTGGCGGCGATACGCTGACATTTTCGCGAGTGTTCGATGACGGCAAGGGCAACAGGGGCGAGGCAAGTTTCAAGCTAGCCTTCGCCGCCGACCTGCGTTCACCGGACAGCTTCTTCTTCACCTGCCAGCGCATCAACGTGCCGAAGGTCGACCGCTCCGCACTGCAAACACCATGCGAACGGCGTCACCGGAATGGTCTCGATTGCGATCAGCGAGGAAAACCCGTCGGACTTCCAATACCTGCTGCAGGACGCCATCGGACAGCGCGAAATATCGGCGCATTCCTTCGGTCTGGACATTCATTGCTCCAATGTCCGCATCGAGGCTTTCAACCGCGACGGCATGCGCGCATGGTTCGGCATATCGGAGGGCTTTGGCCAGCGCGGCCTGCGGCTGCGCGCGGTCGTGTTCGCTGCGCCAGACCTTGATCTGGTGCGGGCGGGACTTTCGGCCAATCACCTGCCTTTCGATGAGCATGAGGGCCGCGTCATCGTGCTCCCGGCACAGGGGCAGGGCGCGATCTATGCATTCGAGGCGGTAAGATGACCCAGCCCAATTCAACGGTCATGGCCGGCGCGGTGCGCATTTCCAACTCCGCACCGCTGTCGCTGATTGCCGGGCCGTGCCAGCTGGAAAGCCGTCAGCATGCATTCGACATGGCCGGGGCGCTCAAGGAGATCGCCGGCGGCCTCGGCCTCGGGCTCGTCTACAAGACGAGCTACGACAAGGCGAACCGCACCAGCCTGTCGGGCAAGCGCGGCATGGGCCTCGAAGCGGCGATGCCGATTTTCGACGATTTGCGCCGGGAACTGGGCGTACCGATCCTCACCGATGTGCACACCATCGAGCAGTGCTGGCAGGTGGCGCCGCATGCCGACATCCTGCAGATACCGGCCTTCCTGTGCCGCCAGACGGACCTCCTCGTTGCGGCGGCGCAGACCGGCGCGATCATCAACGTCAAGAAGGGGCAATTCCTTGCGCCCTGGGACATGAAGAACGTGCTCGACAAGATCACCGGCAGCGGCAATGCCAACGTGCTGCTCACCGAGCGCGGCGCTTCGTTCGGCTACAACACGCTCGTCTCGGACATGCGCGCGCTGCCCATCATGGCAAGCTTCGGCGCGCCGGTAATCTTCGATGCGACCCACTCGGTGCAAAGTCCGGGCGGGCAGGGTGTCTCGACCGGTGGCGACCGCAGCATGGTGCCGCCGCTGGCGCGCGCAGCCGTTGCGGTCGGCGTCGCAGGCGTATTCATCGAGACGCACGAAGATCCGGACAATGCGCCATCGGACGGGCCGAACATGGTGCCGCTGGCGCAGATGCGCGCGCTTGTATCGCAACTCATGGAAATCGATGCCGTGGTGAAACGCGCCTAGGGGCGCGTCACCGGAATGCGCGCCAGATTTGCCAGTTCCGCCGCGCCCGAAAGCTGGGCGATGCGCTCGCCATAGCTGCGCTGGATGCAAGCCTTGTCGCTGCCGCAGGCATTGCGGTTACCCATCCACGCCGACTGGTCGCGCTGCAGCGCTTCGCGCTCCGTCAGCGTCCTGGCGCGGCCAATGCGCTGCGCCACCATCGCTGAAAGCTTCTCGTCCAGAACCAGCAGGTCCTCGGAATTGCAGATCGCCATCTGCGCCTGCGATTGCGCATGCGCGCATGAAAATGATTGCGCCCGCGCTTGAGTGGCAAACAGCAGCGCCGCGAGCGTGAGGGCGAGGGCTGCGCAAACAGCCAGGCGCTGACTCCAGGGCAAATGGCCCGGCGAGAACACCGGCAGGGCGGAACGATGCATTTCGGTTCTCCGGAATTGGACCCCGATGACGCTTTTGGAAAAGGATTTCGTTTCCCGCGCGGCGAAAAGACGGCGATTTGCAGGAAATTGGTCATTGTTTGGGTTCGGGAAACCTGCCCGCCGGTCGTGCGTTACGGAATGCAGGGAAATTCAAGCAAGGAGAATACCAACATGACCACGCCAAGCGGCCATACCAACGCAATTCGTGCCTCACGCGTCATCGGGACAAATGTCTATAACTCCTCCGGCAGCAAGATCGGCGAAATCGAGGACGTGATTCTCGAAAAGATGTCCGACCGGATATTGTTCGCCGTGGTCGGTTTCGGCGGGCTCATGGGCATGGGCGAACGCTTCCATGCAGTGCCCTGGGCAACGCTCGACTATGACGAGGAGCGTGGCGGCTACACTGTACCGTTCACGCGGGAACAACTGGAACGCGCGCCGGCAGACACCATACAGGAACTGACCGCCGACGACGGCAAGCGCGCACGTGATGAAAGCTTCGCCCATTACGGCGTTCAGGCGTAACTGGCCCGGGCGGAGTGTCCGCCGGAATACCGAGTGGAATGCGTTCCAAGGGTCTGCAAATTCGCAAGCTGCCAAATTGCGGATCGGTCGCGGGGAAGGTAAAGCTGCGGGCGAGATTTACCTCCCGTCCACAAGGAAGCTTTCATGACCGCGATCATCGACATCACCGCCCGCGAAATTCTCGACTGCCGCGGCAACCCCACGGTCGAGGTCGACGTCATCCTCGAGGACGGATCGATGGGCCGCGCGGCGGTTCCGTCCGGCGCCTCGACCGGCGCGCATGAGGCGGTCGAGCTGCGCGATGGCGGCGCGCGCTACCTGGGCAAGGGCGTGCGCAAGGCGGTCGCCGAACGTCAACGGCGAGATACTCGAGGCGATCGGCGGCATGGAAGCCGAGAACCAGATCGAGCATCGACCGCACGCTGATCGAGCTCGACGGCACGCCCAACAAGAGCGGCTCGGCGCGAACGCCATCCTCGGCGTCTCGCTGGCAGTCGCCAAGGCGGCGGCCGAGGCTTCCGGCGCTGCCGCTCTACCGTTATGTCGGCGGCGCAGGGGCGCATGTGCTGCCGGTGCCGATGATGAACATCATCAATGGCGGCGCGCATGCCGACAATCCGATCGACTTCCAGGAATTCATGATCATGCCGGTCGGCGCGACCTCGCTCGCGCGAAGCGGTGCGCATGGGCGCGGAAATCTTCCACACGCTGAAGAAGGCGCTGAAGGAAGCCGGCCACAACACCGGCGTCGGCGACGAAGGCGGCTTCGCGCCGAACCTGATGAGCGCCAAGGACGCGCTCGATTTCATCATGGCGTCGATCGAGAAGGCAGGCTTCAAGCCCGGCGAGGAGATGGCGATTGCCCTCGACTGCGCAGCGACCGAATTCTTCAAGGACGGCAACTATGTGTATGAGGGTGAGGGCCAGCACGCTTTCCCCCAAGGAGCAGGCGCAGTATCTGGCGAGCCTTGCCGCCGACTACCCGATCATCTCCATCGAGGACGGGATGTCCGAGGACGACTGGGACGGCTGGAAGATGCTCACCGATCTCACCGGCGCGAAGTGCCAGCTCGTCGGCGACGATCTCTTCGTCACGAACTCGCAGCGCCTGCGCGACGGCATCCAGATGGGCGTCGCCAATTCGATCCTCGTCAAGGTCAACCAGATCGGCACGCTGACCGAGACGCTCGATGCCGTCGAGACGGCGCACCGGGCGGGCTACACCGCGGTCATGAGCCACCGCTCCGGCGAGACCGAGGATTCCACCATTGCCGACCTCGCCGTCGCCACCAATTGCGGACAGATCAAGACCGGGTCGCTCGCGCGTTCGGACCGGCTGGCGAAGTACAACCAGCTTATCCGCATCGAGGAGGAACTGGGACCGGTTGCGCGCTATGGCGGAATGATGCGCAAGCGGGTGTGATTTCTTACAGGAACAGGCGTCGCGTAAACCTGCCCTTAAGCATGTCCGGTCATCATCGTGTGACCCGTTCAAGTGATGTGTAAGGGCTGTTCTTGTGAGTACCCGTCAAACTCGGAATACATCGCTGGGACAATTTATTGTCCCGGCGCTTTCCATCGTGTTGATCGCCTATTTCGCCTACCATTCCTGGTCGGGGCGGTATGGCATCGAGAGCATGCGCCGCATGAATGACGATGCCGTGCGGCTCGAATTCGAGCTTGCTGCCATCAAGTTGCGCCGCCAGTCGCTCGAAGCCAAGGTGCATGCTCTTGCGCGACGGCTCGATCGAGCGCGACATGCTGGATGAGCAGGCCCGCAACGCGCTCAATGTCCTGAAGCCGGAAGAGTTGGTGATCCTTCGCTGATGCCCAAAACTTATGTTGCATAGCACACCAAATTTGCGGCATTGCAGCAATTAACCGGAATCCAGTTAATAGAGTAATTCCGTAAGGGTATCAAGCGCATCGCCGCTGGTCAGCCATGCAGCAATAGCAATTGCAAATTGATTTCCATGCAATAGGTTCAAGGCTGAAACTCGATGGCTGGCAGAGCGAAGCCGGCGCCATGGAGAACGAGACAGTCGGGCCGAAGGTCAACGCCTGTCCGGAGGAAACAGCACCGGGAGAGCTCCAATGGCTGCAAAGCCAAAGAAATCCGCTAATTCTTCGCCAAAAATTTCATCTGCAAAAATCACGCATCCGGGCCTGCCGACGGCAGTCGATGCGCCGCCGCCGGTCGAGTTCACCAAGGAGCAGGAGCTTGCGGCCTATCGCGAGATGCTGCTGATCCGCCGCTTCGAGGAAAAGGCCGGCCAGCTCTACGGCATGGGCTTCATCGGCGGCTTCTGCCATCTCTATATCGGCCAGGAAGCCGTCGTCATCGGCATGCAGATGGCGATGATCGAGGGCGACCAGGTCATCACCGGCTATCGCGACCACGGCCACATGCTGGCCATGGGCATGAACCCGCGCGGCGTGATGGCCGAGCTGACCGGGCGGCGCGGCGGCTATTCGCGCGGCAAGGGCGGCTCCATGCACATGTTCTCCAAGGAGAAGCACTTCTACGGCGGCCACGGCATCGTCGGCGCGCAGGTGTCGCTCGGCACCGGCCTCGCCTTCGCCAACCGCTACCGCGGCAACGACAATGTCGCGATCGCCTATTTCGGCGACGGCGCGGCCAACCAGGGCCAGGTCTACGAGAGCTTCAACATGGCCGCGCTGTGGAAGCTGCCGGTCATCTACGTGATCGAGAACAACCGCTACGCCATGGGCACCTCGGTCAGCCGCGCCTCGGCCCAGACCGATTTCTCGCAGCGCGGCGCATCGTTCAACATTCCCGGCATGCAGGTCGACGGCATGGACGTGCGCGCCGTCAAGGCCGCCGGCGAACACGCCACCGAATGGTGCCGCTCCGGCAAGGGGCCGATCATCCTCGAAATGCAGACCTACCGCTATCGCGGCCACTCGATGTCCGACCCGGCCAAGTACCGCACCAAGGAAGAAGTGCAGAAGATGCGCTCCGAGCACGACCCGATCGAGCAGGTGAAGGCGCGGCTGCATGGAGAAGAACTGGGCCAGCGAGGACGACCTGAAGGCGATCGACAAGGAAGTCCGCGACATCGTCGCCGAGGCCGCGGAGTTCGCGCAGGCCGATCCGGAGCCGGATGTATCCGAGCTCTAGACCGACATTCTGCTTTGAGCCTTCGGGGAGGACCCGAGAACCATGCCGACGAAATCCTGATGCCCGCCCTTTCGCCGACCATGGAAGAGGGCAACCTTTCCAAATGGCTGAAGAAGGAAGGCGACAAGGTCACCTCCGGCGACGTGATCGCCGAGATCGAAACCGACAAGGCGACCATGGAAGTGGAAGCCGTCGACGAAGGCACGATCGGCAAGATCCTGATCGCCGCCGGCACCGAAGGCGTCAAGGTCAACACGCCGATCGCCGTGCTGCTGCCGATGGCGAGAGCGCCGCCGATGCCGCGCCCGCGCAAGAGCCTGGCGCCGCGGCGGAAGTTCATGCGCCGCAGGTCAGCGGCGAAGGTGCAGCGAAGAAGGCGGTGACGCCGCAGGCGCGGCCAGTTCCGGCCGCAACCGGTCGCCGCCAATGTCGCAGGCCGATCCCGACATTCCGGCCGGCACGGAAATGGTGCCGACGACGGTGCGCGAGGCGCTGCGCGACGCCATGGCCGAGGAAATGCGCCGCGACCCCGACGTCTTCGTCATGGGCGAGGAAGTCGCCGAATACCAGGGCGCCTACAAGATCACGCAGGGCCTGCTGCAGGAATTCGGTCCCAAGCGCGTCATCGACACGCCGATCACCGAGCATGGCTTTGCCGGCGTCGGCGTCGGCGCGGCGATGGCCGGGCTGAGGCCGATCGTCGAGTTCATGACCTTCAACTTCGCCATGCAGGCGATCGACCAGATCATCAACTCGGCCGCCAAGACGCTCTACATGTCGGGCGGCCAGATGGGCGCGCCGATCGTGTTTCGCGGACCGAATGGCGCGGCGGCGCGCGTCGGCGCCCAGCACTCCCAGGGCTATGCCGCCTGGTACAGCCATATCCCGGGCCTGAAGGTGGTGATGCCCTATACGGCGGCCGACGCCAAGGGCCTGCTGAAGGCGGCGATCCGCGATCCGAACCCGGTCGATCTTCCTCGAGAACGAAATCCTCTACGGCCAGTCCTTCGACGTGCCGAAGCTCGACGATTTCGTGCTGCCGATCGGCAAGGCGCGCATCCACCGCAAGGGCAAGGACGTGACCATCGTCTCCTTCGGCATCGGCATGACCTATGCGGTCAAGGCGATGCCGGAACTCGAGGCGATGGGCATCGACGCCGAGATCATCGACCTGCGCACGATCCGCCCGCTGGACCTCGACACGGTGCATCGAATCGGTGAAGAAGACCGACCGCCTGGTCACCGTCGAGGAAGGCTTTCCGCAGAACTCGGTCGGCGAGCACATCGCCAGCCAGGTCATGCAGCGCGCCTTCGACTATCTCGACGCGCCGGTCATCACCGATCGCCGGCAAGGACGTGCCGATGCCCTATGCCGCCAACCTCGAAAAGCTGGCGCTGCCGAATGTCGGCGAAGTCGTCGAGGCGGTGAAAGCCGTGACGTACCGGAGCTGAGCATTGGCCGCCGCAGAGCGCCTCGACCTGAAGTCAGCACGCTACGACGCGCTTTCGCGCTCGGTGCGGATCAGCGGGCGCGGCGTGGTGGTGGAGGTTGCGCTCGAAGCTCTGGAGGCCTTGGCACGGCGCAAGCTGTCGCCCGACGAGGCGGTGCTGCGGGCGGTCGGGGAATCGAAGCGGCTTGTCGCGCTCATGAAACGGTTGCCGCCCGATGACGGGAAGATCACGATCACGGCCGGCATATTGATGAATGACGGGCTGTTCGGCGACACCGGGGAGGCTGCGGGCAGGTGAGTGCCCGGGCCGTCCGTGAAAGGTTGCCGCAGCGGAAACAGAAGAATTCTTGCCATCTGGCATAACAGACGAACCGGGGAACTGACCTCATGCCGATCAACATCACCATGCCCGCGCTGTCGCCGACCATGGAGGAGGGCAACCTCTCCAAGTGGCTGGTCAAGGAAGGCGACAAGGTCTCGTCCGGCGACGTGATCGCCGAGATCGAGACCGACAAGGCGACGATGGAAGTCGAGGCCGTCGACGAGGGCACGGTGGCGAAGATCGTCGTTCCGGCGGGCACCGAAGGCGTCAAGGTCAACGCGGTGATCGCCGATCCTGGCCGGCGAGGGCGAAAGCGCCGCCGATGCCGCCAAGGGCAATGGCGCCGGCCCGCCGCAAAGGCGGAAGCGCCGAAGGCCGAGCCTGCGCCAGCCGCCGAAGGCTGAGGCGCCCAAGGCAGCAGGCCGCGCAAGCAGCTCCGCGCGCCGCAACCGGCACAGGCGGCCCCTGCAGCCGGTGAGCGCGTGTTTTCCTCGCCGCTGGCGCGGCGCATCGCCAAGGATGCCGGCGTCGACATTGCGCAGGTCAAGGGCACCGGTCCGCATGGCCGCGTCGTCAAGGCGGACGTCGAGAGCGCCGATGCAGTCCGGCGGCGGCGAAGGCGGCGCCGGCACCGGCTGCCGCGACGGGCGAAGCGCCTGCAGCGCCCAAGCCGCGTGCCGATGAGCGATGATGCCGTGCTGAAGCTGTTCGAGGCCGGGTTCCTACGAACTCGTGCCGCACGACAACATGCGCAAGATCATCGCGCGCCGGCTGATCGAGGCGAAGACGACGATCCCGCATTTCTACCTGACGGTCGACTGCGAACTCGACGCGCTGCTGGCGCTTGCGCACGCAGCTCAACGATGCCGCGCCGGTGAAGAAGACCGACAAGGGCGAAGTCCCGGCCTACAAGCTCTCGGTCAACGACATGATCATCAAGGCGATGGCGCATGGCGCTGCAGGCGGTGCCGGACGCCAATGTGTCCTGGACCGAAAGCGAACATGGTCATGCACAAGCATGCCGATGTCGGCGTCGCCGTGTCGATCCCCGGCGGGCTGATCACGCCGATCATCCGCAATGCCGAGCAGAAGACGCTGTCGGCGATCTCCAACGAGATGAAGGACCTCGCCAAGCGGGCGCGCGAACGCAAGCTGAAGCCGGAGGAATTCCAGGGCGGCACCACGGCGGTTTCCAACCTCGGCATGTTCGGCATCAAGGACTTCTCCGCCGTCATCAACCCGCCGCATGCGACGATCCTGGCGGTCGGCGCGGGCGAGGAGCGGGCCATCGTGAAGAACGGCGCAGATGAAGATCGCGACCGTGATGAGCGTGACGCTTTCGACCGACCACCGCGTGGTCGACGGCGCGCTCGGCGCCGAACTGCTCGGCGCCTTCAAGAACTACATCGAGAACCCGATGGGCATGCTGGTCTAGGCCGCCACGATGAAAACCGTGCTTTGCTTTGGCGATTCGCTGACCTGGGGCTCCAATGCCGACACGGGCAGCCGCCATGCGCTGGAGGATCGTTGGCCGGAGGTGCTGCGGCGGGGCCTTGGCGCGGGCGTCGAGGTGATCACGGACGGCCTGCGCGGGCGCACCACGGCATATGACGAGCACCTGGCCGATTGCGACCGCAACGGCGCGCGCATCCTGCCGACCGTGCTCTACACCCATGCCCCGATCGATCTCGTGATCATCATGCTCGGGTCGAACGATCTGAAGCCGCATATCGCCGGCACCGCGCTTGCCGCGATGCAGGGCATGCGGCGATGCGTCGAGATCGTGCGCATCAACGCCATGCGCGACGGCTCGTCCGAGCCGCCGGACGTGCTGATCGTATGCCCCGCCGCCGCTGTGCGAGACTGCGGACCCGGAATTTTCCGCCATGTTCGCGGGCGGCGTCGAGCAGGGCAAGATGCTGGCCTCGTTCTATGCGGACCTCGCCGACGAGCAGGGCTGCGACTTCTTTGACGCAGGCACAGTCGCCAGGACCACGCCGATCGACGGGGTGCATCTGGATGCCGAGAATACGCGCGCCATCGGGCGTGCGCTGACGCCGATCGCCAAGCTGATCCTGGGCCTATGAAGGCGGCGGCGCCAGCGACCATTTGCGCGATCGAACCGCCGCCCTGTGTCAGGATGACGGCGATGATGAATGCCAGGGCGATGCGGGTGACTGCCTTGACGGGCCGCAGCGTCAGTGCCGATTTGACGGCCGACCAAAGCAGGAGAGCGATCAGGGCCATGCCCGGAATGCCGACCTGCCAGGGCAGGTTGCGGATCGTTTCGAACGAGATGAGCGAAGACATCGTATCCATGGGTCATTCCGGCGATTCACATTGCGCAGTCATAACACCGGCAGGGCCGGCGATCGAAACCGCGCGCGCAGATCGTGCTGCGCTCCGCGACGATCCATGATGCGGCGGACATGGCGATCCTCGACAACCTCGCGGGTCACGGATTGCCGGCGCTGCTGTGGCAGGCCGCGGTGGATGCGGGCGAGGCGGACGATGCCTTCGAGCACGGCCGCGCCCTGATGGCAGATCCCGCTTCGCCATACGGCTATGCCAATGCGATGATCGCCGCAGATCGGGGGCAGGGTGGCCGGCGCCTCGTCAGGCTATGTGATGAAGCCCGATACCGGCGATGCGGCCTATGCCTCTCCGGCATTCGCGCCGGTGATCGCACTGTTCCGGCAGGCCGCGGGCGACTGGCTGGTGGATTCGCTGGCGGTGTTTCGCGAGGCGCGCGGCATGGGCGTTGGCGCGGCGCTGCTCGACAATCATCTGGAGCGGGCGCGCGCGGCGGGTTGCCGCCGGGCGGCGCTGGTGACGGAGGATGGCAATGCGGCCGGCCTGGCCCTCTATCGCTCGCGCGGCTTTGCAGTCGTGGACAGCCGGCCATACCAGCAGATCACGCCGCATTTCAGCGCCTCCAACTGGCTGCTGCTGAAGGCGGAACTCGACAATGTTTGATTGGGATCAAAGAGGCGGCGCGAAGCGGGGCTAAAGCTGCGGGAGACCGGATTGAAAGGGCTCCCCATGTCAGACACGCCACACGAACTTGCCGACGAATTCCCGGATATGCATGCCCGCATTCACGAACTGAAAGTGAAGGACGCGCATTTCCGCAAGTTGCATGACGAATACCATACGCTGAACCGGAGCATTCACCGGGGCGAGACGAACATAGAGCCGATGGACGATGTGCGCATGGAAAACATGCGCAAGCAGCGCCTGAGGCTGAAGGACGAAATCTACGGGATGCTGAAGGGCTGATCTGGTCCGCCTGCGTCCTCCAACACGAAGGGTGACGCATGGCGGACTATGACTTGATCATCATCGGCTCGGGGCCGGGCGGCTATGTCGCGGCTATCCGCGCGGCGCAGCTTGGCCTGAAGACGGCCATTGTCGAGCGCGAGCATCTGGGCGGCATCTGCCTCAACTGGGGCTGCATTCCGACGAAGGCGCTGCTGCGCTCGGCCGAGATCAAGCATTACGGCGATCACCTCAAGAATTACGGGCTGGTGCTGGAAGGCAAGATCAGCGCCGACGTGAAGGCCGTGGTCGATCGCTCGCGCGGCGTTTCGCTGCGCCTCAACGGCGGCGTCGGCTTCCTGATGAAGAAGAACAAGATCGACGTCATCTGGGGCGAGGCGAAGCTGGCCGGCAAGGGCAGGGTGACCGTTTCCAAGACCACCAAGAAGCCGATGGAGCCGCAGCCGCCTGTGCCCAAGGGCGTGAAGGGCGAGGGCGAATACAGCGCGAAGAACATCATCGTCGCGACCGGCGCAAGGCCGCGCGCGCTGCCGGGCATCGAGCCGGACGGCAAGCTGATCTGGACCTATTTCGAGGCCATGGTGCCGCCGGAACTTCCCAAGAAGCTGCTGGTGATGGGATCGGGCGCGATCGGCATCGAATTCGCGTCCTTCTACAATTCCATGGGCTGCGACGTGACGGTGATCGAGCTGATGCCGACGATCATGCCGGTGGAGGACGCCGAGATCTCCGGCATTGCCCGCAAGCAGCTGGAGAAGGCCGGGCTGAAGATCCACACCGAGGCCAAGGTCTCCAAGGTGGAGAAGCTCGCCAATTCGGTGAAGGCCACGGTCGAGCTGAAGGGCGGCAAGAGCGAAGTCTTCGAGGCCGACCGGCTGATCTCCGCCGTCGGCGTGCAGGGCAATGTCGAGAACCTCGGGCTGGAGGCGCTTGGCGTCAAGATCGAGCGCGGCACCATCGTCATCGACGGCTATGGCCGCACCAATGTGCGAAGGCATCCATGCCATCGGCGACGTCGCCGGGCCGCCGATGCTGGCGCACAAGGCCGAGCATGAGGGCGTGATCTGCGTCGAGAAGATCGCCGGCGTGCCGAATGTCCACCCGATGGACAAGCTGAAGATCCCCGGCTGCACCTATTGCCACCCGCAGGTGGCGAGCGTCGGCCTGACCGAGGCGAAGGCGAAGGAGGCCGGGCACGACATCCGCGTCGGCCGCTTCTCCTTCGGCGCCAACGGCAAGGCCATTGCGCTGGGCGAGGACCAGGGGCTGGTGAAGACCATCTTCGACAAGAAGACCGGCCAGTTGCTGGGCGCGCACATGGTGGGCGCGGAAGTGACCGAGCTCATCCAGGGCTATGTCGTGGCGATGAACCTGGAGACCACCGAGGAAGACCTGATGCACACCGTCTTCCCGCATCCCACGCTCTCGGAGATGATGAAGGAAAGCGTGCTCGACGCCTATGGCAAGGTACTGAACGCCTGAGCTCACTGCCAACTGAAACAGCGCAAAGCCGCCCCTCCGGGCGGCTTTTTTGTTGCCCTGCGCGACTACGTAAGTAGTTGGCACGGATAACAATCTGCGTGGTTAGGGAACATGGTTAACGGATGCCGCGCACAGGAACAAACCGCGCCGCAAGAAGCAAACCTGAGGAACCCGTTAGATGGCTATAACACCCGTGAAAACCGGCAATGTGACCCACCCCTCCGCCGGTCAAGCCTACCGATTCGAAACTCACCGCGCAGTTCAACGCTGCGGCGAAGCAAGATGTGCAGATGGTGGAAAAGAAACCAATCTTCTACACGCCGACAGGAGGCAGCTTCAAGGAAGCACGGACAATCGAAGGAAAGAAAGTAAATGCAAGATTGAATTGGAAAGTCAGTGAAACTCAACCCAAAGTTACTGACAATGTAAATATTAAGGGATCTGTTACGATTGACTGGAAAGATAAAAGAGGATAAGGTAGCCTATACAATAGATGCAAACAAAAGCTTTATTACAAAGGAAGGCGCAGTTGTATACTCAGTTCAAGGTGTCCTGTACAGGTCATCACATAATATATTTAAACCTATCAAGGCGGACGTCATGTCAGCTCTGAAAGAAGTCACTGGCAATACTAAGAATTTTAATGATAAAGACAATAAAACTACACCGGTTTCTTGGGCTTCTGCTAAGTTGACCCGTGCACTGAATGCGGTTGGAGAGCAAAACCTCAGATATGGTATTGGGTTGGGTGGCGCCGGCGAAGAAATAAAGACAGTGCTCAATCAGCAACTGGCGAATACAAAAAACACACCATTGGAACGAAACGCAATCGCACTTGCCATAACGTCGGCGGGCGTAAGGCTATATGATGTGCCGAACAAACCTGGCATACTTCAAATAGCTTCCAAGCCAAAAAAGGACGATGCGGGAAGCTCGTCAGAAACATATCCGATGCTTCAAGGGGACGAAGTGCGGGAATTGAATATTGAAGATGGTGTCGCCGGAACCATACAAAATCTTCGGATAGGAACGAATGCAGATCGGAACGTTCGCGTAAATCCCGCTGAGGAAGAAACATTGTATAATAGAGCTTTCGCACATTATACAAATCCAGATAATTTGAGGGCAGTAGCAGCCGCGTATGCACAACAAATTGCAGCGCCTGGGACTGTGATACAAAATGGGCTGACTTTGGCTCAGGCAGACAATGTAAGGGACGCGATTTAAACGCTTCTCTTGGATGGATTGGGAGATAATTTGGTCGACTATAATCTATTATTGTTTGTGTTAGACGAAGTAGGAATAACGGGTAGAGCTGCGCAACAAGTTGCGCAATTGATTGGAAGGTCGCCAATATTAACACCCCAGAGCTTGCGTGTCGCAGTTAGAAATGTCGTTACGATAATCAACAACAATGTGAGGGCATTCGAACTCGCACAAGAAGGAACGGCATACATGAATGAGCTCATGGGCATTGCCGCTAACCAGTTTGGATCGAGAGGCGGTTGAACCTTGTAATTTGGGCCGCCCTCGGGCGGCCCTTTCATTCCGCAGCCTGTGCCGCCCGAATAGAAAAGCCGCCCATCAGGGCGGCTTTTTTGTTGCCGGAGTTTCACGGCGACTACGTAAGTAGTCGCTACGCACGCCATGGTAGTCGGCACGGATACCACGACCGCGTGGTTAATGAGCATGGTTAACGGGCGCGGCGAGCCAGGAAACTCCTGCGCCGCAAGATGCAA
Organism: uncultured Alphaproteobacteria bacterium; assembly: GCA_963697325.1. Classification (GTDB taxonomy): domain Bacteria; phylum Pseudomonadota; class Alphaproteobacteria; order Rhizobiales; family Rhizobiaceae; genus BOKV01. Next base: position 146,041 of record CAVONR010000004.1, on the reverse strand, counting down.
CCTTTAGGAACCCGTTAGATGGCCATAGCACCCGTGAAGACCGGCAATGTGACGACACCTCCGCCGGTCAAGCCTGCCGATTCGAAACTCACCGCGCAGTTCAACGGGGCGGTGAAGGCTGGGGAGAAGGGCAGCGGACCGTCAACATCTACAAAGCCACCATTCTTTACTCCGCATGAGGGGAGTTTCAGAGACGTTCGAAAAATTGGCGGCAAGGCATACAACACCCGTCTGAAATGGACGGTAAATGAGAACCAGCAGTCTAACACGAATAAAGTTTTTATACGAGGTACAATTACTGTCGATTACGGTAATACAAAAACAAGTTACGCCATCGATGGAAATAACAGCTATATCAATTCCGATGGCAGTGTAATATATCAGTCGAATTTTATCTCAACGACTCCATATAAGACACGCTATAATATATTCAGCTCAATCGAGAAAGGCGTAAAGGCGGCTTTGAAGGCTGTCCTGAATAACAAAACATACTTCAATTTCAATAATACGAAAGCACCTGTATCAATGGCATCTGCCGCATTGACCCAGGCGCTCATGCCAGTAGGCGAAGTAAACCTGTTGAATGGCATAGGCTTGAATGGTGCTGGTGCTCGCATAAAGAACGAGTTGAACAATCAATTGTCTAAAACAGACACCGCCGATGATAAGGTGAGAATTCGTCAATCCATCGCACTCGCCATCAGAGGCGCTGGCGTGAAGATACCGGTGAACGGAACCATACCGGAGAAACTTAGCAAACAGTCGGAGCCCAATACGCAGGCAATGGCTGACGTGGAGCACCTCGCAGCCACGCACATGATCGAGACTATCACCAACGGAGAACGGCGCAGATTGGGCATTCATAACCGCAGGATGACTGAAGACGACGCGTTGACATTGGCTATCGCGGTCAACCGCATCGTCACGCAACCTGATAATCTTCGAAATTATGCAAGGCATGTTGCAAATCAATTGGCGGAGCGAGGCGTTTTGTTTTGGGATGGCGTGACCGTCGTCGATCGCGAAACTTGGTCGGTGTAGTACATGCCGCTTTCACAACCAGAACCATGGCACCCTTGAACACATACATGGAGCAAGCTGGTGTAGATCAGAGACGGCGGCCAGCCGTGCGACTACTTGTCGAGGAATACCGGCCAGCAGTATTCGTGTATCACTACGTAAACCAACATATGGCTCCGTTGATCAACAACAACGTCGAAGAAGTTGCCGCGATAGATAATAATGTGGTGAATGCCATCGCTGACCCGCTTCTCGGTATCGCCGCCAGCTTGATGAGGTGGGCCGCTAATCCCGGGTGAACACCAGGGCCACCCCCGGCGCGCGCCCTTTCCGCGGACAGCCTGTCGCGCCCCTTGGCGTTTGGCGTGCATTGGCTTAAATGACCCGCAAGGAACGGTTGCGGAGAATCGCCATGGACGGGCAGTTCGGGATTTTGAGCATGCCGGGGGTCGGCTTCTTCGGCATGCTGATTGTCGGCGCCCTGGCCGGCTGGGTAGCCGAGCGCGCGATGAACCGCGACCACAGCCTGCTGACGAACATCCTTGTCGGCATTGCCGGATCGTTCGTCGGCGGCACGCTGGCGGGCATACTGGGCGTGCAATTCTACGGATTTCTCGGAAACCTGGTGGTCGCGATCATCGGAGCGGTCATCATCCTGTGGTTCTTCGGCAGGCGCGAGGCAGCCACCCATCCGCCGGCGCAAACCGGCGGACCGATTTACCACGCACGCAGCGACGATCCAGCCAGGAAGCAATGATGGTAACCGTTCTCGACACTGTTTCCGGCGGGCCAAAGCCGCGCCATCCCGAAAAGGCGCACAGGCCGGACAACGAGGTGCTGCGCAAGCCGGACTGGATCCGCGTGCAAGGCGCCGGCGGCTCGCCGGTCTATGAGCGAGACGCGCAAGATCGTGAAGCGAGAACGGCCTCGTCACCGTGTGCGAGGAGGCCGGCTGCCCCAATATCGGCGAGTGCTGGTCGAAGAAGCACGCCACCATGATGATCATGGGCGACACCTGCACGCGCGCCTGCGCCTTCTGCAATGTGCGCACCGGGCATGCCCGGCGCGCTCGACCCGCACGAGCCGGAGAACGTGGCGATCGCCGTCGCCAAGCTCGGGCTCGAGCATGTCGTCATCACCTCGGTCGACCGCGACGACCTCGCCGATGGCGGGGCGCAGCATTTCGCCGAGACGATCCGGGCGATCCGCGCAGCGCTCGCCCGGCACGACCATCGAGATCCTGACGCCCGATTTCCTGCGCAAGGACGGCGCGCTGGAAATGGTGGTCGCGGCGAAGCCCGACGTCTTCAACCACAATCTGGAAACCGTGCCGTCGAACTACCTGACGGTGCGGCCGGGCGCGCGCTATTTCCATTCGATCCGCCTGCTGCAGCGGGTGAAGGAACTCGACCCGGCGATGTTCACCAAGTCCGGCATCATGGTCGGGCTCGGCGAGGAGCGCAACGAGGTGCTGCAGCTGATGGACGATCTGCGCAGCGGCGGATGTCGATTTCCTCACCATCGGGCAGTATCTGCAGCCGACCCGCAAGCACCATCCGGTGAAGCGCTTCGTCACGCCGGAGGAGTTCAAGTCCTACGAGACGGTGGCCTATGCCAAGGGCTTCCTGCTGGTATCGTCGAGCCCGCTGACGCGCTCGTCGCACCATGCCGGCGAGGATTTCGCGCGGCTGCGCGAGGCCCGGCTCGCCCGCCTGCCGGCGTAAGCGGCGTTTGAATGCCACAGTTTTCCAAGATCCATCCTGTAGCCTTCAGCGCCGGGCAGATGTTCGACCTGGTGGCTGATGTGGAGAAATATCCGCAGTTCCTGCCGCTGTGCGAGAGCCTCAATGTGCGATCGCGCCGAGAGCGCGAGGGGCGCGAAGTCCTCGTTGCGGAGATGGGCGTCGGCTACAAGGCGATCCGCCAGCGCTTCACCACGCAGGTCGTGCTTGACCGGGCGCAGTTGATCATCGACGTCAAATACCTCGATGGGCCTTTCCGGCGGCTCGACAACCGCTGGCGTTTCGAGCCAACGGGCGAGCATTCCTGCAACGTGCATTTCGACATCGATTACGAATTCGCCAGCCGCTCGCTCGGGCTGCTGATGGGCTCGATGTTCGACTACGCTTTCAGGCGGTTCACCACCGCATTCGAGGAACGGGCGCGGGCGATCTACGCCTGAGCGCCTGCGATCCGGACACCGGACAAAAGAAAACCCGGCTGGAGGACCGGGTTGTTCTTTTCAAGGGAGGGCAGCTGGAGGTCTGCCTGGAGGTCTTGTGTGCCGGGGTGGTTCATGTCCCGACCATCCAAACATAGTATGCTTTCGAACCTGCCGATGTGCATTCCATCACATGGGTCACGGGCAAATGAAAAGGGGCGGAACATCCGCCCCCACATTCATTCACAGATCAGGCGAATTACCTGGACCCGCCCGCCGTAACCATCCGGCGCCCAGACCCGTCGCTTGTAGCAGACCTCTTCGTCGTAGACCGGCTCCTGCACGATTACGCGGCGCGGCTGCTGGTAAACGGGCTGAGGTTGAACGTAGACGGGACGCGGCTTTGTCGCGGCGCCCAGAAGGCCAAGGCCGATGCCGACGCCCACTCCCACACCGACGCCAACGGCGATGTCATGGCCGAGCTTGTGCGTGGCCGAAGCCTCGATCGGCGCTGCGGCCACGAATGCCGCGATGGCTGCTGCAGCCAGACCCAAATTCATTTTGCTCAAGTTCATCAATACCCCCTTGATAGCGCCTCGCCCGGCGAAGTGGTTACCTCTGCCGAAGTGAGAACACATAAGCGGTTGATGTCAAACCCTTATTTCAAAACCGGCACGAATTTGCGGTGGAATTGGTCAATCCGGGTCTTCGTTTGTGCCATATGCGACAAGCATCTCCAGCGCCATGCGCGCGCTGTCGTTTCGTATGGCGTCGCGGCCATTGTCCTGGAAGCGGAACTCCTCGACATAGGCGCCTTCTTCCTCACGCGTGGCGACCGCAATGTAGACGAGGCCCACCGGTTTTTCCGCGCTTCCGCCGCCAGGTCCCGCAATGCCGGTCACCGAAACGGCCGCATCCGCCCGCGAGTGGTTGATCGCACCTTGCGCCATGGCGGCTGCAACCGGCGCCGATACCGCGCCATGCTCGGCGATCAGTTCCGCCGGCACGCCCAGAATTTCGGTCTTGGCCTCGTTGGAATAGGTGACGAAGCCGCGTTCGAAAACGTGGGACGCGCCGGAATGGGCGGTGAGCAATGCAGCGATCAGCCCGCCGGTGCAGGATTCGGCGGTCGCGATGCGCCGGTTGGCGCTGCGGAAATCCTTCAGCACGTGTCCCGCGATCACGCCAAGGTCGTCGTCAAGCTGCATCGTTGCCTCCCGCGAAAACTGCTGTTGCCGTGGCGATTGCCGCAATCCCTTCGCCACGCCCGATGAAGCCGATCTTCTCGTTGGTGGTGGCTTTCACCGCGACGCGGAAGATCTCGACGCCCGCAATTTCGGCAATGCGCGCCCGCATCGTCTCGCGGTGCGGACCGATGCGCGGGGCTTCGCAAATCAGCGTCACGTCCAGATGGGTGATCGTGCCGCCCCGGGCGCGCACCAGCGACACGGCATGGGCAAGAAAGCGGTCGGAGGACGCGCCTTTCCACTGCATGTCGGAGGGCGGAAAGTGTGAGCCGATGTCGCCATCCCCGATGGTCCCGAGCAGCGCGTCGGTCAGCGCGTGCAGTCCGACATCGGCATCCGAGTGGCCCTTCAGCCGCCAGTCGCCCGGTATTTCCACGCCGCAAAGCGTGACGAAAGTGCCCGGCTCCAGCTGGTGCACGTCATAGCCATTGCCGGTGCGCACGTCTGGCAGTGTGGTGGCAAATCGCATTCGGGCTGCGTCCAGGTCGCTTTGGGTGGTGAGCTTGGTGTTCCATTGCGGCGAAGGCACGATGCGGACGGCAAGTCCAGCATTTTGCGCCACGGCCGCGTCGTCGGTCAGCCCGGTCACGCCGTCGGCGAGAGCCGCGCGGTGCGCAGCGAGAATCTCCGCATGCATGAAGCCTTGCGGGGTTTGCGCGGCATAAAGCATGTCGCGCGGCACGGTTTCGCTGACCAGCAAGCCGGCTTCAGCGCGCTTCAGCGTGTCCGCGACAGCGCAGGCGGGCAGGGCGCCTGTTCCTGGCGCGACCGCCTCCAGAACCGAAGTGATGATGCCGCCGCTGACAAAGGGCCGCGCCGCATCGTGGATCAGCACCTTGGCAGGACTGGCAACCGCCAACGCTTCCAGACCCCGCAGCACACTCTCCTGCCGCGTCGCGCCGCCAAAGACCGGTGGCAGCAATTTGGGGTGAGACGAGATTGCCGCATGGTAAAGTTCCTCGTCATCTGCATGAATGACGATCTGTACACAGGCGATATCTGGATGATCGAGGAATGGCTTGGCGGCGCGCGCCAAAACGCTCTTGCCTGCCAGGTCGCGGTATTGCTTGGGTCCGCCGTCAGCCCCCATGCGTTCGCCGCGACCGGCTGCGACAATCACCACGGCGTCTGATGACATGCTTTTCTGGACCGGCTGAAGTGAACGATTATGCTGCGGCTTACAGGTGATGCCTGCGGCTGGCAAGGATGCTGGCGTATGCGTCTGCTCAAACCCACTTGTGCGGTGCAGTAAAGCTGGTTAGTTTAGAGGCAGACAAACGGGCCGCACAAAAATTGATCACATCCTCTGAAAAAGCCACTGCGGCACAACCGCTGTCATCCCCCTTGGAAATCGGCGGCATAAGGCTCGCCAACCGGGTGTTTCTCGCGCCGATGTCGGGCGTGACCGATCGCGCATTTCGAAAACTGGCGTGGCGCTTTGGCGCTGGACTCGTATTCAGCGAGATGGTCGCGAGCGAGGCGTTGGTCGAGGGCAATGCGGAGATGGAACTGAAGGCGCTGCCATGCGGCGGGCCGGTTCATGCGGTGCAGCTTGCGGGCCGGGAGCCCCACTGGATGCGCCTTGCCGCGCAGATGGCGCAGGCGAACGGCGCGGATCTCATCGACATCAACATGGGTTGCCCGGCCAAGCGCGTGACCACTGGACTTGCCGGTTCCGCGCTGATGCGCGAGCCGGAACTGGCGCTCAGCCTCGTTGAAGCGGTGGTTGGCGCCGTGAAGGTTCCGGTTACGCTCAAGATGCGGCTGGGCTGGGACCATGACAGCATCAACGCGCCGCAGCTTGCCCGGCAGGCTCAAGATGCCGGCGTGCGCATGATCACCGTGCATGGCCGCACCCGTTGCCAGTTCTACAAGGGAAGCGCCGACTGGAATGCGGTGCAAGCCGTGGTCGATGCCGTGAGCATCCCGGTGGTCGTCAATGGCGATATCGTCGATGGCAACAGCGCCCGGCGCGCGCTGGCGCTGTCGGGGGCGGACGCCGTGATGATCGGCCGCGGTGCCTACGGCGCGCCGTGGCTGCCGGGTCTTGTCGCAAGCGCCATGCCGGCGGAAATCTCATCCGATCCCGCGTTCATAGCGCGCACGGCAATCGAGCATCATGGCGACTTGCTGGCGCTTTACGGCGTCAAACTCGGCACCCGGCAGGCGCGCAAGCATCTGGGCTGGTATCTCGACAGAATGCCGGGAGACTGCGATCCGCATCTGCGGCGGCTGGTGCTGACCGGCGAAGATCCGCGGCAGGTCGCGGACGCTTTCATGGCGGCAGTGCGTGAACGCCATATGCCCATGACGGAGGCTGCGTGATGAACCGTCCCTTTCCGGCTGTCACGCTACCCGAGGTCAACGAAGGCCTTGCTGTGCTCGATTCGCTGCCGCATCCGGTGGTAATGGTCGATGCGGACCGGACCATTCGCTATGCAAACCTTGCGGCGGAAGCATTCTTCCGCTCCTCGCTTTCGTTCCTGACGCGGCACGGCATCGATCACTTCGTGCCGTTCGGCAGTCCTGTGTTGACGCTGGTGGACCAGGTTCGCCAGGAAGATTCGCCGATCAACGAATACAAGGTCGACATTTCCTCGCCGCGCATCGGCAAGGACAAGGTGGTGGACGTCTACGCCTCGCCGGTGGCGGAACGGCCAGGCCATGTCGTGCTGATGTTCCAGCCGCGCACCATGGCCGACAAGATCGACCGCCAGCTCACCCATCGCGGCGCGGCGCGCACGGTGACCGGCCTTGCCGCTATGCTGGCGCACGAGATCAAGAATCCTCTCTCCGGCATTCGCGGCGCGGCGCAACTTCTGGAAATGTCGGCGGGCGATGAGGACCGGCAATTGACCCGCCTGATCATGGAAGAGGCCGACCGGATCGTCCATCTCGTAGACCGCATGGAGGTGTTCTCCGACGAGCGGCCGATCGAGCGCGAGCCGGTGAACATCCACAAGGTGCTCGAGCATGTGAAGCGGCTTTCCAAGTCCGGCTTCGCCCGCAACATCCGGCTGGTCGAGGACTACGATCCCTCGCTTCCGGCCGTTTACGGCAACCGCGACCAGCTGATCCAGGTCTTCCTCAACCTGGCCAAGAACGCCGCCGAGGCGCTCTCGAACACGCCGGACGCGGAGATCGTTTTTTCCACCGCTTTCAGGCCGGGCATTCACCTGTCGGTGCAGGGTTCGAGCGAGCGCGTTTCGCTGCCGCTGGAGTTTTGCGTGCGCGACAACGGCCCGGGCGTGCCGGAGGATATCCGCACCTACATCTTCGATCCGTTCGTGACGACCAAGACCAATGGCTCGGGGCTGGGCCTTGCGCTGGTCGCCAAGATCGTCGGCGATCATGGCGGCGTCATCGAGTGCGATTCAGAGCCTCGCAAGACGGTCTTCCGTATCCTACTGCCCGCATGGCGCGGCGAATCCGGCAATGAAAAACTTGTGGAAGAAGCATGAGCAAGGGACTTGTACTCGTCGCCGACGATGACGGCGCGATCCGGACCGTCTTGAACCAGGCGTTGTCGCGCGCGGGATACGAGGTTCGCGTCACATCGAACGTCGCCACGTTGTGGCGATGGATCGCGGCTGGCGACGGCGATCTGGTGATCTCCGACGTCATCATGCCCGATGGCGATGCATTCGAACTGCTGCCCCGCATCAAGCGCGTGCGCCCGGAACTGCCGGTGGTGGTGATGAGCGCCCAGAACACGTTCATGACCGCCATCAAGGCCTCGGAACGCGGTGCCTATGAATACCTACCCAAGCCGTTTGACTTGCAGGAACTGATTGCCATCGCGGGACGCGCCGTTTCGGAGCCGAAACGCCAGAAGGCACCGGCAAAGTTCGAGGATGCGGGCGACAAGATGCCGCTCGTAGGCCGCTCTCCGGCCATGCAGGAAATCTACCGGGTGCTGGCGCGGCTGATGCAGACCGACCTCACGCTGATGATCACGGGCGAGTCCGGCACCGGCAAGGAACTGGTGGCGCGCGCGCTGCATGATTATGGAAAGCGGAGGCACGGGCCGTTTGTCGCCATCAACATGGCGGCCATTCCGAAGGACCTGATCGAGTCTGAGCTTTTCGGCCACGAAAAAGGGGCATTTACCGGTGCGCAGAGCCGTTCTGCGGGTCAGTTCGAGCAGGCCGAGGGCGGGACGCTCTTTCTCGACGAGATCGGCGACATGCCTATGGACGCGCAGACGCGGCTGCTGCGGGTGTTGCAGCAGGGCGAGTACACCACCGTGGGCGGGCGCACGCCGATCCGCACAGACGTTCGTATCGTCGCTGCCACCAACAAGGACCTGCGCACGCTGATCAACCAGGGGCTTTTCCGTGAAGACCTGTTCTACAGGCTTAACGTCGTGCCGCTGCGCCTGCCGCCGCTGCGCGAGCGTTCGGAGGATGTTGCCGACCTCGTGCGGCACTTCCTGGCGCTGGCCGAGAAGGACGGCCTGGGGCCCAAACATATCGACGGCGATGCGATAGAGCTGTTGAAGCGCTACCGCTGGCCCGGCAACGTGCGAGAGCTTGAAAACCTGATCCGGCGCTTGTCCGCGCTGTACCCGCAGGAAGTCATCAACGCTGAGATCATCGAGGCGGAGCTTCGGGGCAACGATCCGTTTCCCGAGCCTGCGGGACGCGCCGCCAATGGCGGACCGGCGGATATCTCCACCGCATCGGAAACCTGGCTAGCGGGCTATTTTGCCGGCTTTGGCAACGACCTGCCGCCGCCGGGGCTTTACCACCGCGTACTACGCCAGCTGGAGCAGCCGCTGATCGCCGCAACGCTGGCGGCAACGAGGGGCAACCAGATCAAGGCCGCGGAATTGTTGGGTGTCAACCGCAACACATTGCGCAAGAAAATCCGAGAGCTGGACATCAAGGTCATCCGCACGCTTCGTTGAGCTGTTGCGTGCGTGCATCGCGTTCGGCCTGCGGCAACCCTTGCGCAACCGCCCGTGCTTGACGGATTGTTTCATTTTCGCCACATTTGAGTTGCAGCAGTGCAACGGTATTCACATGCCATTTTCGGCGCTGCCTGCACAGTGTTTCGCGTCCGTAACGAATGCTGCATTCTCGGGAAGTATTTTAAATGGATGCGGTTGCGCAAGGTATCGAACCCGACAAGATTGCCTCACCTTCAAAGGCAGCGGGATCGTTTCGCAAGCCCGGCAAGAGCGGGAAGGGCGGCAAGCGCGCGGTCAGCGACAATCCCGTAAGCATGCCGCGCGAGCGGGACGGATTCACGCGTTTGCTGGGCCTGGCGGCCGTCATTGCGCTGATCGTTACGGGTGGCGTAACTTTCCTGATCCTCATCGGCCAGACGCCGATTGCGCCGAACCCGCCTGTGGTGACGACGGCGCTGACGATCAACAGCGTGCTGGCCGCGATCGTCTTGTTTCTCATCGGCCGCGAGATCTGGATCATATGGCAATCGCGGCGCAAGGGCAGGGCGGCAGCGCGGCTGCATGTGCGCATCATTTCGCTGTTCGCGCTGGTGGCGGCAATTCCGGCGGTGCTTGTCGCCATCATTGCCAGCATCACACTCAATGTGGGCCTGGACCGCTGGTTCGAGGTGCGCACGAAACAGATCGTCGGCTCCTCGGTCAACATCGCGCGCGCGTACATGGACGAGAGCCGCCGCACTTTGACCGGCAACGCGATTTCCATGGCGTTTGAGCTCGACCGGGCACGCCAGATCTACAATCTCGACCTTCCCGGCTTTGAAAACCTCGTGACCTTGCAGGCGAAGGGGCGTGGCTTCGTCTCGGCGCAACTGTTGCACCGCGACGGAACCTTGATTGCAAAGGCCGATGTGCCGGCCAAGGTGGAAGTGCCCGCAGCGCGCGAGGAGTTCTTCGTTGCCGCCGATACCGGGGATCCCGTCGCCATTCCGCCGGGAAACACGAACTTCATTGGCGCCATGTTCAAGCTGCGCGAAATCCCCAACGCTTACCTCTATGCGATCATGCCCTTGCGGCCGGAGGTCCTCGCACAGTTGCGGCTGATGGAGGAGAACACCGCCAAATATGCGGACCTCGAGAAGAACCGCGTGCCGGTGCAGCTTGCCTTCGCGGTTCTTTACATCGGCGTGTGCCTGATCGTTCTGCTCGCCGCCATCTGGATGGGGATTTCGGTCGCAAACCGCGTCGTAGCGCCGATAAGGCGGCTGATCACGGCCGCGGATGCCGTCAGCATGGGGAACCTGAACGTGCGCGTCGGCACCCAGCACACCGAAGGCGATCTGAAGAACCTCAGCGACACCTTCAACGTGATGATCGGCGAGTTGCGCAGCCAGCGTGATGAAATCCTGCAGGCGAAGGACGATATCGACCAGCGGGCGCGCTTCACCGAGGCGGTGCTGTCGGGTGTCAGTGCGGCGGTGATCGGCGTTTCCAATGATGGACAGATCACCATCGCCAACAAGGCAGCCGATCCGCATCTTGGCACCGGAGACTTCGACGGACAGGAATTGCACGACGTGGCGCCGGAACTGGCCGGCGTGTTCGAGCGTGCCCGCAACGCCGGCCGTCACGAGTATCGCGAGCAATTGACGCTATGGCGCGGCGGCAGCGAACGTACGCTCAACGTACAGGTGACGCTCGAACGCGAGGAAGGCCAGCCGGAATCGGAAGGCCATGCCTTTGTCATCACCATTGACGACATCACCGATCTCGTGGCTGCGCAGCGAAGCACGGCATGGTCGGACGTGGCGCGGCGCATTGCGCACGAAATCAAGAACCCGCTGACGCCCATCCAGCTATCGGCCGAGCGCATCCGCCGGCGCTACGGCAAATACATCACCGAGGACCGTGAGGTGTTCGACCAGTGCACCGACACGATCATCCGGCAGGTCGGCGACATCGGCCGCATGGTCGATGAATTCTCCTCCTTCGCGCGGATGCCCAAGCCCGTGATGGAGCCCACCAACCTTGCCGACACGCTGGGCGAGGCGGTGTTCCTGCAAAAGGTGGGATCGCCCGACATCGAGTTCGTGACACGGCTCGGCGAAGAACCGCTCTACGGCTATTTCGATACGAGGCTGATGTCGCAGGCCTTCATCAATATTTTGAAGAATGCGACGGAAGCCATTGAATCAAAGGACAATGGCAGCGGGGAGCCGGGCCGTATCGAGGTGCATGCCTCGCGGCAGGGAAATCATTATGTCATCGACATCATCGACAATGGCAAGGGGCTTCCGAAAGAGAACCGCCAGCGCCTGCTGGAGCCGTACATGACGACGCGCGAGAAGGGTACGGGCCTTGGCCTCGCCATCGTTCGCAAGGTTCTGGAGGATCACGGCGGTTCGATCGAGCTGCTCGACGCGCCGCAGGTCGCGACCGGCGGGCATGGAGCGATGATGCGGCTGCAATTGCCGGCCGACGATAATGCGGCATTCGCGGCGCGCGGCAGCAAGGGCAGGGCCGGCGGCATTTCGGAGGCACTGGCGGAGGCGAAAGCCAAGGCCTAGGGAGCATCGCAAATCAACTGGCCCGGGGCGGGCCACATAATGGCCCGGGCAACCGGCCAACGAAAGGCCGAGGGACGGCCAAAGGAAACGGGTAGGGCATGGCAAACGATATTCTGGTGGTTGACGACGAGACCGACATCCGTGAGCTGGTGGCGGGAATCTTGTCGGACGAGGGGCATGGCACGCGCACGGCATCCGATGCCGATACCGCGCTCGCGGCAATTCGCGACCGTCGGCCGACGCTGATCTTCCTCGACATATGGCTGCAGGGTTCGCGCCTCGATGGTCTTGAGCTTCTTGCGGAGATCAAGACACTGCACCCTGAATTGCCGGTGGTGATGATCTCCGGCCACGGTACGATCGAAACCGCGGTATCCGCGATCAAGTCAGGCGCATACGATTACATCGAGAAGCCGTTCAAGGCGGACCGGCTGATCCTGGTTGCCGAGCGGGCGATGGAGGCCTCGAACCTGCGCAAGCAGATCCGCGATTTGCAGGACCGCAGCCCCGACATGCCCGAACTGCTCGGTTCCTCGCCGGGCATGAACCAGCTTCGCCAGACAATCGAGCGGATCGCGCCGACCAACAGCCGCATCATGATCATCGGCGCTTCCGGCGCCGGCAAGGAGTTGGTGGCGCGCACCATCCATCGCCATTCGAACCGGGCGAACGGGCCGTTCGTTGCGATGAACGCCGCCGCCATCACGCCAGACCGGATGGAGATCGAGCTCTTCGGCACGGACGGAAACGCGTCCGGCGGGCGCAAGGTTGGCGCGCTGGAAGAGGCGCATGGCGGCACGCTCTATATCGACGAGGTCGCCGACATGCCGCGCGACACGCAGAACAAGATCCTGCGCGTGCTCGTCGACCAGCAGTTCGAGCGGGTAGGGGGCAGCAGCCGCGTCAAGGTCGATGTGCGCATCCTCTCGTCCACGGCGCGCAATCTCGAGGAAATGATCAAGCGCGGCGAGTTTCGCGAGGATCTTTTCCACCGGTTGGCCGTCGTGCCGCTGAAGGTGCCATCGCTCGCCGAGCGCCGGGAGGACGTGCCGGTGCTGGTCGAAGCCTTCATGGAGCAGATCGGGCGCCAGACCGGAATTCGCGGCTGCCGCATCGGCCCGGACGCGATGGCTGTCTTGCAGGCGCACGACTGGCCCGGAAACATCCGGCAATTGCGCAACAACATCGAGCGCCTGATGATCCTGTCGCGGGTGGAGGCGGGGTCCGTCATCACCGCCGACATGCTGCCGGCCGAGATCGGCGAAATGCTGCCCTCGGTTGCCGGAAATGGCGGCGAGCACCTGATGTCGCTGCCGCTCAAGGATGCCCGCGAAGCATTCGAACGCGATTACCTCGCTGCGCAGGTCGGACGATTTGGCGGAAACATTTCGCGAACCGCCGAGTTCGTTGGTATGGAACGTTCGGCGCTGCACCGGAAGCTCAAGATGCTCGGGCTTTTCGATCGGCGACGCAAAGAGGAAGAAGCTGGCGCTTGATGTCAATTCACACAATGCGTCCAAACTTTTGCTTGATATGATTACATTTGCGACCGTATAAACTTTGATGCGTCAGGGGCATCAATAGCGTCCGGATCGCAGATTATTATGGAAACCAACCAGCCGCCATGTGTGTGTGGGCAGCCGGTTTTGGCAGCGGAGATGAAAGTGGGGATGCCTGAGAGGTCGCAGAATCTTCAGGATGCTTTCCTGAATCAGGTGCGAAAGCAGAAAATACCATTGACCATTTTTCTCGTGAATGGCGTGAAGCTGAACGGGGTAGTGACCTGGTTCGACAATTTTTGCGTTCTTTTGAAACGTGATGGCATTGCCCAGCTTGTCTACAAGCATGCCATTTCCACGATCATGCCCTCGGCGCCGGTAAGTTTCGGCGATGGCGGCGGTGACGAGGCAGCGGATTGAGCGAAGCCGACAAAGGCAGCAAGGCGAAATTCCAGTGGTCGTCGGAAGAAGCCGGTCAACCTGAGCGAGCCATTGTGCTCGTTCCTGAATTTCCGCGTCGTGGTGGCAATGCGGCCGAAGGCGCGGCGGTAGCGATCAATGCTTCCGGCAAGGCCATACGCCGCTCGGGTGCATCGCGGCTTGCGGAGGCCGAGGGGCTTGCCCGCGCAATCTCGCTCAACGTCGTGCAGTCGGGACTGGTGCCGCTGAAGGAAGCGCGCCCGGCGACGCTGTTTGGCACCGGCAAGACCGAAGAGATCGCGGGCACGATCAAGGCTGAGGAAATCGGACTCGCGATCGTCGATCATCCGCTGACCCCGGTCCAGCAGCGCAACCTTGAAAAGGCGTGGAACTGCAAGGTGCTCGACCGCACCGGGTTGATCCTGGAGATCTTCGGCGAGCGCGCACGCACCAAGGAAGGGCGGCTGCAGGTCGAGCTTGCCCACCTTAATTACCAGAAGGGCCGCCTGGTGCGTCAGTGGACCCACCTTGAACGCCAGCGCGGCGGCCTCGGCAAGACCGGCGGCCCCGGCGAGACGCAGATCGAGGCTGACCGCCGGCAATTGCAGGAGCGCATCCTGCGGCTGGAGAAAGACCTCGACAAGGTGAGCCGCACACGCAGCCTGCACCGCGCCAAGCGCAAGAAAATCCCGACCCCCGTAGTCGCGCTCGCCGGATACACCAATGCCGGCAAGTCGACGCTGTTCAACGCGATGACCGGTTCGCAGGTCTTCGCCAAGGACCTGCTGTTCGCGACGCTCGATCCGACGCTGCGCAAGCTGAAGCTGCCCAATGGCAGCGAGGCGATCCTCTCCGACACGGTTGGTTTCGTGTCCGACCTGCCGACCATGCTCGTCGCCGCCTTCCGCGCGACGCTGGAAGAGGTGCTGGAAGCGGAACTGATATTGCATGTGCGCGATATCGCCGATCCCGACAGCGCGGCACAGGCAGCCGACGTGTATGCAATCCTGTCGCAGCTCGGCATCGGCCAGGACGGCCATGAAAAGGTTCTGGAGGTCTGGAACAAGATCGACCTGTTGCAGCCCGAGGCGCTCGATGCGATCCGCGCCACGCGCAAGGACGGGCAGGGTGCCCCTATCCTTGTCTCCGCAGTAACCGGCGAAGGCATGGACGCGCTTTACGCCGCCATCGAGGAGCGCATAGGCAATGCGGCACAGGAGATGGAAATCCATCTTGGCGTGTCGCAGATGAACCGCCTCGGCTGGGTTTATGCCAATGCCGAGGTGATGGATCGCCGCGACGAGGAAGACGGCTCTGTTACACTGAGGGTGCGCGTTCCGCCGGCCTCGCGCACGGACTTCCAGCGCTACGCCTGATCCTCGCTTGGGTCGAGGCGCTTGGCCTCCTGCCAAAGCTGCTCCATCTCGTCCAAAGTCGCCGTCTGCATCGTCTTGCCAAGGCGGGCCACGTTGCGCTCGATGTAGCTGAACCGGCGGCGGAACTTCGCATTGGTGCTGCGCACCGCGCCTTCCGGGTCAAGGTGCAAATGTCTCGCGAGATTGGCAACGGCAAACAGCAGATCGCCGATTTCGTCGGCCTTCTGCTGTTGCGTTCCACTGTCAAGCTCGGCCTCGACCTCATCGAGCTCCTCGCGGATCTTGGCAATGACGGCGCGCGGATCGTTCCAGTCAAAGCCGACCTTGCCGGCACGTGATTGCAGCTTCACGGCAACCATCAGGCCGGGCAGGGTGGATGGTATATCGTCGAGAAGCCCGGAGCCTTCTTCCGGCTTGTGTCCACGGGCGGCCCTGGCGGCTGCAAGCTCGGCCTTCTCCTGCGATTTGATGCGCTCCCACTGCCCCTTTGCCGACCCTGCCGAGCGGGCCTCCTCGTCACCGAAGACATGCGGGTGGCGGCGGATCATCTTCTTCGTGATCGACTCGACGACATCGGCGAAGTTGAAATGCCCGGCCTCCTCTGCCATGCGCGCATGATAGACCGATTGCAGCAGCAGATCGCCCAGTTCGAGCTTCAACTCATCCATGTCGCCGCGGTCGATGGCGTCGGCGACCTCGTAGGCTTCCTCGATCGTGTAGGGCGCTATGGTCTTGAAATCCTGCTCCAGATCCCATGGACAGCCCGTGCCGGGCGTGCGCAGGGCGGCCATTATTTCAATCAGCCGGGAGATATCTCGCGATGGTTTCATGACGCATGCCTAGCAGAAGTGGGCAGGTGCTGGAACTTTGATCTTGGCTACGCGTCTTGCCTTTCGTCATGGACCAGGAAATCATCCCCTTCGACCTGTGGCGAATGCTGCTCGGAGATGCGCCGCCATGGTTCATGGCGGAAATCGTACTACGCACAGTCGTCGTCTACGTATACACATTCGCCATGGTGCGATGGCTGGGCGGGCGCAGCATCGCACAGCTTTCCGTCGTCGAATTCGTGCTGGTCATCGCGCTTGGCTCGGCGGTCGGAGATGCGATGTTCTATCCCGACGTGCCGCTGCTTCATGCCCTGGCGGTCATCACGATTGTCGTCCTGGTCAACAAGGGCATCGACATGGCGTTGGCGCGCTTGCCGCAGACGCAGAACTATTTCGATGCATCTCCGGTGGAGGTCATCAACCAGGGCCGGATCTTGGAAGAAGGGCTGACGGCCAGCGGCTACAGCGCGCTCGAAATTTACGAGCAACTTCGGATGCAGGGTGTTCGCAACACCGGCGAAGTGGAAACAGCGATCCTGGAATCGAATGGACGCCTGAGTGTCTTCCGGCTGAAGAAGCCCGTGGAAGGGACGGCCTTGCTGCCGCCGAACCAGGCGCCCGTGCTGATGACCGAAAAGAAAGGCCGCGCGAGAAAGCGCGCACCTGCGTCCTAAGTTCATATCAAAAACGATTGCATAAGATATATTATGGAACTAACGGGCCGTTGAGTATCGGCCTTGGTCTGCGTTGCGCTACCAAATTGTCTGCTATCGCAAATCCGATCACACATAATGTTTCGCTGTCGAATGCGTGAATTGCCGTGTGGAAAACCCGGCGATAGACAGGATCGTATCGATTCTGATTTGCGGATTTTTTCATGCGGCCGCGCACGCCAACCTTGTTCATGCTTGCATTGCTCGGTGCGCCCGTCATCCTTGCCCAAGCTGCTTTCGCAAATGAAGGCGATCCGCTGCAGATCGTCGTTTCCATTCACAAGCAGGAAATGCAGGTCTGGCGCGGCAGCGAGATGATCGCCCAGGCGCCAATATCGTCCGGCAAGCCCGGCCACGATACGCCGACAGGAATATTTTCCATCCTGCACAAGCGGAAGTATCACGAGTTCAACATCTATTCCGACGCGCCAATGCCCTTCATGCAGCGGTTGACATGGACCGGGATCGCCTTGCACGAAGGCAAGCTGCCCGGGCGTCCGGCATCGCATGGCTGCGTACGGCTGCCCACCGGGTTTGCCGAGGAGCTGTTCGGCATGACCGCGGCGGGCGTTCACGTCGTCATCAATGGGGAACCGATCGCGCCGCAGGCGATTTCCGATCCCCTGCTGCCCATGCCGGCAAAGCCGCCGGCGGCCATGCCAATAGCTTATGATCCGGTGCCGAGTTATGGCCACAGGCTCATTGCCGATGCGCGGCCATCGATAACCATGAGCGACGCGCCGTCCGATGCCCGCAAGCTCGGCA
The DNA here is from genome assembly GCA_963697325.1 of uncultured Alphaproteobacteria bacterium. Lineage (GTDB taxonomy): Bacteria > Pseudomonadota > Alphaproteobacteria > Rhizobiales > Rhizobiaceae > BOKV01. Next base: position 128,534 of record CAVONR010000004.1, on the reverse strand, counting down.
AACCGCTGCGCGTTCTGATCACGCGGCGCGACCGGCGCGAGCTGGTGCGCGACATGCAAGGAATGCTGCAGCGGCTGGGCTACTATACCGGCGCCGTGGACGGGCTCGTCGGCAAAGGCACCGGCGCCGCGGTTCAGGATTTCCAGAAACTGCACGGGCTGCCGCCGACCGGCATGCTGACGCCACAAACCCAGAGCGCGCTCTACCGGGTATTGGGTATCTCCGAGCCGTCGACCGGATGGATTTACGTGCGCCAGGGTTTCGAGCCGCTCTTTGATGCCCCCGTGTTCATCCGGGACGTCGAACTGCCGCTTGGCACCCATCTCTTCACGTCGAGCAAGTTCGACAAGGTTAACGGCACGGCGGCGTGGAACGTGCTGACGCTGGAAAACCGTCTTGATGCCTACACCCGCGCCATCTACGGCATCGACAAAAGCGCTGCCGAGACCGTGTCGGCACAGGCTGCACTTGCCCGGATAAAGGCGCCGCCAGAGATCCTGGAGCGCATTTCGCAATTGCTTACGCCCGGTTCGTCTGTCTCGATCTCCGACACGGGACTCGGCGCATATACGGGCTGGCAGACGGATTTCATCGTCACAACGGAGCTGGGCGACGAGAACGGTTGAATCTGGCGCTGTACTCCCTAATCTGAGGGGATGCGCGCCCTTCCCTTCATCCCGATCATCACCGCAACCGTGTTTGCCTCGGCTTTTCCGGCGCTCGCACAAAAGATCGACATCCCCGGGGCCAACAATCGTCCGCAGCTTTTTTACGAACCGCCGGTGCTTTCCTACCGGCCGCCCAAGCTGGTGTTGGAACCGCCACAGGTGCGCCAGCCGGTGATTGCAGAAGACTGCGCACCTTCGCAAATCGACAAGACGCGGCGCTGTGTCCGCGAAGCGCCAAAGCAGGCGGAAAGCCGCGAGCAAGGACGCGGATCGGTGCGTCAGCCCGGCCGCTAGGCGATCTCGACCGCCAAGCCGTCATGGCCAGGCTCGACATGCGCAGGCGTTTCATTTCGCACCGTCTCGTAATCGAGCGGGATATGCATATGCGTGAAGACCGCGCGGCCGGGCTTCATCCGCTCCACCCATTCCAGTGCTTCGCCAAGCGAGAGATGGCTGATGTGACGCTTGTATTGCAGCGCGTCGAGCACCCAGCAGTCGAGATCGGAAACAAGTGGCAGGGACTGGTCCGGCAGCCCGGAAATGTCGGGCGAATAGCACAGGCCGCCCCTCAGGTTTGCAAGGTCGCCGCCGACACGAAAACCCAGCGATGTGATCGGTCCATGCAATTGCAGCACCGGGAGCAATTCGATGGGCCCCCCCTCGCCTTCGACGCGTAAGATCTCCCCGGCCGTGATCGTGTTCAGTTCCAGGATTGGCGGGTACATGCCGCCGTCTGGCGTCTCGAAACAATAGGAGAATGCGCGCACCAGATGCTGCCCGGTCGCCTCGTCGGCAAAAACTGGAATGCGGCGCTGCTGCGTCTGCGCATATTGGCGCAAGTCGTCGATACCGTGGATGTGGTCGGCATGGGGGTGGGTGTAGAGCACCGCATCGACATGGCGAACGCGCGCGGCCAGCATCTGCTCGCGAAAATCCGGGCTGGTGTCGATGACGACGACGGTCTTGCCCTCCGGCCCGGTGCGCTCCACCAGAGCCGAGCAGCGCGTGCGCCGGTTCTTGGGATTGCCCGGATCGCATGCGCCCCAGTCACCATTGATGCGCGGAACGCCAGGCGAGGAGGCACAGCCAAGGATGGTAAAGGTGAGGCTCACGGCGCCAACTCTCGCGGCACCCTCGTGAACAGGCGGTAGAAATTCTCCGTGGTCTGCGCCCGGATTTCCGCCTCGCTGACGCCGCGCGTTTCAGCCAGCACCCGCGCCGTATTGACCACGTAGGCCGGTTCGTTGCGCTTGCCCCGGTACGGCGGCGGCGCAAGGTACGGCGCGTCGGTTTCCACCAGCAGCCGGTCGGCCGGCAAGTCGCGCGCGATGGCTCGGATTTCCTCGCTGTTGCGGAAGGTCAGGATGCCGGAAAAGGACACATGACCGCCAAGCTCGACGCCGACTTCCGCCAGCCTGCGCCCGGACGAGAAGCAATGCAGGATGAACGGGAAGGCCCCCTTCCCCATCTCCTCGACGAGGATCACGGCCATGTCCTCGTCGGCGTCGCGGGCGTGGATGACAAGCGGCAATCGGGTTTGCGCGGGCTGCCGCGATGTGCGTGCGAAAGCCCTGCGCCTGCGCATCGCGAGGCGACTTGTCGTAGAAATAGTCGAGACCCGCCTCGCCTATGGCAACGACCTTGGGATGTCGCGCAAGATCGCATTAACTGCTCGGCAGTTACATCCATTTCTTCATGTGCATTGTGAGGATGAGTTCCGACCGAGCAGAAAACTTCGCCGATAAGCTGCTCGCGATTTCAATAATTTGGGGGAACTTTCTCACCCGGGTCGAGATGGTGACCATGCGCTCGACGCCCGCTGCCAGCGCGCGCGCGACCACGTCGTCGCGTTCTGCGGCGAAGTCCGGAAAGTCCAGATGGCAGTGGGAATCGATGACTGCCGGAAGTTCGCTGCTTCCGCTCAACTTGCCTCAGCCTCCACGTAACGCGGGAATACGCCGCTGGGTGCTGGAAGTTCCGTTGCGGGAACGAGGCCATGCTCGGCGGTGAGCCGGTCGAAATCCGCGCGCGTGTGGAGGTACCGAGAGCAGGTCGAGCAGTTTTGCCGCGCTTTGCGGCATCACGAATTGCGCCAGGATGCCGACGACGCGGATCGTCTCCGCGGTCGTCCACAGCACCGTTTCCATGCGGGCGGGATCGGTCTTCTTCAGCGCCCAGGGCTCCTGCCCCGCGAAGTAGCGGTTGGCGTCGGCGACGACCTTCCAGATGGCGTCGAGCGCACGCGAGATCTGCTGCCCGTCCATGTGCGGGCGCACCTCGCCCAACAGGGCGTAGGCGGCGTCCAGCAGCTCGGCGTCGGGCGCCGCGAGCGCGCCCTTGGCCGGCACGCGTCGCATCGCAGTTCTTGTTGATCATCGACAGCGAACGCTGCGCCAGATTGCCGAGGTCGTTGGCAAGGTCGGCATTGATGCGGTTGACGATGCCCTCGTGGCTGTAGGAGCCATCCTGCCCGAACGGGATCTCGCGCAGGAAAAAATAGCGCATCGGATCGACGCCGTAGGTCTGCGCGACGCTGAACGGGTCGAGCACGTTGCCGACCGACTTCGACATCTTCTCGCCCCTGTTGAACAGGAAGCCGTGGCCATAGACGCGCCTGGGCGATCGGCAGGCCGGCGCTCATCAGGAAGGCCGGCCAGTAGATGGCGTGGAAGCGCACGATGTCCTTGCCGATGACATGGACGTCGGCCGGCCAGAAATGGCTGCGCTCCGTTTCGTCCGGCCAGCCGGTGGCGGTGACGTAGTTGGTCAGCGCATCGACCCAGACATACATCACGTGCTTTTCGTCGCCCGGCACCGGAATGCCCCAGTCGAAGGTGGTGCGCGACATCGACAGATCGCGCAGGCCCGACTTGACGAAGCTCACCACCTCGTTGCGGCGGGTGTCGGGGCCGATGAAATCCGGGTTGGCCTCGTAGAGCGCCAGCAGCCTGTCGCCATAGGCGGACAGGCGGAAGAACTAGCTCTCCTCCTCCACCCATTCGACCGGCGTTCCCTGCGGGCCGTAGCGCACGTTGTCGTCGCGCAGCTCGGTCTCGCCCTCGTCGTAATAGGCCTCGTCGCGCACCGAGTACCAGCCGGCATAGCCGCCCTTGTAGATGTCGCCATTGGCTTCCATGCGCCGCCACAGTTCCTGGCAGGCGATCTTGTGCCGTTCCTCGGTGGTGCGGATGAAGTCGTCGTTGGAGGCATCCAGCGCCTTCGCCATGTCGCGGAAGCGCGGCGAGTTGCGGTCGGCCAGCTCGCGCGGCGTCATGCCTTCGCGGCGCGCGGTCTGCAGCATCTTCTGGCCGTGCTCGTCGGTGCCGGTCAGGAAGAACACGTCGTAGCCGTCCAGCCGCTTGAAGCGCGCCATCGCGTCGGTCGCGATCAGCTCATAGGCATGGCCCATGTGCGGCACGCCATTGGGATAGGAGATGGCGGTGGTGATGTAGAAGGATTTGCGCGTCGTCATTGCCGCAGCCGGCTCCGCCAGAATTTGCTTGGATCGTTGCGCGTATTCAGGCCGCTTCATGAAGCGCGGAAAACAGGTTCAAGATCACCTGCTTGCGGTCCAGATTCCACTCATCGGCCAGTTCTGCGGAACGGCGGGTCTTTTCCCATACCTCGACCCATCCGGCAAGGCCGGTGAGGCTTTGGGCAGGGCGCAGGCCCGCCAGCAGGTTCGCATTCGCCCCGGATGCGCCGCGCGACATAGTCGTGGGCGATGTCGAGCAGCAGCCGGTATCGGTCATTGGCGGCAACCGCCGACAGTTCGCCGGCAAGCTCATGCACCTTGTCCCATTGCGAACGCTGTGCGGCTGTCGGCGATCTGCCGCGAATCGGCGATAAAGCGCCATGCCGTTTTCATTGACGAGCGTGATGGCGCGCCGCACCGAGCCTGCCGGCAAGCTGTGCCGCCAGCGGAGACCTCGTCGGCCTCATCAGCGCCATCGGCAAGGCCCAGCGCGTCAGCGCCTCCACGATCTCGTTGTCCGATAGCGGGCGGACCGCCAGCTTCTGGCACCGCGAGCGGATGGTGGCGAGCATCTTCGGCGCATGGGCCAGCACCAGAAAAAGCGTTCGTGGCGGCGGCTCCTCGAGGATCTTCAGCAGGGCATTGGCGGCATTCGCGTTGAGATCGTCGGCGGTGTCGACGACCGCGACGCGCCAGCCACCCTGCGCCCGCCGACGTTCCGAAGAACGAAACCGTGCGCCGGATTTCATCGACCGTCAGGTCGCTTGTGAAAGCGCTTGTCCTTGTCGATCCCAGGGCCGGCGCATGTGCAGGTAATTCGGATGGGCGTTGCGGGTGACCTGCCGCTCGACCGGTGTCGTTCGGCGCGGGGCTTGCCGTAATGGCGCGGCGCCTTCAGCGGATCCGGGTAACGGAACACATGGCCGGCAAAGCGTGCGGCGAGCGTCGCCTTGCCGATGCCGCGCGGGCCCGAAAGCAGCCAGGCGTGGTGCATGCGCCCCGAGGCATAGCGCGCGGCCAGGTGGTCGAGAACGTTTCGCGATGACCGACCAGGTTCGGTTCTCCAGCGGATCGGGAATGCCCTCGATCCGGTCCCATGCCGGCAGAAAATAGCTGTCCTCGGCGCTCTTGCTCATGGGGCGCTCATGCCTTGGCCTTGCGGCGCTTGCGTGGTTCTGCGCGCCGGACGGTGCGGCCAAAGGCGTGCACTGCACCGTGGCAAGGACCTTTGCGTGGACTTGCTGCGGCGTGCCGGAAGCGTCGATCACCACGCAGCGCTCCGGCTCGGCCCGTGCGATCTCCAGATATGCTTCGCGGCGCTGCGCTGCTTGGCCAGCGTCTCCTTCTCGAAGCGGTCGGGACCGTCGCCATGGAGCGGCGGTCCAGGCAGCGCGCTGCATGCCCGTCTGCCGGGTCGAGATCGAGAATGATGGTCAGGTCGGGCCAGCAATCCTCGCAGGCGACCTCCTCCAGCCGGCGCAGGAAGGTGCGGTCGACATTGCCGGTCGCGCCCTGATAGACACGCGTCGAATCGAAGAAGCGGTCACACAGCACCGTCTTGCCCGCCCTCAATGCAGGACGGATCACCGTCTCGACATGGTCGGACCGCGCGGCGGCAAAAAGGATCGCCTCCATCTCGGGTCCGAGAGGTTCCGCCGCGCCGGACAGCAGGACGATGCGAACAGCTTCCGCTCCGGGCGAGCCGCCCGGTTCGCGCGTGACCAGCGTGTCGATGCCGAGCTCGTTCAACGCCTTCTCCAGAAGGCGGATCTGCGTCGACTTGCCGGTCCCCTCACCGCCCTCGAATGTGATGAAGCGGCCTCTGCCCGGGTGCCGGCACCTGACCATCCTCCTGCACCCTTCATTCCCCTTGCGCCAGAGCTGGCAATCAGAGCGGCAGCCAGCCAATCGCCAGCTCCTTCAGAGCATCGAGCGAGCGGCGCTGCAAGCCGCCCCTTTCGACGGTTTCGCCCGCATATAGCGGCGTTTCCTGGCTGAGCTTGTCACCCACCCACACTTTCAGCGTGGCGATCTGCGCACCCTGTTCGACAGGCGGTATCAGCGGACCCGTATAGGATATCTGCGCGCGCAACCGATCACGAAAGCCGACCGGCAGGTAGATTTCCACCGGGTTCTTTCCCACGACGCCGACGCCGGACTTTTCGCCGCCGTAGACACTGGCTTCGCCAATCACCTCGCCTGCCGCGTAAAGCGTCAGCTTCTCGAAGGCGCGCGATCCCCAGTCGAGCATCTTGCGCGATTCCTCGGCGCGCTCGTTCATGGTCTTCATGCCGCCAAGGACGGCAATGAGCCGCTGGTCACCACGCTTGACGGTGCCCACGATCGAGTATCCCGATTCCTCCGTGTAGCCGGTCTTCATGCCATCCGCGCCGATGCCCATTGCCAGCAACGGATTGCGGTTGCGCTGAGTGATCTTGTTCCAGGTAAAGCTTTCCTGGGAGTAGAAGCGGAAATATTCGGGGTAGACGGCGATGATGTGCTGCGCCAGTTTTGCCAGGTCGCGAGCGGTGACATACTGCTGCGGATCGGGCAGCCCTGTCGCATTGGCAAAGTTCGAATTCTTGAGGCCCACCGCGCGGGCTCTCTCGTTCATCAACCCGGCAAAGGCGATTTCCGACCCCGCCATGCCCTCGGCGATGATGATGCAGCCGTCGTTGGCGGACTGGATGATGACCGCCTGGATGAGGTCTTCCAGCGCAATGTCGCTGTTGAGCTGGGCGAACATGGTGGAGCCGCCGGAATTGGCGCCGCCGTTCTTCCATGCGTTTTCCGAAACGATGAACGTGATCGGTCAGCTTCAGGCCGCCGGTCTTCAGCGCATTGAAAGACGACTTCCATCGTCATCAGCTTGGCAAGGGAAGCGGGCGGAAACGGCTCGTCGGCATCCTTCTCGAAAAGGACCGTGCTGGTAGCCGCGTCGATGAGGATCGCGTTCTTCGCGGCGGTGGAGAAGGTCTGCGCAAACGCTGACTGCGCTGCGAGTAAAGCAACGATCGCCACCGCTGCAATGACCGGCGCGAAGCCGGCGACACGCTGTGAATCGCGGTATCATCTGATGACCCCGTACACTGGCTACACGAGGACACTTTCATAAGCGCCAAATGCCTGTGTTTCAAGGACTTGCAGGGGCGACCGGCTTATTCGGTGCGCAGGGGCTGGATGTGCGCCGAGGCAAAGCCGCGATCGCGTGCGATCTGGACCAGGTTTGCAGCAACGTCCGCGCCTGCCAGCATCTTCAGCTCATATCCATGCTGACCGCCCGCCATGGTTTCTTCCGACGAAACCAGGCCGACGTCGGCAAACAACTGGCGGACATAGGAGGCAGCCGCTTCGTCGCGGAAAATCCCGAGGCTGATCAGCTGCGTGCGGGCAGCAAGCTGCGGATCGACCTGGTGCGCGCGGCTCGATACCTGCGCGGCCTGGAGGTTGCGTCGAAGGCGGCAAAGGCCGAGCCGATGCGCTCGTCGATGGCGGCTTCCTGCGCATAGCCAAGCACGAGTGCCGCCGGACGGCTGGACTTGGCAACGAACAGAGGCGTTCCTTCGGTGAAATATGGCGGGCGCGGAACGGGGACCGGTATGGCGGCAAGCGTCAGTCCGCCCATTTCGAGCTGTTCGCTGATGGCTGCGATGACCGGGCTTTCAGGTTCGTACGCCATGGCGATCGCCTGGTTTTCTGGCTCGGGAGCGCTGGCGAGCATGGTGCCGGGCTGTGTCGCGCCCGGAGCGATCTCCGGCGTCCCCGGAGCGCGATAGGAGGCCAGCAGGAACTTCTCGTCGTGACCATCGATGCGAGCCTTGCCGACATACTCGATCTTGACGTCGGCGACGCCGGCGCTGCGAAAATCCAGCAGCTCGGCGGCTTTCGCCGAGACGTCCATGACGCGATTGCTGTGGAAGGGCCGCGATCATTGACCCGAACAAGACAGCGAGGCGCCGTTCTTCAAATTGGTGACGCGCGCATAGCTCGGCAGCGGCATGGTGGGATGCGCCGCCGAAAGCGCGTACTGGTTATAGACCTCGCCATTGGCGGTCAGGCGGCCATGGAAATTGGCGCCGTACCAGGATGCCTTGCCGGACGCGACGTAGGTCGGGTCTTCCGTGGGCGTATACCACTTGCCGCGCACCTTGTAGGGCTTGCCGACCTGGTAGCGGCCGCCGCCCTTGGGCGTCACCTTGAGTTCGGTAACGCGCGGGCTTTCCTTCACGCCGACTTCGGCTTCGGTGAACTTGGGTGCGGTGTCGAGTTCCGCCTTGGCGGATTGAGGCTTGCTGGAATTGCATGCAGACATCGCCAGGACGATGGCAGCCAGAACGGCGCCGCGTGTCACATTGGCATGTTTGAGACGACCAAACCTAAGCAATTCAGGCATTTACGACATTCTACCCCATCAAGGCCGACGCACTATCACTGCGTCTTCCCTTCCCCGCCCGGTGACGAATCACCAAGGCAACAAACCCGGCCCAAGTTCGTCGGGAAGTATGATTACGATTGCGATGAAACTGTGACACTCGACCGTTCCATCACATTGCATGCATCCGGTTAGTGAAGCCTTAACCCCGATGCAACCAAAATCAACACCATCTGCCTTTGGGTCAGGAGCCGTTTACTGCCGGTTTCTGTTGCCAATTGCACACTGTGTTGCGCACAGGGGGCCGCCCGGCGATTTACGGGTTGAATTTCACGGCTCCGGTGCGCAGTTTGTCTGTAGTGGAAATCAATAGCGGGAATCGGGCAGCGGGCGGGACCGCGGCGAGACGGGGTGGGCTTAGTGCAGGAGCAATCAAGCGCGGCGGCGGAAGCAACGCCCAACGGTTCGGGACAGAGCTTCCGCGAGCAGGCCTTGATCATGACCAAGGCGTTCCTGGCCTCGCCGCACCGCAACAAGACGCTGGCGCTGGGCGCGGCGATATTGGCCGTGATCCTTGCCACCGCCTACGGCCAGATCATCCTCAACCGCTGGAACCGGCCGTTCTATGACGCGATGGAGCGTCGCGACCTCGACTCCTTCATCCATCAGCTTGGGCATTTTCGTGTGGATCGCCGGCGCGCTGCTGATCCTCAACGTGGTGCAGGCCTTTCTCAACCAGATGATCCGGCTGAAGCTGCGACAGGGCCTGACGATGGACCTGCTCGGCGAATGGATGCAGCCACGGCGCGCTTTCCGTCTCGCCAGCGCCGGGGCGATCGGCGCCAATCCCGACCAGCGGATTCACGAGGATTCGCGCCATCTGGTCGACCTGACGACCGATCTTGGCGTCGGGCTGCTGCAGTCGAGCATATTGCTTGGCAAGTTTCGTCGGCGTGCTGTGGTCGCTGTCGGCCGATTTCGCCATCACCATTTCCGGAATCGCATCGAGATCCCGGGCTACATGGTGTGGGCCGCCTTCCTCTATGCCGGGCACCGCGTCCTGGATAAGCTGGATGGTCGGGCGTTCGCTGGTCGTGCTCAACGGCGACAAGTATGCGCGCGAGGCGGAACTGCGATTTTCGCTGATGCATGCCAACGAGCATCTCGACGCGATCTCGCTGGCGGGCGGCGAGGCGGACGAGCGGCGGCGGATCGAGACTCGACCTTGGCGCCGTGCTGCAGGCGACACGAAAGATCATCCGCGCGGTCACGAACCTCACCTGGGTAACCGCCGGCTATGGCTGGGTGACGGTGGTTGCCCCGTTCATCATCGCGGCGCCGGCCTATTTTTCGGGCAACCTCACCTTTGGCGGCCTGATGATGGCGGTCGGCGCCTTCAACCAGGTGCATGAGTCGCTGCGCTGGTTCATCAACAACATCGGCGGCATCGCCGATTTCCGCGCGACCTTGCTGCGCGTCGCGGATTTCCGCTCCGCCGTGAAGATGACCGATGTGCTGCACGAGGTGGAAAAGCGCATCGACATCGTGCAGGGCGCGGAGGACAAGCTGGTATTTGCCGGGCTCAAGGTCTCGTCGCCCGGCGGCAGCACCAAGCTGGACGACCCGCATGGTGGAGATCGGGCCGGGCGAACGCGTACTGATCAACGGCGCGCCGGGAGCAGGGCGCACGATGTTCTTCCGCGCCGATCGCCGGGCTTTGGCCATGGGGCAGCGGCAAGGTCATCCTGCCGGCGAACGAGCCGGTCATTTTCATGCCGCGCACGCCCTATTTCCCGCCCGGAACGTTGCGCGAGGTGCTTTGCTACCCGCGCGATCCGCGGTTCGCTTTCGGATGCCGACGCTGACCGCCGCGCTGGTGCGCATGGATCTGGGCCGCCTTGCCGGCTCGCTCGACCGCCATTCGCGCTGGGACCGCGAGTTGAGCGAGGAAGAGCAGCGCCTGCTTGCCTTCGCGCGGCTCGGCCTGCACAAGCCGAAATGGGTGGTGATCAGCGAGGCGCATCGACCTTTTCGAAGGCGATGCGCGCAAGCGTGTGATGGCGATGCTGGAGCGCGAACTGGCCGGCTGCACCATCGTCAATATCGGCAGGCCGGGCCGTGATGGCGGGTTATTTCAACCGCCTCATCCACCTGGCCAACGATCCCGAGGGACATGCGCTTGCGTCCGTTCAGGGCTCCGCCCGCGCCACGAAACCAAAGGCAGCGCGACGGTCTCCGAAAGTGCAGCCTGAGGATCAGGCGCCCGAGCCCGCCATCTGCGGCTTAGGGCGGCGTATCTTCGGCAGGGCCGCAACTACGGCGGGGTGAAAACCGGCTGCTCCGCTCTCCAGCATTTCCAGCAATTGGGTGCGCATGCGCGGCTCCCAGAAGCTGTTGATGTGATCGGCGACGCCCGACACAGCCTCGTCCTCGCCCTGGCTTTGGAAAAAAGTGGCGATCTGGTTCGCCATGCGAATGGTCTTTTCAGGCGACATGCGCGCGGGCTCCCGGAACGATGCGATGCTGATGGGTGAATACGTCGAAATCGCTGCCGCGCACCAGCGCCACCAGCGTGATGTTCGCCTCTTGCGGCCGCGCGGATCGCCAGGGCGGTCGGCGCGGAAATCGCCAGGATGAAGGCGCTGCCGCAAGCCGCGGTCTTCTGCACCATCTCGACGGACACGCGGCTGGTCACGACGACGGCACCTGTCGCGGCGTTCATGCCGGAACGGGCAATCGCACCGCGCAGCTTGTCCAGCGCATTGTGCCTGCCGACATCCTCGCGCACGGCGAACATGCCCTGCCCTTCGCCCGGCACCCAGAAACCTGCCGCATGCACCGCGTGCGTCATCGCGTTGAGCGGCTGATGACCCGTCAGAGACGCGACGGCTTCGCTGACCTGTTGGGGCGACAGCTGCAAGGCCTCGCCCTGCGAACACGGGCGGCTTTCGCAGCGCCGCCTCGATGCTCTCGACGCCGCACAGGCCGCAGCCGACCGGACCCGCAATGGCGCGACGGCGTTTCGCCAGTGCCTCGCCCGCCTGCCTGGCAAGGTCGATCTGCAAGTCGATGCCGCCATCGGTCTCGACGATCCGCACGGCCTCGATCTGCGAAGCATCGCTGACGATGCCTTCGTTCAGCGAAAAGCCATAGGCGAAGTCTTCAAGGTCGGCGGGCGTGCCCATCATCACGGCGAAGGTCGACCCGCCGAAACTGAGCGCGATCGGCACCTCCTCCGGCACCGCGCGCGTTCCCGTGGTCAGCGCGCCATTGCGCCAGGCCGTGCGGGTTGCCGATCGGTGCGCCGGAAGCATTGCCGCTACTCCGCCGGCTCGGCCACATGCACGATGCGGCGCGCCTTGCGGGACTGCTCCTCGTATTCGACCTGCCATTGCGACGGGCCGTTGGAGGGCGAGACCTGCACGGCAGTCACCTTGTATTCCGGGCAATTGGTCGCCCAGTCGGAATAATCGGTGGTGATCACGTTGGCCTGCGTGTCCGGGTGGTGGAAGGTCGTGTAGACGACGCCCGGCGCGACGCGGTCGGTCACGGTGGCGCGCAAGCGTGGTTTCGCCGGAACGGCTGGCGAGCCGGACCAGATCGCCGTCGCGAATGCCGCGCTGCTCGGCATCGTGCGGGTGGATCTCCAGCAGGTCCTCGTCGTGCCAGACGACATTGGCGGTGCGCCGTGTCTGTGCGCCGACATTGTACTGGCTGAGGATGCGGCCTGTGGTCAGCAGCAGCGGGAAGCGCGGTCCGGTACGCTCGTCGGTCGCCACATATTCGGTGATCATGAAGCGGCCCTTGCCGCGCACGAAGCCGCCGATATGCATGACCGGCGTGCCGTGCGGGGCCTTCTCGTTGCAGGGCCACTGCACCGACCCGTCGCGCTCCAGCAGATCGTAGCTGACGCCGGCGAAGCTCGGCGTCGTCGCGGCGATTTCGGCCATGATCTGCGAGGGATGGCTGTAGGACCATTTCGCGCCCATGGCCTGCGCCAGCTTCTGCGTGACTTCCCAGTCGGCAAGGCCGTTCTTCGGCTTCATCACCTTGCGCACGCGGTTGATGCGGCGCTCGGCATTGGTGAAGGTGCCGTCCTTCTCGAGGAAGGTCGAGCCCGGCAGGAAGACATGGGCGTAGTTCGCGGTCTCGTTCAGGAAGAGATCGTGGACGACGACGCATTCCATCGCCGCCAGGCCGGCCGCCACATGCTTGGTGTCCGGGTCGGACTGCAGGATGTCCTCGCCCTGGATGTAGATGCCCTTGAACGTGCCCTCGACGGCGGCATCCAGCATGTTGGGGATGCGCAGGCCCGGCTCGTCCTCGATCGCGACGCCCCAGAGCTTCTCGAAGATGTCGCGTGTCGATTCGTCCGACACGTGGCGATAGCCCGGCAATTCGTGCGGGAACGAGCCCATGTCGCAGGAGCCCTGCACGTTGTTCTGGCCGCGCAGCGGGTTCACGCCGACGCCCGGCCGGCCGATATTGCCGGTCACCATGGCAAGGTTGGCGATCGCCATGACGGTGGTCGAGCCCTGGCTGTGCTCGGTGACGCCGAGGCCGTAATAGATCGCGCCATTGCCGCCGGTGGCGAACAGCCGCGCCGCCTCGCGCACGTCGTTTGCCGGAACGCCGGTGAACTTCTCCACCGCTTCGGGGCTGTGCTTCTCGTCGGCGACGAACGCGGCCCATTCCTCGAAATCGTACCAGTCGCAGCGCTCGCGGATGAAGGCTTCGTCGTACAGGCCCTCGGTGACGATGACATGGGCCAGCGCGGTGACCACCGCGACATTGGTGCCGGGCAGCAGCGGCAGATGATGGCGCGGCCTTGACATGCGGCGTGCGCACCAGATCGATGCGGCGCGGATCGATGACGATCAGCTTGGCCCCTGCCGCAGGCGCTTCTTCAGGCGCGAGGCGAAGACCGGATGCCCGTCGGTCGGGTTGGCGCCGATCAGGATCACCACGTCGGTATGCTCGACGCTGTCGAAATCCTGCGTGCCGGCAGAGGTGCCGAAGGTCTGCTTCAGGCCATAGCCGGTCGGCGAATGGCAGACGCGGGCGCAGGTGTCGACATTGTTGTTGCCGAAACCGGCGCGGATCAGCTTCTGGACGAGATAGGTCTCCTCGTTGGTGCAGCGCGAGGAGGTGATGCCGCCGAGCGCGCCCTTGCCGTATTGCTTCTGGATGCGGCTGAACTGCGATGCGACATGGCCGAACGCCTCGTCCCAGGAGACTTCGCGCCACGGATCGGTGATCTTCTCGCGGATCATCGGGTTGAGGATGCGGTCCTTGTGGCTGGCATAGCCATAGGCGAAGCGGCCCTTGACGCAGGAATGGCCGCGATTGGCCTTGCCGTCCTTGTAGGGCACCATGCGCACGAGTTCCTCGCCGCGCATTTCGGCCTTGAAGGAGCAGCCGACGCCGCAATAGGCGCAGGTGGTGACCACCGAATGCTCCGGCTGGCCGATCTCGATCACGGACTTCTCGGTCAGCGTCGCGGTCGGGCAGGCCTGCACGCAGGCGCCGCAGGAAACGCATTCGGACGACAGGAAGCTCTCGTGCATGCCGGGCGAAACGCGGCTTTCAAAGCCGCGGCCCTCGATCGTCAGCGCGAAGGTGCCCTGCACTTCCTCGCAGGCGCGCACGCAGCGCGAGCAGACGATGCACTTGGAAGGGTCATAGGTGAAATAGGGGTTGCTCTCGTCCTTCGGCATCCAGTGCGCGTTGATGTCGCCGCCGCTTTCGCGCGCCTTGACGTGGTTGTCGCCGTCATAGCCGTAGCGCACGTCGCGCAGGCCGACCGCGCCGGCCATGTCCTGCAATTCGCAATCGCCATTGGCCGCGCAGGTCAGGCAGTCGAGCGGATGGTCGGAGATGTAGAGCTCCATCACGCCGCGGCGGATATCCTTCAGCTTGCCGGTCTGGGTGTGGACGACCATGCCGGGCGCGACGGGCGTGGTGCAGGAGGACGGCGTGCCGTTGCGCCCTTCGATCTCCACGAGGCACAGGCGGCAGGAGCCGAAGGCATCGACCATGTCGGTCGCGCAGAGCTTGGGGATGGCGATGCCCGCTTCCATCGAGGCGCGCATGACGGAGGTGCCCTCGGGCACCGTCACCTCGAAGCCGTCGATGGTCAGCGTGACCATCTTTTCGGCTTTGAAGCCGGCGTGCCGTAGTCGATCTCGGATATGAGGCCCATGGTCTACTCCGCAGCCTCGGCCACATGCGATGGCCGGAAATCGTCAGGGAAATGGTTCAGCGCGCTCATCACCGGATATGGCGTGAAGCCGCCCAGCGCGCAGAGCGAGCCGAATTTCATCGTGTTGCAGAGGTCGGTGAGCAGCGCGATCTGCGCCGGTGCGTCATCGCCGCGCGCGATCTTGTCGGCGACCTCGACGCCGCGCGTCGAGCCGATGCGGCAGGGGGTGCACTTGCCGCAGCTTTCGATGGCGCAGAACTCCATGGCGAAGCGCGCCTGCTTCAGCATGTCGGCGCTGTCGTCGAACACGACGATGCCGGCATGGCCGATCAGTCCGTCCTTCGCGGCGAATGCCTCGTAGTCGAACGGCGTGTCGAACAGCGCGCGCGGGAAATAGGCGCCCAGCGGTCCGCCGACCTGCACGGCCCTGCACCGGACGGCCGGTGGCCGTGCCGCCGGCGATGTCGTCGACGATCTCGCCCAGCGTCAGGCCGAAGGCGGTCTCGAACAGGCCGCCATGGCTCACATTGCCGGCGATCTGGATCGGGATCGTGCCGCGCGAGCGGCCCATGCCGAAGTCCCGGTAATACTGCGCGCCCTTTTCGATGATCACCGGCACCGAGGCGAGCGAGATCACGTTGTTGATGACCGTCGGCTTGCCGAACAGGCCCTGATGCGCCGGCAGCGGCGGCTTGGCGCGCACGACGCCGCGCTTGCCTTCCAGGGTGTTCAGCAGCGACGTTTCCTCGCCGCAGACATAGGCGCCCGCGCCGACGCGGATCTCCATGTCGAAGGCGTAGCCGGAGCCGAGCACCGACGGCCCGAGCATGCGGTGCTTGCGGGCGATCGCCACCGCCTCTTCCATGGTGGCGATGGCGCCGGGATATTCCGAGCGGATGTAGACATAGCCCTTGGTCGCGCCGGTCGCGATGCCGGCAATCGCCATGCCCTCGATCAGCACGAAGGGATCGCCCTCCATGATCATGCGGTCGGCGAAGGTGCCGCTGTCGCCCTCGTCGGCGTTGCAGACGATGTATTTCTGCGGACCCGGCGGCTTCCAGCACCGTCTTCCACTTGATGCCGGTCGGAAAGCCCGCGCCGCCGCGGCCGCGCAGGCCGGACTGCGTGACTTCCGCGACGATCTCGGCCGGCGTCATCGCCAGCGCGCGCCGCAGGCCCGGCAAGCCCGCCATGCGCCTCGTAGTCGGAAATGCGACAGCGGATCGATGATGCCGCAGCGCGCGAAGGTCAGCCGCGTCTGGCGCTTGCAGGAATTCATGCTCGTCGACGATGCCGAGGGACTTGGGATGCGTGCCGCCGTGAAAGGAAACCGGCGTCGAACAGCGAGGCAACGTCCGAGGCCTCGACCGGGCCGTAGGCGATGCGGCCATTCGCGCGTCTGCACCTCGACCAGCGGCTCCAGCCAGGCCATGCCGCGCGAGCCGTTGCGCACGATGTGAATGTCCGGCGCCGCGCTGCGCGTGCCTGCCGCGCGAGCTCGGCGGCGACTTCATCGGCGCCCAGCGCCAGCGCGACGGAATCGCGGGGGATGTAAATCGTGACGGTCATGCGCGCACCTCCGTTGCAATGGCTTCGACCTTGCGCCGCATCGAGCCGGCCGATGACCTTGCCGTCCAGCATGGCCGCCGGGGCGCAGGCGCAAAGGCCGAGGCAAAAGACCGGTTCCAGCGTGACCGAGCCGTCGGCGGCCGTCTCGCCGAACTCGATGCGAAGCTCGCGCTCGAGCCGCTCGGCCAGCGCGTCGCCGCCCATCGACTGGCAGGCCTCGGCGCGGCAGAGCTTCAGCACATGCCGCCCGGCGGGCGCTTCGCGGTAGTCGTGGTAGAAGGTGACGACGCCATGCACCTCGGCGCGGGTGAGGTTGAGGCCCTTGGCGATCACGGGCAGTGCGGCCGGCGGCACATGGCCGAACTCCTCCTGGATGTCGTGCAGGATCGGCAGCAGCGGCCCTTCGCCTTCCGCCGTGGCGAGCCACGATGGCGCTGATGCTTTCCGCCAAGCTGTGTCGGCCGTCGAATGCACGCACTTCTCCCATCGGCTGTGACGCCGCTGGAAATCATGCACTGAAAGCGCCAAGGCAATCAATTCCGATGATCCGTTCGTTGATAGATTTTATCTATCGCTTTTCAGCTGCAAGCGTCGAGACCATGCGGGCGAAATGCAGCAGCGCCGAGACGAGCGGCGTGTGCGGTTCGCGGTGCGCCACGACCAGGCCGACGGTGTGGCCGGCGTCCGGCTCGACGATCGGCATCGCCCGCATCGGCTCCGACAAGCCGAAGGTGCGCACCAGGTTGAGCGGCATGATGCTTGCCCATTTTCCGGTGCGGATATGGGAGAACAGCACGATCATCGAATTGGATTCGAGCGTGGTGCGCGCCTGCGCCCCGGCCTCGGCGAGATGCTGGTTGATGATGCGGCGGTTCTGCATGTCGGGCGTCAGCAGGCAGAGCGGCAGGCTCGGCGGCCTCCGTCCAGGTCACCTGCTTGCGGTCGGCGAAGGTGCCGCCCGGCGGAGGTGATCAGCTGGTAGCGCTCGACATAGAGCGGCACGGTGACCACCCGGCCGAGCGGCTCGTTGTCGAGATAGGTGATGCCGGCGTCGATCTCGAGATTGTCGAGCAGCGTCAGCACCTCGATCGAGGTCCGCGACAGGATCGAGAAGGTGACGTCCGGATGCTTCTCGCGGAACGGCGTGGTCAGGTCCGGGATCATGGCCAGCGCCGTCGGGATGGCTGCGATGCGCACGTGGCCGGCAAGGCCGCTGTCGTGCCGCGCGCATCTCCTCGCGCATGGTGCGCGTGTCGCCGACGATGCGCCGCGCCCATTCCAGCACGCGCTGGCCTTCCGGCGTCAGGCCCTGGTAGCGCGAGCCGCGCTGCACCAGCATGACGCCGAGCTGCTCCTCCAGCTGCTTGATCGCCGCCGAAAGCGTCGGCTGGGTGATGCCGCACTCCTCCGCCGCGCGGCCGAAATGCTGTTCGCGCGCCAGCGCGATGAAGAATTCGAGCTTGTCGATCATGGGCTAGTGATGACGTCAAAGCCGCCGCGTTGCAAGTATGCGCACGCGTCGGGATTTCCGAGCACTCCACCGTCATCTTCCTGACATCGGTGCAATGCGAAGCAGGCTGCGTTGCGTAACGGCGTTCCACGCGTGCTATTGCGCGCAAACCTAAAATAAGATTGTCTTTGTCACCGGGGAGCTATCGCCTGACCAGGCAGTTCAATTGACACTGTGCGATCTGGAACAAGCCCCGTCACGCAAGGTGAAAAACCACACGCCGCCGCAGGCGGTTATTGAGGGAAACAGAAACATGACACGTCTTCGCAAATTCGCGGCTGTACTGGCCGCTTCCGCCACCTTCTCGGCGAGCATATCGGGCTACGCCTTCAGCCAGAACATGGACGAGCTGGTCGCCGCCGCCAAGGCCGAAGGCATGCTGACCACCATCGCGCTGCCGCACGACTGGTGCGGCTACGGCGACGTGATCGACGGCTTCAAGGCGAAGTATCCGGAAATCACCGTCAACGAACTGAACCCCGACGCCGGCTCGGCCGACGAGATCGAGGCGATCAAGGCCAACAAGGACAACAAGGGCCCGCAGGCGCCGGACGTGATCGACGTCGGCCTCGCCTTCGGTCCGTCGGCCAAGGCCGAAGGCCTGATCGCAGCCCTACAAGGTCTCGACCTGGGACGAGATCCCGGACAGCGTCAAGGATGCCGACGGCCACTGGTACGGCGACTACTACGGCGTGCATGTCCTTCGTCGTGAACAAGGACCTCGTCAAGAACGCGCCGGCCGACTGGGCCGACCTGCTGAAGCCGGAATACAAGGGCCAGGTCGCGCTCGCCGGCGATCCGCGCGCTTCCAACCAGGCGATCCTCGCCGTGCTATGCCGCGGGCCTGTCGCAACGGCGCCGAGGCCGGCGAAGCAGCCGGCAAGGCCGGCCTCGAGTTCTTCGCCGAGCTGAACAAGGCCGGCAACTTCGTTCCGGTCATCGGCAAGTCCGGCACGCTGGCGCAGGGCGCGACGCCCGATCGTCGTCGACGTGGGACTACAACGCGCTCGCCGGCGCGCGACACGCTGGCCGGCAACCCGCCGGTCGAGGTCGTCGTGCCGAAGTCGGGCGTCCTCGCCGGCGTCTACGTGCAGGCGATCAGCGCCTACGCGCCGCATCCGAACGCCGCCAAGCTCTGGATGGAATACCTCTATTCCGACGAAGGCCAGCTCGGCTGGCTCAAGGGCTACTGCCACCCGATCCGCTTCAACGACATGGTCGCCAAGGCCGGCAAGATCCCGCAGGACCTGCTCGACAAGCTGCCGCCGGCGGCTGCCTACGAGGCGGCCGTACTTCCCGACGCTCGAAGAAGCAGGACGCCAACAAGGCAGCCGTCACCGGCGGCTGGGACAGCGTCGTCGGCGCCAACGTCCAGTAATCAGACGCTGACATCGCCCGCCCCGGCTTGATGCCGGGGCGGGCCGTTCCTCACCGGTACGGCAGACGCCTGCAAGACCGACAGGCGAACCGACACATGCCGCAGAACGGCCGCATCGCGCCGGCGGCCCGAGCGATGCGACTTGCCGTCGCACTGGCTCGGCGTTGCTGCCGTTCTTCGTCTTCGCGCTGCTGTTCCTGATCCTGCCGACGATGCAGATCGTCGTGGGCGCGTTCCAGACGCCGCGACGGCGGCTTCACGCTCGCAGAACATCGCGGACCTGTCACAGCCGACATCATCCGCGCGCCTACTGGATCTCGATCAAGATCAGCCTGGTCTCCGGCGCTGCTCGGCTGCGCTCATCGGCTTCGCCATGGCCGCCGCGATCGTGCGCGGCGGCCTGCCCGACTGGCTGCGCGGCCCGCTGCTGACCTTTTCCGGCGTCGCCTCGAATTTCGCCGGCGTGCCGCTGGCCTTCGCCTTCCTCGCGACGCTCGGGCCGGCTCGGCCTGGTCACCGTGCTCCTGCGCGACCGGTTCGGCATCAACATCTACGCGCACTGGGCTTCAACCTGCTGTCAGCTTCTGGGGCCTGACGCTCACCTATCTCTTCTTCCAGATCCCGCTGATGATCCTGATCATCACGCCGGCGCTCGACGGGCTGAAGCGCGAATGGCGCGAGGCGGCCGCGATCCTCGGCGCCACCGGCGTCGCAATACTGGCGCATGGTGGCGCTGCCGATCCTGCTGGCCGTCGCTGCTCGGCACCTTCGCGCTGCTGTTCGCCAATGCCTTCGGCGCGGTCGCCACCGCCTATCGCGCTGACCGGCTCGTCGCTCGAACATCGTGCCGATCCTGCTCTTCGCGCAGATCCGCGGCGACGTGCTGCAGCGACCCGCATCTCGGCTATGCGCTGGCCTTCGGCATGATCGTCATCACCGGCATCGCCAACGTCATCTACATCTGGCTGCGCACCCGCGCCGAGAGGTGGCTGAAATGAAGCCGGCGCTTCTGGGCCTGGGTCGCGCTCGTCTTCGGCGCTGCTCTATTTCCTCCTGCCGCTGATCGGCACGTTCGAATTCTCGCTGCGGATGCGGCGCGGCGTCTATTCCTTCGACGCCTACCGCGTCGGTGCTCGGCGATCCGCGCTTCCAGGAGACCTTCAGCTATTCGGTCGTGATGGCGCTGCTGCACCATCGTCGTCGGCGTGCTGCTCGTGGTGCCGACCGCCTACTGGGTGCGGCTGAAGCTGCCGCAGCTGCGGCCCGGTCGATCGAGTTCATCACGCTGCTGCCGCTGGTCATCCCGGCCATCGTCATCGTGTTCGGCTATATCCGGCTCTACAACACCTCGTCGCTGCCTGCCGCTGACCGGCATCGGCGACGCGGCACCGAACTCCTGCTGATGTTCGGCTATGCGACGCTGGCGCTGCCCTACATGTACCGCGCCGTCGACACCGGCCTGCGCACCATCGACGTCGCGCACGCTGACCGAGGCGGCGCAGAGCCTCGGCGCCGGCTGGGTCACGATCATGCGCGCGGATCATCCTGCCCAACGTGCTGGTCGCGGTGCTGTCGGGCGCGTTCCTGACCTTCGCCATCGTCATCGGCGAATTCACCATGGCGGCGCTGCTCAACCGGCCGGCCTTCGGCCCGTATCTGCAGCTGCTCGGCGCCAACCGCGCCTACGAGCCGGCGGCGCTGGCCGTCATCGCCTTCGCCATCACCTGGGCCTGCATGGGCCTGATCCAGCTCGTCGCCGCGCTTCGCCGAAACATCGCAACAGCCGGCCAAGGACTGATGGCCGATCTTCTCGACATCAGCAACCTCGAGAAGTCCTTCGGCGCCGACGCAGGTCGTGCAAGGACTTCAACCTGGCGATCGAGAAGGGCGAGTTCGTCTCGCTCCTCGGCCCGTCGGGCTGCGGCAAGACGACGATGCTGCGCATGGTCGCCGGCTTCGAGACGCCGACGTCGGGCGCGATCCGCATCGACGGGCAAGGACGTCACCGACCTGCAAGCCCGAACCAGCGCAACATCGGCATGGTGTTCCAGGCCTATGCGCTGTTTCCCAACATGACGGTGGCGCGAGAACATCGGCCTTCGGGCTCAAGGTCGCGGGCGTCGCCGCGGCCGAGATCGACGACGCGGGTCGACGAGATGCTGCGGCTCATCAGGCCTGCCGCAGCTCGGCGACCGCTATCCCTTCCAGCTCTCGGGCGGCCAGCAGCAGCGCGTGGCGCTGGCCCGCGCGCTGGCGCCCACGCCGCAGCGTGCTGCTGCTCGACGAGCCGCTCTCGGCGCTCGACGCCAAGATCCGCGTGTCGCTGCGCGAGGAAATCCGCGCGATCCAGCGCGAGCTCGGCATCACCACGATCTTCGTGACCCACGACCAGGAAGAGGCGCTGTCGATGTCCGACCGCATCGTGGTGATGAACGACGGCCGGGCCGAGCAGGTCGGCACGCCGTTCGAGATCTACAACCGCCCCACCACCCGCTTCGTCGCCTCCTTCGTCGGCACGCTGAACGTGCTCGACGGCACCATCGAGAACATTGCCAAGGGCGTGGTCAAGACCGGTGGCGCGACCTTCGCCGGGCTGAAGCTGCCTGCAACCGCCACCAAGGGCGGCAAGGTCACGCTGGCGCTTCGGCCCGAAGCGCTCGCGGCTGGAGCAGCGCCCCGGCGACCAGATGCTGGAGGGGCGCATCGCCGCCGTGGACTTCATGGGTTCGGTGATCCGCATCCGCATACGTCCTGGGCGAAGACCATCTGTCGCTTGATGCGTTCAACGATCCCTCGCGGCCGCCCGCAGCAGTGGGCGAGATGGTGAAAGTGCATTTCGCACCAGGAAGCGTATTGGCGCTCGCCGCCTGAAACAACGCTCTCCACTCATCTCAATGTCGAAAAAATGGCACAATGTGCGCCTTTGATCGCGCAAATGGCGCGGTTTGGCCAGCCGTCAGGGTTACTTTGTGGAACCTGAGCATACCGTTTGGAACTTTAACATTTTCAGATTTTTAGTAGTCGCGCCGTTACAATGGTCCCAGGGACGGTCTGGCCGTCCGGGGGTGGAGTTGCTGCATTGAACGTACCCCTCATCATCATTCACATGGCCGGCGCAACCATGTTGCTCCTCTACTCCGTGCGCATGGTGCGCACCGGCGTGGAGCGCGCATCCGGGCCGATGCTGCGCCGCGCCATTTCCGATCCCGAACGCGGTGCGATCTCGGCCGCGTTGCTCGGCATGGTCATCGCGGTGATCCTGCAAAGTTCGACGGCGGCAGCGGTGCTGGCCACAGGATTTGCCGCCAGCGGCATGCTTGCCGCGGCCAGCGGCCTTGCCCTGCTGCTGGGCGCCGATGTCGGTTCTGCCATCGTCGTCCAGGTCCTGTCGCTCGATCTTTCCTGGCTTACGCCGATCCTGCTGGCGGCTGGCGGCTGGATGTTCCTGAAGTACGAGACCCGCACCATCCGGCAGATCGGCCGCATACTCATCGGCATCGCGTTCATTCTGATTTCCCTGCACATGATCGGCGAAGCGGTCGCTCCCGCTCAAGGATGCACCGCTGATGCCGATGATTGCCGCGTGGCTCGACAAGGACTTTGTCACCGCATTCCTTTTCGGTGCGGTGCTCGCATTTCTGGTGCATTCGAGCGTTGCGACGGTGCTGCTTATCGCCGCTCTTGCCGGCAAAGGGCGCACTGGCGTCGATGCAAGCGTCTCGATGCTGCTCGGCGCCAATCTTGGAGCCGGTTTCATTGCGGTCTGGCTGACGCGGTCAATGGCCGTCCGGGGCCGCCGCCTGCCCGTTGGAAACCTGCTGTTCCGGGGCGCGGGCGCTAGTTGCAGCGCTGGCGGCACTGCGTTTCGTCGAACTGCCGCACTTATTATCTGGGCGCGCATCCCGGGCTTTACGTGGTCAACATACACGCAGCCTTCAACCTGGCGCTTGCCGTGATCTGCCTGCCACTGATGCGCCCGATGGCGGCGCTGCTCGCCAGGGTCGATGCCCGAGAAGCCGGCGCACGATCCTTCTGGCGAATGGATGCGCCCTGCCAGCACGCTGGACCGCTCGCGTCATCGCAACACCGCACCTGGCGCTCGCCAGCGCCACGCGCGAGGTCCTGCGCATGGCGCAGCTCGTCGAGGTCATGCTGCGGCCGGTCATGGACATGTTCCAGACCTGCGACCGCGAACAGGTGGAACGGCTGCGCCGCTCGATCGCGAAGTGAACGCCGCCCATTCGGGCATCAAGTTGTACCTGGCCGAAGTGAGCCGCGGCGGAGACGAAACGGACAGCAATCGCAGCATGGACCTGGCGGGTTTCGCCATCAATCTCGAGCGTGCCGGAGACATCATCAAGGGCCTTCTGGACATGGCGCTGGACAAGAAGAAGAAGAGCCACAATTTCTCACCCGAAGGTTGGCGCGAACTCACCGGATTGCACGACCGGCTGATGGCGAACATGCAGTTGTCGCTGAACGTGCTGCTGTCGGAGGATCTCGATTCCGCCCGGCAGCTGATCATGGAAAAGGATCGCATGCGAACTCTCGAAACGGCAGAGCCGGAAGAACCATTTGCGACGCCTGCAAAACGGCTCGGAAGAGAGCATCGAGACCAGCGACCTGCATCTCGAGATCGTTCGCAGCCTGCGCGAGATCAACACGCTTTTCGCCGTGGCCGCATACCCGATCCTGTCGCGCAACGGTCAACTTCGCGAAAGCCGCCTGATTTCAGCGCAGTAGCGTTGACCGGAGCATCCTTGCGGGGCAAAGCTTGGCACCCGTGAACACCAGCGCCCGGAAACTCGTCATGGAATATGCCAGCCTCAAGCGGATCAGCGGTCTGCCGTGCTGGCAAGGCGCGATCACGGTCGAGCCGCTTGCCGGTGGTCTCAGCAATGAGAGCTACAAGGTCACGGACGCCACCGGCGCGCATGTCGTGCGGTTCGGCGAGGATTTTCCATTCCACCACGTCTCGCGCGAGCGGGAAATCGCGATAGCCCGTGCGGCCAATGCAGCGGGCTTCGCGCCCGCCGTGCTCTATTCGCAGCCGGGCGTGATGGTCAGCGAGTTCATCACGGCGAAGACACTGAGCGCCGACGATGTCTGCGCCGCGCCGGAGACAATCGCTGGCTTCATCCGCAGCTTTCACGAGACCATGCCGGCCCATGTCAGCGGTCCGGGTTACATGTTCTGGGTCTTCCACGTCATTCGCGATTATGCGCGCACGCTCGCGGCGGGCGAGCAGCCGCATGAGCGCCTGCCTGCCTGCGTGGCTTTCGACAGCGCGCGAACTGGAGCGGGTGCAAGTGCCCCTGCCCGTGATCTTCGGCCACAACGATTTGCTGCCGGCGAACTTCCTCGACGATGGCGGCCGGCTGTGGCTGATCGATTTCGAGTATGCGGGCTTTTCGACGGCGATGTTCGATCTTGCGGGCATAGCTTCCAATGCGGCGATGGACGAGGAAGCCTCGCGGGCGTTGCTGGCCGCCTATTTCGACCGTGCGCCGGATGCAGGGCTCATCCGCGCGCATGAAGCAATGCAATGCGCCTCGCTGCTGCGCGAGACGATGTGGAGCCTGGTTTCGGAGTTGTTCCTTAGTACGCCGGGAGTGGATTACGCCGCCTACACTGCCGAGAACCTGGCGCGGCTGGAGAGTGCCCTCGCCCGCTATCAGTCAATTTACGGCAAGTTGAAGGCCTGACACTCAGACCTGGATGATACCACCGATCACCGCAAGTGAGATGACCGTTGCCAGCAGTGGCACGCCCAATCCGCCGCTCCATGCCCGCCCCTTCATCATTCGCCTGACTGCCGTCATTTCATCTGCTCCGCACGTACGCGTTTTTCGCCGCGTTTCATGTCGCAATGCTTACACAACAGAGCTTGCGGCGGGCTTAACCGGCACGGTTTGCAAGGTGTGAACAGACTGGCTCGCGCTGTCGATAACCAACAGACAGCTTTTATCGGCCACCCGGTTGCACTGACCAGAATTACGCTTTAGCTTTTTTCTGACCTATCGTGATTGGGGGGGAACGATGCGCAAAATGCTTGCAGGCCTGACGTTATGCCTTTCGGCGGCCATAGCCGCCTCATGCCAGTCGCCTGGTGGCAAATCGTCAGGCGGAGGTGTCGAGGACACCATTTCCGCGGCTGCAACACCACCGGCCGATGCCGCGGCCGCAACGCCGGTCGAAGCTGTGAAAACGGAAGCGGCCCCAAGCGAAAAGCCCAAGGATGCGGCGGCGCAGGATACGCCGGCCCTTGCGCAGGCACCGGGCGCCACGCCGGCGCAGTGCTCCATTGCCATAGCCGCAGGACCGCCGCCCAAGCCGGCACGCGGGGCCGATTTCGGCAGCGCCGTAGTCAAGGACAGCGGCAAGGCCGTCGGGCGCGGCGCCATGCAGATCGTCGGTGGCATGGTTGGCGGCGGACTTGGCGCGGCCGCGGCGGGCGGCCTTGCCCAGTCAACCATAAGGTCGGAGGCCGACATCAAGGGCGTGTGGACCATCACTGACGGGCGGCCGGATTGCGGCTGCCAGATCGGCATCGATGGATTCTTCGCCCTGCAGGGCAAGGGGGGCGATACGGGAACTGCAAAGCTCAAGGGCTGCGGCGACCAGCGCCTTGCCTCCATCGCCACGTGGGCGTTGGGTCATTCATTTACAGGCTACGACGCAAAATTCGAGTTGAAGGCGAAGGACAAGAAAACCGTCGTTGCGACGTTGAACAGAGAAGGCATGCATTACTTCTCGGGCACGCTGAGCGATGGCACGGCCATCGTGATGTGGCGCGAGGGACAGACCTACAACCAGCTCGCAACCTTCAAGTAGAAGAGCTTCCCGGAGAGCAATTTGATTCGCTCACGAGCGTGTCAAGCCCCCTCGCGGTTTGTTCCGTTGAGTAAGTCGACACTCCCTTATACGTGTGTTAATATTAACACATAGTAAAGGAGTACACATCCATGCTTCGTCCCCTGCTGTACGGCATTGTAAGTATCGCATGTATGGCCTCAAACGCGGCATTGGCGGCACAGCCCGTGGGTGTGACGGTTGATGCCTCCACCACCGTAACGGGTTCGGGTCCGGCCGGCAGCCGCGAAATTCGCAAGGACTCGGCAATTTTCCAGGACGATCGCCTAAAGGCGACCAAGTCTGGCAATGCGCAGATCATCCTCGTCGACAAGACGAAGATCGTCGTGGGCCCAGGTGCTCAGGTCGATATCGACAATTTCGTCTTCAATTCCGACACGACGTTCAAGACGGTGACAATCAGGGCGACGAAGGGTGCGTTCCGCTTTGTCAGCGGCAACAGCAGTAGTTCCGCCTACAAGATCAACACGCCCTCGGGCACGATCGGCGTGCGTGGCACGGCCTTTGACGTCGGCATCGCCAACGGCGAGACGCATGTGGTCATGGTGCGCGGCGAAGTGGAAATGTGCGCGCGCGGCGGCAAGTGCGAGACCCTGCGGGGGCTGTGCTCATATGGCGTGATGGGTGGCGGCAAGGTCGATCTGGAAGGCAATCTCCGCCAGAAGGGGCGCGCCGAAAAAGCCAATTTTCCGCTGATGAGAAACGAAGGCCAGTTGCAGTCACAGTTCAGGCTGAGCGGCGGCTGCGCCAATACAGCCTTGCTGCCGCAAACGCCTGACCGGACATTTGCCCCGGCGGCTCCCGCGCCGACGCCCCAGGCGCCGACCATTGATCCTCCGCCGCCTCCAGGTGGCGGCGGCGGCGAGAATCCGCCGCCCGAACCGCCGGCAGTTACCAAGAGCAATCGTTCGGGTCTTGGCGATGGCACCAACCCCGGTCGAGGCGCCGGTCGCGCAAACTCGCCGAACACCGGCACGCAAAATCCGGGCGGCAGCGGCAAGCCGAGCTGACGGCAACAAAAAAGGGCGGCCGGGGCCGCCCTTTTCGCCTGTGCCAGCGGGACTTACTGGACGATCAGTTCTTCCGTGGTCGGCGTCACGACAGCGGGATCGGTTTCACCGGCCGCAGGCGCTTCGGGCGCCGTCGCCTCGGGAGCCTCAGGCGCCGGCTCGACGGCTGCCTGCGTGGCGGCAAGCTCCCTCGCCTCGTCAATCTTCGCGTCCATGGTCTCGGTAACCCAGCCCATCACCGCCGCAAACTCTTCATCGGTGTATTGCCGGTTCGGGTTCGCGCCGGCTCTCACCGCTGCTTCCAGATCAATAGCCGCCTGTGTCGACCAAGTCTCGGCCAAGGCGAGGTCTTCCGGCGGAGTTGCCGCAAGTGCGGTTTCGGCCGCAATGAGTGCGTCAACGGCGAGGGTGTCTTTGAGCGCTTCCGTCAGGGCGGTCAGTTCTGTCTGCTGCAGCCGTGTTCGCCGAGTCCGCGGCGACGACTGCTGTCAATTGCGCAACTCTCGCATCCAACTCTGCCTTTGTCAGCCCCGTATACGAGAACGTTGTATCGACCGCCAAATCGAGCGTCTCGTATGGCACAATCTCGTTGGTCAAGGTGGCCGAAGCACTAGCGACCGCATCCAGAAGACCCTGGACGCTTTCCACCATCAGCGAAGTCTCGATGTATTCCTTGAAGCCGGCCATGCGCGGGCTGTTGGTGTTCATCAGGCCGTTGATGTTGCGGTTGAGCGAGTTGAGGCCGCCAAGCAGGGCATGAAGGTTCTTTTCCTTGCTTTGGGCCACGGTCTGCTTGGCTGCACCCTTGGCCGATTTCTGGCTGCCCGTGGACAGGGAGGCCTTCTGCGTGGGCTTGCCGGTGGTCTTCAGCGAGTTGCCCTTCGGCGAGAATGCGGAGAATAGTCCTGCGCCGCTCTTGGCGCCTTTGCCGCCCGAAGCGCCGCTGGCCGTCCCGCCATTTCCATTGCCGCCGCCGTTGCCGCCGGCATTGCCGTTGCCGCCGGCATTGCCGTTACCGCCCGCGTTGCCGTTTCCGCCGCCGTTCCCACCGCCATTGCCATTCCCGCCGCCATTGCCGTTGCCTCCATCCTTGGCATGGGCAACAAGACTGCCGCCGAGGTCGAACGAGGGAAGGGAAATGACCGCTGCCGAGAATGCTACCGAGGTCGCCAGGACCAATGCGGAATGCTTGAAAATTTTCATGATGGTTCTCCCAAAATCGCCAATGGCCGTATGAATACGGACAATAATTTTGGGTTTCATGAATGGAATCAGCGGCATTTTACGGAAAGTGGCGATCAGGCGGTAGCTCCGCGGCCATTAGTTGCGAAAGAGCTTGTCGTTGCCATATCCCTGGCAGTAGACCGCATAGGTGCACCGGGCGCTGTCGGTCGTGCGAGCGCTGCTCGTGCGCCTCTGGTAATTGTTCGGGCCGCAGCTCAGGCCGCGCGCCTGCCGGATCGGGATACCGACCCGAACCGGCAAAGCTTTTCCGTTCACCCGCTTGTAGATGACGCCGTTCACCTCGAAGGCGCGAATCAATTGTTCGCAGGTCATCTGGTCGGCAAGCGTTTGTGCCGAAACCGGGGTGGCGGTCGTCGCCAATGCAAGCAGCACCATCGTAAGAATGCGCATGAAATCCTCCTTGTAGTCGGATTACATACGCAACGATGCGATTACCGGTTCATTGGCGACGGCCGCCCGGCCCCACGCTGGTCCTGAAGGCTAGCAGCGCGCCACGTAGCGGCGGCCATCCCTGCCACGATAGTAGCAATCGCCCGGAGTTGCCGCCTTGCCGATCAGCGCACCCGCCACGCCGCCTATCGCGGCGCCAACGGCGGCGCCCTGCACCGTTCCGGTAGTTACTCCGCCGATCACAGCGCCGGTTCCCGCGCCCACTGCGGCGGCGCGTTCAGTCAAGGTGCAACCACCTGCAGACAACAGTACGAGCGCGGCAACCGCCGCATGGATCATTCGCTTCATGAAGGTTTCTCCCGCCAATCGATGCGCAGACGGCCTGTGCCGCCTGAGAGTCCCCCGCCCGGCTGTGTTGTATCATACTGTTCAGGCGTATGCGCTCTCGCGTTTGAAGTGCCTGACCAGCAAATAGTAGAATACCGCCCTGTACTTGTTGCGGTTGGATTTGCCGTACTGCTCGTTAACGGCCGAGATCGCCGCATCGAGATTGTCGCCTGGTTTCAGGCCCAGCTTGCGGACCAGGAAATTCGAGCGGATACGCTCGATCTCTTCGCTGTCGGTAGCCGAGACGGTGGAAGCATCCTCGCGGTACACCGCCGGACCGCAGCCTATGACAACCTTGGTCAGAAGCTCGACATCAGCGGCATGGCCGCACTTTTCCTTCAGGTCCTTCACATATTTCGCAACCAGTTCATCGCGCTTGCCCATGAATCCCTCCAATGGCCTATTCGTATTCCAGCGACAACCGGGACCCGCTCCCTGGCCGCGCCGCCAACCCGGCCTGGCATCAGGCCGAATTCAGCAGTTGAATATCGAACGTTACGTAACCATTGTTCAAGATGGGAAAGTTCACTTTCTGCAACACGCCAACGCAAAAAGGCGCCGGGAGAGTCCCGGCGCCTTGTGCAGCTTGGAAATTGCGTAGTTTTACAGGCGGCTCAGCGTGATTTCGCTGGTGACGACATCCTTGCCGGTGGTGAAGTCGGTATCGATCGTCGTCAACTTCATGCCGCTGGACGTCTTGGTGACGCGCAGCACGGCGGTGCGGTCACCGTTGACTTCCTTGGCCCAGCGAATGCCGAGGTTGATCGCATTGCCGCTGCGGCTGCCGGCAAGGCCGGCGGTGCCGGTACCCGCGCCGACATAGGAGCCGTCATAACGGGCTCCATTGACGCGAAGGCTGGCCTTGATCGCACGCGACACGACGACAAGACCGCGACATTTGCCATCCAGTTCGAACGTCGTGGCCGATGCGTCGGAGTTGAAATTGCACGATACCTTGATGGGCGAGGAATCGGTCCGCACCTTCACGGTGCCGGTGCCGGACCAGCTTCCTTCCAGCGATTGAAGGAATTCTGTTTCGGCGGCGTTTGCCGCGTTAGCGCCAAGCAGAAGCGCGGCGCCCAGCGAGAGCGTTCTGGCGATGCTTTTCATGATAGCCTTTCCGGCACGCGCGCTCCCCCGCAGGCTGAGCGCCGGCTTGCCAAATCCAGAGTGTCTTGATGATGGCAGCGCTCATGACGCCACCCGCTTGAAGAACATATGTGATCTCCAAAGCGGCATTTATGCGGCAGTGCAGCATTTTGCGCCAGGGCGCGACAATTTGGCCCCTCAGACGCTCTGCTGAAGTGCCTGCTGCAATAGCGGGAGCGCCGGTTGCAGGTGCGCCTGCCCGGCTTCTTCCGCCAGCCTGCGAAGGGTCGCGACAAGTTCCGGCGAACGGTCGCCCTGGCCAAATGCCGACAGGGCGCGTGCGCGCTCGACCGTGAACTTGCACCATTTCATCGGCTGGCGCCGCGAATAGTCTTCAAGACGCCTGGCGTATCGTTCGGCTTCGCTCCAGGCATTGCGTGCGAGTTCGGCGTCGATGGCGCTTTGCGCGAACCAGACATGGTTGTGGGCGACGCAGCCTGCGTCAAGCGCGGCTTCGCCCTGCCGAAGAAGTTCACGGCTCGCATCGGCATCGCGAACGATGCGGGCCTTTGTGGAGAGGACCGTCGGCCCGACGAAGGAAGTGCCGACGCGCTGGACCACTTCGAGTGCCTGGTCCACCATTGCCAGCGCCTTGTCGTACTGGTTCATGACGAAGTGATAACGTGCCCAGGTCTCCAGCAGTTGAGCCTCGAAGTTTCCAGCCTTCGAGCGGCGGGCAAGATCGAGCGCCAGGCTGGCGTTCTCCTCAAAATGATCCACGCGGTTGGTAACGATGTCGAGGATGCACGTGAGCATCAGGGCCAGGAGTTCGGCACGGCGATGGCTGATCTGGCGCGCAAGTTCGATCGTCGCCGCAGCATCTTCGCGCGCCTGCGCGAATTCCATCTGGTGCATTCGCGTCCAGCCAACCATGTGGCGGTTCGCAGCCTCGATCCGGTGATAGCCCTTCGCCTGGCTGAGCTCTACACAGGAGCGGAACTGGTCGTAGGCCGATTGCATCAGCCCCTGCAGGTAGTAGGCGTCGCCAAGGCCGCCGAGGGCCAGCGCCTCGTCCTCCGGTGATGATACCCGCCGCGCGGCTGACAGCGCCTTGGTGTGCTCGTCAAGGCAGCCTTCCATGTTGCCGAGCGGAAAATAGAGATTGCCACGCAGATAATGGATGCCGGCGAGATAGTGGTCATAGCCGTTGCCTTCGGCGATCTGCTGGGCATTGCCCAGAATTTCGAGCGCCTGCATCTGACGGTCCGACACGCGCAGGCCGTCGGCCATGCCGATCAGCACGCGGCAGCGGCGTTGGTCGTCGACAACGTAGTTCGACGCCATTTCAAACGCGGCAATTCCACCCTCGGTGTCGCCTATGTTGCGCAACACGTCGCCGCGCAGGCAGTAGAGATCGCAGGTGACGTTTCGGTCCGTGCCAATCTCGATGCCGCGTTGGATCAGCGTCAATGCCCCGTCAAGGCGAAACGCCTCGGCTTGCGCCATGGCGGCCCGCAGGTATGCGGCCGCCGCACCCGTATCCCCCGCACGGTCGAGGTGCTGGGCGCAGAGCGTGGGGTCGCCGGCCTCGAATATCCGTGCCGCCTTCAGGTGAAGTTCGGTTCGTTGCGCCGCGAGCAGCGAATTGTAAATGCCCTCCTGGATCAGCGCGTGCGCGAAGAGGAATGCCTCGGATTGCCGCCGGATGAAGAACCGTTCGATCAGCGTGTCGAACGAATAGTCCTCGCGCCCGATCAATTGGCGCAGCGCCTGCGGCATGAAACGCTGGCCGAGCACCGAGGCCGCTTGCAAAGCCAGCCTGTCGGATGGATGCAGAGCATCGACCCGCGCCTGCACCAGGCTCTGGACGGAATCGGGAATGCCCTCGCCGGCACTCGCTTGTGCGTGCCGCAGCAATTGCTCCAGGAACAGCGGATTGCCTTCGGCGCGCTCGACGCAGGAGACCGCATGTTTGTGGCCGCTCTCGAACAGGGCCGACGCCATTGCCATTGCGTCCTCTCGGCGCAGCGGCCGCAGGTCGATGGTGCTGAACGCCGTCTGGGCCACCTGCGATCGCCACGCGTGGTTGAGCGGATCACCCTCGATGCGGGTGGTCAGCAGCAGGATGACGGGATGATCACTGGCGACCCGGGTAATCTCGGCAATGTGGTCCAGGATATGTGGCGTAGCCCAGTGGATGTCCTCGACGATCAGGAAAACAGGCTGTCTTGCAGCGAGATTGCGCACGATGGCCGCAATGGTTTCCTTGCTGCCGGCATTGCGGCGCTCATTGTCCATGGCATCGAAAAGCGAGCGCAATTGCGCGGGTTGCGGCAGGTCCAGCAGGTCGTTGAGGAAGATGGCGTGGCCGGGCTCTACAAGGCCGTCCCTTGAAGCAGTGGCGGCGGCCGCTGCGCGGAACGCCTTGGGACTGCCTTGCGGAATGGACAGCAGGCTGCGCACCAGCGCCCGCACGGCGTCCTGTCCCTTGCCCACACCAAAATCCAGCACCAGCGTGCGATGGCAGATGAAGCCCTCCCCCGCCGCCAGCCGCTCGAACTCTTCGCTCAGCCGTGTCTTGCCTATGCCGGCCTCGCCGCGAAGCAGAACCGCCTGCCCCGCCCCCGCCTGGCGGCAGGCGGTCAGCAGAGCCGCGAACTGCCTGATCTCCAGCTGCCGCCCGACCATGGGGCGCGTCGCCGAACGGCGGCGGCTGCGGGCCTTGAGTTTGAAAGCGGGTACAGGTTCGGCGATGCCCTTCAGCTGGATGCTGCCGCAGTCCTCGCTCTCGAAAGCGCCTTCGATCGCCTGGTAGACAGTGCGGGAGACGAGCGTCTCGCCGGGACCTGCGGCATCGGTGAGCCGGGAGGCCAGGTTTACCGAGTTGCCGGTCATCGTGTAGTGGCTGTCGCCGCCAACGCCGCTCGCCACGACCTGCCCGCTGGCGATCCCGATATGTGCCTGTATCGGCACTCCGGTCTTATCGCCCGTGACACGCACGGCTTCATGGATCTCGAGCGCGGCGCGCGCGGCCCGTTCCGGGTCGTTGTCGTGCGCAACCGGTGCGCCGAAAACCGCCATGACGCTGTCGCCTATATGCTTGTCGACCGAACCGTCGAAGGATTTCACGATGCCGTCGACGGCGTTGAAATAAGTCTCCAGCAGCGCGTGGGTCTTTTCCGCACCCAAGGAGGCGGAAAGTTTCGTGAAGCCGGAGATATCGGCGAAAAGGACCGTGACCTGCCGCATCTCGCCGCGAATGGCCCCGTCAGGTGCGCCGGCTGGCCCGGCAGCAACGGGTTTGCCGGAGAGTTCGGCGATGGCCTGCAGCAGGCGCTTGCGGTCGGCCAGCCGTGTGACGCCGATGTCCTTGAGGTCCTCATTGGTGAGATCGGCAAGAAGTTCGCCGTCGATGCCGTTGTGTGCAAACGCTTCCGCAAACCCGGCAAGGTCCAAACTTGCCAGCCAGGCTCCAATGTCCAGCTTTGTCCGGTCGACAGGCAATTTCATTTGTCGAGAATAGCACAGCGGCAGGCAAGCACTAACGTGAAATCATGATGCCGCGGCCAGCGCTCACGGCGGGCGGGAACCAAGCCCCGAAGTTCGGGGTTAACTCCCGACGACCGCCCCCCAAGCTTTTGGATGTTCGACTTGGAAGCCATCCTCGACCAGATCATTTCCGACCTCGCCCCAAGAACCGTCACGCCCTATCCGGTGATGATTGCAAGGGCCCTCGGAGCATTGGTGCTGGTGGCGATCATCGGCGCCGAGCGGGAAACAAAAGCCAGCGCCGCGGGGCTGAGAACGCACATGCTGGTCGGGTTGGCCGCGGCGATCTTCGCCTTGCTGGCAATCGAAGTGCCGAACGCTTCCCATCTGGGCGCCAATGAGGTGCAGACCGATCCGCTGCGCGTCGTGGAGGCGGTGACTTCCGGCGTTGCATTCCTGGCGGCCGGCTTCATCGTGTTTTCCAAGGGCGAGGTCCACGGTTTGACCACGGGCGCGGGAATATGGCTCGCTGCCTCCATCGGTGTTGCGGTTGGCTTCGGGTTCTGGGGCATCGGCCTTGCCGCCGCCGTGCTCGGCGCCGTCGTGCTGAGGGTGCTCTATCGCCTCAAGCTGTGGCTCAATCCGGAGTAACCGGGCCGTTGTGGAACCTGGGCCTTGCCGGCCTGTTTTGTCCCTGATCGAACGCGGGAGGACACGATGCTTCGCAACGCATCCGGCATAATCGGCAACTCGGTAAAAGCCACCGACGGCGCCATAGGCAGCATCGACGACATGCTGTTCGACGACGAGCAGTGGGTCTTGCGCTGGATCGTGGTCGACACCGGCAACTGGCTGCCTGGCCGGCGCGTGCTGCTCCCGCCGCAGGTCTTCGGCACGCCGGATCCGGTCAGCGACGCGGTTCCGGTCGATCTCGACCGCGAACAGATCAAGGCAAGCCCGCCGGCAGATGGTGACCGTCCGGTCTCGCGCCAGCAGGAGGCCGAGCTGTTCGCCCATTACGGCTGGGACCCCTATTGGGGCACCGGCTCGGGCTATCCGGGCACGCCGCTCAATCTTCCGCCGCAGGCCTTGCAAGGCGCATCCGACACGGACGGCAAGGCGCGGCAGGACGATCCGCACCTGCGCAGCATGAACTCGGTGAGACGCTATTTCATTCAGGCAATGGACGGAGAAATCGGCCACGCGCAGGATTTCCTGATCGACGACACGAATTGGCGCATCGCCTACCTGATCGTCGACACGCGCAACTGGTGGCCCGGCAAGCAAGTGCTGGTGTCGCCGCGCTGGCTCGACGAAGTGAGCTGGTCCCAGCAGAAGATTTTCGTGGCGCTGGAGCGCGACCGCATCAGGAACAGCCCGGCGTACAATCCCGGCAAGGAACTCGACGCGGAATACGAAACAGAGCTCGAGCAGTACTACGGGATGAGCTGATTTTCGCGAAACTGGCGCCGCCCGCGAGCCAGCCGCAGGCGGCGCGGCACATGCTCAGCCCTTGAGGTCGCGGGCCATTTCCAGGTGCTCCTGCAGCGTGGGCAGAAGCTTCCCCGCCAAGTCTGCCAAGGCGCCTTTCTGCTGCGAATAGCCTGTGAACAGGGCAACCGCCTGCTCATGCGCCTGCACCTGTAGCTGCGCATATTGGCTGTCGAAGTCACCGGCAGAAGCAGCGCCAAGATCTTTCAGCATCTTGGCGTGCTGATCGTCCAGCTTGGCCGGAACGGCCGTTACGCCGTCACTGGCAGCCGCCTTCTCCATTTCCTTGCCGGCATTGGTGTGATCATCCACCATGCGTTGCGCGAAGGCGCGAATGTCTTCCTTCTTCGACTTTTCGAGCGCCAGCTTGCTGGTCTCGACTTCCAGCATGTTCGACTGCGACGCCATTTTCGCAAAGTCCTCGGGGGTCTTCACCTCCATGGCCACTGTGGTGGCAGTGGTCTTGGTTTGCGCCACTGCGGGCTGGGCAAAGGCGAGTGCCAGCACGCCTGCGGCAGTCAGCATCAAGGTCCGCATGATTTTTCTCCTTGGCGGCTCCATTGCCGCGCCGCCGCCGAACCTTGTGTGAATGCCAATGTTCCGTGGCCCTACTCGGCTGCCTTGGCAACCGCCGCGGTGTCCTCGCGGATGCGGCGGGCCCAACCCGAATCATGTTCGTCAGGCATGACGACAGGCACCTGCAGGCAGACGCTCTGCGTCGGCAGCACCGCCCGCCAGTCGCGCGATCAGCTTCTTGTAGGCGCGGCCGACCGGCCGGATCTTGCGGTCGAGGTCGTAGAGGCCGAGCGGGTTGACGCGGCCGTTCTTCTCGCGCAGCGCGGTGTCCCAGTCGACCTGGTCGGTCAGCGAGTACCAGGTGAAGCCGACGATCGGCACGCCGTCGTTGCGCACGCGCAGCACGTTGGCCCACTGCTTCCACAGCCAGTTCACCGCCTCGTCGCCGCTCGGGCCTTGCGCGAGGTTGGTCTCGGTGTGCATCACCGGCAGGCGGTAGCGGTCGTAATACTGGCGCGTGATCTCGGCGTAGCCGAACACCTCGCCGGCCGCGCGCAGGTGCTGCCGTCCGTCGGCAACGCGGTGCTCGTTGGTGACGTAGTAGTCGTTGCCCATGATGCAGTGGTGCTTGCAGCGTGTTGCTGCAGGAAGAAGTGGTACTCCTCGCGCGTCATGCCGTTGTCCAGCAGGTACTCGTACATCTGCCGAGTCGACGCGGCGGCCGTAGTTGAGGTCGAGCGACAGGAAGCGCTCGCGCGTTCGTGAGCTCGGCCGGGCGCGATCGCGGCGGGGTTCTCGGCGTGGAAGTACTCCGAGCGACTCGCTCTGGATGAAGATCGCGTCGGGCCGCACGTCGAGGATCGCCTGCATCGCCAGCACGTTGGCCTTGACGATGTGCTTGAGCGCGGTGACGAAGGCGCGGTCGCGTCGTCAGCTGCTCGTTCCACCAGCCGTAGCGCGGCCGAGAACAGCGCGCAGATGAACATCTCGTTGACCGGCGTGTAGAGCTGCACCCAGGGGAAGCGCCGCGCGAAGGCGCGCGCGTAGGCGGCGAAGAGCGTCGGGGAAGTCCGGGTTCTGGAAATTGCCGATCCAGTCCGGCACGCCGAAGTGGCAGAGGTCGACGATCGGCACGATGTCGCGCCGGCGCAGCTCGGCGAAGGTCTCGTCGGCGAACTCCCAGTCGTAGCGGCCCGGGCCGAGCAAGGTGCGGTGGAGCGGCGGGCCGTAGCGCAGGAAGCTGATGCCGAGCTCCTGCACCAGGTCGAAATCCTCGCGCCAGCGCTCGTAATGGCCGCACTTCTCCATCTCGTCGACGCGCGGTGCGGCCGTTGTCGATGGTCGGGATCGCTGTTCTCGATGCCGGTGGCGAACATGAAGCCCGGGGTCTTGGCGGCGTTCAAATGCGCTCTCCTTCCATGCCCGCTTTTTCCAGATGCAGGCTCAGGCCTGTACCCACTTCCAGGCATCGGCGGCCCTTGCCAGATCGAACGTGCGCGCCTCGACCGGCGACAGCGGAGACATCAGGTTGATCATGGCCTCGGCCCATCCGGGCGCGCCAACGACCGCATACTTGCGCACTTCGGTGATCGCGCGCGCCTGCTCGCGCAGCGCCTTTGCGTCGAAAGCCGCGCCGAGCTCGATGCCGTCGTAGTCGGTCATCACGATGATGATGTCGATCTTGCCTGGCTGCTTCAGCGCCGGTTCAAGCCGTTGGGCCATCCATTCAATGTCGCCCTTGCGGATCTTGCCGTTCACCTCGAATGCATGGAGGCGCGGATTGTCCGTCTGAATCCGGCGAATTGAACCTTCCGTGCGCATGACAGAATATCCTTCAGCAAAAAGGGCAGTAAATCTGCCCGCGTCACCAAACGCCGCTTGCGCGGCGTGGTTCCTGCCGGACGGGACAGGTGGCTTCGCCGCTGCAATTTCTGGAAATTTGCACTTTTGCATTGCGAACAAACCATAAACATTGTTGGATGGCGCAATGAACATCCAGGCACGGGATTCGGCGGGCGAGTTCGATTACCTTGGCGCACTCAACGCCGGGCAACGACTGGCCGTCGAGCACGGCGGCGGCGGCATTGGCGCACCGCTGCTGATCATCGCCGGCGCAGGCTCGGGCAAGACCAACACGCTTGCGCACCGGGTGGCCCACCTCATCGTCAACGGCGCCGATCCGCGCCGCATCCTGCTGATGACCTTTTCGCGGCGCGCAGCCGACGAGATGAAGCAGCGCGTCGAGCGCATTGCGGCGCGGGTGCATGGGCGCAAAGGCGGCGACGCTCACCGAGGGGCTGACCTGGTCCGGCACGTTCCATGCGCATCGGCGCGCGGCTGTTGCGCGACCATGCGCTCGAGATCGGGCTCGACCCGGCTTTCACCATCCACGACCGCGAGGATTCGGCCGACCTGATGAACCTGGTGCGGCACGAGCTGGGCCTCTCGGCCACGCGAGAGCCGCTTCCCGGCCAAGGGCACCTGCCTTGCGATCTATTCGCGTGCCGTGAATGCGCAAGAGCCGATCTCGACGCGGTGCTTGCGAAATCCTTTCCCTGGTGCACGGGCTGGGCCGACGAGCTGAAGCAGTTGTTCGGCGCCTATGTCGAAGCCAAGCAGCACAGAACGTGCTCGATTACGACGATCTGCTGCTCTACTGGGCGCAAATGATGGCCGAGCCAGCCATCGCGGGGCCGCTGGGCGAGCGTTTCGACCATGTCCTCGTCGACGAGTACCAGGACACCAACCGGCTGCAGGCCGCCATCCTGCTGGCTCTCAAGCCCGACGGGCGCGGGCTGACGGTGGTCGGCGACGATGCCCAGTCGATCTATTCGTTCCGTGCCGCCGAGGTGCGCAACATCCTCGATTTCCCTGGCCTGTTCGCGAACCCCGCCGACTGTCGTGACGCTAGACCGCAATTATCGCTCGACGGACACCATCCTTGCCGCTGCCAATGCGGTGATCGGCGAAGCGAGCGAACGCTTCACCAAGAACCTGTGGACCGATCGCATATCATCGCAAAAGCCCCTGCTGGTGAGCGTTCGCGACGAAGCCGGGCAGGCGGATTACGTCTGCGCACAAGTGCTGGAGGAGCGCGAGCAAGGCACCGCGCTGAAAGCGCAGGCGGTGCTGTTTCGCGCCTCGCATCACTCCGGGCCGCTGGAGGTGGAACTGACGCGCCGCAACATTCCCTTCGTCAAGTTCGGCGGGCTGAAGTTCCTCGACTCGGCCCACGTGAAGGACATACTTGCCGTGATGCGCTTCGCCGAAAACCCGGCCGACCGGGTGGCCGGCTTTCGCGTGCTGCAATTGCTGCCGGGCATCGGTCCGTCCTTTGCGGGGCAGGCTATCGACGCGCTGCATGCCAGCCTCGATCCGGCGGTGGCGCTTGCCGCCCTTCGCACGCCGGCGCGTGCCGAGGCTGACTGGCCAGCGTTCGTCGATCTCTATTGCGGTCTGCGCGCGCGGCGTGGCGCATGGCCCACGGACATGGAGTTCGTGCGGCTTTGGTACGAGCCGCATCTGGAGCGCATTCACGAGGACGCCGCAGCGCGCCGCGCCGATCTCATGCAGCTCGAGCAGATCGCCGCCGGCTATTCCTCGCGCCAGCAGTTCCTGACGGAGCTGACCCTCGACCCGCCGCAGGCAAGCAGCGACGAGGCCGGGCCGCCGCATCTCGACGAGGATTACCTGATCCTTTCAACCATCCATTCTGCCAAGGGGCAGGAATGGACCAAGGTCTTCGTGCTGAATGCCGTCGATGGCTGCATTCCCGTCGGACCTTGCAACGGGCGAGCGCGAGGAAATCGAGGAGGAACGGCGGCTGCTCTACGTGGCGATGACGCGGGCCAAGGACAGCTTGAACATCATCACGCCGCAGCGTTTCTATACGCACGGCCAGGCGGCGCGCGGTGACCGGCACGTCTACGCCTCCCGCACGCGCTTCATCCCCGATCACGTGCTGGACGCCTTCGAGCGCGTGAGCTGGCCACCGGCCCAGGCCAACCCTGCCCGCGCGCCGCAACCGAAGGTCCGGATAGATCTGAAGAGCCGGATGCGGGAGGCGTGGCGTTAGCCGCGACGCCTTGCGCGCTGTGGCTTGGGGCCCTGGGCACCTGGCTGCCTGGGGCCTTGCGAATTGGTGTTCCGCGACTTGGTGACCGGCGGCTTGGCGACGTGCTGCTTGCCGCCCTGCTTGATGTCGTGCCGCCGCTCGGCTTCGTCCACGGAGTGGGAGCTGAAAATATCATTCTCTTTTTTCGAGAGCACCGCCAGTGTCCTGTAATGGCGATGCAACGTCACAAGTTCGGCTTCCGTGAGATCCTCGACATTGATGAGCCGGTTGCTTGCATACTGCATGCTGGCGACGATTTCGTTCAGCTTGAGTTGGATCGCCATCGCGTCCTTGTTTTGTGCTCGCTGGATGAGGAACACCATGAGGAAGGTGATGATCGTCGTGCCGGTATTGATGACAAGCTGCCAGGTGTTGGAATAGCCAAACAACGGTCCGGTCACCAGCCAGGTCACGATGAGGAGTGCGGCCAGCGCAAACGCCCATGAACTACCGGCCCAACGGGTCGCCCAAAGCGACATTGTTTCAAGCGCCCTGCCTGTCCGTTTCAAGAAAGCGTCCATGTTCATCATCCTATCCGAACGACTCAGACCCAGTAGAATGACAAATATCACAATAAACGAGTCCGGTTCGACCGTCCTCGATCACCAACCGAGCACGTGAAACCGCTTAATAAGTACACAGTTAAAATTTGAAACTTCGAGTTAAACGAACGTTAGTTATAGTAGCGGTTGACCTGATCCAAGTTGGACTGTGCTATATTGCACATCTTTATGGCCATTGTTGTGTCATTGATGGTGCCAATACAGCGGAAGCAGGTGTCCTTGCCTGCTACAGGAGGCACGATACGATGGGTAGTTCTGATTGGTATGTGTGGGTAGTTGGCGGATTTGGTGCTTTTGTATTCGATGTGACAATGAATAATGCAAGGGTCTTCCAGATGCTGGCCGGGTTTATCAAGAGCTCGGGGTTCTGACGGCCCGCGCGAAATCATGTGCCTGGCAGAACCCGGATTGCCTCGGCATGAGAGAACCTGCGTCTCAGATGTAATATCCAAAATAGGCTGCCGCCGACCGCACCGCGCCGGCGAACATCCGGAATCCGGCACCATGATTTTGCATGATGTCCCACACAAACACGATGAAAGACGCCGGGACGAAAACCACGAAATTCCAACTAGTGCGTTCCATGTGAGTTCTCCCTTTAATTCTTTGGTGACTCAATTTTAGCGATGAGCTTTCAACTGCCTGTTAATTAATTCGCAAAGCTTCGTCTTAAATCGTACCTAATTGCAACATCCGGCGGACTGCGGCCATGCCCTGCCCTATCTCGTAAGAACAAGGGCGTCACTTATGAAGGGAGCAGGTTATGGGCGATCGGATTGCGGTTATCACCGGGGCATCGCGCGGGCTGGGACTCGCAACTGCCAAGGCCTTGGCGGGAATGGGCTATTTTCCAATCGTGACCGCGCGTACGCAGTCTGCGGTCGATGAGGGTCTGGCGCAATTCGCCAAGGGCAAGGCCGACGGACATGTACTCGACGTTTCAGACGATGAATCCGTGGCGGCCTTTCACGAATGGCTTCACCCCTCGCACGGGCATGCTTCGGTTCTGGTAAACAACGCCGGTCGCGCCTACTGGAATTCGGGCCGCAACGGCATCGACACGCCCGTCTCGGCGGTAGCGGAAGCAATCAACAACAATGCACTGAGCGCCTATCGCATGATCCAGCACGCGCTGCCGCGCATGAACAGCAATGGCTGGGGACGCATCGTGAACATATCCTCCGGCATGGGCCAATTGACCGACATGGGCGGGGGCGATGTCGGATACCGTATTTCAAAGACGGCGATGAATGCGATCACCCGCGTCGCAGCGGCGGAGGCGGGTCCGAACGTGAAGGTGAACAGCATCTGCCCGGGATGGGTCCGCACGGACATGGGCGGACCGCATGCCACGCGCACCCTGGAGCAAGGCGTCAGCGGAATTGTGTGGGCGGCGACCCTTCCCGACAATGGACCGAGCGGTGGTTTCTTCCGGGATGGAAAAGCCATCGCATGGTGACGGATTTGCTATCGCACCATTTGTTCCAAGAATTCACGAGTTGTGGAACGATTTTTGCCGAACCGCGTTTGCAACGAATGCGCAGGGGCCAAATGGGGATTTTTGATGGCGCTTCACGCGATTGAGCGGGCCGGCAGGCGGCCGGCCATACTTGTCGTAGAGGACGAAGTCCTTATCCGGTTCGATCTTTCAGACCATCTGCGCGATTGCGGCTTCGAGGTCATCGAGGCGTCGAATGCCGACGAGGCGATCGAGTTTCTCTCGTCCCTGTCCATCGACGTCGTGGTCACCGATGTCCGGATGCCGGGCTCAATGGACGGGATACAACTGGCGCATTTGTTACACCGCGAGCGTCCCCAGATCAGCGTCATAGTCGTCTCCGGGCATGCCGACGCCGATCAGGTTCCGGTCGGAATTCCGGTCGTCGCCAAGCCTTTCAACATGAATGATTTGCTCGACCTGGTGGGATCGCGGTTACGGCAGGCCAACTGAACAGCCCTCGCGATGCTGCGACGCGGCCGCAATCCCATCGCGGCTCCCGACGCTGAATCCGCTTTGTGCAGGTGACGTGTTCTTGTAATTTCTGTGCGTTATCTCTCAATTGCCGGATAGAATGGGAACCACTACCTGATGCGACTTGCCCACCGAGTTGCCGTCGTGATCATGGCAGGCTTGCTGCCCGTCGTCGCGGTGGAGATCTGGAATTCCATAGAACTGCGCCACGCCAGGAGACTGGAGGTGGAGCGGTCCGCCGTGCGCCAGGCGGAACTGGCATCCTCCGAACTGCAGCGCATCTTCGAAGGCGTGAGGGGCGTCTTGTATGCCGTAACGCAGTCGTCCTCGCTTCAGACTTTCAACCCCTCAAATTGCTCCAACTACATGCAGCGGGTGCAATCGGCGCTGCAGAACATCGCCACCCTTTCTGCGCTCGATGCTTCAGGCAAGGTCTGGTGTTCCTCCAACCCCCGAGCGCTCGGGGTAAGCTTTGCCGACCGCGATTACCTGAAGGCCGCCCTCGCGCAAGACAGTTTCGTCGTCGGCGAATACGTGATCGGACGGGTGACCGGAAAGCCGACGCTTCCCGTCGTCTTGCCAATGCGGGACGCCAACCGGAAACCGGCAGGGGCGATCATTGCCTCGATCGATCTCGATTCCATTTCCGCGAGGCTCAAGACGCGCGGCGTACCGGAAGGAGGGTCGATCACCGTTGCGGACCGCAACGGCGTGATCCTTGCCCGCCACCCGCTTCCGGAGAAATTCGTCGGCACGAGGATTCCGGATCAATTCATCCACCTCCTGTCGGAAAGCGTACCCGGTGCAATCGACGTGATCAGCCAGGATGGAACGGCTCGGGTGCTCGGGTTCGTGCCCACGCGGTTCTCGCCCGATGGCATCTATGTCAGCGCCGGGCTTTCCAAGGAGCAATCGTTTTCGGTCGAACAAAGCGCCATCCTGCGCGAGTTCATCGTCTCGACGATCATCGTGATCGCATCCGTGCTGACGGCATTCCTGCTGAGCCGTGTCTTCATTTCCGATCCGCTCGAGAGGCTCCTGAACACGGTTCGACAATGGCAGGGCGGCAATCTGGGTGCGCGCACCAACCTCAAGCGAGATGGGGGCGAAATTGGCGAACTGGGGGAAGAGTTCGACCGCGCCATCGATGCGCTGAACAAGCGCAACGACAGCATCAACGTGCTGATGCGCGAGCTGGTGCATCGATCCAAGAACCAGATCATGCTGCTCGCCGGGATCGTTCGGCAGGTGAGCAAGGGTCAGGAAAGCGTGGCTGATTTCCGGGACAACCTGCTGGCGCGTTTCTCTGCGATGGCCGCCACCCAGGACCTGATGTTGCAAGACCCAGGCGCCGGGACCGATCTCGACACACTGATCAGGCGCCAACTCGAGGCGTTCCATATCGGCGATGGCGCTTCGGTCCAGACCAATGGGCCAAAGCTGGTGCTGGACGAGGAAACGGCGCGGTACCTCGGCATGGCATTCCACGAACTTGGAACCAATGCGCTGAAATACGGTGCGCTGAGCCATGCCAGCGGCTGCGTGCTGGTCGACTGGACACTGCGCGGCGCTTTGGTGGATCTGACCTGGAACGAACAGGGCGGGCCGCAAGTCGCCGAACCGCTGTCGTCGGGATTCGGGCGAACGCTGCTCGAGAAGATCGTGCCGGCGCAGCTGAATGGCGCCGCACAAATCGATTATGCGCCCCAGGGACTGAGTTGGAGGCTGCGCTTCCAGCTTGCCTCGATCAGCGGGCCTGCTCCCGTGCTGCCCGCTTGAAGAACCAGGCCGACAACAGCCAAAGCGCTGCGAAGAAGCACGTCAATGCAAGTGCCTCGGCAATATCTGCTGGCGGCAATCGAGGAACGAATATCCACGCCACTGGCGGAACCAGTGCCAGCGCAAATGCGCTAAGTGCCATCACACGTGCCATTGCGGAGGGGGAAAACTTTACTGCAAACGAGCCGGCGAACGCCACGGCGGGCAAGACAAGGAACAACAGGTTCATGGCGTTGGCCTCGGTGCCGATGATGCCCGCCGCAAGGTTGATCCATATGAGCAGGACAGCAGCG
The DNA here is from genome assembly GCA_963697325.1 of uncultured Alphaproteobacteria bacterium. Taxonomy (GTDB): domain Bacteria; phylum Pseudomonadota; class Alphaproteobacteria; order Rhizobiales; family Rhizobiaceae; genus BOKV01. The sequence goes on along the minus strand of CAVONR010000004.1, from coordinate 84,149 downwards.
ACCACGGCGAACCCCGCCCCGGCACGCCAATCGATGCTGCGCGAGCGGCTTGCGGAAAGCTCGACGGCCGTTCCTGCGCCGCCGAGCAACAAGGCCATCGCCACGAAGTCGAACCCGTCCCAGTCAAACGCATTGGTAAAGGGCATGGCAAGCGCTGGCAGGAGCACGGATCGCGCAAGCCAAGCCCCAACCGATCACGCGCCACGGCCTGTGGCGCAATATGCCGACGCCTTTCCATTTCGCATGCATCACCCACCTCGGGAAAACGTCTGGAACAGCGCACCAATGAAACTCAAACCTGGTCAAGGATTGGCGGAAATGCCGACGTTTTTTTGTTTTCGGCCCCTTTTGAGGCTGTTTTGCGTGCTTGCCATGAAAGAAACAGCGGCAATAAACTGCATTTTCGGGAGCAATCACGCTGCCTAGCGATATTTCAGCGCCAATCGACGAGGTGAAATTTCTGCGTCTGTCGGCCCGAACCCACCTGATCGGCCTGCTTGCGGCGGCGCTTATCCCGGTTTGGCTGCTGGCCGCCTATATCCTTGCCCAATACGCTTTCAACGAGCGGGCGCGCTATGAGCGCGAAGCACAGCAGGTGGCGCAACAGGCCGCGCTGGTCGTGGAGGGCGAGCAGGCAAATCTCCTGACGGTCCTGCGTGGCCTCGCCACGTCCAGCGCCCTTTCGGAAGGTCGGCTTGAGGAGCTCTACGCCGAGGCGGTCCGGCTGACGAACGGAACGGGGCAAGTCATTCTCCTGCGCGATATCGAGGGCCGGCAGTTTTTCAACACGCAGGTGCCTTTTAATACCAGGCTTCCCCCGGCCGCGCCGCTGAGCGCCGCGGAGCGCGACAGGTTCCGTGCTGGCGCCCCAGTCGTTGGAGGCGTCTATCCCAGTCCGATTTCGGGAGAGTTCCGCGTGCCGATCGCCACGCCCGTACGCGGCCCGCAGGGCGAGCAATGGGTGCTGGCGATAACCGTGCCGACGACGCGCATGCGCGATGTGCTCATACCCGCCGTGGCTCCGGGCTGGGTAGTCGGCATTGGCGATGCTACCGGAAGATATGTGACCCGTTCGCAAGGGCATGATGAATTTTCCGGACAGCCGGGACTTCCCGAATATCTCAAGAACACGACCGGGAAATCCGGCACTTTCGTGTCGACCAATTTCGCAGGGGTAAGCCTGCTTGCGGGATACCGCAGGCCGGAGTTTTCCGGCTGGCTTTTCGCAGCCAATATTCCGCTCGACGTGGTGGAAGCGCCCCTGCGCAGGTCCATTGCGGCGATGGGCGCAGTCGCGCTCATCGCCATGGGGCTTTCCGCGGGGCTGGCTTATTTCTTCGGAGCCGGGTTCACCCGGGCAGCAACGGATCTGCCGCCAGCGCACAGGCGCTTGGCGAAGGCAGACAGGTCGAACCGGTCAAGACCTCCGTCATCGAATTTGCCCGGATCGGCGAGGCATTGCGCGACGCCCAGCACGCGATCGAGACGAGAAAGAGCGAATTGCAAACGGTGCTGGAAACCGTTCCGGCGGCGGTCTGGTTCACTTACGATCCGCAGGCGCGCAACGTCATCCGCAATCGCTATGCGGCCGAGTTGATGGGATTGCCGGCGAAGGAAAACCGCTCCTACGGCGTGCCCGACCAGGTGATCGAGACCATCGCCACCAAGGATGGCCGGCTGGTAAGCCGCGAGGACAGGCCGCTGAGCCGGGCGATGCGCGGAGAGCAGACCGACAACGAAGAATTCGCCTACAAGCTGCCCAGTGGCGGCGAACGGCATCTGATGAGCAGCGCCCGCTCCATCTACGACAATGAAGGCCATGTTGTCGGTGCCGTGCAGATCAGCCTCGACATCACCGCTCGAAAGCGGGAGGAGGAACAGCGCATCCTGCTCGTCAACGAGCTTAACCACCGGGTGAAGAACACGCTTGCCGTGGTGCAGGCGATCGCCAGCCAGACCATGCGCACCGCAAGCAATTTTGCCGATGCCAGGCTTTCGCTGGAGAGCCGGCTGGTTTCGCTGTCCAAGGCACATGACATTTTGACGCGCGAAAGCTGGAACGGCGCGGACTTGCGCGAATTGCTTCGCGACTCCATCGCCCCGCATGCAAATCTGGAACGGGTAAAGATCGAGGGACCGCGCGTTTGGCTGCCGCCCAACCTTGCGCTTTCGCTGTCATTGGTCGCGCACGAGCTCGCCACCAATGCAATCAAATACGGTGCGCTTGCCAACATGACCGGCATCATCACCATCGACTGGACGACATCGCGCCAACATGACGGCGTCGAGCGGCTTCATATCGATTGGCGCGAAAGCGGCGGGCGCCCCGTAACCAAACCACAGGGGGAAGGCTTTGGCAGCAGGATACTTCCAGGCATCCTGCAGCCGGAATGCGGCAGCGTGAAATTCTCGTTCGACCCGGCCGGTCTCACCTGCGAAATCGAGGCCAATCTTGAATTCGACGCACGGCAGGCAACGGACCACAACCTTCAGCCCGCAAACGCTGGTTAGCACACCATTCATAATTGTCTGTTAGTTAGCATTTTAGTGCCCCTAACAGCGTGAAGAACCGTGCAGCGCCACAATAAAGCATTACCCTTGGAAATTCCGGCCCGCCTTTCCGCAGCGGCGCTTGAACGCAGGCGGATGCCAAGGGGCAAGTGCCGTCATGCGGCCTGGGTGCTTACCCAGGAAGAGATCTTCTGCGAGTGCGTGATCATCGACATGTCGCGGGCCGGCGCCAGGCTGGAGCTAAGCTCTAGCGCGGTCGTTCCGTCGCACTTCCTGCTCATGGCCGACGAGTTCATCCTGAAGGCAACCCTGGTTTGGCGAATGGGCGGCTACGCGGGCGTGGCGACCGCACCGTTCGCATAGCCTGGAGGTCCCTCAGCCGTGGACGGGCGTCGGAATGCCTTCCATGCGCGCCTTGAGCTGCAGCGCGACATAGAGCGAATAATGTCGCGACAGGTGCGAGGTTGCCGCCATGGAACCACAGGTTCTCGTGGCGCAGCGGCTTCCACATGTTGCGCAGTTCGCCCTGCCACGGACCGGGGTCGCCCTGCATGCCGGAGCCATAGCCCCAGTTCGGGCCGATCAGGTCGGCGGCCTCGCGCGAGACGATGCTGCGCCACCCACTCGTTCATCGGCTGGTAGCCGGTGGCGTAGACGATGACGTCGGCCGGCAGTCTCGCTGCCGTCCTGCATCACGAGTGCGTCTTCCGTCAGCTGCGCGATCTCGACGCCGCTTGCACCTTGACCGCGCCGTTGGCGATCAGCTCGCGAGCGCCGACATCGATGTAGTAGCCCGAGCCGGTGCGCAGCGCCTTCATCATCAGGCCGGCGCCATCCTCGGCCGTAGTCGGTGCGGAAGCCGGCGGCGTTGAGGCGGGCGATCAGGTCGGCGTCGCGCCGTGCGATCTCGTCGTAGAGCGCGCGCTGCTGGCCCGCCATCAGCCGGAAGGGCAGTCGAGGCGAAGATCAGGTCGGCCATGTCGGTGGTGATGCCGCTATCGGCCGGCCTCCTCCGAATAGGTCGGCGCGAAGGCGACTTCCATCAGCGTCTCGGAGCGCACCACGGTGGTCGGCGAGCGCTGGATCATGGTGATCTCGCCGCGCCGTTTTCCCACAGGTCGGCGCAGATGTCGTGCGCCGAGCTGTTGGCGCCGACGACCACGGCACGCTTGCCGCGAAACGCGCTCGGCGCTGTGATGGCGGGCTCGAATGATACTGCTCGCCCTTGAAGCGGTCGCTGCGCCTGGCACCTCGATCTCGTTCGGCGGGCCGTAGGAGCCGGTGGCGAAGACGAGCTGCGTTGGCTCGAGCACGATCTCGCGGCCGTCGCGCCGCACCTTCACGGTCCATTTCCTGCGCGGCTGGATCGAAGCTCGCCGAGACGCATTCGGTCGACGCCCCAATAATTGAGCTCCATCACCTTGGCGTACATTTCCAGCCAGTCGCCCATCTTGTCCTTGGGCGTGAACACCGGCCAGTGCTCCGGAAACGGAATGTAGGGCAGATGGTCGTACCAGACCGGATCGTGCAGCACGAGCGTGCGGTAGCGGTTGCGCCAGCTGTCGCCGGGCCTGGCGTTCTTCTCGACGATGATGGTCGGCACGCCGAGCTGCCGCAGCCGCGCGCCGAGCGCGATGCCGCCCTGGCCGCCGCCGATGATCACGCACCTAGGGCTGGCGCGAAGTCGCCGAGCTCGCGCTCCTCCTCCTGCCGCGTCGTCCAGCCAGGTCTCGCCGGTCGCGGCATGGCGCCGTGGACAATGCCCGGTCGCGGTGCGCGCCGCGCTTCTCCTCATGGCCTTTCAGTTCGGTCATGGTGGTGAGCAGGGTGAAGCCCTTGCCGTCCTTCAGGCGCAGATGGCCCTTGCCGCGCGCGTGCGCCGTTTCGAAGGTGAACCAGGCTCTCGAGTGTGTCTCCGGCCATGGCCGGCACGCCCTGCACCGTGAATTTGCCAGGTACGATGGCTGGCGAGTTGACTGCGCAGCATGGCAACGATCGCCTCGCGCCCTTCCATGGTCCTGATGTTCCATGTGAAGGAGACGAGATCGCGCCAGTAGCATTCCGCGGCGAATAGCTCGGACACGGCAAGCGCATCGCCGCCGGCGAGGCTGCTCTCGAACTGCGCCAGCCACGCCGTGGCCGCGTCCACATCTGCCCGTACATTCATTGAATTCCCCCACTAGATCATTCGTCGTCCATGCCATCGCCCGGCAGCAAGCCGGTGGGATCGGTTTCCGGCGTCGGAATGGCAATGCCGATACGCGCCAGCGTGTAGCGCACGCGGCGCAGCGCCTCGCGCGCCGGCTGCGCCCATGCGCGTCGCGACGCCGGCGGCAATCGTGTCGATCACCGCCAGGTGCGCATAGCGCGACGGCGTCGGCACGAGCACGTTCGGCGCCCTCCGCGATGGTCACGGCAATGACGATCTCGGCGGCCTTGGCGAGCGGTGTTCCGGGCCGGGTGAGGGCGACGGTCGCTGCGCCGAAGGAGCGCGCGATCTCGACCGCCTCGACCACCGGCTTGGAGCGGCCGCTGTTGGAGATGGCGAACACGGCATCGCCCGGCTGGAGCGTCGCCGCCGACATGCGCTGCTGGTGGCCGTCCGTATAGGCGGCGACCGGAATGCCGAGCCGGAACAGCCGCAGCTTCATGTCCTCGATCATCGACGGCGGAGCCGCCGCCCTGGCCGTAGAGGTCGATGCGCCGGCTTGTCGCCATGCATTCGATGGCCTGTTCCAGCGCGGCGGTGTCGAGCTGGTCGAGGCATTCGCGAACGGCTCCCGCGGCGCGCATCATGATCGTCTGCGCGAGATGCCCGATGTCGTCGTCGAAAACGCGGTCGGACTTGAGATAGGCCGCCGCGACCGTCAGCGTGGTGGCGAGGCTGATCTTGAATTCGGAGAAGGACGCGCAACCGACCGAGCGGCAGAAACGCGTGACGGTCGGCTGGCTCACATCGGCACGATTGGCAAGATCGGCGATGGTCATGCGGGTCGCGGCCTCGAAGTCGGCAGAGACGATGTCGGCGACCGCGCCGCTCTGCCGGGCGACAGCGTGCGCAGCACCCGCTGCATGCGCGAAACGATGTCGATGGTCGGGGATCGGGCGGGCGCATCCGCCAAGGGTGCAAAGCCCTCGACACCCGTTTTGACAGCCGCTTCTTTTCGCATGAGCCCTGATCCCCGCACTGAAACTAAATTACACCTTTTGCGTCGTACGGCAAGCATTGTCTCGACCAGACAATGCACGCAGCCTGGCCGCACCCTCCCAAACGCCAGAAATATCGCTGGAAAACTGCACGCGAAATCGCACTTGCGCGACCCCATTAACTGTAACATATTTCAGCCATCGATATCGCAGACGGGCGGCGGAACGCCAGCAGCGGGGGCGCATGTGAGAGCGGAAACCACCACGATCACGGGCAAGGCAGCGATGACGCGACCGGCGAAAATGTCGATCGCCAATGCTTCGAAATTCTACGAGACACAAGTCGGGCGCGGTGCATGCGCTCGACAATGTTTCGCTCGAAGTTCGCGAGGGCGAGTTCCTCTGCATCCTCGGGCCGTCCGGCTGCGGCAAGACCACGCTGCTGTGGTCGATGGCCGGGCTGCACGAGCTGACCAGCGGCGACGATCCGCCTGCGGCAAGCCAGATCATCGACAAGCCGAACCCGGAGATCGCGATGATCTTCCAGGACGCCAACCTGCTGCCCTGGCGCAACCTGCAGAAGAACATCGAGCTGCCCTTCGAGATCAAGCGCACAGACGCCGGACCAGCGCGCGCATCGACAAGCTCCTGGACGCGCGTCGGCCTCGCCGGCTTCGAGAACAAGTATGCCGCGCGAGCTGTCGGGCGGCATGCAGCAGCGCGCCTCGATCGTGCGCAGCCTTGCGGTCGAACCCGTCGGTGCTGCTGATGGACGAGCCCTTCGGCGCGCTCGACGCCTTCACCCGCGACGAGATGAACCTGCTGATCCAGGAAATCTGGATGGAGACGGGCAAGACCATCGCCTTCGTCACGCATTCGATCGCCGAGGCGATCTTCCTGGCCGACCGCGTCGTGGTGATGTCGGCGCGGCCCGGGCGGATCGCCGAGATCTATCGACGTCGACATTCCGCGGCCGCGCGCGGTCGAGATCCAGACGCAGCCGGATTTCATCGAGCGCGTGCTGCGACGATCAAGTCACGCATCGAGCACGGCACGCGGCGAGCATGCCGGCGTGTCGATCACCTGAGCATGCGTCACTTACGGAGGCAAGACGTGGACAGACGCTGGGCGACAAGATTCCGGAATTCAACAAGAAGGCGCGAGGCGGCGGCATGTCGGACGGCATTGCGGGCGTTTCGCTCGCCATCGGGCGAACACCGCACCAAGCTCGAGATCTTCGTCATCGTCGCTTGTCGCCGTCATCATCGTCGGCGGCGCCGGAGCTGCTGCTCGCTGGTTTCAAGGTGCCGCAATATGTGCTGCCGCAGCCGAGCCAGATCGTCACGGCGCTGGTCACCGAGTTCCCCAATCATCTGGCCGCATCTCCTGATCACGCTCGATGGAGCTGTTCGTCGGCTTCGCCATCGGCGCCTCGATCGGCTTCGTGCTGGCCGCCGTGATCACCCAGTTTCCCTTCGTCGAGAAGATCGTCACGCCCTACATCCTGCTGCTGGTCACGACGCCGATGCTGGCGCTGGTGCCGCTGCTGATCCTGCGCTTCGGCTTCGGCAGCGAGCCGCGCATCATCGCGGTGGCGCTGGCCAGCGGGCCCGATGGTGATGATCAATTCGGCCACCGGCTTCCGCCGCGTCGACCTCGCCAAGATCGCGCTGGCGCGCTCCTTCGGCGCCACCACGCTTCCAGATCTTCACGAAGATCCGCATCCCGATGGCGATGCCGATGATCATCGTCGGCCTGATGGTCGGCTCGATCTTCGGCCTGCTCACCACCGTCGGCGCCGAGATGGTCGGCGGCGCCGAGGGGCTCGGCAACCGGCTCACCTATTATTCGGCGCTGATCCGCATGCCGCAGTTCTTCGCCGATCATCCTGATCCTCGCGATCATCGGCATCTCGATCTACGTGTTCTTCTTCTGGCTCGGAAAGAAATGGGCCAGCTGGGAAGCCTGAACCGGGACGAGCCGTGCGTGCAACCGAACAGGCACCGGAAAGACGGAGAACAGAGACATGACGGAGAAGACTGCAATGATTGGACAGCATGATGATCGGACGCCGCCGTCTGCTGACGCTCACCGCCGCTGGCGTCTCGGCGGCGGCGCTCGGCGGCTTCGGCGGCGCGGCAGGCCTACGCGCAGCCGAAGCCGTCCGCTGGGTGCGCCCGCGCGGCACGGTCGAGGTGCTCGACGACTATCCCTACTGGGTCGGCCAAGAAGTTCGGCTATTTCGGCGACATCGAGACGACGCTGGAGCCGGACCCTCGGACGCAACCGCCACCGTCAAGCTCGTCGACCAGAACCAGGCCGACATGGGCTATCCCTCGCCCGGCGTGTTCTCGCTCGGCCTGGCGCAGGGCATGCCGCTCGTCTCGGTCTTCCAGATGGGCGGCGCCGACGTGTTCGACTTCGCCTTCCGCAAGGGCGAGAAGCCCGCCGACATCAAGGGCCTCGAAGGCAAGACCATCGTGCTCGGCTCGGCCGGCTGGCAGTCGATCTGCGACCCGATGCTGAAGGCGGCGGGCGTCGACATCACCAAGGTGAAGTATGTCGATGCGCGGCTGGCCGACCTGGGGCACGGCGCTGATGGCAGGCCAGGGCGATGCGGCGCTCTCCTGGGAAGGCCTGCGCGCCCAGTGGAAGGGCCAGGGCCTCGACTTCGACTACTTCCTCGGCCGCAACTTCTCGAAGCTGCCGGCCAACAGCTTCGTCATCCGCAAGGCTGACTTCGACGATGCCGCCAAGAAGGACCTCTACGAGCGCTATCTCCGCGGCTGGGCGGTCGGCCTCGAATTCGGCCGGCACAACCCGCGCGCCGCGACGCAGATCGTCATGGAGCAGTTCCCGGCCTCGGCTCGCAGATGACGCCGGACAGTCGCGACCGAATCGATGATGCAGCTTGCCAACGTCTTTGCCGGGCGCTGGGACGAGCGCAAGAAGTGGGGCTTCCACCTTGCCGGAAAGCTGGCAGCTGTTCTTCGACGTCGGCCGCGAGATCGGCCAGATCACCGGCGACTTCAAGGTCGAGGACGTCGTCAAGAACGACTACGTCGATGCGGCCAACGCTTCGACGCGGCCAAGGTGAAGGCCGACGCCGACGGCTTCGCGCTGTCGGATGCCTACAAGGCCGTGAACGTCGAAGAGATCACCAAGAGCCTCTGACGCAAAACGGCGGCGGCGCTTCGGCGCCGCCCATCTCGCCTGCGCACCAGCCAGGGAGGCCCGGATGCTCGTCTTCGATCACGTCGGCATCACCACGACCATCGAGCAGCCCGACGAGAACTGGGTCGAGCAGAGCCGCGTCTGGGTGACCAATCCGCGCAATCATCCCGAACAGATCGAGTTCCTGCGCTACGAGCCGGACAGCACCGTACCGCAGGTCGATCAAGGACAATCCGCACGTCGCCTTCCGGGTCGATGACGCTCGCGCCGCACATCGAAGGGCCAGGAGATCATCATCCCGCCCTTCGTGGTTGGCGATTTCCTCGAGGTCGTGTTCGTCCGCAAGCACAACACGATCTTCGAATACATGCACTACCTCAAGGACGGCTGGTTCGGGGACACCGCGAAACCATGAGCTACCGGGCGATCTACACCTATGCCTGGGACCTCGCCGAGACGGGTGTGCGGGCCGCGGTCGGACGAGTTCCGCGGCCTCGGCCTCGACACCGTCACCATTGCCGGGAGCTATCACGCCGGCAAGTTCCTGCGGCCGCACGGCAAGGCCGGCAAGGTCTATTTCCCGCGAGGACGGCACGGTCTATTTCAAGCCCGATCCGGCGACGCTACGGCGCGATCAAGCCGGTCGCCAACACGATGCTCGCCGAGCGCGACGTGCTGCGCGAACTGACGCGGCAAAAGGACATCGCCACCAATGTCTGGCTGGTGCTGCTGCACAACACGCTGCTCGGCATGGCGCATCCGGAAGCCACCGTCGCGAACGCCTTCGGCGACCGCTACGTCTACAGCCTCTGCCCGTCCGCGCCTGAGGCGCGCGCCTATGCGGTTGGCCTTGCCAGCGACGTGACCGAGAGCTACCGGTCGCACGGCGTGTCGATCGAGATCGCCGGGCTTCGCGCCCTATGCGCATGGCTTCCACCACGAATTCGCGCTGAACCAGCCGAACCGCTGGCTCGACAACCAGCTCGGGCTCTGCTTCTGCGAGCATTGCCTGCGCGGGCGCGAAAGCGGCGGCATCGACGCCGACGGCGCTGAAGGCGCGGGTGGCGCAGGACATCTCCGCCTATCTCGCCAGCGACATCGACTTTCCCGCCGACATGGCCGAGGCCTTCTGGCTTGCCGATACGCGCACCGATGGCGAGCTGAGCGCGTTCCTCGACTGGCGCTGCACGGTCGTGACCTCGCTCGTCGCCGAAATCCGCGCGGCGGTGCGCAAGGATGCGGCGGTCGCGGTCATCCCCTCGGTGGCGCGGCCGACCGGCGGCGCCTGGTACGAGGGCAGCGACCTCGCGGCGCTCGCCGAAGCGGCCGGCATCATCGAGGCCTGCTTCTATGAGCCGGGCGCCGCGCGCGTGAAGGCCGATCTCTTCGACGTCAAGCGGCGGCTGCGCGGCGCGGGCAAGCTGCGCGGCATCATGCGGCCGGCCTGGCCCGACCTCGCCAGCGCGGCGAATTCCTGGCCGCCGTCGCGGCGCTGAGCGCGGGCGGCGTCGACGGACCTCGCCTTCTACAATTGGGGCCATCTGCGCCGCGCGAACCTGTCGCCTGGATCGGCGAGGCCATGACGATGCTGGACGGACACGCCATGATGTTCGCGGGCAAGGTCGTCGCGATCACCGGGGCGGCGGGCGGCATCGGCCAGAGCCTGTGCCGCTATTTCGCCGATCGCAGGGCGCGGCGATCGCGGCCATCGACATGAGCGCAGGCCTCGAGGCCTTCGCCGGCGAACTTGCGCGCAACCGGCGTCAAGACGGCCCACGCCATGGCCGATATCGGCGACAGGGACGCCGTTGCCAAGGCTTTCGCGCACCTTGCCGCGCAGCTCGGCGCCGTCGACATTCTCGTCAACAATGCCGGCTTTTCCGCGCATCCGACCTTCGCGCAGCACCGATCCCGAGAGCTGGCAGCATGACGTCAACGGCAATCTCAACGGCGCCTATTACTGCGCCCATGCGGTGATCGCCGGCGATGAAGGCGAAGGGCGGCGGCAACATCGTCGCCATCGGCTCGGTCAACGGCCTCGGCGCGCTGGGCGATCCGGCCTACAGCGCGGCCAAGGCCGGCATGATCTCGCTCACCACGTCGCTGGCGCATGGAATATGGCCGCTTCGACATCCGCGCCAACATCGTGCTGCCCGGCACGGTGCGCACGCCGCTGTGGGAGCAGCGCGCGGCCAAGGACCCCAACGTGCTGGAGACGCTGCGGCGCTGGTATCCGCTCGGCCGGATCGTCGAGCCGGACGACGTGGCGCGCGGCGGTGGCCTTCCTTGCCTCCGATGCCGCCGCGGCGATCACCGGCGCGGCCCTGCCGGTCGATTGCGGGCTGACGCGCCGGCAACATCGTCATGGCGCGCGAACTGACGCTCGAGGATTTTTGAGGGAGATGAACATGGACAGGCTGCGCATCGGCGTCATCGGGCTCGGCTGGTTCGGCGAGATCCACTGCGAGACGATCGTCGGCATTCCCAACCTGGAACTTGCCGCGCTGTGCACGCGCACGCCGGACCGGCTGGCGGCAGCAGGCGGAGAAGTTCGGCGTGAAGAAGACCTATCGCGACTACCACGACATGCTCGCCGACCCGGACATCGACGCGGTGTCGATCGTCACCATGTGGGACCAGCACACCGACCCGGCGATCGCCGCGCTCGAAGGCCGGCAAGCACGTCTTCCTCGAAAAGCCGATGGCCTCGACCGTCGCCGACTGCGAGCAAGATCATCGCGGCGGCGAAGAAGGCGCAAGGGCATCCTGCAGATCGGCCACATCTGCCGCTTCAACCCGCGCTACCGCATGGCCAAGCAGGCGATCGACGAGGGCAAGATCGGCAAGATCGTGGCGCTGTAGCTCGCGCCGCAACATCCCGGCCGCCTGGACGCCGACCATCCTCAACAAGATCGGCCCGATCGTCGGCGACGCCATCCACGACACCGACCTCATGCTGTGGTTCACCGGCGACCGCGTCGTCAGCGCCTATGCGCAGACGGTCGAGCGTGCGCGGCCTCAAGTATCCCGACATCGGCCAGACCATGTACCGCTTCGAGGGCGGCGCGACGGCGACGCTCGAGACGGTCTGGTGCATGCCGGAGAAGACGCCGTTCGACATCGACGAGCGCATGTCGATCATCGGCACCGAAGGCATCATCCATGTCCAGGACACCTTCCCCAATCTCGGCATCGTCGACGGCGACAAGCTGCACAGCCCGGACACGACCTACTGGCCGATGTTCGACGGCGTGCGCGGCGGCGCGCTGCGCGAGGAGTTCGCCTATTTCGCCAACTGCGCGCTGAAGGGCGAGACGCCGGCGATCGGCCGGCCGGAAGATGCGGCGGCGGCGCTCGAGGCGACGCTCGCGGCGGAAGAATCGGCGCGCACGGGCAAGGTCGTTCACGTCGATCGGATCAGGAGAGAGATAATGGCGGAGAACAAGCGGGTTCTGGTGGTCGGCCTCGGCAACATGGGCATGAGCCATGCGCTGGCCTATACGCGCATTCCGGACTTCGAGGTGGTGGGCGTCTGCGAGCGCCGCATCGCCGAGCGCAAGCTTGCCCGAGGCGCTGAAGGGCGCGAAGAAATTCGACAACTTCGAAAAGGCGCTGGCCGAGCTGAAGCCGGACGTCGTGTCGATCAACACGCTGCCCGACACCCATGCCGCAGTTCGCCATCAAGGCGATGGAGGCGGGCGCGCATGTCTTCGTCGAGAAGCCGCTGGCCGACACGGTCGAGAATGCCGAGAAGGTGGTCGCGACCGCCAAGCGCACCGGCAAGAAGCTGGTCGATCGGCTACATCCTCCGCCAGCATCCGTCCTGGATCAAGTTCATCGAGATCGCGCGGCAGCTCGGCACGCCGCTGGTCTTCCGCATGAACCTCAACCAGCAGTCGAACGGCGAGACCTGGGAGTGGCACAAGCGGCTGATGAACTCCTTCCCGCCGATCGTCGACTGCGGCGTCCACTATGTCGACGTCATGTGCCAGATGACCAAGGCCAAGCCGGTCAAGGTGCACGCCATCGGCGCGCGGCTCACCGACGAGGTGCAAGCAGCAACAACTACGGCATGCTGCAGGTGATCTTCGACGACGGCTCGGTCGGCTGGTACGAGGCCGGCTGGGGCCCGATGATGAGCGAGACGGCCTTCTTCGTGAAGGACGTGATCGGCCCGAAGGGTTCGGTCTCGATCGTCATGGCCGAGACGGCGGGCGACGTGAAGTCGGACGACATCAACGCCCACACCAAGACCAACCAGATCCTCTGGCACCATGCCGACATGTCGAAGCCGGACGAGCGCATCGACATGATCGACGAGCCGGGCCATGACGAGCTCTGCGAGCGCGAGCAGCGCTATCTGCTGAAGGCGATCGACGAGGACATCGATCTCACCGACCACATGAACGATGCGGTGAAGAGCCTGAAGATCGTGCTCGCCGCCGACCGCTCGATCCACGAGGGGCAGGTCGTTTCGCTGTAGGGCGTGGCTCGATGCGCCCTTTGGGCGCGGGAACGGAAAGTATTGGCATGGCCGGGAAACTGATCCTCAAGGGCGGGCGGGTAATCGATCCGTCGCAAAAGATCGACGCGACGATGGATGTCGCCTTCGCCGACGGCAAGGTCGCCGCGCTTGCCCGCAGCATTGCCGCCGGGCCGGGCGACGAGGTGCGCGACGTTTCCGGCCATATCGTGGTGCCGGGCCTCATCGATTTGCACACGCACGTCTATTGGGGCGGCACATCGCTCGGCATCGATCCGGACATGTTCTGCCGCATCAGTGGGGTTACGACCTCCATCGATACTGGCAGCGCCGGGCCGGGCAATTTCCGCGGCTTCCGCGAACACGTGATCGAGCGCAGCCAGGCGCGCGTGCTTGCCTATCTGCACGTTTCCTTCGCCGGCATCTTCGCCTTCTCCAAGACCATCATGGTCGGCGAAAGCGAGGAGATGCGCATGCTGGCGCCGCGCGACGCGGTGGAGGTGGTGGAAGCCAATCGCGACCTCATCGTCGGAATCAAGGTGCGGGTGGGCCGCCATGCCTCGGGCAATTCGGGGATCGCCCCGCTGGACATTGCCTTGCAGGTTGCCGACGAGGCGGGCGTGCCGCTGATGTGCCATATCGACGAGCCGCCGCCGACCTATGACGATGTGGTCGACCGCCTGCGGCCCGGTGACGTGCTGACGCATTGCTTCCGCCCCTTCCCCAACACGCCCTGCACGGCGCAAGGCACGGTCAAGGCCTCGGTGCAGCGTGCCCGCGAGCGCGGCGTGATCTTCGACGTGGGCCACGGCGCCGGGTCGTTCTCTTTCAAGACCGCGCGCACCATGATGGCGAACGGCTTCCTCCCCGATACGATCTCGTCCGACATCCATACGCTGTGCATCGACGGCCCCGCGTTCGACCAGGTGACGACCCTGTCGAAGTTCCTGTGCCTTGGCATGGAGCTCAACGATGTCATCGCGGCGAGCACGGTAAACGCTGCTGCGGCCATCCGCCGGCCGGAATATGGCTCGCTTCGTCCCGGCTCGCTGGGCGACGCCACCATCCTCACGATTGCCAGGGGCGCTTTCGACTATGTCGACGTTCGCGGCGAAGTGCTGACAGGCGACCAGCGGATTGTCCCGGATGCCGTTGTGCTGCGCGGAAAGTGGTGGCATGCGCAGGAGCCGGAGAAATTTCCGGCGCAAACGCCTGTGAACGCGCAGGCAGCCGGACAGGTCTGAAGCTGCCCTTAAGGCAGGTCTCCAAGTGGTCTTGCACCTTGCCGTGCAAGCCAAATACGCATTTTTGGCCAAGCCGCAAAGTTGCCGTATTGCACAAAGACAGCGATAGTGATGAGCGCCCTTCCGCCTTCGTGACGGTGATCGGGACGCACAGGCCGCCTTTCAAAACGGGCCTGCAACAATCACAGGAACGAAGTACCCACAATGAGCGACGAAGACGCCTCCAGCCAGGTCGAGAAGCTGCTTGCCGCCCCGGAACTGGCCGACGCGCTCGAAAGCGACCAGTTCAAGCGCTTCCTCGATCAGGTTCCCATAGCCATCGCCGTCTCGAAACTCGACCCGGGTGAAGCCATCGTCTATGCGAACCCCTATTTCGAACTGTTGTCCGGCATCGAGGCGGCGCAATTGCATCGCCGGGGTTGGGACGCTCTTGCCGGGGTTGGCGTCGGCGAGGAAAAGGACCGCTCCATCAGCGATGCCGTCGTTCAGGATGTCGATTGCGTCGGCACCTTCAGGATCGAGCGGCCACGGCAAGGCGTGGCGATCGTCGATGCCTATTCCAACATCATCCAGAACGACGAGGGTTCGCCCTGCTTCAGGCTCATTGCCCTGGTGGATGTCACGGAACACAACGAGACCGACAAGGAGGCGCTGGAGAAACGTATCCACGACAGCGACATCCAGCTTCGCGAGCTCCAGCACCGCGTCAAGAACAACTTGCAGATGATAACGGCGCTGATCCGCCTCGAGATGCGCAATCTGGGCGGGCCGGACAAGGAATCCTTCGAGCGGCTGGCAGGGCGCGTGGAATCGCTGGCGCTGCTCTACAAGGCGCTGTCGAACGAGGACAACAACGACGAGATCGACCTTGGAACCTATGTGACGCAGATCGCCTCGGCGGTCATGGCCTCGCATGCCGTGGAAGGCATCCGTCTCAACATGAAGCTCGACACCTACCCGGTTTCGATCAACGTCGCGATGCCCACGGGCCTCGTCATCAACGAACTGCTGACCAATGCACTCAAGCACGCCTTTGCCGGCAAGGCAGGCGGCACCATCACGGTCCACAGCGTGGTAGACGGCGATGGTTGCCGGGTGACGGTCGCAGACGACGGGATCGGCCTGCCACCAGGCGACACCTGGCCGAAGCCTGGAAAGATGAGCGCACTCATCGTGCAGTCCTTGAAGGAAAACGCCAACGCCGATTTCGTCGTGGAGACAAGCCCCGAGACGGGCACGAAGCTGACCATCCTTTTCAAGCGCAAGGCCGCCACAGCGGATTGACCGGCTAGGAAGCCGGTTTGTCGGGAGTGCCGTCCGCCAGAACAGCGGTTTCCTCGGGGCGGTGAATGCCGTAGCCATCCCGCGAAAGGCGATGGTGCTCATTGCCCATTTCGGTCAACAACGCCTGGATCCTTTGTATGCCCTCCCGCTCCATGCTGCCGGCGGTGCGCATTTCCCGGCGCGCCAATGCCGAAAGCTTGGCAAGCTGGTTGCCGACCCGGTGGTGCAGCTCGACCAGCAAGGCCTCTTTCTGGCGGCTGGCCTCGCGGACAGCTATTTCCAATTCCCGCCGCTGCCGTTCGGGTGAAGGCAGCAGGTCAAGTTTGGGCAGGACCATCGTCAAGGTCACCGCGGTCGCCAGGGAAACGAGTGCCGTCAGGACATGGATTGCGGCCTGGTAGCGCAACAGCGGCATGTCGAACACATTGCTGGCGGCATGCACGAAGTGCGTCATTCCGCAGGCGAAAATAAACAGCACAAAGGAGACCCACAGCAACGGATAAGGCAGGTCTTCACGGCGGCGCCTGAACACCCACAGCATGGAAAACGGAATCGAGAAATAAGCGATCGCAATCAGCAGGTCCGAGGCAATGATGAGGTTGAACCAGCCAGCCTGCGTGGTGCAGAGTTCAACCAGATACTCGAGCATGCGGCTGCATCCTTTCGAGAACCGCCCCCCCAGAGACAGTTCCGCGGGTCGTTGGCGCGCCTATCGCGCAGTATTGTATTGAAGCCGGAATCTTCAACGAAAAACGAAAGAAGAGAACTGCTTTCCAAACAGTGCCGGATGCGGACTGAAAGGAGGCAATTCATTGTGCCACGGCAATGCGGGCCTTCGACTTGCCAAAAGAAAAGCCAACATCGCGGGGGGTCATGCGATATTGGCTTTTCGAAGGCTGTATGGCCTTTGCATCTACAGAACCACGATCATGCGACTTTGTTCCGGAGCTTTCGCAATTCCCGTTTTCAAAGCCAGCCGTGTTCACCTGCATGTGCCCGTCCCGGCTGGGCAACGAGGTTGGCAGGGGGGCATGCGCAACAGGTTCCCCTGACCCGGGGATTTGGCTAAGGTCGCGAAGGTTCACGGGAGAATACGTGCATGTCCGCTCACGGGCACGATGGCCATCTCGGCGCGGTCTACGATGCCGGCGGGACGCGGGAGGTCGCCGCCATCTACGACCGCTGGGCGCAGACCTACGAGGAGGACATGGCGCGGGCGGGCTACCGCCACCCCAGCATATGTCTGGCCCTGCTGGCGCGTCACCTGCCGCGCGGCGCGGCTCCATTGCTCGACGCTGGAGCGGGCACCGGCCTGCTCGGCGAATGGCTCGGCATCGTCGGCTACCCCCATGTGGAGGCGCTCGACATATCGCAGGGAATGCTCAACATTGCCGCCGGCAAGGGCGTCTACAAGGCGCTGCATCAGCTTGCGCTGGGCAATCCCCTGCCCTTTCCCGACGGCCATTTTGCCGGCATTGTCTCGGCGGGCGTATTCACCACCGGTCACGTTGGCGCGGAGGGATTGGACGAACTGGTGCGCATTACAAAGTCCGGCGGCGCCATCGTGCTGACCGTGAAGACGACGCTGTGGGACGGCGGGTTCCAGGACCGTGTGGAGGCGTTGTGCGCGCAGGGAGTGATCGCGATCGTGGAACAGACCGAGCCTTACATTTCCATGCCCGGCGAGGCGGGAACCGTGCCGAGCCTTGCCGTGGCGCTGCGGCGCACATGAGATCGCTGTCGTGAGCGGGAACGATGCGCGCCGGGCTGTTCCGGTCGCGGCGATATTCACGCCATCCGCGTTGCGCGGCGTGCTGCTGGTGCTGGCCGCCGTATTCCTGTTTGCCGGCATGGATACGATGATCAAGTATCTGGCGACACGCTATAACGTGCCGCTGGTGGCAGCCATGCGCTACGGGCTGAACCTTGCGCTTATCCTTGCCATCTTCACGCCGCGGCACGGGACATCGATCTGGCGTGCACACCGCACCGGCCTGGTGGTGGTTCGCGGCATTGTGCTGGTGATCGCGACGCTGTTCGCGGGCCTTGCCTTGCAGCGCCTGCCGGTCGGCGAGACCATTGCCATCATCTATCTGGCGCCATTCGGGGTCATGCTGCTGGCCGGGCCGATGCTTGGCGAGCGCGTGGGCCTGGCGGGATGGCTTGCCGCACTGGCAGGCTTCACCGGCGTGTTGCTGATCGCCCGCCCCGGCGGCGGCCTTGCCCCGCTGGGCGTGTTTTTCGCCCTGCTGTGCGCGAGCGCGACCGTTGCCTATCACCTGCTTTCGCGCTTGCTGGCGCAGGGCGAGACGACGCACTCGCTGCTGGTTTGGGCAGCGCTCACCGGAGCGCTGGCATTTGGGGCGACGTTGCCATGGAGCTTGCAGGGTCCGGCGCCGGGCGTGACCGACATATTGCTGTTTATCGCCATCGGGGTTGTCTCGACCGCGGCGCATTTCCTGTTCACCGCCGCCTACCGCGAGGCTCCCGCGGCCCTGCTCGCCCCGGTGAACTACGCACATCTGTTGTGGGCAGGACTGCTCGGCTGGATCGTTTTCGGCCACGTTCCGGATGCCTTTGCGCTGACCGGCATGTTCCTCGTTGCGGTTGCCGGGGGCGGCATCGCAATGTGGTCTCACCTTGCCCGCACGCGATAGAGAACTGCCTTGCGCCAAAGCACAATGTCGCCGCAAGCCGCCGTTATCGTTTCCGCGGTTGGACATTGCATAAAATGGCAACGCGGAGGCACGGCCCATGCCCGAAACGTCCCGACACGACGCCTGGCAGGCCGGTGACAACTACGATCTCTACATGGGCCGCTGGAGCCGCCAGATCGCACCGGCATTCCTGAACCTTCTGGATATGCGCGAGGGGCTGGATTGGCTGGAGGCCGGTTGCGGCACCGGCGCGCTGACAGCCGCCATACTGGCGCGCTGGAACCCGGCGAGCCTGATCGCGATCGACCCCTCGGAAGGCTTTCTCGAAAAGGCACGGGAGAACGTGCCGGACAAGCGCGTGCAATTCCAGCGCGGCGACGCACAGGCGATCGACCTTGCTTCCGAGAGCCGCGACGCGGCGGTATCGGGGCTGGTCCTCAACTTCGTTCCCGACCGGCAAGGGGCGCTTGCACAGATGAAACGGGTTACGCGCAAGGGCGGACGCGTGGCCTTTTACGTCTGGGACTATCCAGGCGGCGGCGTGGAGTTCATGCGGGCATTCTGGAAGGCGGCCACGGCGCTGGATCCCGACGCGCTGGAGCTTACCGAGGACAGGCGGTTTCCGTTCTGCACTCCGGACCAGCTTGTGGAACTGGCGAAGACGGCCGGATTGACCGAGGTCGAATGCACGCCGCTGCAAGCCCCTACAGTATTCAAGGACTTCGAGGACTACTGGCGTCCGTTCACGCTTGGCGCCGGGCCCGCTCCGGGGTATTGCGCGGCGCTCGACCCGGTGGCCCGCCAACGGCTGAGGGAGAAGCTTGAGACGAACCTCCCGCGCGGCGAGGACGGATCAATCCCCCTGATGACGCGAGCCTGGGCAATCACCGCGATTTCGTGAGCCCTTCCCTCTCTTTCCGACGCAAATTGGCGTGATAGCCGGGATTCATGTTAAGCTCGCCGCGGGCTGGCTGGACACGAAAATCGAGGATGGAGCCATGCCGAAATTTGCCCTTGCATGCGGATTGCTTGCCTCCCTTGCGCTGGTGCCGGTGGCACGGGCGGAGATCACGATCTGCACCGAGATTGCCAGCGTGCCGTTCATGATAACCGCACCGGGCATTTATTGCCTCAAGCAGAACCTGGTGAATACGACCGATCCCACCCCGGCATACCTTGCGGGGGCGATCGAAATCGAGGCGGACAACGTGACCGTCGACCTCAACGGCTTTACCTTGTCCAACGACATTGCCGGACCGGCGAACCGGATGAACGGGGTCGTGTCTTTCAACCGAAACAACATCACGGTTCGCAACGGCCATGTCGACGGCTTTGCCCAGGCCGTGCTGCTCGGCGGGATGTTCGCACGGCGCTCGACCATCGAGAACATCAGTGCGAACAACAGCAATCATACCGGCTTGTTCGCGGTTGGCGCCGACAGCAAGATCCGTAACAACCATGTCACTGGCGCCGGACCTGACGACGGCGACAGCGCAGCGCACGGCATCGTTCTCGTCTTCGGTGAAAACTCCGTGGTCGAGGGCAACGTGGTTTCCTCGATCACCGAAACCGACGCCGCCGCCGGGATAGGCCTCGGATTTTGCCAGTCGGTGTCCGTGCGAGACAACACCATCTACAACATCAAGGACGCGACACAGAAAAACGGCATCTCCCTGCATACCGTGACCAGGGCTGCAATCCAAAACAACCGGATCATCAACAATGATACGGGAAATGCCGGTATCGCCGACCTTGGCTTCTCGTCACAGATCGCA
The DNA here is from genome assembly GCA_963697325.1 of uncultured Alphaproteobacteria bacterium. GTDB lineage: Bacteria > Pseudomonadota > Alphaproteobacteria > Rhizobiales > Rhizobiaceae > BOKV01. The sequence goes on along the minus strand of CAVONR010000004.1, from coordinate 63,874 downwards.
TGCATGGGCAATGCAGTGTCCGGATTTTCACCGGCCACCAGCGGCTGCAGCGTATCGGCCGGTGACGTTGCATTTTGACAGGGCATCAAAATTCTTGCGAAACGGGAGAAAGAGATGATCAAGAGACTTGTGCTCGTTGCCTTGCTTGCAGCGTGCGCCCCGGCCTTGGCCATTGCGGCCGCCGATTTCGTGAAAGTCGATTCAAACGCAGACGGCCAGGTAAGCCTTGAAGAACTAATCGCGGCCGGCATGAACTGGGACAAGGACAAGTTTGCCGCGGCAGATACGGACAAGAGCGGCGCACTTTCGAATTCCGAATTCAGCGCTTCGGTCAAATAGCAATGTCTCGACAACTGGCGCCGAGATGACAATCGGGTGGAACGCCTGATGGACATGCTTTCTTCGGGGCCGGAAAATGCAGCGACCGAAGTGCTCTTGGCGCATGGCGCCGGCGCGCCGATGGATAGTTCCTTCATGAATGCCATTTCGTCAGCGCTGGCAGCCGAGGGCTTGCGCGTACACCGCTTCGAGTTCGGCTACATGGCCGCACGTCGCAGCGGCCAGCGCAAGCCACCGCCCAAAGCCGAAAGCCTGACGGGCGAATACGCAGCAGCCGTCGAGGCTGTCGCATCCAGCAAGCCCCTCGTGATTGGCGGCAAGTCCATGGGCGGGCGGGTTGCGTCGATGATTGCTGACGAACTTCATGCGCGCGGCATCATCAAGGGCTTGTTGTGCCTGGGCTATCCATTTCACCCGCCGGGAAGGCCAGAACAGCTTCGCACCAGTCACCTCGCAAGGCTGAGGACGCCAACCCTGATTGTTCAAGGAATGCGTGATCCGTTCGGCACATTCGACGAAGTTGCCGGCTACGGGCTTTCATCCAGCATCGAGATCCTCTGGCTCGAAGATGCGGATCATGACCTGAAGCCACGCAAGAACGTGTCCGGATTCAGCGCGGCCGGGCACCTGCAGACCATGGCGAGGACGGTTCGCGACTGGTCTTCCCGGGTCCTCGCGGACCAATGAGGATTGCCACCTTCAACATCAACAATGTCAACAAGAGGCTGGCAAACCTGCTCGCCTGGCTGAAAAAGTCGCGACCGGATGTGGCATGCCTCCAGGAACTGAAGGCGAGCGACGACCAGTTTCCGCGCGAGGCGATTACGCGCGCCGGGTACAGCGCGGTCTGGCGCGGCCAGAAAAGCTGGAACGGCGTTGCGATCCTTTCACGGATCGGGGAGCCTATCGTCACGCGCAACGAGCTTCCGGGCGACCCCGCCGACGGGCAAGCGCGCTACATCGAGGCTGCGGTCAACGGCATTCTCGTCGCCAGCATCTATGCGCCCAATGGCAATCCGCAGCCCGGTCCGAAGTTCGACTACAAGCTCGCCTGGCTGGAGAGGCTTCGACGGCATGCGAGGAAACTGCGCGAAACAGGCGCGCCAATCGTGCTTGCGGGGGACTTCAATGTAGCGCCAACGGATATCGACATCTATCCGACGACCTCATGGGACGAGGACGCTCTCATCCATCCCCAAAGCCGGACAGCATTCAGGCGGCTGACCGGTCGAAGCTGGACGGACGCTGTCCGCCACCTCCATCGCGAGGAGCGAATATACACGTTCTGGCACTACCAGCGAATGCGCTGGCAGCGCGATGCGGGCCTGCGGCTGGATCACCTCTTGCTGAGCGCAAACCTGCGCGATCAACTGGTCGCGGCAGGTGTCGACCGCTGGACCAGAGGCGAGACCGGCGCCAGCGACCACGCGCCGGTGTGGATTGAATTGCAACGCTGACAGTTGAAGAGGCGATCCGCAGTCAGCAACGGTTCGCAGCTTCGCAAGTGCGATTGTCCTCCAAAGAAAAGTGAACGATATCGAAATAAGCTACAGCTTTCCGCAGCGTCGGCGCGAAAAGCTGCAAATGGAGGATGGCATATGATCCGCATGTTTCATGTTTCGGTCGTTCTGGCGGCCTTGTGCCTGCCCTCGGTTGCAATGGCTTCCACGATGAATTTCGGGGATGCCGTCGTGCAATGGTCGGAAAGCTGCGCCGGCGACGTGAAGACGGTTTGCAAGGGTTTGCGGCCGGGCGATGGTGACTTCATGACCTGCCTTGCGCAAAAGGCGTCCCCTCAATGCCAAAGCGCCACGGCGGCGTTTCTGGCCAACATGGACGCGCGTTTCGCCGCCCAGGCGGCCGCACCTCGCATCTGCAAGAGCAGCATCAACCGTTATTGTTCGAATTTCCAGGTTGGCAACGCCCGGGTGCTGCGTTGCCTGATGCGCCCCGAAACTTTCAAGAAGATCGATCTGGGCTGCAAGGGCGCGATCAAGGATGCCGGCTGGATGGACCAGATCTCAACGCCTGAATGACCGGTGATCGACCGGAAGATTTCCCGACGGATCTACTCAACGGAGCGCAAGCCCATGTCTGCATTGTTGAAAACATTTTCCGCCCTGCTGCTGCTGCTGCCGCTGTCGGCGGGCGCGCAGGCGCAAACACGCCTCACAACCGGCCAGTTGACGAAACAGTTGAGCCAAACCGCCGACAACGCCCGCAAGGCCGGCATCGATGTAGATGCCATCCGCGCCGATATCGAGGCCCGCATCAAGGCCGACGGGACAGACAATGCCGGCGGTCCGCCACCCGTAGCCGATGTCCTCAAAGGCTTGCCGAACTTCATCGTGCAGATTCAGTTCGAGCTCAATTCCGACGTCATAACCATAAACTCGTGGCAGACTGTCGGCCGCATCGCGGACGCGATGTTCAACCCGTTGCTGGTGGGCGATCGCTTCCTCATCGTCGGCAATACGGATGCACGCGGCAAGCGCGAGGCCAATCTCAAGCTCAGCGACCGCCGGGCCGCGGCAGTGGCCGAAATGCTGGTGAACGTGTTTCGCGTGCCGGCAAACCGGCTGGTTTCAATCGGCCTTGGCGAAGAACAATTGCTGGATACGGCAAATCCGAACGACGGGGTCAACAGGCGGGTTCAATTGATCAACATCGGTCCGATCTGACCAGGAACGCACCTGCCTCCCCGCGACGTCGCGATAAAATGTGCTCTGGTTGAAGGCTTGCCTCATCCCTCCCGGCAATGTCACAATTGCGATGTTGCCGGGAGAAACATGCATTGCCGAAAGAGAGACTGGCCGCCTTCAGCGACGGCGTGATCGCGATCATCATAACCATCATGGTACTGGAGCTGAAGGTTCCCCATGAAGCGGGCCTTGAGGCAGTGGCCGCGCTGACGCCGGCGTTCCTCAGCTACGTGCTGAGCTTCGTATACCTGGCGATCTACTGGAACAACCACCACCACCTGCTGCACACGGTTTCCCATGTCAACGGGACGATACTGTGGGCCAACATGCATCTGATGTTCTGGCTGTCGCTGATACCCTTCGCCACCGGGTGGCTGGGTGAAAACCACTTCGAACGAATCCCGACGGCAATATACGGCGTGTCCCTGTTGATGGCTTCGCTGGCCTACTACCTGCTGGAGTTCGCCATCATCCGCCATCAGGGCAAAGATGGCGCACTGGCAAGGGCGCTCGGCGCCGACGTCAAGGGCAAGATTTCGCCGCTGCTGTATCTGGTTGCCATTGCGCTGGCGTTCTACCTGCCTTGGGCATCGCACGCGATCTACGTGCTCGTGGCGTTGATCTGGCTGGTGCCCGACCGCAGGATCGAAAAGAGCCTCAGCCGGCGGTAACAGCCATCAGGGTCAAGGGCGAAGAGAAAAACGTCTCGTCCGCAGCGTCCAAACTGGCTCGTGATGCGTTGTGGCATGCTGGCGCGGCTCGCAAAGCCCGTCGGCTGACTGACGAAACGGCCTTCGAAACAACACCATGCCGAAAGGATCCCGGAATGGCGAAGAACACGATCTGTCTTTGGTTCGACAAGGATGCAGAAGCTGCGGCGCGCTTCTACTGCGAAACCTTTCCAGACAGTGCCGTCACCGCCGTGCATCGCGCTCCCAGCGACTACCCCTCGGGCAAGGAGGGCGATGTGCTGACGGTGGAATTCACGGTTGCCGGCATTCCCTGCATCGGCCTCAATGGCGGTCCCGCATTCACGCACGACGAGGCATTCTCGTTCCAGATCGCCACGGACGACCAGGAGGAAACCGACCGCTACTGGAATGCCATCGTCAACAATGGCGGGCAGGAAAGCGCATGCGGCTGGTGCAAGGACAAATGGGGAATTTCCTGGCAGATCACCCCTCGCGTATTGACCGAGGCCATGGCGGCTGGCGGGGCGCAAGCCAAGCGCGCGTTCGACGCGATGATGAACATGGGCAAGATCGACGTCGCCGTGATCGAAGCTGCAAGGCGGGGTTGATGCTCTAGCGGGAGTTGGGCTTTCCGCGCGGAAGTGTGCGTTGGCGCTCACCCGTGCCGGGACGGAAGTACCAAAGTTTTGCCGCTTCGGTGGCAAGGATGTATCCGGTGACGATCGCGACCATGGCCGCCACCAGGCCGAGGGATGGCGGCGTAAAGCCGAACGCCGAGGTCATGGTTCCAAGGTAAGGGATCGCGAATGTCGCGCAGATCACCACGATGGTCGATGCGAGCAGCAGCCCGCTCGGCCTGCTCGTGAAAACCGGCTTGCGGGTACGCAGCACCAGCACGACCGCCAGTTCCGTCAACAACGAGATCATGATGGCGCGCAGCAGCTTCTCTTCCGGCGTCATCGGGCTCTCGCCCTTCGGCGTCACCTTGCCGACCAGGATGTCGCCCGCCTTCACCTCGGCGCCGATATAGACGATGCCCGCCTCGTCGAGGTTCTTCAGCGCCTCCTCGCCGACGTTGGGGATGTCGCGGCTGATCTCCTCCTGGCCGAGCTTGGTGTCGCGCGCCATGACCTCGAACTCCTCGATGTGGATCGAGGTGAAGACGTCATCGCGCACGATGCGCTCGGAGAGCAGGATCGAGTCCTCGAAGTTGTAGCCGTTCCACGGCATGAAGGCGACGAGCACGTTGCGGCCGAGCGCCAGCTCGCCGTCTCGCGTCGACGGACCGTCGGCCACGATGTCGCCCTTCTTCACCTGGTCGCCGACCTTCACCAGCGGCTTCTGGGTGATGCAGGTGCTCTGGTTGGAGCGCTGGAACTTCAGCAGGTTGTAGATGTCGACCGCCGGGCGGTTCGGGCCGACCTCCTCGGTCGCGCGCACGACGATGCGCATGGCGTCGACCTGGTCGACGACGCCGGTGCGGCGCGCGGCGATGGCGACGCCCGAAGTCGCGCGCCACCACCTCTTCCATGCCGGTGCCGACCAGCGGCGCTTCGGCCTGGATCAGCGGCACCGCCTGGCGCTGCATGTTCGAGCCCATCAGCGCGCGGTTGGCGTCGTCGTTCTCGAGGAACGGGATCAGCGCCGCGGCGACCGAGACGAGCTGCTTGGGCGACACGTCGACGAAGTCGATCGTCCTCGGGCCGGCCCAGGAGTACTCGCCGCCCTTGCGGCACTGCACCAGGTCGGCGGTGAACTTGCCGCTCGGCGTCGATCTCGGCATTGGCCTGGGCGACCGTGTAGCGGCCCTCCTCCATCGCCGACAGATAGACGACCTCGTCGGTGACGCGGCCGTCGCACGACCTTGCGGTACGGGCTCTCGATGAAGCCGTACTGGTTGACGCGGGCGTAGGTCGCGAGCGAGTTGATCAGGCCGATGTTCGGGCCTTCCGGCGTCTCGATCGGGCAGATGCGGCCGTAATGCGTCGGATGCACGTCGCGCACCTCGAAGCCGGCGCGCTCGCGCGTCAGACCGCCCGGTCCCAGCGCCGAGAGGCGGCGCTTGTGCGTCACTTCCGACAGCGGGTTGGTCTGGTCCATGAACTGCGACTGAGCTGCGACGAGCCGAAGAACTCGCGCACCGCCGCCGCCGCCGGCTTGGCGTTGATCAGGTCGTGCGGCATCACGGTGTCGATGTCGACCGAGCTCATGCGCTCGCGGATCGCGCGCTCCATGCGCAGCAGGCCGACGCGATACTGGTTCTCCATCAGCTCGCCGACCGAGCGGACGCGGCGGTTGCCGAGATGGTCGATGTCGTCGATCTCGCCGCGGCCGTCCTTGAGGTCGATGCAGCACCTTGACGACGGCCAGGATGTCCTCGCTGCGCAGCGTGCGCATCGGTGTCGGGCACGCCTCGAAGCTCGAGGCGCATGTTCATCTTCACGCGGCCGACCGCCGAGAGGTCGTAGCGGTCGGAGGTCGAAGAACAGGCCCTGGAACAGGGTCTCGGCCTGCTCCAGCGTCGGCGGCTCGCCCGGGCGCATGACGCGGTAGATGTCGAGCAGCGCCTCTTCGCGGTTGGAGTTCTTGTCGGCCGCCAGCGTGTTGCGGATGTAGGGGCCGACATTGACGTGGTCGATGGCGAGCGTCGGCAGGTCGTCGATGTCGGTCTCCTCGAACGGGTCGAGCACCGCCTCGGTGATCTCCTCGCCGGCCTCGACGTAGATCTCGCCGGTCTTCTCGTTGATGACGTCGAGCGCGGCGTAGCGGCCGATCAGCTCCTCGGCCGGCACCAGGCATTCCTTGCAGGCCCTGCTCCTTCAGCGGCTTGCAGCAGGCGCGGCGTCATCTTGGTGCCGGCGTCGGCCACGACCTTGCCGGTCTTGGCGTTGACCAGGTCGTGCGTCAGCTTCACGCCGCGCATGCGATCGGCGTCGAACGGCGTGTTCCAGCCGTCCTTCGTCGCGCGTGAAGACGACCTGGCCGTAGAACGCAGTCAGGATCTCCTCCGGCGACATGCCCTGGGCCTCGGCCGGGCTCGAGCGTCTGGCCCTTGGCGACGGCGCCGGCGCGCTTCTTCTCGGTCGCGTCGTTGTCGAGCGCGAGCAGCAGCGTCGTCACCGGCAGCTTGCGGCGGCGGTCGATGCGGACGTGGATGAGGTCCTTGGCGTCGAACTCGAAGTCGAGCCACGAGCCGCGATAGGGGATGACGCGCGCGGCGAACAGGTACTTGCCCGAGGAATGGGTCTTGCCCTTGTCGTGGTCGAAGAACACGCCCGGCGAGCGGTGCATCTGGCTGACGATGACGCGCTCGGTGCCGTTGACGATGAAGGTGCCGTTGTCGGTCATGAGCGGCATGTCGCCCATGTAGACGTCCTGCTCCTTGATGTCGCGGATCGAGCGCGAGCCGGTTTCCTCGTCGATGTCCCACACGACGAGCTGCAGCGTGACCTTGAGCGGCGCGGCGTAGGTCATGCCGCGCTGCTGGCACTCCTCGACGTCGTACTTCGGCTCTTCGAACTCGTACTTCACGAACTCGCAGCTGGCCGCGCTCGGCGAAGTCCTTGATCGGGAACACGCGACGTGAAGACCTCCTGCAGGCCGGCGTCTGCGCGCGCTGCTCCGGCGGGACGCTCGATCTGCAGGAACTGCTCGTAGGAGCTCTTCTGCACCTCGATGAGGTTCGGCATCGGCGCCACCTCGGCGATGCGGCCGAAATCTTGCGAATGCGCTTGCGACCGGTGAAAGCTGTGTGCCATTGACGTCCTCGATGTAATCGCGCCGCTCGATCATGCCTCGGCCCGACCACCGCAATCGGTCGAGGCGATCGCGTGCGTCACCGCGCAACAACAGCGTCGGCGGCCACCCGCCACCGCGCCTGGCGCGCCCATGATCGCATCCGCTGTCCCGGCCGCGGCAATGGCCCATGCGGGCGGATGCGCAGTTCGCGCGCGACTCGCGACAGATGGCCCGGGTCACGCGCCGATTCCGGATCATATGGTCGTCGATCCGCGCCGCGCCAACCACGTACGATCGCCTACTTGAGCTCGACCTTGGCGCCCGCGTCCTCGAGCTTCTTCTTGAGCTTCTCGGCTCGTCCTTCTTGCACGCCTTCCTTGACCGCCTTCGGCGCGCGCCTCGACCAGGTCCTTGGCCTCCTTGAGGCCGAGGCCGGTGATCGCGCGCACCTCCTTGATGACGTTGATCTTCTTGTCGCCGGCCGCCGCCAGGATGACGGTGAACTCGTCCTTCTCCTCGGCCGGAGCGCAGCAGCCGCGGCGCCAGGGCCGCGGCAGCCACGGCGACCGGCGCGGCGGCGCGAGACGCCCCACTTCTCCTCGAGCATCTTGCTGAGCTCGGCGGCCTCGAGGACCGTCAGGGTCGAGAGCTCGTCGACCAGCTTTTCCAGATTAGCCATTTGTCATGTCTCCTGAGGCTTGAACCGTGCTGTTGACGAATCGGCACGCAGGCTTACGCCGCTTCGCCCGTCTTCCTGGCATACGCCGCGAACACCCGAGCGAGCTGACCGGCCGGCGCCTGCAGAACGCCCGGCGATCTTGGTCGCCGGCGCCTGGAGCAGACCGATGATCTTGCCCCGCAGAGCATCGAGGGACGGCAGCGTGGCCAGAGCCTTGACGCCTGCGACGTCCAGCAGCTGTTCCGCCCAGCGCCCGCCGACGATGCTCAGCTTCTCGTTGTCCTTGGCGAAGGCCGACCGCTGACCTTCGCCGCCGCGACCGGATCCTTGGAGTAAGCGATGGCAGTCGGGCCCTTGAACATGGCCGTCCGAGCGCCTGTAACGGCGTGCCCTCGAGGGCGCAGAGCGTGAGCCGGTTCTTGGCCACCTTGTAGCTCGCGCCGGCTGCCCGCATCCGTTGCCGCAGGTCCGTCACTTCCGCGACCGTCAGCCCGGCTGGCGGGTGACCACCATCAGGCGCGGTCTTCCTTGAAGATCTGGTTCAGCGTGCGACGAGCGTTCTCCTTTTCCGATCGATTCACGGCTTGTCTCCGATTGTCACCCGACCCGGGGGCATCCGGATCGGACCGGCTGCGTTCCACCCTCGGCCTCCGGCAGATCGGCAGCGCCGGCCTAGAGGTCCGGTTCGCCTGCCCCGGGAAGTTCGAGCCGCGTCGCGCGCACGCTCGAAGTGCCGGCGTCGATTCCCTTGCCCCCGTCTCCGCTGGCGGGTTGCCCCTTTAAGCCGTCCCCTCGGAAGACCGGCGACGGCACCTGCGGTCTCGGACAGGTGGAGCGCGAAACGCTCGCTGGCTTCTCCCGCCGCCGCCGCGCCGCCTCACGAATCGGCGATGCGGCCACGTTCGCTCGTCGCTCTGCCGCGGCTCAGCGCGACCACGGTGGCGGGGTCGAGCTTGCACGCCCGGCCCCATGGTCGAGCTCAGCGACACCTTCTTGATGATAGGTGCCCTTGGCGCCGGTCGGCTTGGCCTTGATCCGCGTCGACGAGCGCTGACGTTGGCGGCGAGCGCCTCCTCGCGAAGCTCGCCTTGCCGATGCCGGCATGGATGATGCCGGCCTTCTCGGCGCGGAACTCGACCTGGCCGCGCCTTGGCGGCCTTCACGGCGGCGGCGACGTCCATCGGTCACCGTGCCGAGCTTCGGGTTCGGCATCAGGCCGCGCGGGCCCAGCACCTTACCGAGACGGCCGACCACGCCCATCATGTCCGGCGTGGCGATGCAGCGGTCGAAGTCGATCTGCCCGCGCTGACCTGCTCGACGAGGTCCTCGGCGCCGACCACGTCGGCGCCGGCGGCCTTGGCCTCCTCGGCCTTGCGCGCCTGGCGAACACCGCGACGCGCACCGTCTTGCCGGTGCCGTTCGGCAGCGCGACCACGCCGCGCACCATCTGGTCGGCGTGGCGCGGATCGATGCCGAGGTTCATCGCGACCTCGATGGTCTCGTCGAACTTCGCCTTGGCGTTGGCCTTGACAGCTTCACCGCCTCGTCGAGCGGATAGGTCTTCGTCGCGGTCGATGCCCTCGGAGGCGGCTTGTAGTCGCTTGCCGTGCTTTGCCATGGCCTAGTCCACCACCTCGAGGCCCATCGAGCGGGCCGAGCCCGACCACCATGGCGATCGCCGCGTCGACGTCGTTCGCGTTGAGATCCGGCATCTTCTGCTCGGCGATCTCGCTGCACCTGCGTCTGCGGTGACCTTGCCGACGGTCTGCGTGCCGACGGTCGTGCGCGCCCTTCTCGATGCCCGCCGCCTTCTTCAGGAAGTAGCTGGCCGGCGGCGTCTTGGTGACGAAGGTGAAGGTGCGGTCGCGTAGACGCGGTGATCACCACCGGGATCGGCATGCCCTGCTTCCAGCTTCTGCGTCTGCGGCGTTGAACTCCTTGCAGAACTCCATGATGTTGACGCCGCGCTGACCGAGCGCGGGCCCGATCGGCGGCGACGGGTTGGCCTTGCCGGCCGGCACCTGCAGCTTGATGTAGCCTGTGATCTTCTTGGCCATCTCTACTCCCTGCGGTCACGGCCTCGCAGTCCCGGACTATGAGGTGCGATGGTGCGGCCGCCGCAGGGCTGGGCAAGCCTCCCGCACAATGCCGCCGACACCCGCGTGACCACCGGTCAGATCTTCTCCACCTGCGCGTATTCCAGCTCGACCGGGGTCGCGCGGCCGAAGATCGACACCGCGACCTTCAGGCGGCCCGTTCCTCGTCGACCTCCTCGACCGTGCCGTTGAAGGAGGCGAAGGGGCCGTCGGCCACCTGGACCTGCTCGCCGATCTCGAAGATGATCGACGGCTTCGGCCGCTCGACGCCCTCCTGGACCTGGCGCAGGATGCGCGTCGGCCTCGGCCTCGGAGATCGGCATCGGCTTGGCCGCGGCCGCCCAGGAAGCCCGTGACCTTCGGCGTGTTCTTGACCAGGTGCCAGGTCTCGTCGGTCAGGTCCATCTTCACCAGCACGTAGCCGGGGAAGAACTTGCGCTCGGCGTTGACCTTCGGCCGCGGCGCACCTCGACCACCTCCTCGGTCGGCACCATGACCTGCGGCGATCTCGCTCGCGTCAGGCCCTTCTGCTGCGGCCTGCTCGCGGATCGACTGGGCGACCTTGTGTCTCGAAGCCCGAATAGGCGTGAACGACGTACCAACGCGGAGCCATGCCATCAGCCCCCGAGCCGAGCAGGATGCGACGCCGAAGCGACATGATCTTGTCGGCCACGCAGGAAGAACATCGCCGCGATGACGCACCATGATGAACACCATGCCGGTGGTGATCATGGTCTCGCTGCCGGGTCGGCCAGGTGACCTTGGCCACCTCCTGGCCGCACCTCGCGGAAGCGAACTGCGATCGGATACTCTGATCGTTTCCTCGCTCCATCCGTGTCTCCTGTCAGGCCAAGCGTGGCAGGAGTGGAGGGACTCGAACCCCCGACCCTCGGTTTTGGAGACCGATGCTCTACCAACTGAGCTACACTCCTAGCAGGCCCGCTCAGGCGCTCTACCATCGGCAGCCGCGACGCTGAGCCCTTACTCGATGATCTTGGCGACGACGCCGGCGCCGACGGTGCGGCCGCCCTCGCGGATGGCGAAGCGCAGGCCCTCGTCCATGGCGATCGGCTGGATCAGCTCGACCTCCATCGAGACGTTGTCGCCCGGCATCACCATCTCGGTGCCCTCCGGCAGCGTCACCATCCCCGTCACGTCGGTCGTGCGGAAGTAGAACTGCGGCCGGTAGTTGGTGAAGAACGGCGTGTGCCGGCCGCCCTCCTCCTTGGTCAGGATGTAGGCCTCGGCCTTGAACTTGGTGTGCGGCGTGATCGAGCCCGGCTTGGCCAGCACCTGGCCGCGCTCGACGTCCTCGCGCTTGGTGCCGCGCAGCAGCGCGCCGATGTTGTCGCCCGCCTCGCCCTGGTCCAGCAGCTTGCGGAACATCTCGACGCCGGTGCACCACCGTCTTCGCCGTCGGCCTGCAGGCCGACGATCTCGACCTCCTCGCCGACCTTGACGATGCCGCGCTCGACCCGGCCCGTCACCACCGTGCCGCGCCCCGAGATCGAGAACACGTCCTCGATCGGCATCAGGAACGGCTGGTCCTTCGGCCGCGTCCGGCTGCGGGATGTAGGTGTCCACCGCCTCCATCAGCTCCAGGATCGACTGCTTGCCGAGCTCCGCGTCGCGGCCCTCCAGCGCCGCCAGCGCCGAGCCCTTGACGATCGGAATGTCGTCGCCCGGGAACTCGTAGCTCGACAGCAGCTCGCGCACCTCCAGCTCGACCAGCTCCAGCAGCTCCGGGTCGTCGACCATGTCGACCTTGTTCATGATACACCACCAGCGCCGGCACGCCCACCTGGCGCGCCAGCAGGATGTGCTCGCGCGTCTGCGGCATCGGCCCGTCGGCCGCCGACACCACCAGGATCGCGCCGTCCATCTGCGCCGCGCCCGGTGATCATGTTCTTCACGTAGTCGGCATGGCCCGGGCAGTCGACATGCGCGTAGTGCCGGTTCTTCGTCTCGTACTCGACGTGCGCCGTCGAGATCGTGATCCCGCGCGCCTTCTCCTCCGGCGCCTTGTCGATCTGGTCGAACGGCCGTGAACGTCGCCCCGCCGGTCTCCGCCAACACCTTCGTGATCGCCGCCGTCAGCGTCGTCTTGCCATGGTCGACGTGACCAATCGTCCCGATGTTGCAGTGCGGCTTCGTCCGCTCGAATTTCGCCTTCGCCATCGTCGTCTGCTCCGCTTCCTCGGCTACGAGCCGATCAACTTGCCAGCCGCTTGGCGCGGACTTCGTCGGCGACCGCCTGCGGCACCGGCGCGTAGTGGTCGAACTGCATGGTGTACTGGCGCGCGGCCCTGGGTCATCGAGCGCAGCGTGTTGACGTAGCCGAACATGTTGGCCAGCGGCACCATCGCGTTGATGACCTGCGCGTTGCCGCGCTGCGTCCATGCCCGGTGATCTGGCCGCGGCGGCTGTTCAGGTCGCCGATGACGTCGCCCATGTACTCCTCCGGCGTCACCACCTCGACCTTCATGATCGGCTCGAGCAGCTTCGGCCCGCCTTCGGCATGCCCTTCGCGGAAGGCGGCGCGCGCGGCGATCTCGAACGCCAGCACGCGGAGTCGACGTCGTGGTAGGCGCCGTCGATCAGCGTCGCCTTGAAGTCGATCATCGGGAAGCCGGCGATGCACGCCGGTCTCCGCGCCGACTCCAGGCCCTTCTCGACGCCGGGATGTACTCCTTCGGCACCGTGCCGCCGACGATCTCGTTCTCGAACTCGAAGCCCGAGCCCGGCGGCAGCGGCTCGAAGCGCAGCTTGACGCGCGCGAACTGGCCGGCGCCGCCGGTCTGCTTCTTGTGCGTGTAGTCGACCTCGGCGCGTCTTGGTGATGGTCTCGCGATAGGCGACCTGCGGCGCGCCGACGTTGGCGTCGACCTTGAACTCGCGCTTCATGCGGTCGACGATGATCTCGAGGTGCAGCTCGCCCATGCCCTTGATGATGGTCTGGCCGGTCTCGTGGTCGGTCGTGACGCGGAAGCGACGGATCCTCGCTGCGCCAGCCTGGCCAGCGCGACGCCCATCTTCTCCTGGTCGGCCTTGGTCTTCGGCTCGACCGCGACCTCGATGACCGGGTCGGGGAACTCCATCCGCTCGAGCACGATCGGGTTGCGTCGGATCGCACAGCGTGTCGCCGGTGGTCGTCTGCTTCAGGCCCGGCAAGCGCGACGATGTCGCCGGCGCGGGCTTCCTTGATGTCCTCGCGCTTGTTGGCGTGCATCTGCAGCATGCGGCCGATGCGCTCGCGCTTGTCCTTGGCGCGTGTTCAGCACGCTGGTCGCCGGCTTGAGCGACGCCCGAATAGACGCGGACGAAGGTCAGCGTGCCGACGAACGGGTCGGTCATGATCTTGAAGGCGAGCGCCGACGAACGGCGCGTCGTCCGAGCGATTGGCGCGACCATCTCGTTCGTCGGTGCCCGGCTTGACGCCGCTGACCGGCGGCACGTCGAGCGGCGACGGCAGGAAGTCGACGACCGCGTCGAGCAGCGGCTGCACGCCCTTGTTCTTGAACGCCGAGCCGCACAGCACCGGCACGAACGCGCCGGCGACGGTGCCCTTGCGGATGCAGCGGCTTCAGCGTCTCCGCGTCGGGCTCCTGGCCGTCGAGGTAGGCCTCCAGCGCGGCCTCGTCCTGCTCGACCGCCATCTCGACCAGCTTGCTGCCGATACTCCGTCGGCCTGCTCCAGCGATGCTCGGCGGGAATGTCGGTCCGTAGACGAACTCGGCGCCCAGCGTTCTCGTCCTTCCAGATGATCGCCTTCATGCGCACCAGGTCGACGACGCCGACGAAGTCGCTCTCCGCGCCGATCGGCAGCTGGAGCACCAGCGGCTTGGCGCCGAGGCGGTCGATCGATCATCTCGACGCAGCGGAAGAAATCGGCGCCGATGCGGTCCATCTTGTTGACGAAGCAGATGCGCGGCACGCTGTACTTGTCGGCCTGGCGCCACACCGTCTCCGACTGCGGCTCGACGCCGGCGACCGAGTCGAACACCGCGACGGCGCCGTCGAGCACGCGCAGCGAGCGCTCGACCTCGATGGTGAAGTCGACGTGGCCGGGCGTGTCGATGATGTTGATGCGGTGGTCGCTGCCAGAAGCAGGTGGTCGCGGCCGAGGTGATGGTGATGCCGCGCTCCTGCTCCTGCTCCATCCAGTCCATCGTCGCGGTGCCGTCGTGCACCTCGCCGATCTTGTAGGACTTGCCCGGTGTAATAGAGGATGCGCTCGGTCGTCGTCGTCTTGCCGGCATCGATGTGGGCCATGATGCCGATGTTGCGATAGCGATCGAGGGGAGTGGTGCGGGGCATGGATTCAGTGATCCTCGCGCTTCGGCGTTACCAGCGGTAATGGAGAAGGCCTTGTTGGCCTCGGCCATGCGGTGCGTGTCTTCGCGCTTCTTGACCGCGGCGCCGCGGTTGTTGGCGGCGTCGAGCAGCTCGCCGGCGAGCCGCTCGGTCATCGTGTTCTCGGAGCGCTCGCGCGCGGCGTCGATCGAGCCAGCGGATCGCCAGCGCCTGCCGCGCGGTCCGGGCGGACCTCGACCGGCACCTGATAGGTGGCGCCGCCGACGCGGCGCGAGCGACCTCGAGCGCCGGCTTCACGTTGCTCGAGCGCCTCGTGGAACACGCTTCAGCGGATCCTGCCGCGTCTTCTTCTGCATCGTCGTCGAGCGCGCCGTAGACGATGCGCTCGGCGACCGACTTCTTGCCCGCGTGCATCAGCGCAGTTCATGAACTTGGTGACGCACGCAGGTCGCCGAACTTCGGAGTCCGGCAGGATCTCGCGCTTTTCGGCGGCGCGACGGCGCGACATCGGCTGAGCTCTCGGATCCTTACTTCGGCCGCTTGGCGCCGTACTTCGAGCGGCGCTGCCTGCGGTCCGTGACGCCCTGGGTGTCGAGCGTGCCGCGGATGATGTGATAGCGAACGCCCGGCAGATCCTTCACGCGGCCGCCGCGGATCAGCACGACCGAGTGCTCCTGCAGGTTGTGGCCTTCGCCGGGGATGTAGCTCGTCACCTCGAAGCCGTTGGTCAGACGCACGCGGGCGACCTTGCGCAGCGCCGAGTTCGGCTTCTTCGGCGTCGTCGTGTAGACGCGCGTGCAGACGCCGCGCTTCTGCGGGCGCGCCTGCCAGCGCCGGCACCTTGTTGCGCGTCGGCCTGGCGACTACGCGCGGCTTGCGAATCAGCTGGTTGATCGTCGGCATCGCTCAAACCTCGATCGACATCCCGTCGCTGCCGACTGCGGTCATCCGACCGCCGGCACGCGCGAAGCCGGACAAACGCAAAGCGCCGCGAGGCGCGCCCTCGCCTCTGGTGGCCTTATCAGACGCCGATCTCGGATTTGTCACTGCCTCGTATGCGCGAGCTGCGTCTAACCGGCTTGCGCTACCGCCAGCCCCGCCGGAAGGAGCGCGGATATTACGATGTCGCCCTCGGCACGTCAAGCCGCAAAGCGCAGATCTGCGCATGGCGCAGGCCTCAAGCGACGCAGTTTCGCCGATCGCGCCGCCGAACTGCGGCTACGTTGGCCGAGACGTGGCTGCCAGGACTGCGGCGCGCCGTCGCGTCCGGCCGTGCTCGTCGGCCGGCGAAGCGCCGGCGTCGGCCGTTCCGCCGCTTCGTCGGCTCGGTCCGCCGGCTGCTGGTCGCGCTCGGCGGCGATGTCGGCGGCAGGCGGTTCATGACGCTGCCGGTGCCGGCCGGGATCAGCCGGCCGACGATGACGTTCTCCTTCAGGCCCGACAGGTGTCGATCTTGCCGGAGACGGCCGCCTCGGTCAGCACCCGCGTCGTCTCCTGGAACGAGGCCGCCGAGATGAACGACTCGGGTCTGCAGGCTCGCCTTGGTGATGCCCTGCAGCACCGGCAGCGCCTGCGCCGGCCTTGCAGCGCCGTCGCGCAGCGCCTTGTCGTTCGCCTCGTCGAACTCCGAGCGGTCGACCTGCTCGCCGACCAGGAAGGTCGTGTCGCCGGCATCGGTGATCTCGACCTTCTGCAGCATCTGGCGGACGATCACCTCGATGTGCTTGTCGTTGATCTTCACGCCCTGCAGCCGATAGACCTCCTGGATCTCGTTGATCAGGTAGGCGGCCAGCGCCTCGACGCCCGAGCACGCGCAGGATGTCGTGCGGCACCGGGTTGCCGTCCATCAGCGAGGTCGCCCTGCTCGACGTAGTCGCCTTCCTGCACGGTGATGTGCTTGCCCTTGGGAATCAGGTACTCGCGCGGCGTCCTCGCCGCTCCTCGTCGGGAACCACCACGATGCGGCGCTTGGTCTTGTAGTCCTTGCCGAACTCGACGCGGCCGGCGATCTTCGCTGATGATCGCGTGAGTCCTTCGGCTTGCGCGCCTCGAACAGCTCCGCCACGCGCGGCAGACCGCCGGTGATGTCGCGGGTCTTCGCCGATTCGCGCGGGATGCGGGCCAGCACGTCGCCGGCGTGCACCGTGCTGCCCGTTCTCGACCGAGAGGATGGCGTCGACCGACAGGAAGTAGCGGGCCTCGAGCCCGTTCGCGCAGCATGATCACCTTGCCGTTCTCGTCGCGCAGGGTGATGCGCGGCTTGCAGGTCGGCGCCGCGCGGCTGCTGCTTCCAGTCGATGACCACCTGCGATGAGATGCCGGTGGCCTCGTCCATCTGCTCGCGCATCGAGACGCCCTCGACCAGGTCGACGTAGTGCGCGATGCCCTCCCGCTCGGTGATGATCGGCAAGGTGTAGGGATCCCACTCGGCGAGCTTGTCGCCCCGCTTCACCTGGCGCCTTGTCCTCGACCAGCAGCTTCGCGCCGTAGGGCACGCGATGCCGGGCGCGTTCGCGGCCCTTGGCGTCGACCAGCACCAGCTCGGCGTTGCGGCTCATCACGACCGGCACGCCTCTCGGAGTTGTCGACGACGTTGCGGTTGCGCAGCATCGACCGTGCCGTCGATCGCCGCCTCGACCTTCGACTGCTCGGCGCCGCGCTGCGCCGCGCCGCCGATGTGGAAGGTGCGCATGGTGAGCTGCGTGCCCGGCTCGCCGATCGACTGCGCGGCGATGACGCCGACCGCCTCGCCGATGTTGACCGGCGTGCCGCGCGCGAGGTCGCGGCCATAGCACTTGGCGCAGACGCCGGTCGTGCGTCTCGCAGGTCAGCACCGAGCGGATCTGCACCTGCTCGATGCCGGCCCGCTCGATCTGCTCGACCGTCGTCCTCGTCGATCAGCTCGCCCGCCGCGCACGATCACGCTCGCCGGTCAGCGGATCGGCGACGTCCTCGGCGGCCGAGCGGCCGAGGATGCGCTCGCCGAGCGGCGCGATCGACCTCGCCGCCCTCGACCACCGCGCGCACGGTGAGGCCGCTTCGTGGTGCCGCAATCCTCCTCGATGATGATGCAGTCCTGCGCCACGTCGACCAGGCGGCGGGTCAGGTAGCCGGAGTTCGCCGTCTTCAGCGCGGTGTCGGCCAGACCCTTGCGGGCGCCGTGGGTGGAGTTGAAGTACTCCAGCACGGTCAGGCCTTCCTTGAAGTTGGAGATGATCGGCGTCTCGATGATCTCGCCCGACGGCTTGGCCATCAGGCCGCGCATGCCGGCGAGCTGCTTCATCTGCGCCGCCGAGCCGCGGGCGCCGGAGTGCGCCATCATGTAGACGGAGTTGATCGGCTTGCCCGGCTTGCGGCGTCGGAGATGCTCTTCATCATCTCGTCGGCGACCTGGTCGGTGCAGTGCGACCAGGCGTCGACCACCTTGTTGTACTTCTCGCCCTGGGTGATCAGGCCGTCCAGGTACTGCTGCTCGTACTCCTTCACCTGTCTTCTGGGCGCTCGCGACCAGCTTCGCCTTCGCCTCCGGGATGACCAGATCGTCCTTGCCGAACGAGATGCCGGCCGGCAGGCCTGGCGGAAGCCCAGCGCCATCATGCGGTCGGCGAAGATCACCGTCTCCTTCTGGCCGCAGTGGCGGTAGACCAGCGTCGATGACGCTGCCGAGATCTCCTTCTTGGTCAGCAGGCGGTTGATCAGCGTCGAACGGCACGTTCGGGATGGCGCGGCAGGATCTCCGAGAGCAGCATGCGGCCCGGGCGTGGTCTCGATCACGCCGCGTGACCGGCTCGCCCGTCCGGATCGACGTCGTGATAGCGCGCCTTGATCTTGGCTGTGCAGGGTGATCGCCTTGCGCATCGAGCGCTGCTGGATCTCGCCGATGTCGGCGAAGGCCATGCCCTCGCCCGGCTCGCCCTGGCGCTCCATGCGTGAGGTAGTAGAGGCCGAGCACGATGTCCTGCGACGGCACGATGATCGGCTTGCCGTTCGCCGGGCTGCAGGATGTTGTTGGTCGACATCATCAGCACGCGCGCTTCGAGCTGCGCTTCCAGCGACAGCGGCACGTGCACCGCCATCTGGTCGCCGTCGAAGTCGGCGTTGAAGGCGGTGCAGACCAGCGGATGCAGCTGGATCGCCTTGCCCTCGATCAGCACCGGCTCGAACGCCTGGATGCCGAGGCGGTGCAGCGTCGGCGCGCGGTTCAGCAGCACCGGATGCTCGCGGATCACCTCCTCGAGGATGTCCCACACCTCCGGCCGCTCCTTCTCGACCATGCGCTTGGCGGCCTTGATCGTGGTCGCCATGGCCGTAGAGCTCGAGCTTCGAATAGATGAACGGCTTGAACAGCTCGAGCGCCATCTTCTTCGGCAGGCCGCACTGGTGCAGCTTCAGCTCCGGGACCGACGACGATCACCGAACGGCCGGAATAGTCGACGCGCTTGCCGAGCAGGTTCTGGCGGAAGCGGCCCTGCTTGCCCTTCAGCATGTCGGACAGCGACTTCAGCGGCCGCTTGTTGGCGCCGGTGATGACGCGGCCGCGGCGGCCGTTGTCGAACAGCGCGTCGACCGCCTCCTGCAGCATGCGCTTCTCGTTGCGCACGATGATGTCCGGCGCGCGCAGCTCGATCAGCCGCTTCAGGCGGTTGTTGCGGTTGATGACGCGGCGGTAGAGATCGTTCAGGTCGGAGGTGGCGAAGCGGCCGCCGTCGAGCGGCACCAGCGGGCGCAGCTCCGGCGGGATCACCGGGATCGACCTCCAGGATCATCCACTCCGGCCGCGCGCCGGATTCGACGAAGGCCTCGACCAGCTTCAGGCGCTTCACCAGCTTCTTGCGCTTGGCCTCCGAGGTCGTCTCCTTCAGGTCGTCGCGCAGCTGTCGCGCTGCTCTGCTCGAGATCGATCGCCTGCAGCATGCTCGCGGATCGCCTCGGCGCCGATGCCGACGCGTGAACGCGTCCTCGCCGTAGCTCGTCCTGCGCGTTCTGGTACTGCTCCTCGGTCAGCAGCTCGCTGCAGCTTCAGCGGGCGTGAGGCCGGGCTCGATCACCACGTAGTTCTCGAAGTAGAGAATCTTCTCGAGGTCCTTCAGCGTCATGTCGAGCAGCAGGCCGATGCGGCTCGGCAGCGACTTCAGGAACCAGATGTGCGCCACCGGCGAGGCCAGCTCGATATGGCCCATGCGCTCGCGGCGCACCTTCGGCAGGGTGACCTCGACGCCGCACTTCTCGCAGATGATGCCGCGATACTTCATCCGCTTGTACTTGCCGCACAGGCACTCGTAGTCCTTGATCGGACCGAAGATGCGGGCGCAGAACAGCCCGTCCCGCTCCGGCTTGAAGGTGCGGTAGTTGATCGTCTCCGGCTTCTTGATCTCGCCGAACGACCAGGAGCGGATCCGCTCCGGGCTGGCGATCGAGATGCGGATCTGGTCGAAGCGTCTGCGTCCCGCCCGGCCTGGCCGAAGATCTTCATCAGTTCGTTCATCTGTCGTCTCTGTGGCCTGGCGCTCTGACATGGAGCCGTGCTCCGGTCCGCGTCAGTAGCCGCGCTGCGTTCAGCTCGACGTTGAGGCCGAGCGACTGCAGTTCCTTGACCAGCACGTTGAAGGATTCGGGCATGCCGGCCTCGAAGGTGTCGTCGCCGCGGACGATCGCCTCGTAGACCTTGGTGCGGCCGGAGACGTCGTCCGACTTGACCGTCAGCATCTCCTGCAGCGTGTAGGCGGCGCCGTAGGCTTCCAGCGCCCACACCTCCATTTCGCCGAAGCGCTGGCCGCCGAACTGCGCCTTGCCGCCCAGCGGCTGCTGGGTGACCAGGCTGTAGGGGCCGATCGAGCGCGCGTGGATCTTGTCGTCCACCAGGTGGTGCAGCTTCAGCATGTAGATGTAGCCGACCGTCACCTTGCGGTCGAACGGCTCGCCGGTGCGGCCGTCGCATCAGGCGTGACCTGGCCGGAGGTCGTCGAGCCCGCCTTGTGCAGCATGTCGACGATGTCCGTCTCGCGGGCGCCGTCGAACACCGGCGAGGCGACGGGAATGCCGGTGCGCAGGTTCTCGCAGAGCTCGAGCAGCTGCCGTGTCGTCGAGATGCGCGATCTCCGCCTGGTAGTCCTGCTCGCCGTAGATGTCCTTCAGCTTCTCGCGCAGCGCGGTCGCGCCGCCATCGTGCCTTGACGCATCGAGCAGTCGCCGATCCTGCTTGCCGAGCCCGGCACAGGCCCAGCCGAGATGCGTCTCGAGGATCTGGCCGACGTTCATGCGCGACTGGCACGCCCAGCGGGTTGAGCACGATGTCGACCGGCGTGCCGTCCTCGAGGTACGGCATGTCCTCGATCGGCACGATCTTCGAGATGACGCCCTTGTTGCCGTGCCGGCCGGCCATCTTGTCGCCCGGCTGCAGCTTGCGCTTCACCGCGACGAAGACCTTGACCATCTTCATCACGCCCGGCGGCAGCTCGTCGCCGCGCTGCAGCTTGTCGACCTTGTTCTCGAAGCGCTGCTCGAGGCGGGCGATCGATTCCTCGAACGGCTGCTTCAGCGCCTCGACTCCGCCATGACCTTGTCGTCCTTGACCGCGATCTGCGCCCACTGGCCGGGCGTATAGCCGGTCAGCAGCTTCTCGTTGATCGGCGCCCCTTGGCGATCCCCTTCGGCCCGCCGAGCACCGTCTGGTTCAGCAGCAGCCGCTTGAGACGCGTGTAGAAGCTGCGCTCGAGAATCGCCTTTTCGTCGTCGCGGTCCTTGGCCAGCCGCTCGATCTCGGCGCGCTCGATGGCGAGCGCGCGCTCGTCCTTGTCGACGCCGCGGCGGGAGAAGACGCGCACCTCGAGCACCGTGCCGACTCCCGGCGATGAACCAGGAAGTCTGGAAGGTAGTCTCGTTCGCGCGGAAGACCAGCAGCAAGACACCGAAGGTCAGCAGATCGAACACCGAACTGATCAGGCCGAAGACAATCATGAATTTGCGGATGTCGCTGACCTGCCAACGCTGCGGGGAAGACAGGCGTTCGCGATCCACATTGTCGCTGGAGATCGCCATGGACGGCAGATCGGACAGGAAATTGTTGAGCAGTATCTGCTTTGCAGCGAGCGGCAGGAAGGGCAGCACGGGCGTTGCGATGGCCATGCTGATCATGTTGCCGAAATTCGCACTGGTGGTGATCGAGATGTATTTCAGCGTGTTGGCAAAGGTCTTGCGGCCTTCCTCTATGCCTGTTCTGAGCACATCGAGGTCGGCACTGAGCAGGATGATGTCGGAACTTTCCCGCGCAACGTCCACGGCTCCCTCGACCGAAATCCCCACATCGGCGGCATGGAGGGCTGGCGCGTCGTTTATGCCATCGCCCAGATAGCCAACGGAGTGGCCCGTCCGCTGCAGCGCGCGCACTATCCGTTCCTTTTGCTGCGGATCGATCTCAACGAAAAGGTCCGTCCGCGGCGCAAGGTGCCAGAGGGCCTCGTCCCTCAATTTAGACAGTTCCTCACCGGTCAGCATCGATTTTGCATCGAGGCCGACGGCATGCGCCAGATGGCCGGTCACGTGGCGATTATCGCCGCTGATGACCTTGATGCGGATACCGAGGCGGGCAAGGTCCTCGATCGCGCGTTTCGCATCCGGCTTTGGCGGGTCCTGAAAGACCAGGAAACCGCGAAAGCACATGTCCTTTTCATCCTCGCGGCCATGCCTCGGCTTCGGCATGAGAGTGCGGGTTGCCAGCGCCAGGACGCGAAATCCCTCGACACCCTTCGCGGTGAATATTGCCTCAAATCCGGCACGGGCGGCGGCATCGAGCGCAACCTCGGCGCCGTTGCGCTCGAAGTGGGAGCAGATCTCCAGCACTTCTGCAAAGGCTCCCTTGGTGACGGCAAGGTGCCGCGCAGGCTTTTCGCCCTCCGCCAGCACTATGGTCAGCCGGCGGCGGATGAAGTCGTAGGGTATCTCGTCGATCTTGGTCATTCCGGCAGTGGACAGCCCCCCGCCCTTGCCGGAATTCATGATCGCGGCATCCAGCGGATTGTCGATCCCGGTTTCGAAAGCCGCATTCAGGAATGCGAGCCGTGCAATCTCCTGCGAGGGCAGCCCGGCGGTATCCAGCACTTCGCGAAGGACGATTGTTCCCTCGGTAAGCGTTCCAGTCTTGTCGGTGCACAAGATATCCATGCTGCCAAGGTTTTCGATCGCATCGAGCCGGCGCACGATGACGCCGCGCCTGCCCATGGCGCGCGCGCCGGCCGAAAGCGTCACGCTTATGATTGCCGGCAGAAGCTCGGGAGAAAGGCCGACTGCAAGCGCCACCGCAAACAGCAGCGACTCGATAACCGGACGCTCCAGGAGCAGGTTCACAGTAAGCACGAACAGGACGATCACCACCATCACGCGGATGAGCAGGTAGCCGAACTGGCGAACGCCGCGTGCAAAGTCGGTCTCGGGCTGGCGCGCACGCAAGCGGCCGGCGATTGCACCGAACTCGGTTCGGTGGCCGGTCTTCACGACAAGCATCCTTGCCGTGCCGCTGCGGACGGACGCACCGAGGAAGACGGAATTTGTCCGTTCCGTGATTGGCGCATCCGGCCTGATCGTTCCCGGTCGCTTTTCCACCGGAAACGACTCTCCGGTCATGCTTGCCTCGCTGACCAGAAAGTCCGCCGCCTCCATCACCACGCCATCGGCGGGAATGAGATTGCCCGCCGACAGCAAGACGAGGTCTCCCGGCACGATGGCGCTGACCGGAATGGCCTGCTCGACCCCGTCGCGAACGACGCGGCAGGTCAGCGCGAGGCGCTTCTTCAGCTCCTCGACGGCAGCCGAGGCCCTGTACTCCTGAAAAAAGCTGAGAAGTGAACTGCCCAGTACGATCAACAGGATGATCGCGGCATCGATCCATTGCCGGAGCGCCAGCGAAATGGCCGCGGCGAAAACCAGGATGATGACCAGCGGACTTTCGAACTGGCGCAGCAACAGTCGCAAGGCGGTGAGGTGTTCGGCATCATCGACCAGGTTGGGCCCAAAGCGGGCAAGCTGGTCCGCCGCGCTCCGGGACGTCAGTCCCTCAAGCCCCGCCCCCACCAATTGCGCCAATGCGGCGTGGTCCAGGCTCCAGTAAGGAACTTCGCCGTTTTTAACTCCCATTGCAGTTCCGCCCGACAATGCCACGGCCCCCGGCAGATGGACCTCACTTCGGCGCACCGCCTGATCTGGAAGTTAAACGATCCGCAATTTAAGGAAAGAAGACATTTGCTACTTTGCGAAGCTCACCGAATGCAGCCGTTGAATAAGTTTGGTGAAGTCGGATGGGTGAATATGACGATTTCATAAATGATTAACCGTAAATTAAGCGGTGTACGAAAACATACCATCGTGGCGACAAATGGCGCAGAGAATCGCGATGTTGGATGAAATGCGGGTGAACGTTCTCGGCATCAACGTGTCGGTAGGCACGCTTGAACTCCGCCTACGGAAAAATCCGCGACTGGATCGCCGCCGGCCAGAAACATTTTGTCACTGTCACGGGTGCGCACGGCGTGATCGAAAGCCGCCGCGACCGCGAGTTGCGCGACATTCACAATCGCGCAGGCATGGTGACGGCGGATGGCATGCCGCTGGTGTGGATGAGCTGGTTGCAAGGCATGCGGCAGGCCGAGCGGGTATATGGCCCCGACTTGATGCGCCATGTCCTTGAGCATTCGACATCGCACGGACCGCGACACTTCCTCTATGGCTCGACACCGCAGACGCTGGCGGCGCTCACGCGTGCGATCGGCCGCGATTATCCGGACGCGATCGTCGCGGGCGCTTATTCGCCGCCATTCCGGCAAGTCGGCGAACCCGAAGAAGCGGACGTGATCGACGCCATCAACAACGCCAAACCGGATATCGTCTGGGTCAGCCTGTCCACGCCCAAGCAGGAATACTGGATGGACAGGCATCGCCAAAGGCTCGACGCCAGTGCCCTGATCGGGGTGGGCGCTGCCTTCGATTTCATCGCCGGCGTCAAGAGCCAGGCGCCGCGGATCATGCAGCGCAACGGCCTTGAATGGCTTTTCCGGCTGGCAAGCGAACCGCGCCGGCTATTGCACCGCTACACCGACATCGTGCCGAAATTCCTGTTCCTGTGCGCACTCCAGCTTGCGGGGCTGCACTTGCGCGCCGCCACCGGCGGACTGGGGAAACAGGCGCAGAACACACACAAAGCCTGAGCATTACCGTGAACGCGGTCCGCGCCAAATGACGGTTCGCACGCAAAACGATGAGGAAACCCATGGAATTCGACAAGAACAAGCTGGTCGTGGTCGCCGGTGGCGGTGGCTTCATCGGCGGTCACCTGATCGCGCAACTGGTCCGGCAGGGATTCACGCGTGTGCGTTCCGTCGACATCAAGCCCCTTGATGAGTGGTATCAGGTGCACAAGCAAGCCGAGAACCGCCGGCTGGATCTGATGGAGCTGGGCAATTGCCGTGCGGCGGTGAAGGACGCCGGCTACATCTTCAACCTGGCGGCCGACATGGGCGGCATGGGGTTCATCGAGAACAATCGCGCGGCATGCATGCTGTCGGTCCTGATCAACACCCACATGCTGATGGCGGCCAAGGATCAGGGGGCCGTGGAGCGCTTCTTCTACTCGTCCTCCGCCTGCATCTATCCGGCCTACCGGCAGCATGAAACGGCGGTGACGGCACTGAAGGAATCGGATGCATATCCTGCGCAATCGGAGGACGGATACGGCTGGGAGAAACTGTTCTCCGAACGAATGAGCCGTCATTTCCGCGAAGACTACGGCGTCCAGACGCGCGTGGCGCGCTATCACAATGTCTATGGTCCGCACGGCACCTGGCATGGCGGCCGTGAGAAGGCACCGGCAGCCATATGCCGCAAGGTGCTGGAAGCCAAGCTCTCCGGCAAGCACGAGATCGAGATCTGGGGCGACGGCGAGCAGACGCGCTCGTTCATGTATATCGACGACTGCATCAAGGGCACGATGATGATCACCGGCAGCGATGTGCTCGAGCCGTTGAACCTTGGCAGCGAGCAGCTCGTCAGCATCAACCAACTGGTCGACATCACGGAGAATATCGCCGGGATCAAACTGAAGCGGAAGTACAAGCTCGATGCCCCGCAAGGCGTGCGCGGCCGCAACAGCGACAATACGCTGATACGCGAAAAGCTCGGCTGGGCGCCAGAAATCACACTCGAGGCCGGCCTGGAAAAGACCTATCGCTGGATACATGACGAGATGGTCCAGGTCTCCTCCCGGGCCGCCTGACGGTAGTTCAAGCATTTACAGAACGCCGGTTCCTGGAGCCGGCGTTTTTGTTGCACCTTTGCCGTATCCCAACAATTTTGTTCGATTTCGCAACACATTAACCGGCAGTTAAACGCTGTCGGCGAACATGCTCCCTAGCGGCAAGTGGGGGATGGGCTTCATGCTGAAGAAACCGGGGATGTCAGGACTGGCGATGGGCTCGCCAAGCGCTTTCGACATGCCCGCCCGCACGAGCCATGGCGATGTGGCCGCCACGTTCGGCGAACTGGCCGGCTCGTTCGCGAACCGGTCGGTACAGCTATCGCTGAAGCGCGGCTTCGATATCGCTATGGCAACCATCCTCCTGACGGTGCTTTCGCCATTTCTCCTGCTGGTCGCGATCGCAATCAGGATCGACTCGCCCGGACCGGTGATGTTCACCCAGGTTCGCTGGGGCAAGGATCTCACCAAATTCAGGGTCTACAAATTTCGCACCATGCACGAGGACCTTTGCGATCCGACCGGCGTGCGTCAAACAGTTCGCGGGGACAGCCGTGTGACGCGGACTGGCCGTTTTCTGCGCCGCATGAACTTCGATGAGCTGCCGCAACTGTTGAACGTGATCAAGGGCGACATGTCGCTCGTTGGGCCGCGCTGCCACCCGGTCGGCATGCTGGCGGCGGGAGTTCCCTACGAGAAGCTCGTTCCATCCTATCACCAGCGCCACACCATGCGGCCGGGAGTGACCGGCCTTGCCCAAATGAACGGACTGCGCGGGCCTACCGTCTGCGCGGCAAAGGCACGGGCGCGGATCGATCAGGACCTGCACTATGTCCGGAACTTCAACCTGCTTCTGGACTTGAAGATCATCCTGGGGACGGCCTGGCGTCAGGTCATCGCCGGCGGCGGTTTCTAGGCAAGCCCGCCACTGCCGACCGGCTGGAATGCGCAACTGCCGACGTCCGAACGACGTCACGGCTGGGGACTTTTGAAATGCCGGTTGCGCAAGCTTCCCTGTCGATCACACGCCCGGCCAGGTCTCTCACTGGGTTGCTGGAGCTGTGGCGCCATGGGCAGTGGGCGCTGGCGAGCCAGGTCGTTGCAAGCGGTGCGAATTTCGCGACTTCTGTGATCCTGATCCGCCAGCTTGGCCTTCAGGATTTTGGCCGTTTCAGCGTCTGTTTCCTGCTGATCATGCTGAGCCGCAATTTCCTGAACGGCGTCCTGCTGGCGCCGATGTCGACGCTTTCGCCTAAACTGTCCGCGGCTGCACGACCCGCCTATGACGGATTTCTTGCGGTGAATGCCCTGGTGTTCGGCGCCATCTCGAGCCTGGTTCTGGTTTTCCTGTGCGTGCCGATCGGCATCCTGATCAACGCCCCGTGGCTGCCCGCGCTGGCGCTTCCATTGGCGGCTGCGAATTTCGCCGCCAACGGCGCAGATTATCTGCGCCGTTATCACTTCGTGCGGGGCGCACCCCAGATCGGTTTCCTGGTCGATATCGTGCGCTACGGGTTCCAGACAGGGTTGCTCTTCCTCGCCCTTGCCATCCCTGCCGCCAATACGGTTTCGGGCGCGTTGACCGTGCTTGCCGGCGCGGCGATGCTCGGCACCATTGCCGGGGGCTGCTTTCACGGCCCGCTTGATTGGTCGAAGCGGCTGTCGGCTGCCGTATGGCCCCGCCACTGGAACTTCATCAAATGGACGACGCCCGGCTATGCGCTGGACGCGATACAGCACAATGCGCCGCTGTTCATCGGGAGCGCGATGCTCGGCGAATCGACGATAGGCATGGTGCGGGCCATGCAGCAGCTCGCCAACGTCCTCAACCTGCCGCTCAATTCGCTCCAGCAGATGGCGCCCTCGCTGGCGGCCACCGCCTACAAGAATGGCGGCAGGGCACGGCTCGACCGCTTCCTGCGTGAAAATGACGGGCGCCGGCTCGGCCATGCTCATCGGCATCGCCATGCTGGCCTATGGTGCTTCAGGTTTCCTGTTCGAGCACGTCTTCGCCCAGACAGTGCATTCGGCAATGCCGGTCTTGCTGGCCTATTTCGTGGTGAACTTCTTTATTCTGCTACGGCTGCCGCTGCTGCTGCACGCCCAATCGATCGAGAAACTGCAGCCGACCGCCCTGTCCAGCCTGTTCGGCGCAGCGGGAGCCGTTGCCGCCTCGCTGGTTCTCGTCGATACGCTTGGCGCCCTGGCGGTTCCCGTGGCTGCCCTCGCCGGGTTGGCGCTCAATCATCTCGTGCTGATAGCAGGACATCAAAAAGCAGCCCGCTGAGCATTGCTTGCGGTGTCGCCTTTTGCTTCCAGGGCGTTGCGCACATTGCCCCTGTAGATGATCCAGCCAAGCAGGAACGATGACCCAACAAGGAAATTGTAGCTGTCGAAAGCCATGTTCACGAAGAAGGATATGCCGAGCATTCCGACTGCGACAACGTCGAGGCCATCGACTATGCCGCTCCTTCCGCCCAGGCGCGAGATGCAGAAGACCATCCAGCTGCAAATGAGGGTTACGCCGAGAACACCGGTGTTGAGCATCTGCTGGAAAAAGGAACTGTGCACGCCGATCACGCTGTACAGTTCCGGCAATTCGGGCCCGAAATAGCGCATCTCGCCCTTGTGCGGATAAAACGGGATGATCGGACTCGGTGCCATATCCAACCCCGACAAGATGCGTGTCGAGCATCGCGTCGAGCGCATTCTTCCAGAACAGTGCCCGAAATCCGATATTGTTTTCGATCTCGAGCAGTTCCTGCCAATAGGCGGTGGAGATCAACGCACAAACGGCGACGAGCGCCAGTGCGGCATGGAGCATCCACCCGCGCACCGTGATCATCCGCGCCGCCAGTATCACCGCCATGCACAAGATCGACTGCATGCTGAACGCAAACCAGCCGATCGGCGGCGAACAGGACCAGGAACACCACGTTGCTGCGCACGGTCAGCAACAAGGCGCCGATGAAGAAGATCCGGAAAACCTCCATCGAATAGAGATTGTTGATGATGAACACATCGTCGGTCATGCCCGCCTGCCCGGTCAGCTTGTAGACCGGGATCGAAATCACCGTCAGGGGAACGATGTACAAGAAGGCCAGCCGGCGCATGTCGCCGCCGACATTCCTGAGCAATGCCGCAAAACCCAGTGCCGTGAAGGGCAACAGGAGGTGAATGCCCGCTTGCCGAACCAGCAGCGCGTTTTCCCGCATGGTCGTCCAGGCGCCATCCATGAGATTGGCAGCAGAAAGAAGCGCAAGCGTCGCAACGAGCAATGCATATGAATAGACAAACCAGCTTCCGGTCTGGCGAACACTGATCTGGCCATACACTGCCAGACCAACACAAAGGATGAGGCTGAGTACCTTGGCGGCGCTTGAGAGCTGATACAGCGAAGCGACCAGTACAATCGCAAAAAATACTGCGTGGTAAACTGAAATAACCATCGGCTTGTCATGGTATGGTTTGATAGCCGACAGCGTTGACATTGCTGACCCGATCTTACAACGGTGAGAGATTACATCCCGTGCCGAATCATGGGTGATGCATGAGCAATATCATTTTCCTGTTTTCGCTGCCACGATCCGGGTCCACATGGCTGCAGCGGCTGCTCGCTTCCAACAGGAAGATCAACACGACGGCGGAAACCTGGCTCCTGCTGCCGCTGTTCGAGGTGCTGTTCAAGGGACGCGCCCTCACCGAGTACAATCAGGATATCGCACGGCGCGCGATGGAGGATTTCTTCGACCGGAGCGGCGTGGACCGCCGCGCCTTTCACGCCGATATCGTGGCCGGATATCAAAGGCTTTTCGCCAGCGCGGCAGGTCCGCAGGCCGATTATTTCCTGGAAAAGACGCCGAAGAACTACCTCGTCGCCGACGAAATCGTCGAGCATTTCCTCGAGGCCAAGTTCATCTTTTTGTGGCGTGACCCGGCCGATGTCGCCTTGTCGCTGGCGAACAGCTATGCCGGCCGGTGGAACACGATGTTCCGATACGACATCGATTTCCTCGCCGGCATTCCGCGGCTGCTGGACGCCAGCCGCAAGCTGGCGGGACGAGCCGTATCCGATTCGCTATGAAGACCTGAGAGCGGACCCCAGGACCAACCTCGGCCACATCTACAATTATCTGGAAATCGAATCCAGGGTACTGGAGGAAAACGAACTGGGCCGGGCGCGCACCAGCGGGATTTTCGGCGACAAGACCTTCGCGGGTGGCAAGGTGAAACAGATGATCAGCAGGGGCGAGCGGCGAAGCATCATGCGCCTGCTTTCCGGAATAGACGACGACGATTACCGGGCACTCGGTTATGACCGGGAACAGTCACTGGCAAAGGTCAGAAATGAACCTGTTCGATTTTTCGAGCCGCGTGACCTTGTTCAGCCGTGCATTGCGTGGGCGTACCGCAACCAGCTAGCCGCCACCATGCATCGCTGGCGCGGCGCGCCTACGGGTTACCCCGGCTTTGGCGTCGAATAGCCGGGCGCGACCGCGCCGCAAGCCCTCGCATTCGCGCCTCAGGAATTGCTGGCGCTGACCGCACTGATCTGGGTGTTGGCGTTCCTCGATATGGAAGAGGCAACCAACGACGATTGGCGGCTCTTCGCATCATCCTCGAACGCTGCGGAAGCGGTCTTGATACCAGACGCGATGTTGTTGCGGACAGTCCCGGACTGACCCTGCGCGGCGGAAGCAAGTTCGATCACGAGGTCCGACAGCATGTCGTCAATCTCTGGCGCGGTTTGCCCGGACTTCTTCAAATCGGCAATGTATTGCGCGACGAGCTGAACGCAGTTCTGGCCACCGCCGCAACCGGCCACCACATCAGCCGGGCCCGCAAGAGCCGGCGCTTGCGTCAACAGCAATCCCACAAATGCGGTGCCTAGCAACTTCTTCATGACACTGGTCCTGTCCCGTTGCCGCCACTTTCGGGCAGCCTGGCCGGCTGGTCCGCGGTTCGATCCGGTGACCCGCCATGCCCGCTTCTTTCGCAGATCCAAGCACATCACATGGAAGTTAATATTTTCTCAATCAGTGTCCGATAGCTAACAGATGCGCCTTCGAGTGAAGCCGCGATATGGATCGCATGTATCTCGTATCGGACCAGTCAGGTCCGTGATCCGCAATGTTCGCCGTTGATTGGCGATTACAGGATGAGGAACATGTGCGCGATCGCCCTGCCCGTTGAAGATACCTTGCCCGTGGGCCGGCATGCCTAGATCAGGCATGATGGCCCTGGCCATGTGCGCGACCCTGGCCTCCGCCGCAACCGCGATGAACGAGATGGCGCCGTTCCTGGCCGATGCAGGAGCAGCCACCAGCTTTGCCGCCATCGTGCCGTCGTCATCCTTTTCGGCAAACATTCGCCTGCGTGATTGCGCGCAAGCCATCAATTCCGCGCAGGTCCGAATGCTGCCCGAAGACGAGCGGATAGCGGTGAACCGGCAATGCAGGAGGCCTCGCACTCGAACTCGCCGCACGCAATCCCGCGATGGCCCTCGCATGGTGCGTCGCGGCAGCGACCAGCGCCGAAATCGGGGACGGCCCGGCCTTCGAACAACAGCTGCTTGAATGCCAGCGCACCGCGCCTCACGAGCTGTGGCTTTCGGCTATGCGCTTCGATCTGGCGCTTGCCAAAGACGCAATGTACGAGCCGTCCCTGCGCACCGCCGTCGTGCGCGATATCGCCACCCTGCTCGGAAGCCATCGTGGGCGTCAGATGGTGGCGAAAGCCTGCGCAGCCGAACCGCTCCTGCTTGCGCTTGTTGCAGCCGCGCAGGGAGCCGCGACACCGGACGAAAGGGCGGCCTTCGACGCGGCCTTGGACAAGGCGAAGGGGGCGCCATGACCGACGCCGCCCTCGCTTCATCCGGCAAATGGCATTCGCGCGCAGCCTCGCATGGATCGGAGGATGCGTTCGGCAGGGCAATGATGATCCCGGTGCTGGCAACAGTGCTGGCGGCGCCCATTCCCCTTGCCAGCAACCGCCCGTTCTTCTGGGCCTTCTGGGCGGCGGTGATCTCGTCGCTCTTCCTGATGTGGTGCATCTTCGGCGAGCGGCATGCATTTGCCTGGCGCACCCTTCCAGGAGTCCGGAAGGCGATGTTCCTTCTGGCTGCGGCTTATGGATGTTTCGTCTTCGTGCAGGTTCTGCCGCTCGGCCTGATCACCGGGCCATTCGTTTTCATGGGCGCGGCGGGCGAGACATTCAACTCGATTTCGCTCAGCCTGGCGCCCGGCGATACCTGGCTCGCATTGCTGCGGTGGTGGAGTTACTGCGCGCTGTTTCTGATTGTTGCGGAATTGGCGGCCCGCCCGTCATTGGCGCGCTTCATGCAGGGCTCGGTCGCGATCATCGTCGGCATCCACGCGCTGTGGGGTCTGCTGGCGTTGCATGTCTTGGGCGACACCGTGTTGTTCATGCCGAAATGGGCTTACGAAGGCCTCGCCACTGGAACATTCGTCAACAGGAACTCCTTTGCGACGTTCCTGGGTCTCGGCGCCGTCTCCGTCATGGCCATTGTTGCCGGCCAGCTTTCGGGCAAGGGAACGCGCCCTGCCCGCCTCGCACTGGCAGCTGCCATGTATGGCGCTCCTGTTGCTGATCATGGCCTGCCTGTTCCAGACCCAATCGCGGATGGGCATAGTCGCAACAATGGCCGGCATGGCGGCGACACTGCTGTTCTTCACGCGCCGGCCAGCGCAAATCCTCACTGCCCTTTTGGCGGTGCTGGCCCTGGCTGCCGTCCTCTTCATGATGGGCGGTGAGGGTCTGGCGGAGCGCTTCGTGCGAATGGGCGCCGATTGGGAGCAGCGAGCCGCCCTCTACAGCCAGATTGCCGGGATGATCATGGAGCGTCCCTTCGCGGGCTATGGCGCGGGCAGCTTCGCGCAAGCCTATCCGCTTTTTCATGCTCCGCCGGTCGCCAACTCGGTCACTTGGGATCACGCGCATTCGACATATCTGGCGTTGTTCCTGGGTGCAGGCATTCCCTTCGGCCTGATACCCGTGGCCCTTGCAGGCATGCTGGTGTTTCGCATTGCGCGGCTAGCGGCGGCAAATTCGGCCGGTGCGCCGCATGCGCCTGCGGCCATCGGAGCGGCCGTTCTGGTTGCGATCCACTCGCTGGTTGATTTCAGCCTTGAAATCCAGGCAGTCGCCTTGCTGTTCGTCGTCATGCTGGCGATCGGCTCGGGCCCGCAGGTCGATGCGCCAGGGCCGGCAAGGCAAGAGGCGCAGGCCGGTCCCGGCAAAAGCGCAATGCCCGCGCTTGCCGGCCAACGCCAGCGTCTCACCTTCGCCCGCACGCCGGACATCATCTATGCAATCGGCGACGTGCATGGCGAACTCGAGCTGCTGTTGGAAATCGAAGCACGCATAGTTGCCGATGCAACCGCGACAGGGGGCGAAAAGTGGATCATCCAGCTTGGCGACCTGATCGACCGCGGACCACATTCGGCCCATGTGCTCGATCACATGCTTGACCCGCCACCGCCCGGGTTCAAGCGGTTCTGCATCGCGGGCAACCATGAAATCATGATGCTGAAGGCGCTTGAAAATCCAGCCTTCATGGATGTCTGGCTCCGGAATGGCGGCGGCGAGACGCTCGCTTCATACGGAATGAGCCGCGATGAAATTCGCTCCTCGAAAACCAGTTCCAGGAACTTCGCCCAAAAGATCGAAAGCTTCGTGCCGCGCGAACATCTGGAATTCCTGGCGTCACTTCCGGTCGCAATCGAAACTCCAGGCCACATCTTCGTTCATGCGGGCATGGCCTCCGGCAAGCCGCTCGCGGAACAAAGCGACCGCGACCTGACGCTCACGAGCCGCGATTTCCTCAATCTTCCGGTCCTGCACGAGAAGGTCATCGTGCATGGGCACCACGTCGTTCAAAATGCATGTTATCGTAACAATCGAATCAGTATCGATACGGGAGCCTACCTCTCCGGGCGGCTTACTGCGGTTCGCCTCGAGTCCGGCGGGCAGTTGCGTTTCATCGCAAACCCGCCAGCGAACCGATGACCGTTATCGCAAACGGAGGCGCAATCATCCTGTTTTCCAGGCCGGGATTCCCCTTTTCTTTCTGTAACAGGCAAGAGCCTTCAACGAGGTCGATCGTCCCATGAGGAGCGGCGAAGGGCATATAGACGTGCGCGCCGTGCTTGGGCTCTTGCGCAGGCAAATCCGCATCATCGCGGCGACCGTAATCGTCATGCTGCTGGGGACGGCCGCGTTTCTGTTCGCGATCACGCCGATCTACACGGCGACGGCCCTCATCATGGTCAATCCGGATGAGCGCAACGCTCTTTCCACCACCAGTACACAGATCAACAACTCGGGCGTAAGCAGCGCCCGCATCGACAGTGAAGTGGAATTCGCCGGCTCCGAGCGCGTGCTGACCGATGTCATCGCCAAGCTCGAACTCGTGCACGACCCCGAGTTCGGCCTCTCGCCAGCATTGCATGAACGCATCCTTCAGCGGCTAGGCCTGTTCGACGAACCGGTGCTGAGCGACGACGAGAAAACCGCGTTGGTGCTTGAGAATTTTCGGGAAAACGTATCGGTTCGCCGCCGCGGGCTGACCTACATCATCGTTGTTTCATGCGAGTCGCGCGACCGCGAACGCGCCGCATTGCTGGCCAATGCAATTGCCAATTCCTACATCGAGCTGCAACTCAGAGACCAAGGTCGAGAGCACGCTTGCTGCCCGCGACGCCATCCGCAACCAGATCAACCAGACCGAAAATGCGGTGATCAGCGCCGAGCGCAAGCTCGACGGCTTCATCCGCGACAATGTCGAACGGATCGTCGCGGCAACAGGCCAGAGCGAACTGGCGCAATTATACGACGAAGTCATCGCGCTCGAGTCGGGCAACGGGCGTGGGTCGAGCGCCGCCGACGAGCAGGCAACGGCGCTCACGGGCGGTATTTCGGCGAGCGTGCGGACCGGTCCGCTGCTGCGCCCCGGCGACGACGTCCTTGGAAGCGTCAATTCGGTGGCAGGCGTCGTCAAGGGAGCCTATGAGGGCGCGGAGGCCTTGGGGCAGCCGCCCGAACAGTTGGTGCCTGACCGTGCAGGGAAGAAAAGTGAACGAAGCGCGCCGCGAACTCAACGCGGCGGTGCTCAACGCCAAATTGCCCCCGGACATGGTGGCTGAAATTTACGGTTTGCAGCAGATCGCGCGCAACACACGCATTCAATACGAAACCTTGCTGGCGCGCGAACAGGTCCTCGATACCGAAGCCGAGGTTCAGATCGCG
This sequence comes from uncultured Alphaproteobacteria bacterium, assembly GCA_963697325.1. Taxonomy (GTDB): domain Bacteria; phylum Pseudomonadota; class Alphaproteobacteria; order Rhizobiales; family Rhizobiaceae; genus BOKV01. The sequence continues at coordinate 28,808 of CAVONR010000004.1, read as the reverse complement.
GACAGCCGGATCATTTCCCCCGCGCTGGTCTCCATGAACCCGAGCTTTCCGCAGGTGCCGGTGTTCCTGGCCGTGGCACTGTTCGCAGGCTTGTCTGGAGGCGTCGGCCTCGGGTTCCTCTTCGAGAATTTCGTCGGCGGCTTCACCAGCGAAGAACATGTGGAGGCCGTGACGCAGCACCCGCTGATGAGCATCGTGCCAAGGCTCGCGCAGACGGAGGGCCAATCATCGCTGTCAGACCTGCTGGTCGACAAGCCGCTGTCGGCCTATTCCGAAAGCGTGCGAAGGCTGCGCGCGACCGTTGACCGGACCATACTTTCGCTGACCGGCAATCGCCCGGACAACGGGCCCAAACAGGGCATCGTCGTAATGGTGTCGTCGGCGCTGCCAGGCGAAGGAAAGACCACCACCGCCCTGGCGCTTGCACGGGCATACGCCCTGTCCGGGAAGCGGACGCTGATCATCGACTGCGACTTTCGCAAGCCGAGCGTTCACCAGCAACTCGCGATCACACCCGTGGTGGGCATCGGGGAACTGCTGACTTCCCACAGCAACATCTCGGACATAGCTGGCGCAGTCGCTGCCGATCCCAAGACCGGACTGTCAGCCATCATCGGCTCGCGGCGCATGCGCAAGCCGTCTGACCAGCTGTTCACCGAGCAGGGTTTCCGCCGGTTGATGAATGTGGCCCGGAGCCAGTTCGACCGCATCATCATCGACTCCGCACCGATCCTGCCGGTCGTCGACGGTTCCTACCTGATCCAGTACGCCGATGTGTGCGTGTTCGTCGCCCGTTTTGCCGCGACGCCGCAGCGCGCGGTCGTACAGGCGCTGCGGCTGCTGGAAGCAGCCAAGCCGGCCAATTGCACGATCGGTTGCGTCCTCAACCAGAAGGAAAAAGAGGCTTCGTCCTATCACTCGAACTATTACGTGGAGTGAGCCCTGCCCTGCCCGGATCTGGCCCCGACCTGGCCCGGTTCACCGCCATTTGGCCCGCACCGGATAGTGGCGCTGGAAATAGGCCCCGGGCAGCACGATAGTCTCCTCGCCCAGCTTGCGGGCCCGCAGATAGGCCCATTCGCATGCCGATGCACACCTGCCCTTCACCACGAATACCTTGCCCCGGTGTTCGTCGACATGGTTGAGCCAGATATCGAGTATGCCGCCATTGCCGGTCAGAACGCAGGTGGTTGCCGAGCAATCGGCCGGCCAATAACGCGGATCGCCGAGCATTTTCCGCACGCTTGGACTGCTGCGCTCAGCGGACAGGGAAGTTTCCGTCACGAACAAAGGTCCAGCCATGGCCAAGGCGCAAACGGTGGCGGCGCGAAGCAGCGACTGGATACAAGATATGGCCAATTTGATGCGACTGCTGTGCCAGAACGAAACATGTTTCGGGACGTTGCGCATGTGCTGCCGCCATTTTGGAGCTGAGTTGCCTTATCGCATTGGGGCGGAGCATTATTCGCGCCAACCGCGCCGGCAGCACAAGCGGGCGAACCTTCCCTAACGTTGCCATTTCCCGTTATCGGGAGCACAATGACCGCCAGCAGCGCCGATGAATGATCCGGCTGGAATGCCTTCCGGGATGGAACCCGTGGTGGTAGCGGGCTTGTCCATTTCCCGGTTCGGAGGGAAACATGGGAAACCGCCTTGCGGGCCGACGCGCCCTGGTAACCTGCGCCAATGATTTCATGGGACCTGCCGTCGCAGAACTGTTTCGCGAGGAAGGCGCCGATGTCTTTGCCGATCCGCGTGACCTTCGTCCGGTGGACGCGGCATCGGCGCTTGTGCGCGACGCCGGGCGGGTCGATGTTCTCGTAGTCAACCTGATCGCGCCCGATCCGAGGATCGTCCTTGAAGCAGACACGAGCGAAGAGCTTTGGCAGACCATGTTCGACACGATGGTGCATCCGCTCTATCGGCTGGTCCACGCAGTGCTGCCGCAAATGCGCGAACGCGGGGCCGGCAAGATCGTCGTGATGGGAAGCGCCAATGCACTGCGCGGCACCAACAACCGGTCTGCCTACAGCGCCGCGCGCGGGGCGCAAGTTTCATACGTGCGAAGTGTTGGGGTGGAGATGGCGCCACTGAATATCCAGATCAACCTCATTGCCCAGTTCCTCGTGAACAACCCGACATCGCTACCCGGCGGCAAGCTCGCCGATCTGTCCTCCCGCCTGCCAGAGGTTCCTGCCGGCCGGATGGCGCAAGGGCGGGAAAGCGCCTGGTTTGCACTTTTCCTTGCCAGCGCCGAGAGCGACTTCTTCGTGGGTCAGACGATTCCGTTTTCGGGCGGCTGGGTCGCCTGACGCGCCCGCGGTCCCGGCGCGCGATCCCTGGCCGGCGGCACTGCATTGACGAATGCTCCAATTGCGCTAATCACGACATATCGGGAGAGGCGCTTGGACGATCAGGGACATCTGCTGGCCGCATTGATCGCGCGCGTCGCGCTGGGCGAGCGAGCCGCGTTCAGCGATCTTTATGACCGGACAAGCCCGAAACTCTTCGCCATCGCCTTGCGTATCGTGAAGAACCGCGCTGAAGCGGAAGATGCGCTGCAAGATGCATATGTCCGGATCTGGCGGCGCGCATCGACATGGCGGCCGGGAGAGACCAGCCCGCTCGGATGGCTGTGCGCGATCGCCCGCAATTGCGCCATCGATCGCATCCGTTCGCGCGAACGGCCTGCGGCGGAACTCGATACGGCGCTCGCCATCGCCGATCCGGATCCGGGGCCGGAGAACTCGGCGGTGATGGCGGGAGAATTGCAGCGGATCGAATTGTGCCTGGGCGAATTGCCCGCAGAGCGGGCGCAGGCGGTTCGCGCCGCCTATTTGGAAGGCTATAGCTATCAGGAACTGGCCGAACGTTTCGGCGTGCCGGTCAACACCATGCGCACTTGGCTGCACCGCAGCCTGCGCGCCTTGCGGACATGCCTGGAGCGTTGAAGGAAAGATCGTGAGCGAGGACAGCAGCGACAGGGAAGAGGGTTCGGACGCCGCCGCGCAATATGTGCTTGGCGTGGGCGATGCCGCCTCGCGCGCGCAAGCGATGCGGCGCATCGAGACGGACCCCGCCTTCGCCGCTGAAGTGGCCGCATGGAGCGAGCGTCTGCATCCGCTTGACAATGCCTTTGGCGAGGAGCGGCCCCCGCCGTTGTTGAAGCAGCGCATCGAGCGCGAGGCTTTCGGCCGCGATCCCGTTTCCCGCGGACAATCGACCTTCTGGAGGCCGTTGGCGATGGCGGCAAGCATCGCCTTGCTGATCTCGCTCGGTTTCAACATGCGCGACGCGCTTCAGTCGGCCAATCCGCCCGCGCGCCTCGTCGTATCGTTGGAGGCGGCTGACAGTCCAGTCAAGTTTCTTGCGCTTTACGAGCCGGGCGAAGGCTCGGTGCGCTTGAGCCAGGTGGCCGCCCCGCAGCAGCCCGATGGCGATTATGAATTGTGGCTGGTGGCGGGTGCGCAGCCGCCGGTCTCGCTCGGCGTACTGCCCCGGCAAGGCGTCGCCGAAATTGCCGTGCCGCCAGCCCTGGCCGGCAAGTTTGCCGAAGGCGCCGCACTGGCAATCAGCCTCGAGCCCAAGGGCGGATCGCCAACCGGCGCACCGAGCGGACCGATCGTAGCCTCCGGGGCCCTCAAGGGAATTTAGTCGCGCCGCCTGAAACTTATTCCAAGCAGCCTCCGTAACCGCTGTGTCCCGTCCCGAGGAGGGACGTGAACCAAGAGGAGACTGCAATGAACAGGATAACGATACTGACTGCCGCACTAGCTTCGGCCCTTGCCGCAACCACCGCCCTGGCGGCCAATCCAAAGGTGGGCGGCGCCGCGATGTTCGAAGACAAGAACATCGTGGAAAACGCCGTGAACTCCAAGGATCACACCACGCTCGTAGCCGCGGTCAAGGCTGCAGGCCTTGTCGACACGCTCCAGGGCAAGGGTCCGTTCACCGTGTTTGCACCGGTCAATTCCGCATTCGAAAAGCTTCCCGCCGGGACTGTCGACACCCTGCTCAAGCCCGAGAACAAGGCGCAGCTCACGAAGGTGCTTACCTGCCACGTGGTGGCTGCCGACGCCCTTTCATCGGCTATCGCCGGCATGATCAAGGATGATGGCGGAACGCATCCCGTCAAGACGGTCGGCGGCTGCATGCTGCAGGCGAAGATGGACGGCGAGAGCATCACTTTGACCGACGAGAACGGCGGCGTCGCCACCGTCACCATCGCGGACGTCAAGCAGTCGAACGGCGTCATTCACGTGATAGACGCCGTGCTGCTGCCCAAGATGTGACGCCGCGCATCCTCCCCGGCATCCCCTCTGCCGGGGAGGATGGTCAGGCTACGTCCGCGCCGGCGGAGGAGTGCCGGCCGGCAAGCTTGACCTCGCCTGTTTGCTCGTCCACTCATGCACCTATAATTGTCTGATATCAGTCATGGTGTATTGTGGACGAGTTCTTTCTCCGGTTGATCAACCAGTTCGCCGGCAACTCCGTCCTTCTCGATGACGCGGTGCGCGAAATTTCAAGGAACATGCTGCTCAAGGGCACCGTGGCGGCGATCGTTCTCAACATTCTCTGGTTTCAGAACGGTGAACACCGGCGCCGCCGACGAAACGGCGTCATTGCCGCGCTGATCGTGGCGTGTGTGGCAATTGTTGCGGGCCGGGTGCTGGCGCAAGTGCTCCCGTTCTCCATGCGCCCCATCCACACGCCGGGCGCTCCCCTACACATGCCGCTTGGCATGTTGCGCACCGCGTTTTCCGGCATGAGCAGTTTGCCGAGCGATCATGCCGTGATGTTTTTTGCCCTTGCCGCTTCCGTATTGCAGATCAGCCGCATGGCTGGTTCCATTCTTCTGGCGCATGCCATCATCGTCATCTGTTTGCCCCGCATCTATCTCGGCCTGCACTGGCCGTCGGACATAGTCGCAGGCGCATTGATCGGGTCGGGTATCGCTTTCGCACTGCAAGGCCCGCTTGTCCGGGTGGTCGCCGGTAGGGCGATGGTGGACGCGAGCCTTGCACGCCCGTTCGTGTTCTATCCAGTCTTCTTCCTCGTCAACTACCAGATCGCAACCATGTTCAGCGCCATGCGTGCGATCGGCGAGGACGGATGGAAAGGTCTCATGGCGTTCGCTGCCCTGATCAACTGAGGACGGCCAGCGCATTTCGAGGGCCTCCAAAACGCAATAGACTATGATCGAGGGGTGAGTCGTCGAAAGGAAGATGCGGATGAGGGACGTTGCTTCATACACCCGCAGCCAGGTTCTGCTTCACTGGCTGATTGCTGCACTGGTGCTGTTCCAGATCTTTTTCCATGAAGGCATCGAGGAGCTTTGGGACGCACGGATGGATGGCTCGGTCGCCAATGTGCCGACGCCGACTGCGCACACCATTGTAGGCTTGCTGATATTCGTGCTGATGATCTGGCGCATCGTAGCGCGGTTGCGAAACGGAGCGCCCCCGCCACCGGCGGACGAACACCCTGCCCTGCGGTTTCTTGCAGCCGGTACGCACCTGCTCTTCTACGTTCTTTTGGTCGCGATGCCGGTAGCGGGAGCCTTGGCCTGGTTCGGCGGGCTGGAACTGCCGGCGCAGGCACACAGCCTTGCGGCAACATTGCTCATCGCTCTCGTGGTGCTGCATTTCGTGGCGGCTGTGCTGCACCGGTTCTGGTTCCGAAGCGGCGTGATGGAGCGGATGGTTCGTCCGGGCTGAGATCTTCCGGCAAGCCAATCCATGCCAGGCAACGGCCGGTATTGCCGGACGGACTAAAACCGCACCGATGCTGGTCGTTTGACATGCGGTCTGGGCAGCAGCATGCTGATCCACCGTAATCTCCACCCACCCGGGGAGACTTGCATGTGCATTGCGTGTGCCAACCACCAGCTCGACCGCCGATCCACGCTTGTCCTTGCCGGCGGCGCGATTGCCGCCCTGGCGCTGGGGACTACGAGGCGCGCAAGTGCCGCCTCTGGATCCGCAACGACAATTACCGCTGACGAGGCGCTGACGACGCTGAAACAGGGCAACCTGCGCTACATGCAACACCCGGAACTATGCAGTCTTGATCTGACCACTCGCCGCAAAGAGGTTGCCGGACATCAAACACCTTGGGCGTCGGTGATTTCCTGTGCCGACAGCCGGGTACCGCCCGAGCTTGTTTTCGGCGGCTTGGGGCTTGGCGAACTTTTCATAGCCCGCAATGCCGGCAATCTCGTGGACACGGCAACTCTTGGGACCGTGGAGTATGGCGCGGCGGTGCTCGGTTCGCCTCTGATCGTGGTGATGGCGCACACAAAGTGCGGAGCGGTTGCCGCCGCCTGTGACGTGGTCACCAAGAACGCCACCTATCCCGGCGCCATCGGACCCATGATCGAGCCGATTATCCCTGCCGCCTTGGCGGTGAAGGACGCACCCGGAGACTTCGTCACCAACGCGGCTAAAGAGAGCGCCAGGCGCACAGCGGCACGGCTGGTATCGGCAAGCACCTTGCTGGAGAGCCTCATCGAAGCTGGAAAGCTGAAGATCGTGGCCGGTCTGTACGATCTCGACAAAGGTTCAGTGGATTTTCTTACCTGATTACGGCCAGCAGCGCCTCGGCCTTGGCTCGATCCCTTGCGCAGTCTTCACCCTCAATGTTGTCGAGGATGGGCTGGAGCATGGCGCGAGCTTCCGCGACGCGGTTGTCAGCATGACAAAGGCGCGCCAGACTGATGGCGGCGCGCAGTTCAAAAATGCGGCTTCCCTGTTCACGGGCGATCGCAAGCGCCAGGTTGAATTCTTGTTCGGCGCCGGCTGCGTTGCCCGTGTACATCGCCAAGGTCCCGTTCAGGCGATGAAGATCGGACATGGCAAACGTCTCACGGGTCTGTTCGGTGATCGTCGCTGCCATTTGCCCAAGTTTCTCCGCCTCCTCGAACATGTTCAGCCGCAGCGCCCGGCGCGCGCCTTCCACCCTGATCTGGGATATCCAAAGCCGCGATTTCGATGCTGCGAAAACGGCGTCGGCAACGAGCAGCCGGTCGATGCCGTCAGGTTCGCCCCTGCCGGCGGCGATAAGTGCGGTGAATATCCTTGCGAAATCGCGCCACACGACGAGGTCGTGCTCGGTGGCCATGAGATCGGCCGCGGCGGAATACCGATCGAGCTCTGCTTCCTCCCGTGCGATCAATGCGTAGATCGCCAGGTGAACATGGGTATAGCAGATCGTGTTGGCGTGTCCCGTGGCAAGCGCGGCGCGCTCTGCTTCGGCGGCAAAGGTCTTGGCTCTGGCCGTCAATCCCAGCAAGGCTGAATTGATGGCGTAATAGCACGCGATCGAGGCGCCAAGGTCCTGGCCAAATCGCATGTCGAGGCCCTTGTGCGCGGCTGGATCGTAAAGCTCCAGCGCGCTACCGAGATGGCCCTGCGCTTCGGCCAACCGTCCCTCCATGCTGAGTGTTATGGCGACCGTCCTGTGCGCGTGGGAAGTCTCTTCCGCGCCTTGCGCCAGGCGAAGCAGCGCTTGCGCCCGCTCGATCAGGCCGGCGTGCTCGGCACGCAGATAGCTGCCGACCCACAAGCCGTACTGGACATTGTAGCGCATCCTCGTGTCGCCAAGCTGGTCAGCCAGCACGATGGCATACTCATACGCTGCCTTCGTTTCGTCCGCGCCGTAGCCCCTTCGCCCGAAAAGGGCGACGCCAAGCTGGACTTGCAGGCTGAGTGCCCGCTCGATCACATCGCGGCCGCCATTTGCAACCGCCGGCGATATGAGCGCAATCGCCCGCTCCAATTGCGAAATCGCCTCGTCATAGGCCGGACGGCGGATGGCCGCCTTGCTTGCCGCCTCCCACAGATCCACCGCACGCTCGAGGAACCCCGCCGCCTCCGCATGCTGGGCAAGCATCTCGGGGGCTACTTCGCTGTTTTGTTCCAGGCTGCGCAGGATCTGCGCGTGGATGCTGCGCCGGCGGTCCTTGAGCAGGCTTTCATAGGCGGCATCGCGCACCAGCGCATGCTTGAAGAGGTAGGCAGCGTCCGGCGGAAGTCCGCGCCGGTAGACGAGTTCGGCCTTGATGAGGCCCTCAAGGGCCTCGCCAAGTTCCGCCTCCGAAAGCGGCGTGATGCTTGCCAGCAGGCGGTGATCGAAATCACGACCGATACATGCCGCGATCTGTGCCACATCCTTGATGGGTTGCAGGCGGTCGAGCCGGGCCATCAAGCTGTCGTGCAGCGTGCGTGGAATGGCCAGGGCATCGAGTGGCCGGTCCAGAATAAGTGCATCGCCGGAGATGCGCAGCATGCCTAACTCAAGAATGGTCTTGGTAAGCTCCTCGACGAAGAGCGGCACGCCGTCCGTTCGCTTGGCTATGATCTGCAGGACGGATTCCGGCATGGCCCTGCCATTCGTCAACTTGCCGACGATCGCCTCTATCTGCGCCTTGCTGAGCCTGTTGAGGGAAAAGCGCGTGACGATGGGATGTCCGCCGAAGCCGTGCTGGAAATTCGGCCTGGCAGTGGCAAGGATCAGAACCTTCAGGCCGGAAATCGCATCTAGGACGAAATCGACGAACTCCAGAGAGGTTGGATCGACCCAATGCAGGTCCTCGAACACGATCAGCAGCGGCCGTTTTTCGGCTCGGCGCGCGATGAGCCATTTCAGCAGGCGCATGGTGCCGGCGCGCTGCTGCGAGGGCGTGAGGTCAAGTGCGCCATGGCGCTGGGAGCCGTCGATGCCGAGCAGGCTCGCAAGCAGCGCGGCGTCGGCCCCCTTGAGCCCGGTGATCCGCTCCAGTTTGTCGAGCCGCGCCTCTGCATGATCGGTCGTCAAGATACCGGCCGCGGAGTTGAGGTAGTGGATGATCGGATGAAAGGCGCTGTCGGTATGGTAGGGCGAGCACTGCAGCGTGATGCGCACATGTTCGCCGGCTGCGATCCTGTCTATCAGCGCGCGGGTGATGCGCGATTTGCCGATGCCGGCCTCGCCGCTGACGACAATCACCTGCCCGGAACCCGATTTCGCCTGCACCCAGCATTCGTGCATCAGCCCGATTTCCTGGTCGCGCCCGACAATAGCCGTCAGCACGCCGGTCTGACGCGCTTCGAACCTGCTTTCGGGTGAGTTTTCGCCGACGACTGCGTAGGCCTCCACAGCCTCGCCAATTCCCTTGAGGGCTTGAGCGCCAAGCGGCTCGAGCTGGAAAATATTGCCAAGCAGGCTGCGGGTTTCGTGCGGCAGGACCAATTGGTCCGGCTGCGCGAGGGCCTGCAGCCGGGCGGCCAGATTTGGGGTTTCACCCACGACCGCAGCTTCCTGGGTCGCGCCGCTGCCTATGAGGTCGCCGACGACCACCACTCCCGTGGCAACTCCGATGCGGCATGACAGCTTGCGGCCATCCGGACCGGCGATCGCGGCCATGCTGGCAATGATGGCGAGCCCGGCGCGAACGGCACGCTCGGCATCGTCTTCGTTGGCGCGCGGCCAACCGAAATAGCAAAGAACTCCGTCGCCCATGAATTTGGCAACAAAGCCCTCGAACCGCGCGACAATGCCCGCGACCTCGTTCTGGTAGCGAGTGATGACGTTGCGCATGTCTTCGGGATCGATCCTGGCGGCCATCTGCGTGGAGCCCACGAGATCCACGAACATGACCGTCAGGTGCCGGCGTTCCGCGCCTTGGTGGGAAATCGGTGCAGTCCCCGGCAAAGGGGCTTCGGTGATCGTCAGACTCGGCGCGGCATTCGCGGTGGCTGCCGGCCTTGCGCCAAGATGTTCGATCGCGTCCATGATCTTGCGACGCGGTCCGATCGGCAGGCCAAGCTCCTTGAGGTCGTCTTCGGTCAGATGCGGCAGCGCCACCATGTCAATTTCGGCGTCTGCGAATACCGGGACGTATTTGCCCAGTCCCAGTTCAACCAGCCAGCCTTCGACCCCCGCCATATCGAAGCTCCTTCCCGAACGTAAAAAAGGTATCAGACATCGGGATGCTGCGATAGGCTCGCTCGCCCGGCGGTGTCATTGGCAGTCACGTTCAACCAGGCACGGCCAATGGGGAGTTTTCAGTCCGGTTTCTGCGCTGCCGCGGCCATTCGGGCCGCGTGACGCGCAAGGAACTCGGCGGTGGAATTGCTCCTGGGATATTCTTCAGTGGGAATTGCAAGCCCGAGCCCCTCGCAAAGCGGACCCCAGCCGTCGCCAACCTCGTGCACAATCAGGCGCGAGTTCGGCACAGCGGCCCGAACGGCGGCTGTGTTTGCATTGAAAGCGGCGATCGCGACATCGCGATTGTCGGGCTGCCCGGCCATGACTTGTCCCGCAAGCACCGTATCTATCCAACTGCCGGTACCGCGCTCCCGGACAAGATGGGTCAAGATCGTTTGAGAGTAACTGTCCCACCAGCTTTCGGCACTTCGAAGGGTTAGCAGCACCTTCGCGTCGGGATAATGGTCAATGAGATCGTGCCAGTAGAATGCGGAAGGCCAGTCCACCGCAGATCGAAAGCCCGCAAACGCCTTGTCCCAGTCAGGGATGGCTCCGTGTGCGAAACTGTCCCACCGAGCCTGTTGGTCCGGATCGGCAAGCAATACCCTCATGTGGTGGCAGGGACCCAAACCAAGCATATCAAGCGCCAACATCATGGAATGAGTTCCGGTACGACCAAAGCCTGTGCCGACAAGCAAAAGCGTCATTGCAGCCCTCCCTCATCCTGACTGCCCCGAGTGGCAGGCTAGAAAATGCGAGGATGTCTGAAATATAACAAGCTGACAAGGACGCAGCTCAGATCGAGATTTACTACGGAATAAATCCCCCGATACTTTCCGCAATTGCTTGCACAGCGGCGCAAGGCTATTGGCTATAAAATGACAGGCCAACCAAGTGCACGCCCCGGCCAGGTTTTGTGCATCCCAGTCGCACCCGGATAGCCATGTGCCGCCCTGGACGCAGCGTGGCGCTTCAAACGGTCGATCTGGTTCCTTGTGCCTTGAGCTTGAGATACCGCCCAAGGATGATCGCCGCCGGATAAAGCACCTCCTCCTCTGTCTGCGCGTGCAGCATGAGCTTTTCGGCGAATTGCGCTACATCATGATGGTTCTCGTCCTTTGCTGCGGTAATCAGCAAGGCAAGCGCCGCGACGATCTCCTGATGCTCAGCCAACATTCGCGGCAGTTCGTCCGCAAGGCGATCGGACAAGCTGACGGCCTTGCTGGCCATGTCCGCAGAGACCGTCGTTTCATCTCTGGACAGTGCTGCGAGCAATCCGAGCGGCGGTATCGCAAATTCCTCCTCATGCTGGAAATGTGGATGAAGGCGGCCAGCCACCATCCGCGCCGCGTCTCCCGTACGGCCACCCTTTGCAATGGCAGATCTGAGATCCTCGTGCAGCTGGTCATGCTCGATCTTGAGAGATTTCGGGCCGGACAATTCCATTGCGCCCTCCTGATGACAGAGATGTCCGAAGTGACCATATGGACGACGCAGCCGTTTTGACATGCATCAATCGCGGCTCAATCGGCAATGGTTTGCCGCACTCTGCTTGCGGCTGTAGCAATGGTTGGAGAGCCAGGCTGCTCGTCTACTCTCTTGGGTATCGCCTGCTCAGCTCGGCGATCTTTTCGTCCGCCTTTGGATCGACTTTCTTGAGAATGGCCTCGAGAAGCTCCTCCGAGCGTTGTTCGCTCTCCTTGGACTGGGGCGACCCGACATACATCAGCATGGTCAGGCCAGCCACCTGCCACAGCAGCTGAAGGAACTCCGACTGCCAATTCTCGAAAGTGTCGCGAAGCATCTCGATCGTATAACCGGAAACTTTCACCGGTGCGCCATGCAATTGCTGCTCATCGACGTAAGCAAACCAGCCGAACAGCCAGTGCCCGACAATGCTGATTGCCAGAAACCCTAGTGTCACCCAGGCAAAACTGTATTTTCTGAGGCGCGACATCTATCCTCCAGTCGCGCTCTAACGATTGGATAGCAGCGAAGTTCCATTAGGTCACTTCAAGCTCGTGGCACGCGGGGGGCACTTTGGCCGGGTCATCCGAGCCAGCGAACGAAGTCAATCGCGAGCATTCTGCCCGGCGAACTTGCAGTGCATCCACCACTCGGCCCGCTGCTGGCGCAGGGCAGCGAGACGAGGCTCGAGTTCCAGCCATTCTTGTGGTGAAGGGCGGGAATCAATCGGTCCCGCCCTGCAATTGTTTACTTGCCGCGGATTGCGTCCTTGGCTTTGCCTATGCTGTTTTGCACCTTGCCCGCAACCTGGTCAGCCTTGCCGGTGCGCTCAAGCTTCTTGTCGTTGGTCGCTTTTCCAACGGCTTCCCTCGCCGTTCCAACGACGTTCTTGGCTTTGCCTTTGATCCGGTCTTCATCCATCGTTTCGCTCCTTCATTGGGTCTTCGTCAAACTCAATAAATGGCAACACATAAGGTTCCGGGAACAGCCGCTAGTAAGTTGAAAAGCCGCCGTCGGTGGCGAAATTCGCGCCCGTGAGGTTTGACGCTTCGTCGGATAGCAGGAACAGCATGACGGCGACCTGTTCGGCAGGCGTTGCATCGCGGTGTTGGCTGTCTGCGTATTGAAGGATGCTTTGCGTCTTTGCGATGCCGAGGCCGCCGCCGGCGGCCTTGATCTTGGCTGCCACGAGCTGCTTGGCGCGCTCCACCATCGGGGTATCGGTGTTTGCCATGCAGACCGAGTTCACACGGATGCCATAGACCGCGTAGTCCATCGCCGCGTTCTTGGTCAGCCCGTTCACCGCATGCTTGCTGGCAACATAGGATGGCGTCCCGGGGAAGCCGCGCAGGCCCGCTACGGAAGCGACATTGACAATCGCTCCGCCCAGTTCCTGCTTCACCATCTGCTTCAGCTCCTCACGCATCGATCGGAACACGCCCGTGGCGTTCACTCGCATCACCACGTCCCAATAGGCGTCCGAAGCCTCGTGGATGGGGCTGAACACCAGATCCTTCTGTTTCTGGTAGTCTATGGCGTCGCCGGGAAAGATCGCATCCATCACGCCGGCATTGTTGATCGCGTAATGGAGGGCTCCGTACTCGCGGACTGCGGCCGCGACCATTTCCTCGCAAACCTTCGTTTCCGAAACGTCTCCATAGACAAACGTGGCACGGCCTCCCTCGGCGCGAATTGCGTCAATCACCGCCGCACCTTTTTCCTCAAGCCAGTCTACGCCGACGACGTTTGCGCCCTCGCGGGCGGCGCGGCGCGCGGCCACCGCACCCATGCCTTGCGCACTGCCGGTAATGATCACCGTCTTGCCGGCGAAGCGGCCTGGAATGAAGAAGTCGGGATTAACGGGGGCCACATCGACCGCCCCAGCCGGTCTTGCCTGAGCGGCGGCCTCGCTGCTTGCAGCGGCCGTCACCAACGGCGCCGAGCCTGCCATTGCCATGCCTTTCAAGACATCCCTGCGGTCGATCATCTTCGTTCCTTTCGCGTGGTTGCGTTCAAAATGCGATGCGGGTGAAAAGCATGGTGCTGAACCAGTCTTGCGCCGTGCCGCCGAGAGCTTGCTCCACCGCTTCGCCCGGCCGGGTCCAGGCGACATGGCCCTGCATGAAAACCTTGGCGTTCGGAAAATATTTCACGGTCAGGTTCACTTCCTGTCCAAGGTCGTCATCGCCAAGGAAGGAGATGGCCGGATTGCCGCCCAGATTTGTCAGGCTCTGCGCGCGAAATGTCCAGTATTGTGGGACCAGTTCGATTTGCGGCGCCGGGCGCAATCGCAACTGGAACCGCTGCGCGACCACATTGGAATCCTGCACAACCTTGAAGTGGTTGATGCCCTGTACCCACTGCTCGCCATTGCCGCCGGAAAGCAGCGGGTCCCATCGCTCGAAGGCCGCCGTTTGCGAATCGTCCCCCGAGAAATTCGCATAACGGTAGCTGACGACGGGTGACCACGGCATGTCCGCGAAGTGCCATCCGGCCTCGCCGTAAAAGCCGCGCGCATCCATCTCGAAGTTCTCGTTGCGCTGCAGGCGTATTCGGCGGCGGCAAATGGCCCGCCCTTGCCCGCGGCGGCTCCCAGCGCAACCGCGCATCGTAGACCTGCAAGCCCTGCCGGGTAAAAGTCTGCGTTGTGGTGAAGTATCCGAAGCTCGAGCGCGGCACGCGAAGATAGGAGAGCCCGACATCGAAGTTTCCCGGCAAGGCGGTTTCAAAGTTGACGCCCTGTATCACCGTCCCCGTATCGATGACCGGGAGTTCGTCCGGCTCCAGCTGGAATGCTTCCAGAAGCGTGTTGTTGTAGCGGACCTGTCCGAGCAGCCAGCATGTCCGCCGCCCAGCGCGGGTTGGATTGCAACGCGGCGCGATTGTAACCATTGGCCGAGGTGTTGATGATGAGGAAACCGTCTGCGAGGGTGAAGCGCTTTCGCCCGGCCGAGGCGTTTACGATCAAACGATTGCCGGCCTCGTCCGTTTGCCCCGCAACGAAACCGGCATAGGCGTCCTCGATGCCCACATAGCCGCGCGTCTCGTCGGTGAAGAGTTCTTCTCCGCTCGATCCACTGGCGATGGCGCTCAACCCGCCATAGACGTAGAAATTGTCCGTAACGGGAGTGATGCCGTAGACCCCGCCATGCACGAAGCCCTCGACCCAGTCCGCATAGCCCGCCCCGGCCGGGGTTCCCTCGACGAGCGGGTTGCCATTGAGCATTGCATCCGGATTGCCGTACCAGGCGTTTTCGTTGCCGTAATAGATCCCGAGCAGTTCGAGCTTTGCCGTCAGGAAAGTTCCGTTGTAGTCGTAAAGCACCGGGAAATCGGCAAGATTGCCTGTCGCCAATACGCCCTGCGCCCTGCCCTCCTGCGCCTGCGGGGAGAGGGTGATCACAATCTCCACGGCGACGCCGCCGGTTGAACCGGGCGTGACGGTATGCGTGGCTCGATCGATCGGAAGTTTGCGCCGCGCGATGGTCAGCGCGAAATCGACATTGGCGGGTGAATAGATTTCGTTTGGGAAGATCGCAAGACGCCTGCGAAAACTGTCTTCGACCCTCGCATTCACGCCCGGATCCTTGCTCGGATTGGCAATCACGATCGTGACCGACTCAATTCGCAAGCCGTTGTCTATATCGACAAGGCCGCTCTGTGCGCGGGCCGGACCAAAAGCCAGGATCAACACTGCGCAGAACAGGAACAGGCGCCGGTACATTTTCCCCCGTCAACAGGCCACGTGCCTGACTTTGGGGGTAATAAATGCGACAAGTGGAGACAAGCCATCACCTGCTCATTATGAGCAGGCGCAAGCCTCATGCGGGCCTGACAAGCCGGTCCAGTTCCACGTAGAGCTTTGCAACTCGACCGATGGCCCGCCTGTCGAGTTGCTGAAGGTCGCGTTGCGCCGGGGTGCCGGAGGCGTCCGTGCACATGCGCCACGAACGATCGGACGTCTGCTCGATCCAGCCGAGGCGTTCGAGTTCCGCCAGCTTGCGGCGCACTGTCTGCCGGGGAATTCCAGACACATCGGCGATCCGCGATGCCGAGATCGCCGCTTCTTCGGCCTTGCCGCTTTGCATGGAGTAAATCAGCACCTGCCCGATGATTGCCAGGATCGTCGGGAGTTGCAGATCGCCGCGAAATTCCCGGCTCACATCCAGAAGATGCCCGGTCAGAAACTCGATAAAGCGGTATTGGAACTCGGGGTAACGCTGCTCGAACACGGACTGCACCAAAGCTGCCCTGTCGCTGGTCGAAGGCATGTTTTTCTCCGTGCTGGTTTGTTGCAGATCTCTTGCAAGATCACGAACATTGGGCGGTAGCCATTACCGCAACGATGCGAAGTAGCTGCCGAACAGCGCCCTTATCCCAAAACAAATTGACATGTGAGTACAGGACGAAAGATCGGCGTTCCACGGGCCGACGGTCCGTCATGTTCCAACAAGCGCCAACGCATTCAACAAGACGATCGGGGATTTGTGTATGGCGGAGGGGGTGGGCCTGCCGTCGAACCTTCTCTACCTGGCCAAGCTTGAAGATAGGCGGTTGAGGGCTTTGTCAAAGCAAGCGGCGAATGGTTCTTCGTTTTCGCCTTCATAAAACGTCATGTGGTTTCCGCCTGTTTGCATCACAGCCACCACTTTGGAAATCGTCGACCATCCGTAATCCGGGTAATCGCTTTCTCGGACGGACCGGCTCGCCCGGATCAACACTATGGGCACGAGACTGGAAGCCGGCTTGTACTTGCGCAAAAGCAGGCGCTGCGAATTCATCATCAGAGCGTGCCAAGGTCCCGGTTTCCTTTTCGCCAGCAGCGCCTCGCCCAGATCAGCTTCCATTTTCTCCGATAGCTGTCAGCCGGGAATAACGGATCCGCGTATTGACTTTCCGCAGCATCCGTACGGCCATTGTGACCACATCCGCCTTCTTGAGGAAGATCCGGGCACGCTTCTGCAGTCTCTGCATTGGGCTGTTCAGCCTGAGCCGCGTATCGAGAATGACCACGCCGGCGACTTTGCCGGAATTCGCTCAATTGCCGCGCAATTTCGTACGCGACGAAGCCGCCATAGGAATATCCAACCAGCAGATAGGGTCCACTCGGGTCGACCCGCTCGATGCTTTCCTTCATTCGGCTGGCGATCGCGGGGACTGAATCCGGTTTTGGCTCTCCCGGGACCATCTCCGGATGAACCACTCCCAACCCGTACCATCTGTCGACCATGCGCCGGGCGACCGAGGAAAAACGCAGCGGAATTCCACCGGCGCCGGGGATCAGGAAGAAATTTCGCCCGTTGCCGGCTGAATAGCCCGATGGCAGCAAGGGCGTAACCAGCCTGTCTTCGCCCCGCGTCCTTTTCGAT
The DNA here is from genome assembly GCA_963697325.1 of uncultured Alphaproteobacteria bacterium. GTDB lineage: Bacteria > Pseudomonadota > Alphaproteobacteria > Rhizobiales > Rhizobiaceae > BOKV01. The sequence continues at coordinate 12,006 of CAVONR010000004.1, read as the reverse complement.
CAGTTTGATTGGAACTGAGCGGGTATCGACGATGTAGCGCGCGATGGCCGTGATTGTTGGCTCGCGAAAGACATCGCTCATGGCGAGGTCAACGCCGAACGCCTCCTCCGTCTTGAACAAGAACTCCAAGATCGAGAGCGAGTCGCCGCCGATGTCGAAGAAGGAGGCGTTCCTGTCGATCGCCCTGCCCTTCAGGACGGAACCGCAGATCTCGATCAATCTTTCTTCGATGGCGCTCAGGTTTTCGTCGCGTTGAACGGGCAGAAGCTGATCATGTTTCGCGACGGCCGTGTTCAGTCCTGTTCCGGCAATTCGCGCCGTACCGGAAGCTGCCAAAGTCTGGTGTTCCGGTCCTTAATGATTGCCGCTGCAACGCGGCGAAAATCCTCCGCAAAGGCCTCGAGCGCGGCGGCCTCCAGTAAGGCGGTGTCATGGTGCAGGCGAACCGTCCGCAGGTCTCCCTCGTCGACGATGGCGATCCACAGATCGAACTTCGCATTCTCGCGCGCGTACTTGACTGGCGAGCTTTCGATTCCCTGCCCCCTGCAAGGTCGGGCGGAAGTGCTGCCGGTGTGTGAACATGATTTGTCCGAACGGCATCTTTCCAGATTTCGAACGAAGTTCGGGCATTTTGCGCACCAGCATGTCGAAAGGGTAATCACCATGCGAAAGCGAAGCGATTACCTGTTCACGAACTCCAGCCAGAAACTCCATGAAGGGCGGATCTGTCTCATACCGCGTCCGCATCACCACGGTGTTCGTGAAAACGCCGATCAGATTGGCGAGCTCGGGCCGATTGCGGCCCGCCATCTGCGTGGCAATCGCAATGTCGCGTTCCCCAGACCGTCCGTGAAGTGTCGCCATCGTAATCGCGAGCATGGTCATGAACGGGGTTGCGCCACATTCCCGCCCGATTGCGTCCAGCGCATTGCTGGTTTGCGGATTGAGCGAAAAGCTCAGCTCGCCGAGTGCACCACGCGAAGCCGCAGCCCTATTTCTTGCGGCAGGCAAGGTGAACTGACTGTCGGCGCCCTCAAGTTGCGAGCGCCAGTAGCCGAGCGAAGCGTCCCAGCGCCCATTGGCCAATTCCGCGTTCTGCCAGACAGCGAAGTCGGAATACCCGATCTTCAATTTCGGAATGTCTGCAGGCACGCCCCGCGCATGCGCCTTGTAGAAGGCGTCGATCTCGGCATTGAAAACCCGGACCGACCATTCATCGCAAGCAATGTGATGGATGACGACGACGAAAAGAAAATCCTCATCGTCCAGCTGCAGCAATCTAGCTCGTATGGGAGGCTCCGATGCCAGATCGAACGGCAGCTCCGCAGTCTCCTCCACCAGGCGCTCGATCTGGCTTTCGCACGATCCTCCTCCGATCGATACTCGCCACTGCGAGGCGTGGCAGCACCGGTGATGGAGATATTCGCGCGATGCCCTCGTCCAAGGTGATGACGGACCGTAGCGGTTCATGCCGCGCGACGACGTCGTCGAAGGCGCGTGCGAGACTGGCCGGATCGAGCTTGCCGGAAAGGCGTACCGCCTGAACGACGTTGAAAATCCGTTCGTTCCTGGATCTTCTCGGAAAACCATATTCGATGCTGCGCAGGTGAAAGCGGCACCGGTCCTGCAGGATCTGCCTTAGGGATCGAGGCGCCGGCCATGGCGCGCTTTCGCCGCGCAAGCAGTTCGGTTTCGAGGCTGGCGCGCTTCTCCAGATCGGACGAGATTCGAGGGGTGACATCAGGCATGCGGCTGCTCCGCCGCGGCAGTCGCAAACGCCTGCTCCTCCTCCAGAGAAGGAGCCGCTCGGTGATTTCCACCGCCAGCATTCGGATCGTCGGAAAGCGGAAGAAATCCCCGTAATCCATCGACAGCGCGATTTCCTCCTCCAGCCTCATCGCCAGTTGCAGCACCAGCAGCGAATGTCCGCCGAGGTCGAAGAAATCATCGTCGATGCTGATCTTCTCGATTTCCAGAAGTTCGGTCCAGATGCCCGCCAGCAGCTTCTCCACCGGAGTGCGCGGGGCTTCAAAGCCCTGCTCGCGGCTGCTTCCTGCGGAAAGTTCAAGCAGCGCCTTGCGATCCACCTTTCCGTTGGGTGTGAGCGGAAAGGCTGCAACGGGGATGATTTCGCCGGGAACCATGTAGTCGGGGAGTTCCCTCGACGCCAGCCGGCGAACCGAAGCAGGATCGACAGGTACACCGCTCTGACGCGGGCATGACGAACGCCGCCAGCGATCGGACAGCGCCACCTTCCTCGCGGCGCGGCACGACGACCGCATCCCCGATGTCCGGGTTCCGCCGCAGGACGGCTTCGATCTCCTGTAGCTCCACCCGGAAGCCGCGTATCTTGATCTGGGTGTCCTTGCGCCCCCTGAAGTCAAGTTTCCCGTCCGAAAGCATCCTTGCCCGGTCGCCGGTGCGGTACATGCGTGCGCCGGGTTCTTGCGAGAACGGATCGTCCATGAACGATCTTTGGGTTTCGTCGGGCATGTTCAGGTAGCCCTGCGCCACACCGTCGCCGCCAACGTAAAGATCGCCTTCGACGCCGATCGGAAGAAGTCTCAGCCTTTCGTCCAGAACATAGGCGGTGGAATTGGCGATCGGACGGCCGATCGGCACGGCGCCATTTTCGCAGGTCCGCAAGACGCACGGTACAGCACGTCGAGAAGGTCGTGTTTTCCGTCGGGCCGTAGCCGTTGACGAACCTGCATTGCGGATGCGCCAGGAGGAATTTGCGGACGTGATCTGCCGACAAGCACATCGCCGCCCGCGAGCATCTGGCGGACGTGCCGGAAACAGTCCAGCCGCAAGTCGACGACCTTGTGAAAAAGCCCGGCCGTCATCCAGAGGGTGGTAATGCCCTCCTCCAGTATGATGTTGGCAAGTTCGGAAATTGTCGGTTGACCGGCCTGCGGCTGCACCAGCGTGCCGCCGTTCAGCAATGCACCCCAGATCTCGAAGGTCGAGGCGTCGAAAGCAACGGAACTCAGCTGCAATATTCGTTCGTCCGGACCAAGCTGCGCATAATCGGCCCCCTTGACGAGACGCAATATCGACCGGTGGCTGATCAGCGCGCCTTTCGGAACTCCGGTGGAGCCAGACGTGTAGCAGATGTAGCCGATGTCTTCGGGCCCGATACGGGTTCGCGGCGCAGGCCCGCCGGTCAAGTCAGCATCGAATCTATCCGGGATCGATAGCGCCGCAATGCCGTCAGCCCCTGGATGAACCTCGCCTTGGGCCAGGAAAAGTTTTGCACCGCTCGCCTGAAGGATGTGGCGAACGCGATTTTCCGGCAGACCGGGTTCGATTGCAAGGTAGACCCCTCCTGTTTTCAGGATCGCAAGCAGGCCTGCCACAAGGGCCGGCGTGCGCTCGGCGGAAATGGCAATGACATCTCCGCTGGCCACGCCTTCGGGCATGCAAGCTTGGCTGCAAGGCGGTCCGACCATTGGTCGAGTTGCTGATAGCGTGAGTTCCTCGTCGCCATGGGCGATGGCAATGTTTTCCGGAAAGGCGCTTGCCGCTTCCCTGAAGACCTCGGGCACACTCGCATCACGTGGATAGGGTGAAACCTTGCCGACGGAATAGCCTGAAACGAGTGCAAGCTCGTCATCGGGAAGTATCTTGAAGTCGCCGATGTGCCGATGCGGATCGGCCACGATGTCTTCGAGCAGCGCCTTGAAACGTCCAATGATCCGTTCCACGGCAGGGCGATCGAACACGTCGGTGGAGAATTCCGCGTGGCCCTCGATTGCCCCGGCCGATTCCGCCAGCACGAACGAAAGGTCGAAATGGGCGCGGCTGTGGTCGAAGTTGAACGGCTCAAACGTGGCCGAAGCCCACTCCTTGCCGCGCGACTCCTTCGGCATGAACCCGAACATCACCTGCTTCAGCGATGCGAGGCTCTCACGGCGGTATCCGGCTTTCTGCACCAGCCTGTCGAACGGAACTTCCGAGTGCGCAAGAACCCGGGCCATGCGCCCGCTGGCGAAACGAAGGTAATCGGTGAACTTCGTGTCGTGCTTGAGCCTGGCGCGGATCGGAAGCGTGTTCAGCAGGAAACCGACCAGGTCTTCGCGCAGCCTTGCCGGGCGGTTGTCCACGACCGTCGAAATCACGAAGTCGCCTTGTCCCGAAAGGCGGTGGATCAGGACTTCAAAGGCGGCAAGCACAGTGACGAACAACGTCACGTTGGCGTCGGCCGCGATCCTTCGCAGGCCTTGGCAGATATCCCCGGAAATCCGGACCCTGATGCGTTCGCCCCGATAGGTCGGCACTTGGCGCCGGGGTCGCTCGGCGAGCGCGCCAAGGTCGCCGCTCGCATCCGCGATCTCTTCAAGCCAGAAGGCGATCAGGCGATCGTTTTCGTCCTGGCCGATATTGGCGGTCCGCCAGGCAACATAATCGCCGAATTGTGGCCCGGGCTCTTTCGCCGGCGGCTCCTTCCCGGCAGCGAAGGCGTTCCGCGCCTCGACCAGCTGTTCGGCGATGATCGCGGAGCTCTTCCCGTCCGTGACGAGGTGGTGCATCTGGAATACGAGCAATGCCTCCGCGTCGCTGACCAGAAGGATGTCCGCCCTGACCAGGGGACCTGACGCCAGATCATATGGCCGTGCCGCCAGTTCCCGCGCCTTCGACAACACCTGATCCGCGGCAGGTTGCGAACGCATGTCCACAACGCCGACAGGCACCTGGCCGGGGCGGGTGAAACAACTGTCGCGGAGTTCCATTCCTTTCGATGAACGTGGCCCGCAACGCTTCGTGACGGCTGATCACGTAATTGACCGCACTGCTGATTGCATCGGTGTCTAGGGGGCCGCGAAACCTTATCCCAAACGCATTGTTGTAAAGGGGAACGTGCGGGGACAGCTTGCAGATCGACCAGAGCCGCCACTGGCTGGACGTAAGCGGCAAATCTCCGGACTGCGTCCGGCCTTCGGGGAAACTCCAGATGCCGGGAAGCGTCGCCTGATTTTTCGGGCTGCGACCGGATCAGCGTCTTCAACGCGCCAAGCGTTGCACCTTCACCGTAGATGACGCTTGCATCGAGGCCGATGCCGAATGCCTCTTCGACCGCCATGATCAAACGGATCGCGCTGAGGGAATCGCCGCCCATGAGCGTGAAGTTCTGCGCGTCATCGACAAGCGGCAACTTGAGCACGTCGCTCCAGATCTCTTCGATCCGGCCTGAAGGGAGGCTTGCCAGGCCCGGCGAAAGACTCCTGCGGGTCGTCCTGCAACTGCGAAAGATTGAAATAGCTCCGCCGCCAAGGCGCGCGAACGCTTGCCGGAGATCGCTTCGGGGATCTTTTCGGTCTGGATGATCAACGCCGGGATCTTGTAGCCAGCCAGCCGGCCGGCAGCGAACTCCCGCAGTTCCATCAGACTCGGCGCATGATCTGCCGCAGGGACGATCGCGAGGCCGGCCGTCTGGCCGAGCGTCCTGTGGGGAATGGGAAAGCAAAGCGCATCCGACACGCCGGGATGCGCCAGGAAAGCGCCTTCGACTTCCTGTGGGGAAATCTTCTGGCCGCCCTTGTTGATGATTTCCTTCAACCTGCCGCTGATTACGAGATAGCCGCTTTCGTCGAAATATCCGACATCGCCGGTGCGGAACCAATCACCCATGAAGGCTTCGCGGTTGAGGGCTTCATCGTCATAGCCGCTGAACACGCCAGCGCCCTTGACGATGATTTCCCCTTCCCTCGTCTCATTGCCATCCGAATCGACCAGCCGGACCTCGCAGTCTTGCACCAGGCCCGTCGTGCCCGGTTTTCGCAGTCCGGGCGGCATCGGATTGCAGCTGATCGGCCCGGCTTCCGAACTGCCATATTTCTGGATGCAGGGTACGCCAAGCGAAGCTTCAATGTTCTCCTGCAACTCGGCGGACAGGGCGTAGCCGGCTGAACGCACGAAGCGCAGCTTGGAACGGGAAACCGCCTCGCGATTCTGGTCCAGCCTGTCGAGAATGGCCCTGTGATGCGCGGGCCCGCCCGTATACCAGGTCACACCGAACTCGACGATATCCCTGAAGAATTCGTCCGGCATCGAAGCGCGGCGGCACGACGATCGCGCCGCCCGACCAGATCGTGGCGAGAAGGCCGATATTCAGGGCGCCGGACAAGTGCGTCGGCCGGAAATTGATGGTGACGTCCGACGTCGTGCAGACCGAGCGCGCGGCTTTCTGCTTCCGCGCGGAAAAGGAGCGTCCGGTGCAGGAAACGGCCCGCCTTTGGCCGACCCGTCGTTCCTGATGAACTCAGCACGCAGGCGAAGTCGTCCGCCTGCGCCGGTCCGGGCAATCTGGCGGGTCCGCGAATTCCTCCGCGCAACCGGAAAATCCCTGCCGGATCGCTGCCGTCGGATGAAGCAATGATGGCAGGGATGGAATGCCTGCTCTGCAATTTCGGCAAGGTCCGGCCGTTCGTCGGCAATGATCGCGGCATTCAAGTTTGAGCGCGGGCAGCAGGCGGTCCAGCTCGAAGCTTGTCAGATCGGGATTGAGCGGCACCGCGGTCGCAGCGCAGGCCGTGCTCAGATAGGCAACGAGCGAGGCCGGGCGCGATGGCATGAAAAGGCCAACCCGGTCGCCCCGGCCGATATTATGCGGCATTGAGATGTTCCCTGACATCGCCAATCGATTCCAGAAGACCTTGATAGGTCAGCGACGGCCTGCCCGGCGCATGAAAGGCGAATGAACCTGGCCGTCGCCGGGCATGTGACGCGATTACGCTTTCGAAGCTTTCGTTCATGCCTTCCCGGTTCCAAGCCGAACGCAACCGCGCAAAGCCGCAAGGACGGTATTTGCCGTGGTCTTCATTCCGTGATCAATGCGTCATGCTGCACCAATCAATAAGGAGAGGACAGTCGAAAAAGCCCCTGGAAAAACTGCACCTGCAGCGCGCGTTCCAGCAAGGGCAGCAGCATGATCGGCAAGCTCGCCATCAGGGCCTTTGGCAAATTACGGCCCAGGGCGAAATAAGTATAGCCGAGCACCAGCAACAGCCCACCCCAGAACACGCCGAACAGTATGACGCTTGCAACACTGGCCATGAAGGCGAAGCAGCGCGAGCATGTCGGTCCGGGGCAGCACGTCGCGAAAATCGAGGAGACGTATCTCCCTTATTCTCGGCACAACGAGGATCAGGACCAGCAATATTCCCAGACCGGAAGCGAGCGCGGGGAGCGCACGCGCCTCCCAGGGCCAGCTGGCCGACTGCGCGAGCGCCCAGCCGAAAACGGCGAAGAGAAACACGGAAATGATCAGGTCACCGGTTTTCACGAAGCCTCGCCGCGTTTTGCGCCGCCTGCTTGATCATCCTGCGGCTGAGCCTCACGAAGCCGAGTGTCAGGATGGCGATTATGACGAGCGAGGCCGGCCTCACAAAGAACGTGCCGCCCCAGATGCCGAGCGATTTGACCAGTGCGTCTTCCGCGGCGGGGCCGAGAATGAAGCCGATCACAAACGGGGCGCGCGGCCAGTCGAACTTCTTGAACGCGTAGCCCACTAACGCCAGCCCCGCCATGACAAGGTAGAACCGCCATTCGCCCGAGCTGAGATAGATGCTGATCAAAACGAACAGATATACATAGGGAACGAGATATTCCGCTCTAATCCGGGCGATCGCATTCAGGCGGAACGAGATCAGATAGAGCATCAATCCCGCAAGAATGTTGGATGCGGCAAGCGCCCAAACCATGATCCAGACCAGCTGCGGCTGGTCCACGGCCAGCCGCGGTCCCGGACTGATGCCCAGCGGGACAAGCGCGACCATCAGCACGGCCATGCCCGAACTGCCGGGAATTCCGAGAAATAGCGTTGGCACCAGTGCGCCGCCCTCTTTCGAATTGTTTGCCGCCTCCGGCCCGATGATGCCCTCGACCGCACCCTTGCCGAATTTCTCCGGTGTCTTCGAGTTCTGAGCGGCATGCCCGTAACAGAACCATGAAGCGACGTCGCCACCGAGACCCGGGATGATGCCGATCAACGCACCGATCATTGAAGTGCGGAACGTCAGCCAGCGGTGTTCCAGAACGTCGCGCAAACCGAGCCATTGCTGGCGAAGGACGTCCGTTCTCTGTTGGACTATCGCTTCGGCCGCGTGGTCCTTCCTGGCAGTCGCCATTTCGATCATTTCGGGGACTGCGTAAATCGCGAGGATAGCCGTGATGAGATCGATGCCGCCCCAAAGAAATTGCTGGTCGCCCGTGAAACGATAGGTACCGAAAATTCTTTCTGCGCCGACAGTCGCAAGCAGCAGACCGAAACAGCCGGTGAGCAATCCCTTGGCAAGGGCGCCCTCGCTCAGCAGCGCGCAGAACAGGATTCCAAAAAGCGCGAGGAAAAAGATCTCCGGATAGCTCATCCATGTGACTGCGGTCATCGCAAATGGAACGAGAGCCGCCAGAACCACCGCGCCCAGTACGCCGCCGATTACAGAAGCCGCAGTCGATGCGGTCAACGCCCTGACCGCTTCGCCCCTGTCGCGCCATTGCATGGCCGTCGGCCAGCATTGCAGTGCTCGGGCCGGTGCCAGGAATTCCGAACAGGATGGCTGGAAGCGCACCGCCCGTGTGCACAACCGCATGCAGGCTTATCAGGAAAACGATGCCGCTGGCGGGATCCATCCTGAACAGGAGCGGCATGACCGAAATGATCGCGAGCTTACCGCCGAAACCAGGCACGATCCCGAAGAAAAGGCCAATGGGCACCGCAATCGAAAGCCAAAGCAGGAGCGTTGGTGAAGAGACGAATACCCATAGCGCATCAATCAATTGCAGCTCCAGGCTTCCCGAGCCGTCACTCTTTACCAAGGTCTTGGCCACCATGCCGGCAAAGGCGTCGCCCTGGTGCAGGAAGCTGCGCACGCCCGCCTCCACTGCCGACCCGTCCTGGAAGTCGATCGGCAAACCCTGCCTCGCCGCTTCGGCAAGCAGGTCCGGGTCCGATAAGGCCTGAGCATAGGCGTTGCGAAGCGAATCGAGAATTTCCTCGCCAATGGCGGGGGCGGTCAAAGTCAGCCGTCCGAGATTGTTCATAGCGGCAATCTTCTCGGCAACGAGTTTCTGGTTCGCTGTCTTGGCGACCGTCATCCCGTCTGGAAGCTGGCCGAACTGCTCTATCATCGCATCGCCAAATCTCAATATGGCCCGCGCCGTACCCGAATTAATCACGCTCGGCGCATTGCTTTCCGATGTCAGTATGCCGTCGATTTCCCCCTTGATCAGGGCCGCCTCGGCTTCATTGCCGCCAAATCCGGGCAGGACCTTCATGTTGACCTGAAAGGCATCCCCAAACAACTTGGTCTGGATATATGAGGCGGAGCCAAATCCCGAAGTGACGAAGATTTTCGTTTGGCCATCCGCCTGCAAATCCTCAATTGAACGGATGCCGGTCTTTTCCTGCATGAGGACGATGCGTGCTTCCGCACCGGCCTTGCCGAGCCAACCCACTTTGGTCAGATCGAATTCGATGCCGTCCCGACCGGCGATCTGCGACAGCAGAAGCCCGGAGTTTATCGCCATGATTGTCAGCCCGTCCGGGGTAGCGGCGTAAAGCTCATTGAGCGCAACGACACCGCCGGCCGCCGGCCGATTGACAACCACCAGCCTGCTGCCAGGAAGATGTTTCTGAAGGAAAGGCGCGATCAGTCTTGCATAGCGATCATACCCGCCGCCCGCCTCCGAGCCCACGATATAAGTGATGATCTTACCGTCAAACATTCCGCTGTCGTCAGCCGCCACGACCTTGGCAAAACCAATACTCCCGAACAGAGCCGCCATGAAAAATGTCGCAATAAGCTGTCTCGTCATTCGTAAGAACCCGCAGAATGTGACTTTCGCGAGCGACTATCGCACGCCACGTGCAAGGTTCCAATGCTGTTAGGTAGAGCTAGCTGGTTCGGTCAATAATACCGTCCCGCGCAAAAAGCAGGACCTAAAACTTTAAAAGACGTTGGGCGCCACCCTCTCTAATCATCGGGATGTGAGAAGTTCATGGCAGCCCATTCATAAGCATGCGTTTGTAGTATTCTATTTCTGGTCCACCGATGACTTGAAGAAATCGCTCTTGCGCAGATCCCAGCTCACGTTGGTAAGTTCGTTGATGTCGGTGCTGGGGTCTCCTTTGGCGAGGGTAAGGCCCGCGTTCGGATAGATAGTGATTTCCCCGGCATAGAGCTCGCTGTCCGTCGAAAGAAAGTCGATCCGCAAGTAATCGAAGCCGCGGCTGATCTGCCTTGCATGGCGCATCGCGACCGCGTAGGTCGCAGGTGGCATGAATTGCGGCGGCAGCGTTCGCTTGGAAGTTGCCGGTTCCAGCCCGAACATGCGCGCGCCATACTCGTCGAAATAGCCGTATTTCTGGTTGTCACGCTTGGCATTTTGCAGGATCGATGTGACGATTACCTTGCCATTGGCCGCGCGGACATAGAAATCCAGCAGGGGCGATTCTTAGTTATCCAGCAGCGGTTCGGCGAACAGGATCTTGCGAGCACGGCGGTAGGCCGGCTGACAGTAGCGTCCGGCGAAATTGCGCCGCATCCACCGGCGCGTCGTGCGCTCGACATGGGCAAAGCCGTGGTCGTAATCGTCTGGAAACAGATTGAATCCCGAACCATGGTTCCCTTCAACACCAGGCGTTGCGAGCGCAATGCTTCAAAGTACGCCTTGCTGAGTGATTTTCCAGTCCATAGCGGTGCTGCAAACATAAGGTCTGGTGCTACCCGTTGGAAATACTGCTTCGTCGCGAGCTTGTCACAAAACACCTCGAAGGCCGGATTGCGATCGAACACTTTGCGCTGCGTTTCCCGCGCTCACCAAGCCAGCAATTAAGACTAGCGAGGGCGGTTTTCCGGAAGGTGGACCGGACATTACTTACCCCGCCAGCCTCGAAAGCATATTGCGCACGTTCGACACATGCCAAATCCCGTTGCGCCGGGTGAGGATGCCGCGAGCGTTCAGTTCCGCCGCAATCGCCCGCAGGCTTGTTGCCCCGCAGGCGCGGTCGCGCAGCTTCTCCTCGGCGTCGACCCAGCGAGCGATGAGCTTGCGAAGAGAACCAGCAAACGCCGCTCCTTGGCCCAGATGATCTGCGAGCGGAGCGGCGGATTAAGCCCGTCAGGTCGCGGCATGAGCCCGCACAGCTAGGACGAAGCCGCCGTTAGAGTAAAGGCTGAAGCAGTCTTAATCTTGAGGCCGATACACAGGTGAAACATCAGTACTTTTCAGGCTGGCAATTGGCCTGCTTTTCAAACTATCCCACGAGCGGATCCGCATTTTCAGATGCTTGGTCTCAAGAAACGCATCCAAGCCCTCCGGGACCCAATTCGCGTCCCATTCCGCTCATCTTCCAGCCTCCAAAAGGCGCCTGCAACTCGCTCGTGTCGTTCACATTGATACCGACGGCTCCGAACTCCAGGTCTTCGGCAAGGGACCAGGCCAATTCGAGGTCACCCGCGTAGATGTATGCTGCAAGGCCATATTCGAGCGAATTCGCCAGTTTCACCAATTCGCGAAGCGTGTCGAAGGGCGCGATGGCGGCGATGGGACCATAGCTCTCCTCGATCATCGGCAGGCTATCGAGCGGCGTCTGGTCGAGAACGGTGGGCCTGTAGAAATGGCCATGCGACAGGAGGCCTTGCGTTTCGGGAGTGCCGCCGGCAATAAGCCTCGCACCTTTGCGAAGGGCGTCTTCCTTGTGCCTCTCCACCCGGGCGATCACCGTTGGGTTGAGGACCGGGCCGTACTCGATCCCTTCATCCAGCCCATTACCAAGAACAGTGTCACTGGCGAGTTCGGCCAGCCTGTCTGCAAAGGCGCGATGCACCGTCCTGTCGACGAGGATGCGGTTCACGGTAATGCAGATCTGTCCCATGTTGGAGAAAGAGCGTCTGTATGCAGCCCGTGCCGCGGCCTCGATGTCGGCATCGGCCAGCACTATGAAAGGCGCATGTCCTCCAAGTTCCAGGTTCACACGCTTCAGATTCCCGGCAGCGTTACGCA
>CAVONR010000003.1:0-314211 GCA_963697325.1 uncultured Alphaproteobacteria bacterium | reverse complement strand
TCTTTTTTTCATGTTTATTTTGCCTATTCTCTTCCTTTTTTTTCCGATGTCATTCATTGATTTTCCTTGGTTTTTCCTATTTTCACTTTACGTTTTCTTCCATTTTTCTATTTTCATTTACCTGTTTTCTTTCTTTTTTTCAATCTTCATTTTATCTATTTCTCAGGATTTTTTCGATGTTATTGTTATCTATTTTTCTTGTTCCATGGACAAAAGTAATATATAAATGACGGCGTTTTTCTTTTCCAATGAAAATCCTTATTGCAGAATTCGCTGTCGGCACAGACGTTGAAAAGTCCCTCATCCCCGAAGGAGCAGCAATGCTAAAAACCCTTACCGAAAGTTTTGTCCGTTTGGGGCATGAAGTATACTACCCTTCTGCAAGCACAAAGATCTGTGCAGGCACGGTTCTTAAATCCACTGCCGAAAACTTCAAGCAAATAATTGAAAGAAAAGCGCAGGATTGTGATGCCGGATTAATTATTGCTCCCGACTGGATGCTTCCGGAGTTAAATAGAATTCTTAAAGAAAATACTGTGAACCTTGGGTGTTCACCTGAATCTGCAGCCTGGTGTGCGGATAAACTTCTGTGCACGGAAATCCTGCAAAAAGCCGGAATTAAAGCCCCTGAGATCGCAAAAAAAGCTGAGGAAGGAAAAAGATATGTTACTAAACCGAGATTTGGCTGCGGAGCAGAGGCAACAGATCTAGTCACGGAATTTCGGAATAATGAAGAGTTCATAGCAAGCGAATATATTGAGGGAATGCACCTTAGTGTAAGCCTAATTGCAGGGCAAAAGTCGCTTCCACTCACGGTAAATCGTCAGTTCATAGAGTTTGGTCAGAATAAAAGCGAAACAGGACAAAACCAGAATGAAAAAATGAACTGCGCTATAAAATACAACGGAAGCCTAACTCCATATAAAACTCCCAGGGAAAACGAACTTTACGAAACTGCAGTTTCTACGGTAGAATGTCTGAAATGCTTTGGATATGTGGGAGTAGATATTGTACTCGCTGACGTTCCACATGTAGTGGATGTAAACCCAAGGCCTACAGCCTCACTTTTTGGAATTAGCCGCATTATGCGGGAGGAAATAGGGGATCTTCTTTTGAAAAACAAATTCGGAGAACTTCCTGACTATGTGAATATTGAAGGAGAGTACTGCTTTTCAAAAGATGATTTAATGGAGAATACTCTAAAGTAATGACATGCCATGACTACCAGCTTAGCAGAGATCACAGACCAAAAAATAGGGTGAGGAGGTTTTTTGGCGGGAGGAATATACTCACTCTATGAGATGAGAATTGTAATTATTTAGCTACATTATTCTGAACTTATTTTCTGTTACACTCAATTCTGATTATTCTCATATTAGCTATTATAATTAGTAACCCGTATTTCATATGAGAGATGAAGAAATCCTATTTCTATGTCGTTTGAATTCTGATGCTATTATTGACATAAGGATGTCTTTATCTATTATCGTATGATGTCGAAAGAGCATTAAAAGGAGTTCAAAAGGCTCTTTTGAATCAGAATATTCAAAATAGTAAAAGCAGTAAGCAGAAGCTGATAAGGCGTTTGCCGAATAATATATTTTCGGGGAATACAAAAATTATCGGAGTCTGAGATATGTTCTGAACAGCATGGCAATAAAGATGGCGTCCGACTTAAAGGAATCAAAAGTTGTGGTTAGCATTGCAAAGTTTGTGTATTGGGGTTTGAGGAATGAGCGAATCGAGGCCGCGAACGGTCCTGCGACGCTTTGCGGCGTCGGCATAGACATCGACCTTGCGACCGGCCTTGCGACCCGCATCGCGCCGCTGCGCATCGGCCCGCGCCTGCAGAACGTGGTGCCCTGGTAGGCCGTCCCGTTCAGGCCCGCGCCATGACGCCGCCGGTCTTGCGCGAATAGCCCATGGCGATGGCGCTGATCCCGTTCGACAGCAATTCGATGCCAAGCAATATGCCGAGGCTCGTCGCAGCCGATGCGGGGAAGTTGGCGAAGATCACCAGTCCGATCAGCAGCGAGATGACGCCGGAAATGACCACCGCATAGCGAAGCTGCAGCATGTGGATGCGCCAGCCGACCGCCAGCTTGAAGACGCCCGATGCGATGAACATTGCCGCCAGCACGAAGGAGAGCGTGATCAGCCCTTCCAGCGGCCGGGCCAGCAGGTTGATGCCGACGAGCACCGCGATGATGCCGAGCAGCAGTGCCCAGATCTTTCCGCCCCACCCTTCCGCGCGGATGGCCTCGAAAATCTGGCCCGCGCCGATGATGAGGAAGGCTATGCCGACGAATTGCAGCACGGCGAGCGATGCGGGGAACGGATAGAACAGCGCCAGCAGTCCGGCCGCAGCCGAAAGCACGCCCAAAACGACCAGGAATAACCAGTTGCCCATGATTGCCTCCAATGGAGAATCAATGGGGGCGATGATAATCCTCTGGTGAGTAAATAGCCAAATATTTAGCTTTTTGTCGCCCTCTCAACTAATACCCGCCTCTCAACACCTTCGTCGGCGACCTCTCGAACACCTCGTCCGGCACGAAGAAGTCGCCGGCAAGCGCGTCGGCTTCCGGGTGCTGGTACTTGGAAAAGTCGGTCACGCCTTCTTCGCGCAACACTTCCTCGTCGATGAAGAAATTGCCGGTGCAGTCGCGCGGATCGCGGCTGAGGATGACGTGGGCTGCATCCGCAAGGATTTCCGGGTGGCGGCTCATCTTCGCCATGGCGTCGCCGCCGAGCACATTGCTGACTGCGGCGGTGTCGATGGCGGTCAGCGGCCACAACGCGTTGACGCCGATGCCGCGCATCGCGGAACTCCTCCGCCATGCCCAGCACGCACATGGACATGCCGTATTTCGCCATGGTGTAGGCGGTGTGGCGGGCGAACCATTTCGGGCTCATGTCGAGCGGCGGCGAAAGGTTGAGGATGTGGGCGTGATCCGATTTCAGCAGATGCGGCAGGCAGGTGCGCGAGACGAGGAAGGTGCCGCGCGTGTTGATCTGGTGCATCAGGTCGAAGCGCTTCATGTCGGTGGCGAGCGTGCCGGAAAGCTGGATGGCGCTGGCATTGTTGATGCAGATGTCGATGCCGCCGAACTTCTCCACCGTGAGCTTCACCGCTTCGACGACCTGCGCCTCGTCGCGGATGTCGCACAGCACCGGCAGGGCATGGCCGCCGGCCTCCTCGATCTCCTGCGCCGCGGTGTGAATGGTGCCGGGCAGCTTGGGATGCGGCTCGCTGGTCTTGGCGGCGATGGTGACGTTGGCTCCGTCCGCCGCCGCGCGCAGGGCAATGGCAAGGCCGATGCCGCGGCTGCCGCCGGATATGAAGATGGTCTTGCCCTTGAGGCTCATGGGGTCTCTCCGCGTTTGACGCCTAGAGTGTTGCCAGGCGTTCGGTCAGAAGCTGGTAAAAGCCGTTGGAATCGATGCCGTGCATGACGAGGGCATTCTTCGGCCGGTCGGTCACGCCCCACCAGTCGGTCACGGTCATGCCGATGGTCAGCTCGGATGCGGTCTCGATCTCGACATTGCACTGGCGGCCCGAGAACAGCTCCGGCTTCAGCAGATACGCAATGACGCAGGGGTCGTGCAGCGGCCCGCCATCGGTGCCGTATTTGTGCTCGTCGAAGCGTTCGAAGAATTCGAGCAGGGCGACGGTCGCATCGCCCACCCTGGTGCCCATGGCGCGGAACCTGTCGACGCGCGCCCTGGTGGTCAGCGCCTTGTGCGTGACATCGAGCGGCATCATCACGATGGGAACGCCGGAACGGAATACGATGTCCGCCGCGTGCGGATCGACATAGATGTTGAACTCCGCTGCGGGCGTCATGTTGCCGCCTTCGAAGAAACCGCCGCCCATCAGCACGATCTGCGCGATGCGCGGCGCGATCCGCGGCTCGCGGATCAGCGCCATGGCAATGTTGGTGAGCGGGCCGAGCGGGCACAGCGTGATCTCGCCCGGCGCATGCGCCATCAGCGTCTCGACGATCCAGTCGACGGCATGCTGCGGCTGCAGCGGCATCACGGGTTCGGGCAGGTCCGGGCCGTCGAGGCCGGTCTTGCCATGCACATACTCGGCGGTGAAGAGCTTGCGGATCAACGGGCGCGTCGCCCCGGCGAAGACCTTCACGTCCGGCCGCCCGGCAAGCTCGCACACCTTGCGCACGTTGAGCTGGGTCAGAGGCAGCGGCACGTTGCCGGCAACGGCGGTGATACCGACGACCTCGAGTTCCGGGCTGGCCAGCGCCAGCAGGATCGCAACCGCGTCGTCCTGCCCCGGGTCGGTATCGATGATGATCTTGCGCGCCATGAAGTTCCCCGGTTTTCAAGTTCGTTTCGCCTGTACTGGACGAAACTTGCCCGCCTTGTCTATAAGACCGGCCACACAGCCCGAATTTTCACACCAAGAGTTGCGACATGGCAGGTCATTCACAGTTCAAGAACATCATGCACCGCAAGGGCCGGCAAGATGCGATCAAGTCGAAAATGTTCTCGAAGCTGGCGCGCGAAATCACGGTCGCGGCCAAGACCGGCACCCCCGACCCGATGATGAACCCGCGCCTGCGGCTGGCGATCCAGAACGCCAAGGCGCAGTCGATGCCGAAGGACAATATCCAGCGCGCCATCAACAAGGCGGCGGGCGGCGAAGGCGACAACTACAAGGAAGTCCGCTACGAGGGCTATGGCCCGGGCGGCGTCGCCGTCATCGTCGAGGCGCTGACCGACAACCTCAACCGCACGGCATCCAATGTGCGCGCGGCCTTCACCAAGGCGGGCGGGGCGCTGGGCGAAACCGGCTCGGTTTCCTTCCTGTGGGACCGCGCCGGCGAGATCGTCTACAAGCCGGAGGCAGGCTCCGCCGACAAGGTGATGGAAGCCGCCATCGAAGCGGGCGCCGACGACGTGACGTCGGACGAGAATGGCCACACCATCCTTTGCGCCTTCGAGAATATCGGCGAAGTTTCCTCCGCGCTCGAAAGCGCGCTGGGCGAAGCTGAATCGGTCAAGACGATCTGGAAGCCGCAGACCATGACGCCTGTGGACGAGGACAAGGCCGAGTCCGTGCTCAAGCTGATCGACCGGCTGGAGGACGACGACGACGTGCAGAACGTCTACGCCAATTTCGAAGTCGACGAAGCGGTGCTGGCCAAGCTTTCCGCCTGAGCGTTTTCGCGCTAACAGGGGCCATGCAAAAACCGCCCGTGCGAATCATCGGCATCGACCCTGGCCTGCGCAACACGGGCTGGGGCATTGTCGAGAGCGCGGGCAACAAGCTGGTGTTCATCGCCGCGGGAACCATCCAGTCCGATGCCAAGGCGCAACTGGCGCTGCGCCTTTGCCAGTTGCACGACGGCCTGGCGCTGGTGGTGGCGCAGCACGCCCCGCAAGAAGCCGCCGTGGAGAACACCTTCGTCAACCGAGATGCCGGCGCGACGCTGAAGCTGGGCCAGGCGCGCGGCATCGCGCTGCTGGTACCGGCGCAGGCGGGCCTGAGCGTTGCCGAATATGCGCCAAATCTCGTCAAGAAATCCGTGACCGGCGCGGGACATGGCGACAAGAACCAGATCCAGATGATGGTGAAGACGCTGCTGCCGCGGGCCGTGTTCGACAGCGAGCACGCGGCGGACGCGCTGGCGATCGCCATCTGCCATGCGCACATGCGCGGCGCCGCCGCCATTGCCGCGCTTGCCGGTTAACGCCGTGGAACTGCCCCGGCATACGCCTTGGGATGGCAGCCAGCCGCTCTTCCGAATTGGTCTCGCGCCGCTCGATCTCGCAGACTGGATCCAGCCGGACGAAAGGCTTTCCGCCTACCTCGACGAAAAGGACCGCCTGCTGGCGCAGCGCCATGGCGATGTGTTCGCGGCACGGGCCGATACGCTCGATGCCCAGCGCGAAGTTTGGGATGTGCTGACCGCTCATGTTGCGCGAACCCGCCCGGACATCTGGCAGATCGAGGGGGACGCCGTCCGCATCGCGCCGCTTGGCAGGAGCGTGACGCTAGACCCAGACGCGCCGCTCGTCAGTGCATCGCGGCTGGTGCAGGAAGACCTCGTGCTGATGCGCAAGGGAGACGAGGGCTGGCGCATTGCTGCCGGTTGCGTCTGCTTCCCCTCCTCATGGCGGCTCAAGGAAAAGTTCGGCAAGCCGCTGGCGTCGGTTCATGCGCCAGTGCCAAATTTCGGGCCGGGCAGCCGCAATGCCGCAATGATCGAGCGCATTTTCGACAACCTCCAGACCGGCCAGCCGGTCTGGCGGATGAACTGGTCGATCTATCCCGACGACAAGCTGTTTCATGGCGATGAGTCCGGCGAGGTGAAACGCAGCGGCGCGCTGCAGGAGAGTTTCCTGCGGGTGGAATTCCAGACCCTGCGCAAGCTGGAGCGCAGCGGCGACATCCTCTTCACCATCCGCATCGGGCTCGATCCGGCCTCGATCATATTGCGTCATCCCGAACACGCCCGGCTCGCGGCCGGCCTGCGCGATCTAATCCTGCGGCTCGACGAGGCCGAGCTTGCCTACAAGGGAATGACTGCGATCAAGGCGCAATTGCTGGCGCAGCTCGACGCGATTGCCCCAAGGTGATGTTCTTGACTTGTTCACGTTTCGCGGATAAACAGAATCGCGACGGCGGCGGAAGAATTTCATGATTGGAAAGCTCAAGGGCACGCTCGACAGCGTGGGCGAGGATCACCTCATCCTCGACGTGCACGGCGTTGGTTATCTGGTGCATGCCTCGGCACGGACGCTTGGCGGATTGCCCTCCGTGGGAGAGGCGCTGACGCTTTCGATCGAAACGCATGTCCGCGAGGACATGATCCGGCTGTTCGGCTTTCCGAGCGATCTGGAGCGCGACTGGTTCCGCCTGTTGCAGAGCGTGCAGGGCGTCGGCGCGAAGGTGGCGCTGGCGGTGCAATCCGTGCTGTCGCCAGGCGATCTGGCGAGCGCCATCGCGCTGCAGGACAAGGCCATGGTTTCGCGCGCGCCGGGCGTTGGTCCGAAGGTAGCTCAGCGCATCGTCACGGAATTGCGGGACAAGGCTCCGGCCTATTCCGGCGCGGCGGCCGCGGAGATCGGGCTGCAATCGGCCATCGGATCCGGGCATGCGCCATCATCGGTCACGGATGCTGTCTCGGCGCTCACCAATCTCGGCTATTCGTCGCAGCAGGCCTCAGCTGCGGTTTCCAAGGCGCTGAAGAAGGGCGGCGAGGGCCTCGACAGCGCTCAACTGATCCGGCTGGGCCTGAAGGAACTGGCGGCGTAGGTTGCAGGCGGGGAAATTCCTTACTATATTGCAGCGGTAATACTTTCTGGATGAGGTAGGAAATGGGCGCCGTTACGACCATGACTTCGAAGGGTCAGCTTACGATCCCCAAGGAAGTGCGGGACCAGCTTGGGCTCTCGGCCGGAACGCGATTCTTCGTGACTGCGCGAAACGGCCAGGTCGTGGCTTATCCCAAGAACCGCAGGGCAGTGGACCTTCTGGGCATCCTCGGCGAACCGCCGGCAGGAAAGGGCGCCTCTATAGAAGACATGAACAATGCCATCGGAGATGCCGTTGCCGAAGATGACGCGCGCATCCGCGCCTATGGCGTAAGCAGCAAGAAATGATCGCCGCCGACACGAACCTGCTTTTGCGCTATTTCGTCAAGGACAATGATGCGCAGACCAAGGCAGTCACACGCTGGCTGGCGGAACGGACGCCCGACGATCCGATATTCATCAGCATGATCGTGTTGTGCGAGCTGGTATGGGTTCTGCGCCGCCGCTATCGCTACCCGCCCGATCGCGTGCGCGAATTGTTGATAGCCTTGCTGGAAACAGAAGAAATCGTGTTGGAAGACGAGGCTGCCATCTCTGCAATCCTCGCGTCAGGGCGCAAGACCGATTTCCCGGACGAGATCATTGCCTACAGTTCGCGGCGCGCGGGCTGCCGCGTAGCCATGACATTCGACCAAGAGGCCGCAGCAATGGTCCCTTCCATGGCGCTGCTCGCGTGACAGAGGACGAGCGCCTGATCGATGCGCAAAAGCGCGGCGAGGATTTCGACACCTCGCTGCGCCCGCAGACGCTTGGCGAGTTCGTCGGCCAGCGGCAGGCGCTGCGACAATCTCAAGGTTTTCATCGAGGCGGCGAAGGGGCGCGGCGAGGCGCTGGACCATGTGCTGTTCGTCGGCCCGCCGGGCCTTGGCAAGACGACGCTGGCGCAGATCATGGCGCGCGAACTGGGCGTCGGTTTCCGCTCGACCTCGGGTCCGGTGATCGCCAAGGCAGGGCGACCTTGCGGCGCTGCTGACCAATCTTGAGGAAAACGACGTCCTCTTCATCGACGAGATTCACCGGCTCTCCCGGCAGTCGAGGAAATCCTCTATCCGGCGATGGAGGATTTCCAGCTCGACCTCATCATCGGCGAGGGACCGGCGGCGCGCTCGGTGAAGATCGACCTGGCGAAGTTCACGCTGGTCGCGGCGACCACCCGGCTCGGCCTGCTGACGACGCCGCTTGCGCGACCGGTTCGGCATTCCGATCCGGCTGAATTTCTACACGGTCGAGGAGCTGGAGCAGATCGTGCGGCGCGGCGCGCGCATCATGGGCCTGCCGATCACGGACGAGGGCGGGCACGAGATCGCGCGGCGCTCGCGCGGCACTCCGCGCATCGCCGGGCGGCTGCTGCGGCGGGTGCGCGATTTCGCCGCCGTGGCGGGGTCGAGGCACGGTCGACGTGAAGATCGCCGACGCCGCGCTTACACGGCTGGAGGTCGACCAAGCCGGGCTCGACGCGCTCGACCGGCGCTACCTCAACCAGATTGCCCGAAATTTCGGCGGCGGCCCGGTCGGCATCGAGACCATCGCCGCCGCATTGTCCGAGCCGCGCGACGCCATCGAGGACATCATCGAGCCCTATCTCATCCAGCAGGGCTTGATCCAGCGCACGCCGCGCGGGCGCATCCTGACCGTGAATGCGTGGAAGCATCTGGGGCTGGAGACGCCGCGCGATCTTGCCGCCGTGCAGGGCAGGCTGTTCGAGGAGGAATAGCTTTCCGCGAGCACCTTGCCGCAACGGCTCGTGCGTGCGACAAAAACGACAATCAACATCGCGAAATCAGCCAATGTCACGATCGCAGACCCAACTGGCCAACCATCTCATTCCGCATGGCCATGAGATGGAAGTGCGTGTCTATTACGAGGACACGGATTTTTCGGGCGTCGTCTATCATTCCAACTATCTGAAATACATGGAGCGCTCGCGCACCGAGTGGCTGCGGCACTTGCAGGTCTTCCATACGGACCTCGAGAAGGACGACAGCGCCTTCGCCATCCA
The DNA here is from genome assembly GCA_963697325.1 of uncultured Alphaproteobacteria bacterium. Lineage (GTDB taxonomy): Bacteria > Pseudomonadota > Alphaproteobacteria > Rhizobiales > Rhizobiaceae > BOKV01. The sequence continues at coordinate 304,871 of CAVONR010000003.1, read as the reverse complement.
CCGCATGGCGCTGAAATACGGCCCGCCGGCCAAGATCGACGACCTGCTGGTGGTGCGCACGACACTGCAAAAGCTCACGGGCGCGCGCTCGTTCCTGCGCCAGGAAGTGCTGCGGCGCGAAGCCGACGGCGGCGAAACGCTGCTGTGCGGGGCGGACGTCGAAGTTGCCTTCATCAACCATGGTGGCGGGGCAAAGCGCTTTCCCGACGATCTGCGCGCAAAGCTCGAAGGCGCCAACGGAACGCAGGCTTCCTGACGCTGAGTTAGCTTTGCCCCGAGTCCTAACGTTTCATTAACCTTGATAATGTCTTACTGCGCGCAGTTGGCGGCGCAAAGTGTGCGCCGCGTCACGCTTTGAACAAACTTGTCCGTATTTCGTGCGGCCAGGGGCAGGAAGGCCATTCACGTTGCGATTCTGCGGTGCAGGGCGTAACGAAGCAGGCTCCCCCCACTCTCTGGCGCACAGCAAGAAAAGGCCCGCATCCATGGACGTGATGTCTATTTTCGGCGTTACAGCCGCATTCGCCCAGGAAGTCGAGGCGCAGTCGCTCGAAGCAGCGCACAACTCGGTTTCCCTCCTGGCGCTGTTCCTGCAGGCCGGCTTGACGGTGAAGCTGGTGATGATCGGGCTGCTCGTGCGCCTCCGTCTGGAGCTGGGCGATCATCATCGACAAGCTGCTGCTGTTTGCCCGCACGCGCGGACAGCTCGACCGCTTCGAGACAGGTGTTCTGGTCCGGCCAAAGCCTCGAGGAGCTTTACCGCTCGCTCGCCGACAAGACGCCCACCGGCATGGGCGCGCTGTTCGTCTCGGCCATGCGCGAATGGAAGAAGAGCTTCGAGCGCGGCGCGTCCTCGCCGATCGCGCTGCAGATGCGCATCGAAAAGGCCATGGACGTGGCGCTGGCGCGCGAAACCGAACGGCTCGAATTCGCGCCTGCTGTTCCTGGCGACCAGTCGGTTCGGCGTCGCCCTTCATCGGCCTCTTCGGCACGGTGGTCGGCATCATGACCTCGTTCCAGGCGATCGCCGGTTCGAAGTCGACCAACCTTGCCGTCGTCGCGCCGGGCATCGCAGAAGCGCTGCTGGCCACCGCGCTCGGCCTGCTCGCGGCCATTCCGGCGGTCATCGCCTACAACAAGCTTTCCTCCGATGTCGGCAAGTTCACGGCGCGGATGGAGGGCTTCGCGGACGAGTTCTCCGCCATACTTTCGCGACAGATCGATGAAAAAAGCCGCTCACGCGCGCATGCATGAAATGTCCACCGGCATGACTGCTTCACACTGCAACACAAACAGGCATCTGGAACGGTAACCCCTATGGGAATGTCGACTGGCAAGAGTGGATCGAAGGGCCGGCGCGGTCGCGGGCGCAGCAAGCATGCGCCGATGAGCGAGATCAACGTCACGCCGTTCGTCGACGTCATGCTCGTGCTGCTGATCATCTTCATGGTCGCGGCGCCGCTGCTGACCGTCGGCGTGCCGCTCGACCTGCCCGAAGACCTCCGCTGCGCCGCTCAACGCCGACACGCAGCCGATCACCATTTCGGTCGACAAGGAAGGCAAGGTCTTCCTGCAGGAAACGCAGATCGAAATGGGCGAGATACCGGCCAGGCTGAAGGCGATCGCGGCCAATAGCACCGATGGCGAGGAGACCCGCATCATGGTGCGCGGCGACAAGGCGGTGCCCTACGATCTCGTGGCGCGCGTCCTTGCCGACATTTCAAGCGCAGGATTCCGGAAGATCACGCTTTCGAGCCTGCCGAGCGACGGCCAGTAGCGCATGGGCCGCTTGCTGCCGAAAGACTTGCGGGGAACGAAGCTGGCGCGATGAGAGCGGGTGTCATCCTTTCGACGTCGCTGCATGTCGGCATCCTGGGCTGGGCGCTGCTCTCGCTTTCCGGGCCGCCGCCGCTCGTCACCATGCAGGATGGCGGCGTCGAGGTGGACTTTGCCAGCATTTCCCCCGATGCGAGCAGCGCCAACGGCGAGAAGAAGGCCGAGGTGGACGCCAAGCCCGTTCCCGTGCCGACGACGCGCCCTGAAAAGGCGCCCGATGCAAAGAATGTCGGCGACGCCAACGAGGACAGCAAGAGCCGCAAGGGCGAGGTGACGGACAAGCCGCTCGACACGGAGAAAACCCAGGCCGCGCCGAAAGCGGAAAAGGTCGTCTCGGCTCCGAAGGTCAAGCCCGAACCCGTGGTCGAGCCGGTGAAAAAGGAAACGCCCGTCGAAACGACGGAAGTCGCCTCGCTCAACGAGCCGAAGGTGCCGGTGACGGCCGAGCCGGAGCCGAAGGAGGATTTGCCGCCCGTCGATCCGGACCAGGCGAGCGATGCGCCCAAGGTTGTGCCGGTCCCCGCGCGCCCGCCGGCAGACAGGCCCAAGCCCAAGCCGAAGACGCCCGAAACGACCGAAGCGCAAGAAACCCGAAGAGGCCAAGCAGGAAAAGACCGCGACCTCGACGGAGAATTCCAGCGAGGTCACCGACAAGATCGGCGCGCTGCTCAACAAGCAGGAGAATACTGCCGGAGGCGCGAAGCGCGTCGCCAGCGCCGAGCCGACCGTGGGCGACCCGACGGCAAAGCCGGGCGCGGAACTGACGCGCGGCGAATATGACGGGCTCAAGGGCAAGGTCGGCCAGTGCTGGAACATTCCGACCTATGTCGACCAGGAGAACCTTGCGCATCGACCTGACGATGCGCATGTCGCCGGACGGCTATCTCGACGACATCGTCAGCATCGATGTTTCGGGCGTCGACAATCCGGCACATGCCAACGCCGTCAAGAGCAGCCTGCGGCGCAACCTCGACCGCGCCAATTGCGACTTCTCTGACGTGCTGTCCGAAAGACAAATACGAGACCTGGAAAGATGTCCGGGTCCGCTTCGCCGCTTCAGAACTTTGATCCCGAAATCGTGGACATGAACATGACATTGAAGAACTTCAGCAATGCGTTTTCCAATCAGGGCCGTTTGACGCGCCTCGCCTGCGCAATGGCGATGGCGTTCGCGGTCTTTGGCCAGTTCGCCGCGCCCGCCCGCGCCGCTGGTCGAGATCGACTTGTCGCAAGGCCAATGTCGAGCCGCTGCCGATCGCCATCACCAATTTCGAGGGCGGCGAGGTCGGCGTGAACGTCGCCGCCGTGATCGAGGCGGACCTCAAGAGCTCCGGGCTGTTCCGCCCGATCGAGAAGGCGGCCTTCATCGACAAGATCACCGGCACCGGCGGCGTGCCGCGCTTCGAGGACTGGCGCGTCATCAACGCGCAGGCGCTGGTCACCGGCACGGTGACGCAGGAGGCCGACGGCCGGCTGCAAGCGCCGAGTTCCGCCTGTGGGACGTCTTTGCCGGCCAGCAGATCGTCGGGCAGCAATTCTTCACCACGCCGCAGAACTGGCGTCGTGTCGCCCATCTCATCGCCGATGCGATCTATGAGGCGCTGACCGGCGAGAAGGGCTATTTCGATACCCGCATCGTGTTCGTCGACGAGACAGGGCTCCAAGGCCAAGCGCGTCAAGCGCCTCGCCATCATGGACCAGGACGGCGCCAATGTGCGCACGCTGACCAAGGGCAACGACCTGGTGCTGACGCCGCGCTTCTCGCCGTCCCGCCAGGAAATCACCTACATGTCCTTCGAGGGCGGCAATCCGCAGCGTCTACCTGCTGCAGATCGAGACCGGCCAGCGCGAACTCGTCGGCAATCTTCCCGAGCATGACCTTCTCGCCGCGCTTCTCGCCGGACGGCCAGAAGATCATCATGAGCCTGCAGCAGGACGGCAATGCCAACATCTACGCGATGGACCTGCGCTCGCGCTCGACGACGCGGCTGACCAACACCGCGGCGATCGACACCTCGCCCTCCTATTCGCCGGACGGGACGCAGATCGTGTTCGAATCCGATCGCGGCGGCCGCCAGCAGCTCTACGTCATGGGCGCCGACGGCTCGGGCCAGACGCGCATCTCCTTCGGCGAGGGCTCCTATTCGCACGCCGGTATGGTCGCCGCGCGGCGACTACATCGCCTTCACCAAGCAGTCGGGCGGCAAGTTCGCCATCGGCGTCATGAAGCCGGACGGCTCGGGCGAGCGCATCCTGACCGAGGGCTTCCACAATGAAGGCCCGACCTGGGCGCCGAACGGACGCGTGCTGATGTTCTTCCGCGAATCGGGCGGGGAAAGCGGCGGACCGCTCGCTCTACTCGATCGACCTGACCGGCTACAACGAGCGCACGATCCCGACGCCGGGCTTCGCATCGGATCCGGCCTGGTCGCCGTTGCTCGATTGATGCACTGCACAATCAAACTGCGCCAAAAGGGGACAGAACCGTCTCCTGCCCCCTTTTGGACAAATTGGCGTGGTCAACCGCGCGCTATCGACCGGTTTACGGCAAGGCAAGATTTGCTGTTCGATGCCGGTGCGAACGGGGAATTTACAGCTCGTTAACCATGTTCGTTGAATGGGACTTAACCGTTTCATGGTTATTGGAGCGTTTAGAAAATCGTTAAAGGAGTCATGGACGATGCTAGGGACGCGGTCCTTGCTGAAATCACCAGCTGATCATCATGCTGGCCGTGGGGCTGGCATTGGCCGGTTGCGCAAAGAACAAGCTGCCGAACAACGCGGACGATCTGGGCCTCGAACGGCGCCGACGCCGGGTTCGCAGCAGGACTTCACCGTCAATGTCGGCGACCGCATCTTCTTCGAGACCGATTCCTCGGCCATCTGACCGACACGCCCGCCAGACGCTGCGACAAGCAGGCGGCGTGGCTGCAGAAGTACACCAATTACCCGATCACGGTCGAAGGCCATGCCGACGAACGCGGCACGCGCGAATACAACATCGCGCTCGGCGCCCGCCGCGCCGCCGCCACGCGCGAATATCTCTCGGCACGCGGCGTTCCGGCCAAGCGCATGCAGACGATCTCCTACGGCAAGGAACGGCCGGTCGCGGTCTGCAACGACATCTCCTGCTGGTCGCAGAACCGCCGCGCGGTGACGCTGCTTGCCGCGCCGACCGGCTGATCCGGCGGCATAGCTGGCATAGTGGCTATTGAAAAGGGTGGCCCTGCGCCGCCCTTTTTGCTTTGCGGCCGTATTGCCTTTCAGCAGTCCCGGCCTTGACATCAAAATTTGGCCGAACTCTTGTTGCTCTAGTCCGCCATCCGGCAGGAAGACCGGCAGCGGCTGTGCATTTACCTCAAACCAGGACGAGAACCATTTCGATGAATTTCAGTTTGCCCACGGATATCAAGGCGGGGGGGTCGTCAAGATCGCGCCGGGTATCGCCATCGCGCCCGGCATGGGTCGGCGCACTAGTCGCAGGCTCGATGTGCCTGTCCGCCACTTCGGCCTTGGCCGGCGGTGGTTTCAACTTGCCGCTTCCGGGCAGGGAAGCGCCGCGCAAGATGATCGTGCTTGCGCAGAACGCCGACGAGGCGTCGCGCGCGATGCAGCTCGAGGAAGAGGTCCGCAGCCTCAACGGCAAGGTCGAGGACCTGAATTTCCAGCTGCTGCAGTTGCAGGAGACGCTGCGCAAGATGCAGGAAGACAATGAATTCCGCTTCCAGGAACTGGAAGGCGGCAAGCAGGGCGCGGTTCAACAGAAGAAGAGCGACGCCCCGGAAGATGGCACGCTTGAAGCTGAAGCGCCGGCGGGCGAGCCTGCGCCGGGAAAATTGCAGCCGTCTGAGCAGGACGCGGGCGCGCAGAGCTCGGACGGCGTTGAGAATCCGGATATTGCCGGCGTGGAAAATGCTCCCGGCAAGCCGCCACGCATGGTCGATGGCGTGGAGGTCTATGAAGAACCCGCGACGGGCGCCGGCGTGAATCCGGTGCCGGGACTGGAGCCGCGCAATCTCGGCACGCTGCGGTTCGACGAGAACGGCAACGTGATCGAGGCAGCGCCCGGCGACCCGGTCGATCTTTCCAATCCCGCCGGTGACGTTCCGGTGCAATCAGCCGAACTTCCCCCGCCTGGCGGCGGGCAGGACGGCGGTGAGACCCTGCCGGGCGTCGAGGTTGCGCCCAAGAGCGGCGCGGCCTCGGCTTCGCTTGAGTATCCGCAGGACCCGGACCAGCTCTACGATCTTGGCTATGGCTACGTTAAAGCCGGCGATTACAAGCAGGCGGAAAGCGCTTTCCGCGAGTTCACCGAGCGCTACAAGAGCAATCCGCGGCTTGGCGAGGCACGCTTCTGGCTTGGCGAAAGCGTGTTCGAGCAGCGGCGCTACGAGGATGCGGCGAAAATCTTCCTCGATACCCACAAGAAGTTCCCCCAAAGCCCGCTCGGCGCGCAAAACCTGCTGAAGCTCGGTGTATCGCTTGCGGGCATGAATCAGCGCGAGCTTGCATGCGCCACCCTTGCCGAAGTACCTAACAAGTACCCAGATCTCTCAAATGCGGTCCGCGCCAAGGTCGCGGCCGAGCAGAAAGCCGCAAGCTGCACAACGAACTGAACCATTCTTCACTTGCACACCAGGACGCCCCGTTGACGCCCGAGCGCGTTTTTGCCGGGTCTGGAGCCGCAGGGCATCGTCATCGTGGCGGTGTCGGGCGGCGGGGACTCGCTCGCCTTGCTGCTGCTGGCGCATGCCTGGGCGCAAACGCGCGAGATCACGCTGCATGCGGTGACGATCGACCACGGACTGCGGCCAGAGGCGGCGGCCGAGGCGGCCTTCGTCGCCGCGCTGTGCGACGGCCTCGGCATCGATCACACGACGCTGGCATGGGAGGGCATCAAGCCGCCGTCCGGCCTTGCCGAAGCGGCACGGCGGGCGCGCTATGCCCTGATCGAGGATTTCGCGCTCGACATCGGCGCCGACCTGGTGCTGACAGGCCACACGCAGGACGACCAGGCAGAGACTGTCTGGATGCGGGTGGGGCGCGGGCCAGAAATCGAGCCTTGGGCGCGGGCTGGCGGCGATGGGCAAGACCAGCGTGCTGCCGGGCGGCACCGTTCTGGCCCGGCCGCTGATCAATGTTTCCCGCGCAAGGTTGCGAAGCTATCTTGCCTCGTTTCCGCAAAGCTGGGTCGAGGACCCGACCAATGAGGACGCGACATATGAACGCGTGCGCATCCGGCGCGAACTTGCCTCCAATCCGAAACTGAAGCGGCAATTGCTCGATCTCAACGCCGTGATGACGCGATGGCGCGCGCTGCTGTCGCGCGATACTGCCGCCCTGCTCCAGCATCTCGTGACAGTGAAGCCGGGGCCGGTGTTCCGCTTCGACCTCGCGGTCGCGCTGGCGGCCCCGGCGCAGGTGCTGGTGCATGCGGTGCAGGTGCTGCTGGCAGTGAGCGGGGGCGGGGAATACCTGGCGCCGCGCAAGCGCGTGGAGCAGTTGATCGAGGGATTTGCCGCCGGCGACACCGGGCGCATGACGCTGGCGGGAAGCGTTGTCGAGCGCGATGGCAGCGCCATCCGGTTCTACCGCGAGCTGCGCAACATCGATTCGTGCTTCGTCGATCCGGGCGAGACGGTGATCTGGGACGGGCGCATGGAAGTTGCCAATGGCGGCAGGCGGCGCATCCATGTCGGGCCGCTGACACGCGCCGGGCTTGTCGAGATCGAGCAGCAGCGCAAGGGCGCGCTTTCCGGCAGGCCGCGCGCGGCGCTGCATTCGTCCGCCGTGATCCGCAGTTCGGACATGCGCGCTTTCCTGCCGATGCTGGAGGCCGAAGGGCAGCCTCCGCTGGTGCATACCAGGCTGATGGCGCGCGCCATCGAGCACTTTTGCCCCGAGACGGACCTGCCCCTGCTCGAATGGCTGCGCGGCATAGAGGTCGCGCGGCGTGCCTGCCTGACGCCCAAGTCATAGAGGCCTGAAAGACGAGGCCGCTCCGCGCTGGCGGAGCAGCCTTGTGTTCAGCGCGCGAAGATCAGCCCTGCGGCTGCGCGGTCTTGCGCAGGTATGGCAATACGCGCTCGAAGCCGCCGAAGCGCTTCTGCGCGTCCTCGTCGTTCACCGCGGCCGTGATGATGACGTCCTCGCCCGGCTTCCACCCTGCCGGCGTCGCGACCTGGTGCCTGGCCGTCAGCTGGATCGAATTGATGCGCGCGCAGGATTTCCTCGAAATTGCGCCCGGTCGTCATCGGATAGGTGAGGATCAGCTTGACCTTCTTGTCCGGGCCGATGACGAAAACCGAGCGCACCGTCTGGTTGTCCGCCGGCGTGCGGGCCGACGCCTCGCCCGCGGCGGAGGCCGGCAGCATGTCGTAGAGCTTGGCGACGGTCATGTCCGGGTCGCCGATCATCGGGTAGTTGACGTTTTGGCCGGTGGCCTTGGTGATGTCCGCCTTCCACTTCTCATGGCTTTCGACCGGATCGACCGAGATGCCGATGATCTTGGCGTTGCGCTTGGCGAATTCGCCCTCGAGCCCGGCCATGTAGCCTAGCTCGGTGGTGCAGACCGGGCGTGAAATCCTTCGGATGGCTGAAAAGAACGGCATAGCCGTCGCCGATCCAGTCGTGGAACCTGATCTCCCCTTGCGTGGTCTTTGCTGTGAAATCGGGCGCCAGTCGTTGATGCGCAGGCTCATGTTACGTGCTCCTCTTGTGTGCGACTTGCCTTTGATGGCGTTAAACCACGATGCTACGCCGGGTTAAAGGCAGGTTTTTCGCGCCGCGTGTCGTTTGGAGACATCCAATTTCGGGCGAAATTCACCGTTGCGCAACATTTTGCCGCAACCTTGCGGTAAAAACAAAGTGCCGCGCTTGGCAGAGCGACCATGAGAACCTATCTTCAATTCAACAGTTAGAAATGTGGATGGGCAGCGAGCGGCAATCGTGCCACTCGATCGTTCCACAAAAGGGGAGCAAGACGGCTTCCCGGGATCATCAGATGAATTCGAATTTCCGAAACCTCGCACTTTGGGCAATAATCGCAGTCCTGCTCGTTGCGCTCTTCAATCTTTTCCAAAGTCCGGTCCAGCGCACCGGCGTTCAGGAAGTGCCTTATTCGAAGTTCCTTTCCGATGTCGAAAACGGCACCGTTCGCACGGTGACGATCGCGGGTCCGCAAATCTCGGGCACCTATTCGGACAAGGGCGGCCGGTTCGAAACCTATGCCCCGGAAGATCCGGGCCTCGTCGCCCGCCTGCAGGAAAAGGGCATCATGATCGAGGCTCGGCCGCAGTCCGAAGGCTCGGCGCTGGGTTCCTTCCTCGTCAGCTGGCTGCCGATGTTCATCATCCTGGGCGTCTGGATTTTCTTCATGCGCCAGATGCAGGGCTCGTCCGGCAAGGCCATGGGCTTCGGCAAGTCGAAGGCAAAGCTTTTGACCGAGCATTCGGGCCGCGTCACCTTCGATGATGTCGCCGGTGTCGACGAAGCCAAGCAGGACCTCGAGGAAATCGTCGAATTCCTGCGCAATCCGCAAAAGTTCCAGCGGCTCGGCGGCAAGATTCCGCATGGCGTGCTGCTCGTCGGCCCTCCGGGCACCGGCAAGACGCTGCTCGCGCGCTCCGTCGCGGGTGAGGCCAATGTGCCGTTCTTCACCATCTCGGGCTCCGACTTCGTGGAAATGTTCGTAGGCGTTGGCGCAAGCCGCGTACGCGACATGTTCGAGCAGGCCAAGAAGAACGCGCCCTGCATCATCTTCATCGACGAAATCGACGCTGTCGGCCGCCATCGCGGCGCCGGCCTTGGCGGCGGCAACGACGAACGCGAGCAGACGCTGAACCAGCTGCTCGTCGAGATGGACGGCTTCGAGGCGAACGAGGGCATCATCCTCATCGCCGCGACCAACCGGCCGGACGTGCTCGATCCGGCGCTGCTGCGTCCGGGCCGCTTCGACCGCCAGGTCGTCGTGCCGAACCCCGACATCATCGGCCGCGAGAAGATCCTCAAGGTGCATGTGCGCAAGGTGCCGCTTGCCCCGAACGTCGATCTCAAGGTGCTGGCGCGCGGCACGCCCGGCTTCTCCGGCGCGGACCTGATGAACCTCGTCAACGAGGCGGCGCTTCTGGCGGCGCGGCGCAACAAGCGTCTCGTCACCATGGCAGAGTTCGAAGACGCCAAGGACAAGGTGATGATGGGCGCGGAGCGCCGCAACACCGCCATGACGCAGGCCGAAAAGGAACTGACCGCCTATCACGAGGCTGGCCACGCGATCGTCGCGATCAACGTGCCGGCGTCCGATCCGGTGCACAAGGCGACGATCATCCCGCGCGGTCGTGCGCTCGGCATGGTGATGCAGTTGCCCGAGGGCGACCGCTATTCGATGAGCTACAAGTGGATGGTCTCGCGACTTGCCATCATGATGGGCGGCCGCGTCGCCGAGGAAATCAAGTTCGGCAAGGAGAACATCACATCCGGCGCGTCCTCCGACATCGAGCAGGCGACCAAGCTTGCCCGCGCCATGGTGACGCAATGGGGCTTCTCCGACCAGCTTGGCCGCGTCGCCTATGGCGAGAACCAGCAGGAGGTGTTCCTCGGCCACTCGGTGGCGCAGCAGAAGAATGTCTCGGAAGCCACGGCGCAGAAGATCGACATCGAAATACGCCGGCTGATCGACGAAGCCTATGACAGCGCCACCAAGATCCTGACCAAGAAGAAGAAGGATTGGGAAGCGCTGGCGCAGGGCCTGCTCGAATACGAGACGCTGAGCGGCTCGGAAATCAACGATCTCATCGCCGGCAAGAAGCCCAGCCGGGATTCGGGCGACGACGCACCGCCTTCACGCGGATCGGCTGTTCCGGCAGCCGGCGCCACGAAGAAGAAACGCGGCGGCGAGGAGCCCGACACGGGCGGCATGGAGCCACAGCCCCAGGGCTGAGCGTGAGGCCAAGAAAATCAAGAACCCCGGCAGCGATGCCGGGGTTTTTTGTTGTGGCTGGCTGGCGATCGTGGTTGCCTGCTCCCCAATGTTCCGGGAGTCTGGCATGAACAAATCCCACACCGGCGGATGCGGCTGCGGCGCAGTAAGGTTCGAGGCGCGCGGTCCGTTGCGGCCAGTGATCTATTGCCACTGCGACCAGTGCCGCCGGCAGTCCGGGCATTTTCTGGGCGCAACCGCTGTTGCCGATGAGTACCTGACGGTCACGGGTTCGCAGAACGTCACCTGGTACAAGTCCTCGGACAAGGCAAAGCGCGGCTTTTGCGGAATTTGCGGCTCCGGCCTCTTCTGGAAGCATGACCGGCTGGACCAGACCTCGATCCTTGCCGGCAGCTTCGACAAGCCGTCGGGCCTGACGGCCAGCCATCATATCTTCACGGCGCAGAAAGGCGACTATTACGTCATCGACGACGGCCTGCCTCAGCATGAGCGCTGGACGGGCGAGGCCGCTGATTGACTTTGCGCCGGGCGGGGTGAATCCTGCCTGGAACCCAATCCGGAAATATCACATGCGCAGTTTCTACCCAGCCGCTTTCATGGCACTCCTCGCCACTCCCGCGCTTGCCGCCGACATTGCCGTTCCGCCCGGGCCCGATGCCGCGGAGAAGCTTGCCGAGGCGCTGATTTCGGCCAAGGAGGGCGACACGGTCTGGCTCGGCTTTGGCCGCTACGAGTTGAGCGACGGGCTGTCGCTGGATGTCGATGGCGTATCGGTCCGCGGCATGGGCGCCGACCAGTCGGTCCTCTCCTTTACCGGCCAGCAGGGGAGCGGGGAGGGGCTGCTCGTCACCTCCAACCGCGTGACGCTTGCCGATTTCGGCGTCGAGAACCCGAAGGGCGACGGCATCAAGTCGAAGGGCAGCGACCAGATCACGTTCCGCAACCTGCGGGTCGAGTGGACGGGCGGGCCAAAGGCCGAGAACGGAGCCTACGGGGTCTATCCGGTGTCCTCGAAGAACGTGCTGATCGAGGGCGTCACGGTGCGCGGTGCTTCCGATGCTGGCATCTATGTCGGCCAGAGCGAGGATATCGTCGTGCGCAATTCGCTGGCGGAGTTCAACGTCGCCGGGATCGAGATCGAGAACTCGTTCCGTGCCGATGTGCTACGGCAATACCGCCCGTCACAATACCGGCGGCATCCTCATCTTCGACCTGCCGAACCTGCCGCAGCAGGGCGGTCACGATATCCGCGTCTTCGACAATGACGTCGTCGACAACGACACCGAGAACTTCGCGCCCAAGGGCAACACGGTCGCCATGGTGCCGAAGGGCATGGGCATCATGGTGATGGCGAACCGCAACGTCCATGTGTTCGGCAACCGTCTCTCCAACAACGGCACCACCCATGTGCTGGTCGCGGCCTATCCCGAAGAGTACGACGACGATGGCTACATGTTCGTGCCGCGCGGCGTCTATGTACACGGCAACAACTATGGGGAGGGCGGCAACGAGCCGTCCGGAGACGCGGGCAAGCTGATTTCCGATCTTTCGGGCAAGCCGGTTCCGGACGTGGTTTGGGACGGCGTCACGCGCATTCCCGAGTGGGTGAGCTGGGTCGAACCGGCCGACAAGATCTATATCGACGAAGCCGAAGGCACGACGTTCATCAATCTCAAGATGATATCGCAAACCCTGCTGCCATGGGGCGCGACCCCGGACCGCGACATCGCCGCCTACAAGGGCAGCCTGCCGGAACCAGCGCCCGTGGTTCTGCCGCAAGACAGCGGCAGCTGAGGCTTTCCATGCGCCGCCTTGCCTCGACGATACTGTGCCTGCTGGCGCTGACGGTGCAGGGGCTGGCGGCGGAATTTCCGGCAATACTTGCCAAGGAGCCGCCCAGGCTGCTGAGCCAATATGGCTTCTTTCGCGGCGGCGGAATTGGCGATCCGGCGCCAGGGCTGCGGCTTTACGATTTGGTGACGCCGCTCTTCTCCGACCATGCACAGAAGACGCGGCATGTGCATGTGCCGCAGGGCGCCCAGGCGCTCTACAGCCAAAGCGAGGCTTTCGAGTTTCCTGTCGGCTCGGCGCTGGTGAAGACCTTCGCCTTTCCGGCGGATTTTCGCGAGCCGGACAAGAACATCCGCCTGATCGAGACACGCGTGCTGTTGCGCCAGGAGGACGGCTGGCAAGCGATGTCCTATGTCTGGAACGATGCGCAGAGCGATGCGGAACTGAAGATCGCCGGCAAGCGGCTGCCGGTCGAGTTCATCGACGCAGACGGCGCGAGAGTGTCGTTCAGCTATGCCGTGCCGAACCGCAACCAGTGCAAGGGCTGCCATGCGCTGAACGGCGAGATCGTGCCTCTCGGGCCGAAGGCGCGCAATCTCAACAAGGCCTCGCCAGTGCCGGGCGAGACGATGAACCAGCTTGAGGGGTGGCAGGCGGCCGGAATACTCGCCGGCCTGCCCGCGCTCGATGCCGTGGAAAAAGCTGCCGGCATGTCCGACGAGTCGCTGCCCGTGGATGCGCGTGCCCGCAGCTGGCTCGACGTCAATTGCGCGCATTGCCATCGGCCGGAAGGGCCGGCCAGCAATTCGGGCCTTTTCCTCGAAGCGGGCAATACGGACGCCGTTTCGCTCGGCATCGGCAAGCGGCCCGTTGCGGCTGGCCGCGGCGCGGGAGCGAACGAATTCGACATCGTGCCTGGCCATCCGGAGCAATCAATCCTGCTCTCGCGGGTGGAAAGCGTGGAGCCGGGAATCATGATGCCGGAACTTGGCCGCAATCTTCCGGACACTGACGCGGTGGAACTGCTGCGTGACTGGATCGCGCAGATGCAATGAAGGCTGCTTGAGCCTTCTGTAACAATTTGGCGATTATTTGTTATCGGCTGGCATCGGCAGCTTGTGGCAAAGCTTGACTGCGTCGAAATCTACGGGGAATGGCCTTCATGGCACGGCATTATTTCGGCACGGACGGCATTCGGGGCAAGGCGAACACGCTGCCGATGACGGCGGAAATCGCCATGAAGGTCGGCATGGCGGCGGGCGTCGCGTTCAAGCGCGGCAATCACCGGCACCGCGTGGTCGTGGGCAAGGATACGCGCCTTTCCGGACTACATGATCGAGAACGCGCTGGTGGCGGGCTTCACCGCGGCCGGCATGGACGTGTTCCAGCTTGGCCCGGTGCCAACGCCGGCAGTGGCGATGCTGACCCGCTCGATGCGGGCTGATATCGGCGTCATGATCTCTGCCTCGCACAATCCTTACGAGGACAACGGCATCAAGCTGTTCGGGCCGGATGGCTACAAGTTGTCGGACGAAATCGAGCTGCACATCGAGGAGCTGATCGACCGCGACCTGTCGCGCGAACTCGCATCGGCGGCGATGATCGGGCGGGCAACCCGCGTCGATGGCGTTCGCGACCGCTATGTCGAATCGGCCAAGCGTACGCTGCCGCGCGAAGTGTCGCTGGAGGGCCTGCGCGTCGTCGTCGACTGCGCCAATGGAGCCGCCTACAAGGTTGCGCCCGAAGCGCTGTGGGAACTGGGCGCGGACGTTATTGCCATTGGCGACGAACCCAACGGCTTCAACATCAACCTGGAATGCGGTTCGACCAATACGGAAGCGTTGCGCCGCAAGGTGCACGAGACGCGCGCCGATATCGGCATTGCGCTCGATGGCGATGCCGACCGCGTCATCATCGTCGACGAGCAGGCGCGCGAGATCGACGGCGACCAGATCATGGGCGTCATCGCGCATTCCTGGAAAACGATGGACAAGCTGACGGGCGGCGGCATCGTTGCAACGGTGATGTCCAATCTGGGTCTGGAGCGCTATCTGGGCGGCATCGGTCTCAATCTCGCCCGCACCAAGGTGGGCGACCGCTATGTGGTCGAGCACATGCGCGCGCATGGCTACAATGTCGGCGGCGAGCAATCGGGCCATGTCGTGCTGTCGGATTTCTCGACCACCGGAGACGGGCTCATCGCAGCGCTGCAGGTGCTCTCGGTGGTTCGCGGCACCGGCAAGCCGGTGAGCGAGGTTTGCCACTGCTTCGACCCGGTGCCTCAGATCCTGCGCAATGTGCGGTATGCCGACGGCAAGCCCCTGGACGACGAGACCGTGCGCCAGGCCATTGCCGACGGCGTATCGCAGCTCGGCAATTCGGGACGGCTGGTGATCCGCCCCTCGGGCACCGAGCCGCTGATCCGCATCATGGCCGAGGGCGACGATGCGCCGCTTATCGAGCGAATCGTCGAAGACATTGCCGGGGCCGTGGCGCGCGCCGCCTGAAGCATAAAAAAGTCAAATACTTTACAAATGCCGCGCTCCAGCGCGGCATTTCTGTTTTTATCCTCGATTTTACTCAAAACCGGCCAGTGGCCAAGTAATACATCGGCAGCGTTAAATTGTTAACGCGGCATTAACCAATAAAATTAAGGTTAATGCATACGGTTAAGCCAGACTTAACCATTTGCCCCCAATATCGGCTCCGACCAATAGGGGTAGTTCCCGATTTCAGGGGCAATGAAAGGAAATCGAAACATGCGTGCTTTCAGCAGGATCGGCCTGGCCATGGCCTTGGTGACGATGTCATCGGCAGCCGGCTTCGCGGCGGACATCATAGAAGAGCCGCCGGTTCTGGAGCCCGAGGTCATCATCGCCGCCGGCGGATGGTATCTGCGTGGCGATCTGGGCATGAGCAATCAGCAGCTGCATGGCGGCCTGTCGAACGAATTGTTCGACACGCGTCGACACGCTTGACTTCCTCGATTCCGGCCACTTCTCCAGCGCACCGACCTTCCAGGTCGGTATCGGCTACCAGCTCAACGAATGGATGCGCTTCGACGCGACCGCGCAGTACCGCGGCAAGTCGGACTTCAGCGCGCTCGACCGCTACGAGATCGTCGACGACGGCGATTCCTCGACCTGGGACGGGGCCAATGAATACACCGCCAAGAAGTCCGAGTGGCTGCTCCTGGCGAACGCCTACATGGACCTCGGCACATTCTCGGGCATTACCCCGTATGTCGGCGCGGGCATCGGCGCGTCGCGAAACACGATCTCGGATTTCCGTGACGTCAATACACCGAACGCCGGCGTTGCCTATGGACCGGGCAATTCCGAGTGGCAGTTCGCCTGGGCGCTCCACACCGGCGTCGCCATGGACGTGACCGACCGCGTGTCGTTCGACCTTGGCTATTCCTACATCAACATGGGTGATGCCTCGAGCGGCGACGTGGTTGCCTTTGACGGCACCAACAACGTCGACAACCCGATGCATTTCGAAGAGATCACCTCCCACGATCTCAAGTTCGGCCTGCGCTACAAGCTGAACTAGGCAGGAATTGCCGCAACTGCGGCAGCAAGATTGCGGGCATCCGGGCGATTCCGGGTACCCGCGCCTGACCGGGCATCCGCGAGCGATGCCGGCAGTTGAACCAGCCCCGCAAGGGGTATGTCCAGAGGTGCGTACGTGACCAAGCCGCTATCAATGCCAAGTGCCAAGCTTGCCATGGTGATCCTGGCAATTTCCCTTGTTCCGACGATTGCCCCGAATGCGGCATTGTCGGCGGACATGGACCCGATCTATGTGGACGAGCAGGTCGTGACGCCGGTCGAATACGGCAGCGGCTGGTATCTGCGTGGCGACGTCGGCTATTCCATGCACGGACCTTTCGACACGGACGGCACGGACGGGGGCGATCTCGACTTCACCCCGATCAATGCCAGCGTGGCCATGGGCTACCAGTTCACCGATTACTTCCGCGGAGAAATCGAATTCGGCTATCTCGGCTCCATGAGCTTCGAGGACACGCATGATTCGCTCTGCGACGGGACGTCGACCTTCACGCCCATCGCAGGTCCGGCGATTTCCGGCCCGGCCACGATCTCCTGCGAGGGCAGGGACAGCGGCGAAAACGAGATGTATGACGGCCTCGTCAACGGCTATGTCGACCTTGGCAATTACGGCGGCTTCACCCCCTATGTCGGCGCGGGCGTCGGCCTTGTCTATTCGAACTACAGCGGCGAGGGCGACGAGCGCAACTGCACCGGCACCACGACCACTGACGCGACCGGCACCACCGTGTTCGTCTGCGACCAGGACAATCAATCGGCCGAGTCGATCAGCAACAAGAGCTATGGCTTCCTGTGGCAGTTGTCGGCGGGCTTCGGCTACCAGCTCACCGAATTCACCACCCTGGATGTCGGCTACCGGTATCTTTCGTCGCCGAATGTCATGCAGCTCGTCAACGAGCCAAGCGGCATCGACGAAAAAGAAGGCATGGGCGTGCAGCAGGTGCGTGTCGGCCTTCGCTACGCCATCTGGTGAGCCTGACCTCCATCGGTTACCGGAAAAGAACGGCGGGCACGGCGTCCGCCGTTTTTCCGCGCGCATGCGTGACTTGCCTCCTTGACGGCCAGCCTGCGCTAACGTAATGGCGAAGGTGGGCCACCCCTCCCCAACGAGGGGCTTCTATCTGGAAGGATAGCCAGTCATGAGCGATACCACCAAGCCGGCAGTGCGCCCGGCAAATCCCCAATTTTCCTCCGGCCCCTGCGCCAAGCGACCCGGATGGTCGCTGCAAGCGCTGAGCGATGCGGCCCTGGGCCGGTCCCACCGGGCAAAGATCGGCAAGACAAAGCTCCAGCAGGCAATCGAGAAAACCCGCGACGTGCTTCGCGTGCCGGCCGATTACCGCATCGGCATCGTGCCCGCTTCCGACACCGGCGCGGTCGAGATGGCGATGTGGTCGCTGCTTGGCGAGCGCGGCGTCGATCTCGTCGCCTGGGAAAGCTTCGGCGCCGGCTGGGTCAGCGATGCGGTCAAGGAACTGAAGCTCAAGGACACGCGCACCTTCGAGGCGCCTTATGGCGCGCTGCCGGATCTTTCGCAGATCGATTTCGACCGTGACGTCGTCTTCACCTGGAACGGCACCACCTCCGGCGTGCGGGTCCCCGATGGCGAGTTCATTCCGGCTGATCGCAAGGGGCTGACGATCTGCGACGCGACCTCGGCGGCGTTTGCGCAATCCCTGCCATTCGACAAGCTCGATGTCGTGACCTTCTCCTGGCAGAAGGTGCTTGGCGGCGAGGCGGCGCACGGCATGCTCATCCTGTCACCGCGCGCGGTCGAACGGCTGGAGAGCTACAAGCCGGCATGGCCGCTGCCGAAGATTTTCCGCCTGACCTCCAAGGGCAAGCTGATCGAAGGCATCTTCCAGGGCGAGACGATCAACACGCCCTCCATGCTGTGCGTCGAGGACTATCTCGACGCGCTCGACTGGGCGGCGTCCATCGGCGGCCTCGATGCGCTGATCGCGCGCGCCGACGGCAACTTGCGGGTGATCGAGGAATTCGTGGCGCAAAAGCCATGGCTCGGTTTCCTGGCGCAGTCGAAGGAGACGCGCTCCAACACCTCCGTGTGCCTCACCTTCACCGATCCCGCCGTCACCGCGCTGGACGGCGAGGGGCAGGCGGCGTTTGCCAAGGGCGTGGTCGCGGCGCTGGAGAAGGAAGGCGTCGCCTTCGACATCGGGCACTATCGCGATGCGCCGGCGGGACTTCGGATCTGGGGCGGAGCCACGGTCGAGAAATCCGATCTGCAGGCGCTGATGCCCTGGCTCGACTGGGCGTTCAACGCACAAAAGGCCGCGCTCAAGCAAGCCGCCTGATTCCCCTGCGCCGGCGGCTGGACCGCCGGCCTATCCCGATTTTCATCATTTTAAGGAGGCCTCGCAATGGCGCCACGCGTACTCGTATCCGACGCTTTGTCCGAAACGGCCGTCCAGATTTTCCGCAGGCTCGGGGTCGAGGTCGACTACCTGCCCGACCTCGGCAAGGACAAGGACAGATTGCTGGAAGTGATCGGCCAGTATGACGGGCTTGCGATCCGCTCGGCCACCAAGGTCACCGAAAAGATGATCGCGGCGGCCAAGCGGCTGAAGGTGATCGGCCGCGCCGGCATCGGCGTCGACAATGTCGACATTCCGGCGGCGAGCCGCAAGGGCATCATCGTGATGAACACGCCCTTCGGCAATTCGATCACCACCGCCGAGCACGCCATCGCGCTGATGTTCGCCGTCGCACGGCAGATCCCGGAGGCAGACGCCTCGACGCAAGCCGGCAAGTGGGAAAAGAACCGCTTCATGGGCGTCGAGATCACCGGCAAGACGCTCGGCGTCATCGGCTGCGGCAATATCGGCTCGCATCGTCGCTGCCCGCGCGCGTCGGGCTGAAGATGCACGTCATCGCCTATGACCCGTTCCTGTGCCAGGAGCGGGCGGACGAGCTCGGCGTGGAGAAGGTCGAACTCGACGACGCTGTTTGCGCGGGCCGATTTCATCACGCTGCATGTGCCGCTGACCGACAAGACGCGCAACATCATCGACGCTGCGGCCATTGCCAAGATGAAGGACGGCGTGCGCATCATCAATTGCGCGCGCGGCGGCCTGATCGTCGAGGCCGATCTGGTCGCCGCGCATGAAGTCGGGCAAGGTCGCGGGCGCGGGCTTCGACGTGTTCGAGGTCGAGCCGGCGACCGACAGCCCGCTGTTCGGCCTGCCGAACGTGGTCTGCACCCCGCATCTCGGCGCCTCGACCACGCGAGGCGCAGGAAAACGTCGCGCTGCAGGTGGCCGAGCAGATGTCCGACTACCTGATGAACGGCGCGGTTTCCAACGCGCATCAACATGCCCTCGATCACCGCCGAGGAAGCGCCGAAGCTGAAGCCGTTCATCAAGCTGGCCGAGGTGCTCGGCGCCTTTGTCGGCCAGGTGACCGAGACGCCGATCAAGGAGGTCGAGATCCTCTATGACGGCGCGACTGCGCGCATGAACACCAAGGCGCTGACCAGCGCGGCGCTTGCCGGCCTGATCCGGCCGCCAGGTTGCCGACGTCAACATGGTGTCGGCGCCGATCATGGCCAAGGAACGCGGCATCCATCATTTCCGAGGTCAAGCGCGACAAGTCCGGCGTCTTCGACGGCTACATCAAGCTGACGTGATCACGACCGAGCGGCAGACGCGCTCGATCGCCGGCACCTGCTTCTCCGACGGCAAGCCGCGCTTCATCCAGATCAAGGGCATCAACCTCGACGCCGAAGTCGGCCAGCACATGCTCTACACGACCAATGACGACGTGCCGGGCATCATCGGCCTGCTCGGCACGGTGTTCGGCGAGACGGCGTCAACATCGCGAACTTCCAGCTCGGCCGCGACGGGCCGGGCGGCGATGCGATCGCGCTGCTCTATCTCGACTGCGCCGTGTCGGACCCGAAGGTGCTCGACCGCCTGATGGCGTCGGGCCTGTTCAAGCAGGCCAAGCCGCTCGCATTCGACGTGGGGTGAGCGCCAGAATGCATCAGGCCACCTTTGCCGCGTTCCGTCTGCGCTGCTGGCTCATCCACACCCCGGCGATGACCAGCACCAGCGCGATGGCGTGGTAGAGGTGGAACTGCTCGCCGAGCAGCACGACGGCCAATCCGGCGGCGAAGATCGGCACAAGGTTGATGAACACGCCACCCCGGTTGGAGCCGATGATTTCCAACCCGCGCACCCAGAAGACCTGCGAGAGGATCGCTGGAAAAATGGCCGTATAGATCGCGACGGTCCAGCCCTGCGCGTCCGGCAACAGCAACCTGCCGGCGCTTGCCTCCCAAAGCGTGAACGGGATCGATGTCAGCAGCGCCATCAGCCGAGGGTATGGCGATAAAGGAAATCCAGTGCATCTGCGGCCTGCGGGCCAGAGCCACTGAATAGATGCCGTATGCGACCACTGCGATCAGCATGAAGAGATCGCCGATGTTGATGTCGGTTTGCGCCAGGTCGAACAGGTTGCCATGCGTCGCCGTCAGCGCCACGCCCAGCAAGGTAAGTACGAAGCCGACGATCTGCAGCGGCGTCGAGCGGATGTGGAAGACCGCGAAGTTCAGCACGAAAACCACCAGCGGCATGGAAGCCTGCACGATCGCGGCATTGATTGCGGTGGTGTAGTTCAGAGCCAGATACAGCAGGTTGTTGAACAGCGTGAAACCGACTGCCCCGCAAAAAGCGAGGTATGGCAGCGTGCGCTTGATAACCGGCCAGTCGCGGCGAACGGGGCCGATCGCGAACGGCAGCAGGAACAGCAGGGCGAACAGCCAGCGAAGCGTGGTGAGCAGGAATGGCGAGACATGGCCGACCGCGAACTTGCCGGCAACCGCGTTTCCGGCCCAGAACAGCGCCGTGATCGTCAATATCAGGTATGGCTTGCCCAAAAGGCCGCGCAGAAGGTGCATGTGTGAGAGATTCCGCGCCTTGCAGAAGCGTGCTGGCAGGCTTGCCCGCCACTTTGCCCTGAAAAATCACATCGCTTGATGTTTGGCCGCTTTTGCGCGTAATAACAACCGGCTTTTGCGGCCTCGAAGGGTCGTGTGGTAACCCCGCGGCGCGGCATCGCGCGACAACTCCAAAGGACAAACATGGCGAATGTCGTCGTAATCGGCTCCCAGTGGGGAGACGAGGGCAAGGGTAAGATCGTCGACTGGCTTTCCGAGCGGGCCGACATCGTCGTGCGGTTCCAGGGCGGGCACAATGCCGGGCACACGCTCGTCATCGACGGCACGAGCTACAAGCTGTCGCTGCTGCCGTCGGGCGTGGTGCGGCCGGGCAAGCTTGCCGTCATCGGCAATGGCGTCGTGGTCGATCCGCATGCCCTGATCGCGGAGATCGGACGGCTTGCCGCGCAGGGCGTGAGCGTGACGCCGCAAAACCTGCGCATTGCCGAAAACGCCACGCTGATCCTTTCGCTGCACCGCGAGCTTGACGGCCTGCGCGAGGATGCGGCCTCGAACTCGGGAACGAAGATCGGGACCACGCGGCGCGGCATCGGTCCGGCTTACGAGGACAAGGTGGGCAGGCGCGCCGTGCGCATGATGGACCTTGCCAATCTGGAAACGCTGCCAGCCAAGATCGACCGGCTGCTCACGCATCACAACGCCTTGCGGCGCGGGCTCGACCAGCCCGAGATTTCGCACGCTGCGATCCTCGACGAACTGACCAGCATTGCCGGGCAGATCGTGCCGTTCATCGAGCCGGTGTGGCGGCTGCTCGACGAGCGCAAGCGGGCGGGAGCACGCATCCTTTTCGAGGGCGCGCAGGGAACGCTTCTGGATATCGACCACGGCACCTATCCCTTCGTGACATCCTCCAACACGGTCGCGGGACAGGCCGCCGCCGGATCGGGCATGGGCCCGGGCTCCGTCGGCTACGTGCTCGGCATTACCAAGGCCTATACGACGCGCGTGGGCGAGGGGCCTTTCCCGACCGAACAGAGCAACGAAGTGGGTGAGTTCCTTGGCTCGCGCGGCCATGAATTCGGCACGGTGACGGGCCGCAAGCGGCGCTGCGGCTGGTTCGACGCCGTGCTGGTGCGGCAAGCGGTTGCCGTCAACGGCATCAGCGGCATCGCGCTGACCAAGCTGGACGTGCTGGACGGCCTCGACGAGATCAAGGTCTGCACCGGCTACCGGCTCGACGGCGAGGAGATCGACTACCTGCCCGCGAGCCAAGGCCAGCAAGCACAGGTGGAACCGGTATATACCACCATCGAGGGATGGGAAGGCACAACGGTCGGCGCGCGGTCCTGGGCCGATCTGCCGGCACAGGCGATCAAGTATGTCCGTCTGATCGAGGAGTTGATCGGCGCGCCGGTTGCTCTTTTGTCGACTAGTCCCGAGCGCGAGGACACGATACTTGTTCAAGACCCCTTCGCTGATTAACAATGTCTTGTAGCATACCGTCCCTTGGCATAGAGGTTTCTGCCTGCATACGCTTTGTTCGGAATCATCTTCCGCACGGCGCGCGAATCGATGCGAATGGTTGACTGAATGGCTGACTATTATTCAATTCTGAAGAAGACGGTTTCAGGATTACCCGCCAACACGGCCGAAAATCGCAAGCTCGTCTATTCGAAGGCGCGCACAGCGATCGACCGGCAGTTGCGCGGCATCACGCCGCCGCCTTCGGACGAGGCCATTTCGCGCCAGATGGGGGCTTTGGAAGCCGCAATCGAGCAGATCGAGGCGGAAAACGAGATCTCATCGCCGCCGCCTCCGGCAACGGCAGCGGCCATGCAGACGCCGCCCGCCGCCACCCAGGGCGTCGAGGCGCGTCCGGTCATACCCGCCCCGCCGCAAAGGCAGGCATTCGAGACCGCCGCAGCCGCGCAGATTGTGCCGCAGGTGGCCGAGGCCGCGCAGCCAAGGCCCGAGACCAGACCTGAATCGCGGCCCGAAGCACGATCTGAACCGCGCGCAGACGCGCGTCCCGAGCGCAACGACCCTGCTTTCGATGCGCCGCGCCCTGCGGCCGGCTACCAGCCGCAGCCACCCGTCACACCCGCGCCCCCCCAGCCAAGGCAGGCTCCACCCCAGGCGCGCGCGGGCCAGCCGCCGCAGCCAAACGTTCGCCCGGGCCAGCCACCCCGGCCGGCGGGAGCCGTGACGCCGCGCCGTGGAGAACCGCCTCCCTATGATTCCTCGCTCGACGCGATCGGCGATGTCGACCGGCCGATAAAGCTGCGCGGTGCGCAGACCGTAGGGGCGCGTCCGGAAGAGAGCGGAAAATCGAGCGCGCTGACAACGATCATCGTGCTGCTGGTGATTCTTGGCCTGTTCGCGGGCGGCGGTTACGCCTTGTGGCGCAACAAGGAACCGCTCATGGCGGCCCTTGGCATCGGTGCAAGCCAGCTCTCGGCGCCGCAGGAAGAGACGGCAAGCCCGCCCGCCCCAGACGAAGCGGAAGGCACCGTCAAGGAGGAGGCGCGCCTTGGCCAGGATGGCGAGACGCAGGCTCCCGCGCCGGATGCGAACACCGACACCGCCGAGGATGAAACCCCGCCGGAGGGCACGGTCGACGAGCCTGTAGCGACACCGCCTGCCGAGGAAAGCGCGGCGGAAACGGCGCCTGCCGAGACCGCTCCAGCCGAAACGCCGGAAGTGACGCCGGTGGAACCCGCCGGCCAGGCGCAAACCCCGCCCGCCGACACGACCGCCCAGGCGCAGCCGGAATCGCAGGTTGCGCCGACCGGCATTGCGCAGAAGGCTTATCTCTATGAAGAAGGCGCATCCGGCGCCGGGGCCACGCGCGACAACGCCGCTGTCATCTGGTCGCTGGACCAGCAGCCACCCGCGGAGGGTCAGCCGCCAGAGCCGGTGATCAAGGGAAGGCTGGAAGTGCCCGGACGCGGGCTGGTGATGGATATCGTCATCAAGCGCAACATCGACGCGGCACTTTCCGCAAGCCACATCATCGAGCTTTACTTCCAGGCTCCGCCGGATTTTTCGGGCGGCAGCATCGACAATGTCGCGCGTTTCGTGATGAAGGCGAACGAGCAGGCGCGCGGCGAGGGCCTGGTAGCGGTGCCGGTGAAGATAGACACCGGCTACTTCCTGATCGCGCTCAACAATCTGGAAACCGCCACCGCAACCAACAAGCGGCTGCTGATCAATTCGAGCTGGATCGACATTCCGCTCGGCTACACGACCGGACGGCGCGCCCTGGTGACGCTTGAAAAGGGCGCGATCGGCGACAAGGTGTTTCGCGACGCCTTTGCCGACTGGGACAAGCGCTAGGAGATTTGCGGCGGCCTCGCATGGCCGCTGCTGCAATGACGATGCTCCAAGGGGTGCCGCCGGTTTGCCGGAGGCTGAGATGGCTGCAAGGCCGAACCCTTGATCCCTTTCGAGGCAACGAAAGGCGATCGGGAACCTGATCCGGGTAATGCCGGCGAAGGGATGGAGGCAGAAAGCGGCATCGCCGCCTTGCGCCATCCGTCGTCCCGTTCGCCGCAGAGGCGGCAATGGAGAAACGGCTTTTCCCCGGCTGGATGAATGCCCCGGCTACCGCGATCATCGTCATCGCGGTGCTGCTTGGCGCCTGGCAGCTTGGCGTCGCCCTTTTTTCGCCGCCGGCGTTCCTGTTGCCATCGCCAGCCGCCGTCGCCCAAACGCTGTGGCGGAACGCGGCCTATCTTGGTGAACATGCCGGGACGACGCTTGCCGAAATGCTGCTTGGGCTTGCCGTCGGCAGCCTTGCCGGGGTGATGCTGGCGCTCGCGATGGCGCAGTCGCGGCTGGCGCAGCGTCTCATTCTGCCGGTGATCGTGACCACGCAGACGCTGCCGGTTTTCGCCATCGCGCCGCTGATTGTCATATGGTTCGGCTTCGGCATGCCTTCCAAGGTCGCGATGGCCTCGCTCATCACGTTCTTCCCGGTCGCATCCGCTTTCCATGACGGGCTGACCGGCACGCGGCGCGAATGGCTGGACCTTGCGCGCGGATGGGGCGCGGGGCGGTTCGAAACCTTGATGAAGGTGCGCGCGCCCGCAGCGCTGCCATCGCTCGCCACCGGGCTGAAGCTTGCCGCCACGGTCGCGCCCATCGGCGCCATTGTCGGCGAATGGGCCGGCGCCTCGGCTGGACTCGGCTACGTCATGCTGCAGGCAAATGCGCGCTCGCAAACCGACATGGTGTTCGCGTGCCTCGTCGTGCTTGCGGCCATGGCATGGGTGCTGCGCGCTGCGGTGTCGTTCGCAGCCGACCGCATCGTTTTCTGGAACAACAAATACTGAAAGGAAGCACCCCATGCGCGCAATTCTCGCCCTGGCTATCCTCGCCATCACGACATTGAACGCCGGCGCGGCCGACAGGCTGACCGTGCTGCTGGACTGGTTCGTCAACCCCGACCATGCGGCGCTGGTGATTGCGCAAGAACGCGGGCTGTTCGAAAAGGCGGGGCTTTCGGTCGTGCTCATCGCGCCCGCCGACCCGAGCGCGCCGCCCCGGCTGGTCGCAGCGGGGCAAGCCGATCTTGCCATCACCTACCAGCCGCAACTGCATGTGCAGGTGGCGCAAGGCCTGCCGCTGGTGCGCATCGCGACGCTCGCGGAAACGCCGCTCAACGCGCTGGTGGCGCTGCGTGACGGGCCGGTGAAGACCATTGCCGATCTCAAGGGGAAGACGGTCGGATTTTCCGTCGGCGGGTTCGAGGACGCGGTGCTGGCGGCGATGCTGAAGACGCAGGGGCTGTCGCTTGCCGACGTGAAGCTCGTCAACATCAACTTCGCGCTGTCGCCCTCGCTGTTCGCCGGCAAGGTGGATGCGGTTATCGGCGCCTTCCGCAACTTCGAGCTTAACCAGATGGACATCGAGGGGCGGCCCGGCATCGCCTTCTATCCGGAGGAAAACGGAGTGCCGGCATACGACGAGCTGGTGCTGGTGGCGCAGAAGGGCCGCGAGGGCGAGCCGGCGTTCGGCCGGTTCGTCTCCGCGCTGGAAGAGGCCACCTTGTGGCTGACCAATCATCCGCAGGACGCATGGACGCTGTTCGCAAAGGCGCATCCCGATCTCGACAACGAGCTCAACAAGCGCGCCTGGCGCGATACACTGCCGCGCCTTGCCAAGCGCCCAGCGGCACTGGACCGTGGCCGCTACGAACGCTTCGCCGCCTTCATGCGAGATGCCGGGCTCATCAAGGAAATACCGCCGCTGGAAAGCTATGCGGTGGAGCCGGGCAATCGATGATGGTTGTTTCCTCGACAAAACCTGTGCGCCTGCAGTAAAGAAGTAAGGGTTCATTGCGGGTGAACTTCAAAATATGGGCGGGTCATGCGTTACATCGCAATTTTTGCGGCATTCTTGCTATTTGCAGGCACATGGCCGGGCGTGGCGGCTTTCGCCCAGACGACGGCCACGGAAAGCGCTTCTCCCAAGCTGCCCGATCCGCTGACGCATGATGCGGTGCGCGATCTCGTCAGCACGATCAGCGATGCCGATGCGCGCAAGCTGCTTGTCCAGGTGCTCGACGGACTGGCGCAAAAGGCCCCAACCAGCGCATCGGATGTTCCAGCCACGGGCGTGACCGCAGCGATCCAGGAGGGCGTTTCGGGCGTCAGCGATTCGATCAGCGAGATGGTCGTGCGCGCGCCGCGGCTGGCGACGGGCTTTGGCGAGGCCTTGAGCAATTTCACGCAAGCCCATGGCGGCTGGTCCATCCTTGCTGCGCTCGGCGTCATGCTGCTGGCTCTGGCCGCGGCCATGGGGGCGGAGCGGCTGGTCAATGCCTATGCCGCAACCTGGCGCAAGCGCATCGACAGCACGCGCGAGCCATCCTCGCTGCTGGAGATGTTCATGCTGCTGGGCATGCGGCTGCTGCTCGATCTGGGCGGGTTGTTTGCTTTTTTCGCGACGCTGCGAATTGTCACAGGCATTCTCGCACCGAAAGACCTCGTTCCCTTCGTGCATGAATTCATGTTCAGCCTGGTCGTCGTGCCGCGCGCCGTGGCAGCGTTTTCGCGCCTGCTGCTTTCGCCCAAGCGGCCAGAATTGCGGCTGGTTCATACCGACGATGCGACCGCGATGTTCCTGCACCGGCAGGTGGTGTTGATCACGGCCTTCGTTGGCTTCGGCACGTTCCTGGTGGTGTTCCAGGCGGCCAATGGCGTGCCGCTTGGCGAAACGCGGCTTGGCGGCTGGCTCACCATCATAAATTTCGCCTGGATCGGCTGGGTCATCTGGAAGGCGCGGGCCGGCCTGTCGCAAATGATGGCCGGGTGGGAGCAGAAGCCAACAGCCGGCGAGAACATCGCCGCCAAGCTGTTCCCGCGCCTGCTGCTGGGCGTGGTGGTGGCGACGTGGCTGCTGACCGAATACCTCGCGTCCATCGGCAGGTTCGACCTGCTCTCTGGCGGGCGTCATTATCTCACCATGCTGCTGATCGCGCTGGCGCCTGCGATGGACACCGGCATCCGTGCCATGGTGCGCCACATCGTGCCGCCCATGCTGGGCGAAGGCGAAATCGCCGAGCGCGCATGGCTCTCGACACGGCGCGCCTATATCCGCATCGCGCGCGTCATCGTGTTCGGCATTGTCGTGCTGACCATCGCGCGCATCTGGGGCATCAGCCTTGCCAACGTCGCGGCAGTGGGCGTGGGCGCCCAGCTTGCCAACCAGATGGTCGGCGGGTTCCTTATCGTGCTCGCGGGCTATCTGGTGTGGGAAGTCGCGATGCTGTGGATCAACAGCCGCATTTCCAGCGAAAGCACCGGGGCGGTGCTGTCGCATGACGAGGATGCGGAGGGCGGTGCGGGCAGCGGTTCGCGGCTTGCGACCGTGCTGCCGTTGCTGCGCATGACCCTGCAGGCCACGATCATCGTGATGACGGCGCTGCTGGCGCTGGGCCAGATCGGCATCGACATCACGCCGCTGCTGGCGGGCGCCGGCATCGTAGGCCTCGCGATCGGCTTTGGCGCGCAGACCCTTGTGAAGGATATCGTGTCCGGGCTGTTCTTCCTGATGGACGACGCGTTTCGCGTCGGGGAATACATCGTGGTGGGCGGCACCGAAGGAACGGTCGAGAAGATATCGCTGCGCTCCATGCAGTTGCGCCACACGGAAGGGGCGGTCCACACCATCCCCTATGGCGAGATTCCGCAGGTCACGAACTCCTCGCGCGACTGGGTGATCGTCAAGATGAAGTTCACCGTGCCGTTCGACACCGACATGAAGAAGGTGAAGAAGATCTTCAAGACCATCGGTGCGGAGATGATGCAGCAGCCCTATGCCAGCGACATCATCGAGACGTTCAAGCTGCAGGGCGTGGGCGACGTCAACGATGTCGGCATGGTCATTCGCGGCAAGTTCAAGGCCAAGCCCGGCCGCCAATGGGTGGCGCGCAAGGACATCTATTCGAAGATCCAGCAGGCGTTCGAGCAGAACGGCATCGAGTTCGCCCGCCGCGAAGTGCGGGTCAATGTCGGCGGGGCGCATCTGGACGAGGCTGGCCGCCAGCAGGTGGCCATGGCAGCCGCCAATGCGGTTTCCGCAGACGTTGCGGCCGCCGAAGCCGTGGCGCGCTGAGGAAAGCCGAGGGCGCTTACGCCCCCGGCTGATGCTCGATCGACTTGAGATTGCGGATCTGGTCCTTGGCGGCGGTCTTCACCGCTTTCTGCACCTTTTCGAAGGCGCGGACCTCGATCTGGCGGACACGCTCGCGGTGATGTCGAATTCCTGCGACAGCTCCTCGAGCGTCACCGGATCTTCCTCGCAGCCGGCGCGCCTGAAGATGCGCTTTTCGCGGTCGTTCAGCGACTGAGAGGGCGTCCTTCGAGCATGTCGCGGCGCGTTTCCAGTTCGTCCTGCTGGATCATCACCTGCTCGGCATTGTCGCTGTCGTCGACCAGCCAGTCCTGCCATTCGCCGCTTTCGCCCTCGCCGGCCTTGATCGGCGCGTTGAGCGAAGCGTCGCCCGAAAGGCGGCGGTTCATCGACACGACCTCGTCCTCGCTGACGCTAAGCTGGGTGGCGATCTGCTTGACCTGGTCGGGGTTCAGATCGCCCTCGTCGAGCGCCTGGATCTGGCCCTTGACCTTGCGCAGGTTGAAGAACAGCCGCTTCTGGTTGGCGGTCGTGCCCATCTTGACGAGGCTCCACGAGCGCAGGACATATTCCTGGATCGCGGCCTTGATCCACCACATGGCATAGGTCGCGAGGCGGAAGCCCTTGTCGGGCTCGAATTTCTTCACGGCCTGCATCAGGCCGACATTGCCCTCGGAAATCACCTCGCCGATCGGCAGGCCATAGCCGCGATAGCCCATGGCGATCTTGGCGACGAGGCGCAGATGGCGAGGTGACGAGCTTGTGCGCCGCGCCGGTGTCGGCGTGTTCCTGGTAGCGCTTGGCGAGCATGTACTCTTCCTCGGGTTCCAGCATCGGAAACCGGCGGATTTCCTCCAGATATCGGGAAAGGCCGCCTTCCCCGGCAGCGATGCTCGGCAGATGTCTGGGCCATGAGAGCACCCTCCTCTTAACAGTGTTCGGCGGCATCCCGCCTTCGGCAAGCCAGCCGTCCGGCGCAACGCCCATATAGGACGACATTCGGCATAATATAGGCAATCGTGCACGTGCTGTTATCAGTGAAATATTTTTAATGCGGCCTTGTGCAGCTTCAGCGCGATGCGTCGAAAGCCGCGATCAGCCCGGCCATGTCGGCGGGCATCGGCGCCTCGAAGCGCATTGTCTTGTCGGTCACCGGATGGGCAAAGCCGAGCACCGATGCATGCAGCGCCTGGCGCGGGAATGCCTTCACCGCCGATCGTGCCGGTTCGGGCAGCCGATTGGCCTTGGTGTTGAAAGCCGCGCCATATTCGCGGTCGCCGATCAGCGGGTGGCCGATATGGGCCATGTGGACGCGGATCTGGTGCGTGCGGCCGGTCTCGAGGCGGCATTCGATCAGGCTGGCATTGGCCGTCCGTCGCCGACACCGTCGAGATGGCGCAGCACCGTGTAATGGGTGATCGCCTCGCGTGCGTCGTGCGCCTCCTCGCGCACCACGGCGCGGCGCAACCGGTTGTTCGGCGAGCGGCCGAGCGGCGCGTCGATGGTGCCGGTAGTGCGTGCGGGCGCGCCCCAGACCAGCGCCAGATAGGCGCGCTCCAGCGGGCCGGAGCGGCCATGGTCGGCGAACTGCGCGGCAAGACCGGCATGGGCCTGCTCGGTCTTGGCGACGACCATGACGCCGGAGGTGTCCTTGTCGAGGCGGTGGACGATGCCGGGCCGCCTGACCCCGCCGATGCCCGTGAGGCTGTCGCCGCAATGGTGGATCAGCGCATTGACCAGCGTGCCGGTCCAGTTGCCCGGGGCCGGGTGGACGACCAGCCCGGCCGGCTTGTTGATGACGATGAGGTGCTCGTCCTCGTAGAGGATGTCGAGCGGGATGTCCTCGCCCTGCGGCTCGGCATCGTCGGGATCGGGAATTTCGATGGCGAGCGCGTCGCCCGCCCTCAGCTTCTGGCTTGGCGAGATGCAGGGCTTGCCGTTGATCGCAACCTGGCCTTCCAGGATCAGCGCCTTGACCCGCGATCGTGAGACGTGCGGCGGCATTTGTGCCGCCAGGAAGGCATCGATGCGTGTACCGGCAGAAGCGGCGTCGACGGCAAAGGTCGAGACCTCCCCTTCCACTTCCCCCTCATCCGGAGTACGAAGCGCGCTCACTTCATTACCTTGCGTTCCGGAAGACCGATAATGGCCGTCAATACCGAAACCGAAGAAGAAAAGCCGCTCGATCCGGCGACGGAACGCGTCAGGCGCAAGATGGTGCGGTTGCTCGTGGTCTCGATAGGCGTCATGATGGTTGGCCTTATGGCCGTGCTTGGGGCCATTGTCTACAAGATCGGCAATACGGGCGATACCGATAGAAGCGGGGCTGGCGCGGAAACGGCGAATGGCAGCATTCCGGTGGAACCGGGGTTCGAGGGACGGGTTGATCTGCCGCAAGGCGCGGAAATCATTTCCACCGCTCTTGATGGCGACAATATCTTGTTGCAGCTACGGCTGGCGCAAGGCGGTCGACAGTTCGTCATACACAGCATTTCCAGGAACAGGATCATTGCCCGGCTCATGTTGGACTAAGGCTATTGCTCGCGCCACGCTGGCCATGCTGGCGGCGGTGTTGCTTGCCTTGCCCGCACATGCGCAGGTCGACCAGGGCAGGGCCCTGGCCGCGATCGAGGCCTGTCAGGACCTTGGCGAAGCCTTGGCCAAGGCGCAGGGGCCGCAATCGGCGCCGCGCATCGGCGAAGGCGACTACAGCGACGATTTCCAGAAAGCGCTCGATGTTTCCATAGCCGGGGAAGGAGCGCAGTCGCCCGCGGGCATGGCGCTGCTGATCGATCTGCAGCGCGAGGCCGGGGCGCTGGTTCGGGCCTATCTGCTCCTTGGCATCAAGGCCAATTCGCTTTCCTCGGACTTGAGCGGCGAACAGGCGGCGCGCAATTTCCTGATTTTCCTGCCGGAAATGGCAGCGCTCTACGACTATCGCCTGCGGATCGGTTCGATGATCTCGCAGTCGGCGGCAGCATTGCCGGGACCGCTGCCCGATCCGCGCATCAGCGTCGCGGTCGCGGCCATTGCGATGGAGCAGGAGAAGGTGCTGCTGTCGGCAATCGCGGTGTCGTCCGACCCGCAGATCGATCCCAATTGGCGGGCGGAACGCGTGAAGGTGCTGAGCGAGGAAGTGCCGGGTTTCACCGCGTTGCTCGGCCGCAAGAAGGCGCAGGAGATCGCCGACACTGCCCTCGTTGCCGCGCGTGCCGAGCAGGATCCGCGGGTAGCCTTGCAATTGAAGGATTTCGCGTTGGCGCTGCTGCGCTAGCGCGCGGCGAAGGGATCGCCGTATCGCGGGTCCGCCATCAGCGCTTCATCCGTGAGGGTGTTCAGGAATGCGATCAACGCATCCTTGTCGGTCTGCGACAGGTTGAGTTGCGCCGGTTTGCCGTCCATATCGCGCAGTTCGGGCGAAAGATTGGGGTGGGGTTTCACGCCGGAGGAATAATGCTCGATCACCGCCTCCAGCGTGGCGAAGCGGCCGTCATGCATGTAGGGCATGGTGACCGCGATGTTCTTGAGGGTAGCGGCCCGAAACCTGCCCATGTCCTGCGGCAGGCCGGTGACCTCGCCAAGACCGCCATCGGTGCTCGTGGCATCGAGGCCGTTGTTCTTTGCCTCCAGCATCACGAAGGCTTCGCTCGCATGGCATGAGGAGCAGCCCGCGCCGCCATCGGTTCTCGCCGTGAAGAAGAGGTGCTTGCCACGGTTCTCGGCCGTGCTGAATTGGGGAAAGTCGTCCAGCGGCGATAGCGCCTTGGCCCGCGCGAGATCATAGCGCGATCCGTAGCTGACGATGGAGCGGACATATTGCGCCAAGGCCGAGGCGATGCGTTCTTCCGTTACTTCGCCATCGCCGAAAGCCGCCTTGAACAGCGGACGATAGTAAGTGTGCTTGTCGACCGTCCAGGCGAGTTCGCCCGGCTCCAGCCCCATCTCGATCGGATCGGTGAAGGGCTCCAGCACCTGATGTTCCAGCGAACTGGCGCGCATGTCGCGGAAATAGCGGCCATCGGGGCTGTAGCGCGCATTCACGAGCGACATCGCGGCGCGGCGGGTGATCAGCCCCTTGAAGCCGATGGAAAAGCGCGTGCGGTCATCGAAGCCCAGCGCCTGTGTGTGGCAGGAAGCGCAGGCGACGAGGCCGTTCTTCGAGAGCTTGTGATCGTGGAAAAGCACCCTGCCGAGCGTCGCACCGGCATCGGTGACGGGGCTTTTCGCGGGCGTGCTGTCGATCTCCTTCAGTCCGGAAAGATACTGCGGCAGTTCTACCGTGTAGCTGTAGGGCGGCTGCGGCAATTGCGGCTCGGCCAGCCGGCGCGGCGCATCGGCGGCTTGCGCGGCCAGCGCGGGCACTACGGCAAACAGGGCGAATGCCAGAAATATCGGACGCAGGAGCATGGCGCATCATAGGCCGCCTGGTGCGCCGGCAGAAGGGGCGCGAGACACCCGGCGGTTCACAAAAGCTTCAGCGAGCCTTGTTCTGGCGGGCCGTCTGCTGCAATGCGCGGATGCGGTCGGCGAGCGTTGCCGGCCGGTTTTCCTCGTCCAGTCCGGCGACAGTATCGCGTCCGTCGAGGCTGGGCGCGGCGGAAAGGATTTCGTTGATCGGGGAAGAGCCGCCCTCGAGCGCTGCCGTCATGGCCGTTACTTGCGCCGCCAGGTCGTTGAGGCGCTCGCGCAAGATCGCGTTCTCGCGGCGCTCCACTTCCCAGTCCCGGCTCTCCTGGTTCATCTGGCCGCTCATGGTCTCGCGCAGCCTGTCGCGCTCGGCGGTGATGGCGGCGAGGTCGGATTCCAGCCGGTTGCGTTCGAGATTCATCGAGGCCATGGCTTTTTCCACGTTGTCGTTGGATGCATCGTTGAGCAAGGCTTCCATTTGAAGCGTGGATTGCGCCAGGCGCGATTCCAGCTCCACATTGCGCGTCTTTTCGCGCATCAACTGCTGGGTCAGTTCGGAGGAGGTTCCATCCTCGTTGCCGCTTGCTTCGCGCATGCGGGCCAGTGCCTGTTCGCGGCGGCGCAGATCTTCCTCGCGGTCGCTGACCTGTGCATCGAGGCGTGCCACGCGCTGCGCCATTTCCTCGCCCCGGCTGCGCTCGCGTTCAAGGTCCGAAAGCGCGCGGGCGTGCTGTTCCTTGAGCGCGGCAAGCTCGATGCGCATGGCGCGCTCGCGCTGTTCGACGTCTTCCATCCGGTCGGCCAGCGAATCCACCACTGTCTGCTTGGCGACCACCTCGATGCGGTGGCTGTCGGATTCGGTTTCGGTCTGGGAAAGGCGGGTCCGCAGGTTTTCAAGCTCCAGCGCGCGCGCCTCCAGCTTGGCGCGGGTGTCGTCGAGCCGCTGCGTCGTGTTCGCCAGTTGCTCCTCGCGCACGCGCAATTGCTCGCGAAGGTCCGAGGCGCGCGATTCCAGCTCGGAAATCGTGCGGATGCGCTCGCGGCTTTCCTCGGCCAGCTTTGCAAGTTCGTCGCGCTTGCGGTTGATCTCGATGACCTGGCGCGAGGCCTTGTCGCGCAGCTCCTCGACGCTCATTTCCAGACGGCGCGTGGACATTGCGAATTCGGCGCGCAACTGGTCCTTGTCGGCCTGGATCTCGTTCAGCGTCAGCGGCACCGAAGCCTCGATGCGCTTGCGTGTCAGCACGACGGCCCGGTTCCAGATCGCGGGCGAGATCATCAGGGCGATCAGCGCCGAGGACAGGAAACCCAACACGAAATAAAGGATGCCTTCAAGCACGGCCGCTGCTCCGCCCCATGGTCAGTGAATGGAAATATTTATCGCATGAAAGCGCCTGTTGCGCCATGCAAAGAGTTCGTTAACCTTAAATGAAAACCGTAATGCATACGCCGGGGCATGCAATGCAAGGACTATCGAAGGTCAGAACGGATTGATTTTCGGCAACTTGCTCATTTTCAGATAGCCGACGTTCACGCCCAGCCGCGCGCCGATGCCGGTGCGGATCGGGATGACATTGACGCCTTGCCGGGTGAGCGCGGTGACGCCGACGCCGCCAACCACGTAGGCAGAGCCCGACACGCCGAAGAAGCGGGTATAGACCGCATCCACCGAGGGAAGATTGTAGACCAGCATCATGGTGCGATTGCCGTCCAGGCCGTAATCCCAGCCCAGTGACGGGCCTTGCCAGTATATCTTGTGATCGCCGGCATTCTTGGTCGTCAGCGTGCCCTCGCCATAGCGCAGGCCGCCAATGAAGGCGCCGCCGGCTTCCTCGCCGAGGATATAGCCGTTGGGCATGCCGTACTTTGAGAAAACCTTCTCCACTGCGCTGGCGAGCGCACCGGAAGTGGAGCCGAAGAAGCCGTGGCCAGCGTCAACGACCTCCTGCACGGTGTAATATTCGCTGGACTGTGCGTACGCGGTCTGCGGCCGTGCGGCAAAAGCCAGCGCCAGCGCAACGACAGCGGCCATCAACACCTGCATGCGGACGCGAGCGGACAAGTTTGCGGAGCGAGAGCGGATCATCTGTCACCATCCTGCGGTTAAGCCGGTACGCGCGGCCGGGCCGCGCTTGCTTTGGTGATAATGCGATGAAATCCATTTACAGAAGGTTTACCAAATGCGGCGGCGGTGTGTCACCGCATGCGGGGGTGCCTGCGGCGTTGCGTGGCGCACGCAATTATGGTTTCGAAGGATCACAAAAGGCCGGCGTCGATTCGGACGCCATTCGGGGAGCAGCCATGTCCGCTCCCGGCCATGCGAAGGGATTGGGGAACCGATGCAGAAACTTCCCGATGTAAGCGCGCTCGATCTTGCGGCCTTGCTGTGCAGCCGCGTCTGCCACGACATCATCTCGCCGGTCGGCGCCATAGCCAACGGGCTGGAGTTGATGGACGAGGGCGGCGACGCCGAGACGCGCGAAATGGCGTTCTCGCTCATCCGCACCTCCTCGGCCAATGCCTCGGCGAAGCTGATGTTCGCGCGTATTGCCTTCGGCGCGGCGGGATCGGCGGGAGCCGACATCGACACGGGCGATGCGGAGAGTGTTGCGCGCGGCTACTTCGCCAACGAGAAGAAGACGACGCTCGAGTGGCACGGCATGCGCGCGCTGATGCCCAAGAACAAGGTGAAGCTGCTGCTGAACCTCATCCTCACCGCCATGGGCGCCATACCGCGGGGCGGCGTCGTCAAGGTCGAGATCGAAGACCCGAACGGCGCGCCGAAGCTCACCGTTACCGCAACCGGGCCCCATGCCCGCGTGCCGCCGGTTTTCCTCGCGCTGCTGAGCGGCCATTTCGAGGAGCAACTAGACGCGCATGCGGTTCAGCCGCTCTACGCGCTCAAGCTCGCCGAGGCATCGGGATACGAGGTCACGGCAACGCTGATCGGCGACAGCGTGGTGTTCAGGGCGCAGTAGCGCCCCGAACCTTTTCGGCCTCACCCGGCCTTTGCATATTCAGATACCGGCGGGCAGGCGCAGACGAGGTTGCGATCGCCGGCGACATTGTCGATGCGTCGCGACCGGCGGCCAGTATTTCGCTGCAAGTCCCGCGCCTGCCGGATCGGCGGCAAGCTGGCGCGACCAGGCATGCGGCCACTCGGCGGCCAGCATCGCATCGGCGGTATGCGGTGCGTTGGCTCAGCGGATTGTCGCCCTTGCGGCCATTCGCCCTTTTCGACGCGCGCGATTTCGCTCGCGCGATCGAGATCATCGCCTCGCAGAAACGGTCGATCTCCGCCTTGGGCTCCGACTCGGTCGGCTCGACCATCAGCGTTCCGGCGACCGGCCAGCGACATGGTCGGCGCGTGGAAGCCGTAGTCGATCAGCCGCTTGGCGATGTCCTCGACGCTGACGCCGGCGCTTTCCTTCACGCACGCGCGTGTCGAGAATGCACTCGTGTGCGACGCGGCCGTTGCGGCCCTGGTAGAGCACCGGAAAATGCGGCTCCAGCTGCGTCGGCGATGTAGTTGGCGTTGAGGATCGCCATCTCGGTCGCCTGCTTCAGCCCCGTGCGCACCCATCATGCGGATGTACATCCAGGTGATCGGCAGGATCGAGGCGCTGCCGAACGGCGCAGCCGCAACCGCATGGCCGCTGCCTTCGGTGACGTGGCCGGGCAGGAAAGGCACCAGATGCGGCGTCGACGCCGATCGGGCCGACGCCCGGCCCGCCGCCGCCATGCGGGAATGCAGAAGGTCTTGTGCAGGTTCATGTGGCAGACGTCGGCGCCGATGTCGCCGGGCCGGGCCAGTCCCGACCAGCGCGTTGAGGTTCGCGCCGTCGAGATAGACCTGCCCGCCATGCTCGTGGACGGTGTCGCAGATGTCGATGATCTCCTCCTCGAACACGCCATGCGTCGAGGGATAGGTGATCATCAGCGCTGCGAGATTGGCGGCATGCGCCGTGGCCTTGGCCTTCAGATCGTCGAGATCGATATTGCCGTTGGCGTCGCATGAAACAACGACGACTTCCATGCCGGCCATGTGTGCGCTGGCCGGATTGGTGCCGTGCGCGGAGGAGGGGATGAGGCAGATGTCGCGGTGGCTGTCGCCGCGCGCATCGTGATAGCGGCGGATCGCCAGCAGGCCGGCATATTCGCCCTGGCTGCCGGCATTGGGCTGCAGCGACACGCGTCGAAGCCGGTGATCTCGGAGAGCCAGCGGTCCAGGTCGTCGATCATCGAGCGCGATAGCCCGTCGAGTATTCCTTCGGCGCGAAGGGATGCACGTTGGCGACCTGCGGCCAGCTCACCGGCATCATCTCGGCGGCGGCGTTGAGCTTCATGGTGCAGGAGCCGAGCGGGATCATGGCGCGGTCGAGCGCCAGGTCCTTGTCGGTCAGCCGGCGCAGGAACCGCATCATCTCGGTTTCCGAGCGGTTGGCGTGGAAGACCGGCTGCGTCAGGAATTCGCGGCCGCGCGCTGTGGCCGCCAGCGGAGGCTCCACCGGTGCTGCCAGCGCCACGCCGAACAGCGGCGCAGAGGGCTTCAAGATCGGCATCGGTCGAGGTCTCGTCGAAGGCTGACGGACGAGCCTGGCCGCCATCGATCTCGCGGATCAGGATGCCTGCCTCGCGTGCCTTTTGCGGCGATGTCCGCCGCCTTGCCACCAGCTTCCACCGTCACCGTGTCGAAGAAGCGGGCTCGACCGGCTTCATGTCCGCCGGCGCTTAGCGAAGCGGCAAAGCGCGCGGCCATGGCGTTGATGCGCCCGGCGATGGCGCGCAGCCCTTCCGGGCCGTGCCAGATCGCGTAGGCCGCCGCCATGTTGGCGAGCAGCGCCTGCGCGGTGCAGATGTTGGAGGTCGCCTTGTCGCGGCGAATGTGCTGCTCGCGGGTCTGCAGCGCCAGCCGGTAGGCGGGGCGGCCCGTGCGGAATCGACCGACTGGCCGACGAGGCGGCCGGGCATCAGTCGCGTCAACGCCGCGCTCACCGCGCAGATAGGCGGCGTGCGGGCCGCCATAGCCCATCGGCACGCCGAAGCGCTGCATCGAGCCGACGCGATGTCCGCGCCGAGCGAGCCGGGCGATTGCATCAGCGTCAGCGCAAGCGGATCGGCCACGACGATCACCAGCGCGCCCGCTGCCTTCGCGGCTTTCGATCGAGCGCGGTGGTCGCCGTAGACGCCGAACGTGTCCGGCCATCGGCACGATCAGCGCGGCGGTTTCAGCGTCGACCTCGCCGCCTTCGAACGCTCATGCCGAGCGGCTCGGCGCGGGTCTTCAGCACGTCGAGCGATCTGCGGATGCAGTGTGTTGGCGACGATGATCTTGTGTCGCTTGCTCGCGGTGATGGCGCAGCGCAATGCCGACGGCTTCGGCAACCGCGGTCGCCTCGTCGAGCAGCGAGGCCGACTGGCGACCGGCAGGCCGGTCAGCTCGGTCACCAGCGTCTGGAAATGGAACAGCATCTCCAGCCGGCCCTGGCTGATCTCGGGCTGATAGGGCGTGTAGGACGTGTACCAGGCCGGATTTTCGAACAGGTTGCGCTGGATGACCGGCGGGGTCAGCGTTCCGTGATAGCCTTGGCCGATCAATGCCTTGGCCCTTGGCACACCGTCGAACTTCGCGGCAAGTTCCGCCAGCGCCGCATGCTCCCCGATGCCATTGGGAATATCGAGCTCGCGCCCCAGCCGGATCGCGGCCGGCACCGTCTTGGCGATCAGCGTTTCCAATGACGGCAGGCCGAGGCTCGCCAGCATCTCGCGGGTTTCGCGCGTATCGGGACCGACGTGGCGGCTGGTGAAAGGTGCGGCAGTGGTGTGCATCATGTGCTCCTGTTGCGCCAAAGGCGTTTCAGTTCAGGCAATCGGATCTGTCAAATGGAGTTCAGCCGATCAGGGTCATATAGGCGTCGCGGTCCATCAGGTCGGCGAACTCGTTCTGGTCGACGATCTTGAGCTTGAACAGCCAGCCGTCGCCCTCGGCCGCGCGGTTGACCAGCGCGGGGTCGCCGGTGAGTTCGGCGTTGACATCGGTGACTTCGCCAGACACCGGCGCATAGACGTCCGAGGCGGCCTTGACGGATTCAACCACGACGGCCTCCTCGCCCTTGGCAAGGTTGCGGCCCTTTTGCGGCAGGTCGACAAAGACCAGATCGCCCAGTTGCTCCTGCGCGTGTTCGGTAATGCCGACGGTCGCCTGGTCGCCTTCGACCGAAATCCATTCGTGGTCCTTGGTGTAGTAGGTCATGGCCATGGGGCTCTCCAATCTCGATGTTCAGTTCTTGTAATGGTGCGGAACGAAGGGCAGCTTCACCTGCTTCAGCGCAACGCGCTTGCCACGCAGGTCGGCGTAAAGCTCGTCGCCCGCTTCAACCGCAACAAGCGCCAGCGCGACCGGGTGGTTGACGGAGGGACCGAACCCGCCAGACGTGACCTCGCCGATCGCACTGCCCTGCGCATCCAGCACGCCTGCGTGGGCGCGCACCGGGGCTGTGCCTTCCGGCACGACCGCGATGCGCTTGCGCCTGCGGCCTTCGGTGAATTTTTGCGCCAGCGCGGTTGCGCCGACGAAGCTGCCGCCGGTGCGGTGGCTTGCCGGAATTGCCCAGGCGAGCCCCGCCTCCATCGGCGTGATGTCTTCGCCCAGATCCTGGCCGTAGAGCGGCAATCCGGCCTCGAGCCGCAGGCTGTCGCGCGCGCCGAGACCGATCATCATGGCGCGCCCGTCGGAAAGGAGCGTGCGGGCGAACCCCTCCGCCTCACCGGCGGGAAGCGCGATCTCGAACCCGTCCTCGCCGGTATAGCCCGAGCGCGAGACAAAGCGGTCGCCCGGCAGCTCCATCGCATCGAGGAACTGGCCCGGCAATTGCGTCATGCCGGCATCGCGCAGCACGGCCTCGGCCATCGGACCCTGCACGGCCAGAAACGCGCGGTCGTCGCGCACGGTCACTTGCACGGCGAACTTGCTGGCATGGTCGTTGATGTGGGCGATATCCTTGTCGGCGCAGCCGGCATTGCACACGATCATGAAGTGGTCCGCGCCAAGGCGGGTGACGATCAGATCGTCGATAATCCCGGCATCGTCATTGAGGAAGAAGCTGTAGCGCGCCCGGCCATCGGCCTGCTCATGCGCTGGATAGGGGCAAAGGTGCGAGACCAGCGCCGCAGCATCGCGGCCGTCGATGACGACCTGCACCATGTGGCTGATGTCGAACAGGCCGCAGGCGGCGCGCGTGTGCCGGTGCTCGGCCAAAATCCCGGCGGGATAGAACAGCGGCATGTCGTATCCGGCAAAGGGGCCGAATTTCGCGCCAAGTTCGCGGTGGAGGGAATGAAGCGGTGTCTGTTTCAAGGCGCCCGTATCCGGTCAGAGGGGTTGCGATCCGCGTGCAGGCAAACCCGCGAACACCGTCCGCGAACATTGCCTGCCCCTCTGTCTGAAGCCTGAGAGACTCGCCGCCGCCATATCCATCCATGGCTTCAGCTTACACCTTCGGCGCAGCAACCTTGCGGCTGCCGACTTTCCAGAGCGCCTGTACGAACCACGGTCCCTTTGCCTGAGAGATTATGGGCGTTTTCACCTTCGGCGATGGCTGCGACGCTTGTGGCGCCCGCCATTCTCTCCCGCGGTTCGTTCCGGTTACCCGGTTGGCTGAATCTCCTCTAGCGCGAATCGCGCGCGATTGTCCAGCCGGGGAGGGTGGCCGGGTCAGCGCTCACTCAAACAAGAAACCCGCCACGCGGGCGGGTTCGATGAGTTCGCCGGTCCGCGGCCTCCTGGCACAGGGGCGTTGAAACCTGGAGGCCTTGGACCGGCGTTTTGTCCCCGGGCTAAACAGGGGTGCTGGCTTGCCCGGGGCAAAGTGTAAAACGGGCCGGCTTCACTCGCAGACCTGTACCTTCTGGTACATTTTCTGGCCCTTGTAGTTGTAGCCGACGAATTCCTTCTGCATCCAGCAATGCTGGACGGGGGCGTAGACGACGCCGTAGGCAGGTGCTGCATAGACCGGGCGGGTCAGCGCGGTGCCGATGATGGCTCCGGCGACCAGGCCACCGGCGAAGTAGGCGCCCTTGTTGCCTGCCTGTGCCTCGTTGGCGGCGCCGAGCGAAGCTGCGGCGGTCATTGCGATTGCTGCCGTGAATGCGATTGCCGAATTGCGGATCATGGTCATTGTCTTCTTCCTTCCCCGGACCTTCGGCGCTTGCCTCCGGATCCTTGTTCGACCGGTCCTCCCGGCCCCTGTCGGCTGGCTTCCTGCCCTTGCCGATGATCTACAGATAAAGGGGAAAACTGCCGGCGGATGTGCATTTGGGCACAAGCGGAACGAGTGCCCCCATGCCTTCACGCTTCGCTAACCGTGATTGCAGCGCCAATGCCCAAAGCTGCCGCCGATAAGAAAATATTGGCGAAGGAGGGCTAGGATGCATCTCGTCACGCGGAAAACTTCAGTCCGCAGGAGGGCATTGCATGAAAATCATTCTCGTCGCCGACGATGCACCGGTCATTCGCAAGGTGGCGCGCCGCCTGTTGCAGGACATGGGCTTCGTGGTCGTGGAAGCTGAAACGGGCGACGAGGTCGTTGCCTTCTGCCGCGACAACATGCCGGATGCCGTGCTTCTCGACTATGACATGCCGGGAATGAAGAGCATCGACGTGATCGGCGAGATAGCACGCATGCGCGATGCCGGCATGTGCAAGATCCTGTACTGCACGAGCGAGCTGCTCATTCCGGAAATGACCCGTGCAAAGCGGGCCGGCGCCAGCGGCTTCATGCTGAAGCCGTTCAACCGCAAGATACTCTCCCAGAAGCTGGCTGAGACCGGCATAGAGCTGGCGGCCTGATCCGCAAACAAAAACCCCGCCACGAAGGGCGGGGTGAATTGCAGGCGCCGGAAGATCAGGCGATTTCGCGCGCCTCGTTCGGATCGGGTTCGCGCAGCACATAGCCGCGGCCCCAGACCGTCTCGATGTAGTTGAGCCCGCCGGCTGCGGCTGCAAGCTTCTTGCGCAGCTTGCAGATGAAGACGTCGATGATCTTCAGTTCCGGCTCGTCCATGCCGCCATAAAGGTGGTTGAGGAACATTTCCTTGGTCAGCGTGGTGCCCTTGCGCAGCGAGAGCAGCTCCAGCATCTGGTATTCCTTGCCGGTCAGGTGAACGCGCTGGCCTGCGACTTCGACGGTCTTGGCATCGAGATTGACGACCAGGTCGCCGGTGGTGATGACCGATTGGGCATGCCCCTTGGAGCGGCGGACGATCGCATGGATGCGCGCGACCAGCTCGTCCTTGTGGAATGGCTTGGTCATGTAGTCGTCGGCGCCGAAGCCGAGGCCGCGAACCTTGTCCTCGATCCCGGCCAGACCGGAGAGGATCAGGATCGGCGTCTTCACCTTGGAAAGGCGCAGCGTGCGCAGGACTTCATAGCCGGACATGTCCGGCAGGTTGAGGTCGAGCAGAATGATGTCGTAGTCGTAGAGCTTGCCGAGGTCGACGCCTTCCTCACCCAGGTCGGTGGTATAGACGTTGAAGCTTTCCGACTTGAGCATCAATTCGATGCTCTGGGCCGTAGCGCTGTCGTCCTCAATCAGCAGAACACGCATGCCTTATCCCCTTCTTTAGCCGCATCCGCGGTTGCTGGTGCCTTCGCGGTTGCATCGCCGGCCCGTTTCCCGCCGCGCGCACCTGAATGCCGATTCAAATGCTGACGCATAATGGTTAACAAAATGTAATTCGTTTGCGCAAGCCCGAGTCCTGAATTTTAGAAAATTCTGTTATGCCATTGAGGAATAACAATATTTTCCTTGGTCATGAGTTCAGGCAAAACATTAAGAAGCCAGTTTAACCTGTCCGCCCGCCTTAGACTCCCGCACACTGGACTGAAGTGGCGAAGAATTAGGTACTGGAAGCGGGCTGGGGTTTACCGACCCTTAATCGATAACCCGTATGATTAAGAAGACTCATAAACGAAAGGTTACCAACCGGCCCCTCGTTAAGGATTTTCGTAAATGAATTGCCGCCGGGGCCAGGACAGGGGCATCCGGGACGGACAGCGGCAATGAAATTCGGCAGGAAAACACTCTTGCCAAGCGCCGGCAGCGGCGCCGCAATGCGGGTTCAAGGAGTATCGAGTATGAAATCGCGTGAAAGCGTGCTTCGCCTGAAGCATTTCCAGGTCGAGGACAAGACAAGGCAACTGACGCAGATCGATTTGATGATCGGCGAGTTCACCCGCATGGCGGACGAGCTCGACAACCAGATCCGGATCGAGGAGCAGAAGTCGGGAATTTCCGACCCCACGCACTTCGCCTATCCGACGTTCGCGAAGGCGGCGCGCCAACGCCGCGACAATCTCGCCGGATCGATCCGCGACCTCAAGGACAAGCGCGAGCTTGCCGTTGACGCGCTGACGGAAGCCGAAGAGCAGCTGAAAAAGGCGCAGCTTCTGGAAAGCCGCGATGCGACCGGCGCGGCAGATGCCGCAATCGACCGCCAGATCGAACGGCGCGCGATGATCGGCTGATTGCCGGTCAGTTACCGCCCGCGTTCAACTCCCTCTCCAGCCTGGCGACATCGCCCGGCTTGAGGCCGATATCGGCCAGATCCGCAAGGCTCATCGCCTTGAGGGCGGCGATCTTCATTTCACGCTTTCCGGCGGGTCTTGCTGTGGCGAAGAACGGCATGACTGAATTCCTTCCGTCTGCATTCTCCTCCCGATTCGAAACATAGTCACGGTTGTGCCGATTGTGCAGTGCAACAATCGCAGGGCAGCCATGCGCCGTATCAGAAAGCGCAGCCCTGCTTGACACCGGCCAGCTTGAAAACCGTCGCCGCCGGGCAGAAGCCGGTGAAGGCGGACTGGATGAGATTTGCCCCGGCAAAGACTGTCAGCCAGACGAAATGCGGCGATACCCACTGCGTCAGCACGACGGAGAGGAGGATGACGAAGCCGGCGAAGGCGAGGACGGAACGGTCGAGGGTCATGTCTGCAGCTCCCAATTTGATA
Organism: uncultured Alphaproteobacteria bacterium; assembly: GCA_963697325.1. GTDB lineage: Bacteria > Pseudomonadota > Alphaproteobacteria > Rhizobiales > Rhizobiaceae > BOKV01. The sequence continues at coordinate 260,760 of CAVONR010000003.1, read as the reverse complement.
TTCGATATTTTATATATAAGATGTTGCTAATATAAACAAGAGGGCTTCCGCTCTGCGTGCAGCCTTGCGCTTGCAGCGGGCATTGCCGATAAATCCCCGATCCGGTGTTGCGCCGGGCGGGAGGCGCTTCGTGCTTGGCTGGTTCACATTCATCCTCACCTGCCAGTTGGCGGGCGAACTTTTCGTAACCGTGACAAAGCTCCCGTTTCCGGGCCCTGTGGCCGGCATGGCGCTGCTGTTCGTGTTCCTGGTGGCGCGCGGCCGCATCCCGGAAAATCTAGCCAGCACGGGCGATGCGCTGCTTTCAAACCTGTCGCTGCTGTTCGTGCCGGCGGGCGTGGGCATCATGGCGCATCTGGCGCTGCTGAAAAGCGAGTGGCCGGCCCTTTCGGTTGCCTTGGTCGGCTCCACGCTGGCGACAATTGCGGTCACCGCCGCGCTGATGGTGGCGCTGAAGCGCTGGACCGGCACGGCGCAAACGCCGCCGGAGGGCAGCGCCAATGAATGACCTGCGGCAATTGTGGGTTTATCTCAGCGCCAGCCCGCTGCTGCACCTGACGCTCACGCTTGTCGCGTTCCAGGTCGGCCTTGCCATCCACACGCGCCTCGGCGGCAATCCGCTCGCCAATCCGGTGCTGATCGCCGTCGCCGCGATCGTGACGCTGCTGATGCTGACCGGCACCAGCTACGGCACTTATTTCGAGGGCGCGCAGTTCGTGCATTTCCTGCTCGGGCCGGCGACCGTGGCCCTGGCGATCCCGCTTTACCGGCAATTTGCCGCCGTTCGCCGGTCGGCCGTCGCGATCCTCGTGTCGATCCTGGCCGGATCGCTCACCGCGGCCGCTTCGGCGGTGGCCATTGCATGGATGTTCGGCGCAAGCCGCGATTCATTGGTGGCGCTCGCGCCGAAATCGGTCACCGCGCCCGTCGCCATGGCGATCACGCGCGAACTTGGCGGCCTGCCTTCTCTCACGGCGGCGCTGGTGATCCTCACCGGAATTACCGGCGCGATGCTGGGGCCGATACTGCTCAACCGGCTCGGCGTCACCGATTGGCAGGCGCGGGGCCTTGCCATCGGCACCGCGAGCCATGGCATCGGCACGGCCCGGGCCTTGCAGGTGAACGAGGTGGCGGGCGCATTTTCGGGCCTTGCGATGGGCCTCAACGCGATTGCAACGGCGATATTGCTGCCGCTGCTTTGGAAGGCGCTGTCTTGAGAGTGCTGCCGCTGCTGCTGCTGGCAAGCGCGGTGAGCTTCGGCCTTGGCGTCAGCCTGCCGCTGATCCGCTTCGAGACGCTCTATTTCTTTTCGCAAACGCCGTCTTTGCTTGGCGTCGTGCATGGCCTGTGGGCAAGCGGAGACGTGGCGCTGGCGCTGCTGGTGGCGGCGTTCTCCCTGGCGTTTCCGCTGGTGAAGCTGTTCACGCTGTTTGAGGCGGCGTTCGGCTCCGGTCGGTTTCCGGCATGGGCCGGGCATGTTATCGCGATGGTCGATGATGGACGTTCTGCTCGTCGCGATCCTGGTCTTCGCCGCCAAGACCAGCGGGCTTGCGAGCGCGGCCTCGCAGCCTGGAATCTGGTTCTACGCCGGCTCGGCGGCCCTTGCCGCGATCGCAGCCGAACTCGTCAAGCGGGATGCAGACGCGCGAAAGCCGCGCCGTGGTGACGGCGCGGCTTGAGCACTGCAATCGTGCCGTGTCAGGCGTGGCTGCGATAGTCCTGGATGCGGGTGGTGCGAAGGCCGGCAAGGCCATGCGCATCGATCGAGATCTGCCAGGACAGGAATTCTTCGACTGTGAGCGTATAGCGCTCGCAAGCCTCTTCGAGGGAGAGCAGACCGCCGCGAACCGCAGCGACGACTTCCGCCTTGCGCCGGATAACCCAGCGCCTCGTCGAGGAAGGCGGGAGATCTGCAATCGTCAGCGGACTCCCGTCGGGCCCGATAACGTATTTTACGCGCGGTCTTACCTGATCGGTCATACTTCATACTCACTACACAAAGACCAATTGTCGAAGAAGTTACAGGGTTCGCCTTAAAATTCGACTAAGGGTCCGGTTACCATTGGGTAACACAGGTTAAGAGCCGCAATGCGCGCATGATTGCACTGCAAAGGCTTGCCGGTTGCTTGCAGGGCAAGGGATTGAAGTGTCACAATCTCCTGCATGAACCAGCCACTCGAAACTGTCGTGAACGAGCCGGCGCTGTGGATCGGGGAGTTTCCTTTCCCGGCGCAGCAGGGCCACAAATACGATCGTGGTCACGCGCTTGCCGTGAGCGGGCCGATGACGCGCACCGGCGCTGCCCGGCTCGCCGCGCGCGCCGCCTTGCGGGCCGGGGCCGGGCTGGTGACGGTGGCATCCCCGCCCGATGCGCTGGCGGTGAATGCGGCGCAGCTCACCGCCGTGATGCTGCTGCCAATGGACGGCGCGGCGGGGCTCGAACGAATTCTCGCCGATGCGCGCATCAATTGCGTGGTGCTTGGCCCGGCGCTGGGCGTGGGCCACGCGACGCGTGAACTGGTGCGAACCGCACTGCTGGCTGAACCAGGCGGAAGGGCCGTCGTGCTCGACGCCGATGCGATCACCAGCTTCGAAGGGGAGGCGGCCAAGCTTGCCCGCCTTGTGGCCAGATCGGCGGGGCCGGTGATCCTCACGCCGCATGAGGGCGAGTACATGCGGCTGACCGGCACAACGCAAGTCGACGACAGGGTGGAAGCTGCGCGCTCGCTGTCGGCACGGCTGAACGCAATCGTCGTGTTGAAAGGTCCGCGCACAATCATTGCGTCACCAGGCGGGCGGTCGGCGATCAACACGAATGCGCCGCCAACGCTGGCGACGGCCGGTTCCGGCGACGTGCTCGCAGGCATCGCCTGCGGACTGCTGGCGCAGGGAATGCATGGCTTCGAGGCTGCCTGCGCAGCCGTGTGGATGCATGGCGAAGCGGCTTCGCTTTTCGGACCTGGGCTGATTTCCGAGGACATCGAAAAGCACCTTCCGCAGGTGCTGCAAGGGCTTGCCGCGCTGCGGCAACAGCCACCGGTTGTAACTTGAAGTAACACTTTGTGATTTGGTGTGTGGAACCGATTCACATTCGTGCCCAATTTGCGCTGTCCAAAGCCCATTCAACCGGCGGCAATCCGGTTCGTGCCGTCCAGTAGAAGCAGTAAACAGGGCTATCAAAATGAAAAATCTTATCGCCGCGGCCGCTGTCGCGGCATCCATGCTTGTGCTCGTCCAGCCGGCCTCGGCCCAATGCGGCAAGGCATCCTGGTATGCGCTGAAGTCGCGCACCGCATCGGGGGAAATGATGAATGCCTCGGCCATGACCGCCGCGCATCGCAGCCTGAAATTCGGCACCAAGGTTCGTGTCGTCAACAAGCGCAACGGCAAGTCCGTCGTCGTGCGCATCAACGACCGCGGTCCCTTCGTGAAGGGCCGCATCATCGACGTTTCCAAGGCGGCTGCCCGCCAGCTCGGCTTCATCTCGTCGGGCCACACCAACATCTGCATCGCCAAGGTCTGACATTGCATCCGCCGTGCCACGCGGGGCCGTGCGGCACGGCAGGCCAATCCTCCCGGCAATCGAATCCGCTTGGACTTTGCGGGCATATTTGCCTATATGCAGCCGCATGAATGGACTGCGCGGCCTTTAACCGCGCCTGACCCAGGCCACGACTATGCTCAACTCCCTCGATCTGCCCGGTAGACCGGAAGAAACCCGCGTCGTCGTCGCCATGTCGGGCGGCGTCGATTCCTCCGTCGTCGCCGGCCTGCTGAAGCGCGAGGGCTATGACGTCGTCGGCATGACGCTGCAGCTCTACGACCATGGCGACGGCGACTCACCGCAAGGGCGCGTGCTGCGCCGGCCAGGACATCCACGATGCGCGCCGCGTCGCCGAGACGCTCGGCATTCCGCACTACGTGCTCGACTACGAAGAGCGCTTCCGCGAGGCGGTGATCGATCCGTTCGCGCAGAGCTACGTGGCCGGCGAGACGCCGATCCCCTGCGTCTCGTGCAACCAGACCGTCAAGTTCGCCGACCTGCTGGAGACCGCGCGCGAGCTCGGCGCCGACGCGCTGGCCACCGGCCACTACGTGCGCTCGCGCGTGGCCGATGCCGCCACCGGACGGCGCGCGCTCTATCCGCCCGGTCGACGCCGAGCCGCGACCAGAGCTATTTCCTGTTCGCCACCACGCAGGAGCAGATCGACTATCTGCGCTTTCCGCTCGGCGGGCTTTCCAAGCCAGCGGTACGCGCGAGTTGCCGCGCGAGATGGGCCTCATCGTCGCCGACAAGCCCGACAGCCAGGACATCTGCTTCGTGCCGCAGGGCAAGTATTCCGACGTCATCGCCAAGCTGCAGCCGAATGCGGCGCGAACCGGGCGACATCGTCCACATCGACGGGCGCGTGCTCGGCCGCCATGACGGCATCCTGCACTACACGATCGGCCAGCGCCGCGGCATCGGCATCGCCACGGGCGAGCCGCTCTACGTCGTGCATCTCGACGCCGCCCGCAGCCGCGTGATCGTCGGCCCGCGCGAGGCGCTGGAGACGCAGCGCATCCATCTGCGCGACGTCAACTGGCTCGGCGATGGCGGCCTCGGCGACATTCCCGCCGAGCGGCATCGACATCTTCGCCAAGGTGCGCTCGACACGGCCGCCCGCGCCCGCCCGGCTGTTCGTGCGCGACGGCGCGGTGCTAGGTCGAACTCGACGAAGGCGAAACCGGCGTCGCGCCCGGCCAGGCCTGCGTCCTCTACGCCGACGGACGGCCGGCGCGCGCGTGCTTGGCGGCGGCTTCATCGCCCGCTCGGAGCGCAGCCGCGAGGCGGAGGCGGCCCTGCGCCAGTTGGGCGCAACCACGCCGCGTGCGCAGCCCGTGCGCGCCTGATCGCGTTGTGATTGGCATATGACGAGTACGGCGCGGCTGCGGAACTGCAAAGCGCCGCGCCGGTTCGCAACAGCTTGACAGGCAAGGCGCGCGCTTCCTATAAGCGCCGCACTGCATGGGGCCACGGCCCGGCCGCCATCGGCGGCGATGACGGGCAAGAATTTGCCCGAGCAGGGGCGGAGTAGCTCAGCCGGTTAGAGCAGCGGAATCATAATCCGCGTGTCGGGGGTTCGAGTCCCTCCTCCGCTACCAACAAAATCAACAAATCAGCTTCTTGTTGCCTTCTGGCTTCCTGCTCGTATGTAGCTTTGAACTTTCATACTTTTCATACATGAGTAGCAGGACCGCTCCCTACGACTTGACGCATATCCGCGGCTACCCCGACACGCTTCAGATTTATCGGATTGACGCATCGCAGTTCTGGCAGTGCGGTTGTTTCTCGGGCGAAAACACCTGCGCAAAAGCACGAAGACGGCAGACAAGGCAGAGGATTGAGTTCGCAAAGCGGCTGTTTGACGAGGTCAAAATCGCTGAACGACTGAATGTGGATATTCATCCCGACACATTCGCTGACTGCGCAAAGCAACTCATTCATCGGCAGGAAGCCATGGTCGGGCGGAGATGAGCGCGAACTCGCGCATCATCACCGACGACCAGCGCAAGCTCAACAAAGACATTCTGCCCTGGTTCGGCACGATGGCGGTCAAGGACATAACGACTACTACGATTGACGACAACATCAATGAGTTACCTCATCAGCAAGTTGTCTCCTTCAACGCTAAAGAAGCATCTCATCGTCATCAGGATAGTGCTGAAGAAGCGCGCAGGGACTATCTACGGCCGCTGCTTCTTTACAGAGGACGAGTATCGCAAACTCTGGATGACGGCACGGCTGGCGAAGGAGAACATCAAGGTTTGCTATGTCCCGCTCACGGAAGATGTGGGACCTCAATCGTTTTCAGCGTCAATGTCCGTGCGGCTGTCGGACTTCAAGGTGCACAAGCACCAGCTGGGTAAGGGGCGCAAGCCGTCGGGTTGATGCGAAGCGCGTGGCGGAACTTCGCAAACAGGGCTATTGTGCTCTGGGAACAGCAAGGGAACCGACAATCAGCACGGTCAGTGTATATCGGAATGTCGCAAACGCAACGATTAGATATACTACAGGCATTTAGAGGTGTCGCTGCTTTATCTGTGGTTATACACCACGCAACACTGTCAGTAAATGGCTTTTTGCCGAACGCTATGCCGTCATACTTGGGCATCATATTTAACTATGGATACTTAGGTGTCGATTTTTTCTTCGTTCTTTCCGGATTTATTATAATGTATATTCATTATTACGATAAAAATACATTTATATCAGCTAAAGAATATTTGCTGAAAAGGATAATAAGAATATACCCTCCATACTTGCCAATATCCATCGCCATGATTCTAGTCTATTTAACTTTACCTAATATAAGTTTTGGGCTTGGGCAGGAATTTAGCCTTGCTTCATCGCTCTTATTAATACCTAGCCTATCGCCGCCTGCCCTGCCTGTCGCGTGGACTTTAATCCATGAAGTAATGTTTTATATATTCTTCCTATTATTTTTTGTTAATATCAAGGTGTTATTTTTTGCTACACTTGTATGGCTTATCGCTATTTTTGGCAATTCTTTTGGTATACTTTCAGATGAGAATTCTCCTCTGCTGATGGTCATGCTAAATCCAATAAATATTGAATTTATGCTTGGAATGTTGGCTGCGTATATTTATCGTGCTTTCCCTAAGGCAAGATTTAACGGTTTGTTTCTAATGTTGCTGGGTGTAATATTGCTCCCATTGGTAATAGCCGTTGGGAATGAATTTAATCGCTATCTTTTTGGTATCTCTTTCTTTATGTTAGTTCTGGCGGCTCCTACTTACAAAGTCAAAGAGATATGCGGTTTCCGTTAAGCGTATTGTTTATTGGAAATGCCAGCTATTCAATATATCTAATACATAATCCGCTTATTTCAGTGACGTCGCGTTTGGTTGATTACATCATTACCAATGTTTAATTGGAGTTTTATGTTTTTTGCTGGAGTTGTTTTCAGCATTATTGGCGGTATGGTTTACCATTGGTGGGTAGAGGTACCTGTCCTCACATTCGGACGAAAAAGAGTGGCATTAATACCGGTATAGAGCATTCAAGACATTGAATGGCTGCACTTTCCCGAAGAGCGCATTGCTGCTTCTCCCAGAACGACAACGCCTGTTGGCAGCCTGTTCATGCGGCGGCAGGTGCTCAGTCGTCGCCAAGCGGGAAAACGGTTGCAGGACTCAGGCGCCAAGGCGGGGTGCGGATCCCTGGTCAGGCGCTGCGATGGAGAACTCAAGGAAATCCAGTTTCCAGAACATCTCCAGGATCGCCCTCGTCCTGGCTTCGATATTGCCGTCGACCAGCCGGGAATGCGGGGAGTCCCTGCGGATGGATTGGATAATCTCTCCGACACTGGACTGGCCGTCTATCCTTGCGATCACGGACAACTGCTCGCCCGCAAGCGTGGTTCGCCAGTCGTGGCGCACAATGTCATTGCCATTGAGTTCGCATCGATACCGAAAGGCGGGAACCCAGGAGAGCGTGTCGCCGGAGGCGAAGTCGATCTTGTAGCTGCCCGGTGATCGTTCCGGCCGGCAAGCCATGAAGAAATGGCATGCGTTATGAAAATTGATCCTTTCCATGATCGACCATTGCTTCTGCGGGGCGAGGCGGGCGATGGAGGAGAGAAAGGCGCTTCCGGTCTGGGAAGGCGGATAATAGGGCGCCTTGAAAAAGAGGTCCTGAAACACGAGGCCCCCCGCAGAGACAAGCTTGCGGCAGCCATCCACCGTGTAGCTCCGCTCGCGTTCGTGAAGGAACGTATCGACCAGCCCTGCATCGAATTCGAGGTCGGGCGCCAGCGGCAGATAGCTCCTGACCGGATGATCCTGCGGCAAGTCCCGCAAGGCCTCCTTGACCATGGCGAGGGCGGCCTCGCTCTGGTCGAGGCCCATCTCGCGGAATGCCTCCTGAAGCATCTCGACACCGAGGCGGCCAAACCTGGCGTAGAGCATCATGGCCAGAACCCCGTCGCTCCGCAAACAACGGGAAAGCGCCTTCATTCCCTCTTGCGGGCTGGCAAGGTGGTGAATGACGCCAGTGCTGACAATAAGGTCGAATTGCCGGCCGAGCTTTCCGGCTTCCTCGAGCGGCAGGAGCCGCAGTTCGAGATTGGCCAGCGCGTGCTTCTCCTTGAGAAAACGATGGTGATCCAAGGACGGCTGGCTCACATCGATAGCCACCACGCTTGCAAGCGGGTTGGTAAAGGCAAGCACTGCAGCCTGGTTGGTCCCGCACCCCGCAACGAGGATGTCCATGCCGGCGCGATAGGGGCGGTCAGGCCAGAAAAGCCGGTGGGAATGGCTTGGATCGAGCCACTGCCAATTGTTCACGATCCATGCCTGCAGATCGAAGATCGGCTGCGGATATACCCATCGGGCATATTGCTGCGAAACCGGGTCTGACAGCGGGTCGGTTTTCATCGGCGATCACACCCGGTTTTCCGTTCGACTGCCGGGGTGCGCATATTGGTCAGCACCCCTGCATCTGCTTCATGGCCGACCGGAAACGAGTGCGGCTTTCTCAGCCCCCGACGCCGCCATTGCCGCCGATACCGGCGGAGCCGCCATTGCCGCCGGTTCCGCCATTGCCGCCGACGCCGCCGAGCCGCATTGCCGCCGACACCGGCGGAGCCGCCATTGCCGCCGACACCGCCGAAGCCACCGGTTCCGCCATTGCCGCCGACACCGCCGAAGCCACCAGTTCCGCCATTGCCGCCGACGCCGCCATTTCCGCCGATGCCGGCTGTGCCGCCATTGCCACCATTGCCGCCGATACCAACGGTTCCGCCATTGTTCCCATGGCCGCCCTTGCCGCCGTGGTGTCCGCCGTGTTTGCCGCCATGGTGTCCGCCGCCGTGTTTGCCGTTATGGTGTCCCATGGTCTTTGCCAGTGCATCCACCGGAGTCATTGACGTAGAGATAGCCAAAGCAAAGCCAAACAAAACCAGAAATTTAACCGCTTGTGATTGACGATCGTCCATGTAGAAACTCCGATTTTAGCTGATTTCCAACACATATATAAATAGATATGTATCATTCCCCATCAGCCTTGTCCATCCGCCCCGCGGTTCATTCCGGCAGGGTGCGCTGGCCAAAAAGAACCGCAGGGTCGCGCGTTCCCGTGCTTGCATCGAACAGCAGCTGAGCGGATGCTCGCCGAGATGCGGCATCGGAGGGCAAGGCAGTGCATGTCAATATCAAAGGCAGCGTTCCCGCCGGTTTTGACCCAGACAATTGGGACCGGGCGCCGTTCAACCGGTGGGCTTTCCAGCACGTGCGCGAATTCCTGCCGGTGGCTGTGATTGCGCGCGGCGATGCCGTACGTGAGTTGCCACGCAAGGAGCGCCAGCTCGACGGATTGGCGGTGCGGAGCGTTACAGGCAAGCCGAGCACTTTGGCCAGGTTTCTAGAGGAGACCTTTACCGATGGCTTCCTGGTGTTGAAGCACGGCGCGATCGTCTGCGAGCAATATTTTAACGGCATGGACGGGCGTTCGCTGCACCTTTCGCAGTCCGTGGCAAAGTCCTTTTGCGGCGCGCTGGCGGGAATCCTGGCCGCGCGCGGCGTGCTCGATATCGCGGCGCCAGTGACGCAATACGTGCCGGAATTGCAGGCAACCGCCTATGCCGGCGCGACTATCGCGCAGCTACTCGACATGACCAGCGGCGTGCGGTTCACGGAGGACTATGACGACCCGTTTTCGGACATGGGCCGGGCGGATGTCGCCAGCGGCTGGAAGCGCGTGCCGCCGGGCAGCGATCCGGCTCAATGGCCGGGGACCATGCTCGAGCTGATGCTCAGCCTCAGAACCGCCGAGCGCGCGCACGGCGCCGCTTTTTCCTATCGCTCCATCGAAACCGACGTGCTGGCGCTGGCCATGGAGCGTGCGAGCGGGAAGGCGCTGGCGCAACTGATGTCGCAAGAGCTGTGGCAGAAGGCCGGCATGGAGCAGGATGGCTGCTTCACGGTGGACGCTAGCGGCTTCGCTCTAGCAGATGGCGGTCTCAACGCCTGCCTGCGCGACTACGGCCGGTTCGGCCAACTGATGCTGGAAAAGGGTGCGGGCGTGGTGCCCGCCGGGTGGGTGGAGGCGACGCGGCGGGGCGACCATGCGCTCTTCGGCGAGCCATACACGGCGGTGTTGCCGCAGGGCGCTTACTCAAGGCAGTTCTGGGTTGAGGACCGGCAGGGCAGGGCGATCATGGCGCGCGGCGTGTTCGGGCAACTTGTCTACATCAGCTACGAGCACGATCTGGTGGCGGTGAAGCTGTCGAGCTGGCCGCACTTCGTCAATCCGGATTGGACCCGCGCGACGCTCGCCGCAGTGCATGCCATCGCGGCCGAACTGGCGTAACTCACACGCGGATCAGCCCGCGCGGCGAGGGCGCCATCACCTCGCATCCGGTGTCGGTGATGAGCACCTGATCCTCGATGATGAAGCCGCCGAGGCCGTCGATGTACCACGGCGTCTCGAATGCCATGACCATCCCCAGCTCCAGGATAGAGTCCGAACCCGCCGCGATGAACGGCCATTCCTCGCTCCAGATCGACGCGCCGACGCCGTGGCCGAAATGACCGCGTCCATAGGTCTCGTAGCCCTGGTCCCACATCGCCGACGCCGTGGTGCGGTAGATCTCGCTGAGCGGCGTGCCCGGCTTCAGCAGCTTGAACCCGGCATCGAAGGCCCGGTGCAGCGCATCGTGGATACGCACGGCGTCGTTCGAGGGCGTGCCGAGAACCGCGGTTCGCGCGCCGTCGGAACTGTAGCCGGCGATGACGCAGCCGATGTCGATCTTGATGATGTCGCCGGCGCTGGCCGGTCCGCCCGGTGCAAAGCCGTCGCCGCCGACAGCAATATAGGCCCAGGCGGATTGCGGTGGTGGTTCGCCCTGGCGCTGCGCCTGCGCAAAAGCTGCGGCCTTCCATATCGCCGTCATTTGCGCGGCGTCCATGCCGGGTTCGATTGCGGTAAGCAGGTGGGCCAGCCCCGCGGCAGAGTATTGCGCCGCCTTGCGCAGCATGTCGATCTCCGGCTCGCGCCTTGATGGCGCGCAAGCGCTCCACGATGCGGGTGCAGTCGGCCCATTCGACCGGAAGCTCCTGGAATGCGCGATAGTCCGCGGCGGGAATGAAACCGAGCTCCAGACCGATGCGCGAACCGGTCAGCCCGCGTTCGGCCAGCGCATCGCGCAACAATGAGAGCGAAGCGGCAAGTTCGTACTGCGCCGGGCGCGGCGATCGTGCGGGCTTGGCGGGATCGAGGGGCCAGCTGTCGGTCTCGACCCAGATGCGGTGGCTGCGGACATCGGCGATGCCCGATTGCGCGGCGAAGCTTTTGGCCTGCAAGTCGCCGACGATGGCGATCAGGGGCCCGGTCTCGTCTGCCGGCACCAGCAGGAAGGCTGCTCCGGCGCGTCGCCAGTAGGTCGCGACCCCTGGAAACGCGCCGGTGGCATAGGCGATGCTCTCGGGCTGGGCGAGGACAAGGGCATCCAGCCCCTGTTCCCGCATCAGCCTGGCGGCGCGGCGCCGGTCCAGAAATCCCGGCACCGCGACTGCCTTACTTGGTCGTCAGGTTGTAGTAGGTCGACGTCCGCGGACGGGCCCTGCACGAAGTCCTTGACGTTGGCGCGCTCGCGCGCGCTGCGAGGTCGACTGGAACATGATGATGTACGGGCCCTCGTCCAGCACCTTCTTCTGCAGGTCGAGATACATCTGCTTGCGCTTCGCCTCGTCGCGCTCACGCACTGCGGCGGCGGTCATTGCCGTCACTTCCGGCGCGTCCCAGCTGTTGCGCCAGGCCAGCGGCTTGCGCTTTCGCCTCGTCCGAATTGTCGGTGTTGGTGGCAAAGCCGTCGGCGTTGGTGTGCGGATCCATGTAGTCCGGACCCCAGTAGACCATCAGCGCCTGGTGCTGGCGGGCACGGTACTTGGTGAGCAGCGGCTTCATCTCCGACGGAGAGGATGTTCACCTTGATGCCGCCCTGCGCCATGGTCGACTGCACCGACTGCGCGATGTTGGTGAAGGGCGCGAAGTTCGGCGCGTCGATGTCGATCGAGAAGCCGTCCGGATAGCCGGCTTCCGCCAGCAGCGCCTTGGCCTTGGCGACGTCGAGCTTGTACGGGTTCTCGTCGAGCGCGGCCCAGAAGCCGGAGGCCCAGAACGACTGGTGCACCTGCATGGAGCCCTTCAGGAACGAGTTCGCCATGCCCTCGTAGTCGACGAGGTAGCGCAGCGCCTGGCGCACGCGCACGTCCTGCAATTCCTTCTGCTTGACGTTGAGGCCGATGTAGTAGAGCAGCGCCTGCGGCGACGGACGTGACCTGCACGTCGGCGTTGCCGTCGAGGCCCGCGACCTGGTCCGGCGTCAGGTTGCGCGCGATGTCGGCGTCGCCCTTTTCGATCAGCAGGCGCTGTGCCGCCGGCTTCCGGCACGTGGCGGACGACGACGCGCTTCAGCTTGGCCTCGCCGCCGCGATAGTTCGGGTTGGCCTCCAGCACGACGGTTTCGTTCGGCTTCCACGACTTGACGACATAGGCGCCGGAACCCGCCGAGTTGGTCTTGAGCCAGGCATAGCCGAAGTCGCCGTCGGCCTCGTGCTCCATCGCCACCTTCATGTCGACGACCGAGCCGACGACCGAGGAGAGCAGCGCGTAGACCAGCGAGGGCGCGAAATCCTCGGTGATCGTGACGACCAGCGTCGCAGTCATCGGGCGCTGTCACCAGCTTGTCGACATTGTCCTTGGTCCAGCCGAGCTGCGTGAGCAGGAAGACCGGGGTCTTCTCGAGCTTGATCACGCGCTGCAGCGAAAAGGCCGCGTCCGCCGCCGTCACCGGATTGCCGGAGGCGAACTTCTGGTTCGGGCGGATCTTGAAGGTGAAGGTCTTGCCGTCCTCGCTGACGGTCGACGCTTTCGGCGACGCCGCCCACGAGCTTGGTGACGTCGGTCGGCTCGAACCGCATGATGCGGTCATAGGTGTTGGCGAGGATCTCGATGCCGGAAAGCTCGTAGGCTTCGGCCGGATCGAGCGAGATGATGTCGTCGATCTGCTTGGCGATCACCAGCGTATCGGCTGGCGTCTCGGCCATGGCCGACGGCGCGAGTGCGAATAGCACGCCTGCCAACAGTGCGTATTTGAGGGTCTTCAGCATATGTAGTCTCCCTGGCGACTTTTACTGACCTGCGTTCCCCATTGTGGTTTCGCAGCGGTCGGCGTGCACTTGAAACCTTTTTCCCGTCCGTGGCAAGGCGCGCAAGACAACCTCAGGCGGTCGCACGCGTAAAGCCGCGGCTGGCGGCGATGAGTTCGCGCGTATAGGCCGTCGTCACCGCACCGCTGCGCAGGTCGTCGGCGCGCACGACCTCGACCAGCGCGCCCAGCTGCATGACGGCGATGCGGTCGCAGAGATGGGCGACGACGCGCGAGGTCGTGGCTGACCAGGATGCTGGTCAGGCTGTAGCTCTTGCGCAGCTGCGACAGCAGGTTGAGGATTTCCGCCTGCACCGAGACGTCGAGCGCCGAGGTCGGCTCGTCCAGCAGCAGGATCGGCGGCTCGCAGGATCAGCGCCCGGGCGATGGCGACGCGCTGGCGCTGGCCGCCGGAAAGCTGGTGCGGATAGCGGAAGCGGTGCAGCGGCGAGAGGCCGACATCGGCGAGGGCCGCTGTCACCTTCGCGTCGACGCCGGTCGATCGAATGGATCGCCAGCGGCTCGCGCAGGATCTCGTCCACCGTCTGGCGCGGGTGCAGCGAGGCGTAGGGGTCCTGGAAGACCATCTGCAGCAGCCGGCGGTCCTGCCGGCTGCGGCGCCTGGACGGCCGGCCGGCCGTCGATTTCCAGCGCCGTGCTGGTCGATTGCACCAGCCCGGCGATGGCCGCAGCACGGTGGACTTGCCCGAGCCGGATTCGCCGACGATGCCGAAGGTCTCGCCCTCGCGCCACCGTGAAGGAGACGCCCGCGCACCGCGTGGATCGACCGGCGGCCGTTGCGGAAGGTGACGTCGAGATCGTGATACCGTGATCACTGTCAGCCACTCCGGGTCGCGGGTGACGGTGGCAAGTTCGGCTCGCGGCGCACGTCGAGCGAGGGCGCGGCGGCGATCAGCGCCCGCGTATAGGGATGCTTCGCGTTGTGCAGGTCGCGCGCGGCGCATTCCTCGACGATCTGGCCGCCATACATGACCAGCACGCGGTCGCAGAAGCTGGAGACGACGGTCAGGTCGTGGCTGATGAAGATCAGCCCCATGCCGCGGTCGCGCACCAGGTCGTCGAGGATGCGCAGCACCTCGTTCTGCACGGTCACGTCGAGCGCCGAGGTCGGCTCGTCGGCGATCAGCAGGTCGGGCTCGGCGATCAGCATCATGGCGATCATCACGCGCTGGCCCATGCCGCCGGAGAGCTCGTGCGGATAGAGCTGGATAGACGCGCTCGGGGTCGCGGATCTGCACGGCCTCCAGCATCGCCAGCGTGCGCCGCGCCGCGTCCTTGCGGCTGGAGTTCGAGGTGCAGGCGGCAGGTCTCGGCGATCTGGCTGGCCGACGGTCATCACCGGGTTCAGCGAGTATTTCGGGTCCTGCATCACCATCGAGATGCGCCGGCCGCGCAGGCTGCGCCAGTCGCGCTCGGTGCAGGCGAGCAGGTCGGTCCCGTCGAAGCGCATGCGTCTTCGCGGTGACGATGCCGGGGCGCGGGATGAGGCCCAGCAGGGCGCGGCCGGTCGTCGACTTGCCCGAGCCGGATTCGCCGACGATGCCGAGCCGCTCGCGGCCGAGCGTGAAGCTGGCGTTGCGCACCGCGCGCGTGACTCCCGCCGCGCCCCGGAAAGGTGACGTTGAGGTCCTCGACGGTGAGCAGGGGTGTCGCTCATGACGACTTTCGGATCGAGCACGTCGCGCAGGCCGTCGCCCAGCAGGTTGAAGCCGAGGCTGACGATGAAGATGGCGATGCCGGGGATGGTCGCCACCCACCACTGGTCGAGGATGACGTCGCGGCCGGCCGAGACCATCGCGCCCCATTCGGGCGTCGGCGGCTGCGCGCCGAGGCCGAGGAAGCCGAGGCCCGCGGCGGTCAGGATGATGCCGGCCATGTCGAGCGTCAGGCGCATGATCACCGAGGACAGGCACAGCGGCACGATGTGGCGGAACAGGATGCGCCAGGTCGAGGCGCCCTGCAGCACCGCGGCCGCGATGAAGTCGCTCCTGGCGATGGTCGACGGTCTCGGCCCGCGCGAGGCGCGCATAGGGCGGCCAGGCGGTGAGCGCGATGGCGATGACGGCGTTCTCGATGCCGGGCCCAAGCGCCGCGACGAAGGCCAGCGCCAGGACCAGGCGCGGGAAGGCGAGGAAGATGTCGGTGATGCGCATCAGCACCGCGTCGACCCAGCCGCCGAGATAGCCGGCGAGCGTGCCGACCGCGAGGCCGATGGGCGCCACGATCACCGACACCAGGACGACGATGGTGAGCGTGATGCGCGCGCCGTAGACGTGCGCGCATAGATGTCGCGGCCGAGCTCGTCGGTGCCGAACCAGTGCTGCGGCAGATGGCGGCGGCAGCCGGTTGGCGAGGTCCTGCGCGAGCGGCGACGTGCCGCCGGCGAGCAGCGGCGCGAAGACCGCCATCAGGATCAGCAGCAGCGACGATGACCAGGCCCGCCAGCGCCAGCGGGATTGGCGACGATGGCGCAGCAGGCCGCGGTAGAGCATTGCCCAGCACCGCCTGCCGCCGCGAGGCCGGCGCCTCGCTCAGCAGCCATTGGCCATGTCTGGCGGGAGCCGGTGTCTGGCTCATGCCGTGCGCAGCCTCGGATCGAACACCCTGTAGAGCAGGTCGGAGAACAGGTTCAGGCCGATGAAGACCGCGCCGACCAGCACCGTGCCGCCGAGCACGGCGTTCATGTCGCCGTTGAACAGCGCGCGCGTGATGTAGAGGCCGAGGCCCGGCCAGGCGAACACCGTCTCGGTCAGCACCGCGCCTTCCAGCAGCGAGGCGTAGCTGAGGCCGATGACCGTGATCAGCGGCACCATGATGTTGGGGAAGGCGTGGAGCCAGACCGCGCCCCAGAAGGAGCGGCCCTTGATGCGCGCCGCGGTGACATATTCCTGGCTCAGCTGGTCGATCATGAAGCTGCGCGTCATGCGCGCGATATAGGCGAGCGAGATAATAGCCGAGGATGCCGGCCGGCAGGATGAGGTGGCTGAAGGCGTTCCAGAACATGTCCCATTCGCCGGCGAGCGCGGTGTCGATCAGGATGATGCCGGTGACGCGGCGTGACGATGTCCTCGTAGAAGACGTCGAGCCGGCCCGGTGCCCGACACCCAGCCGAGCTTGCCGTAGAAGACGAACAGCCCGACCAGCCCGAGCCAGAAGACCGGCATCGAATAGCCGAAGAGGCCGACGACGCGGACCAGGTGGTCGGGCCAGCGGCCCTTGCGCGCGCCGGCCAGCACGCCCGCCGGAACGCCGACGCAGCACGCCGATGATGATGGCGATGGTGGCAAGCTCGAACGTCGCCGGAAACACCCTGCAGCAGGTCGGTGAGCACGGGCTGCGAGGTGAGCACCGAGACGCCGAAGTCGCCGCTGACGCAGGCGCTTCAGATAGTGCCAGTACTGCACGATCAGCGGCTGGTCGAGGCCGAGCGCGATGTAGGTCTTGTCGTAGACTTCCTGCGAGGCCTTGTCGCCGACGATCGCCAGCACCGGATCGATCCGCGTCAGGCGGCTGATGAAGAAGGTGACTGCCGTGAGGCCGATGAATGTCAGGAACAGGCTGGCCACGAAAGAGCCCGCGCGCCGCGCCACTGAGCCCGCAATGCCTGTTGAATAGGTTACCGACATTGCCCCGCCGACCTTCCGTTGCACCTTCAATCGGCCATTTCAGGTTGCGAGTCAAACACGGACGCGAGTGCGCAGCACAGGCGTGCGGGAATGGCGAGTTCCGCTTGCGCCGACGCCACAAGCTGGGGCGTGTAGTGATGCGGGGCATCCAGCATGTTGATGGTGGCGACGAGGTCGCCCTTCAGCACGACGGGAAGGTTCCAGACCGATCCGCAGCCGAGCGAAGCAATGAGCTCATGGTCGGGAAAGACGGCGGCAATCTCCTCGATCGTATTGGCGACGAAGCTGCGGCGCTGGCCATGGACGATGTCGAACCAGGCATCGTGGTGGATCGGCTTGGTTCCCGATGCCGGATATTCCACCGGATGGTCGCTGAAGGCGCGGCGCGCCAGCCAGGCTTCCATGTCGACGGTCATCACGGTGAAAAGCCTGTGGCCCGCCACCGCCAGCGAATATTCGCGCAAGGCCTGCCACACGGCGGTGCTGTCGCGCGCGTTCGAAATGGCATCTTCGAAGGTCTGCCGGGGAGTGGTCATCGCCGCTTTCCGCTTTGTCGTTGCGCACCCAACGAGGCTATCAGGCATAGTTTAAAGTCAAGGCGGTGGTCTGCTTGATTTCCTGCATCACGAAGCTTGCCGATACGTCGGCCAAGCGCACCTTACGGATCAGCCGCTGGTACAGCGCGTCATAGGCGGCAACGTCGGGGACGCGCGCATGGATGAGATAATCGAGATCGCCCGAGGTGCGGTAAACGCCCTGGATCTCGGGTATCGAGCGGGTTTCGCGCGCGAATTTCTCCAGCCATTCCGGATCGTGCTCGTTGGTACGCACGGCGATGAAGACGCTGAGGCCGAGATTGACCTTGGCAGGGTCCACCAGCGCCACGCGCGCCTTCAAGATGCCGGCCTGCTCCAGCCGGTGAACGCGGTTCCAGCAGGCGTTGCGCGACAGGCCGACGCGTTCGCCGAGCTTTTCCAGGCTCTCGCTCGCGTCGATCTGCAATTGCGCCAAAAGCCGGCGATCAATTTCATCAAGCACCACGATCTGCTCCAAGCGTGGGAGGAGTTCCCACATATTTGGTTATTAATATCAACATTTGGGAGCAAATACAGCCCTTCTTGGGGCAAAGTTCCTGCATGATTTACGCATCCGGGAGAGAGAACTTGATCGCGCGGCTTTTCCTGGCCCATCCGGGCTCTGTCAACGAGACATATTTCGAGCATATGCGCTTTGCCGCATGGTTTTCCTCGCAGCTGTTCCTGGCAGGCTTTGCCGCGCTCGCCCATGCGATTGTGCCTGGTGTGTGCGAAAAGACCGCCAGCACGATCGTCGCGCAGCTCTACGAGCGCACCCGCAACCGCGGCAAGTAGGTTTCCCAGCCTTTCCCCTTGCATTTGCGGCCCATTGAATGCTCGAATTGAGGGCAATTCCAACGGGAGGGGAAGAACATGGCGACCAGCGATTACTACGACGTGCTCGATCCACGGTTTGCGCGGCTGTTCAATGGCAATGCACGGGTCGAGAAGCTCCATACCGGCTGCCTGTGGGCGGAAGGGCCTGCCTGGTTCGGTGCGGGCGTTTCCTGATCTGGTCGGACATTCCGAACAACCGCATGCTGCGCTATGACGAGACCAACGGGGTAGTCAGCACTTTCCGCCAGCCCTCCAACAATTCCAACGGCAACACGGTCGACCGCAGGGGCCGGCTCGTCACCTGCGAGCATGGCGGCGCGGCGCGTCAGCCGCACCGAGCATGACGGGCGGGTGATCACGCTCGCCGACAGCTACCAGGGGCAAGCGGCTGAATTCGCCCAACGACGTGGTGGTGAAATCGGACGGCTCGATCTGGTTCACCGATCCCGACCTACGGCATCGATTCCGACTACGAGGGCAACAAGGCCGAGAGCGAGATCGGCGCCTGTCATGTCTACCGGATCGATCCGGTAACGCGGCGCCGTCGAGGCGGTGATCACCGACATGGTCAGGCCGAACGGCATCGCCTTCTCGCGCGACGAGCAGCAGCTCTACGTCGTCGACACCGGCCGCACGCATGGTTCGCAAAACCCGGCGCACATGCGCGTATTCGACGTCAGCGAGGACAACAAGGTTTCGGGCGGCACGTGTATTCGCCGATTGCACGGCCGGCCTGTTCGACGGCTTCCGGCTGGACAGCGAAGGACGGATCTGGACGAGCGCAGGCGATGGCATCCACTGCTACGATCCGGACGGAACGCTGATCGGCAAGGTGCTCGTCCCCGAGGTGGTCGCCAATTGCGTCTTCGGCGGCATCAAGCGCAACGTGCTCTACATCTGCGGCACGACCTCGCTCTACTGCGTACGGCTGATGGTGAACGGACACGCGACCTATTGACAGGAGGGATCGCCATGCCGGCCAGCGTCGAGGAATTCCTCGCTCAATGGATCGATGCCTTCAACGCGCATGATCTCGACAGGCATGTAGCGCTTTATGCGCAGAACGCCACGCTGTTCGGCTCGGTGGACGAGTTGCAGATCGGGCGCGAGGCGATCCGCAGCTATTTCGGCGGACGCGGCCCGGGTGTGCATGTCGCGTCCTACCCGATGCCGCGCGTGACCATGATTGGCGATGACGTGGCGCTGACCGCCGGTCATGTCGAGTTCGCGGATGGCGACACGCCGATGCCGTACCGCGTGACCTGGGTGCTGGTGCGCGAAGCCGGCGAGTGGCGCATCGCCCAGCATCACGGTTCGCCGCGCAGGAGCCAGGGCGCATAATCGCGTGTTTTGTTCGTTTTACATGTGTAAAACATTTTACTAATGAATATTGAGTACGAAAACACCGGGTCGCGAGGCAGGTCTCGCCGGACGGCGCGTGTTTGCCCGGAGGTAAGGCATGACCAGGTTTGATGCCCGCAGGGTGACGGGATGTCAGGTGTCTCCCGGTGCGCGATAGCGGGGTGGAGACCGGAGCCTTCCTGCCACGCGACTCCGACTGGCAACCGAGGCGAAGATTTTCCTCCCTACAAGGCGGGCTTGCTGCGTTCGCCGGGGCGCGCATTGATCGCTTTTCCCAACACGATCAGCGAGATCACGGGCCCCGTTTTCGGGCACAACATCATCGGCGAGTTCGACAACGACATGTTGTGCAATTTCGCAAGACCGGGCGAGAGCCCGATCGGCGAGCGGATCATCGTTCACGGCCAGGTACTGGACGAAAATGGCCGGCCGGTTCCGGGCGTGCTGGTGGAGGTGTGGCAGGCCAATGCGGGAGGGCGCTACCGGCACAAGGAAAACAACCAGCCTGCTCCTATCGATCAGAACTTTGCCGGTTGCGGGCGCTGCATTACCGATGCGACGGGCAGGTACCAATTCCGCACGATCCGGCCCGGAGCTTATCCGCTGCCGCATGGCTTCAACGTCTGGCGGCCTTCGCACATCCATTTCTCGGTTTTCGGCAACGGCTTCGCGCAGCGCCTGGTCACGCAAATGTATTTCGAAGGCGACCCGCTGATTTCGCTTTGCAGCATCGTCCAGGCAATTCGCGACAAGGCGGCGATCGCCAGCCTGGTGGCGCTGCTCGACATGGAGAATTCCACCCCGATGGACGCGCTTGCCTACCGTTTCGACGTGGTGCTGCGCGGCCGCCGCTCGACGGTGTTCGAGAACCGCATGGAAGGCAACTGAGTTGGCGCTACGTCCGCGAGCCTTGAAGGAGCTGCCGGGGCAAACAGCCGGGCCTTTCCTTCATATCGGGTTGAGCCCGAATTTCTGCGGCGAACATGGTATCTATGCGGCCGACCTTGGCGCCGTGATGGTCAATGACGGTACGAAAGGCGAGCGCATTCGCATCACCGGGCGGGTACTGGACGGCAGCGGCACCCCGCTGACGGACGTGATGCTCGAGATATGGCAGGCCGACGCAGACGGCTTGTACAACAGTCCGGCGGAAACGCGCGGCGCCCCTGACCGCGACTTCACGGGCTGGGGCCGACAGCCGGGCGACATGACGGATGGCACATACAAATTCCAGACCATCAAGCCGGGCCGGGTTCCCTGGCCGGACGGTCGGATGCAGGCGCCGCATGTTTCATTCCTGATCATGGCGCGCGGCATCAGCATCGCGCTCAACACGCGCATGTATTTCGCCGATGAAGCGGCTGCCAATGCACAAGATCCCGTGCTCGCCTTGATCGGGGAGCAAAACCTGGTCGATACGCTCATTGCCGGGCGTTCCGGCGACACCTACACATTCGACATCAGGCTGCAAGGCGCCGGCGAGACGGTGTTTTTCGACATCTGAAAAGCCAATCACCGGCAGGCCACGCGCCTGCCGAGCTTGGCCGGTATCACCGTGCCGGTCTTCGGATCGAAGCTGTTGGGATAATACTTCGCGCAGAAGGCTTCCCATTTTTCCGATCCTCGCGGTTGCCCGCTGCCGCGACCCTGGCCATCATCCGCACTCGCCGTCTTTGCGGCTCCGCCGCCGGTTTCGCCGCCGCTTTCACCAGGAGTATCGGCATCCATGGAAACGCTTGCGGCCTCGCCTCCGGTCTTTTCGCCGGGCTGTGACGGTTGAGGCGCCATCGTGCGCGCAGTAGCAGCGTCCGGCGCATCCAGCACCTTGAATGGGGAACCCGTCGGATCCATTGAAAGTCCCAGCGCGTCCTGCGGCAGCGGCGGCTCCTCGTCCATGTTCAGGCATTCATAGAAAGCCTTGTCGCGGATGAACTGGCGCGCCTGGTCGTCCGCCTTCGCGGCGGGTGAATATTGCGCGACGCGATCCGCATAGGTTTCGCAGTAATTCATCGTGGCCGCCCGGGCGGCAAGCGGCCAGCCTGCAAACGACAGGGCAAATGCCAGCAAGGCCGCGGGCAGGAAGAAACGTGTCATCCCCTGATCCCTCGCCATTGGTTAACGCGTCGCAGAAAGCGCATCATTGTTGCGCCAGCATGGTCAAGACGTGACCGTAAAATGGCAATTTCGCCCAAGCATGCTGGTGCACGCATGTTCCTGCCTGCTGTCGCAGGTGAGCAAAAATTAAATCGTGGTGTCGCTGCGGCGACATGGGGAACCGGAAAACGCGAACGGCGTTGACGTTAAGCAAACCGGCTTCGTTCAGGTCCACCCGCAAGAGGTTCGAAATGACTGGAAACGACACAGACGTCTTCGACATGTTTGCGCAGATTTATTCTGCGACGGCACAGGAGGAGATGAGTCTCCAGCAATACCTGCTTTCATGCCGCGACAATCCCATGATGTATGCGACCGCCGCAGAGCGGATGGTCGATGCCATCGGCGAGCCTACGCTGATCGACACCAGCAGGGACGAGCGGCTCGGACGCATTTTCGCGAACCGCACGATCAAGATCTATCCGGAGTTTTCCGACTTCTACGGCATGGAGCAGACCATCGAGCGCATCGTCGGCTATTTCCGCTATGCGGCGCAGGGCCTGGAAGAGCGCAAGCAGATCCTCTATCTGCTCGGGCCCGTCGGCGGCGGCAAATCTTCCCTGGCCGAGCGGCTGAAGAAGCTGATGGAGCAGCGGCCGATCTACACGCTGAAGGCCGGCGGGCAGATGAGCCCGATCTTCGAATCGCCGCTCGGGCTGTTCGACCGCGATCGCATGGCCGACCTTCTGGAAGACAAGTACGGGATTTCGCGCCGGCGCCTCAACGGGCTGATCTCGCCCTGGGCGGCCAAGCGCCTCGACGAGTTCAAGGGCGACATCTCGAAGTTCAGCGTCGTGCGGCTGATGCCATCGCGGCTGCGCCAGATCGGCATCGCCAAGACGGAACCGGGCGATGAAAACAACCAGGACGTGTCGGCGCTGGTCGGCAAGGTCGATATCCGGCAGCTGGAAAATTTCAGCCAGGCCGATCCGGACGCCTACTCGCACAGCGGCGGTCTGAACCGGACCACGCAGGGCATGCTGGAATTCGTCGAAATGTTCAAGGCGCCGATCAAGGTGCTGCATCCGCTGCTGACCGCGACGCAGGAAGGCAGCTACAACGGCACGGAGAATTTCGGCTCCTTCCCCTATCAGGGCATCGTGCTGGCGCATTCGAACGAATCCGAATGGCAGCAGTTCAAGAACAACAAGAACAACGAGGCCTTCCTCGACCGCATCCTCGTGGTCAAGGTGCCGTATTGCCTGCGCACGACCGAGGAGCGGAAGATCTACGAGAAGCTGCTGCGCGAGAGCGATCTGGCGGGCAGCACCTGCGCGCCTGAAGTGCTGGAAATCCTCAGCCGGTTCACCATCTCGACGCGGCTGACCCCGCACGAGAATTCGCCGCTCTACACCAAGATGCGCGTCTATGACGGCGAGAACCTGAAGGACGTCGACCCCAAGGCCAAGTCGGTGGAGGAATACCGCGCATGCCGCCGGCGTCGACGAGGGCATGACCGGCGTGAGCACGCGCTTTGCCTTCAAGGTGCTGTCGGAGACCTTCAACTACGACACCAAGGAGGTCGCCGCCGATCCGGTGCACCTGATGTATGTGCTGGAGCAGGCGATCCGGCGCGAGCAGTTCCCCAAGGAAGCAGGAAGCGGCCTATCTCGATTTCATCAAGACGGAGCTTGCCGCGCGCTATGCCGAGTTCATCGGCCACGAGATCCAGAAGGCGTA
This sequence comes from uncultured Alphaproteobacteria bacterium, assembly GCA_963697325.1. Classification (GTDB taxonomy): domain Bacteria; phylum Pseudomonadota; class Alphaproteobacteria; order Rhizobiales; family Rhizobiaceae; genus BOKV01. Next base: position 237,294 of record CAVONR010000003.1, on the reverse strand, counting down.
TCTGGAATCCTACAGCGAGTATGGCCAGAACCTCTTCGACCGCTACATCGCCTATGCCGATGCCTGGGTCGAGGACCAGGACCACAAGGATCCCGACACCGGCCAGATGCTGAGCCGCGAGGTGCTGGACAGCGAGCTGTCGCAGATCGAAAAGCCGGCCGGCATCGCCAATCCGAAGGACTTCCGCAACGAGGTGGTGAAGTTCACGCTGCGCGCGCGGGCCAAGAACAATGGCCGCAATCCGTCATGGACCAGCTACGAGAAGCTGCGCGACGTGATCGAGAAGCGGATGTTCGGACAGGTCGAGAACCTGCTGCCGGTGATCAGCTTCGGCACCAAGAAGGACAGCGCAACGGAGAAGCAGCATACCGAGTTCGTGCAGCGGATGATCGCGCGCGGCTATACCGAGCGACAGGTGCGCAGGCTGGTCGACTGGTACATGCGGGTGAACAAGGCGGGTGCTGGACCATGCCGAATCTTCATCGACCGCCGGCTCAATCCGAAGGACAAGAGCCTCGGCAACCGCCAGCGTTTCCTGAAGCGTGCGCGAAGCGAATTGAAGCGCACGCATCGACCGGCAGATTGCGCAACGGCAAGATCGCCGGATGTGGACGACGAGAAGGTCGTGCCGATACCGCTCGAGGGCACCAGCGAGCCGACCTTCCGGCATTGTCCCGACAGCGGCCGCAAGGCAGGGCGTGCTGCCGGGCAACCGCACCTTCAGCGACAGGCGACCGCATTCCCAAGCCTCCGGGCGGGGCAGGGGGCGGAGGCGGCGGCAAGCGGGCAAGCGAAGCGGCGAGAGCGAAGACGATTTCAGCTTCGTGCTGTCGCGCGAGGAGGTGCTCGATCTCTTCTTCGAGGACCTCGAACTTCCCGACATGGTGAAGCTCTACCTCAAGGAAAATGCCCGCAAGAAGCCGCGCCGCGCCGGCTATTCGGTGTCCGGTTCGCCCGCCAACATCAATGTCGGGCGCACCATGCGCAGCAGCTTTGGCCGACGCATCGCGCTGCGGCGGCCAAAGCTGGAGGAAATCGAGGCGATTGCCGACGAGATCGCCGCGCTCGAGGCGCAGGCAAAGCCGAGCCCGGCCAATCTCGCCGCGGCTGGAGCAATTGCGCGCACGAGCACGAGGTGCTGGAGCGCCGGCGCAAGCTGATCTCCTTCGTCGATCCCGATCGACGTGCGCTTCAACCGCTTCGAGCAGACGCCGGTGCCGAATGCCTCCGCGGTCATGTTCTGCCTGATGGACGTCTCAGGCTCGATGGGCGAGCGGGAGAAGGACCTCGCCAAGCGCTTCTTCATGCTGCTGCACCTGTTCCTGAAGCGGCGCTACCAGCGCACCGAGATCGTGTTCATCCGCCATACGCACGAGGCGCAGGAGGTGGATGAGAACACCTTCTTCTACAGCACGCGAAAGCGGCGGCACGGTCGTCTCGACCGCGCTCGACGAGATGCTGCGCATCATCGAGGCGCGCTATCCGGCACACGAGTGGAACATCTACGCGCGCACAGGCCTCCGACGGCGACAACATGCCCCATGATTGCGACCGATGCATCGAACTCCTCAACGAGGAGGTCATGAGGCTTTGCCAGTATTACGCCTATGTCGAGATCATCGACGAGCGCGAAAGCTCGATCTTCGCGAACACCGACAACGGCACGTCGCTGTGGCAGGCATACAGCACGGTTTCCGAAGCATGGCCGAATTTCCAGATCGCCAGCGTGGCGCAGCCGGGCGACATCTACTCCGTGTTTCAGGCGGCTGTTCGCCAAGCGCGCCGCAGCGTTCGGGCAGGTGCGTGACATGACGCTGCTCTTCGAGGGTTCCGACTGGACATTCGAAAAGATTTCGCAGGCCTATGACGCCATGGCGCCGATCGCGCTCGAGGATTTGCGCCTCGACATCTATCCCAACCAGATCGAGATCATCTCCTCCGAGCAGATGCTCGACGCCTATTCCTCGATCGGCATGCCGCTGATGTATCAGCACTGGTCCTTCGGCAAGCATTTCCTGCGCGAGGAATATCTCTACCGCAAGGGGCGGCGCGGGCTTGCCTACGAGCTGGTGATCAATTCCAATCCCTGCATCACCTATCTGATGGAGGAGAACACCATGGCGTTGCAGGCGCTGGTGACGGCGCATGCCTCCTTCGGGCACAATCATTTCTTCAAGAACAACTACCTCTTCCGGCAATGGACGGATGCGGACGCGATCCTTGGCTATCTCGATTTCGCCAAGCGCTTCATCGCCAGTTGCGAGGAGCGGCACGGTCCGGCGGCGGTCGAGGCGATCCTCGATTCGGCACATGCGCTGATGGAGCAGGGCGTATTCCGCTATCGCCGACCGCCGCGGCTCAACCTCGGAAGGCAGCGCGAACGTGTGCGGGACAGGCTGGAACATGACGAGCGCAGCTTCCGCGAACTCGACCGGACGCTGCCACTGCGCAAGCAGGATGCAGGACAGCGAATGCAGGAGATGGCCGAGCGGCAGGGCGCGCTGAAGCTGCCGGAGGAAAACCTTCTCTATTTCCTGGAGAAGAACAGCCCGGTGCTGGAAGAATGGCAGCGCGAGATCCTGCGGATCGTGCGGGTGATCGCGCAGTATTTCTATCCGCAGCGCCAGACCAAGGTGATGAACGAAGGCTGCGCCACCTTCGTCCATTATCACGTGATGAACGCGCTGTTCGACCAGGGCCTCATCAGCGAAGGCGCCATGCTGGAAATCCTGCAGAACCATACCAATGTGGTGATGCAGCCGGCCTTCGACGATCCGCGCTACGCAGGGCATCAATCCCTATGCGCTCGGCTTCGAGATGATGCAGGACATCCAGCGCATCTGCGAAGATCCGACGGCCGGAGGACAGCGACTGGTTTCCGCGGCTCGCGGGCAGCGGCGACTGGCGCGCGGCGCTGCTGGATGCCTGGGCCAACCACCGCGACGAGTCGTTCATCCTGCAGTATCCTGAGCCCGGCACTGATCCGCAAGATGCGGCTTTTCGTGCTGGCGGACGACGCCGACAGGATCGGACTACGAGGTCGCGTCCATCCACAACGAGCGTGGCTACGAGAACGTGCGCTCCGTGCTTGCCGGCAATTACGATATCGCCAACCGGCCGGATATCCAGGTCGTCGATGCCGACATGATGGGCGACCGGCACCTGCGGCTGCACCATAATGTCAACGATGGCAGACTGCTCGACGACACGACGCGCGACCTGGTGCTGACGCATATCCGCAGGCTGTGGGGGTATGATGTAAGCCTTGCCGAAATTGATGGCGAGAGCGGCGAAACGCTGGACGAATGGCGCGCCGGACTGATCTGACTTTTCCAAAAAATTGAATTGATTGCTTTAATCTGGCTGCAACGCTTTGCCTGTAAGTTCGAAATCGTACAACTCGGCGCAAGGTCCGGGGATGAGAAACAACAGGAGCAACGACATGAAACTTTTGGCACGCTTTGTGAAGAACGAATCCGGCGCAACCGCAATCGAATACGGCCTGATCGCAGCGCTGATCTCGGTCGCAATCATCGGCGGCGCAACCGCAGTCGGCGGCGGCGTGAACAACACGTTCACCAACGTCAGCGGCAAGCTCGGCTAACCGCTGCCATAGTGCTGAAAATCCGGGCGATGGCGGAACCAGCGCCCGGATTTTCGATGTCTACTCCGGCACCAGCGTCAATGCGGCGACACCAGCCGCGATGTTCACGCCGGTCTCGCCCTTCACGCTGAGGGGCTGCAGAACAACTGACTTCGCAGTGCCGCCCACCAGCACCTGCGCTCCGACGCCAAGGCCCAGCGCCGCGTCAGCCGCCACGCCGACAAATCTTCCGGTCAGTGCATCGCCAGGAAGTTCGGTAGAGGACGCCAGCACGCCCCACACGATCACGCTCGGACCTGTCACGCCCACCGCGATGCCAAGGCTGCCGATCGTGCCGCGGTAATTGCGGGCCGGGCCCCCATTGGCCGGCTGATAGGTGCAGGCGAGCTTTTCCTTCGCACCGATGATGAGGCCGATGGACCCCTTGCCGTCGCAGGTGAGCGTTCCGGCGCGTATGGTCTGCGCCGAGGCGATCGGCCCGCAAGCGAGCCAGGCGGCTGCTGCAATGGCGGCAAGTTTCAGAGCATGTTTCATGGAAGAGTTCCCAAATCGGGTTGATGATTTGGTATGAATACAGACGCAATGCGGCGAAAGTCCACTGCGCCTTGCCGCAACGACAGGTTTTTCGGTTCGCCATCGCGGCAAGGAAAAGCCCGCGCTTCGATGAAAAGCGCGGGCCCGTGACTGATTCAAGCGTGAGCCTAGAAGTCCATGCCGCCGCCGCCGGGCATGGCCGGCATCGGGGTTTCCTTCTTCGGACGCTCGGCCACCATGGCTTCGGTGGTGATCAGGAGGCCGGCTACCGATGCCGCATCCTCAAGCGCCGTGCGCACGACCTTTGCAGGGTCTATCACGCCATGCTTGTAGAGGTCGCCGAACTCGTTGGTCTGGGCGTTCCAGCCATAGCCGAAATCGGGCTTCTCGCGCAGCTTGCCGACGATGATCGAGCCTTCCGCACCGGCGTTCTCGGCGATCTGGCGAACCGGCGCCTCGATTGCCCGGCGCACGATCTCGATGCCGTGCTTCTGGTCGGGGTTCGCCGCATCGAGGCCTTCCAGAACCTTGGTGGCGCGCAGCAGGGCTACGCCGCCGCCAGGCAGGATGCCTTCCTCGACCGCCGCGCGGGTGGCGTGCAGCGCATCATCGACGCGGTCCTTCTTTTCCTTGACCTCGACCTCGGTCGCCCCGCCGACACGAATGACTGCGACGCCGCCGGCGAGCTTTGCAAGACGTTCCTGCAGCTTCTCGCGGTCGTAATCGGAGGTCGTCTCCTCGATCTGCTGCTTGATCTGCGAGACGCGGCCGAGGATCTCCTGCTTCTTGCCGGCGCCATTGACGATGGTGGTGTTTTCCTTGTCGATCACCACCTTCTTGGCGCGGCCGAGCATGCTCAGCGTCACGTTTTCCAGCTTGATGCCGAGGTCCTCGGAAACGGCGGTGCCGCCGGTGAGGATTGCGATATCCTCCAACATGGCCTTGCGGCGGTCGCCAAAGCCCGGAGCCTTGACGGCAGCCACCTTGAGGCCGCCACGAAGCTTGTTGACGACCAGTGTCGCCAGGGCTTCACCCTCGACATCCTCGGCGATGATGAGCAGCGGCTTGCCCGACTGCACCACGGCTTCCAGCACCGGGAGCATTGCCTGCAAGTTGGAGAGCTTCTTCTCGTGCAGCAGCACGAAGGCGTCTTCCAGCTCGACGCGCATCTTTTCCTGGTTGGTCACGAAATAGGGCGAGAGATAGCCCCGGTCGAACTGCATGCCTTCGACCACTTCGAGTTCGGTTTCGGCGGTCTTGGCTTCCTCGACGGTGATCACGCCTTCATTGCCGACCTTCTGCATGGCCTCGGAGAGGAATCGGCCGATTTCGGCGTCTCCATTGGCCGAGATGGCGCCGACCTGCTCGATCTCGTCGTTCCGGGTCACCTTGCGGGCCTTCGACTTCAATTCGGCGACCACCGCTTCGACGGCCTTGTCGATGCCGCGCTTCAGATCCATCGGGTTCATGCCCGATGCGACGGCCTTGGCGCCTTCCTTGACGATTGCCTGTGCCAGCACGGTGGCGGTGGTGGTGCCGTCGCCGGCCAGGTCATTGGTCTTGGACGCGACCTCGCGCAGCATCTGCGCACCCATGTTCTCGAACTTGTCCTCCAGCTCGATTTCCTTGGCAACGGTCACGCCATCCTTGGTAATGCGCGGCGCGCCGAAGGATTTCTCGATCACGACGTTGCGGCCCTTGGGACCCAGCGTCACCTTCACGGCATTGGCGAGAATGTCGACGCCGCGCAACATGCGTTCGCGGGCTTCGGTGTTGAACTTGACTTCCTTTGCAGCCATTGGAATTCCTCCAGTTTCAACAGGCGATCACGCGGCCTTCTTCATCGAGGCGGAGACCTCGAGAACGCCCAGCACGTCGCTTTCCTTCATGATGAGAAGCTCTTCGCCGTCCAGCTTGATTTCAGTTCCGGACCATTTGCCAAACAGCACCCGGTCGCCTGCCTTCACGTCGAGCGGGACCAGCTTGCCGGTCTCGTCGCGCGCACCGGCGCCAACGGCGATCACCTCGCCTTCCATCGGCTTTTCCTTGGCGGTGTCGGGAATGATGATGCCGCCGGCGGTCTTCTGCTCGGCCTCGATGCGGCGGACCAAAATGCGGTCATGCAGGGGACGAAACCTCATCTCTCTCTCCATAGATGACAATTTGACGTTAGTGCGCCAAAGCCGCGAAAATGGGGCTTTCGCAAGGGCAAATGGCTCTACGCGCGCCGATTTGGGAACGGGAAAACGCGTTTTCAAGATGATCGGCAAAAATTGTTGGCACTCGCGTCAGGTGGATGCTAACAGATTGAAATATATGATCATTTTTTTGCGAGGGTGCTTGAAATCGGCTCGAATCCGCTCATCCTTCATGAGGAGGAGAAAGTCAAAGGAGCGAACCGCATGCACAGCAGCAAGGAGTTCAATCTTCAAATGCAGGGCTATGGCCTCACGACAGCCGAGATCCATTACCGGCTGCCGGACCATCCAAGCCTGCTGCAGACTTACATCTGGCAGGAATACGATCTGGCGCCGAAATTCCCGGCGCTGCGCGGTTTCCTGGATTTCTGGGAGCGAGAGCTCGAAGGCGCGCTGCACTCCGTGCGCGTGGCGCATCAGGGCCTGATCAAGCCGACCGAATGGCGCGCCGCGTCAGGGCTGTTTACCTTGCACTGACGATCCGCCCGGCAATAAAAAACCCGGCGGTTGCCCGCCGGGTTTTCACAACATCCGGGCGTGCCCGGAGCTGATTACATCTGCTTGTAGGTGTACTTGCCGTCGTCGCCCTTGCCCCACTTGTACATGACGTAGTCGGGACGGGTGATGTCGCCCTTGGCGTCATAGCCAAGTTCGCCGATCGCGGTCGTCCACGGGCCGGTTGCCTTGATGGTCTCGGCAACCTTCTGCGCGTCGTTTGCGCCAGCCCTTGGCCGCCGCCTGAACGATGACCTGCATCGCCGCATAGGAGTACAGCGTGTAGGCTTCCGGCTCGAAGCCGGCTGCGCGGAACTTCTCGACGAGTTCCTTGGCGGCCGGGTTGTTGCGCGGATCCGGAGCGAACGTCATCAGGGTGCCGTCGACTGCGTCGCCGGCGATCGAGGCCAGCTCGTTCGACACGATGCCGTCGCCCGACATGAAGGTTGCCTTCAGGCCCTGGTCGGCCATCTGGCGCATGATCAGGCCGGCTTCGGTGTGCAGGCCGCCGAAGTAGACGACGGAAACGCCGGCTTCCTTCATCTTGGCGATAAGCGCCGAGAAGTCCTTGTCGCCGGTGTTGATGCCTTCATAGATGGCTTCGGTCATGCCGGCGTCGTTCATGGTCTTCTTGGTGTCGTCGGCAAGGCCCTGGCCGTACGGGGTCTTGTCGTGAACGACCGCGACCTTGGCGTCCTTGAAGTTCTGCGGCGATGTAACCGCCGGCGACGCGCGCCCTGCTGGTCGTCACGGCCGCAGGTGCGGAACGTGTTCCACAGGCCGCGCTCGGTGAACTTCGGGTTGGTCGCGGACGGGGTGATCTGCGAGGATGCCGTTCTCGGCATAGACTTCCGAGGCCGGGATCGAGACGCCCGAGTTGAAGTGTCCGACGACGAACTTGACGCCGTCAGCGACGAACTTGTTGGCGACCGAGATGCCCTGCTTCGGGTCGGAAACGTCGTCGCCGATGACGAGCTTGATCTGCTCGCCATTGATGCCGCCGGCGGCGTTGATGTCGGCTGCGGCCTGCTCGGCGCCCTTCTGGAGCTGTGCGCCGAAGGCAGCGTTCGGACCGGTGAGCGGACCGGCAACGCCGATCAGGATGTCTGCCCATGCGCTAGCCGCTGAACGCGACCAGTGCTGTCAGCGCAACCGCCGACATGAGAAGATTTCTTCATTCGTGTTCTCCCTTGAAGTTCGGGGGCTATTGAATGATCCTGCCAGCGATGCCCACCCGACTCGCAGGATGGAACTTTGCCGATTTGCATGCATTGTCACGGCGGTGCCCGGAAAACGGGCACGGCAAAAATCAGCGATTATTTCCTGCTGCGCCATGAAAGCGGGGAAACCCTCTCGTAGAGCCAATGATATTGCGTAACCATCTGGTTTGTACGCGTATACCGGAAGCCGAGAAAACCGAACACCAGCAGTATCACCGTGTCAACCAAGTAGAACTGCAACGAGAGCAGATGGCCCTCGAACAGCGCGTAATGGACGAACCGGACAACTGCACCCGAGCAAAAGAAGGTAAAGCGATCAAGGTGAACTGCGATTGCCAGGTCTCGGCCAGGCCTTGCCGGTCATCCATGCCGCGCCGCCGCCCAGGACCACAGTCACGAACGCGAACTGCAGGAAATTTGCTTCCTCGTAGAGAATACCTTGCAAAGGCTTCCACTCCCAAATTCTGCGGCGCAATGCCGCCGATCCGCAACCGGGTGACCTGATCTCAGTGCCTGCCGCCTTCGAGATAGGCGGCGCGCACTTCCTCGATCGGCCAGCAATTCCCTGCCTTCGCCGACATCGTGATGTTGCCGTTGACCATCACATAGCCGCGATGCGCCAGCTTCAGCGCGTGAAACGCGTTCTGCTCGACCAGGAACACGGTCAGTTTCTCGTTGACGTTGAGCTCGCGGATGACCTCGAAGATCTGCTTCACGATCAGCGGCGCCAGTCCCAGCGACGGCTCGTCGAGCAGCAGCAGCTTCGGCCGGCCCATCAGCGCGCGGCGCGATCGACAGCATCTGCTGCTCGCCGCCCGAAAGCGTGCCGCCGCGCTGCGTGATGCGCTCCTTGAGGCGCGGGAACAGCGTGAACATGCGCTTCGAGGTCGTCGTCGAAATGCTTTTCGTCGACGAGCATCGCGCCCATCTGCAGGTTTTCCATCACGGTCATGCGCGGGAAGATGCGGCGCCCTTCCGGCGACTGCGCGATGCCGAGGCGCATGATCTCGTGCGTGGGCAGGTTGGTGATGTCGCGGCCGTCGAAGATCGATGCGGCCGGTGCGCGGCTTGCGGGTTGCCGCAGATCGTCATCATCAGCGTCGACTTGCCGGCGCCGTTGGCGCCGATCATGGTGACGATCTCGCCGGAATTCACCGCGAAATCGACGCCTGCCAGCGCGCGGATCGAGCCGTAATAGGTCTCGACATTCTCGACCTTGAGGAAAGGCTCGCTCATTTCTTCGCTCCCTTTCCGGTGGTCTTCCCGGCAGTCCTGGAAGCAGGCGTTTGCCCGGGCGATTTCCCGGCTGGCGGCTTTCTGGGCTTCGAAATCTTCATACCGGAAATGCTCTCGACCTTGAGCACGTCGCTCAGCACCTGCGGCACGTCTATCTCCGCCTCGTCGTCGACGCCGAGATAGGCGGCGATGACCTTGGGATCGTTCTTCACGTGAGTTGGCGTGCCATCGGAAATCTTCACGCCGTAATCGAGCACCACGACGTGATCGGAAATCTGCATCACCACCGACATGTCGTGCTCGATCAGCAGGATCGACGTGCCCTCGTGCCTTGATGTCGAGCAGCAGGTCGTTGAGCGCCGCCGATTCACGCGGGTTGAGGCCGGCGGCCGGTTCGTCGAGGCAAAGCAGTTCCGGCTCGGTGCACATGGCGCGGGCAATCTCGAGGCGGCGCTGCGCGCCATAGGGCAGGTCGCCGGCCGGATCGTCGGCGCGTTCGATGAGGTCGGCCTTTTCGAGCCAGTGCTTGGCGAGTTCGATCGATTGCGCCGATGCCGCGCGGTAGCTCGCCGAAGCCGAGCAGGCCGAGGATGGTGAAGCCCGATGCCTTCATCAGCTTGTTGTGCTGGGCGACCAGGAGGTTTTCCAGCACGGTCATGCCGGAGAACAGGCGGATGTTCTGGAAGGTGCGCGCCACCTTCGCCTCGGCCGTGATCTTGAAGTCCGGCATGCGCTCCAGCAGGAACTGCTGGCCGTCGCCGCGCCGGATGCGTGATCATGCCCTGCGTCGGCTTGTAGAAGCCGGTGATGCAGTTGAACACGGTCGTCTTGCCGGCGCCGTTCGGGCCGATCAGCGCGGTGATCTCGCCGCGCCTGGCCTCGAAGGACAGGTCGTTGATGGCCACGAGGCCGCCGAACTTCATCGACAGATGCTCGACCGTCAGGATGGCGTCGTCCTGCATGGTTGCAGCAGTCTGCATCAGCCGTGGCCCTCCTTGGTGAAGGCTGCCCGATACGGCTCTTGCGCTCGTACAGGAAGGCGGTCGGGTTCGCGGCTGCCGACGAAGCCGCGCGGCTTCCAGAGCATCACGATGACCATGGCCAGGCCGAAGAGCAGCATGCGGTAGAGTTCAGGCGTGAAGTCGGCGCCGAAGATCTGCTTGAGGAAGCTGCAGTTCGCGCAGGATTTCCGTGCCGCCGATCATGACCAGCGCGGCGATGGCGATGCCGGTCAGCGAACCCATGCCGCCGAGGACGACGATGGCAAGGATGATCGCCAATTCCAGGAAGACGAAGGATTCGGGCGAGACGAAGCCCTGGCGGGCCGCGAAGAACGCGCCGGCAAAGCCGCCGAACATCGCGCCGATGCGCGAAGGCCGTGAGCTTGGTGTTGGTGGTGTTGATGCCGAGCGAGCGGCAGGCGATCTCGTCCTCGCGCAGCGCTTCCCAGGCGCGGCCGACCGGCATGCGGCGCAGGCGCATCGTCACGAAGGCGGTCAGCAGCGCAAGCAGCAGGATGAGGTAGTAGAGGAAGATCTTGTAGTAGGCGCCCGACAGCGGCAGCCCGAAGATCGCGGCGAAGTCGTTCGGCGCGAGGCGTCGAAGCGAAATGCCGAAGAGCGTCACCTTGGGGATGCCGGAAATGCCGAACGTGCCCTTGGTCACGTCGCGTCCAGTTGATCAGCACGAGACGGATGATCTCGCCGAAGGCAAGCGTCACGATGGCCAGATAGTCGCCGCGCAGGCGCAAGCACCGGGAAAGCCGAGGATGACGCCCCAGAAGGCGGCCAGGATGCCGGCGAGCGGCAGCAGGATCCAGAACGACAGGCCGAAATGCGTGCGACGAGCAGCGCGTAGGAATAGGCGCCGACCGCATAGAAGGCGACGTAGCCGAGATCGAGCAGGCCGGCGAGGCCGACGACGATGTTCAGGCCCCAGGCCAGCATCACGTAGATCAGGATCTGGATGCCGAAATTGTCGACCCATTTCAGCGAGCCCTGCGCGCCGACGAGCGAGACGATGAACATCGGATAGAGGAACAGGCCGAGCACGGCGATGCGTGGCCAGTTCTGTGCGCAGCCGAAGCCGTGTCCTTCGCTGACACGGGCGCGCGGCGACGGTGGCCTTGCGGGCTGCCAGTGCCGGGGCGATCCAGGCCGAGAGCACGAAGCGGCCGACCATGGCGATGCGCGACGAAGCATGGCGAGCAGGCCCCAGCGCTGCACGAGGATCAGTTCGTTGCGGATGTTCTGCGTCGGTCTTCAGGCCGATGAAGAGCACGAACAGGCCGAAGGCGATGACGCCGGCGAATAGAGCGTCCTCGCGCAGCCGCGGCGTAGTCGGGTGCCGTCGCGCGACGGACGTGCCGACGCTGCGGGTTTTGATGCGGTATCAGCCATGGGATCAGACCTTTTCGACTTCTGGACGGCCGAGAATGCCGGTGGGCTTGAAGATCAGCACGATGGCCAGGATGGAGAAGGTCGCCACGTCCTTGTAGTCGATCGAGAAATAGGCCGACCACAGCGACTCGATGAGGCCGATCAGCAGCCCGCCGAGCACCGCGCCGGGCAGCGAGCCGATGCCGCCGAGCACCGCCGCGGTGAACGCCTTGACGCCGGGCACGAAGCCGTCGGTGAAGACCACGACGCCGTAATACATCAGGTACATGCGTGCCGGCGACGGCGGCGAGTGCGGCGCCCATGACGAAGGTGATCGAGATGGTGCGGTCGACATCGACGCCGAGCAGCGCCGCCATCTTGCGATCCTGCTCGCAGGCGCGCTGCGCGCGGCCGAGCGGGGTCTTGTTGACGATGTACCAGAAGATCGCCAGCAGCACGGCGGTGATGATGACGATGACGATCTGCTTCAGCGAAACGGTGACGCCGAATACGTCGTAGGTCTGGCGAGACCATCGGCGGGATCGGCTTGTTGCGCGGGCCCTGCGTGACCTGCACGAAATTGGACAGGGCGATCGACATGCCGATCGCGGTGATCAGCGGCGCCAGCCGGAACGAGCCGCGCAAGCGGCCGGTAGGCCACGCGTCTCGATCGTCCAGTTCCACAGGCTCGTACATGAGCATCGCCGACGATCATCATGACCAGCAGGGCGACGACGACCGGCACGGATACGAACAAGGCTGCTCAGGAGCAGGAAGACGATCAGGGCGGTGAAGCCGCCGAGCATGAAGATGTCGCCATGGGCGAAGTTGATCATGCCGATGATGCCGTAGACCATCGTGTAGCCGATGGCGATCAGGCCATAGATCGATCCGAGCGTCAGCCCGTTCACCAGCTGCTGGATAAAATACTCCAAGTGCCACCCCCATAGCTTCCCGGATAAGTTCCGGGTTGGCCGTATTGTTGCGCTTCCAGGACCGATCCGTCAACGCATCGGTTCTTCACCAGACTGGCGCGCCGCCTGCAAGCGTTTTCGCGTTTTTGAAGCGATTTTTCCAGAAACACAACCGGATTTCGTGTGGAAACGCTGTTTTTAAGGCAGCGCAATGAAATTTTAGGCAGTTTTCGGGGCAAACGGTCTCAGCTGACCAGGCGCAGGGGAACTGCCGGGCTGGCTCGGGAAGGCGTCGGAAGCATCGGCGGACCCACCGAGCGCGGCGTTGAGGTCCAGCTTGGCGAGATCGGATGCAGAGAGCGGCCGCGAGAAAAGATAGCCCTGCAACTCGTTGAGGCCCTTGGCCTTCAGCAGTTCGAGCTGGTCGGCGGTTTCGACGCCCTCCACCGTCACCGACAGGCCCAGCGAACGGCCGAGTTCGATCATGTGCGAGACGATGTTCAGAGACTGGCCCGAGCTCTCGATCTCGCCGATGAAGGAGCGGTCGATCTTGATGCGGTCCAGCGGGAAGTCGCGCAGGTAGGCCATCGAGGAAAAGCCGGTGCCGAAATCGTCGAGCGCTATGCGCACTCCCAGCGAGCGCAGCTTGGCGATGATGTCGCGGGTGCGAACCGTGTCGTTCCGGAAAACGCCCTCGGTGATTTCCAGCTCGAGCCGTGCCGGCGGAAAGCCGGTGGTCTCCAGGATTTCCCGCACGCTCGAGACGAAGCCGGGTTGCATGAACTGAACGGCGGAGATGTTGACTGCAAGCTTTATGGGATCAAGCGGGCGCGTTTCGATGCAGGCGCGGCGCAGTATCAGATTGCCGAGCTTGTCGATGAGGCCGATCTGTTCGGCGACCGGAATGAAGACCGAGGGCGAGATGTGGCCGCGTTCGGGATGGACCCAGCGCACGAAGGCCTCCACGCCCAGAACCTTTCGGTCGCTCTGCGAGATCAGCGGCTGGTAGTTGAGCTGGAAGTGGTCATTGGCGATGGCGTCGCGCAAATCGTTCTCCATCTCCCCGCGGGTGCGGATGCGCTCTTCCATCTGTGCGGTGAATATCTGCACGTTGTTGCGGCCGCATTCCTTGGCCTGGAAAAGGGCGAAGTCGGCTCGGCGAAGCGCTTCGTCCGCGGTAATTGCACCGCCGGCGACTGCCGCTCCGATAGAGACCGCGCCATAGATCTGCTTGGACCGAAACCGGATGGGGGCATTCATCGCCGTGAAGATGCGCTGCGTTACCATCTCGATGTCGTGCATTGGAGGCGACATTGGTGATGATCGCCGCGAATTCGTCGCCCGAAAGGCGCGCGACGAAATCCTCGCTGCGCACATTGGCGGAAATCCGCCGGGCGAACTGCTTGATGACTTCGTCGCCGGCCTCGTGGCCATAGGTGTCGTTGATGTGCTTGAACTTGTCGAGGTCGAGGTAAAGCACCGCACATTCGACGCCCAAGCGGGTCGAGCGCGCGATTTCCGCACGCAGACGCATGTCGAACTGGCGCCGGTTCGCCAGGCCGGTGAGTTCATCGACGAAAGCAAGGTCGCCCGCGTCCTTCAGATGCCCGACATAGCGGAACAGCACATAGGAGACGGCGAAGGTGATCGCCACCGTGCACAGCAGGGGCGCGGGAATTGCAAAGGAGGGCACGTCGAGGCGCGAAAGCCATTCGGGCACCAGCAGGTTAGCAAGCTGCTGTGTCAGCGAGGCATAGGCTGCGATCGCGGTGATGACCGCAAGCGTCAGGAGCCGGGCGCGCTCCTTGTGTGGCATTCTGTTCATGGGGTACTCGGCGATTGGGACATGTCGGCCGCTTGGGGGAGCCAACAGGGGCCAAGCTACAGCGCATGCGTAAACAGAGGATTTTCTGTTTGCCTCAACTTGGCAGTACTCCGCGCGGCATCATGCTGAAACCCGCATGTCTGGAGTAGGAGTTTGCAAGATTTTGTGCATCCGATTAATGGCTTCGTCATCAACCGACCATGTTTTGTATTAAATCAGAACTCTTTTGGTGCTGGATAAATTACTTTTGATTCCGATCACTTGTTAATAACCATTCGAACAGAAAAGCACGGCGAAGGGAATCAACTAGCATCGCCATTCGAGGAAACCAAAGCGCGTGGGGAAAGCGGCTGGTCTTGGGTGTGCGCCAAACGTCATCTGGCAGGGCGGTTGCCGCCTGCGTCGTGATTGGCGCGGCGGCAGGCGGCGTCTTCACGCGCTCGCTCCGGGCAATCGTTTTCCTCCTCGCCATGCTTGGCGCGCAGAATGCTTTCGCGGCGACCATCACCTGTCCGGCGGGCACGACTGCAACCGGTTCGGGCTACGCGACGGGCGGCACGGGCACGCTGCGCGAAAGCGTGTTCTGGCTCGACTGGAGCTGCGGCGCGACCACGGTCTTCGCCGCTGGCGACATCGTCAACAAGAGCTGGACGCTTCCCTCCGGCATCGTGATCACAGGGCAGATTTCGGCTATCACGGAGCCGATCACGCCATACGTCACCGGCACCTGGGTGGTCGACGTACTCGACGATCTCTACTCCGGGGTGAATCCGATTGGATTGCAGGGGGTGAATGGCGGGGCGGACCCCACGTTCACGCTCTCGCTTTCGTCCAGCTACAACGGCTCGGCATTGTCGCTTCCGTTCGTTATCGCCGATGCCGAGGATACCAGCCGGGTAGAAGAAAGCATCACCGTCACCACCAACGGCAGCAACTGGAGTGTGATCGAGTTGTCGGGGCCTCTTACGGTCAACAACTCCGGTTCGACGATCGTCTTTTCCGATGTCGGCAATCTGGGCGGCAGTACCGCCCTCGCGCAGACTTCTGCCGCCAATCTTTCGCTCGGCGTTTCAATCATGCAGGGCGGCCTCGAGGCATTGGCCATCGCATACCGCACGCAGCGCGACTATTCCGACGGTCCCGCAAGTTATGGCGGGGCCAACCACATCATCATTCCGGGGCTGTCGCTCGGAGCTTCTGCCACAGCAGAGACGGCGGATTATTCCAGCGCCACGGCGGCGGGCGACACGGACAATGGCCTCACAATGCCGCTGCTGGCCCGTAGCGTCGCAACGCCGATACCCGTGACGGTCAGCGGCACGGGTTTCCTGCGCGCCTGGTTCGACTGGAACGCCGACGGGGATTTCGCCGACGCGGGCGAACAGGTCGCGACAGATGTGCAGGACGGAGGGTCGGGCGACGCGGACGGGACCGTCAACGGCACCATCCGGCTAACGGTGACGCCACCGGGCACGGCAGGGCTCACGGCCTCCACCGCGCGGTTCCGCTGGAGCGGCGCAAGCGGGGAGGCGTCCAGCGGCGCGGGTGCGCCCGGCGAAGTCGAGGACTACGCCTACACGGTTTCGGCAATCCCCGACCGCGGCGATGCGCCGGCTTCCTATGGCGAAGCATGGCACAACTTCACCGGCACGCCGCGCATGGGCATCAGCAACATCGATGCGGACTCCACTTCGCTCGCCAGCGCATCCGCGAATGGGGACGATGCCAGCGGCGCGGGCGACGAGAACGGCGTCACGTTTGGAAACTTCGTCAAGGGCGTGCCGACCTCTGTGCAAGTCTCCGTCACGACCGTTGCGGCGACCCGTCTTTCCGCCTGGGTGGACTGGAACGGAGACGGCGACTTCACCAATTCGGGCGAGCAGATCGCGACCGACATACAGAACAACGTGGCGCCGGACACGGATGCCTCGACCACCGTCATCGCCTTCGCGCTGACGCCACCGGCGAACGCGGTCTCTTCGACGTTCGGACGGTTCCGCATCTCGGATAGTTCTGGCCTGGGGCCGACCGGCGGTGCGGCGACGGGCGAGGTCGAGGATTATCCAGTCGTGATCTTCGACAGCGGCGACCGCGGCGACGCGCCGTGGAGCTACGGCGATGCCGCACACGCCATCGCAGGCTCCTTGCGGCTCGGTTCCAATGCGCCCGACGTCAACAACACGCTCGTCAACAGCACGAATGCCGATGGCGACGACACCACCGGCACCGACGACGAGGACGGGGTGACGCTGCCCGCAATGGCGCAGGGCGGCACCGCATCCGTTTCCGTGTCGGTGTCGGGCGCGGGCGGATTGTTGCAGGGATGGGCCGACTTCAACGGCAATGGCGTCTTCGACAGTGGAGCCGAGCGGATCGCCACGAATGTTTCGGACAATGGCGCCGGCGACTCGAATGCCGCGAGTGGCGTCATCACGCTCACGGTCGCGGTTCCCTCGAACGCGGTCACGACGCAGAGCATGATGCGGTTCCGCTGGTCCAGCACATCCAACCTGGCGGCGACGGGTTTGGCCGGCGATGGCGAGGTCGAGGATTATGCCTTCACGCTGGCTTCGCGCCTGCCGCGCCACCGGCACGACATCATGTACCGGCACGAACATCGCCAGCAATGGCGGATTCGAGATTGCCGAATTACAACGCTGCTCCGGACTATCACCTTGAAGCCACGTCGAATGTTCCGGGATGGACAACGACCGATACCGTGATCGAAATGTGGGACAGCGGCTTTCTCGGCGTACCCGCCCACACAGGCGACCAGCTTGCCGAGTTGAACGCCTACATCTCCGGCACGCTGAGCCAGAATGTTCCGGTGGTGCAACGGCGTGCCGAATTGCAGCTTTACTGGGCGCATCGCGGCCGCAGCGGCACCGACACCGCCAACCTCTTGATCACAGACGATGGCGGCGGGTCACAGAGCTTCGGCAATTTTTCGACAGGCACGGCCGATTGGGTGGTGCGCTCGACCAGCTTCATAGCCTCGCCGACTGCGACGACGATGACGATGGCTTTCACCGCCATTTCGACTGCAACGGGCGACATCTCCATCGGCAACTTCCTCGATACGGTCGAGGTGTGCCAGACCTATATCACGCTCGCAAAGAGCTTCCTGTCGAAGACGGACAACGACAGCAGCGGTTCGGACAGCGCCGGCGACACAGTTGTCTACCGCTTCACCGTAAGCAATCCGGCGGGCAATTTCCGCGCGATCTCCGGCCTGCAGATCATTGACGACAAGATCGGCACCTTCACCGCAACGCCATCCTCGGGCGATGCGAATTCCAACGGACAGCTCGACCCCGGCGAAAGCTGGATCGTGAACGCCAACTATACGGTGACGCAGGCGGATGCCGATGCGGAGACCATCGTCAATGTTGCCTATGCGCAAGGCTCGACCGGCGCCAACACCATTCGTTCCAATTCGGCGACGGTGACGGTTCCGCTCACGGGCGTGCCGTCGATGTCGGTGAGCAAGACCGCGAGCGCACCTGGCTTCACCACCGGAAACATTGCCGGTGCTCCGGCGGGAACCATCGTCACCTATACCTATGTGGTGCAGAACACCGGCAACCAGACGCTTTCGGCAATCGCGCTTTCCGATCTTCACAATGGCAATGGAACGGTGCCCGTCCCCGGCAGCGAGACACTCACGCTCGATACGCCGCCATTGCTCAATTCGAACGATGCGGCGGCCGCAAACGGCATCTGGAGCAGCCTTGCGCCGGGCGATGCGGTCACCTTCACCGCGACTTATACGGTGACGCAGCGCGACGTCGATTTGCTGCAGTAGGAACCCCTCGCGGCGCCGAAATCGATACTGGTGAAGAAAAGCCCGTCAAATTGTGTGATTTAATACAAACCATTCCGATTAAGCCTTTGAATCCTTGTTGATAACTGGCGCGGCGGAAAAAGCTCAATCCAGAATCATCTAGCTTGCCGGTGACAAGAATTTGGCTTTGGCAGGAGGTGAATCCTGGTGTCGCGAACGTGCACGGCTGGACAATGGCCGTCCGACGGCAATGCCCCGAGAGGCGTTGCCGCGCTTGCATTCGCGCGCCCCACGCATGCCGTGCCATTCGATCCGCATGGCCGCGCTTGCGGCGTCTCGCTGACAGCGCGCAACAGTACCCCGCAGTCCTTGCGCCGCAACGGCGATCCGCCGGTGAGGAACATGCCGCCGGCCCAGGCGCCGCCCTGGCCGCCGGGAGGCCATGCCAATGCCCATGCTTGGCGCGCGCCGGGGGGCGCGCCAGCCAAACCGGCACATCACACCACAGGTTGAACCCACCACTTCCAAGATCATCCAGACAAGGGACGCAAAAATGAACAGGCTGATGAAAAGACACCGCACTGCCGTATCGCTGCTCGCAATCGTGCTTGCAGCATCCGCGGCCGGCGCGGCATACGCACAGATCGTCAACGAGGTCACCGTCACCGGTTCCTCGCCCGGCGGGACCAATGACGTGACCAACACGGCCACCGAATCGGTCACGGTCCAGACGGCAAATCCGTTGCTCGCCGTCACCAAGAGCGCCAGCTCGACCACCAATGTCGCGGCGGGCGACACGGTCATCTACACCTATACGATCGCCAACACCGGCAACCAGACGATCTCCGCAGTCTCGCTGGCGGACGTGCAGGAAGGCTCGGGCACCCAGCCGAGCCCGGTGCTGGCGGTCGCGCCGCTCACCGACAACGGCACGCTCGGCAATTCCACCGACGGTGCAACCGACAACATCTGGGATACGCTCGCGCCGGGCGATGCCGTAATCTTCACCGCGTCCTATACCGTCACGCAGGCCGATCTCAACACCAACGGCGTCGATGGCGACGGCCAGTTGCTGAACACGCCGACGACCACAGGCTCGTCTCCGGGCAACACAGGCGACGTCACAGACACGACGGACACGCCGTTCTACATCGACCTCGAAGACCGCAACCCGTCGCTGCTCGTGTCGAAGGACGCAGGTGCTTCGGCAAACGTAGTCGCCGGGGATACCGTCACCTACACCTATACCGTGACGAACAACGGCAACGTGCCGATCACCAACGTGTCGTTGAGCGATACGGTCACCGCCGGCACGGGCACCGCGCCGACGCCGGCCTACCTGTCGCTCACCAACACCTCGACGCAATCCGTCTATACCGCGGGTAACGTGATCGACATCCTCTACATGGGCGATTCGGCGACGTTCACCGGCACCTACATCGTTACGCAGACGGACGTTGACACACTGCAGTAAAGGCGGATCGGCGAAAGCCGGGACCGGGTCAGCTTGATGCGAGGCATCGGCAAATCGGCACGATTGACGGGCTGGGGACGCAGGTCTCCGGCCCGGCTGTTCGTTGCCGTTGTGCTGTTGCTCGGGCTGGCCCAGGCGACGCTCGGGCAGATTCGCAACACAGCAACTGCCACCGGCGAATACAACGGCCAGACGATCACGGCGACGGCGAGCGAAAGCGTCACCGTGGCAGGCTCGGGCAGTGGCGGCGGCAGCGAGCTGCGCATGGAGAAGACAGCGGGCGTCGCGCAGGTCTCGCCCGGGCAGGCGGTGCCCTACACCATCACGCTGTCCAACCCCGGGACGGCAGATCGCGCCGGGGTGGATGTCGTCGACCAGATGCCCGCGGGCTTCACCTACCTGGAGGGGTCGGGCTCGCTCGGCGGCGCCGCCTTCCGAGCCGGCCGTGAACGGACGCGAACTGACCTGGCTCAATATCTCGGTTCCGGCGCAGGGCAGCGTATCGCTGACACTTTCGCTGGTGGCCGGCGCGGCCGCGCTCACTCCGGAATTCATCAATGTCGGATTTGCTCGCGATACCGCCACGGGCGAGGTGCTTTCGCAAACCGCAACGGCAAAGGTGCGCATGCGCACAGAGCCGGTATTCGATTGCACCGACATCATCGGCCGTGTCTATGACGACGCAAATCGCGACGGATATCTGCAGGATGGCGAGGTCGGCATTGCCGGCGTTCGCCTCGCAACGGCGCGCGGGCTGCTCGTCACGACCGACGCCTACGGCCGCTACAGCATTGCCTGCGCAGACGTGCCGGACGCTGGCACCGGTTCCAACTTCATCCTCAAGGTGGACGAGCGGACGTTGCCACAGGGCTATTCGGTTACCAGCGGCAATCCGGCAACCATATTGCTGACGCGCGGCAAGCTGGCGAAGCTCGATTTTGGCGCGGCCGGGCTGCGCCTGGTAGAGGTGACATTTGACGAGATGTCCTTCGGGGCCGGCGGCATGGACCCGACGCCGCAGGCCATCGCCGCGCTCGACGCCCTGCTCAAGGAACTGGCCGGCGAACCTTCCAGGCTGCGAATCACCTATCTGGCAAAAAAGGACGCTTCGGTTGAATTGTCAGATAAAAGACTAAAACTGCTTGAGGCGCTGGTCACCAGCGCATGGAACGCACGGCGGGGCGATTATGAACTTTCGATCGAGACAGTCGGCAAAGTAGAGTAAAAGCATTCGCTTACAACATTTGCTGTCGTATATTAGACACAACATGCTTACCACTGATTAACCATACCGTAATTTTTTATTGAAACTTTCGGCCCTGCTTCTTTGCATTGGGGGGCTGGGTTATCTTCATCGCGACCGATCTTCAACGGCGAGCCTTTGGCGTTGCCGCATGGCTGGCGTTTGTCCTGGCGGCTTCCGCTGCCAGCGCAGCGCCGCAATGCGAGCAGTCGGCGGAGTGCGCGGCTGCGCTGGCGGCGGTGCTTGCGCAGCAAGGCGCAGTGCCCGACAAGGGCGCGCTGGAAGCCTCGGGCATATCGATCAAGGTCGATGGCAAGACAGTAGCGGGCATCGAGCGCGCACCGGCCAGCGGACTTGAGCGGGCGCAGGTCGACATTCGTTTCGACGGGCTGGACATCGAGCGGAGACTGGCGGTCTCCGTGGTGCCGGAACGCGCCCGCTCCATGCCCGGCGAGCCGGTCGCATTCCTTGCCTCGTGGAACTACGGCGAATGGATCGAGCGCGCCGAAATCCGCATCTATCGCCGGATGGACAAGAGCCCGGCCGCCAAGCATGCCGAGCCGGTCGCCATCATCCCCGTCGATGCTGCGCGCAAGGCGCAATGGACGCCCGGCCAGCCTTCCACGAATTCGGGCGATCTCGTCTATGCCCTGCGGGTGTTCGACAAGCGGGGGGCCTTCGACGAGACCTATCCGCTGGCGCTTAACATATCGCGGGCAGACAGTGCGCCGGTAAACGAGGCGGCCGCGCCGGGCGAGGGCGAGAACAGCATCCAGGTGCAGAACATCGATCTGTCCGGCGGCAAGGTCACGGTGCATGGCACGGACCTTCCTGCGGGCGTCGAGGCAATCGTGCAGGACGAGCCGGTGGGGCTGCAGGCCGGCGGATCGTTTGCCGCCGAGCGGCTGATGCCGGCGGGCGACCACACGGTGCGCGTCAGCCTCATCGAGAAGGAAACAGGCAAGCGGCTCGACTTCGAACGCGAGATTCACGTGCCGGCGAGCGAGTGGTTCCATGTCGGCATCGCCGACCTGACGTTCGGCAAGCGCACCGGCCGCGACAGCGAAGCATTGTCGGCAGCGGCGCCCGGCGAATACGATCCGGTCTATTCCAACGGGCGCATTGCATTCTACCTCAAGGGCAAGGTCAAGGGCTCCACCATCATCACCGCGGCCATGGACACTCGCGAAAACGAGCTTGGCGAGCTGTTTACCGACCTCGATGGCACCGATCCGCGCGACTTGCTGCGACGGCTCGATCCGGACGACTACTACCCCGTCTATGGCGATGATTCGACCATTGTCGAGGACGCGCCGACCTCGGGCAAGTTCTACCTGCGCATCGAAAAGGGCGAGAGCCATGTGATGTGGGGCAACTTCAAGACACGCATCGATGGCGTCGAGCTCGCACGCTACGAACGCGGGCTTTACGGCGCGAGCGCTGAATTGCGAAGCGAGCGCATGGCGCCGATCGGCGAGGCGGCGGCGAGCATCACGGCCTTCGCCGCGCAGCCGGGCACGTTGCCGAGCCGCGACGAGATGCGCGCCACGGGCGGCTCGGTCTATTTCCTGCGACGCCAGGACATCAGCGCCGGATCGGACCAGGTCAGCATCGAGGAGCGCGACGCCATCACCGGGCTGACGGTTTCGCGCACGCAGCTGCGCTCCGGCGTCGATTACGAGATGGATTACGTGCAGGGCGTGATCCTGCTGAAACGGCCGCTGGCCTCCAGCGTCATGTCGAGTTCGGCCGTGCAGGACAGCGCGCTCGGCGGAAACCGGCATTATCTGGTCGCCAACTATGAATACACGCCGCTCGCCTTTGAGGAGGATGGCTACAGCTATGGCGGGCGGGCGCAAGCCTGGCTGACCGATCATCTGCGCGCCGGGGTGACCGGCTTTCAGGAAGATGTCGGAACCGGAACGCAAACGCTGCATGGGGCCGATCTGGTTCTGCAATTGAGCGAGCGCAGCTATTTCGAGCTCGAATGGGCGCAGTCGAGCGGAGCGGCTTCGGGAATCGTGACCTCCAGCGATGGCGGCTTCATCTTCAATCCCGTCAACACGGACGCGAGCAAAGGCGCGGCGGATGCTTTCCGCATCAAGGGCGTCGTCGATTTCGCCGACGTGCCGGGCATCGCCATCGAGGGCAAGGCCGGCTTCAACATCGAGGCGCGCGATGCGGGCTTCAACGCGCCGGGGCGCTACACGCCCAACGACCAGCGGATCGTGGGAGCGTTCATCGAGGCCGGAAACGAAGACTTCGACCTTGCTCACGGCACGCTATGACGCGGTGTCGCAATCGGGCGGAACCTCCCGGCAGGACGGCATCGCCGAGGCCGAGAGCCGTATCAACGACGCCTGGTCGCTCGGCGGCGGACTTCGCCTGTCGCAGGTCGAAGGCAGCACGAACACCGCGCGCGATGGGGGCGATGGCGGGCGGCTCGATGCGGGCTTGCGGCTGACGCGCCACTTCGATGACGATGGCAAGGTCTGGGTGTTCGGGCAGGCCACGCTGGGCACTTCCGGCGGCCGCGAGCGCAACGACCGCGCCGGCATCGGCGCCGAAAAGCCGCTCGGGGAAAAGCTCACCGCCAACGCCGAGATCTCCTACGGCACTTCGGGAATCGGCCTGCTCGGCGGACTCTCCTACGAGCCGACCGTGTCGGACCGCTATTACCTCGGCTATCGCATGACGCCGGATATCACAGGCGGCGACATGCAGGGCTACGATCCGTTCGAGCGCGACTATGGAACGCTGGTGGCCGGATCCAACCGCAAGCTCACGGACCAGCTGTCGATCTACACCGAGGAGAATTACGATTTCCTCGGGCGGCAGCAATCGCTCACCCATGCCTGGGGCATCGACTATGCGCCCGACCCGGCCTGGAAACTTGGCGCAAGCGCCGAGGCGGGCGAAATTTACGATGACATCAATGGCGAGTTCGAGCGCATCGCCATCTCCGGCAGCGCCAGCCACACGCTGGAAGGGCGCAGCGCGTCCCTGCGGCTGGAGGCGCGTTTCGAGGATGCGATCGAGCGATGACCTCGACGACCGCAACACCTTCCTTGCCACCGCCAACTGGGCGGTGAGGGTGGACCCGGACTGGCGTTTCCTTGCCAAGGTGGACGCGGCGATCTCGCAGTCCGACGAAAGCGTCATCCTTGATGGCGACTATGTCGAGGCGAGCGCCGGTTTCGCCTATCGCCCGGTGGAGAACGACCGCCTCAACGGCCTGCTGCGCTACACCTATCTGCAAGACCTGCCGGGACCCAGCCAGGTGAATGCCGACGACCAGCTTGCCGGTCCGCGCCAGCGCAGCCACGTGATTTCGGCGGATTTCATCCATGCACTGAACGAGCGCGTCTCGCTCGGCGGCAAATATGGCATCCGCCTCGGCGAGGTCGAATGGAACCGCGGCGAGGGCGACTTCGCGCCTTCCACCGCGCAGCTTGCCGTGGCGCGCATGGACGTGCGCATCGTGCATGACTGGGATTTCATGGTGGAGGGCAGAGCGCTGTGGATGTCCGAACTGGAGCAGGTGAACTACGGGCTGCTCGCAGGCGTGTACCGGCACATCGGCGACAATCTGAAGGTCGGCGTCGGCTATAATTTCGGGCGCTTCAGCGACGATCTCACCGACCTGACGCTGGACGATGGCGGCGTATTCCTCAATGTCATTGGGCAGTTCTGACAAAATTATTGAACCGGGCTACCGGTAAATCGTTTGGATTACCGGTGCGCCGCAGCTAAACAAGGCGCTGTTTTCCCTTCCAGGCTCCGGGCGCGTACGCATCATGGCAGAGATATCGCACTCAGTGCCGCAGGAAGCGGGCCGTTTTGCCGCGTTCGGGCATCCGGCATTCCTTCGCTATTGGTTTGCGCGGTTCTTCGCCACGATGGCGGTGCAGATCATGACCGTTGCCGTCGGCTGGCAGATCTATGACCTCACCCGCGATCCGTTCGATCTGGGCCTGATCGGCCTCATCGAGTTCCTGCCCTCGCTGCTGCTGGTGCTGGTCACCGGTGCGGTGGCGGACCGGGTCGGCCGGCGGCTGATCATGGGCACGGCGGCGATGCTCGAGGCGGTCTGCGCGCTGACGCTGCTCTATCTCACCATGCGCGGCATGACGAGCCCGCTGCCGATCTTCATCGTCATCGGCATCTTCGGCGATTGCCCGCGCCTTCTTCGGCCCGGCCAGCGCGGCGCTCCTGACCGGCGTGGTGCCGACCCACCTCTTCGCCAACGCGGTCGCATGGAACTCGTCCGCCTGGCAGACGGCATCGATCGCCGGGCCGGCTATCGGCGGCCTGCTGTACGGCATATCGGCCAACGTGCCTTATGCCACGGCGGCAATGCTGATGATCTGCTCGACGGCGCTCACCTTCTCCATACCCAAGCCCCGCCAGATCGAGGATACAGAGCGGCCGAGCCTTGCGACCTTCTTCGCCGGCTTTTCCTACATCTGGAAGGAAAAGGTGGTGCTGGGCGCGGTATCGCTCGACCTTTTCGCGGTATTGCTCGGCGGCGCGGTGGCGCTTCTGCCGGTCTATGCGCGGGACGTTCTGGAGCTGGGTCCGCTAGGCCTCGGCCTGCTGCGCGCCGCACCCGGCATTGGGGCAATCGGCATTGCAATCCTTCTCACCGGCGCGCCGATCCGCGACCATGCCGGCCTCATCATGTTCGTCTGCGTCGGGCTGTTCGGGCTGTTCACCACGGTTTTCGGCGTGTCGACACTTGCATGGGTGTCCATCCTGGCCCTGGCGGCGGCGGGCGCGGCCGACATGGTCAGCGTCTATGTGCGCGAGACGCTGATCCAGCTGTGGACGCCCGACCGGCTGCGCGGCCGCGTCAATGCGGTCAACATGGTTTTCGTCGGCGCATCGAACGAGCTTGGGGCATTCCGGGCGGGCTCGATGGCCGCGCTGGTCGGCGCGGTCCCGGCCGTGGTGTTCGGCGGCGTCGGCGCAATGGGCATCGCCGTCCTATGGGCGTATCTTTTCCCGGCGTTGCGCAAGGCGCGGCACCTCGACGGGCGGGTGTGACCCCGCCCTAGCGCACCAGTATATTGCGGAACTGCCACGGATCCTTGGTGTCGAGGTCTTCCTCGAACAGCGAGAGCCTGTTCTGCAGCGGGTTCCAGTCGGTGTAGTAGCCCTTGACCGGGCCCAGATATGGAAGCTGCACTTCGAGGCAGCGCTTGTAGTCCATCTCGTCAGCCTCGACGATGCCCTCGTTCGGGTTCTCCAGCGCCCAGACCATGCCGGCCAGCACAGCGGAGGTAACCTGAAGGCCGGTCGCGTTCTGGTAAGGCGCGAGCTTGCGGGCCTCGTCCAGCGAAAGCTGCGAGCCATACCAATAGGCATTGCGCTTGTGGCCGTAGAGCAGCACGCCGAGTTCGTCGATGCCGTCGATCAGCTCATGCTCGTCGAGCACGTGCTGCTTTTCCTGCATCTTGCCTTCTGCGCCGAAAAGCTCGTGCAGCGAAAGCACCGCGTCATTGCAGGGGTGGTAGGCGTAATGGCAGGTCGGGCGGTAGGTCGCCTTGTCGTCGCCGTCGCGCAGCGTGAAGAAGTCGGTGATCGAGATCGCCTCGTTATGCGTGACGAGAAAACCGTATTGCGCGCCTGGGGTCGGGCACCAGCTGCGCACGCGCGTATTTGCGCCGGGCTGCTCCAGATAGATTGCCGTGGTGCTGCCCTTCTTTAGCTTCTTGGCGTTCTTGGGCATCCATTTTTCGTGCGTGCCCCAGCCAAGCTCTGCCGGCTGCATGCCTTCGGAGAGGAAACCCTCCACCGACCAGGTGTTCCAGAACACGCCCATCGGCTTGGGCGCCTGGGTGCGCTGCGTGTCGCGCTCGGCAATGTGGATGCCCTTGACGCCGACCTTCTTCATCAGCTTGGCCCAGCCGTGGCGGTCGTGCCGTTCCGGCTCCTTGAACTTCATGCCGGTGTCGTTCGCGAGGTCGAGCAGGGCCTGCTTCACGAACCACGAGACCATGCCGGGATTGGCTCCGCAGCACGAGACGGCGGTGCTGCCGCCGGGGTTCTTGCGCTTCTCGGCCTGCACGGTTTCGCGCAACGCATAATTGGTGCGCTCGGCATTGCCCTTCTTGTTGTCGAAGTAAAAGCCCGGCCATGGCTCCACGACGGTGTCGATGTAGAGGACGCCAATCTCGCGGCAGAACTTCATCAGTTCGAGCGATGAAGTATCGACGGAGAGGTTGACGCAAAAGCCCTGTCCGGGGCCGTCCTTCAACAGCGGCTCGAGCAACTCGCGGTAGTTCTTGCGGGTGACCGCGGCATGCACGAAACGCGCACCATGCGCCTCGGCGATGGGCTTGTTGTCGTCGCGCGGATCGATCACGACGAGGCGGGACTTGTCGAAGGTGAAGTGCCGTTCGATGAGCGGCAGCGTGCCACGGCCGATGGAGCCAAAGCCGATCATCACGACCGGTCCGGTGATTTCGCCGTGTACCTTCCAGTTTCCGTCCGCCATTTTTTACGTCTCTCCGCGTTGTTTCATGAGGGTTCGCCTGTCGTCAAAGCACGTTTTGCCTTCACAATAAAGGCCGCAACGTAAGCGTGTTCCCGCATGCTTAAGGCCGCAAGGGCGCTGCGCATGGCCGCATTTGCGGTTGCGCAAGGTCATGGGAAAGCTGACAATCGCGCCCATTCGACTTGGCGCTTCGC
Organism: uncultured Alphaproteobacteria bacterium; assembly: GCA_963697325.1. Classification (GTDB taxonomy): domain Bacteria; phylum Pseudomonadota; class Alphaproteobacteria; order Rhizobiales; family Rhizobiaceae; genus BOKV01. Next base: position 209,696 of record CAVONR010000003.1, on the reverse strand, counting down.
GGAGCATTCATGCACATACTGACCGGCCAGACCCTGAGCTTCCTCGCCGATCCCTTGCAGGCGGGGGAGGCGGCCTCCCATCGCCACAGAGAGCGCGGGGCGGTGGTCATCGGCGACGACGGGCGCATTGCGTGGGAGGGCGAGCGCGAGGCCCTGCCGCCGCAATATGCAGGGCTGACGACTACCGATCATGGCGAGGCGATCATCCTGCCAGGCTTCATCGACGCGCACCTGCATTACCCGCAATACCGGATGCTGGCTGCCTATGGCAAAGACCTGCTCGACTGGCTGAACCGCTACACATTCATCGAAGAGCAGCGCTACGGCGACCCGGAGTTTGCGGCGATGGCGGCGCGCGCATTCACCGACGAGCTGATGCGGCACGGCATCACCTCGTGCCTCGCGTTTTCGACGATCCACCCGGTCGCGCTAGACGCGCTCTTCACGGAGGCGCAGGCGCGCGGCATGGCGATGATCTCCGGCAAGACCATGATGGACTGCAACGCGCCATCGGGCCTGACCGATACGCCGCAGCGCGGCTATGACGAGAGCAAGGCGCTGATCGAAAAGTGGCACGGCGTGGGGCGGCTGCAATATGCGATCACGCCGCGCTTTGCCGTCACCTCCAGCGAGGCGCAGCTGGAGGCGACCGGCGCGCTGAAACGTGAATATCCGGACCTCGTCTTCCAGACGCATCTTTCGGAGAGCGCCGGCGAAATCGAGACCGTGGCGCGTTCCTTCCCATGGTCGCGCGACTACACCGATGTCTACGAGCATTACGGCCTGCTGTCGGAGAAGGCCTTCTTCGCGCATGGCATCCATCTGTCGGATCGCGAGCTGGCGCGGCTGTCGGAGGCTGGCGCCAGCGTCGTCCACTGCCCGACGTCGAACAACTTTCTCGGCTCGGGGCTGTTCGGCTATCACCGCACCCGCGCGGGCGCGCATCCGGTAACGGTCGGCATCGGCTGCGACATTGGCGGCGGCACCAGCTATTCGATGCTGGCGACGATGCGCGACGCGTTCGTCGTATCGCAGCTTTCCGGCGCGCGGATCACGGCTTTCGACGCGTTCTACCTGGCGACGCTGGGCAATGCGCAGTTGCTGCATCTCGAACACGAGATCGGCGTGCTGAAGGCCGGGCACATGGCCGACATCGTCGTGCTGGACCCGTGCGCGACGCCGCTGATGGCGGCCCGGCACGAACTTTCGGGGAGCCTGCACGACGTGCTCTTCGCGCTGATGATCATGGGCGACGACCGGGCCGTGAAGGAGACCTGGGTCGCCGGCAGACAGATGAAGCGCACTTGAAAGTGTACATGATTGGTGTACACTCGCCCCTATCGCGGGGGCGACGTGCGTGGAATTCGAATGGGATGAGGCAAAGCGGCAAGCTGCTGATAGCAACGCGCGATATCGATTTACTTGACGCCGCAGGCATATTCGAAAGCTTCGTCCTCACTCGTACAGACAACCGGCGCGACTACGGGGAAGTGCGGAACATTTCCATTGGCTTTTTCGAGGGACATTGTCTCGTTGTGGTGCATACGGAAAGAGAAGGCGTAATCCGGTTAATTACCGCGTGGAGAGGTGGGCGTGATGAGCAACTCGAATATCAGGCGAGCATCTCTGGCAGAGATCATGGCGATGAGGGAACGCGGTGAAGTCTATCGCAACCCCAACGCGCCCGAGGGTCCGCCGCCGGGCGAGGAACTGCCCGAAGGCTTCTGGAAGGATGCGGAACTCGTCAACTACAACGAGCCAAAATCGGTTCACCTGAAGCTCGACACGGAGGTCTACGAGTTCTTCAAGTCGGAGGGCAAGGGGCACATCACGCGCATGCAGAACGTGCTCAAGGCCTATGTGCGGGCAAGGCAGCGGCAGCAGGCAGGCAAGGCAAAAAAGCGGGCCTAGCCGCGCACCACGCGCTCGATTGCCATTCCCATGGCGAGCAACCGCGCCTCGTGGAAAGGCTTGCCATAGGCCATCAGCCCGACAGCCGGTTGCGGCAGCGGCACGCTAAGCGCGCACAGGCCGAGCGTATTTGCGAAGCGGGTGTTGCGCAGAGCCATCAAATTGCGGGCGGTGAAATAATCCGCATCGGCAAGCAGCGCGTCGGCGCGCGGCGGCAGGATCGGCACCGTCGGCATCAGCACGGCATCGATTCCGCCGGTTTCCGCCGAATAGGCCTGCCGCAACCCCATCATCTGCGTGCGGGCGCGGGTATGCTCGTCGGCGGTGACGTTTCGGCCCAGCATGAAGCGGGTGCGCACCGGGGCGTACATCTTCTCGCCCTGCGCCTCTATTGCCTCGCCCCATTGCCGCCAAGCCTCGAACGGGTAGAGCATCGGCGCGACCGCGGCGACGGCGGGAAACTGCGCCACGGGTCCGCGCGTGATGGTGGCGCCGCCCTTGCGCAAAGCCTCGACGGCGGCCTCGAAAGCGGTGCGAACAGCTTCGTCGCAATCGTCGAGCACGATGTTTTCGGCGACATGGAAGCGCATGCCTGAAAGCTCCGGCGCCTGCATCGCATTCGCGCCCGTGCCGCCCTTCAGCACGTCATATGCGATGGCAAGGTCTTCCACCGTGCGCGCCAGCGGGCCGGGCGTGTCGAAGGAGGGGCACAGCGGCACCATGCCCGCGTCGGGCAGTACCCCCCATGTGACTTTCAGCCCCGCCAAGCTGTTCCAGGCGGCCGGGAATACGGACCGAGCCGCCGGTGTCGGAGCCCATGCCGATCGGGGCCAGACCATGCGCGATCGAGGCTGCGGCGCCGGAGGACGAGCCGCCCGGCGCATGGCCCGGCATCACGGCATTGGGCGACGTCGCGGTGGACGGGTTGATGCCGAGGCCGGAAAAAGCGAGCTCCGTCTGGTGCGTCTTGCCAAGGCAGACCATGCCGGCGGCCGTGGCGATTTCCAGCAGTTCCGCGTCCTTTTGCGGCGTGCGGCCGGCGAGCAGTTGCGAGCCGGATTCGGTGGGCGTGCCGACGCTGTCAAAGAGGTCCTTCCACGAGGCGGGAACGCCGTCGAGCACCGTGCGGCGCGTGCCGGCCCTGGCGCGCTCGCTCGCCGCCTTTGCCTCGGCACGGGCGCGCTGCGCGGTGGTGCGGGCATAGATCAGCCCGTCCGGGTCGACCTGCGCGATGCGCTCCAGAAACGCCTCCGTGATTTCCGCGGGGTCTGCCTTGCCCGCCTCGATGGCGCTGGCGATTTGTGCGGCGGTGGCGGTGAACGGATCCATGGCTTGCTCCCTGTTTTGCAAAACCTGTGTCACAACGTGGCGCGAGCCGCAACGCCAAGGCGGGGAGACGCCTCGTTGCGCCGCTTTTGTGCTTCTGGGCAGGGCCCGCTTTGGCTAGTGTGCGGGCAACAGGCGCATTTGCCCTTTCCCGGAGCGTTAATCCATGAAGTCTCATTATCGCGTCGTGGTCATCGGCGGCGGTGTCGTCGGCTGTTCGGTGCTCTATCACCTCACCAAGCTGGGCTGGACCGACATTGCCCTGCTGGAACGCGACCGGCTGACCTCGGGCTCCACCTGGCATGCGGCGGGCGGCTTCCACACGCTGAACGGCGATCCGAACGTCGCCAAGCTGCAGGGCTACACGATCGGCCTCTACGAGGAGCTGGAGCGCATTTCCGGGCAGGCCTGCGGTCTGCACCGCTCGGGCGGCATCATCCTCGCCGACACGCCGGAGCGGCTGGAATGGCTGAAGATGGCGCATGCGCGCGCCCGCTATCTCGGGCCTCGAGACCGAGATCATCTCGGTCGCCGAAGCCAAGAAGATGAACCCGCTGCTGGAGGAGAAGTATTTCGTCGGCGCGATGATCGACGCCGCCGACGGCAATCTCGATCCGGAAGGCACCACGCATGCCTATGCCAAGTCGGCGCGCATCAACGGCGCGGAGATCCACCAGAACTGCCGGGTGATCGAACTGAAGCCGCGCAACGGACGGCACCTGGGACGTGGTGACCGTGCAACGGCACCATCCAGGCCGAGCACGTCGTCAATTGCGGCGGGCTGTGGGCGCGCGAGGTCGGCCGCATGGTCGGGCTGGAACTGCCGGTGCTCGCCATGGAGCACATGTATCTCGTCACCGACGAGATGCCGGAAGTCGTTGCCTACAACAAGGAACGCGGCCACGAACTGCCGCATGTCATCGACTTCAAGTCCGAGATCTACATGCGCCAGGAGCGCACCGGAATGGTGCTCGGGCACCTATGAGAAGGACTGCCGCCCGTGGCAGCCGCGCTCCACGCCGTGGGATTTCGGCACCGAACTGCTGGCGCCCGACCTCGACCGCATCGCGCCGTCGCTGGAGCTTGGCTACAAGCATTTCCCCGCGCTCGCCAATGTCGGCATCAAGCGGGTGATCAACGGGCCGTTCACCTTCTCGCCCGACGGCAATCCGCTGGTCGGTCCGGTGCAGGGCCTCGAAGAATTACTGGTGCGCCTGCGCGGTCATGGCCGGGTTCAGCCAGGGCGGCGGCGTCGGCCTCGCACTGTCGCAATGGATGGTCAATGGCGATCCGGGCTTCGATGTCTGGGCCATGGACGTGGCGCGCTTCGGCGAATGGGCGACGCGCAGCTATACCAACGAGAAGGTGCGCGAGAACTATTCGCGCCGCTTCTCGATCCGCTTCCCCAACGAGGAACTGCCGGCCGCGCGGCCGCAGCAGACGACGGCGCTCTACGACATCATGCTTTCGCAAGGCGCGGTGATGGGCGACAGCTGGGGGCTGGAGACGCCGCTGTGGTTCGCGCCCAAGGGCGTCGAGCCGAAGGACGTCGTCTCCTTCCACCGCTCCAACGACTTCGCCGCATGTGAAGGCGGAGGTGCTCGGCACGCGCAACGGCGTCGGCGTCACCGAGATCGCCAACTTCGCCAAGTACCGCTTCACCGGCACGGGCGCGGAAGCGCTTCCTGTCGCGCCTGATGACCAACAAGATGCCGAAGACGCGGGCGGCTGGTGCTGACGCCGATGCTCAACCCGGCCGGCAAGCTGATCGGCGATTTCACCATCGCCAAGGCCGGCGAGGAGACCTTCTACATGTGGGGCTCGTCGCAGGCGCAGAAATACCACATGCGCTGGTTCGAGCAGCACCTGCCCGACCGACGGCAGCGTGCGCATCCAGCGGCTTCGACATGGGCCTGGTCGGGCTTTCCATCGCCGGGCCGAAGTCGCGCGACGTGCTGCAGGCGCTGACCGACGAGGACGTTTCCAACGCGGCGTTCAGGTTCATGGACCACCGCGCGATTCGACATCGCCAACTGCCCGGCCATCGTCAACCGCGTGACCTATACCGGCGACCTCGGCTACGAGATCTGGGTCGCGCCGGAATACCAGCGCCGCCTCTACCAGGAGATCATGAGGGCGGGCGCGCCGCACGGCATCGTCAATTTCGGCATGCGCGCGCTGCTGTCGCATGCGGCTCGAGAAGAACTTCCCGACCTGGTATCGCGAGCTTCGGCCGATCTATGGCGGCTTCGAGGCCGGCATGGACCGCTTCATCGACCTCACCAAGAACGACTTCATCGGCCGCGACGCGGCGATGGCCGAGAAGGCGAGCGGCGGCAAGCTGCGGCGCGTCACGCATGATCGTCGATGCGGGCGACGCCGACGTGCTGGGCGACGAGCCGATCTGGCACGGCGGCAAGGTGGTCGGCTGGGTGACCTCCGGCGGCTATGCGCATTACGTCGACAAGTCGCTGGCGCAGGGCTACGTGCCGAAGGAACTTGCCGGCGACACGGCCAATGGCGCGTTCGAGGTGGAAATCATCGGCGAGCGGCGCAAGGCCACGATCATCACCGAGCCGTTGTTCGATCCCAAGGGCGAACGCATGCGGGGGTGAGTGGGTCTTTCGAGGCGCGCTGCGCTCGCACCTCAGGATGAGGAAGGCTGTCCCCTTAGCTGCACTTCACGATGGAAGGCTCCCTCGGTCCAAAAACAGAGAGCCAACACCTTCAACCTCATCCTGAGGTGCGAGCGCAGCGAGCCTCGAAGGGCGAGGTTGAAGCCACAGCCTCCTTTTTCCGGAGGTGAGCGAAGTGGGCCACGAAGGGCTCTTCATTCCTGCAGGTGTTTGCGGCGGGAGATTGCCGGCAGTGCCTCGTACTGCCGTGCGATCACCGCCTCTTTCTTGCGACGTGACCAACCCTTTATCTGCCGTTCCCGCGCTATGGCGTCGATGATCCGTTCGTATGTTTCGGAGAACACGAGCGTTACGGGTCTGCGGGTGCCGGTATAGCTTTTTTCCGGAGGAACGTTGTTGTGCTCCCAAACCCTTGCCTCGACTGGCTTCTTCGTACTTCCCGTGTAGTAGCTGCCATCCGCACAACGCAAGATGTAGACCGTGATTTCCATTTCCCTCGTCCTTCGAGGCTCGCTGCGCTCGCACCTCAGGATGAGGGAGGCTCCCCGTAAACGCACTGCAGGATGAGGCAGGCGTTGAAAGGGTGCAATCGAAACGGGAAGTGATCTGTTCGATATGTTCCTTTTGAACAAGGACGGCGTCATCTGATCTTGGCAGCAGTCATCTTGGGGTGCGAGCGCGACGAACCTGGACGGACGAGGCACCTTTACGGCCCAAGGCGGCTACGCATCACCTTGCGCCGTTTTTGTGCCTGTTGGCCCAGCCTTGCATTGGATAGTCTCGTCCCCGCTTCGCCGTTTTCCGGCATTTGAGGGGAGTTTCCACGCATGAGCGAACAGTATCGCGCGGTTGTCATCGGCGGCGGCGTAGTCGGCTGCTCGGTTCTCTACCACCTTGCAAAGCGCGGCTGGACCGACATCTGCCTGCTGGAGCGCGACGTGCTGACCTCCGGCTCCACCTGGCATGCGGCGGGCGGCTTCCACACCCTCAACGGCGATCCGAACGTCGCCAAGATGCAGCAATACACGGTGGAGCTCTACAAGGAGATCGAGGAGCTTTCCGGCCAGTCCTGCGGCGTGCACATCACCGGCGGCGTGCAGCTTGCCAAGACGAAGGAACGCGTCGAGGCGATGAAGAACACCCGGGCGCGCGGGCGCTACATGGGCATGGAACTGGAAATGGTGACGCCGAAGGACGCCAAGGCGCAGTTCCCCATCCTCGACGACAAGCAGTTCCTCGCCGGATTGTGGGACCCGATCGAGGGCCATCTCGACCCTTCCGGCACGACGCAGGCCTATGCCAAGAGCGCGCGCATCAAGGGCGCGAAGATCAAGGAGAAATGCCGCGTCAACGACATGCACCAGCGCGAGGACGGCATGTGGGTGCTGAAGACGCACGCAGGGCGACATCATCGCCGAGCACGTCGTCAATGCGGGCGGGCTGTGGGCGCGCGATTGCGGCCGCATGGTCGGCCTGGAAATCCCGATCCTGGCCATGGAGCACCATTACCTCATCACCGAGGAAGTGCCGGAAGTCGTCGCCTACAACAAGGAGACGGGCAAGGAAGTCATCCACATCATCGATTTCGAGGGCGAGATCTATTCGCGGCAGGAGCGCAACGGCATCCTGCTCGGCACCTATGAGCGCGCCGGCAAGCCGTGGTCGCCGATCAACACGCCGTGGGATTTCGGCCACGAGCTGCTGAACCCGGACCTCGACCGCATCGGCCCCTCGCTGGAGGTGGCGTTCAAGCATTATCCGCCGCTGGCCAATGTCGGGATCAAGAACATCATCAACGGCCCCTTCACCTTCGCGCCCGACGGCAATCCGATGATCGGCCCGGTGCGCGGGCTGCAGGGCTACTGGCTCGCCTGCGGCGTGATGGCGGGCTTCAGCCAGGGCGGCGGCGTGGGGCTGGCGCTTTCCAACTGGATGGTGGACGGCGACCCGGGCTTCGACGTGTGGGCCATGGACGCGGCGCGCTATGGCGACTGGGCGACGCTCTCCTTCACCAACGAGAAGGTGCGCGAGAATTACTCCCGCCGCTTCCGCATCCGCTTTCCCAACGAGGAACTGCCGGCGGCGCGGCCGCTGCGCACCACGCCGCTCTACGACCGGCATCTGGCGCTGGGCGGGCAGATGGGCGCGGGCTTCGGCCTTGAGATGCCGCTGTGGTATGCCCCGGCGGGCGTGAAGGAGAAGTTCTCCTGGCGCCGCTCGACCGATTTCGACCAGGTAGGGCGCGAGGCCAAGGCCGTGCGCAAGTCGGTCGGCATTCTCGACATTTCCGGCTTCTCGAAATTCGAGGTTTCCGGCAAGGGCGCGCGCGCCTTCCTCGACAAGGTGCTGGCCTGCAAGCTGCCGCCGGCCGGGCGCATGACGCTGGCGCCGATGCTGAACGAGAACGGCAAGCTGATCGGCGATCTCACCGTCGCCAACGTGCCGGACCGTTTCGGCGAGAAATACTACCTCTTCGGCTCGGGCATCGCGGAGGAATATTACCTGCGCCACTTCGACAAGCACATGCCGAAGAACGGCTCCGTGCGCGTCGATGCGCTCGGCCTTGCCATGTGCGGCGTTTCCATCGCCGGGCCGAATGCACGCGCCCTGCTGCAAAAAGTGGTGCACGAGGACATTTCGCCGGATGAGTTCAAGTTCATGGACATCCGCCGCATGGAGGTGGGCCACGCGCCCTGCCTCGTCGGCAAGGTCACCTATACCGGCGATCTCGGCTACGAGATCTGGATGCCGGTCGACTACCTGCGCTATGTCTGGGACCTGCTGGTGAAGGAGGGGCGCGAATTCAAGATCGCCCCGTTCGGCCTGCGGGCGCTCAACGCGCTGCGGCTGGAAAAGAACTGGGCAAGCTGGGGCCGCGAATACCGCCCCATCTACGGACCGCTGGAAGCAGGCCTCTCGCGCTTCGTCGCCTATGACAAGAACGTCAACTTCATCGGCCGCAAGGCGGCGCTGGCCGAGAAGAAATCCGGCGGCAGGCTGCGCCTTGTCGCCTTTACCGTCGCCGCCAAGGATGCCGAGTGCATCGGCGACGAGCCGGTCTGGCACAAGGGCAAGGTGGTGGGCTGGGTCACCTCCGGCGGCTATGCGCACGCGCAGAAGAAGTCCATGGCGCTCGGCTACGTGCCGAAGGAACTGGCCGATGAGGAAACCGGCTGGGAAATCGAAATCCTCGGCGACATGTGCAAGGCCAGGCTGCAGGCCAAGCCGATACTCGACCCCAAGGGCGAAAAGATGCGGGGGTGAGGGGTGAATTTTTCAGCTTCCGACTTGTACCGAAAGTTATTGCTTAGATTCTGTTCCCTGTTACGTTCACAGCGGTGGGGTGAAACTATGGCGCGACAAACGAGCAGTTTGTTGATCAGCAATCTGGCACGCTGTGTCCGAAACTAAGACCGTTTTCGACTATCTCAGTATTTCTATACGAATGCGCCTGCAAAAATAAGCCGGTCCTGCAGCCAATCGATTTCGATTGAAATATTGCTGAGATGACCTGTTTGCCGGCTCAGGTGCTGTGGAGTTACCGTGAGTGGAAACTCTGCCATTGCTCCCCGAAACTCCAGATGTTGACAAGTTGTAGAAGGCTGCTGCAGACGCAGCGCTTGCAGGTACAGCATCCAGTTTCGTGCGTATCAATGTTTTCTGATGAATCTAGATGTCAAAACATGTCAGGGAACTGGAGACCCTCAAAACGGTGAATGTTCCGCAAACTTGGCAGATCGAATTACAGATCTCACGAGATGATGCCGATAAGGAGTTGTGGGCTCATTATTTGCCGAAATCTGCGTCAGAATGGAACCGACTGTCTCGTTCGTTGTTCCTTTTGATCCAAGGGTTGTCTCGGAAATCAGGTTAAGTTGGGGCTGTGACTACACCTTCTTCGTAATTATAGTCGAATAAACGCGAGATTTAGCAATGGATGCCGTCGCGTATCTTATTGATGCCGTCTTGGCGTCGGACGCGCAAATAAGCTCGACAACGACTTAAAGATTTGAAGGGACCAGCCGTTCGCGAGGCAGCAAGATTGGAAGCGCTGGCGGAGGAAATCAAATCTTTCGGTGGAAGATCTCTTGACCGTCTTCTTTCGGGAACCGGTCTGGCAAGCGGACAAAGCACCACCTGATTTTTGTGTCTAAGCACTTCGAAGGTCATAAAATTGTGAACCATGTAACGGCAGAATCGAGCTCTTCTAATAATGATGGAGTGCCAAGCCAGAATATTCACCTGCCGAATCAAGATAGCCACCGTGGATTCCGTTCAACAAGGTACTTGTGATCTGGAGAAACAGAATCTCGATAAACGCATTTTCAGGAAAGCTTTGATAGGCGTCTTCGGAAACACCAGTGGAACTTCCCCATTCGTGGAAAAGAACTGTCGTCGAGCCCGGTCACTTCTTTTTGGCATACGGGTAATCAAGCGTTCGCAACGAGAGAGACGTAGCGAGGAAGCTGGCACATCTGGTCGCGCACATTCAGTCATGGCGAGGAAGTAGAAGTGGCCGGTACTATCAGCGACGATCGAATGGACAGACGCCACGTGGAACCCCGTGTCCGGCTGCGCGATCATCTCGCCGGGCTGCACCAATTGCTATGCCATGCGCATGGCTGGCCGGTTGCAGGCGATGGGTCACGGCAGCTATCGCGGTGTCACGCGCAAGAGCGGAAACCGCCAGGTCTGGACCGGCAAGGTCATCTTGAACGAGCGGGTTCTTGAAGCCCCGATCACGTGGCGAAAGCCGCGCATGATCTTCGTCAACTCGATGTCCGACCTGTTTCAGGACGGAGTGCCGGTCGAATTCATCCGGCAGATCTGGGACACGATGTCGGAGGCGCATTGGCATGTGTTCCAGATATTGACGAAGCGCCCGGAAAACATGGCGCGTGTATCCTTCTCGGAATGATTTTCCCGTTCTGGAAAATGTCTGGCTTGGCACCTCCATCGAGTCGGCAGCTTATCTCGGCCGACTTGATGCTGTCGCGGCAGACACCGGCGGCCGTGCGGTTCATTTCGTTCGAACCGCTGATCGGCAGCGTCGGACGGCCAAGGCTGGATGGCATCGATTGGGCCATCGTGGGCGGCGAATCCGGACCGGGTGCGCGCCCCATGGATATCGCGATGGGTCGACGAGATCAAGGATGCCTGCGACGCATCCGGCACCGCATTCTTCTTCAAGCAATGGGGCGGCGTACAAAAGAAAAAGACCGGCCGCATCTACCGCGAGAAGACCTGGGACGAATTGCCGAGTCCGCGCTGCCGGCTGACCTCCCTTCCCCTTTCGTTCCTCCTCCATAACCTCCGCGCCACAGGGAGGACCCACACATGCACGATTTCACCGGCGAGATTGCCTATGTCAGCGGAGCGGGGCGCGGGTTCGGGCGTGCGGTTGCCGAGCGGCTGGCGGCGGGCGGGGCGAGGCTCGTCGTCACCGACATTTCCGATGCGCTGGTCGACGGCACGCTCGATGCAATTCGCGCGGCGGGCGGCGCAGGCGGACGGGCTTGCGGGCGACATTGCCGACGAGGCGGTCTCGCAAGGGCCATCGCCGCGCTGATTGGAGAGCGGCACGGGCACCTCACCATCGCCATCAACAATGCCGGCATCGCGCAGCCGCAGATGCGCCTGCACGAGACCGACAGCGCGCTGGCGCAGAAAGTTGTCGCGGTCGATCTCATGGGCGTGTTTTTCGCCATGAAGCACCAGATCCCGCTGCTGCTGAAGGGCGTCGAGCGCACCGGCGGGCAGGGGCGCATCCTCAATGTCGCCTCGGCGGCGGGGCTGATCGGCTCGCCCATGCTGGCGGCCTATTCGGCGGCAAAGCACGGCGTCGTCGGGCTGACGCGCTCGGCGGCGATCGAATACGGGCGCAAGGGCCTGCGAATCAATGCGGTCTGCCCGGCCTTCACCAAGACGGAAATGGTGCTGAAGCCGCTCGAAACCTCGCCGCACGGGCGCGAGAAGGCCGAAGCCAACATGGTGGCGTTCAATCCGATGCAACGCCTTGGCGAGGTGGATGAGGTCGTTCAGGCCATGATTTGGGCCATTTCGCGTGCAGAACAGCTACTTCAACGGCCAGACTCTGGGAATCGACGGCGGCCTCACCGCGTGATCCCGGCTGGTTAGCGGGCCGGGACTTGCATGCGGCCGCGCTTTCGTCAAAATGCGCGGCAATCGGGACCAACACCTTTGACATGAAAGAGGACGGAATGATCAGTCTCAAGTCGATTGCCGCGGCAGCGTTCGCGGTGGCCGCTACAGCAGGCGCATGGGTTGCGCCGGCCACGGCGGAGGAAGTCTATGTCATCCGCGGCGCGTTCAACGTCTTCTCCGAAGGCATGAACCAGATGACGCGCCAGCTGCAGTCGCGCGGCGTCAACGCCAAGGCCTATTCCAACGGGGCCTGGTCCGGCCTTGCCGACAGCATCATCAAGCGCAACAAGACCGGCGACGTCTCCTATCCGATCGTGATCATGGGTCACTCGGTGGGCGGGCAGGAAGCGCCGCAAATGGCCAACAAGCTGGCCAGGGCGGGCATTCCCGTTGCGCTGGTCGTCGGCTTCGACCCGGGCTTCGCGCCGCCGCCGCCGTTCACGGCCGGTTCGCCCAAGGTCGTGAATTTCTGGATCGCCGGCAGCGCGCGCGGCAATCCGTACAAGGGTTCGGGCGGCTTCAACGGCTCGATCACCAACATCGACATCAAGAGCTTCGCGCCGGGCGTCGACCACGTCGCCATCGACAAGGATTCGCGCATCCAGCAGCGTGCCGTGTCGCTGGTGCTGGCGGCTGTCGGCAAGTAATCGAACAGTCACGACTGACAAAAGCCGCGCGGCAACCGCCGCGCGGCTTTTTCGTGCCGGTTCGAATTGCGCCACCGGCAGGGCTGGACTAGTTTGACCAAACGATAAAAATTTCGCGGAGTCTTTTGCATGTCCAGGGACCATCTCGTCTTCGCCCGCAACGGCGTGCGCGTGGAACTCGCGCAGGCCGGGCCGAACGAGACGCTGCTGGACTATCTGCGGCTGCGCGAAGGCTCCAAGGGCACGAAGGAAGGCTGCAACGAGGGCGATTGCGGCGCCTGCACGGTGGCGGTGGGCCGGCTGAAGGACGGCGCTGCTCGCCTACGAGCCGGTCAATGCCTGCATCCAGCTGCTCGGCCAGTGCGACGGCAAGGACATCGTGACGGTCGACGACCTCGCGCGAGGCGGGCGGCTGCACCCGGTGCAGGAGGCGATGGTCGCCCATCACGGCTCGCAATGCGGCTTCTGCACGCCCGGCATCGTGATGAGCCTGTTCACGCTCTATCATGCCGGCATCAAGGCGGACCGCGAGCGCGGTGAACGACTGGCTGGCGGGCAATCTGTGCCGCTGCACCGGCTACCGGCCGATCGCGGACGCGGCGCTCGACGCCTCGACGGCAAGGCGCGCGACGCGCTTTCGGCCCGGCTCGCCGACACTGCGCGGCTGCATCGCGCAGATGCAGGACGGCGAAGACCTTTTCGTCGGCACGGCGGAGCGGTTCTTCGCCGCGCCCGCCAGCATCGAAGCGCTCGCCGCGATTATGCGCCAGGCATCCCGGACGCGACCATCCTTGTCGGGCGGCACCGATGTGGGGCTGTGGATCACCAAGCAATTGCGCGACCTGCCGAAGATCATCCACACCGGCCGCGCGGCCGGGCTTCGCATCGGTGAGCGAGGATGGCGACGGCGATCCGCATCGGCGCGGGCGCGACCTATGCCGACGCGTTCGAGGCGCTGTCGGGCATCGATCCGGATGTGCGCGAAGTGCTGCGCCGGCTCGGCTCGAAGCAGGTGCGCGCCTCGGGCACGATCGGCGGCAACATCGCCAACGGCTCGCCCATCGGCGACAGCCCGCCGCTGCTGATCGCGCTCGGCGCGCAGCTGGAGCTGCATGCACGGCGCGCAAGACGCGGACGATGCCGCTCGAGGATTTCTTCATCGACTACGGCAAGCAGGACCGCGGCCAAGGGCGAGCTCGTCTCCGCAGTCACGGTGCCGCGGCTGAAGGCCGGCCAGCATTTTCGCGCCTACAAGATCTCCAAGCGCTTCGACCAGGACATATCGGCCGTTGCTCGGCGCGTTCCGCATCACGCTCGCCGGACGGCAAGGTCAGCGAGGCGCGCATCGCCTTCGGCGGCATGGCGGCAACGCCGAAGCGGGCCGCCAATGCCGAAGCTGCGCTCACCGGCATCGACCCCGCCGACACGCATGCCGTGGAGCGTGCGGCGCAGGCGCTGGCACAGGACTACAAGCCGATCACCGACATGCGGGCGAGCGCGGATTACCGCATGCGCGTTGCGCAGAACCTGCTCGTCAAGGCGATGGCCGAGATTGCCGGGGCAAGCGATACGCGCGTCACAGGGCGGCGAGTGACTGCGGAGGCGGCGCAATGAACATCAAGCCGGAAATCCGCGACCTGCGATCCGACACCGCGGCGGTGGGCCGTGCGCTTGCCCATGACAGCGCCGCCAAGCACGTAACCGGCACGGCGATCTACATCGACGACGCGGCCGAGCCGGCAGGCATGCTGCACCTTGCGCCGGGGCTTTCGCCGAAGGCGCAAGGGCCGCATCCTCTCGATGGACCTGTCGGCGGTGCGCGCCGCGCCCGGCGTCGTCGAGGTGCTGACGGCCTCCGACATTCCCGGCCTCAACGATTGCAGCCCGTCCATTGGCGGCGACCCGATCCTTGCCGATGGGCGAGGTGCTGTTCCACGGCCAGGTGCTGTTCTGCGTGGTGGCGCGGACGCGCGACGCAGGCGCGGCGCGCGGCGCGTCTCGGCAAGATCGAGATCGAGGCGGAAAAGCCGGTCGTCACGGCGGCGGAAGGTCTCGGAAAAGGCCTGCAGGTGCTCGATCCCTATTCGCTTCGGGCGCGGCGATCCGGCGGCGGCGCATGGAGCAAAGCGCGCGCGTCATCGAAGGCTCGATGCAGGTCGGCGGACAGGAGCATTTCTATCTCGAGGGCCAGATCGCCAGCTGCCACCCGGGCGAGGGCGGCGAGATGAAGGTGTTCTCCTCGACGCAGCATCCTTCCGAAGTGCAGCATCTGGTGGCGCGCATGCTCGGGCGGCCCGACGCGATGATCGTATGCGAGTGCCGGCGCATGGGCGGCGGCTTCGGCGGCAAGGAAAGCCAGGCGGCGCAATGGGCCTGCCTGTGCGCGCTCGCCTCGCATGTCACCGGCAAGCCGGCGAAGATGCGGCTCGACCGCGACGATGATTTCATCACCACCGGCAAGCGGCACGATTTCGACATCGAGTGGCGCGCCGGCATCGACGACAACGGCGTGATCGAGGCGGTCGAGGTCGAACTATGCCAGCCGCTGCGGCTATTCGGCGGACCTGTCGCTGGGCGTCAACGACCGCACCATGTTCCACACCGACAACTCCTACTATCTATCCGCATGTGCGGATCGTCTCGCATCGCGTGAAGACCGACACCGTTTCGAATACGGCGTTTCGCGGATTTGGCGGTCCGCAGGGCATGGTGTTTTCCGAGCGGCTGCTGGACCAGATCGCCATCCTGCGCGGCGAGGATCCGCTCGACGTGCGCAAGCGCAATTTCTACGGGCCGGGCCGCGACATCACGCCCTACGGCATGCAGGTGGTCGACAACATTCTCCTGCCGCTGGTCGGTGAACTGGAAAAGACCAGCGACTATCGCGCCCGGCGCAAGGCGATTGCCGCTTACAATGCGTCGAGCCGCTGGCTGAAGAAGGGCATCGCGCTCAATCCGGTGAAGTTCGGCATCGCCTTCACGCTGAAGCATCTCAACCAGGCCGGCGCGCTGGTGCATGTCTATACGGACGGCTCGATCCAGGTGAACCATGGCGGCACCGAGATGGGGCAGGGGCTCTACCTGAAGGTGGCGCAGGTGGTGGCCGAGGAATTCGGCGTCGATATTTCGCGCGTGCGCATCACCGCGACGACCACGGACAAGGTGCCGAACACCACGCCGACTGCGGCTTCATCCGGCTCCGATCTCAACGGCATGGCCGCGAAGAATGCCGCGAGCACGATTCGCGAGCGCATGGCCGCGGTGGCGGCGAAACTCTACCAGGGCGATGCCAGCAAAGTGCGGTTCGAGCGCGGCATGGTGATTGTCGGCGCGCGCGAGGTGCCTTTCGCCGAGCTTGCCAAGAAGTGCTTCCTGGAGCGGGTGCAGCTCTCCTCGACGGGCTATTACGCAACGCCGCACATTACCTGGGAACGCGAGACGGCGACCGGCAAACCCTTCCTCTACTTCGCCTATGGCGCTTCGTGCAGCGAGGTGACCATCGACACGCTGACCGGCGAAATGAAAATCGACCGCGTCGACATATTGCACGATGTGGGAGCCTCGCTGAACCCGGCGATAGACATCGGCCAGATCGAGGGCGGTTTCGTGCAAGGCGCCGGCTGGCTGACAACGGAAGAACTTGTTTTCGACGCGGAGGGGCGCCTGCGCACCCACGCGCCATCGACCTACAAGATACCCACCGCTTCGGACGTGCCGGCAGGATTTCCGCGTGCGGCTGTGGGAATCGGAAGGCAACGAGGCCGGAACGATCTACCGCTCGAAGGCGGTCGGCGAGCCACCGGTGATGCTGGCCAATTCGGTGTTCTCGGCGATCACCTTCGCCATCGCCTCGCTGAAGCCGGGAGTGGTGCCGCCGCTCAATGCGCCGGCGACACCGGAGGCCATTCTAAAGGCGATTTTGGCGATGGAATGAGAGCGCCAGGCCCTCAACCGCGATTGCCGGGCTCACACTCATAGCATTCCTCGTCGTCATCCTCTTCTTCCTCCTCATCAGGCGGGGGCGGAGCGGGAGGTGGCGGCGGCGCGTCCTGCACACGGCGATTGCGGTCTCCATCGCCGCCGTTCGGATTGACCACACCCTGTTCGAGCGCTGCACGCACCGAGCAGCCGCCCGTGGGCGCGCGCCAGCCACCGCTATGCTGGTTCTGGTTCTCGGTCAGCGGGTAGTCCTGGGTTTCGTTCGTGCGGTCGCGCTCCCTCGACCGCAAGAACGGGAGGCTGGAGATCTCGGAAGGGCCGCCAACTTCCACGATGTCGCAACTGCGGTTCATGGTGATGCATTCGCCGCCATTGGTGCAGGTGGTAACGCGTCCGCTCAGCACGACGACGCGGGTGACGCCGCCTTCGCCGACATAGACGTCCAGCGTGGTGCCGCGCACGCCAACGGTGGCAAGCGGCGTCTTGAACTTGATCGCGCCCTTTGGCGAGCTGCCCGAGATATAACGGAAAGCGCCTTTGACAACGTTGATCGTGCCGGACTTGAAGCCCTTTTCGCCGACTGCAAAATCGTCGAGCGTGATGGACGAATTCTCGCCGACAATGATCTTCGATCCGTCGGTGAGAATGAGTTCGCCCCGCGATCCGCCTTCGGCGCTTATGCGCTCGTCGCGGAAGACCGGATCGTCGGTATTGAGGCCGCGCTGCACGCCGGAATCATTGCCTGTCACCAGATTGACGATCCGCTTGGCGGACCCGACGGTTTCCGATGCCGAAGCGCCAGTTGCCATGAACAACGCCAGAATAGCACCCATGAAAATACGGATAATGGTCATCGCATTGGCCCAGCTTTGTTTACGATAAAGTTATGAAAACCTGCCGGCATTGTCCGTAAACAGTAAATCCAATCTCGCGAATGCTGCATTTACGACTAAGTCATTGAAATTTATTCTTGAACTCTCGACGTACCCGAACGAATCCGACATTGTCGGGCATCGCGCGGCAAACCGTTTCCTTTCGCACGCCGTTGCGCTATCTGCGATGGTTGACGCAAAAGCCAGAATTCCGGGAGGCACTCACCCATGAAAACCCGCGCCGCCGTCGCCTTCGAGGCAGGCAAGCCGCTCACCATTTGCGATGTGGACCTGGAAGGCCCGCGCGCCGGCGAGGTGCTGGTGGAGGTGAAGGCGACCGGCATCTGCCACACCGACGAATTCACGCTTTCGGGCGCCGATCCGGAGGGCATGTTCCCGGCGATCCTCGGCCATGAGGGCGCGGGCATCGTGGTCGATGTCGGCCCCGGCGTGCGCTCGGTGAAGAAGGGCGACCACGTCATTCCGCTCTACACGCCGGAGTGCCGCGAGTGCCCCTCATGCCTTTCGCGCAAGACCAACCTTTGCACCGCGATCCGCGCCACGCAGGGCAAGGGCCTGATGCCCGACAGCACCTCGCGCTTCTCGCTCGATGGCAAGCCGGTGCTGCACTACATGGGCTGCTCGACCTTCTCCAACTTCACCGTCCTGCCGGAGATCGCGGTGGCCAAGGTCAACCCGGACGCGCCCTTCGACAAGATCTGCTACATCGGCTGCGGCGTCACCACCGGCATCGGCGCGGTGATCAACACGGCCAAGGTGGAAGCGGGCGCGACGGCGATCGTGTTCGGCCTCGGCGGCATCGGCCTCAACGTGATCCAGGGCCTGCGGCTCGCGGGCGCGGACATGATCATCGGCGTCGACCTCAACGACGGCAAGAAGGCCTGGGGCGAGAAGTTCGGCATGACGCATTTCGTCAATCCGAAGGATGCGGGCGACGATCTCGTCGCCCATCTCGTCAACATGACCAAGCGCGGCGCGGACCAGATCGGCGGCGCGGACTACACCTTCGATTGCACCGGCAACACGAAGGTGATGCGGCAGGCGCTCGAAGCCTCCCATCGCGGCTGGGGCAAGTCGGTCATCATCGGCGTTGCCGGCGCGGGCCAGGAAATCTCCACCCGTCCGTTCCAGCTCGTCACCGGCCGCACCTGGATGGGCACGGCCTTCGGCGGCGCGCGCGGCCGCACCGACGTGCCGAAGATCGTCGACTGGTACATGGACGGCAAGATCGAGATCGACCCGATGATCACGCACACGCTGTCGCTCGACGAGATCAACAAGGGCTTCGACCTGATGCATGCGGGGGAAAGCATCCGCAGCGTGGTGGTGTATTGACCACCGTCTATGTCGATGCCGATGCCTGCCCGGTGAAGGCGGAAATCCTGAAGGTGGCGGAGCGGCGGAGCCTGCCGGTCGTCTTCGTCGCCAACACCGGCCTGCGGCCCTCGCGTGACCCTATGGTGCGCAATGTCACGGTCTCCGGCTCCTTCGACGCGGCGGACGACTGGATCGTTGAAAATGCCCGGCCGGGCGATATCGGCATTACCGCCGATATTCCGCTGGCGGCGCGGCTTGTCGCCAAGGGCGTGATCACGCTGTCGCACAAGGGCCGGATCCACACGGAGGCGACCATCGGCATGACCAGCGCCATGCGCAACCTGTCGCAGGATTTGCGCGAGGCAGGCGCGATCACCGGCTACAACGCGCCCTTCGGTCCGAAGGACCGATCGGCATTCCTGCAAGGGCTGGAGCAGGCGGTGCGACGCGCAAGCCAGGAAGCGCCGCGGTGAAAGGCTCGTTCCTCAAGTCGCATCGCTCGTTCGCAATCGCGCTTTTCGCAGGTTTCCTCACCGCCGGCGTGCTGGCCGTGGCCGGCTCGCATTATGCCTGGATCGCGGGTGTCGACATGTTCTTCGCGGCATTCCTGGTGACGGGGATGATCGACGTCATCCGCCGCAACAAGGACTGGGACAGCCAGGACGACGAGCCTGCGGTAATCGTCTTCCTCGTCGCCGCCGGCTTTGCGGCAACAGGGCTTTTCCTGCTTTTCCGCGCGGTGAACAGCGAGGGCGTTGAGCCCGCGATGACAGCACTTGCCATCCTCACCCTGCCGCTCGGCTGGGCGACCGTGCACCTGATGGCGGCATTCCACTATGCCCGGCTCTACCATCTTGAGCGCAGGGAGCATCCGAAAAAGCTGCCGCTCCAGTTTGCCGATATGAAAGATGCTCCCGACGCCTGGGATTTCCTCTACTTCGCCTTTGTCATCGGCATGACCGCCCAGACCTCCGATACGACGATCAACAGCAAGCGGCTGCGGCGCTTCGCGCTTTTGCACGGTGTCCTGTCCTTTACGCTCAACACGGTCGTGGTGGCCGCCGCAGTCAACATCGTCGTCAGCCTGCGCGGCTGATTGAACACTTGCCAAGACGCGCGCAGGCGTTAGCATCACCGGCGACGCGCGCTGAACGCGCCAAACGGGAGGGGTAAACTTGGCTAACCAGAAAACTGCGACGGCACCGGCGAAACCGTGGCTCAAATCCTATCCGAAGGCGGTGCCGCACGAGATGGGCGATGTGGGCTATCCCTCGCTGAACGAGATGTTCGACGATGCCTGCGCCAAGCACGGGCCGCAACTTGCCTGGACGATGATGGGCAAGTCCATCACCTACAAGCAATTGCACGACATGTCCGAGCAGGTGGGCGCCTGGCTGCAGGCGCAGGGCCTCGCCAAGGGCGACCGCGTCGCCATCATGATGCCGAACGTGCTGCAATATCCGGTCGTGATGCTGGGCGTGCTGCGCGCCGGCTATACCGTGGTCAACGTCAACCCGCTCTACACGCCGCGCGAACTCGAGCACCAGCTCAAGGATTCCGGCGCGAAGGCGATCGTCATCCTCGAGAATTTCGCCGCACACGCTGCAGGCGGTGATCGCGCAAGACGCAGGTGAAGCACGTCGTCGTCGCCGCGATGGGCGACATGCTGGGCGGGCTCAAGGGCACGATCGTCAATCTCGTCGTGCGCGCGCGTCAAGAAGATGGTGCCGGCCTGGTCGCTGCCGGGCCATGTCACGTTCAAGCAGGTGCTGGCGGGCGGCGCGGGCAAGACGTTCAAGAACCGCGCCATGGTCGGCCATGACGACGTTGCCTTCCTGCAATATACCGGCGGCACGACCGGCGTCTCCAAGGGCGCGACGCTCACCCATGGCAACGTGCTGGCCAACGTGGAGCAGAACACGCTGTGGCTGGAGGCGCTTTACGCCAAGAAGGGCCGGCTGGAGCATCCGGTCTATGTCTGCGCGCTGCCGCTCTACCACATCTTCGCGCTGACGGTGAACGCCCTGGTGGGCATGGCGGTAGGGCGCGCAGAACATCCTCATCCCCAATCCGCGCGACATTCCCGGCTTCGTCAAGGAACTGCAGAAATACAAGTTCAACTTCTTCCCCGGGCTCAACACGCTGTTCAACGCGCCTGCTCGAACAACGAGGATTTCCGCAAGCTCGACTTCTCCTCGCTGCAGCTCACCGTTGGCGGCGGCATGGCCGTGCAGGGGCCGGTCGCCGAGCGCTGGCGGCAGGTGACGGGCAACGTCATCGGCGAGGGCTACGGCCTTTCCGAAACCTCGCCGGTGGCCACCGCCAACCGCTTCGACCTCGACGAGTTCACCGGCACGATCGGCCTGCCGCTGCCCTCCACCGACATCGCGATCCGCGACGACGAGGGCAACGACCTGCCGCTGGGCGAAGTCGGCGAGATCTGCATTCGCGGGCCGCAGGTGATGGCCGGCTACTGGAACCGGCCGGACGAGACGGCCAAGGTGATGACCGCCGACGGCTTCTTCCGCTCGGGCGACATGGGCTTCATGGACGAGAACGGCTACACCAAGATCGTCGACCGCAAGAAGGACATGATCCTGGTCTCCGGCTTCAACGTCTATCCCAACGAGATCGAGGAAGTGGCGGCCGGCCATGCCGGGCGTGCTGGAAGCGGCGGCGATCGGCATTCCCGACGCCAATTCCGGCGAGGCGGTGAAGCTCTTCGTCGTCAAGCGCGATCCCGCCCTCACCGAGCAGCAGGTGAAGGACTGGTGCGCGCAAAACCTCACCAACTACAAGCGGCCCAAGGTGCGTCGAATTCCGCACCGAACTGCCGAAGACGAACGTGGGCAAGATACTGAGAAGGGAGTTGCGGGGGTAGGGGGCGAGCCGGGGCATGGCGGTTTATGTCGACGAGGCGATCTGGGTGTGGAAGGGGCGGCGCTGGTGCCACCTCATGGCCGACGACATCTTCGAGCTCCACCGTTTCGCGCATCGTCTCGGCCTGCAGCTTTCCTCCTACCAGGGGCCGCCCAAGACCACCGCGCCGCATTACGACATCACCGGGTTCGAGCGCAGCCGCGCGATAAGGCTGGGCGCCGTGACGATCGGCCGACGCGAGGTTGTCGAACTCGTGCGCGCGCAAAAGAGCCCCAGGGCGATGCTTGCGCCGCGGCGTCGGGTCAGGGAGCCGGCGCTGTCGCGGGCCTGAGGGCTACTCCGCCGCCACGGCCAGTTTCGCCTTTGCCGGCTGGCTATATGCCGCGAGCAGTTCGGCCTTGCGGGCGGCGGCTTTCTTCACGGCGGCTTCCTTCACCGGGCCGAAGCCGCGGATCGCGTCGGGCAGGCGCGCCAGTTCCAGCGCCACGCCGTGGTTGGCCGTGGTGAGCGTTTGCGCGAAGCTCTCCACCAGCGCCTCGTAATCGGCGATCAGCGCGCGCTCCATGCGGCGCTCGGCGCTGCGGCCGAACGGGTCGAAGGCCGTGCCGCGCAGGCGCTTGAGCTTCGCCAGCACGCGGAAGGCGGGCATCATCCACGGGCCGAATTCGCGCTTGCGCGGGCGTCCGTTGGGCAGCGGCTCGCCCTTCAGCACCGGCGGGGCGAGGTGGAACTTCAGCTTGAAGTCGCCCTCGAAAGTGTCGGCGATGCGGCGGGCGAAATCGCCGTCGGTGTAGAGGCGCGCCACCTCGTATTCGTCCTTGTAGGCCATCAGCTTGAAGGCGTTGCGCGCCACGGCCTCGGAGAGTTCGCGCGGCTTGCCGAGCCGGGCCTCGGCGGCAATCGCCTTGTCGACCAGGGCGCGATAACGCTGCGCATAGGCGGCATCCTGATAGGCGGTGAGGAACTCCACGCGCCGCGCGATGATCTCGTCGAGGTCCTGCGCCTGCGTGGCTTCGGGGTGCGTGCCCTTGAGGATCTGCTCGGCCTCCTGCGGGTACTGCGCAAAGCGCCGGCCCCAGCCGAAGGCCAGCTTGTTGGCGTTGACCGAAACGGCGTTGAGCTCGATCGCGCGCAGCAGCGCGGCCGGGCCGACGGGCAGCAGGCCCTTCTGGCTGGCATAGCCCAGCATCATGATGTTGGTGGCAATCGCATCGCCGCACACGGCCTCGGCCAATTTGCCGAAGTCGAGCCGGTGCGCGGGCGCATCCATGGCGTTGGTGATCGTGGTGATCACGTCGTTCTGGCGGAAGTCGAAATCGCGGTTGAAGACGAAATTCGACACCGGCACGAGATGCGTGTTGAGCACCGCGCGGGTGCGGTCCATGCCGAACAGCGCAACGCTGTCCTTGGAGGCTGCAACCACCGTGTCGGCGGCGATCAGCACATCGGCCTCGCCGGTGACGATCTGCGCCGAGGCGACCATGCCGGGGCGCGGCGCGAGGCGCACGTGGGAGAGCACCGCGCCGCCCTTTTGCGCCAGGCCCGAGAAGTCCTGGATCATCGCCGCCTTGCCTTCAAGGTGCGCGGCCATGCCGATGATCGCGCCGATGGTCAAGACGCCCGTGCCGCCAACGCCGGTGATCGCGATGTTGTAGACATCATCGAGCGGGGCGAGCGCAGGTTCCGGCAGCGCCTCGGATGAAAGCGGCGGCAGGGCGCCCTTCTTCAGCGCGCCGCCCTCGACCGTCACGAAGGACGGGCAGAAGCCGTTGACGCAGGAATAATCCTTGTTGCACGAGGACTGGTTGATCTGTCGCTTGCGGCCGAATTCGGTTTCCAGCGGCTCGATTGAAATGCAGTTGGACTGCACGGAGCAATCGCCGCAGCCCTCGCAGACCAGCGGGTTGATGAAGACGCGCTTTTGCGGGTCCACCAGCGATCCGCGCTTGCGGCGACGGCGCTTTTCCGCCGCGCAGGTCTGGTCGTAGATGATGGCCGTGCAGCCTTCCACCTCGCGCAGATGGCGCTGCACCTCGTCGAGATATTCGCGCGAGCGCACCTTCACGCCGGGCGCAAGGTCGTGCGTCGAATATTTGTCCGGCTCGTCGGAGACCAGCCAGATTTCCTTCACGCCCTCCGCCGCCAATTGGTGCGAAAGCTGCGGCACGGAGAGCTGTCCGTCGACATGCTGGCCGCCGGTCATCGCCACCGCGTCGTTGTAGAGGATCTTGTAGGTGATGTTGTTGCCGGCCGCGACCGACTGGCGGATCGCCAGGTAGCCCGAGTGGAAATAGGTGCCGTCGCCCAGATTGGCGAAGACGTGCTTTTCGTTGGTGAAGGGCGCGGTGCCCATCCACGGCACGCCCTCGCCGCCCATGTGGGTGTAGGTCTCGGTGTTGCGGTTCATCCACAGCGCCATGAAGTGGCAGCCGATGCCGGCCATGGCGCGGCTTCCCTCCGGCACCTTGGTGGAGGTGTTGTGCGGGCAGCCCGAGCAGAAATGCGGCGCGCGCGCCACCGGCGCGGCGTGGTTGACGCGGATCGCATGCCGCGCCTCGTAATGGGCAAGCTGCTCGCGCAGATGATTGGCAAGGCTTTCCGGCAAATCGAAATTGAGCAGCCGCGAGGCGATGGCGCGCAGCGCGACGCCGGTCGTCACCTCCTCGTGCAGCGACAGGATATGCCGGTCCTTGTCGTCGAACTTGCCGACGATGCGCGGGCGCACATCGGCGCGCCAGTTGAAAAGCTGCTGCTTGATCTGGTGCTCGATCACCTCGCGGCGCTCCTCGATCACCAGCACCTCCTCCAGCCCTTCGGAGAAGTGGCGCACGCCCTCCGGCTCCAGCGGCCAGGGCATGCGCACCTTGTAGAGCCGCAGGCCGATCTCGTCGGCGACGCGCTCGTCTATGCCCATGTGGCGCAGCGCCTCGCGCACGTTCTCATAGGCCTTGCCCGACGAGATGATGCCGAAGCGCGGCTTTTTCGAATCGATCACCAGCTGGTCGACGCCGTTGGCGCGCGCGAAGGCGATGGCCGCATAGGCCTTGTATTCCTGCAGCCGCTCGTCCTGCGCATAGCGGTCGTCGGGCCAGCGGATGTTCAGCCCGCCTGCGGGAAGCTGGAAATCCGTGGGGATCACGAACTGCCGCTGCTCGCCGGCAAGGTCCACCACGGCGGTGGTCTCGATGGTGTCGGAGATCACCTTGTAGCCCACCCACAGCCCGCTGTAGCGCGACATGGCTATGCCCATGCAGGCCGAGCTCGACGAATTCCTGCACGCTGGAGGGAAACAGCATCGGCATGATCGCCGCCATGAAGGCGTGGTCCGACTGGTGCGCGACGGTGGAGGACTTGGCGTTGTGGTCATCGCCCGCGATCGCCAGCACGCCGCCATGCGGCGAGGTGCCAAAGGAATTGGCGTGCTTGAACACGTCCCCGCAGCGGTCGACGCCGGGGCCCTTGCCATACCAGATGCCGAGCACGCCGTCGCGCGTGACGCCGGGCGAAAGCTGCGCGTTCTGCGATCCCCACACGGCGGTGGCCGCAAGGTCCTCGTTGACGCCCGACTGGAAGACGATGTTGTGCGCCTTCAGGTGCTTGCGCGCCTGGTTGAGCGCGAAGTCGAAGCCGCCGACCGGCGAGCCGCGATAGCCGGAAATGAAGGTCGCGGTGTTGAGCCCCGCCGCCCGGTCGCGCCGCATCTGCACCATGGGCAGGCGAACCAGCGCCTGCGTGCCGTTCATGAAGACCTGGCCGGATGTCGCCGTGTACTTGTCCTCGAGCGTGATCGCGATCGGAACGGCGCCGGCGGGCTTGGTGATCTCGTTCATGCCACACTCCCTTGCGCACGAATGGCGCTCCTCGACATCAATATGGAGCATATGACACGAAGTTGCAGTGCCAATTTTGGGGCTGTCCAGCGCAAAAGCTGCGAAACCATCCCGGTTCAGGCCGCATGCGTAGGATGGTGATTGCGCGCGGCAGGCGGGCCGTGAATCGCTGCTCCATTCACAGCGGCAGCTCGCCGGTGTTCTTGATCTCGTTCAGCGCGAAGTGCGAATTGAGATTGCCGACATGCGGCAGGCGCAGCAGCTTGCCCTTGATGGCCTTCTCATAGTCGCGCACCGAGGCGACGACGACCCGCAGCAGGTAATCGAACTCGCCGCTCATGGTATAGCATTGCAGGATTTCCGGAACGCCGAGCGTCGCCGCCTCGAAGGCTTCCAGCACCTCGGGCGAGTGCTTGTCGAGCCGCACGAATACGAAGATCGAAACGTCGAGGCCGATGCGCTCGGCATCCAGCCGCCATGTGCGCCCGGCGATCAGCCCCGCCTCCTGCATGCGCTTGATGCGCCGCCACACCGGCGTGTGCGACAGCCCCACCGCCTCGCCGATCTGCTGCACGCTCGCCTCGCCATCGCGCTGCATCACGCGCAGGATCTTGAGGTCGAGTTCGTCGAGGGCCGAGGGCATGCGGGCAGGATAGGGGAAAAGAATGGCGAGGGGGAGGGGGAGAAAAAGTGAGTGCAGCATCAGGCTTTACAACCGTTGCATGCTCCACAAGAGTAAGTCATGGGCGGTTGGGTCTACATCATGGCATCACGGATGCATGGAACGCTGTACGTCGGAGTAACTTCCGACCTCCAGCGCCGCGTCTGGGAACATCGAGACGGAATAACGGGCGGCTTCACTTCACGCCATGGCGTGAAGATGCTGATCTGGTACCGCAGGTACGAAGGTATTGTCGAGGCAATCGATGAGGAGAAGCGGATCAAGCGCTGGCGAAGAAGCTGGAAAATCCAACTGATCGAAGCCGGCAATCCGGGTTGGCGCGATCTTTATGAGGATATCGTCTAGCTACGAATGTTGGCGTAATGACCTGTACGGCAACACCCGGCGTCATCTTCGAGGCTCGCTGCGCTCACAGCTGGCGATGAGGGCTGACCGACGTCTGTCCTTGCTGCGTGCATGAGTGGCACCGTCTCACCCCGCGTACGGCGTCATCCCGGTTGCCATGCAAACCGGGATCCAATGCCCCTCTCCGCGCAACGGAGGGTGAGGTGGGATCAACCGGCGCGTCTTCCCTCTCCATCAACGTGGAGCTTCCCTCTCCATCAACGTGGATTGGACCCCGGTTTGCATGGCAACCGGGGTGACGGAGCGATTGGGGCGGCGCTCCCCAGCCATGGCCCTCGTCCTTCGAGGCTGAAGCCAAGTTGAACAAAACTCTATCCCCACTCCCCTCCACCCTCCCTTACCCTCCCCTCACCAATTCCCGCGCGGACGACGGTAGGCCGCCGAAGCATATCGTGGGAAATTGGCTGCGGAGCGGCTGGAAGCGGGTGTCGGACCCGGGAAAGGCCTGCCGGACGAGATAAGTAGGCTATCCCAAACGGCAAAGCTTCCGCGCTGGCCGGGCCGAAACGGCGAGAGCCAACAAGGCGTCCACGATCTCCGAAGCGGGGCATCCGGTGGATGCCACACAAAACTAAACACAGAGGCACCCATTGGATGCCCCGCAGTCCGTTCAATTCCAGGATCGCCAAGGGGGTGGTGCGTGCGTGGGTTTCCAGCCCCCCTCAAGGGGATTCGGAAATGCCAGGCCGTCTTGCGAAGTCCCGTGGCGGCGTTTATTTCAGGGCCATGCCGAACATCACCATCACCGCATTGTACAAATTCGTGGCGCTGCCCGATTACCGGGAGATGCAGCCGCGCCTGCTGGAATTGTGCAAGGCGCAGGGCGTGATGGGCACGTTGCTGCTGGCGAAGGAGGGCATCAACGGCACCATCGCCGGTTCGCCGCAGGCAATCGAAACCGTGCTGCAATGGCTGGAATCCGATCCGCGGCTCGCCGGTCTCGAGCACAAGGAAAGCTTTGCCGACGAGAACCCGTTCTACCGCATGAAGGTGCGGCTGAAGCGCGAGATCGTGACCATGGGCGTGCCCGATATCGACCCGCGCGTGACGGTCGGCACCTATGTCGAGCCACAGGACTGGAACGCGCTGATCGCGGACCCGGACACGGTGGTGATCGACACGCGCAACGACTACGAGGTGGCGATCGGCACGTTCAAGGGCGCCATCGATCCGAAGACGACGAATTTCCGCGAGTTTCCCGCCTGGTTCGAGGAGAACAACGCGAGCGCTTCCACAACAAGCGCAAGATCGCGATGTTCTGCACCGGCGGCATTCGCTGCGAGAAGTCGACCGCGCTGCTGAAATCGCTGGGCTTCGAGGACGTCTTCCACCTCAAGGGCGGCATCCTCAAATACCTCGAAGACCGTGCCGCAGGAAGAGAGCCTGTGGCAGGGCGAATGCTTCGTCTTCGACGAGCGCGTTTCGGTCGGGCACGGGCTTGTGCCGGGGCATTACGATCTGTGCCATGCCTGCCGCCATCCGATCACGCAGGAAGACAAGGCCTCGCCCAAATACATGAAGGGCGTGTGCTGCCCCAAGTGCCACGACACGATGAGCGAGGAGCGCAAGGCCGGTTTTGCCGAGCGGCAGAAGCAGGTGGAACTTGCCGCGGCGCGGGGCGAAAGGCACGTGGCGGCCGATGTGGAAAGCGCGCGCGAGCGCAAGCGGGCCGAGCGCGCGGCGCGCAAGGAAAAAGACCGGGCGCAGGCGATTTCTCGCGGCACGGGCGAAGCCGCATAGGGGCGGCCAAGGGGACAGGCAATGCGCAGCAAGTCGATCATCCACACCGTCAGCTGCCATTGCGAGGGCGAGGTCGGCGACGTCGTCGTTGGCGGGGTGATGCCGCCGCCGGGCGCAACGCTCTACGAGCAGCGCGACTTCCTGGCGCAAGACCAGACCTTGCGCAATTTCCTGCTGAACGAGCCGCGCGGCGGCGTCTTCCGGCACTTCAACCTGTTGGTGCCGCCAAAGCATCCCGATGCGGATGCGGCATTCCTGATCATGGAGCCGGAGGACACGCCGCCCATGTCCGGCTCCAACACGATCTGCGTCGTGACGGTGCTGCTCGAGACCGGCATGCTGCCGATGAGCGAACCGGTGACGCGGCTGACGCTGGAGGTTCCGGCGGGGCTGGTGGCCGTGGAGGCGCGCTGCCGCTATGGCAAGGTACAGTCGGTGGCGTTTCGCAACGTGCCCTCATTCGCGGACCGGCTTTCGGCGCCGCTGGAGGTGGAGGGGCTTGGCACGATCAGCGTCGACACGGCCTTCGGCGGCGATGCCTTCGTGATCGTGGATGCGCAGGCGCTGGGCTTTGCCATCACGCCGGACGAGGCGGCGGACCTCGCGGCGCTCGGCTCGCGCATCACCTCGGCGGCGAATGCGCAGCTCGGGTTCCAGCATCCCACGCAGGCCTGGGACCACATTTCGTTTTGCCAGTTCGCGGGGCCGCTGACGAAGACGCCGGCGGGCTGGCGCGGCAAGAACACGGTGGCGATCAAGCCGGCAAAGCTCGACCGTTCGCCCACAGGCACGGGCTGCTCGGCGCGGCTGGCGGTGCTGCATGCCCGCGGGCAGATCAACAGGGGCGAGATCTACGAAGCGGAATCGGTGCTCGGCTCGCATTTCTTTTGCAGCGTGGTCGAGGAGACCAGCCTTGACGGCCGCCCGGCGGTGATCCCGCGGATCGAGGGGCGGGCATGGCTTACCGGCACGCATCAGCATTTCCTCGATCCGGACGACCCCTGGCCTTCGGGGTACCGGATCAACGACACCTGGCCGCGCGCCGGCTAGTCGCGGAAGGCCTCCTCCAGCCGCGACAGCGCCTCGCGGATGAAATGGCGCTGCGTGGCGAAGTTGAAGCGCACGCGCAATTCGCCGCCGGGTCCGAAGCCGGGTCCTGGCGAAACGCCGATGCGGGCGCGGTCGGTGATGCGGCCCATGAAGTCCTCGCGCGAGAGGCCCGTGCCTTCGAAATCGACCCAGGCAAGATAGGTCGCCTGCAGCGGCATGGAGCGGGCGCCGGGAACGGCGCGGGCAATGCCGGTGTCGAAGAGTTGGCGGTTGCCGTCGAGATAAGGGACCAGTGCGTCGAGCCATTCGTCGCCCTCGCGCCATGCGGCCTGCGTCGCAATGATGCCGAACATGTCGACACCGGTAAGGCCGCACGCCGCGATGCGTGCGTCCAGCTTCTTGCGCAGCGCGGCGTCCTGCGTGATGCAGGCTCCCACGTGCGCGCCGGCAAGATTGAAGGTCTTGGTTGCGGCGACGCAGGTGATCAGCCGGGAAGTGATGAAAGGCGCGGCGATGGCCGTGGGGATGTGCGTCGAGCCGGGATAGACGAGGTCGTGGTGGATTTCATCCGAAACGAGGATGAGATCGTTTTCCTCGCAAAATTGCGCCACGGCGACGAGCTCGTCGCGGTCCCACACGCGCCCGCCGGGATTGTGCGGCGAGCACAGGAACACGATGCGGTCGCGTTCGGTCAGCTCGGCCCTGGCGCGGTCGAGGTCCATGCGGTACTGGCCCTGCTCGGTCAGCATCGGCACATTGTGGATGCGCCGGCCATTGGCCTCGATGATCCGGCGGAAGGCGTGATAGGCGGGCGAGAAGACGATGACGTCATCGCCCGGCTCCGAAAGCGCCTGGATGACGAGCCCCAGCGCCGAGACGATGCCCGGCGTTGCGGAAATCCAGGCAGGGTCGATCTCCCAGCCATGGCGTCGCCCGACCCATTGCGCGCAAGCCTCGCGCCAGCCAGTGATGGCCCCGTAATAGCCGAAAACGCCGTGATCGACGGCGCGACGCAGATCGCGCTGCACTGCGGGTGGGGCTTGGAAATCCATGTCCGCCACCCACATGGGGATCGCATCCGGTGCGTCGAGGCCAAGTGCGGTGCCCATGCGATCCCATTTGTCGCAATTGGTGTTGCGCCGGTCGATGACGCGGTCGAAATCAAATGTCATTGGAAACTCCGTGAACCGCCGGGAGTTATCGATCGCAGGGGCGGTGGTCAATATCGGGAAAGCCGCAATTGCGGTTTGCTTTCCAGTCGAAATGAGTATGGATCAACGACGCGATCGTCGCGGGAGTTCCCTTCAATGCAAGCCGTTCTGCCCGACAGCCGGGCCTCCAACCTGCTGGCGATCCTTTTCGTGACCGGCGGCGCGCTCGGTTTCACCTTTCACGACATGCTGATCAAGTCGCTGAGCGGTGGCTATGCGCTGCACCAGATCACGTTCTTCCGCGGCATCATCTCGGCACTGGTGACGCTGTTCGTGCTGATGCCGCTGGAAGGCGGTTTCGCGCTGCGTACCCCGCGCTGGCGGCTGCACCTGTTGCGCGCCTTTCTCGTCGTCATCGCAAACATGACATTCTACGCGAGCCTTGCGACCCTGCCGCTGGGCGATGCCACGGCAATCTACTTCGTGGCGCCGCTGGTGATCACGGCATTGTCGGCGATCATGCTGGGCGAGCATGTCGGGCCGCGGCGTTGGGCGGCCGTGTTCATCGGCCTTGCCGGCGTTCTGCTCGTGGTGCAGCCGGGCGCCTCGGCGTTCCAGCCGGCCTCGCTTTTGCCGGTGATATCGGCCTCGTGCTACGGCTTGTTGCAGGTGCTGACGCGCAAGGTCGGATTGCGAGAGAAGGCATCCACCATGTCGTTCTACATGCAGCTCGCCTTCATCGTCTTCAGCGCCGGGGTGGGCCTCGCCTTCGGCGATGGCGCGTTTGCCGGCTCCGCCGATCCGAGCATCGAGTTCCTTGCCCGCGCATGGATATGGCCGCCGATTGCGGACTGGCCGATCCTGCTCGGCATCGGCGTCATCGTTTCGGTCTCGGGCTATTTCATCGCGCAGGCCTATCGCACGGCGGATGCGGGCCTTGTCGCGCCGTTCGAATACGTTGCGATGCCGATGGCGATCCTCCTGGGCATACTGGTATTCGGAACATGGCCGACGCCGCTTGCCTGGGTTGGGATCACGCTGATCGGCGGCTCGGGTCTCTACATGTTCTACCGCGAAACGGTGAGGCGTGCGCAAAATCGGTAAAGCAGCGCCCCTACCCAGAGGGGTGTTTCTTCGGCACGCCCACAACGTATTCGTTATCGTATAATTTCACGAATTGATAAAACTGGCGGGCGCTGATTAGCGGAATACCCAATCTTGCACTGTATGAGTGTGGACAGTCTTCCCCCCAAGGCGAGTCACACCTTCAATGAGAACCGCACTGAGAGCCATCTTTGCCGAAAGCGACCGGCAAGGTGAAAGGGCGATTGCCCTCTTCCAGGCGCTCATTGCCATGATCGTGCTTTCTTTCCAGGTTCTAGCCGTGGTGACGGGGCAGGCGGAGGCCCATGGCGGGATCACCGTGATCATCGCGGCCGGCATCCTCGTGCTCGGCCTGCTGCGCATAAAGCTTTCACAAAATCTTAAAGGTCACAACCTAACGTTGCATCTCGTCACCATCGCGGATGGGGCGCTGATCTTCGCCCTCGTTGTCTCATACTCGGTCGCATACAACTTGCCACTTCAGTCGACATTCAAGACGCCGGCCTTGATTTTCCTGGTACTTTACGCGGGAATCCGGGTGTTGCGGTTCGATCCCGTGCCGGTGGCCATCGCCGGACTGACGGTGCTCGCGGGCTGGTGCGCACTGATCGCAATGGTTGTATTGACCGGCCAGCCGGTCACCAGTTCATACGTCGAATACATGTCGGGCGGCAGCATGTTCGTCGCCGGCGCTATCGAGATGGGCGTCGGCTTCGCCGCGCTGCTGCTGGCACTGGTCATCGCGACGGCCAAGGCGCGGCGCATCCTCAGCAATGTGGCGCATGTGAGCGAACTCGAGGAGGCAAACCGAAAGGCCGAGCAGAACATCGCGCGCCATGAGGAATTGCTGAACAGCTCGATCGACGCGATCCTGATCGTCGATGAAAACGGCAACATCGAACGGGCAAATCCTGCCTTGCAGGTGCTGTTCAAGTATTCCGAGCGCGAGTTGATCGGACGCTCCACCACCATGCTGATGTCGCCCGAACACGCGCAGGGTCTGGCGCAGGGCGTTCGCCAGTTCATCGAAACGGGGTCCAGCAAGATCATCGGCAGGAGCTTCGAGAGCGAGGGGCGCGACAGCGAGGGCAATGCCATTCCGCTCGACCTGTCGATCACGGAATTCGTGTCGGGCGGCAAGCGGCGCTTCGCCGGTTTCATGCGCGATGCACGCGAACGCAAGAGCACCGAAGAGCAATTGCGGGCGCAGATGGAGCGGGCCGAGTTTGCCAACCGCGCCAAGGCGAGCTTCCTTGCGATGATGAGCCACGAGGTGCGCACGCCACTGCACGGCCTGCTCGGCATTCTCGACGTGCTGGCGACCTCGCAGGACCCGAAGGATCGCGCGGAACTGATCGCCGTCGCGCAGAATTCCGGCGCTGCGCTGTTGCAGATCATCAACGACATCCTCGATTTCTCCAAGCTGGACGAGGGCAAGCTCAGCATCGTGCCGGCGCCATTCGACCCCGATCAACTGGTACAGGGCGTCATCGCACTGGTGCGACCGCTGGCGGCCGAAAAGGGTTTGCTGCTGCATTATCACTGCCCCGGCGAACTGCCGCCAATGCTGAACGGGGATGCCGGGCGCATCCGCCAGGTCATCCTCAATCTTGCGACCAATGCCGTGAAGTTCACGTGGGCCGGAGAGGTGAAGATCACTGTCTCGAACATTGGCGGGGAACCAACGCCCCGGTTGCGCTTCGTGGTCGAGGATACCGGCAAAGGCATTCCGGATCATCGCAGGCACCTGGTTTTTCGCGAGTTCGCAACCATAGGCGAGGACCACCAGGCCAATCTGGCCGGCACCGGACTTGGGCTTGCCATCTGCAAGCGGCTCGTCGGCCAGATGGACGGGGAGATCGGTTTTGACAGCGAGGCGGGCAAGGGGTCGACGTTCTGGTTCGAACTTCCACTGGAAATTGCCAACGCCGGCAAGTTCAAGGAACGGCGCAGCGAAGTGGCAGCGACGCAGGGACTGGCCGGGCTGCACCTGCTGGCGGTGGAGGACAACGCGACCAACCAGCTGCTCTTGCGCCGGAACCTGGAACAGCTCGGCATCACGGTGGAGATCACCGGCAATGGGCTCGATGCGCTAGAGGCGGTTCGCAAGGGGGGCCACGACGGCGTGCTGATGGATATTTCGCTGCCCGGCATGGACGGCATCGCCGCCACGACCGCGATCCGCGCCATGGAAGGCCAGGTCGCAAGACTGCCCGTCATCATCATGTCGGCCTATGCCTTCGCAGAGGACCGCCTGCGGGCAATGGAAGCGGGGGCAAACGCCTATCTGTCGAAACCCGTGGCGCGGGCCGACCTGGTGCGGGCGCTGTCGGGGCTGGTTGCAAAGCACGATGCGGGACCGCACGGCGCACTTGAGCAGGCGGTGATCGGCGACGTGCTGGAGGGGCTTTCGATACAGCAGCGGCTGGATTTCCTGGAGCAGTTTCGCAAGGACGTGGCGGCGAGCACCGACATGGCCGTCGCCGCCGCGGGCACCAACGACCGCGTGGCGCTCGAACGCGCGGCACACACGTTGAAGGGCGTGGCGGGGGCCGTCGGCGCCCCGAAGGTGGAGACGCTCGCTGGAAGGCTGAACGATGCAATCCGCAGCGGCGCGGACATAGAGCCGCAACTGATCGAAGGTTTGCAGCAGCGCTCGGCCGAGCTCTTGCGGGCGCTGGCGCAGGAAAGCATCGAGGCCACCGAGCACTCACAGGCGAGGCAAGCACAATGATCAGCCGCCCTGACCATGTTCTCGTCATCGAGGACACCATGTCCATCGCCATGGTCTTTCGCAGCTGGCTGGCGCGAAAGGACATCCAGACGGAGTTTGCCGGGACCGGCGCGGAGGGGCTGGAGAAAATCCGCTCGGGACTCTATCGCGCCGTCCTGCTCGACCTGCAGCTGCCGGACACGAACGGGATTGAAATCCTCAAGCAGGTGCAGCGCGAGAACCTCGACGTCGCCATCGTCGTCGTCACGGCTTCAGGCTCGATCAGCAATGCGGTGGAGGCGATGCGCCTCGGCGCTTATGATTTCATCGTCAAGCCTGCTTCCGAGGAGCGGCTGGTGACGACCATGCGCAACGCGCTGGAGCGCACGAAGCTGCGGCGCGCGGTCAGCGAAATCCGCAAGGGGTACGAGGAAACCGGGACGCACGGCTTCATCGGCGCGAGCCTGCCGATGATCGCGGTTTACCGGACCATCGACGCGGTTTCGCGCTCGAATGCCAGCGTTTTCATCCTGGGCGAGAGCGGCACCGGCAAGGAGGTCTGCGCGACCGCCATCCACAATGCCAGCGGAAGGAGCAACGGGCGATTCGTCGCGCTCAACTGCGCGGCCATTCCCAAGGACCTCATGGAATCGGAGATATTCGGCCACATCAAGGGCGCGTTCACCGGTGCGACGGGCGACCGGGAGGGTGCGGCAATCGCGGCGGACGGGGGCACGCTGTTCCTCGACGAGATCTGCGAGATGGACATCAACCTGCAGTCCAAGCTGCTGCGCTTCCTGCAGACAGGCTGCGTGCAGAAGGTGGGCAGCGACCGCGTGACCAAGGTGGACGTGCGCATCGTGTGCGCCACCAACCGCAATCCGCTGCGCGAGGTGCAGGAGGGGCGGTTCCGCGAGGATCTTTACTACCGGCTGTTCGTCGTGCCGGTGCAAATGCCGCCGCTGCGCGAGCGCGAAGGCGACGTGCTGCTGATCGCCGAGCAGTTCCTTGCCGCCATGGCGGCGGAAGAGGGCAAGAACTTCGAGGGCTTCTCCCCCGATGCCGAGGGCGCGCTGATGAGCTATTCTTGGCCGGGCAATGTGCGCGAATTACAGAATGTCATCCGCAAGGCCGTGATCCTCAACGACGGGCCGTTCATCGACGGGCCGATGCTGGCGATCGGCGGCGACTTGCGGGCGGTGATCGCGCGCGCGGCCATGGCGGCGAACCAGGATGTCCCGGTCGAACGAGCAGGCGGAATGACGATCGATCTCAGCCAGCCATTCCACGTCATCGAACGGCAGATCATCGAAGAGGCGATCCGGCGCAGCGGCGACAGCATTCTCAAGGCTTCGCAGATGCTGGAGATCAGCCCGTCGACGATCTATCGCAAGAAGGATGGCTGGGAGGCGGCCTGAGGCGCCGCGGTTTGACCCGCGACGCCTCCGCCCAAAGCATGGCCTTACGTGGGTGTCGGCCATGCCGGTCACGCTGCGCTCAGCCCCTTCGCGCCGCGTGTGAGGGATTTCTGGTAACGGACGAGACTGCTCCAGGTTTGCGTGTAGGAAGCCGCCGGTGAAACGGTGTGGATGTCGCCGGCGCCGCGCAATGCCGCGGCAAGCGGCTGGCCGCATCCGCCGGCCGCAATGTTCGCGCCATGGTAATGCAGGGCCGACGAGGGGTGGCGGCGCAGCACCTCGTTGCGCACGACGCCCTTGTCCCAGCCGGCCGGGCTGATGCGCACGCCGATCTCGCCGCACAGGGCGGCGCGATAGCCAAGGCCGCTGGTGTCGATCGCCTCGATGAACTGTCGGCGCTCGCCGGCGTTGGCATCCCAGGCGCAATAGCGGCGGCGCTCGGCCATGCTCGCGTTGCGGCCGAGGCTCGACACGCGCAGCATGCCCGGCGTCTCGTCGATGTGGCCGCCCAGGCGCAGCGGAAACCAGCTGGTGTCGACGAAGGTTTCGCAGGCTATTCGGACCATCGGGTGAAACTCGTGGTGCTTGCTGTAGACGATGGCGCCGCCGGCCGCGAGCTCGGCGCCATTGTTGGCGAACACGCCGGCGCATGCTTCGAAGACGGGCTGCGGAATCTGCTGCTCGATGCTGGCAAAGCCGCGAGACGAGACGAGGTACACCGGATGTTGCGCGACGAAGCCGGTGAAGAAGCGGGCGAAGCCCGCGTCCATGCCGCCGTGCTGGGGCGTCAGCGTGCCTTCGACGTCGAAGATGAAAATCTGCCTCATGCTCCTACGCCGCCTTCACGGCGGCGCCGGGACGGCGCTCGAAGGCGTGCCCGGACGGCTCGTCGACATGAACCACGTCGTCTTCGCCCAGATAGTGGCCGTACTGGATTTCGATGATCTCGACAGCATCGTCGGCGAGGTTCTCCAGCTTGTGAGCGCTGCCCTGCGGTATGAATAGCTGCTGGCACGGCCCCATCATCATGACCTGTTCGTCTATGGTGACGGTCGCCAGCCCCGCAACAATGATCCAGTGCTGCGAACGGTGGTGATGGTATTGCAGCGGCAGGCAGCCGCCGGAACCCACGCTGATGCGGCGGACCTGATGACTTTCGCCGCGGTCCATGGTTTCGAAGCTGCCCCAATGGCGGTTTTCGCGAGCATGGGTGAAGACGGCGCCGATGCCATCGGCACGCATCTCGTCGACGAGCTTGCCGACATGGCGCGGATCGGAGCGCGAGGTGACGAGGATCGCGTCGCGGCTGGCCACCACGACCACGTCGTCAAGACCCGCGACGCCGACGACGGGACCGTCGGAGACGACCAGCGAATTGGTGGTGTTGACGCAATAGGACTTGCCGGCAACGACGTTGCGGTTGGAATCCTGCGGCGCGTTCTCCCAAACCGCCTTCCATGAGCCGAGATCGGACCAGCCCGGATCGGCCGGAGCGACTGCGGCGTGGCCGGTTCGCGAAAACAGCGCCCGCTCGAAGGACAGAGCAGTGGCCGCCTCGAAGCATGCCGCGTCCGGGTGGAACTGGTTGCCCTCCCATTTGCCGGCGGCAATGGCGCGGCGAACATGGGCGAGGATGTCGCTGGCGTGCATTTCCATTTCCGTGCGAACCAGTTGCGGCTCGAATACGAATATCCCCGAATGGCGGTAGACCCCGGGCGTGCGGATGAGCGCTGCCGCCTGGTCCAATGTCGGTGCTTCGATCAGCGCGTCCAGCAGATAACCAGGCTCGCCGTGGATCGGGGCGCCGGCGCGCAGGTAGCCGTGGGCGGTTTCGGGGTGGGCGGGGCGGATGCCGAGCGCGACCACGCAGGCATTGCGGGTTGAAAGGCTTCGTGCGCCACGGATGGAACGCAGGAAAGCGAAATCGTCGTTGATGGCATGGTCGGCCGGCAGTACCAGCATCGGCGCGCGCGCCGGTCCGGAAAGTTCGACGGCGAGCGCAAGCGCGGCCGCGGTTCCGCGATTTGCCGGTTCGCAAACGATGCGGGCATCGGTGCAGCCTGCCTGCGCCAACTGGTCCTTGACCAGCCCGACATAGCGGCGCTGCGCGATCACCAGCGGGGCCTCGAACAAGGTGCGGTCCGCCACACGCTTCAGCGTCTGCTGGAAAAGGGTCGGGCCATCGCAAAAGGCGGCGAACTGCTTGGGCAAGGAATCGCGGGACACGGGCCAAAGCCGCGCTCCCGTTCCCCCTGCCAGGATAATCGGCGCTATCTTGTCTGCGGTCATGTTTGCCTCCGGAATTTCTTGCTTGTTTTGCGACAAGCGCTGCAAGAGGCGGGCCAAGGCCGCAAAACCCGCAGGACAGGCGGGAAACCGCGATTTTTTGCCAAGGGACCGAGAATGCGAACTCGATCGCAGCCGTTACGACATTGCAATTTGCGACATCCGGTTGCCAATTCGCATTTTGCCTTTGCCAATTGGTGCATTCTGGCAAGTGCCGGAGCGCTGGCGTTTTGACCGGTAAGGCACATGGCACTAGCATGGTGCGCTGGCAAAGCCGCCAGCGCTCAGCGGGAGGGGGATTTCATGAAAATCGGCATGTGCATGTTCCTGTGGACGACCAATGTCACGAAGAAGCACGAGGGGCTGCTGAAGGACATCAAGGCAACGGGGTTTGACGGGGTCGAGATCCCGATCTTTGAAGGCACGCCTGACGACTACAAACGGCTCGGCGAGATGCTGGACCGCATCGGGCTGGAGCGCACTGCCGTCTCGGCCATGGGCGATCCGGCGATGAATTTGATCTCGCCCGATGCGAGCACCCGCAAGGCCGGCATTGCCTACATGAAATGGGCGGTGGATTGCGCACAGGCGCTGGGCGCGAACCGTCTGTCAGGTCCGCTGCATTCAACGCTGGGGCATTTTTCCGGCACCGGACCAACGGCTGCCGAGTTCAAGCGCTCGGTTTCATCGCAGCGCGCGGTTGGCGATCATGCAGGCAAGCGCGGCGTCATCATCGGGCTGGAGGCGCTGAACCGCTTCGAGTGCTATCTGCTGAACACCATGGCGGCGCTGGCGGAGCACCTCACGGAAATCGGCCATCCCAACATCAAGGGCATGTACGACACGTTCCACGCCAATATCGAGGAGGCCGATCCGATCAAGGCCTATTCCAGGCACGTCAGGCATTTCGCGCATATCCATATCTCGGAGAACGACCGCGGCGTGCCGGGCAGGGGCAACATCCCCTGGGCGGAGACCTTCAAGGCAATCCGCAAGAGCGGCTATGACGACTGGCTGACGATCGAATCCTTCGGGCGCTCGCTGAAGGATCTTGCGGCGGCCACGAAGGTGTGGCGCGATTTTGCCGAAAGCCCGGAGGCCGTCTATCGCGACGGCTACAAGCACATCAAGAAGCAGTGGAAACTGGCGGCGGCGTGAGCCCCGACAAACCTATTTGTCCTTGCCGGTCTTGCCTGCAAATGCCGAGGGGTCGCGGTAGCGCACCGTCTGCAGGTGCTCGCAATACATGACGAGTTCGCCCTCGCCCTTGAACACCTCGTATGACGCGCGGATGAGGCCGAGCTCGTCATATTTGGGCTTTTTGTCGAGGTTGGTGCGGATCGTGTAGATGGTGTCGCCGATGAAGGTCGGCTTGATGAAGCGCAGCTTGTCATAGCCGTATGAGAAGGCGTTGATGCAATTGGTCGCGACGAGGCCGAGCCCGGCCGAGAAGACGAAGGCGCCCGCGACGAGCCGCTTGCCGAATATGCCTTCACGCTCGGCGAACATCTGGTCGCCGACATAGGGGTGCATGTCGAGCACCAGCGCGTTGAACTGCATCGACTCGCCCTCGGAGATCGTGCGGCGCAGCGAGCGGATCTTGTGGCCGACCTCGAAGTCTTCGTAGAACCAGTTCTCGGCGTTCCAGACCGGAATTTCCGCGTGGCTGGCGGGCATGTCGGACGGGTGGGTGGAGTGGATGCCCACCGTCGGGGTGTAAGGTGCACTCATGGCGTCAAAGCCTCCAGATGCGCTTGGCATTTTCCGACAGAAGCGCGCGGCGCTCATTAGAACTCGCGCCGGCAATCAGGGCCTGCGTCGCCGCAACCCAGGTGGAAAGCGAGGAGCCGAGCGTGACGACGGGCCAGTCGCCGCCCCAAACGCAGCGGTCCCAGCCGAAGGCGGAAATGCAGTGCTCCACGTATGGACGCAGGTCGTCGGCCGTCCAGCTCTCCGGGTCGGCATAGGCCGAGACGCCGGAAATCTTCACGGCGACGTTGGGACGTTTCGCGATTTCGCTTACATGCTCCGCCCAAGGGTGCATCGCCTTGTCCTTGATGCCCGGCACGCCGCAATGGTCGAGCACGAACTGGACGTCGGGCGCCAGGTCTGCAAGCGCGATCGCCCTGGGGATCTGGTGCGGCAGAACCACAAGGTCGAACGGCAGGCCGGTTCCCGCCAGCCGCTTGATGTTCTTGCGGAAAATGGCGCCTTCCGAGTGATCGTCCGGCATCACGTGCAGCACGCGCCTGAAACCTTTTACGACGGGATTGGCGATCTGGCGCTCCAGGAATTGCGGGAAATCTTCGTTTTCGGGCCGGCAGGACGAGATGGCTCCGAGCATGATCGAGCCGGGCACTCGCATCATTTCCGCGACCATCGCGGTCTCTGCCTCGATGTCGGACCCGGCTACATCAACCTCCATGTGCAGCGCGCCGGTGATGCCGCAGCGCCTGGCCTCGGTCTGCCACATGGCGAAGGGGAAATCCTTGCGAAGCGCTTCGAAGCCATCGAGCCAAGGATAGCGCAAGCGCCCCATCTCTATGACATGGACGTGGGTGTCGATGAATTCCATGCTTCGGCCCTCCTCCGTTGCATTCATATATGACCAGAAAAATTTGCTTGTAAATGCCTCAGGGACTTTAGCGCGCTGTGGAAAAGGCCGCGGTCGCCGGTCAGCTGCTTGATTCCAATCCGGTTTCGCCTTCGCTGACGTGGCCCCCGATCATCGCCGAAAGGCGAGCCGCGGTTTCGGCCAGCATGCGGATCGTCTGCGGGATATCCGGCGCCTTCGGGCGGTTGATCGGCGTGATGTAGGGGGAGGTCAGCGCCGCCAGCGCCTGCCCGTCGGCGCCCAGGACCGGTGCGGACAGATTGTAGACGCCAGTGGTCTGCAGGCTCGGCATGATCTCGTAGCCGCGCTCACGGATCTGGTCGAGCCGCGATTCAAGATCGGCGATCTGGTCCGGGTCGTCCGGCTGGAATTCATGCTCGGCGATCATCATGGCGCGCTCGCGCGGGCTGCGGAAAGCAAGCAGCACATGGCCCGAACCAGTGTTGAACAGGCTGATTCTGTGCCCCCACGCGCACGGAAATACCCCAATATCCAGGCGAATCCTACTTGCGCGATCACGGTGACGCCCGACTTGTCGTAGATCGCCAGATGGTTCGCCTGCATGGTGCGGGCGGCGAGATCGCGCATCAGGGGCGCGGCCAGCGCGACCAGGCGGCGGATGGGGGCGTGCAGGTGCGCCAGCGCGAAAAGCTTCAAGGTGAGCTCGAAACGGTCGCCTTCGCTGCGCGAGACATATCCCCGGCGCACCAGCCGGTCGAGCATCCGGTAGAATTCGTTGGGCGTGCGGCCAAGCGCCTTGGCGATCTCGGCCTGGGTGAGGCCGCCCTCTATGCCGGCCAGGAGCTCGATGATGTCGAGGCCCTTGTCCAGCGCCGGCGCGCGATATCGGTCGATGTCTTCAGCGCTGCTCATGTCCGTTCCCCGTGGAGGCGATGGATTGCAAACGGCTTGTGGGTCCGCAAGCCATGATGTTTTACGCCTGCTTGACGAATATGAATAGACTGTTTATCAATAAATACCAGCTGTCGGAGAGGGCGGCTGATCACGGAATCGCACATGCCTGTGCGCCCGGTTGAACCAGGGAGGAATCCATGACCATCAAGTTTCAGGCCGTGTCTTTGGCGGCGCTTGGACTTGCGCTCGCCGCATCGGGCGCCAGCGCAGCCGAACTGCCCGGCAAGTTCGATGGCGTCACCATCGACGCCAAGCTGATCGGCGGACAGCAATACGAGCCGCTCTACGCACGCATCGCCGAGTGGGAAAAGCTCACCGGCGCCAAGGTCAACATCGTTTCCAAGAAGAACCACTTCGAACTCGACAAGGAGTTCAAGTCGGACATCGCATCGGGATCGATCAACTTCTGCGTCGGCTCGAACCATTCTTCGTTCGCCCCGCAATATCCTGAACTCTACACCGACCTGACACCGCTGATCCCGGCAGACGTGGTCGCTGAGTTCGTGCCGGCAAACATCTCGGCCTCCACTGTCGGCGGCAAGCTGACGATGCTGCCGCGCGCGCAGTTCGACGTCTCGGCGCTGTATTACCAGAAGA
This sequence comes from uncultured Alphaproteobacteria bacterium, assembly GCA_963697325.1. Classification (GTDB taxonomy): domain Bacteria; phylum Pseudomonadota; class Alphaproteobacteria; order Rhizobiales; family Rhizobiaceae; genus BOKV01. The sequence goes on along the minus strand of CAVONR010000003.1, from coordinate 167,477 downwards.
GCCTCTACACCGACGACGCCAAGAAGGCGGCGTTCAAGGCGAAGTATGGCTACGACCTCGCCCCGCCGGACACCTGGCAGCAGGTTTCCGACCAGGCCGATGTTCTTCGCCGATCCGCCGAATTTCTACGGCACGCAGTTCGCCGGCAAGGAAGAGGCGATCAACGGCCGCTTCTATGAAATGGTCGTGGCCGAAGGCGGCGAGTATCTCGACGACAAGGGCGCTCCGGCGTTCAACTCGGAAGCAGGCGTGCGCGCGCTCGACTGGTTCGTGAACATGTACAAGGCCAAGGCGGTGCCGGCCGGCACCACCAACTATCTGTGGGACGACCTCGGCCAGGGCTTCGCCTCCGGCACCATCGCGCTCAACCTCGACTGGCCGGGCTGGGCAGGCTTCTTCAACGATCCCGAAGGCGTCGAAGGTCGCCGGCAATGTCGGCGTGATCGTGCAGCCGGCGGGATCCTCCGGCAAGCGCACCGGCTGGTCCGGACACCATGGCTTCTCGGTCACGGAAGCGTGCGCCGACCAAGGAAGCTGCGGCTTCGCTCGTCTGGTGGCTGACCAACGAGGACAGCCAGAAGCTCGAGGCAGCGGCCGGTCCGCTGCCGACCCGCACGGCGGTATGGGACTGGGACATCGCGCAGGCACAGAGCGACCCGTACAAGAAGGAAGTGCTGACCGCGTTCCAGGAAGCATCCAAGCACGCATTCGCCGTGCCGCCGATCGCCGAATGGATCGAAATCTCCAACGTCGTCTATCCCGAGTTGCAGGCTGCAATCCTTGGCGACAAGACCTCGAAGGAAGCGCTTGATGCGGCCGCCGAGAAGGCGACGCAGATCCTCAAGGATGCAGGCAAGCTGTAAGCGCCTGCAAAAGCGTTGGGCCGGCCGCTTCCTCCCCGGTTCGAAGCCCTGAAGTTCAGGCGGAGCCTTTCGTGTTCCGCCTGAACTCGAAACAATGACATGCTCGACATCTGCAACGATCGCCTGCCCCGCGTGACGGGCGCGGGCGGGGCGGGCCGGATATTGCCCGCGACCGCTGGAAACCGGAAGCCATGAAGCCGCCACGCCTCAGCACCCCGACGCTTCTGCTGCTTCCCGCTTTCGTGGTGCTTGCTGCCGTGGTGGTGCTGCCGCTGCTGCTCTCGCTCTATTCGTCGCTTCACGCCGTTCCGCCTGACCAAGCCCGAGACGCTCTACGTCTTCATCGGCGTGCGCAACTACGTGACCGCCATGTCCGACCCGGTGTTCTGGACGGCTTTCGGGCGCACGGTGCTGCTGCTGACGATCGCGCTCAACCTCGAAATGGTGCTCGGCCTCGGGCTTGCGATGCTGGTCGAAAAGGCGACGCGCGGCCAGCGGCTGCTGCGCACCATGATGATGTTCCCGATGATGTTCTCGCCGATCCTGGTCGGCTTCCAGTTCAAGTTCCTGTTCAACGACAATGTCGGGCTGGTCAACAACGCGCTGCAGTCGCTGGGCCTGACCGACCAGGCGATCCCCTGGCTGATCGACGGCAATCTGGCGCTCTTCGCGATCATCATCGCCGAAGTCTGGTCGTCGACCTCGGTCTTCGCGATCCTGCATCCTCGCCGGGCTGATGGCCATGCCGAGGGAGCCGCTCGAGGCGGCGAAGGTCGACGGCTGCACGCCGTGGCAGACCTTCCGCTACGTGACGCTGCCCTTCATCATGCCGTTTGCCTACATCGCCATGACGATCCGCTCGCTCGACGTGGCGCGCGCCTATGACATCGTGAAGATCATGACCGATGGCGGCCCGGCCGGCGCACCGAGCTGTTGTGGACGCTGATCGGCGCGCACGGCCTACAGCGACGCGAAGATGGGCCTGGCCAATGCCATGGCCTACATCTCGATCCTGCTGTCGATCTTCTTCACCGTCTATTTCTACCGCAAGCTCGCGGCGGCCCGCGCGCAGATCGGCGGCGGAGTGGTAGGCTATGGCAAGCAACCGCACCCACCGCACCCGGCGCACGCTGCTATCGATCGCGCATGCTTTCGGGCTGTTCATCGCGATGACGATCATCTGCTGCCGGGCCTTTGGGTCGTGCTGTCACTCGCTGCGCCCGACCGTCGAGATCATGGCGAAGCCGCCGGTCTGGATTCCGCAGGACCTCTCGCTCGACGCCTATATGCCATGTTCGGCGGGTCGGGCAGGGCGGCATTCCGGTCTGGTCACTATTTCCGCAACTCGCTGATCATCTCGGTCACCTCGACGCGTGATCGCCATCGCCATCGGCATGTCGGGCGGCTACGCCTTCGCGCGCTACCGCTTCCGCGGCAAGTCGGCGCTGTTCCTGGGCTTCATGCTGACGCGCACGGTGCCGGGCATCGCGCTGTCGCTGCCGCTGTTCATCGTCTATGCGCGGCTTGGCATCATCGACACGCATTTCGGGCTGATCCTTGCCTATGTGGCGCTCAACGTGCCCTTCACGATCTGGCTGATCGACGGCTTCTTCCGGCAGGTGCCGAAGGACCTGGCCGAGGCGGCGCAGATCGATGGCTGCACGCGCTGGCAGGCGTTCTGGCAGGTGGAGTTTCCGCTGGCGCGGACCGGCATCGCCTCGGCGGGCATCTTCGCCTTCCTCACCTCCTGGAACGAGTTCGCGCTTGCCTCGCAGCTGACGCGCTCGGTCAATTCCAAGACGCTGCCCGTCGGCCTGCTCGACTACACCGTCGGAGTTCACCATCGACTGGCGCGGCATGTGCGCGCTCGCGGTGGTGATGATCGTGCCGGCGCTGACGCTCACCTTCATCGTCCAGAAGCATCTCGTATCCGGCCTCACCTTCGGCGCGGTGAAAGGATGAGATCATGGCAACTGTCTCGCTCGAGAAGCTGGTCGAAGCGCTATGGCGCGCTCGAGGTCGTGCACGGCATCGACCTCGACATCGCCGACCGCGAGTTCGTCGCGCTGGTCGGCCCGTCGGGCTGCGGCAAGTCGACGACGCTGCGCATGATCGCCGGCCTCGAGGAGATCTCCGGCGGCGACGATCCGGATCGGCGGCGCGCGTGGTCAACGACCTGCCGCCGCGCGAGCGCAACATCTCGATGGTGTTCCAGTCCTACGCGCTCTATCCGCACATGACGCGTGCGCGAGAACATGGGCTTCTCGCTGAAGATCGCCGGGCGGCCGCAGGCCGAGATCGACGCAGCGCGTCGACGAGGCGGCGCGAGATCCTCGGCCTCGACGCCCTGCTGGACCGCCGGCCCGTCGCAGCTTTCCGGCGGGCAGCGCCAGCGCGTCGCCATGGGCCGCGCCATCGTGCGCAATCCGGACGTCTTCCTGTTCGACGAGCCGCTCTCCAACCTCGACGCCAAGCTGCGCACGCAGATGCGCACCGAGATCAAGAAGCTGCACGCCAAGGTGCAGTCGACCGTCGATCTACGTCACCCACGACCAGGTCGAGGCGATGACGCTGGCCGACCGCATCGTCATCATGCGCGACGGCCATATCGAGCAGGTCGGCACGCCGGACGAGGTGTTCAAGCGGCCGGCGACGCGCTTCGTCGCCGGCTTCATCGGCTCGCCGCCGATGAACCTCGTCGAGGCGCGTGATCGGCGGAGGGCGAGGTGCGTCTTCGCCAATGGCGACGCGCTGCCGCTGCCGGAGCGGTTCCGCGACAGCGTCGCGGCAGGGCGCAAGGTGGTGTTCGGGCTGCGGCCCGACGATCTGTCTACCCGAGCGGCCACGGCATTCATTCGGGCGCAGGCGACGACGTGCCATCGAGCGCGACCTGCACGGTGACGATCACCGAGCCGCTCGGCAACGAGACGCTGGTGTTCGTCGAATTCGCCGGGCGCGAATGGGTGGCGCGCATGCTCAACCCGCGACGCCGCTCAAGGCGGGCGAGATGATCAGGATGACGCTTCGACCTGTCGCAGGCGCATCTGTTCGATGCCGCGAAACCGGCAAGACGCTGCGAGGAGGCCTGAAGTCATGGCACGCATCGAACAAAGTCGAACTGCGCATGGTCGACCTGGTGCCGAAGGTGAAGCGCACCGACGCGATCCAGAGCTTCGTCAGCCAGGAAACGCCGATCGTCACGATCACCGATAGCGACGGCGCGAGTCGGCACCGGCTACAGCTACACGATCGGCACCGGCGGCTCGTCGGTGATGCGGCTGCTCGCCGATCACCTCGCGCCGCGCCTGATCGGGCAGGATGCCGACCGGATCGAGGCGATCTGGCGCGACCTCGAGTTCGTCACCCATGCCACGACCATCGGCGCGATCACGGCGCTGGCGCTGGCGGCCATCGACACGGCGCTGTGGGACCTGCGCTGCCAGCAAGCAGGGCCTGCCGCTGTGGATAGCTGGCCGGCGGCGCCAAGCGAACGCTGCCGCTCTACACCACCGAGGGCGGCTGGCTGCATATCGAGACGGAAGCGCTGGTCGACGACGCGCTCGCGGCCAAGGCGAAGGGCTTTCGCGGCTCGAAGGTCAAGATCGGCCGGCCGCATGTGCTCGGAGGATTTCGCGCGGCTTGTCGGCGGTGCGCGAGGCCGTCGGCGACGGCTTCGAGATCATGACCGACTGCCAACCAGGGCTTTCACCGTCGACGAGGCGATCCGCCGCGCCGACCGGCTGCGCGAGCTCGACCTCGCCTGGATCGAGGAGCCGCTGCCGGCCGACGACATCGACGGCCATGTGCGGCTGTCGCGCTCGACCTCGACGCCGATCGCGGTCGGCGAATCGCTCTATTCGATCCGGCATTTCCGCGAATACATGCAGAAGGGCGCCTGCTCGATCGTGCAGGTCGATGTCGGCCGCATCGGCGGCATCACGCCCTGGCTGAAGGTCGCGCATGCGGCGGAGGCCTTCGACATGCCGGTCTGCCCGCATTTCCTGATGGAGCTGCATGTCAGCCTCGTCTGCGCCGTGCCGAACGGCAAATATGTCGAATACATTCCGCAGCTCGACGAGATCACCACGACGGGCATGCGTGATCGAGGACGGCCTCGCGCGTCGCGCCGATCGGAGCCCGGGCATCGGCATCGACTGGGACTGGGATGCGGTGCGGGCGCGCTCGATGCCGGAGTTCAACCGGACGATCACCAGCTAGCAGGAGGATGATGATGCAGCGCATGGGAATGGTCATCGGGCTGAAGCCCGACAAGGTCGCCGAATACAAGCGCCTGCATGCCGCCGTCTGGCCGGAGATCCTCGAGCTGATCTCCGACTGCAACATCACGAACTACTCGATCTACCTGAAGGAGCCGGAGAACCTGATGTTCTCCTATTTCGAATATCACGGCACCGATTTCGCCGCCGACATGGCGAAGATGGCCGCCGATCCGCGCAACAAGGAATGGTGGGCCGTCTGCATGCCCTGCCAGAAGCCGCTCGAGACCCGCAAGGAAGGCGAGTGGTGGGCATCGATGGAGGAGGTCTTCCATCTTGACTGATTTCGATCCGGCGACGCTCGCGCCAGCTCTGGCAGCGGCCATCGAAGCCCCGCCCGATCGTGACCTTCGGCGCTGGCTCGATTGTCGGCGACGCGCATTATCCGGCCTTCGCAAGGCCGGGATTCCGATTGCCGGGCTCTATGATCCCGACCATGCGCAAGGCGCGAGGCGCTCGCGCAGAAATGGGGCGTGACGGCGTTCCGCTCGCTCGAGGAAGCAGCCGTCGGTCAAGGACGCGATCTTCGACCTCGCGACGCCGCCGGCACGCCATGCCGAGGTGCTTCGCGCTCTGCCCGATGGCGCGGTCGCCGCTGATCCAGAAGCCGATGGGCAGCGAAATCTGGCGAGGCGCGGGAAATCCTGTCGATCTGCCGGGAGAAGAAGCTTACCGCCGCGGTGAATTTCCAGCTGCGCTTTGCGCCGATGATGCTGGCGCTGCAAGGATGCCATCGACAAGGGCTATCTGGGCGAGGTCGTCGATTTCGACGCGCTGCTGGCGCTGGCGACGCCGTGGGGCCTGTGGCCGTTCCTCAAGGGCCTGCCGCGCATCGAGATCGCCATGCACTCGATCCATTATCTCGATCTGATCCGCGGGCTGCTCGGCGATCCGCTCGGCGTCCATGCCAAGACGCATCGGCCACCCCAACCACGACGTGGCGCAGACGCGCACCAGTGCGATCCTCGACTACGGCGACCGCGTGCGCTGCTCGCTGTCGATCAACCATGACCACGATTTCGGCCGCAAGTACCAGGCCTGCGAGTTCCGCGTCTGCGGCACCAAGGGCGCGGCCTATCTGAAGCTTGGCGTCAATCTCGACTATCCGCGCGGCGAACCGGACGAATTGTGGATCCATCCGGCGGGCGGGTCCGGCTGGGTGGAGGTGCCGCTTGCAGGGCACCTGGTTCCCGGACGCTTTCGTCGGCAGTTCATGCCAATGTGCAGCGGTTCGCGGCCGGCGAGGACGACGACGCTGGTGTCGCTCAGTCGAGGACGCCTGGGACACGATGGCGCTGGTCGAGGCCGCCTACAAGTCGAGCGCCTCGCCCGCGACCCCGATAGAGGCATTGCCCCAAGCATGAACGAGCAGAGCATCCATTATCGAGGAATATGAGCTCGGGCACGTGCGCACCACCACCGGGCGCACGATCACCGAGACGGATTTCGTCGTGCATGCGGGGCATACGGGCGATTTCTTCCCGCACCACATGGATGCGGAGTTCGCCAAGACCTTGCCTGGCGGCCAGCGCATCGCGCATGGCACGATGATTTTTTCCATCGGCATCGGGCTGACGGCGACGCTGATCAATCCGGTCGCGTTTTCCTATGGCTATGACCGGCTGCGGTTCATCAAGCCGGTGCATCATCGGCGACACGATCAAGACGCGGGTGACGATCTCGGACAAGAGCGACGATCCCAAGCGCCCGACGATGGGGCGGGTGATCGAGCGCTGCGAGGTGATCAACCAGCGGGGCGAGGTGGTGCTTTCGGCGGACCATATCCTGCTGGTGCAGCGAAAGAGCGCGTCATGACGCGCATCATCGACATTTCCGTTCATGACCTGCGCTTTCCGACGTCGCAGTCCCTGGACGGCTCGGACGCGATGAACCCGGACCCGGACTACTCGGCGGCCTATGTGATGCTCGAAGACCGACACGCCGGGGCTGGAGGGCCACGGCCTCACCTTCACCATCGGCCGCGGCAACGAGATCTGCTGCGCGGCGATCGAGGCGATGCGGCATCTGGTCGTCGGCCGGACCTCGACTGGATGCGCCGAGAATCCCGGCACGCTTCTGGCGCCACCTCACCGGCGACAGCCAGCTGCGCTGGATCGGCCCGGACAAGGGCGCCATGCACCTGGCCACCGGCGCGGTGGTCAACGCCGTCTGGGACCTTCTGGCCAAGCAGGCCGGCAAGCCGGTGTGGCAGCTCGTCGCCGAGATGAGCCCGGAGGAGATCGTCGACATCGTCGACTTCCGCTACCTCACCGACGTGCTCACGCCGCGACGAGGCGCTCGCGATCCTGCAGCGCGCCGCAGGCGGGCAAGGCCGAGCGCATCGCCACGCTCGAGACGCGAGGGCTATCCCTGCTACACGACCTCGGCCGGCTGGCTCGGCTATGACGACGACAAGCTGCGCCGGCTCTGCCAGGAGGCCGTCGACGCGGGCTTCAACCACATCAAGATGAAGGTCGGCCGCGACCTCGACGACGACATCCGCCGCCTGACGATCGCCCGCGAGGTGATCGGCCCGGACCGCTACCTGATGATCGACGCCAACCAGGTCTGGGAAGTCGGCCAGGCGATCGACTGGGTGAAGCAGCTGGCCTTCGCCAAGCCCTACTTCATCGAGGAGCCGACCAGCCCCGACGACGTCGTCGGCCACGCAAGATCCGCGAGGCGATCGCGCCGGTCAAGGTCGCGACCGGCGAGATGTGCCAGAACCGCATCATCTTCAAGCAGTTGATCGCCGGCGGCGCGATCGACATCGTGCAGATCGACTGCCTGCCGCATGGGCGGGCTGAACGAGGTGCTGGCGGTGCTGCTGATGGCGGCGAAGTACGGCCTGCCGGTCTGGCCGCATGCCGGCGGCGTCGGGCCTGTGCGAATATGTGCAGCACCTGTCGATGATCGACTACATCGCGGTCTCCGGCACCAAGGAGGGCCGCGTGATCGAATATGTCGACCATCTGCACGAGCACTTCGTCGACCCCTGCGTGATCCAGCAACGCGGCCTACATGCCGCCCACGCTGCCGGGCTTCTCGATCGAGATGAAGGCGCAATCGATCGCCGCGCACGAGTGGGGGAAAGCATGAGCATCACGCTCAAGGGCATGACCTGGAGCCATCCGCGCGGCTATGACCCGCTGGTGGCGTGTTCAAGCGAATGGCAGGGCAAGAGCGGCGTTTCGATCGAATGGGACAAGCGCTCGCTGCAGGATTTCGAATCCTTTCCGGTCGAGGAACTCGCGCGGCAATATGATCTCATCATCATCGACCATCCGCATGTCGGGCAGGTGGTGAAGGAGAATTGCCTCCAGCCGCTCGACCAGCCCGGACGCGAGAAAGCGTGCCGCGAGCTTGCGCAAGGCTCCGTCGGGCAATCATGGCCAAGCTATTTTTACGCCGGGCGGCAATGGGCGCTTCCGGTGGATACGGCGACCCAGGTGCAGGCTCATGTGCCCTCGCGGCTGCCGGCGCCGTGCCGCGACTGGGACGGCGTGATGGCGCTGGCGCGGCAGGGGTGCGTGGCGCTGCCGCTGCGCCCTCCGCATTCGCTGATGTGCGTCTACACGCTGGCGGCGCATCTGGGCGAGCCTTGCGCCACCGAAGCCGCGCCGCTGATTTCGCACGAGATGGCGGGCGAGGTTTACGAGCGCTTGCTGGCGCTGTTCGACCTCATCGACCCGCAATGCCTGACAATGGACCCCATCGCGGTGTTCGAGGAGATGGCGCAGACGCAATCGAAGATCGCATGCGTGCCGCTGATCTATGGCTATGTCAGCTACGCCTTCGACGGGTTCCGCCCGGAGCGCATCGGCTTTGCCGACATGCCGGTGATCGGCGGGCGGCCACCGCGCGGCTCGGCGCTCGGCGGTACGGGATTGGCGGTGTCGGCGTTTTCGCGCCACAGGCAAGAAGCGGCGGATTTCGCCTTCTGGGTGGCGAGCGGACCGGTGCAGGCAGGTCTTTATGCGCAGGCCGGGGGGCAGCCCGGTCACGCCGCAGCCTGGGAGAGCGAAGCGGTGAACCTGCCGGCGCATGATTTCTACAAGGCGACGCGCGCAACGCTTGAAGGCGCCTGGGTGCGGCCGCGCCACAATGGCTACATGGCCTTCCAGCAATCGGCGTCGGACCACGTCAATGAATGCCTGCGGAACCGCAGCGGGGGCGTGCGGTTCGCGCACGGGCTGAATTCGCTTTTTGCGCAGAGTTTCGCGCAAGCCTGAGAACACGAAGGAAAGGACATACACATGGCGATTTCACTGAAGGGCAAGACGGTTCTTGCAACTGCGGCCGGTCAGGGCATCGGCCGGGCGGCGGCGCTCGCCTTCGCGGCGCAGGGAGCGAACGTCTTTGCGACAGACATCAACGAGCGGACGCTGGAGTCGCTGTCCGCACAGAAGGGCATCACCACGCGCAAGCTCGACGTGCTCGACACGGCGGCGGTGAATGCGCTTGCTGCCGACATCGGCACGGTGGACGTGCTGTTCAACTGCGCGGGCTTCGTGCATGCCGGATCGATCCTCGAAAGCACGGACGACGATTTCGACTTCGCGGTCGATCTCAATGTCCGCTCGATGGTGCGCACCATCAAGGCGGTGCTGCCGGGCATGATCGCCAATGGCGGCGGGGCAATCGTCAACATGGCCTCGGTTGCCTCGTCCATCAAGGGCGTGCCGAACCGCTTCGTCTACACGCTCACCAAGGCGGCGGTGCTGGGCCTCACCAAGTCCATCGCGGCCGATTACGTGACCAAGGGGATCCGCTGCAACGCGATCTGCCCCGGCACGGTGGAAAGTCCTTCGCTTGATGACCGGCTGCGCGCGCAGGGCGACTACGAGGCGCGCCAAGGCCGCGTTCATCGCGCGCCAGCCGATGGGCCGGCTCGGCAAGCCGGAGGAGATCGCGGACCTTGCCGTCTACCTCGCGACCGCGCCGTTCACGACGGGGCAGGCGCACATCATCGATGGCGGCTGGACGGTCTGATCGCTCAGCTGAAGAACAGCCACGTCACCAGCAGGAAGCAGCGGGACGAGCACGGCGCATGACCAGAGCATGTAGCCGAAGAAGCTCGGCATCTTCACGCCGTTCTCCTCCGCGATGGCCTTGACCATGAAATTGGGCGCGTTGCCGATATAGGTGTTGGCGCCCATGAAAACCGCGCCGGCCGAAATGGCGGTCAGCGTCAGCGCCAGATCGCCCATCAGCCGCACCGGATCGCCGCCCGCCGTGTTGAAGAAGACGAGGTAGGTAGGCGCATTGTCGAGGAAGCTCGAGAGCAGACCGGTGAGCCAGAAATAGGCTGCGCGGCACCGGTTCGCCGTTCGGCCCCGAAACGGCATTGACGACAGCGGACAAGCGCGCCATCGGCTCCGGCGCGCAGGATCGCGATTGCCGGGATGATGGTGATGAAGATGCCGGCGAAGAGCTTGGCCACTTCCAGGATCGGTCCCCAGGTGAAGCCGTTGCCCTCGCGGATGCGATGCGGCGTCACCTTCCACGAGATGTATGTGATCAGCAGCAGCGTGACGTCGCGCAGCAGGTTCTGCAGTTCCAGTTCGATGTGGTTGATGGTGAAGCTGATGCCGGGCTTCCAGATGCCGCTGAGCAGCACCGCCAGGAGAATTGCGCCGAGCAGGGCGACATTGACCCAGCCATCGAGGCGGATCCGGCTGTCGGGCGTGGGGTCGGGGCGCGGCGGATATTCCTTGTCGAGGCTGAAGAGGTAGGTGTCGAGCACGAAGAACACGGCGAGCACGATGGCGGTCACCACCAGCATCGGGCCGATCAGGTGAACGGTCGGCCAGAAGAAGCTGACGCCCTTGAGGAAGCCGAGGAACAGCGGCGGGTCGCCCAAGGGCGTGAGCGAGCCGCCGATATTGGCGACGAGGAAGATGAAGAACACCACGACATGCGCGTTGTAGATGCGCGCATCGTTGGCGCGGATGATCGGGCGGATCAGCAGCATGGCGGCGCCGGTGGTGCCGGTAATGCTGGCAATGCCCGTGCCGATGGCGAGGATGCCCGGTATTGAGCCCGGGCGAGCCGTGCAGATTGCCCTTGACCAGCACACCGCCGGCAACGGTGAACAGCGCCAGCAGCAGGATGAGGAAGGGCAGGTATTCGAGCAGCACGGTGTGCATCAGCTCGTGAAGCGTCAGCGAAAAGCCGTAGCCGATGGTCGCGGGCACGATGAACAGCAGGGCCCAGCCGGCGCTGATCTTGCCATAATGGTGGTGCCAGATGGCGGGTGCGGCCAGCGGCATGATGGCGATGGAAAGCAGCAGGCCCGCGAAAGGCAGCGCCCATTGCAGGCCAAGCGCGCCGCCGTCGAGGCTCGCGCCCTCCACCGCAGCATTGGCGTTGCCAGTCAGCAGAAATGCCGCCGCAAGGATTGCGGCGCCGGTTGCGGTCTTGAAAGGAAATCGCATTCGGCCACTTTCATGAACTGGCAGGGCGAGGATTACGGCTGCTTCACTTTTGGCAGGGCGGCCTTTCTGCCATAAAGGAACATGGCATTCCAGAGCGGGCAAGCGCAAACTGGCTGCGCCTGCCGGTTGCTTGACCGGCATCAATGCCAATGCCGCCAAGGCTGCCATGAATGTGCGGCAGTCGCTTCAGGATGACGACGTGAACAAACCGGTCGAACGGCAGGAACGCCTGGACATACAGGCCATACTCGGCTCCAGCCCGCAAAAGGAAGGCGGAGCGCGGCGGCTGGGTGAAATGGCTCGTGCTGCTTGCGATCCTGCTGGCGGGTGGATGGCTGTGGTGGAGCCGGAGCAATACGCAAGAGAGCATCACCTACGCGACCGCGCCGGTGAAGCAGGGCAGCATGGTCGTGAACGTCACGGCGACCGGGTCGATACAGCCGACCAACAAGGTCGATGTCTCCAGCGAACTGTCGGGCACCGTGCGGCAGGTCTATGTCGACTACAATTCCAGCGTCACGGCCGGCCAGAAGCTTGCCGAGCTTGACACCGACAAGCTGGCCGCGATCGTCGGCAGTTCGCGCGCCAAGCTTGCCGCCGCGCAGGCGCGTGTAGAGGACGCGCAGGCAACAGTGCTGGAGAAGCAGCGCGACCTCGAGCGCAACAAGACGCTGAGCGAGAAGCAGATCTCCACCAACCAGGAGCTCGACCTTGCACAGGCGGCCTATTCGCGGGCCGTCGCCGCGCTCGCCAGCGCGCGTGCCGACGTCGGCGTGGCGGAGGCGGAGCTGAAGCTCAACGAGACCAATCTTGCCAAGTCCGTGATCTATTCGCCGATCAACGGCGTCGTGCTGGTGCGCAACGTCGATCCGGGCCAGACGGTCGCTTCGTCGTTCCAGACGCCGGTGCTGTTTTCGATCGCGGAGGATCTCAAGCAGATGGAATTGCAGGTCGATGTCGACGAGGCCGACGTGGGCCAGGTGCAGGCCTGGCCAGAAGGCGAGCTTCACCGTCGATGCCTTTCCGGACCGCAAGTTTCCCGGCGACCATCCGCGATATGCGCTTCGCCTCCGAGACGATACAGGGCGTCGTCACCTACAAGGCGCTGCTCGACATCGACAATTCGGACCTGCTGCTGCGGCCGGGCATGACCGCGACGGCGGAGATCGAGGTGGTCGAAATTGCCGATGCGCTGCTCGTTCCCAACGCGGCGCTGCGCTATCGCCCGCCGGAACTCGACGCAGCGCCGAAGCAGAGCCTGCTGCGGCGCATGCTGCCCGGCCCGCCGCAATTCCGCGCCGGCGAGCACGATCGGCGAGACACGGAGCAAACCGCACCGTCTGGGTGCTGGAGCGACGGCAAGCCGCAAGGCCGTGAAAGTGGTGGTCGGCGCGAGCGACGGCGCGCACGACGCAGATCGTGCAAGGGCGAACTCAAGGCGGGGCAGACGACTCATCGTCGACCAGACCGGCGGCAAGCTGACGGGCATGGCTGCCGTGCAACGCGCCGATCCGACTCATCGAGTTCAGGCGCGTGAGCAAGGTCTATCGGCGCGGGGCCGGCGGCGGTGCATGCGCTGGCCGGCGTCGATCTCGCGATCCGCGAGGGCGAGTTCGTCGCGATCATGGGGCCGTCCGGCTCGGGCAAGTCGACGGCGATGAACATCATCGGCTGCCTCGATACGCCGACCGCGCGGCGACTATCTCTTCGAGGGCGTCGAGGTCGGCGGGCTCGGCCGCAACCAGCGCGCGCTGCTGCGCCGCCATCTGCTCGGCTTCGTCTTCCAGGGCTTCAACCTGCTGGCCGCGCACGACGCGCGCTCGAGAATGTCGAACTGCCGCTGATCTATCGCGGCATGCCGCCGCGCGAGCGGCGGGCGCTCGCGGCGCGATGCGCTGCGGCGCGTCGGGCTTGTCGGGCCGCGAGAAGCCACACCGCAGCCGAGCTGTCCGGCGGCCAGCAGCAGCGCGTCGCGATCGCGCGCGCGATCGTCACCAACCCTGCGGTCCTGCTCGCCGACGAGCCGACCGGCAACCTCGACACCCGGACCAGCCGCGAGATCATGGAGCTGCTGACCGAGCCTCAACCGCGACCAGGGCATCACCATCGTCATGGTCACGCACGAGACCGACATCGCCGCCTATGCGCGGCGCATCATCCGTTTCGTCGACGGGCGCATCGACAGCGACGTCGCGAACGCGGAGGCCGCCTGATGCTGTTCGAGGCGATCAAGCTGGCGCTTGCAGGCGATCCGGCGCAACGCGCTGCGCTCGTTCCTGACCGTGCTCGGCATCGTCATCGGCGTCGGCGCGGTGATCGCCATGGTGACGATCGGCAACGGCACGACCGCAGAAGGTGACGGCGGACCTCGCCAAGCTCGGCAGCAACCTGCTGTTCGTCAGCCCGGGCCAGTTCGGGCCGGGCCGCGCCAGCGCGGACGCGCAAGCCGTTCAACATGCGCGACGTGCGAGGCGATGCGCGACGCAGCTTTCCGGCGTGAAGGCGGTGGCGCCGGTGGCGCAGAAATCGGTGACGATCATCGTCACGGCACCGAGAACCGCATCACGGTCGTGACCGGCACCGACAACGACTATTTCGTCACGCAGGACTGGCCGCTGTCGCGCGGGCCGCAGCTTCCTGGAGGGCGAGCTGCGCGGCGGCCGCGCCGCCTGCATCATCGGCGAGACGGTGCGCGACAAGCTGTTCGGCGCGCGCCGATCCGCTCGGCGCGCAGCATCCGCGTCGGCAAGGTCTCCTGCGAGGTGATCGGCGTGCTGGAGCCCAAGGGCCAGTCGAGCTTCGGCACCGACCAGGACGACATCGTGCTGATGCCGATCCGCACCTTCCAGCGGCGCATCGCCGGCAACACCGATATCGTCGCGGGTGCTGGTTTCGGCGCGCGACGGCGTGGAGACCGTCAAGGTGCAGGCCGACATCGAGCGGCTGCTGCGCGAGCGGCGCAACATCGCCGCGGGCAAGGAGGACGATTTCTCCGTCCGCGACATGAAGCAGATCGTGCAGGCGACCGCCGGCGACGACCGCGATGCTGACCGGGCTGCTCGGCGCGGTCGCGGCGGTGAGCCTGCTCGTCGGCGGCATCGGCATCATGAACATCATGCTGGTGTCGGTGACCGAGCGCACGCGCGAGATCGGCATCCGGCTCGCGATCGGCGCGCTGGAGCGGCAGGTGCTGTCGCAGTTCCTGGTCGAGGCGGTGGTGCTGTCGCTGTTCGGCGGCCTGATCGGCATGCTGCTCGGGCTTGGCCTCGCCTTCGGCTGGCGACGAGCGGCCTGCAAGGTGCCGTTCGTGGTCGATCCGGCGATCGTCGTCGATCGCCTTCGTCTTCTCGGCGCTGGTCGGGATCGTCTTCGGCTATTTCCCGGCGCGCCGGGCGGCGCAGCTCGACCCGATCGAGGCGCTGCGCCACGAATAGGCTCCCGGCCTATTTCTTTTCGCAATACATCGAGTGCAATGCGCCGATGATGGTGGAGATGTTCTGATCGGCAATGCGGTAGTGGATCGCGCGGCCATCCCTTCGTGTCGTCACCAGCCGGTCGAAGCGCAGGCGGGCCAGTTGCTGCGAGACTGTGGCCTGCGGCATCTCAAGGATCTGCTCGAGCTCGGAAACGGATTTCTCGCCTTCGGAGAGCAGGCAGAGGATCAAAAGGCGCGTTTCATGGGAAAGCGCCTTCATCAGTTCGGAGGCCTGACGCGCCTGCTCCATCAAGGCCGTAAGATCGACGGCGGCAGGAGGCGGTGAAACAACAGTGTTCATTTATCATCCGGGTCCAATATCAGGATCATGAGTTGCATGATTTCGGGCCGTCACAAATTCACGTTTAATTCATTGATTGCAATATGGTAGTCGCCGTCCGAATGGCCAGTGCCCTGCGCAAGAAATTAAAATGTCCGATTTATTTCGGACGACGAACTGCCAGCATAACCGCTCCAAGAATCACGGCCCTTTTCAGAGGGCCATGAAGCCATGGGACGATATCAGCGCTATCATCTGCTCTTTCGCGGCGGTTCTGTGGCGACGGTGCAGATCGCGCGCCAGTTCGGCATTGCCGGCCTCGATGGCGTCGACCAGAGCGCGGTGATCGGCAATCGTGCCATGCGGCGCGGGGCGTATCTGCAATGTCAGCATGCGCGCGCGATGGACCTGGTCTGAATAGGTGGAGACGATGGTCTCCAGCCTGCGATTGCCCGACATGTTGGCAAGCTTGCGATAGAACAGGTCGTCGGCGTGGGCCCAGCGGAGCCGGTCGCCTTCGGCAAGCGCATCTTCCATTTCGTCGATGTAGTCGCGCATGTCCTCGAGATCGTCGGGCGCAATTCCCTGACTGGCGACCTGGAAGGCGGAAAGCGACTCCAGTTCGGTGAGGATGGTATAGACCTCCTCGAGGTCGGCTGGCGAAATGGGCAGGATGCGAACGCCGCGCCGCGGCTTCACCTCCACCAATCCCTGGCCTTCCAGGATGATGGCTGCCTCGCGTATCGGGGTTCTCGACATGCCAAGCAGGTCGGCCAGCTCCGCTTCAAGGTGATTGGAGCCCGGCAGCAACTTGTTGGAGATGATCATCTCGCGCAGCTGCGTTATCGCACGCTGGGTCTGGGACGGATGCCGTTCCTGTGATATCGAGGGGTCGAGCATTGCAGCTTCAGCCATTCCGTGTCTCCGTTGACATCCAGACTTTTCACGTGCGCCCCACGTATCATCTGCTTTCCACGTTCTGGATCGTGATTCGAGCAGATCATCAGCCGCGCGTTTTCTAACGCATAAGCAAGCTAATGCCAAATATCTTACTTTTTTATGTACAAAGACTTTCGCGTTAGACACGAAAATTTCTGTATTCCGGCTGTTTGGAACTGGCTCCGGCGGGGCTAACACGGGCATGCGTGGACAATTGCGCACGGCACTGGCAGGGAACATGGCAAAAATTGCGAAGCTCGAGACGTACAGCAACGAATTTGTCGGCTTCGTGAAGTTGACAACGGATGACGGCCAGATCGGATGGGGTCAGGTTTCCAATTATAATTCCGACATCACGGCGACGATTTTCCACAGGCAGATAGCGCCGTGGGCTCTGGGAGCGGACGCTTTCGACATTGGTGCGCTGGTCGACCGGATAGAGGAACGCGAGCACAAGTTTCCGGGCAGCTATCGCTGCCGGGCGCTGGCCGGGCTCGATACCGCCATGTGGGACCTGCGCGGAAAGGCCGTAGGCAAGCCGGTGGTGGAGCTTCTGGGCGGCAGGCCCGGGAAACTGCGCGCCTATGCCTCCTCGATGAAGCGCGACATTACGCCGGAGGCCGAGGCGGACCGGCTCGTCAGGCTGCGCGACGAGCATGGCTTCGACGCGTTCAAGTGGCGGGTGGCATCCGAATGCGGGCGCGACGTCGACGAATGGCCGGGCCGCACCGAGGCGATCGTGCCGCTGGTGTCGCGGGCGCTCGGAGACAGGGTCGCCAAGCTGGTCGATGCCAACAGCGGTTATTCGCCGAAGCGTGCCATCGAGGTGGGCAGATTGCTGGAGGGGGAGGGCATTTCCCACTTCGAGGAGCCGTGCCCCTATTGGGAACTGGAGCAGACCAGGCAGGTGACCGACGCTCTGTCGCTGGATGTGACCGGCGGCGAGCAGGACTGGGACCTTGCGACATGGCGGCGGATGATCGACATGCGCGCCGTCGACATAGTGCAGCCCGACGTGATGTATCTGGGCGGCATCTACCGCACGCTGAAGGTGGCGCGGATGGCGCAAGAGGCGGGCATGCCGGTAACGCCGCACAGCGCCAACCTGTCGCTGGTGACGATCTGCACCATGCATCTGCTGGGCGCCATCCCCAATGCGGGGAAGTACCTCGAATTCTCCATCGAGGGGCCGGACTACTATCCGTGGCAGGAGGGGCTTTTCCTCGGCGATCCGTTCAAGGTGAGCGATGGCCATCTCGACATTCCGGCCGGTCCTGGATGGGGAGTCGAGATCGATCCGCAATGGCTGGAACGGGCCCACTACCAGTTGAGCGAACTGGCGCGCTGACGCGCCTCTGGACGGGGAAACGCACCCGTGCAAAACTGGTACTACCAGATTGCGCGAGGCCAGACGCTGCATCCGGCCACCAGGGAGGATCATCCATGAACATCGCAACCGAGGGCGCAACCGCCGTCCCGTTCGACACCGCACGTCTCGACAAATGCCTTGCCGATGCCGGCATCGACACACTGCTGGCGACATCCAAGCACAATGCGCAGTTCCTGATGGGCGGCTACAAGTTCATCTTCTTCGCGGCGATGGATGCGATCGGCCACAGCCGCTATCTGCCTTTCGTCATCTACGAGGCGGGGCGGCCCGACCACGCCTGCTATGTCGGCAACAAGATGGAGGGCGGCGAGCACGCGAACCATCCGTTCTGGACGCCGGCGCTGCATACCGCGACCTGGGGATCGCTCGATGCCGCTGCGCTGGCAGCCGAGCATGTGATCAAGATCGGCAAGGCATCGCCGCGCATCGGCATCGAGCCGCAGTTCATCCCGGCGGACGCTTATGCGCTGCTGCGCGAGAAGCTGCCGGGCGCCACGTTCGTCGACGCGACAGGGGCTATGGAGCGGATGCGCGCCATCAAGACCAACGAGGAGTTGGCGATGCTGCGCACGGCGTCCGAACTGATCACCGACTCGATGCAGGCGACAATCGCCTGGGCCAACGAGGGCTCGACCAAGGCGGAGATCATCGAGCAATTGCGTCGCGAGGAGACCAACCGCGGGCTGGTGTTCGACTATTGCCTGCTGACGCTGGGCAGCAGCCACAACCGCGCCGCCTCCTCGCAGGCGTGGAAGCGCGGCGAGGTGCTCTCGATCGATTCAGGCGGCAATTACCACGGCTATATCGGCGATCTGTGCCGCATGGGCGTGCTGGGCGAGCCGGACCAGGAACTGCGCGACCTGCTGGACGAGATCGAGGCGGTACAGCAGGCGGCGTTTTCCAAGGTGCGCGCCGGTGCGCTGGGCGGCGACGTGATCGCCCATGCGGAAGGCGTCGCTGAAGGCAGGCCCCAATGCGGCCTGCACCGATTTCTTCGCGCATGGCATGGGGCTGATCTCGCACGAGGCGCCGTTCCTGATGACCAACCATCCGGTTGCCTATGAGGGAACGGATGCCGGTTCGCCGCTGGAGGCGGGCATGGTGCTCTCAGTCGAGACGACGATGCTTCACCCCAAGCGCGGCTTCATCAAGCTGGAAGACACGCTGGCGGTGACCGCGACCGGCTACGAGATGTTCGGCGATCGCGGCCGCGGCTGGAACGTCTCGCACGGCTAGCGTCAGCCCTTGGCTGGCTCGATGCGGAAATCCGGCAGCTCGCGCAGCAGGCGTTCCGGGCCGGCCGGCGAATAGACGACGAAGAGCTGCATCGGCCCGCTGCCGGTGTTGAGCGTCGAATGGAAACGGCTTTCGGGCACGAAGACCGTGCAGCCGGGTCCGACCTTCTGCGTAACCGGATTGCCGTCCTCGTCCTCGACCATCTGCTCGCCATGGCCGGAAATGACGAAGATGATCTCCTCGGCGCCTGGATGGTTGTGGCGGGTATGGCCCTGGCCGCGACGGCAGGTCGACGACGCCGCCGGAAAAGCGTCTTCGCGCCGTTGACCTCCGGCGCGACCGTCAGCGACAGCCTGCCCCAGTCGAAGCCGAAGGCGTCGACATCCTTCGGGTAGACGAAATATCCGTGTCTTGTCGCCATTGCGGGCTCCTCCGTTTCAGTCGATCTTTCTTGATCGGCGAGCTGCTTGAACTGCGCGGTCTGCTCGCGGATCGCGGCCTCGGCCGGCAGGCGCTCCATCGAGCTCGCGCCGTAGAAGCCGTGGCAGCCCGTCGGCAGTGCTCGAGGATGTAGCGCGCGTCGTCCGGCATCGAGATCGGCCCGCCATGGCAGAGCACGATGACGTCCTTGCGCACCGAGCGGGCGGCGTCGGCGATGGCGTCGATCTCGCCGACGCAGTCGTCGAGCGACTTGGCCGAGGTCGCGCCGATCGTGCCGCCGGTCGTCACGCCCATATGCGCGACGATGATGTCGGCGCCGGCCTTGGTCATGGCGATCGCCTCGTCGGGATTGAAGACATAGGGCGTGGTCAGCAGGTCGAGCTCGTGCGCCAGCGGCGATCATGTCGACCTCGAGGCCGTAGCCCATGCCGGTCTCCTCGAAGCTCTGGCGCATCGTGCCGTCGAACAGGCCGATGGTCGGGAAATTCTGCACGCCGGAAAAGCCCATGGCCTTCAGCTCGGCCAGGAAGTGCGGCATCAGCACGAAGGGATCGGTGCCGTTGACGCCGGCCAGCACCGGCGTGTGCTTCACCACCGGCAGCACCTCGACGGCCATCTCCTTGACGATCTCGTTGGCGTTGCCATAGGCGAGCAGGCCCGCCGCCGAGCCGCGCCCGGCCATGCGGTAGCGGCCGGAATTGTAGATGATGATCAGGTCGATGCCGCCCGCCTCCTCGGACTTGGCGGAAAGGCCGGTGCCGGCGCCGCCGCCGACGATCGGCACGCCGTCGGCGATCATCGTGCGGAACTTCTCGAGGATGTCGTGCGCGGCGATGGCGGGCATGTCAGTCTCTCATGCGTTGAGATTTCGATGGAAGGCGGCGACTGCGGCCTCGGCGAAGGCGGGGTCGTTGATGTGCAAGCGGCAGGCGGATGCAGCTGGCGGCTGGTCGGTCTGCACGAGCGTCTGCTCGATCGCCTCGAACAGCGCCGCGTCGGCCTGCGGGATCGAAGAAGGCGCCGCCTTCGATGTCGAGCGCCGAGACGCCCTTTTCCGGGATGAGGAAGCGGACTGGCCCTTCGCAGCGATTGAGCTTTCCGGCGATCCATTGGCCGATCTGCGCGGCATTCGTCGGCGGTCGTGCGCATCAGCGTCACGTTGGGATTGTGCTTGTAGAACAGGCGGCCGCGATAGCGCTCCGGCACGGTCTGCGGGCGCCCAGAAATTGACCATGTCGAGCGCGCCGACCGAGCCGACATAGGGCAGCCTGCGTGCGCGCGATGGCGCCGAAGCGGTCCGCGCGTCGCGGGCAGCACGCCGCCGAACAGCAGGTCGCAGACCTCGGTCGTGGTGATGTCGATGACGCCGGCCAGCAGGCCGCTGTCGACGAGCTTTTCCATCGTGCGCCCGCCGGTGCCGGTGGCGTGGAAGACCATGCAGTCGTAGCGGTCGCGCAGCTGCGTCGACGATCGCGCGTGACGCAGGGCGTGGTGACGCCGAACATGGTGAGGCCGATGCGACGGCTTGCCGTCGGCGGCCGGGGCGGGGTGCATCGCCATGCCGGCGATCGCCTGCGCGGCATTGTGCAGGATGACGCGGCTGAGGCCGGTTGAGCGCCGGCCATGTCGGTGACCGACGGCATCATGACGATGTCGGAGATGTCGACATAGGGCGCGACGTCGCCCGAGGCGAGCGTCGAGACCATGATCTTCGGCAGGCCGAGCGGCAGTTCGCGCATGCCGGCGGTGACGATCGAGGTGCCGCCGCCGCCGCCGATGCCGACGATGCCGGCGATGTCGTCGCGCGACTCGAGGAAGCGGGCGAAGGCCTCGCCCATCGCCGCGACCGCCGTGCCGCGGTCGTCGGTGCCGAGCACGGCCTGCGTGCCGTCCGGGTGGAAGGCGGCCACTTCGCCGGCGCTGATGTCGGTGGCGATCGAGGCGCTGGCGGGTGCCGACATCGACGTGCACCACGGGCGCGCCGGCGCTGGCGATCGCGCCGGCCAGGAAGGCGAGTTCCTCGCCCTTGGTGTCGGCCGTTCCGACGGCGAAGATGCGTTTCATGGTTTCCCGCTTCCCCTTTTCGCGGTTGCCTGTAATGCTACCTGTCATAAAAGCTGCATTTTCGGAGACATGCTTGGCCAGTTTGCCGGAAACCTGTGCAACTGGCTAGACCAGATGATATTTCTTTGATGCATCCATAATTACCGCCACGCTGGCGCTTGGGCCGGAATTTCCTTGGATTGGCAATGTTTCCGGCGTTTGCCGGGCCGTTCTGTTGACAAGTTGCCGCAGGAATAACGGCTCAAGCCCTTGACGCTTGCAGGCATTTGGTAATACCAGATTGGGGTTGACGGTCTTGCCGGGGCCGCCAGTACCAAAGGGAGAGAAGGGCAGGAAGGTGCGCCGCCGTCGGCTCGGCACAGCGCGGACCTTCCGATCGGCGCGCACAGCCGAACAACGAATTAATTCGGGCATCCATGGGAGGATTGCATATGCGCAGAAAATTAACCGGCGCCATCGCCGGCCTGGCCCTGTCGCTTGCGTGGGGTACGTCCGCGCTGGCGGAGGAACTGACCATCTTCTGGGCGGAATGGGATCCGGCGAACTACCTGCAGGAACTCGTCAACGAGTACGACGGCGGAGACCGGCGTCAAGGTCACGGTCGAGACCACGCCGTGGTCGGACTTCCAGACCAAGGCCTTCACCGAGTTCAACGCCAAGGGCGACGCCTACGACATGGTCGTCGGCGACTCGCAGTGGCTCGGCGCCGGCTCGACCGGCGGCCACTATGTCGACCTCACCGACTTCTTCAACAAGCACAAGCTCGGCGAAGTGATGGCGCCGGCGACGGTCGAAGTACTACGCCGAGTATCCCGGGCAGCTCCGGCAAGTACTGGGCGATCCCGCTCGAGGGCGACGCCATCGGCTGGGCCTATCGCAAGGACTGGTTCGAGGACCCGAAGGAAATGGAGGCCTTCAAGGCGAAGTACGGCTACGACCTCGCCGTGCCGAAGACTGGCAGGCAGCTGCGCGACATCGCCGAGTTCTTCCATCGGCCCGACCAGAAGCGCTACGGCATCGCGATCTACACCGACAACTCCTATGACGCGATGGCGATGGGCGTCGAGAACGCCATCTTCACGCTATCGGCGGCGAGCTCGGCGACTACGCGACCTACAAGGTCGACGGCATCATCAACTCCGACAGAGGCGGTCGCGGCGCTCGAAGCCTACCGCGAGCTCTACAAGTTCACGCCGCCGGGCTGGGGCAAGACCTTCTTCGTCGAGGACAACCAGGCGATCACCGAGGGCCTGGCGGCGATGAGCATGAACTTCTTCGCCTTCTTCCCGGCGCTGGTCAACGAGGCGACCAACCCGAACGCCAAGAGCACCGGCTTCTTCGCCAACCCGGCCGGGCCCGAGCGGCGAGCAGTTCGCCGCGCTCGGCGGGCAGGGCATCTCGATCGTCTCCTACTCGAAGAAGCAGGAAGAGGCGATGAAGTTCCTCGAGTGGTTCATCAAGGACGAGACCCAGAAGAAGTGGGCCGAGCTCGGCGGCTACACCTGCAGCGCGGCGGTGCTGAAGTCGGACGAGTTCCGCAACGCCACGCCGTACAACAAGGCCTTCTACCAGACCATGTTCATGGTGAAGGACTTCTGGGCGGTGCCGGAATATGCCGAACTGCTGACCAGATGAACCAGCGCGTCTATCCGTACGTCGTCGGCGGCGAGGGCACCGCCAAGGAAGCGCTCGACGCGCTGGCCGCCGACTGGAACGCGACCTTCAAGAAGTACGGCCGCGTCAAGTAAGCGACGCCGCATCGCTCGGGGGGGCGGCACGCTGCCTCCCCGGCTTTTCGGCATGATGTCAGGAGGACGAGCTTTGGCGACAGCAGTGATGACGACGCTCGATCCGAGCTCGCGCGCCGCGGCGCGCGGCTGAGCGACCTCGCCATCCGCAACCTGTTCATCATCCCGACGATCCTGTTCCTGATCATCTTCAACATCTTTCCGCTGATCTATTCGCTCGGCTATTCGTTCACCGATTTCCGCGCCTCGACCAACGCGCCGGCGAACTTCGTCGGCCTGCAGAACTACCGCGAGCTGCTCAACGACCCGTTCATCTGGACGCAACTTCACCATCACCGCGAAATACGTGCATCGTCTCGGTCGCCGGCCAGGTGATCGTCGGCTTCGGCGCTGGCGCTGCTGCTCAACCGCGCCATCCCGCTGCAAGGGCCTGATCACCACGCTGCTGCTGCTGCCGATGATGATGTCGATGGCGGTGGTCGGGCTGTTCTGGAAGCTGCTCTACGACCCGTCCTGGGGCATCATCAACTACGTCGCTCGGCCTCGGCGACTTCGACTGGCTGTCCGATCCCGACGTGGCGCTCTACGCGGTCGCGATCACCGACATCTGGATGTGGTCGCCCTTCGTGATGCTGCTGTCGCTGGCCGGCCTGTCGGCCGTGCCGCAAGCATCTCTACGAGGCGGCGGCGATCGACCGCGCCGGCGCGCTGCTACACCTTCTTCCGCATCACGCTGCCGCTGGTCGCGCCGATCCTGCTGATCGCGATCATCTTCCGCACCATGGAGGCGTTCAAGACCTTCGACCTCGCCTACATCATGACCAGCCAGCCGACGACCGAGCTGATCTCGATCCGGCTCTACAAGATGGCGTTCCAGGAGTGGCAGACCGGGCACGTCCTGCGCGCTCGCCTACATCGTGCTGATCATGGTGCTGGCGATCACCAACATCTACGTGAAGTACCTGAACAAGGTGAAGGAGCGCTGAGATGGCCGCCGTCCGCACCGCCGCCGAGACGGTCGCTGCAACCGCGTCGCCATCGCCGCCGTGCTCGTCGATCACGCTGATCTTCCTGGCGCCGATCTACTGGATCGCCTCGACGGCCTTCAAGCCGCGCAACCTGGCGACGACGGTGCCGCCGACGGTGTTCTTCAAGCCGGAGATCACGCCCTTCGTCAAGCTCTTCACCAAGCGCGTCGCAGCTGCGCGAGCCGGTCGACGCCGGAGGACTACGCCGCGGCGCCGTGGTGGGAGCAGCGCGTCTTCGACGGCGGCGAGCGGTCGTGCGCGACGGCAAGGGCGAGGTGCAGCTCTCGGCCTATCCCGACCGCTTCATGAACAGCCTGATCGTCGCGATCACCTCAGCACCTCCTCGCCGTCGGCATGGGCACGATCACCGCCTACGGCTTCTCGCGCTTCAAGGTGAAGGGCGAGGAGGACCTGCTCTTCTTCATCCTGTCGACGCGCATGCTGCCGCCGGTCGTCGTCGCGATCCCGATGTTCCTGATGTACCGCGCGGTCGGCCTCAACGACACGCATCTCGGGCCTCATCATCCTCTACACCGCCTTCAACCTCTCCTTCTCGGTCTGGCTGATGAAGGGCTTCATCGACGAGATCCCGAAGGAATACGAGGAGGCGGCGCTGGTCGACGGCTACACGCGCATGCAGGCCTTCTTCAAGATCGTGCTGCCGCGAGGCGGCGACCGGCATCGCGGCGACCGCCGTGTTCTGCTTCATCACCGCCTGGAACGAATACGCCTTCGCGCTGATCATGACCAACCGGCGCGCGCAGACGGCGCCGCCCTTCATTCCCAGCCAGATCGGCTCGGGCCTGCCGGACTGGACGGTGATCGCGGCCGGCACGTTCCTGTTCCTGCTGCCGGTCGCGATCTTCACCTTCCTGCTGCGCAACCATCTGCTGCGCGGCGTGACCTTCGGAGCGATCCGCAAATGAGCTTTCGCGCAGATCAACGCAGAAGTATCTCGAGCCCGGCTCGCAGATGGCTGATGGTCGCTCGGCATCATCGCGCTGTGCCAGCCGTGGAGCCATGTTCCTGCACCGCTACGGCGTGACGATCATCCTCGTCGGCCTGGTCGGCTTCATCGATCACCGCCAAGATCGCGCCCGCAGCCAGAAGCAGAGCACGAGGACGAGCCAGTGGCCGCAGATCGAGCTTCGCGACATCGAGAAGTATTTCGGCGCCGTCCACGTCATCCGCGAGCTCAACCTGACGATCGCGGACAACGAGTTCATCGTCCTGCTCGGCCCGTCCGGCTGCGGCAAGACGACGACGCTGCGCGCCATCGCCGGGCTGGAGGACATCGACAGCGGCGACATCCTGATCGACGGCAAGCCGGTGCAGGACCTGCAAGCGCGGCCGACCGCGACATCGCCTTCGTGTTCCAGTTCTTCGCGCTCTATCCGCACCTGACGGTCTACGAGAACATCGCCTTTCCGCTGCGCGCGACGCGCATGAGCCGGGCCGAGATCGACGAGGCGGTGCGCGCAGGTGGCCGAGGTGCTGCAGATCGACCACCTGCTCGACAAGCGGCCCTCGGCGCTGTCGGGCGGCGACATGCAGCGCGTCGCCATCGGCCGCGCGCTGGTGCGCCGGCCGAAGGCGATGCTGATGGACGAGCCGATCGGCGCGCTCGACGCCAAGCTGCGCGAGGAGATGCGGACCGAGCTCAAGCGGCTGCACCTCGAGAACGGCTCGACCACGATCTACGTCACCCACGACCAGGTCGAGGCGATGTCGCTGGCCGACCGCATCGTCATCATGAACGAGGGCGTGCTGCAGCAGGTCGGCACGCCGGACGAGGTCTATCGCCACCCGGCCAACCTGTTCGTGGCGCAGTTCGTCGGCAGCCCGGTGATGAACGTCGCCGACGCCGAGTGTCGGCGACAGCGGCGGCGGCGCCGCGGTGACGGTCGAAGGCGCGGCCGAGGGCTTCGCGTTCCCGCGCGAGCTGCTCGGCAAGCTCAACGGCGCAGGCGCCGGCAGGCGAGCTGGCGCTCGGCATCCGGCCGGAGGGCGTGCTGGTGCGCGCGCGAGGCGCGCCGACGGCTTCCTGCCGGTCGAGGCGCACATCATCGAGCCGCTCGGCGCCTACGACATCGTCGATCTGCAAGGTCGGCTCGCAGATGCTGCGCGCGCGCACGCGAGCGGCTTCGTCGGCAGAGCCGGGCGACACGGTCTGTGCGCCGCATCGACCCGGCGCAGGCGCATTTCTTCGACCGCGCAACCGGCAAGTCGCTGCGGAGTCAGGCTCTAGGACATGGCCCATATCGAGCTCGACGAACATCACCAAGACGTTCGGCGCGCACACGGCGCTGCGACGACCTCGACCTCGACATCGCCGACGGCGAGTTCTTCGTGCTGCTCGGGCGGACCGGCGCCGGCAAGACGACGACGCTGCGCCTGATCGCCGGGCTCGAGAAGCCGACCGCAGGGCCAGGTCCTCATCGACGGCGACGATGTCGCCGACTGGGGTGCGGCCGAGCGCGACGTGGCGCTGGTGCTGCAGCAATACTCGCTCTATCCGCGCTACACGGTGCGGCGAGAACCTCGAATTTCCGCTGAAATCGAAGATGCCGCCGGTTCGCCGACGCCGAGATCGACGAGCGCGTCGACGCGCGTCGCCAAGACGCTGCGGATCGAGCATCTGCTCGACCGCAAGACCGACCGGCTGTCGGGCGGCGAGATGCAGCGCGTCTCGATCGGCCGGGCCATCGTGCGCAAGCCGCGCGTCTTCCTGATGGACGAGCCGCTGTCGGAGCTCGACGCCAAGCTGCGCGAGGCGCTGCGCGCCGAGCTCAAGAACCTGCAGATGAAGCTCGGCGCGACCTTCCTGTTCGTCACCCACGACCAGATCGAGGCGATGTCGATGGGCGACAAGATCGGCGTGCTCAACCATGGCCGCCTGGTGCAGGTCGGCACGCCGCACGAGATCTACAACAACCCGCGCAACACCTTCGTCGCGCGCGCTTCGTCGGCTCGCCGCCGATGAACCTGATCGACGGCGAAGCTCGTCGGCGGCAGCGCCGTGATCGCGCCGATGCAGCTTCGAGCTGCCCTTGGCGGCGCGGCGAAGCCGGCAGCGGGCCGGGCGCTGACCTTCGGCATCCGGCCCGAGGATCTGCAGCTCGACGGCGGGGCGCCGGTCGAGGCGCGGGTGCACGACGTCGAGAACCATGGCGTCGAGAAGATCGTGACGCTGCGGGTCGGCGATCTGATGCTGCACGCGACGCGCGTCCGGCGCGCACGAAGCTGTGCCATCGACGACACGGTCGCGGTTCGGCTGGGATCCCGGTCGAAGGTGGTGCTGTTCGACCGCGCCACGGGGGTCAGCCTGCGGCACGCCGCCTGAATTCAGGTGATCGCGCCGGAAGCGTTGGCCGGTAGCGCGGCACAGCCTGCGGGTTGCACAGGTTCGCGGGGAGTTTTCCCGACAACACGCGCAGCGCCTCGGCCGCCGCGCCCGTGCCCATGCGCATCATGCTGTCCTCGGTGATGCCCGGCCATGTGCGGCGTCAGGATCACATTGTCGAAGCCGAAGAAGGGATGATCGGGCGGCAGCGGCTGCGTCGCGAAGACGTCGAGCGCCGCGCCGCCGATGCGGCCCTCGCGCAGCGCATCGATCAGCGCCGCCTCGTCGACCACCGGCCCGCGCGACACGTTGATCAGCAGCGCGCCGGGCTTCATCGCGGCGATGCGGTCGCGGCGTCATCAGGCCGGTGCGTCTCCGGCGTCAGCGGGCAGCAGAGCACGACGATGTCGGCCTTCGCCGACAAGCTCGTCGATGGCGGCGAAGCGCGCGCCGTCGGGCAGGCTCTCGCGGCGGCGGCTGTTGGCGATCACGTCGAGGCCGAAGCCGCCTGGGCGATGCGTGAAGATCGCCTGGCCGATATTGCCCATGCCGACGATGCCGAGCGTGCGGCCCGGCAAGATCGCGGCCGCACATCGGCATGCTCGCGCGCCGGCAGCCCAGCCGTCGCGCCGCGCAGGTCGCGGTCGACGATGCGGAAGCGGCGCAGCAGCGCCATGCGCGGTGAAGATCACATGCTCGGCGACCGTCGCGGCATTGGCGCCGGGCACGTTGGCGACCAGCACGCCGGCCGCCGTCGCTGCGTCCATCGGGATCATGTCGAGGCCGGCGCCATGGCGGATCGCGGCGCGCAAGCCGCGGCGCGCGCTGCGAAGATGCCCGGCGGGCAGGGCGCGCGCACGATGATGATGTCGGCGTCCGCGGCCTCGCGGTCGAGCGTCTGCGGCGTCGGGGGCGGAGGCGATGCGCAGTTCGCCCGGCGCTTGCCAGCATCGCGGTGGCCTCGGGGTGCAGCGGATGGGTCGAAAAGATCACGGCCAAGGCTCAGGCCTTTCCGAGCGTCGCGTCGCCGGTCTCGCCAGCACCGGTCGCCGATCAGGCCCTTCCAGTAGCTCTCGACGCCCTGCAGATGCGCGCTCATCAGCGCCTGCGCGAGATTGCCGTCGCGGCGCACCAGCGCCTCGAAGATCTGCAGGTGCTCGGCATGCGAGCGGCGGTTGCGTTCGGGATCGCTGAAATAGATCGGCAGGCGCGCGCTCGCCCATGACGTAATAGACGCGAGCAGATCTTGTGGAAGACGCTGTTCTGCGTGGCGCGCACGATCTCGAGGTGGAAATCGCGGTCCTCCTCGGCCAGGCCCTCGCCGGCGGCGATGCGCTCTTCCGAGCCTGTCGAGGATTTCGCGCAGGCGCTCGAAGTTCTCCTCGGTCGCGCGCGAGCAGGCGAGTTCGGCCGCCTTGATCTCGTGGATCTTGCGCAGCTCCACCGTCTCGTAGATCTGGATCGGATCGAGCGGCACGCCGGCCTTGGCGAAGAGCGCCATCGCCTCGACGCTCGGCCTGCGCGCGTGGTCAGATAGATGCCCGACTTCGCCCGCCGCTCGACGATGCGCATCGCCTCGAGGATCGGCGAGCGCCTCGCGGATCTGGCCGCGGCTGACGTCGAAATGCTCGGCCAGTTCGCGCTCCGACGGCGTGCGGCCGTCCTCGTGCGCTCGAGGTGGCGTACAGATAGGCGGCGAGGTCGGAAGAAGGTTCTTTTCCTTCATCGTCAGCTCTTTGCGCGTGTGCCTCCAGGAAGCGTTCGTTGATGCGTGAAGCCAAGGCCCGGCCTGTCGGGAATGGCGATCATGCCGTCGCGCGCTTCGGTGACGTCTCCTCGACGAGGTCGTGGATCATCGGATTGGCGCCGAGCGAATATTCGATGATGAAGCTCGCCGGGCGAGGCCGCGCAGAGATGCAGGCCGGCAAAGAAACAGGGCGCGCCTGCCCAGAGATGCGGCGCGAAGCGCAGGTTGAAGGCGCTGGCGATGCGCGCCGATCCGCATCGCCTCGGTGATGCCGCCGCAGAAGGCCGGGTCGGGCTGGAAGATGTCGGCGCCGCGCAGCACGGCAAGGTCGCGGAAGTCGAAGCGCGTCGCCTCGCTTTCGCCGGTGGCGATCGGGATGCTGGTCGGCGGCGCGCACCTCGGCCATGCCGGGCTTGTCGTCGGCGATCACCGGCTCCTCGAACCAGGCGAGGTCGCAATCGTCGACCAGATGCGACGAAGCGCTTGGCCTCGCCGACCGTGTAGGTGCCGTGCGCGTCGACCATCGAGCTCGACGTCGGGGCCGAGCGCCTTGCGCGCGGCCTTGCACGCGCGCGGCCGAGACATGCGGCGCGCCGTCCATGGCGCCGACGCGCATCTTCACCGCCTTGAAGCCGCCGCATCGATGTAGGACTGCAGCTGCTCGCCGATCTTGTCGGCGGCGGCCCAGCCGCCCGAGGCATAGGCCGGCAGGCGGTCGGCCTTGCGTGCCGCCGAGCAGGCGCCAGACCGGCTGGTCGAGCGACTTGCCGAGAATGTCCCACAGCGCGATGTCGACGGCGCTGATCGCGGCGACCGGTCAGGCCGCGCCGCGACAGCTCGCGGCATGGCATGGCCCGCTGCGCCGCGGCCTTGTCCGAGCGCACGCCGTTGTAGAGCATCTCCCAGATCGCGGTGATGTCGCGCGGCGTCGCGGCCGATCAGCTGCGGCGCCGACCTCGTGGTTCAGCAGGTGGACGAGCGCGGCGTAGTTGCCGGCGCTGCCGGCGGCATTCTTGCCTTCGCCCCAGCCGACGATGCCGTCATCGGTCTCGATGCGCAGGATGGCGGCGTCGAAGGTGCGTCAGCTGGCCGAAATCGCTCCGGTGCTGGCGGCTTGCCTCGATGGGGATGCTGCACCCACCAGGCTTGGACGGACTTGATGCGCATCGCGATCCTCGCGGTCCTGCCGGCATCGCCGGAGCAGGCCGTTGCGTGGCAGCCCGCCGCCGCTTACTTGATCAGCGGCAGCAGCGTTTCGGCCGTGATCCGCATCTGGTCGGCGTAGAACTTCTCGGTCAGCAGGCTGGAGCCGTGGTCCTGGATGAACTTCAGCTGCTCGGGCGAGATGTCGACCGGGTTGCGCTCGACCATGTCGGGATAGCTTGGCGGCCGGCGTGCGGTCGACGGGGGCGACGAACTCGTTGGTCAGCGCGCCGTCATAGCCGATCTCCCTCAGCGTGCCGACGATCTTCTTCCAGTCGAGCTGGCCAAGGCCGGCGGCGAAGCGGTTGTTGTCGGCGACGTGGAAGTCGAACAGGCGCTTTCCGGCCGAGCCGGATCGCGTCATACATGTCCTCATTCCTCGATGTTGAGGTGGAAGGCATCGAGGCAGACGCCGCATTCGGGGCTGCACCGCATCGGCCAGCGCCAGCGCCTGCGCGGCGCGGTTGAAGAAGTAGGTCTCGAAGCGGTTGAGCGGCTCGATGGCGATGCGCACGCCCTTCTTCTGTGGCGTGGGCGAAGCATTCGCGCGTGGCGTCGACCACCCACTTCCATTCCTCTTCCTCGGTGCCGTCGGGCACGACCTTGCCGACGGTCGCGGGCACCAGCGTGATGATCTCGCCGTCGAGTTCGCTCACCATGGTGATGACGCTCTTGACGTAATCGACCGAGCGGGCGCGCTGGCCTTCGTCCTTGGCGGCGAGGTTGCGCTCGCCGAGCGTCAGCGTCACCGCGCCCCAGCAGCGGATGCCGTGTTCCTTCAGCAGCGCGCGCGTTTCCTTGATCTCGTACTGCGCCGGCTCGCCCGAAATCTCGATGCTTTCGTAGCCGAACTTCTTGATGCGCCGCAGCGTGGTCTCCAGCGGCTCGGCGCGCATCCAGTTGTGCGTCGAAAGATGCATGCCTATTCCTCCCGCAATCGCCAAAGTCCGGCCGGCCGCCGAGCCGTTGCCTGAAACAGATCGCCCAATCTGGTTCTACCAATTTGGGCTGGTCTGACCTCTAACCGAAAATTGCCGCCTTCGCAAGAACAAGCCTCGAGCCTGTTGCCTGCATCGGGAATATCCTTGTTTTTGAAATGATTTTATGTAGGTTTGTACCGCCAGACGCTGAAAAACTTCGCGAATTCACGACGCCGCTTGACCTGGCTCGCGATTTTGGTATTACCAGAATGGTGCCGATATTGGGCCGCCTTTAGGCAATTTATTGGCTGGCAGTTGGCGCTGCGGCCGCGGGAGAGGGACGAAAATGGCATCGAACATCAAGGGACCGGCGATATTCCTGGCGCAGTTCGCGGGGGACGGCGCGCCGTTCAACTCGCTGCCGGCGATCGCCAAATGGGCCGCCTCGCTCGGCTACAAGGGCATCCAGATCCCGACCTGGGACGGGCGGCTGTTCGATCTGCAGAAGGCGGCGACCTCGAAGGCCTATTGCGACGAGGTCAAGGGCATCTGCCAGGGACGCGGGCGTCGAGATCACCGAACTGTCGACGCACCTGCAGGGCCAGCTCGTCGCCGTGCATCCGGCCTATGACAGCGCCTTCGACGCGTTTGCGCCGCCGTCCGTGCATGGCAACCCGAAGGCGCGGCAGGCCTGGGCGGTGGAGCAGATGATGCTGGGCGCCAAGGCCTCGCAGAATCTTGGCCTGCAAGGCGAGCGTCTCCTTCACCGGCGCGCTGGCCTTTCCCTATCTCTATCCGTGGCCGCAGCGGCCGGACGGGCTGATCGACGAGGCGTTCGCCGAGCTGGCCAGGCGCTGGAAGCCGATCCTCGACGCCTATGACGAGGCGGGCTGTCGACGTCGGCTTCGAGATCCATCCGGGCGAGGACGTGTTCGACGGCGTCACCTTCGAGATGTTCCTCGACGCGCTCGAAGGGCCACAAGCGCTGCCGCATCAACTACGACCCGTCGCACTTCGTGCTGCAGCAGCTCGACTATCTCGCCTTCATCGACATCTACCACGAGCGCATCTGCGCCTTCCACGTCAAGGACGCCGAGTTCAATCCGACCGGACGACAGGGCGTCTATTCGGGCTACCAGTCGCTGGATCGACCGGGCCGGGCGGTTCCGCAGCCTTGGCGACGGGCAGGTCGATTTTGCCGGCATCTTTTCCAAGCTCGCGCAATACGGCTATGACTTCATGGGCGGTGCTGGAATGGGAATGCTGCCTGAAGCACCCCGAGGACGGGGCGGCGGAGGGCGCGCCGTTCATCGCCGGCCACATCATCCGCGTCACGGAAAAGGCCTTCGACGACTTCGCCGGCGGCGCCACCGACCGCAAGAAAATCCGCAAGATGCTCGGCCTGCGCTGACAGGCAAAGTCATTGCCGGCCGTGGAACCCCACCCATGGCCGGACGTTACCTTGGCAGGAGCCCGTACCCAAACGGGAGTTAACCCAAGGAGAACACAAATGAACTGGAACCGTGTCGAAGGTAACTGGGACCAATTCGCCGGCAAGATCCAATCGCAGTGGGGCAAGCTGACCGGCGATGATCTCAACCGTATTCGTGGCGACCGCAAGCAGCTTTCCGGCCTGCTTCAGGAGCGTTATGGCAAGGCGCAGGACGAAGCAGATCGCGAGATCGACGACTGGCTGCGCGGGGTCTGAAAATATTTTGCGATAACGTGGAACCCTTGTCCGAGTGGCCCGTTATTGCTGCAGACTGCCATTTCTCCCGCCACCCGCTATGGACATGGCAGTTTTGCGCGGCTTCGCCCCCCAAGGCCGCGCATCAACCGGCATTGGCCCCCCAACGGCCAATGCCGGTTTTTATTTGTGCTGGTGTCTACAAGCCGTTTCAGGGGACGGGGAAGCGCAGCCGATAGCTGGTGTGCGACTTGCCGATCTCGTAGACCGCCTCGCCATTGAGCGATGCCGGTACGATCCGCTCCAGCACAGTGCTGCCAAAGCGCTTCTCGCCGGTGACGGGCTTGTCCTGGCTTGCGGTCTTGCCGCTGTCCTCTTCCCAACCGATCTCGTAGGTCACCGGATTGCCGTTGGCGCTGCCAAGCGGCCGGCATGAAACCTTCACCGTGCCATCGGCGCGCGAAAGTGCGCCATGGCTGGTCGAGTTGACGATAAGTTCGTGAAGGGCAAGTCCGACATGCGTGGCGCCGTTGGGAGACAGCATCAGGTCGGCGCCGGTCATCTCGATACGCGGATCGTTTTCGTCGACATAGCGGGCGAACTGGCGGGCGGCGAGCTCGAAGAAGTGCGCGCCGTGCCAGTTGGAATCGGTAACAAGGTCCTGCGCGGAGGAAAGCGCTGCAATCCGCCCGCGGAACTTGGTGAGGAATACGTCCTGGCTCTCGCTCTGACGGGCCGTCTGCGCCGCGATGCCCTGCACGATCGCCAGCAGGTTCTTGGAACGATGGCTGAGCTCGCGCAGCAAGGCCTTCAGCGTGTCCTCGCGCTTGCGCTCCGGCGTGAGGTCCACGAAGGTCATGAGGATCGCGTGTTTGGAGTTGCCCAGACGATATCGCTGCACGGTGCATTGGCAGGCGCAGAATTGGGCATTGGTGCTGCGAATGAGTTCCAGCGTGACCTTCTCGCCCTGCTGCATCACCTCGGCCTGCACCTCCGCGATGCGCGCAGACCAGTCCGCGCCGAACAGCAGTTCATCGGATGCTTCCACGGCCGGGATGGGCGGAAAATAGGAGGGCAGCCCCGAGAGATACATGTAGCGCCCATTGGTGTCCTTCAGCGCGACACCAACTTTCGCGCTCTGCAATGCCGACAGCAATAACGGCGCTATGGCCCCCTCTGTCCCCTGCAATGTGTTTTCGTGCATGGCGTACGTAAAACCTGCGCCTTTCCGTTCCCTCGAGCGTGGGTAAATGCCAGCGGCCACGAAGCGTGGCCGCTGGCGTCAATGTTGGTCAAGCGCGCCATCGCCGGTGGCTGTTCAGGCTCGCCTGAAGACCGCCGCCAGAAGCGAGATGATGAGCAGCGCCAGGAACACGAAGAACAGGATCTGCGCGATGCCTGCCGATGCACCGGCAATTCCGCCAAAACCCAGTGCGCCCGCGATGATGGCGATCACCAGGAAGACGAGAGCGTAATACAACATGGCCGTTGTTCTCCATTCGTTGCGGATGAATCAGCAACGCGGCAGCATTGAAACCGTTCCACTGGGTCAAGCAGCCACGGAATCGGCCTGGTTGAAGAACAGAGCCTGACTGATCAATGCCTTCACCATGTCCGGATTGAACGGCTTGCTGACGAGGAAAGCCGGCTCGGGCCGGTCGCCGGTGAGAAGGCGCTCGGGGAAGGCGGTGATGAAGATCACCGGAACCGTGCTGGTCTTCAGTATATCGTTGACGGCATCTATCCCGGAGCTGCCGTCTGCGAGCTGGATATCGGCGAGCACCATGCCCGGATTGGTATTTTCGAACAGGCGCACTGCCTCGGCGCGGGTGCGGGCTATGCCGGTCACGCGGTGGCCAAGCGACTGGACGATATGTTCGATGTCCATCGCAATCAGCGGCTCGTCCTCGATGATGAGGATGCTGGTCGCGACCTGGCTGGAGATTTCACGCGAGGCCTCGTCGAGCAGGTCGCGAACGCGCTGGTTGTCGACGTCGAGTATCTCGCCGACCTCCGAGGGATCGAAGCCCTCCACGGAAACAAGGATGAAGGCCTGACGCGGCTTTGGCGCCAGGTGCATCAGGTTTCGGGCAGCACGCTGCTCCCAGGCAAATGGCGAGGTTGTTTCACCGATGTTCAGGGAGATGGAACCGAAAAGCCGCGCGAACAGTTTATAAAGCGATATGCGGTCGCTGGATGTATTTGGAAAAACAGAAACATCCGCGATCAACGCCTCAAGCACTGCGGCAACATAGGCGTCGCCGGATGTCTGAGATCCCGTTACCGCACGGGCATACCGGCGCAGGTACGGAAGATGTGGCGCAATGCGCGCTGCTATGGACATAAAGAAGGCTCCCTTGCCAACGGCACTTTACTGACAGATTTAAGAACTCCGTTGCGGAAAAAAAGTTGCATCGGCGTGGAACTTTTTTTTGAAAGCTTCGTTTCCCACCAAATCGAGCCAACAATGAGCGACAAGAAAATGCGATCCGAAATAACCGGCCACCATTCTGGGGAAGGTTCCGCGCGGCCAGATCCCAACCGGATCATCAGTCAAAAGCTGAGGGCATTGTATGCCTCGGTCGAGCAGGAAGGCATTCCGGAGCGTTTCGTGAGCTTGCTTGAGCAACTCGACGAAGCGGAGCGGCGCCAAAAAAATGCGGAAACCAATGACGAGTGACATCAAGGCGGCGGCAGACCCGTTCAAGCGGGATCTGCTGGCTGTCGTTCCCAATCTGCGCGCATTCGCGGTTTCCCTGTGCGGGAATCCCGACCGGGCCGACGACCTCGTGCAGGACGCGATCCTGAAGGCCTGGGGAGCGCAGGCGAATTTCCAGCCCGGCTCGAACATAAAGGCCTGGATATTCACGATCCTGCGCAACGAATTCTACAGCCAGATGCGCAAGCGCGGTCGCGAGGTGCAGGACAGCGACGGTTATTTTACGAGCAATCTGGCGGTACATCCCTCGCAGTACGGTTTGCTCGATTTGCAGGACTTCTCGAAGGCATTGTCCGATCTTCCCGAGGACCAGCGCGAGGCGCTGCTGCTCGTTGGCGCGGCCGGCTTTGCCTATGAAGAAGCTGCCGATATCTGCAATTGCCGTGTGGGTACGATCAAGAGCCGCGTCAGCCGCGCCAGAAAGCGTCTTCAAGAAGTTCTGGGCGTCGAGGGCGAGGGCGAATTCGGACCGGACGGCTCGTCCGCGCCGGTAACTATGCGGGCATTCGTTCGCTAAGGCAGGCGCCGGGGTCGCAAGGCCCCAGTTCGGCCTTCACAAGACGAACCAGCCTGGCAGGGTCGTAAGGCTTCACGATTACCGGTAGCTGCTCAAATCCGGTGACGCCGTTGCGGTCCTCGTCGCACACCGTTCCGATTATGACCGCAGTACCGGCGGACATGGCCAGGCGGACCAGCTTGAGCCGGTCGTCCTGATCCCCGCACAGGTCGATCAGCATCAGGTCGGCCGGGTCGGAGGCCAATGAATTCGAGAGCCCGTCGTCGAAACGGCGCAAGGTAACTTCCGCACCAAGCGCACGCTCGAGCGTGTTACCGGTGTCGAACGCAATCAGGCTGTCGTCCTCCACGATGAGAACGCGCTTGCGGTGCAAGTTCATGTGTGCGGACCCCTGTGTCAAAATATACGAGGGCACCGGATTTGCGGCCGCGTCATTTAACTATGACATGCTGTTAGGGAACTTTCGCGACTTGGGCACATTTATTTCGTCAAACACCCGGGAGAGAATGGAAACTGGTCTGAGGCGCACGCCGTGTCAAAGCTGTCCCCTCCGTTCCCTGGAACGGTTCAGGGACTTCACTCCCGCCGAGCTGGATTTCGTCGCAAATTTCAAGACCGGCGAGTTGCACATTCCGGCAGGAACCACCTTCCTGATAGAGAAAGCCGTTACTCCGCACCTTTACACGGTGCTGAGCGGCTGGGCCTTCCGCTACAAGGTGCTGCAGGACGGGCGGCGGCAGATCCTCAACTTTGCGCTTGCCGGGGATCTTGTCGGGCTTCAGGGCACGCTGATGGGCGAGATGCAGCACTCCGTGGAGGCATTGACGCCCATGCGGTTATGCACATTCGAGCGCGAACGGATCGAGGAGTTGTACCGCAAGTTTCCCTCGCTCGCGTTTGACATCACTTGGCTTGCCGCGCGAGAAGAGCGCATCCTCGACGAGAACCTCCTGAGCGTCGGGCGGCGCTCGGCGCTGGAACGGGCCGCCTACCTGCTGGTCTTTCTCTATCTTCGGGCGCGCGCCTTGCGCTTCAACGAGCAGGAACCCGTGCTGCTGCCGATTTCGCAGCAACACGTGGCCGACATGCTGGGGCTTTCGATCGTGCATACGAACAAGACGCTCCGCAAGCTCGCGCACCGCAACCTCATTCGCTGGCACGGCCGGTCGTGCGCGGTGCTCGACGAGGATGGCCTGCGCAACATCGCGGGATGGTATGATCAGATCGAAATGCACCGCCCTTTCATCTAGGAAACAAACGATGCGCCTCAGTGCAGTGCTTAACAGGGAGGGCGGAACGCTTCGCACGACCGATCTGGATGCATTCTCCACGCGGATAAGGGAATCCTTTGCCAGCAAGGGTCACGAGGTGGACGTGAAGATCACCGGCGGGGAAGAGCTGCAGTCGGTGCTGAGGGCCGCCTTCCAGAACGAAAGCAGCGAAGGCGTGATCGCCGGGGGCGGGGACGGCACGATTTCGGCGGCTGCCGCCCTGGCGCTCGATCACGAAAAGCTGCTGGGCGTCATTCCCGCCGGCACGATGAACCTTTACGCTCGCGCGCTTCGCACGCCCCTCGAGATCAACGCGGCCGTGGACAGTCTTGCTGCTGGAACGCCGGGCTTCAGCGATATCGCGACGGCCAACGGCAAGCCGTTCCTGCACCAGTATTCCGTCGGGATGCATCCGCGAGTAGTTCGACAGCGCAACCGGTACACCTTCTCGAGCCGCTTCGGAAAGATGGGCGCATCCGTGCTTGCCGCGCTCGACGCGATCAGCCGCCCATTGCGCTTTCCGGTGGAGATCGATTGCGACGGCAATCTGATCGAAGCGCGCGCAAGTTCCGTGGCGGTGTCGAACAACCCCTATGGCGATGGGCATTTGCCCTATCCCGACAAGCTCGACCAAGGCAAGCTCGGCGTGTACCTGGTCGGCCCGCTATCCGTAACCGACCAGGCCAAGCTGATGGCCGACCTTGCGCTCGGCACCTGGCGGTCGAATGGAGCCATGGAGGAATTCACGGGAACGCGGGTGATGCTGCGCTTCCCGGACCTGCGCCGCGCCGGTGTGGCGCTGATGGACGGCGAACTCATTGCGCTGGAGCGCGAGGTCGACATCCGCATCCACAAGGGCGCGCTAAAGGTGCTGCTGCCGGCCGTCGAGGATCCGGCGGCCTAGGTCTATTGTTGCGGCTGGGGCTGGGGCTGCTGCGGTTGCGGGGATTGCTGCTGCGTGCCGCCACCGGGCGGAACTTCCACGTCCGAGCCGGGCCCAAGGGTGAGCAGCGCAACGAGAGCCACGGCCGCCAGCAAAAGCCCGATGACCAGAACCCAGACCTGCGGCCTGACCTGCACGCCCTGACGCGCCTCGGTCTTCGACAAGACGGGTGCGTCGTCCTCTTCATTGCTCATCAGGTTTCCTCCGCTTGTCCTGCGCAGATGCGGTTGCAAGGAACGCCGCGCCGCCGGCTGCCAGCGCCAGCAGCACCATGGTCCTGTTCCTGAACAGTGCAGGCAGCATCGGAACTGCCATGGCGATCATGCCCGCCTTCAGTGCATCGGCATTGCTGTCGAGGCGGCGCAGGCGCCGTTCTCGCCGGTTCCTCACCTGCACCGTCGCAAGGACGATGAGCCCGGAAAGGGCAAGGATAACCGCGACCACCAGACTTGCAGCTGCCGCGCCAAGTTCGGAAGCTATCGCGATGGTAACGGCGGCGATCAGCAGCGCATATGCGGGCAACAGCAGCGCCAACGCGAGCGAAACCGCGAAAGCATTTCGGCGCGTTCGCCTGACTGCCGTCGCGACCTCGGTGCCAATCGCCGTGGTCAGCAAGGATGCAAGGATCGATGCCATCGGCGCTCCCGCGCCGCTAGCGGCGTGCAAGCAGCGCGAGGATGAACCCCACGGCTGCCGCTATGCCCAGTGCCGCTATCGGCCTGTCGCGGACCTGCTGCTCAAGACGGCGCTCCAGCA
Organism: uncultured Alphaproteobacteria bacterium; assembly: GCA_963697325.1. GTDB lineage: Bacteria > Pseudomonadota > Alphaproteobacteria > Rhizobiales > Rhizobiaceae > BOKV01. The sequence goes on along the minus strand of CAVONR010000003.1, from coordinate 128,193 downwards.
CGCCAAGCTGAGAACCAAGGTCCTTCAACTGCCTTTCGGTCTGGACGCGAACATCTCCTGCCAGACTGCCGCCGGCGCGCGAAAGCGCCTGCGCAAGTTCGGCAATGTCGCTGCGTATCTTCTCGGCGTGTGCCTCGAAATCGAAATCCGCGCTTTCGCGGCTCTTGGACTGGTTCAATTCGTTCATGGCGACACGTGCCATTTTCATCCCCTTCGCTCTGTCATGCGTTCATGTGACTTTAAGTAACGTAGCGGGGGCGTGGGGGTTCCAATAAAAAAGAGGCCGGTGCGGAACCGGCCTCCTTCATCACTGTCGAACGATCTTCAGGGCGCCATCAGCACTGTGCTGTTGCGATCAGTCTGATAAGCCTGCTCGGAGTATTCCGGGCTCGCCTTCAGCTGTTCCTGGGTAAACGGCGTAAACACTACCAGATCGCCGTCCTCATCCGACATGAAGTCGATATTCTGCGTACCGATCGCGACGGCCTTTTCGCCCATGCCAAGGAAGCCGCCGACATCGACCACGAACGCATCGACCTTGCCGTCCTGCGTCAGGAGAACGTCGGAAATTTCGCCGATGTCCTCATTGTTCGCGCCATAGACGCGCTTGCCCTGCAGGTTGTCCGCGCTGATGTCGGTCATTTCGATCTTCTTCATGGTCGAGCGGTCGGGCGCGGCCATTGCCTGCTGGTTGTTCTGCTTTGCGGCCGTTGTCGTGTTTTTGTTGTTGGCGTCGGTCGTCACAACGGTGTTGTTGTTGTTGTCCTGGTCAGCCGAGCTCATGCGGTTCGGCATGATCATCGAGCGGTCGAATGCCGGGGCAGCTTCAAGGTCTTCCTTGCTTGCTTCCACAACGATCCAGCGATCGCCATCGCGGTCAACCCAGTTCACGCGGCTGAAGTCGACTGCCACATCCTTTTCGCCGATGCCGAGGAAGCCGCCGACGCCGATGATCACCGCATCCGCAGTGCCGTTCGGTGCAAGGACGACGTCGTTGACGTCACCAATGCGTTCGGCATCATCATTGGGTCCCGAGTAGACTGCCTTGCCGATAAGGGTCGAGGCAAGAATCTGGTCCTGGCTCGCCTGGAAATAGCCCTGCTCGTTCACCTGACGCTGATATTGCGAATCGCGGTTGAAGATGGGGCCCGGCTTGACCGTCTTCTTGGCCGCCGGCTGTTCGGTCTGCGCCGGCTGGGTGGTGTCGGTCTGGGTCTTTGTTTCCTGGGCATAAGCGCCGGTGTGCAACAACGCCACCAACGCCGTAGTGGTCAAAAGTGTGCGGATCATTTGATGTTCTCCTTGAAATTACCGGCCGTCCTGCCGGTCGGAAGGGACGAGTGCGCGCCATTCGGCGGCTCCCGTCCGCAAAGGTATCGGGTGTCTGGTTTCTACAGCTACACAACGAACGCCCGGCATTTGGGTTCCTTGCAAATCCCAAAAACAAAAAGCCCTGCCGGGTGGCAGGGCTTTGAATGTTTTGGCTTTTCGGGCTGTTTGGCAGCTTACATCCAGCCGAACAGCCACATCAGGATGATGATCGGTATCGGTATGCCGATCAGCCACAAGAGGATGCCTCTCATCTACGATGCTCCTTCAATTCAGAGCCGGCCCATGAGCAACAAGACCAGCAGGATTACCAGGATTACGCCAAGGATGCCCGAGGGGCCGTATCCCCAACCACGCGAGTAGGGCCAGGCTGGTATGGCGCCCAGAAGTGCCAGCACGACAATGATGATGATCAGCGTAGTGAGGGTCATTCATGCCTCCTTGTTGTTGTTCGCAGAAACAAACGTAACGGGAGGTCTTTGGTTCCCTTACGTTCACATTGCCCGGCGCTGAAAATCGATGTCGGCGCGCTCGCCCATGTCCGGCTTGTGTTCCCTGCTCAGGTGCGATGCCAGGATCTCCCAGCCGAAACGCACGGAGCTGTTGGTCGAGGCCCAGACAGCCGCATCTGACGGCGTGAAGACCAGCATCGTCAGATCCGGGTCGTTCTTGCCATCGAACCAGGCGCCCGAGACGGCATTCCAGAAGCGCTCCACGTGGGCGGGCGAATCCGTCTGCTCGAGGGTTCCGCGCAAGCAGGCATGATAATCATGGTCCTTGCCAACCACGCACAGGTGTACATGCGGGGAGGAGCCGGCGGACTTCGCGATATCGGTGTTCCTGTTGGTGAAGAACCAGATGCGCTTTTCGTCGCGCGCCACATTGGGCGACATCGGCTGCATGTGTTCGTCTCCGCCGCTGCCCAGCATCACCGCGTTCACGGATTCGAGCATGTCCCAAAGCTGGCCTTCAGGATCGGTGCGGGTTTCCTTGAGATCTGCCATGAATTGCTCCCTTCGTTGGCGGGGCGGTTGGCCCGCGCGTTTGAAGGGAGCGAAACGGGCCGGGGGTGTTATGGTTCCGCCGGTGCCGCAAACGTGACGCTGAGCCATACGTTCAGTTGCGGAAAATCTCCGCAAGCGTGAGATCGCTTGCAGGCTGCTCGCGAAGGTCGAGACCCGAATGAAGGTCTATGATGTGGCTCTTCATGATGTCTTCGACGGCATTGGCGTCACGGTTGACCAGCGCCTTTACCAGGGCATCGTGCGAGTGGCGCTCGCACGTCGTGTCCGGCCGCTTCCAGTAGAGCGCTATGATCAGCGAGGAGCGCGAGAGCAGTTGTCGCAGCAGGCCGGAGAACACGGACTGGCCGGCAATGTCGGCAATCTCGGCATGGAAAGCGCCGGAAAGAGCCAAAGCCCGGCCCTTGTCGCCGGCGGCGAGCGCCTGATGCTCGGCCTCGATGTGGCGCTTGAGCCTGGCTTCGGCGGCGGCATTCATGTTCTGGGCGGCCATGCGGCCGATACGCGGCTCCAGCAAGGCGCGAGCCTCGAACACTTCATGCGCCTCGCGCAGGGATGGCCGCGAAACGAAGGCGCCCCGATTGCGTTCGATGGTGACGAGGCCGCCATGTGCAAGCGCTTGCAGTGCCGCGCGCGCCACCGTGCGGCTGACACCGAAGATATCGCCAACCTCGTCTTCCGAAAGCTTGGCTCCCGGCCGGATGCGATGTTCGATGATGGCGCTTTGCAAGCGGTTGCAAATGTCGAGCGCGCTGCCGGCGGGGAGGGAAAATCCGCCCCATATCGCCGTCGCGTCTGTAGCTGTACCAGTGTCCGATATCATTCCTAAAACACCGCTTTTCGCAACTTCTGATACGCCCTAACAGCAGGGCGATCAAGAACCATATTGTATACAATGCTTGTCTAGTTTGTATCCTGAAAGCCTATTTATTGTGCACCGACCCTTCCTGCTCGAATCCGGGTATTTCCAAAATATATTCAAAATCAATGTCTTGGTGCTTCCATGCAAACTGGCACGGTGCTTGCTGATCTGTGTGCGACCTGGAGGAAAAGTCGCACATGGCGGATAATTCAGCACTCGAACTCGTGGCCGTTTCCAAGTTCTACGGCAAAACGGTAGCAGTGGACACGATATCGCAAAAAATCAGGGCCGACAGCTACACCTGCCTGCTGGGACCCTCGGGCTGCGGAAAGACTTCCACCCTTCGCATGATCGCGGGACACGAGAGCGTTTCCTCCGGCGACATCATCCTTGGCGCGCGCAACATAACCGACCTGCCGCCTGCAGGGCGCGGCACCGCGATGATGTTCCAGAGCTATGCGCTTTTCCCGCACCTGACGGTGCTCGACAACGTCGCGTTCAGCCTGAAGATGCGCGGCGTCGAAAAGGCGGCGCGGCACAAGCGCGCCAACGAACTTCTCGAAACCGTTGGCCTTGAGGCATACGGAACGCGGCTTCCTTCCCAACTTTCCGGCGGCCAGCAGCAGCGCGTGGCGCTGGCGCGCGCGCTCATCACCGAGCCTTCCGTCCTGCTGCTGGACGAGCCGCTATCGGCGCTCGACCCGTTCCTGCGGCTGCGCATGCGCAGCGAATTGAAGCGGCTTCAACGCAAGCTCGGCATCGCCTTCATCCACGTGACGCACAGCCAGGACGAGGCGATGGCGCTGGCGGATCTCGTCATCGTCATGAATGGCGGGCGGATCGAACAAGCCGGCAGCGCGCACGAGGTGTTCAACGCGCCGCGTTCGGAATTCGTGGCCCGGTTCATGGGCGGGCACAACGTGCTGGAGACGCCGGCGGGCAAGATCGCCGTGCGCGCCGACAAGATCAGCGTCGCCCACAAGAAGCCGAAGGGCGAGAACGCCGTCGGCGCTGTCATCAAGGAAATCGAATATCTCGGCACGAGCGTGTCGATGAGCCTTGCCGCGGCAGGGCAGGAATTCGGCGCGAGCCTGCCGGACGGCAGCTTCTTCAGCGCACCTTTCGAAATCGGCGAGCCGGTCTTCCTGTCGTGGAAGCCGGAAGACGCCCATGCACTAGCGGCCGGATAGCATTAACCCCGCCGGCGGCCGGCGAAATCGACACTCAGGGGACATCAGGAGACCAAGGCATGAAGAGCGAAACTGGAAAGACAGGGATCAGCCGGCGCAACGTCCTCAAGGGCGGCGCGGCCATTGCCGGCGCTGCGATCGGTTCGGGAGCCATCACCGGCTTTCCGACGATCTGGGCGCAGAACATCAAGGACGTGACGCTGCGCCAGTTCGGCACCGGCGTTTCGAACCTCAACGAGGTCGCGGCCAAGGTGAAGGAAGACCTCGGCTTCACGCTGGAAATGACGGCGCTCGACTCCGACGCGGTGACGCAGCGCGCCGCGACGCAGCCCAAGAGCTTCGACATTGCCGACATCGAATACTGGATCTGCAAGAAGGTCTGGCCGTCGGGCAACCTGCAGGGCATGGATGTCTCGAAGATCAAGAACTACGACAAGATCGTCGGCATCTTCCGCAATGGCAAGCTGACGCCCGATTCGGTGATCGCGCAGGGCACCGCGCCGCACTCGGTCGGCTTCGTCGAGAGCGTCGAAGGCACGACCTTCGCCAAGGAAGAAACCGGGTTCATGACGCTGATCCCGACGATCTACAACGCCGACACGCTGGGCATCCGCCCCGACCTCATCGGGCGTCCGATCGAAAGCTGGACCGAGCTGCTGAACCCCGAATTCAAGGGCAAGGCGTCGATCCTCGACATCTCCTCGATCGGCATCATGGACGCCGCGATGGTCTGCGAAGCCATGGGCGAGATCAAGTATGGCGACAAGGGCAACATGACCAAGGAGGAGATCGACAAGACGATGGCGATCTTCACCGAAGCCAAGAAGAACGGCCAGTTCCGCGCATTCTGGAAGAGCTTCGACGAGAGCGTCAACCTGATGGCATCGGGCGAAGTCGTCATCCAGTCGATGTGGTCGCCCGCGATCACCGCGGTCCGCTCCAAGGGCATCGCCTGCACCTACCAGCCGCTCAAGGAAGGCTACCGCTCGTGGGGCGGCGGCATCGGCCTGTCGAAGAACCTCTCCGGCCTCGAAGCTCGATGCGGCCTACGAGTACATCAACTGGTACCTGTCGGGCTGGGTCGGCGGCTTCCTGATGCGCCAGGGCTATTACTCGGCGGTTCCGGAGACTTCGAAGGAATTCATGACCGCCGACGAGTGGGGCTTCTGGTATCGAAGGCAAGGCAGCGCAGGGCGACATCACCAACCCGCAGGGCGAGGTGATGGAAAAGGCCGGCGCCAAGCGCGATGGCGGTTCGTTCGAGGAGCGCATGGGCCGCGTCGCCTGCTGGAACGCCGTCATGGACGAAAACCAGTACATGGTTCGCAAGTGGAACGAGTTCATCGCCGCATGAGCGAGAACGCGCAGACAGTGTCCGGGGCATTTGCCCCGGACACGCTTGACCCGGCAGCCGCGCCGATTGCGGACAGACGAGCCTCGCAGCGCACTCTTCGCGCCGCGCGAACGGCCGAGCGCGCCGCATGGATGCTGGTCGCGCCGATCATTGCCATTCTCGGATTTTTCCTGCTGGTGCCGATCTTCACGATTGTCGTCGTCAGCTTCTGGGGATCGAACGAATTCACGTTCTTCCCGGATTTCATCTTCGACAACTACGCGCTATCTGCTGACTTCGCGGGTCACGCTCGACACCTATCTGAAGACGCTGAAATTCGTGGCGCTGTCCTGGCTGTTCTGCACCTTCATCGGTTTCTGGATCGCCTATTACCTCGCCTTCCATGTGCGCAGCCTGACCTTCCAGATCGCGCTTTTCCTGCTGTGCACGGTGCCGTTCTGGACCTCGAACATCATCCGCATGATCTCGTGGATACCGTTCCTGGGGCGCAATGGCCTGGCCAATTCCGCGCTGCTGGGGATGGGCGTGATCGACGAGCCGCTGGAATGGCTGCTGTTTTCCGATTTCGCCGTGGTGCTGGCGTTCGTGCACCTTTACGCGCTGTTCATGGTGGTGCCGGTGTTCAACACCATGATGCGCATCGACAAGTCGCTGATCGAGGCGGCGCGCGACTGCGGCGCCAGCGGCTTCCAGATCCTCACCAATGTGATCATCCCATTGTCGAAGCCAGGCATCATGATCGGCTCGATCTTCATCGTCACGCTGGTGATGGGCGACTTCATCACTGTGCGGTTCATGTCGGGCGGCCAGAGCGCATCCGTGGGACGGATGATCTCCAACGAGATCGGATTGCTGCAATACCCATCGGCATCGGCGAACGCCGTCATCCTGCTGGCGACCGTGCTGCTGATGATCGTCGGTGATGCTGCGCTTCGTCGACATTCGCAAGGAACTTTGAGGGATGGAAAAACGCGGCCTTTCCTGGTTCGTGCTGACGGCTTTCTTCGTCCTGTTCATCGCTGTTCCTGTACGGGCCGATGATCACCATCGGCATCCTGTCGTTCCAGGGGCCGCAGGGCGGGCTGACCTTTCCGATGAACGGCGTCTCGCTGCACTGGTTCGGCAATCTTTTCGAGGCGCAGGCGGTCGGCGATTTCGGCGGCTCGTTCCGGCGCTCGATCACGCTCGGACTGATGGTGATGGTGGTCACGGTCGTGATTTCGGTGATGGGCGGGCTGGCGTTCCGCAAGAGCTTTCGCGGATCGAACTGGCTGTTCTACGTCGTCATCGCCAGCCTGATCGTGCCATCGATCCTCGTGTCGCTCGGGATCGGGCTGATCTTCACCATCCTCGATCTCGACATTCATTGGGCGACTTCCGGCTTCGGCGCGCAGCTCACCTGGACGCTGCCGTTCGGGCTGCTGATCATGTTCGCCGTGTTCAACCGCTTCGACGGCGTCTTATGAGGAGGCTGCGCGCGACCTTGGCGCAACGCCGTGGCAGACCTTCCGGCACGTGGTGCTGCCGCTGATCTCGCCCAGCCTCATCGGCGTGGCGCTGTTCGGGTTCACGCTTTCCTACGACGAATTCGCGCGCACGCTGCTGGCGGCGGGGTCATACAATACGCTGCCGCTCGAGATCTACGGCATGACCACCAATGTGACGACGCCGGTGCTCTATGCGCTGGGCACGCTGACGACGGGCTTCTCGCTGCTGATCATCAGCACCTTCGTCATCACGGCCACCTTGCTCACCCGCCGGGCCAGCGCGGCCGCGGCAGGGGGACACTGACCGCATGCGCCTGCTCATCATCAATCCCAATTCCACTGCCGCGATGACTGCCAGCATCGCCGTCGCCGCCCGCGAGGCGGCAAGCGATGGCACAAGCATCGTCGCGGTGAACCCGGCAGACACGCCGCCCGCCATCGAGGGGCCTTTGGATGGCGAGGCGTGCCTGCCGGGTCTGTTTGCCACCTTCGACCGCGAAATGGCGGCCGGGGCATACGACGCCGTGATCATAGCCTGCTTCGACGACACAGGCGTGCGGCAGTTGAAACAGCGCTCGCCCGTGCCGGTGATCGGAATCGGAGAGGCGGCCTATCATTGCGCGATGCTGGTGGCGGACCGCTTTTGCGTGGTGACGACACTTGCCGTCTCCGTGCCGGTTCTGGAGGAAAACCTCGTGACCTATGGCATTGCGCAGGCCTGCACCGGCGTCCACGCATCCGGAATTGCGGTGCTTGCCATCGAACATGCCATGGATGCAGCCGCGGATGCCATTGCCGGCGAGGCGCAGGTTGCGCTGCGCAACGAGCGTTGCGAGGCCGTGGTGCTGGGCTGCGCCGGCATGGCGGGTCTGGCCCGGAACCTTTCGGCGCGGCTCGACGTGCCCGTGGTGGACGGTGTCGCCGCAGCCGTGCTGCTTTGCGAGGCGAGCGTTCGCCTCGCAAGTCTTACAGGCTGGGCGCGGCTGACGAGGGCCTGAGCGGCCCTTCAGGACCTACGCCAGTTGATAACCAGGCGTCGATTTCGACAGCGCGAGTTCCTCCTCGTTCATGTCCTCGGGAATCGCCTTCGAACAGCGGCGTCGACAGGTAGCGCTCGCCGGTGTCGGGCAGCATGCACAGGATGACCGAGCCGGGCTCGGCCTTCTCGGCGACCTGCATGCGCGACCGCGAAGGTCGAGCCGCCGGAGACGCCGGTGAAGATGCCTTCCTTCTGCGCCAGCTCGCTGCGCCCACTTCATGCCCTCGGCGCCGGCGATCGGGATCAGCTCGTCGTAGAAGTGCTTGTCGATCGCCTCCTGCAGCACGTAGCGGGATGAAGTCCGGCGTCCAGCCCTGGATCGGATGCGGCTCGAAGGCCGGGTGGCTGGCGGCGGGCGCGCCGTCGGCGGTGCGCTCCTGCGCCTTGCCGCTGCCGAGCAGCTGCGCGTTGGCCGGCTCGCAGAGGATGATCTTGGTCTCGGGCCGTTCCTTGCGCAGCACGCGGCCGACGCCCGTCACCGTGCCGCCGGTGCCGTAGCCGGTGACGAAGTAGTCGAGCCGCTCGCCCGTGAAGTCGGCGATGATCTCGCGCGCGGTCGTGGTCTCGTGGATGTCGGCGTTGGCCTCGGTCTCGAACTGGCGCGCGAGGAACCAGCCGTTGGCCTCGGCCAGTTCCACCGCCTTCTTGTACATGCCGAAGCCCTTCTGGGCGCGCGGCGTCAGCACCACCTTGGCGCCGCAGCATGCGCATCAGCTTGCGCCGCTCGATCGAGAAGCTGTCGGCCATGGTGACGACCAGCGGATAGCCCTTCTGCGCGCAGACCATCGCCAGGCCGATGCCGGTGTTGCCGCTGGTCGCCTCGACCACCGTCTGGCCGGGCTTCAGGCTGCCGTTGCGCTCGGCCGCCTCGATGATGCTGAGCGCCAGCCGGTCCTTGACCGAGGCGGCCGGATTGAAGAACTCGGCCTTCACGTAGATGCGCACGTTGTCGGGCGCGAGATTGTTGATGCGGATGCAGGGCGTATCGCCGACCGTGTCGAGGATGCTGTCGTACAGTCGGCCACGGCCGTTGGTGGTTCTGGTTCCGGCTTTCATGGGTTCCTCCTCGTTCGTTTCTCGACGGCAGGTTAGCAGGCAATTACATCAACGCATACCAGCCGCGGCATTGCATGGGTCCAGTGGCGATTGCGCGGTACCAAGCCGGATGCATGTGGAGTATCATACCTGACAAATTGGAACTGTGTCCGATGTCACTGAAGCGCATTGACCGCCGACTCGCCGCCATCCTCGCAGTCGACATCGTCGGGTATTCGCGCATGATGGGCGCCGACGAGAGCGGCACGCTCGATACCCTGAAAGAATGGCACTCGGGCGTTTTCAATCCGCTGGTGCGCGAACATGGCGGGCGAGTCGTCAAGCTCATGGGCGATGGCGCCCTGGTGGAATTCGCCAGCGTCGTCGATGCGGTGAACTGTGCCGTCGCGATCCAGGAAAAGCTGCCGCAATTCAATGCTGATCGCGACCGGAGCCATGCCATAGAGCTGAGGATCGGCGTCAACCTTGGCGACGTGATCATCGAGGGAGACGATATTTTCGGGGATGGCGTCAATGTCGCGGCCCGGCTGCAGGAAACCGCGCAGCCCGGCGAAGTGGTGCTGAGCGCGACCGCGTGGGAGCATTCGGCGGCGCGCGTCTCGGCCCGATTTTCAGATGGCGGCGAGCGCGCGCTGAAGAATATCGCCAAGCCGGTGCGTGTCTATCGCTGGCCGCCGGATGGGGAAGGCGGCGCCACAGCCGCCGGGGCAATGCCCGCAATCGCGCTTCCTGACAAGCCATCCATCGTCGTCCTGCCGTTCGACAACATGTCGGGCGACCGCGAACAGGAGTATTTCGCCGACGGCATGGTCGAGTCGATCACGGCGGCGCTGTCGCGCATCCGCTCCTTCTTCGTCATCGCGCGCAATTCGGCCTTCACCTACAAGGGCAAGTCGAAGAACGTGCGCGAGATCGGCCGCGAACTCGGCGTCGCCTACCTGCTGGAGGGCTCGTTCCAGAAGGCGGGCGAGCGGGTTCGCATCACGGTCCAGCTGATCGAGACCGGCAGCGGGTCGCATCTGTGGGCCGAGAAATACGACGGCGTGATCACCGACATCTTCGAATTGCAGGACAGGATCACCGAACAGGTGGCGGGCGCGATGCAGCCCTCGATACGGCTGGCCGAGGTGGAGCGGGCGCGCCGCAAGCCGCCGCAGGAACTGGGCGCCTACGACTACGCCATGCGCGCCATGCGCCATGTCTGGATGCTGGAGCGCAGCGAAGCCGCCAAAGGCCTGGAGCTGGCGGAAAAGGCCCTGGAGATCGACCCGGAATATCCGTTGGCGCTTGCACTGGCGGCATGGTGCTGGGCGCAGCGCTCCGTATACAACTGGACGGACGACATACCGGCGGCGCAGGCCAGGGCGCTGGACGCTGGCCGAGCGCGCTGCCAACCTTTCGCATGACGATCCGCTGATCCTGGCAGTACTGGGCGCGGTGCACAATTTCGGCAAGAACTACGGCACTGCGCGCGTGCTGCTTGAGCGGGCGGTTTCGCTCGATCCAAATTCGGCCTGGGCGCTCAGCCGCCTTGGCTGGCTCGAGGTCTATGCCGACCGGCCGCAGTCGGCGCGGCCCTATTTCGAACGGGCGATCCGCCTCAGTCCGATGGACCCGATGAACTTCAACAATTATGTGGGCATCGCCAGCTCCTACCAGGTGGAGGAGAACGACGAGGCGGCCGCGGAGTATTTCAAGCGGGCCCTTGGAGAGCGGCCCAATGCATTCTGGATACACCGCAATTTGGCGCCTTCGCTGCTGGCGGTGGGCAGGGAGGCGGAGGCGCGGCAATCGCTTGCAACACTTTTTGCCGCCTATCCCGACATGAGCGTTGAAAAATTCCGGCAGGCGATGGTGTTCTCACCGCGCGTGCTGGATCGCATTTGCGCCTTGTTGCGGCGGCTGGGCATTCCGGAGCACTGAGCCTCAGTGATGCCCGGCAAATCGGCGGTCGACCGATCCGGGCCGGCCGTCGAGCGAAAGCTGCGTCGCGGACTTTGGACGTCGCGCCACGACCTTGCCATTCGACACCACCAGCAGGCGGTCTGCGCGCAGGCGCATCGCCTCGACCGGATTGCCCGCGTCGAGCACCACGAGGCTGGCGCGGTTGCCCACTGGCAAGGCCGTAGCCTTGCAAGCCCCATGATCGCCGCGTTCTCGCTCGTCACCATGTCGAAGCAGCGGCGCATGTCGCGCCGGGCTGGTCATCTGCGCCACGTGCAGCCCCATGAAGGCGACGTCGAGCATGTCGGCCGTGCCGAGCGAATACCAGGGGTCGAGCACGCAGTCCTGGCCGAAGCCGACGCGGATGCCCGGCGCCTGATCATCTCCGGCACGCGGGTCATGCCGCGGCGCTTGGGATAGGTGTCGTGCCGGCCCTGCAGCATGATGTTGATCAGCGGGTTGGGGATCGCCGCGACGCCGGCCTCGGCGATCAGCGGCAGCAGCTTGGAGACGTAGTAATTGTCCATCGAATGCATCGAGGTGAGGTGCGAGCCGGCGACGCGGCCGCTGCAGGCCGAGGCGCTGCGTCTCGTAGGCCAGCGTCTCGATGTGGCGCGACAGCGGATCGTCGGTCTCGTCGCAATGCATGTCGACCATCAGCCCGCGCGCGGCCGCGATCTCGCACAGCTCGCGTCACCGAGCGCCGCGCCGTCGGCCATGGTGCGCTCGAAATGCGGGATGCCGCCGACGACGTCGACGCCGAGGTCGAGCGCGCGGATCGGGTTCTCCCGCGCCGTCGGCGAGCGGTAGAGCCCGTCCTGCGGGAAGGCGACGAGCTGCAGGTCGATATAGGGCGCGACGCGCTGCTTCACCTCGAGCAGCGCCTCGACCGCCGAGCAGCCGGTCGTCGCAGACGTCGACATGGGTGCGGATGGCGAGCAGGCCCATCGACACCGCCCAGTCGCAATAGGCAAGCGCGCGCTCGCATCACCGCCTCGTGCGTGAGCAGCGGCTTCAGCTCGCCCCACAGCGCGATGCCCTCGAGCAGCGTGCCCGAGGCGTTGATGCGCGGCAGGCCGTAGGAGAGCGTCGCGTCCATGTGGAAATGCGGATCGACGAAGGGCGGCGACGACGAGGCTGCCCGGCGGCGTCGATGACCTCGCCCGCCTGCGCCGTCGATGCGCGGCTCGATCGCGGCGATCAGGCCGCCTGTCGATGGCGATGTCGGCGCGGTTGCCGTCGGGCAGGGTGCCGCCGCGCGACGAGCGAGGTCGAAGCTCATCTTTCGCCTTTCTGGTATGGGCACCATCAGCGCCCGGGGATAGTCGGCGCGGCGCGCCACCACGATCAGCGCGAGGATCGACAGCACGTAGGGCAGCATCAGGAACACCTGGTAGGGCACGACGCCGCCGGTCACCTGCTGCAGCCGCACCTGGAAGGCGTCGAAGGCGCCGAAGAGCAGCGCGCCGAGCAGCGCCTTGCCCGGCCGCCAGGAGGCGAACACGACGAGCGCGATGCAGATCCAGCCGCGGCCGTTGATCATCTCGAAGAAGAACGAGTTGAAGGCCGACATGGTGAGGAAGGCGCCGCCGACCGCCATCAGCGCCGCTGCCGGCCATGACCGCGCCGATGCGCATGGCGGTGACCGACAGGCCCTGCGCCTCGACCGCCGCCGGGTTCTCGCCGGCGGCGCGCACGCGCGAGGCCGAGCGGCGTGCGGTAGAGCACCCAGGCGACCACGCGCGACGCTGACGAAGGCGAGATAGGTCAGCGGCGTCTGCGTCGAACAGCGCCGGGCCGAGGAGCGGGATGTCCGACAGGCCGGGGATCGGCCAGCGGCTGGAACGGCTCGATCCGCGGCGGCGAGGTGACCTCGGGCAGCGCGAGGCGGTAGGTGAAATAGGTGAGGCTGGTCGCAAGCAGCGTGATGCCGATGCCGGTCACGTGCTGCGACAGGCCGAGCGGCACGGTGAGCGATGCCGTGCAGCAGCGCCGAAGGCCGTGCCGGCCAGCGCCGCGACCGCAACGCCGAGCCACAGATCGGCACGCCGGCATAGACCGTGAGCCAGCCGGCCATGGCGCCGGCCGTCATGATGCCCTCGATGCCGAGGTTGAGCACGCCGGCCCGCTCGCAGATCAGCTCGCCCAGCGTGGCGAAGATCAGCGGCGAGGCGATGCGGATGGCGGCCGCCCAGAAGCTCGCCGTGAAGCAGGATGTCGAGCGCGTCCATCGGACTACCTCCACCGCGATGCCGGTAGCGCGTGACAGCAGATCGCCGACCAGCATGGTGAGCAGCGAGGTGGCGACCACGACGTCGGCGATGTAGCTCGGCACGCCGGCGGTGCGGCTCATCGCGTCGGCGCCGACGAAGACGCCGGCGACGAAGATCGCGCGAGGCGATGACGCCGAGCGGCTTGAGCAGGGCCAGCATGGCGACGACGATGCCGGTGTAGCCGAAGCCCGGCGACAGATCGAGCGTGAGGTTGCCCTTCAGCCCGGCGACCTCGCCGACGCCGGCGAGCCCGGCGAGGCCGCCGGAGAGCAGCGCCGTCGTCAGCAGCACGCGTGTTGACCGGAATGCCGGCGAAGCGGGCCGCCTGCGGCGTTCTTGCCGACGGCGCGCATCTCGAAGCCCAAGCGTCGGTCTTCGTCATGACGAGCCAGACGATGAGCGCGCGGCGAGGGCGATGACGAAGCCGCAGTGCAGCCGCTTGCCCTGGATGAGGCGCGGCAGCATGCGCCTCGGCGACGCATCGGCTGCGATTGCGGCCAGCCGAGGCCCATCGGGTCCTTCAGCGGCCCTTCGAGCAGCATCGGGACGAACAGCAGCACGATGAAGTTGAGCAGCAGCGTGGTGACCACCTCGTCGACGCCGAAGCGCATCTTGAGGAGCGCCGGGCCGAGCAGCAGCAGCGCGCCGGCCGACCTGCGCCGCGAGCGATGATCGAGCGGGATCAGCAAGAAGGGCGGCAGCGGCAGACGCGCCGGTGCCGAGCACGACCGTCGACGAGCGCGCCGATGTAGAGCTGCCCCTCCGCGCCGATGTTCCAGAGCCGGGCGCGGAAGGCGACGGCGACGGCGAGGCCGGTGAAGATCAGCGGCGTCGCGCGGGTCAGCGTCTCGAGCAAGCGCGAACTGCGAGCCGGCCGCGCCCTTGGCGACCAGCCAGAAGACCGCGAACGGCGAGGCGCCGGCGAGCGAGCACCAGCAAGCGACGCGATGAGGCAGTGCCGCGACGAGCGCGCCGAGCGGCCAGCCGATCGTGCCCGGCAAGGGAGGGTGCGGGTTTGGGCTCAAGCCGCATCGGCATGCGCCTGCGGTTCGAAGTGGCCGGCCATCAGTCGGCCGAGCTGCGCGGATGGTGCGCTCGCCCGCGTGCCGATGGCGGCGAGAGCCGCCCCTTCGACATCACGGCGATGCGGTCGGAGAGCGCCAGCATCTCGTCGAGGTCCTCGGAGATCAGCAGGATGGCGGCGCCGCGCGTCGCGCGCCTCGAGCAGGCGGCGGTGGACATAGGCGATCGCGCCGACATCGAGGCCGCGCGTCGGCTGGTTGGCGAGGATGATGGCCGGATCGCCGTCGAGCACCCGGCCGAGGATCAGCTTCTGCATGTTGCCGCCGGAGAGCAGCCGGACGCGCGCCTCCGGCGAGGGGCAGTGCACGTCGTAGGCCGTGATCAGCGATTGCGCGAACTGGCGGCGCAGCGGCCCAGTCGAGCAAGCCGAGGCGGCTGAAGCGCGGGGCTGCGGTAGGCCTCGGAGATGACGTTCTCGGTGACGCTCATGTCGCCGATCATGCCGGTGGCTGACGGTCCTCCGGGATGCGGCCGACGCCGGCGCGACAGCGCCGCTCGCGGCGACCAGTCGCCCGACGGTGGAGCCCATGACGCGCAGCGTTCGCCGGCTGTGCGGCGCAAGCGTCCCGGCGATCAGCGCCGGCGATGCGCCGCCTGGCCGTTGCCGGAGACGCCGGCGATGCCGGTGATCTCGCCGGCGCGCAGCGACAAGGTTTGCGTCTTCGATGCGAATGCCGGAGCGGCGTCTGCGCGCTCGACACGGCCATTTCGAGCAGGGTCGTGCCGGGGCTCGGCCGGGGCAGGGCGCGGCGACGGTCGACCGCCTCGCCCACCATCAGCGCGGCGAGTTCCTGCGCGGTTCGGTCGCCGCGGTCGGCGCTCGCCCGCGACCTTCCGGCCCGCAGCACCAGCACGCGGTCGCAGACCGCCATCACCTCGTCGAGCTTGTGCGAGATGAAGATGATCGAGAGCCCGCCGGCGAGAGCGTGCGCAGCGTGGCGAACAGCGCGTCGGTCTCCTGCGGCGTCAGCACCGCGGTCGGCTCGTCGAGGATCAGGATGCGCGCGTCGCGGTAGAGCGCCTTGAGGATCTCGACGCGCTGGCGCTCGCCGACCGTGAGGTCGCCGACGCGGCGCGTCGAGGATCGACCTCGAGGCCGAACTCGCTGCGCCAGCTCTCGGATGCGCGCGCGTGCGCCGCCTGCCGGTCGAGCCGGGGCGCGACAGCGGCTCGCGGTGCCGAGCACGATGTTCTCGAGCACGGTCAGGTTGTCGGCCAGCGTGAAGTGCTGGTGGACCATGCCGATGCCGGCGGCCAGCGCCGCGCGCGGATCGCCCGGCGGCAGCGGCTTGCCGAACGCCTCGACGGTGCCCGCGTCGGCGACGTAGTGGCCGAAGAGGATGTTCATCAGCGTCGTCTTGCCGGCGCCGTTCTCGCCGAGCAGCGCGACGATCTCGCCGCGCCGAGGTCGAGGGAGATCGCGTCGTTGGCGACCAGCGGGCCGAAGCGCTTGGTGATGCCGGCGAGGCGGAGAACTGGCGCCGCCTCGCCATGTGCCGCTTGTGCCCATCAGCTCGACTTCGGCTCGGCGTCGTTGATCTCGACCGTGAAGCGTGCCGGCCTTGATCGCCGCTTCCTGCTCGGCAACCTTTGCCATCGCGTCGGCGGGCACCTTGCCCTCGAAGGTGCCGAGCGGCGCGAGCGAGCAGCCGCCTTCCTTCATGAAGGAATAGACGCCGTAGTTCGTCGGCCTTGAAGGTGCCCGCCTTGACCGTCGGCGATGGCCTTGTCGAGCGTCGGCTCGAAGTGCCAGAGCGCCGAGGCGACGACCGTGTCGGGATAGTCCGCCTGGGTGTCGATGACGTTGCCGATCGCCAGGACGCCGCGTTCCTTGGCGGCGTCCGAGACGCCGAAGCGCTCGGCGTAGAGCACGTCGGCGCCGGCATCGATCTGCGCGAAGGCGGTTTCCTTGGCCTTGGGCGGATCGAACCAGGAGCCGATGAAGGAGACCTGGAACTTGGCGTCCGGCGTGGTCTCCTTCGCGCCGGCCATGAAGGCGTGCATCAGCCGGTTGACCTCGGGGATCGGGAAGCCGCCGACCATGCCGATGTTCTTCGACTTGGTCATGGCGCCGGCGATGATGCCGGTGAGGTAGGACGCGTCCTGGATGTAGTTGTCGAAGACCGCGAAGTTCGGCGTCGTCTCGGCCGAAGGCTGAGCCCATCAGGAAGGCGGTCTCGGGATAGTCCTTGGCGACCTTGCGCGCGGCCTCCTCGACGCCGAAGACCTCGCCGACGATCAGCTTGTTGCCGGCCTCGGCATATTCGCGCATCACGCGCTCATAGTCGGTGTTGGCGACGTTCTCGGAGAAGTCGTAGTCGATGTCGCCGCGGTCGACTCGCCGCCTTCGGCGCCTTGTGGATGCGGCTCACCCACTGCTGCTCGACCGGCACGGTGTAGATCGCCGCGACCTTCAGCTTCTCCTGCGCGCCGCGCGCGGCCGATGATGCCTGGCATTGCGAGGATGCCGGCGCCCGCTGCCGAGGCCGCCATGAACTTGCGGCGTGAAAGGATGATGCTCGTGGATTTCCTGTTGTCTGCCATGATGGCCTCCGCTGGTTGTTGTCGCTATTCCCGCCAGTTTTTTACCAGACGGTAAAACTAAATTCCCCGGCTGGCAATGAGAGCGGCAGATGCTCCACCGCTGCTTTCCCGGGCATCGCCCTAGCCCATGCGCGAGAGCACGAGGCCCGCGCCAACCAGCAGCACGGCAGTGACGCGTTGCCACGATATCGCGATGGCGGGCAGGCCGAATGCGCCGGTGAGATCGATGATCATCGCCGCGAGCAATTGCCCGCAGACAAGGGCTGCGACCAGCGAGACTGCGCCGATGCGCGAGACGCTCCACAGCGCCGACCATACATAAAAGCCGCCGAGCGTTCCGGCGGTCCACATCCACCATGGCACGGTCTTGAAGATCGCCGTTCCGGGGAACGAGCCGCGCAGCAGCACGACAGTGGCAAGGGTGAGGAAGCCGACGCCGAAGGAGATAGCTCCGGCCGTGACGCCGTCGCCGACCTGGCGGCCCATGGCCGCGTTGATGGGAGCCTGCAGGGAAAGGGCGATGCCGCCGGCAAAGGCGGGCAGCAATGTCAGCCAGATCATGTTCATGGGTAGCCTTCCGGATCGGGTGGAAGCGCCATCATGGGACAAGATGCGCGCGCCGCGCAATGGAGGGCGTCAGCGCTCGCCCGGAGTTTTTTCGCGCTCCGAAAGGAACGGCCCCTGGCCCCAGACAATGGAGCGCTGGTGGCGCTCGATCAGCCGTTTGAGGTCCATGAACTCGCTTTTCACATGGTCGGCGAACTTGCGCGCGGCGGGGTTGGCATAGGCCTTGCGGCGCGTGATGATGCCGAGCGTGCGTTCGGGCTGGGGTATCTCCAGCGGCACGATGGAAATCTTGTTTTCCTTGCGCACGGAAAACACCACCGAATGCGGCAGGATCGCCAGCGCATTGGTCGAGGATACGTAGTTGATGACGCTCAGCAGCGAACCACCCGAATAGCGGATCGCCAGTTCGCTGATGCCGAGCGAATGCAGGATCGCGTGAAGGTCAAGCATCAGCGGGGAACCCGGCAGCGGCGCTACCCAGGGATAGGCGAGCAGGTGCTTGGTGGTGACACGCCGCTCGCGCAGCAAGGCGTGGCCGACTGCGCAGGTGATCACGTTGCGCCCCGGCAGGATCGGCTCGAACAGCTTGTCCGGGCCAAGGTCCTGCGTGCCGATCGGCGTGACGGCAACGTCGATCTGGTTGGCGTCTAGTTCGCTCAAGAGGTCCGGCATGTTGCCATAGGATTGGTCGATCATGATGTCGGGTTCGCGCATCTGGAACGAGGCGATCATTCCCGAGATCACCGCATCCATGAAGAAGGGCACGCCGCCGACGCGCACCCGCCCGGCAGAACCGGACTTGAAGCCCTGCACGGTCTCGGAGGCCTTGCGCGATGCGCCGAGGATGAGCTTGCCATGAATGCCGAGCTGGCGGCCGAGCGGTGTTGGCTGGAGCGGCCGCCTGCCGGGGATGAACAGCGGCTCGCCGATGCGCCGCTCCAGCATGGAAAGGGTTCGCGAGACCGCCGGCTGGGTCATGCCGAGCATGGCCGCGCCTTCGGTGACGCCGCCGGTCTCGATCACGGCTGCGAGCTGAACCAGATGGCGCTCATCGATCTTCATAGCAGTTTGGTATATTGAATATAAAAGAAATCATCAACAAGGCTGATCGCGCACCCTAACATTCATCGTGGGAGAGAGTGCGCATGATGGCAACGGCACATGCACATGTGAGCGAGGCAAGGGGGAGCGAGGTTTCGCGGGCGTTTTCATCGCGCCTTGCGGACGGCGCGGCGTCCAGCGGCAATGCCTCCGCGCTTCGCCTGCGGCGAACTGGTTTCACGGCTTCACCTGCTGGTCAGCGAAATGAAGCCCAGCCCTGGCGAAATGCGCGCGGCGATCGCCTTCCTTACCGAAGTTGGCCATGCAAGCGACGAGCGGCGGCAGGAATGGGTGCTGCTCGCCGACGTTCTCGGCATTTCGGCGCTGGTGCGCGATATCAATGCGGTGGATGTGGCGGGCGCGACGCCTACAACGCTGATCGGGCCATTCTTCCGGCCCGATGCGCCGCTGCTGGAGCTTGGCGCGGACATTAGCCTCGACGGGCGCGGCGAAAGGCTGGACGTCACCGGCCGGGTTCGCAGCACAAGCGGCAAGCCGGTGCCGCGCGCCGTGGTCGAGGTCTGGCACGCCAATGGCGAGGGGCTTTACGAGAACCAGGAACCCGACCGCCAGCCGGAATTCAACCTGCGCGGCAATTTCATCGCGGACGCGGCGGGGCGGTTTCACTTTCACAGCGTGAAGCCGAAGGGCTACGAACTGCCGCAGGACGGCCCGGTGGGACAATTGCTCAACGCCATGGGCTATGCGCTGGCTCGCCCGGCGCATGTCAATTTCCGCGTTTCCGCGCCCGGCTTCCATACGCTCACGACCGAGTTCTTCGACCGCGACGACCCAGCCATCGGCAATGACGCGCTGTTTAACGTGAAGCCGCAATTGCTGGCTGAATTCGTGCCTTGCGCAGGTGGGCGATGGAGCGCCGATTTCACCGTCGTGCTCGCGCCCTGTAAAGGAGCCGGCATGAAAGCGCTGCACGATTTCACCTTTGCGGGAATCACGACGCGCGTGGTGTTCGGCCGCGGCACGCTTGCGAACACCGGCGAGGAACTGGCGCGGCTGGGGCACGAGCGCGCGCTGGTGCTTTCGACGCAGGCGCAGGAGCGCGAGGCGGTGGAGCTTTCCGGCCAGCTTGGCGATCTTTCGGCCGGGGTATTCGCGGGCGCCGTCATGCACACGCCGGTCGAGGTGACGCAGACCGCGCTCGCCGAATATGAGCGCAGCGGCGCAACGGCGGTGATCGCCATCGGCGGCGGCTCGACGACCGGGCTCGGCAAGGCCATAGCGGCGCGTACCGGAGCGGACCAGATCGTCATTCCCACGACCTATGCCGGTTCGGAGATGACCGACATCCTCGGTGAAACCAGCGATGGCGCAAAGACCACGCGGCGCGATCCGGCCATCCGCCCGGAAACGGTTATCTATGACGTCGACCTGACGCTGTCGCTGCCCGGGCGCATGACGGTGACTTCCGCCCTCAATGCCATCGCCCATGCCGTGGAGGCGCTCTACGCGCCGGACCGCAATCCGGTGATCGAGCTGATGTGCGCGAGCGCGCTGGTCTCCTTCAAGGAGGCGCTGCCGGTGCTGGCCACGCAGCCGCGCGACATCGATGCGCGCACGCACATGCTTTATGGCGCATGGCTGTGTTCGACCGCGCTCGGCTATGTGTCCATGGCGCTGCATCACAAGATTTGCCACACGCTCGGCGGTTTCGGCCTCGACCATGCCGACACGCATGCGGTGATGATCCCGCATACGGCTGGTTTCAACGGCAAGGCCGTGCCGGCGCTGCTTGCGCCGGTGAGCGCGGCCTTCGGCGGCACGCCCGGTGCGGCGCTTCATGATTTTGCGCAGTCGCTCGGCGCGCCGATGTCGCTGGCGCAGATCGGGATGCAGGAAGCGGATCTCGACCGTGCCGCCGACCTTGCCACGCGCAATCCCTACACCAATCCACGTCCGTTCGGCCGCGAGGAAATCCGGCAATTGTTGCAGGAGGCATGGGCCGGGACGCGGCCGGCCTATTGACGGACGGACCCATATCGAGAGCATTTTGCGGCAGGGGCCAATGGCGCCGCAGGAACAGCAAGCGGAGGAAGAAATGGCAGACATCACCACCGACGTCCTGATCATCGGCACCGGCCCGGCGGGGTCCGCGACCGCGGCGCTGCTTTCGAGCTATGGCGTCGCGAACATCCTGATCAACCGCTACCGCTGGCTGGCCAACACGCCGCGCGCCCACATCACCAACCAGCGCACGATGGAGGTGCTGCGCGACCTCGGCCAGGAGGTCGAGGCCGAGGCCTACATGTTCGCCACCGAGCAGGACCTGATGGGCGAGAACGTCTTCTGCGAAAGCCTCGCCGGCGAGGAGCTCGGCCGGATGAAGAGCTGGGGCAAGCATCCGCTGTCGCGCGCCGAGCATCAGCTGTCCTCGCCGACCCACATGAACGACCTGCCGCAGACCTTCATGGAGCCGCTGCTGTTCAAGACGGCCTGCTCGCGCGGCACGCAGGCGCGCATGTCGACCGAATATGTCAGCCATGTGCAGGACGCCGACGGCGTCACCACGACCTGCCGCGACCGGCTGACGGGCAAGGACTTCACCGTCCGC
This sequence comes from uncultured Alphaproteobacteria bacterium, assembly GCA_963697325.1. Taxonomy (GTDB): domain Bacteria; phylum Pseudomonadota; class Alphaproteobacteria; order Rhizobiales; family Rhizobiaceae; genus BOKV01. The sequence goes on along the minus strand of CAVONR010000003.1, from coordinate 106,773 downwards.
TCGAAATATCCTGGTCGGCGCCGATGGCGGCAATTCGCTGGTCGCCGAGCATGCCGGCCTGCCGTTCGAGGGCAAGATGGGCGTCGGCGGCTCGATGAACATCCTGTTCCGGGCCGACCTGTCGCAATACGTCGCCCACCGGCCGTCGGTGCTCTACTGGGTGATGCAGCCGGGCGCCGATGTCGGCGGCATCGGCATGGGCCTGGTGCGCATGGTGCGGCCGTGGAACGAATGGCTGATCGTCTGGGGCTACGACATCAACCAGCCGCGCGCCGGAGGTCGACGCGGCGATGGCGACGCAGGTCGCGCGCCAGCTCGTCGGCGATCCGGAGCTCGAGATCGAGCTGATCTCGGCCAACACCTGGACCGTCAACAACATGTACGCCACCGCACATGCAGAACGGGCCGCGTCTTCATCATGGGCGACGCGGCGCACCGGCATCCGCCGTCGAACGGGCTCGGCTCCAACACCTCGATCCAGGACGGCTTCAACCTCGCCTGGAAGCTGGCGATGGTGCTGAAGGGGCAGGCCGGCGCCGAAGCTGCTCGACAGCTATTCGCAGCCGAGCGCGCGCCGATCGCCAAGCAGATCGTCACCCGCGCCAACCAGTCGATCGACGAGTTCGGCCCGATCTTCGAGGCGCTCGGCATGGATCGGCGGCGTCGACCCGAGAAGATCCAGGCGAACATGGATGCGCGCTGCGACGACACGCCGGCGGCCGAAGCGCAGCGCGAGGCGCTGCGCAAGGCGATCGCCTTCAAGAACTACGAGTTCGACTGCCCATGGCGTCGAGATGAACCAGCGCTACCGGTCGGACGCGGTGGTGACCGACGGCCAGACCGAGCCGGCCTTCGAGCAGGGACCGCGAACTGCACTACCAGCCGACGACCTGGCCGGGCGCGCGCCTGCCGCATGTCTGGGTGTTCGACGAGACGGGCGCGCAGGCACTCGACGCTCGACCTGTGCGGCAAGGGCCGCTTCACGATCCTCACCGGCATCGGCGGCGAGGCTGGGTCGAGGCCGCGCGAAGCGGTCGGCGCGGAACTCGGCCTCGACGATCGCCGTGCCATGTCATCGGCCCGCGCCGCGACTGCGAGGACCATGACCGGCGACTGGGCGCGCGCGCGCGAGGTCCGCGACTGCGGCTGCGTGCTGGTGCGCCCCGACCAGCATGTCGCCTGGCGCGCGCGAGGCGATGGCCGCCGACCCGGCCGGCGAACTGCGCCGCGTCCTCAAGATCCATTCTGGCGACAGGTGAGGACGGCATGAGCAACGCACGAACAGGGCTACTTCACCGAGGAGAACTCGGCCGAGGTCGTGATCGGCGCGCAACGCCAACGCCAAGGATGCGCGGCTGAAGCGAGGTGATGGCGGTCGATCACCCGCAAGCTGCACGAGGCGGTGAAGGAGATCGAGCCGACGCAGGACGAGTGGTTCGAGGCGATCATGTTCCTGACGCAGACCGGCCAGATGTGCAACGACTGGCGGCAGGAATTCATCCTGCTGTCGGACGTGCTCGGCGTGTCGATGCTGGTCGACGCGATCAACAACCGCAAGCCGTCCGGCGCGTCGGAATAGCACGGTGCTCGGGCCGTTCCACGTCGCCGATGCGCCGGAACTGCCGATGGGCGCCAACATCTGCCTCGACCAGAAGGGCGAGCCGATGTTCGTGCACGGGCCGCATCCTCGACACGGAGGGCAAGCCGATCGCCAACGCCAAGATCGACGTCTGGCAGGCCAATGACGAAGGCTTCTACGACGTGCAGCAGAAGGGCTCCAGCCCGACTTCAACCTGCGCGGCGTGTTCCGCACCGGCGCGGACGGGCGCTACTGGTTCCGCGGCGTGAAGCCGAAATTCTACCCGATCCCCGACGACGGCCCGGTCGGCAAGCTGCTCGGCGCGCTCGGCCGCCATCCCTACCGGCCGGCGCATCTGCACTACATCCTCGAGGCGGACGGCTTCGAGACGCTGACCACGCACATCTTCGATCCCGACGATCCCTACATCAATTCCGACGCGGTGTTCGGCGTGAAGGAGAGCCTGCTGGCCGAGTTCCGGAAGGTACACGATCCGGCGCGGGCGAAGGAGCTGGGCTTCGCCGGCGACGTTCTGGGACGTGGAGCACGATTTCGTGCTGGCCCGGACAAAGTGACAGGAAGGGCGCATGGAAAAGTTCATGTCGTTGCCTGACGCCGTGGCGCGTTTCGTGCGTGACGGGCAGACGCTGGCGCTGGAGGGATTCACGCATCTCATCCCGCATGCGGCCGGACACGAGATCATCCGCCAGGGCCGCAAGGACCTGACGCTCATCCGCATGACGCCGGATATCGTCTATGACCAGATGATCGGCATGGGCATGGCCAGGAAGGTCGTGTTCTCCTATGCGGGCAATCCGGGCGTCGGCCTGTTGCGGCGCATGCGCGACGCCATCGAGAACGGCTATCCCAAAGCCATCGAGACCGAGGAGCATTCGCATTCGGCCATGGCGCAAGCCTATGAGGCGGGCGCTTCGGGCCTGCCCTGCGCGGTGTTTCGCGGCTATCTCGGGGCGGACCTGCGCAAGGTCAATCCGAACATCAAGTCCGTGACCTGCCCCTTCACCGGCGAGGAACTGGCGGCCATCCCGGCGCTGCGGCCGGACGTCTCCATCATCCATGCGCAGAAGGCCAACAAGCGCGGCGACGTGCTGGTGGAGGGCATCATCGGCGTTCAGAAGGAGGCCGTGCTGGCCGGGCGGCTCGCCATCGCCACGGTGGAGGAGGTGGTGGAGGATTTCGCTGACGTGCACCCCAATTGCTGCGTGCTGCCGCACTGGACGCTGGCGGCGATCTGCGTGGTGCCGGGCGGGGCGCACCCTTCCTATACGCATGGCTATTACGGGCGCGACAACGCCAGCTATCTCGAATGGGACAAGATTTCCGGCGACCGCGAACTCTTCGCGCAATGGATGGAGAAGAACGTGCTGGGCGCAGCGCCTGAAGTTTTCGCCGAACGCGTGAGGGGGCTTTGACCATGGGCGCGTTCACCCCCGACGAGATGATGACGATAGCCGCCTCGCGCGCGCTGACGAGCGATGACGTGTGCTTCGTCGGCATCGGCGCGCCATCGGCTGCGTGCAACGTGGCTCGGCTCACGCATGCGCCCGGCATCACGCTGATCTATGAAAGCGGCACGATCGGCACGGCGCCGAACGTGCTGCCGCTTTCCATCGGCGATGGCGAATTGTGCGAGACGGCGGTGACGACCGTTTCGGTGCCGGAGATGTTCCGCTACTGGCTGATGGGCGGGCGCATTTCGACAGGCTTCCTCGGCGCGGCGCAGCTCGACCGGTTCGGCAACATCAACACGACGGTGATCGGCGATTATCACAAGCCGAAGGTGCGCCTGCCGGGCGGTGGCGGCGCGCCGGAAATCGCGGTTTCGTGCCAGCAGATCTTCATCACCATGAAGCAGTCGACGCGCGGCTTCGTGGAGAAGATCGACTTCTTCACCTCGCTCGGACATGGCGCGGGCGGCAATGACCGGCGCGAGACCTATGGCGTGACGACGAAGGGGCCGATGCTGCTGGTGACCGACCTTGCCGTGTGGCGGCCCGATCCGCAGACGAAGGAATTCACGGTGCAATCGCTGCATCCGGGCGTGACGCGCGAACAAGTGCAGGAGACCTGCGGCTGGAAGGTGAAGTGGGCGCAGGAACTGGGCGAAACGCCGCCGCCGAGCGCACTGGAGCTCGAGACGCTGCGCGATCTCAAGGCCCGCACGAAAGCGGCGCATGAGGGCGCGAAGGCGGGCTAGCCGCGCTTTTTCGGCGGAACTTTCGCGTTGCTCCCGGCCGGGCGGTTGGTCGAGCCGGGGTTGCGGCCGGTGGTGGCGTCGTCGACGCCGGTGATGACGCGCGGGCGCGCGCTGGCGACGCCGTTATTGTCGCTCTCCTTCAGGCCACTGGCGAACTGGCCCTTCGCATCCTGCTTGATTGCGGAGCCGCGTTTGGGCGATGATTTTCCGGGCATTGAAGACCCTCCCTCTGATACAGAGGCAAACGGCAGCCAAGCCCCTATTGTTCCTGAAAACACCATGAGGTCCGGCCATGAACCATCCAGCCATCACTGAAAACGCCGTCGCGCTCGTCACCGGCGGCGCATCCGGCATCGGGCTCGCGAGCGCCATCCGCTTTGCGCAGATGGGGCTGAAGGTGTGCATCGCCGATCTTGGCGCGGAGCGGCTGGCAAGGGCCGCGGAACTGATCGCCGGGCAGGCGAAGGGCGGCGCGCCGTCGGTGATGACCAGCGAGTGCGACGTCTCCAGCGTCGAAGCGCTGCGGGCGCTGAAAGACCAGATCGAGCGGCGTTTCGGCGGCGTCGACATCCTCATGAACAATGCCGGCATCCAGCCCGGCAGCGGCATTTTCGGCCCGGCCGAAAACTGGCAGCGCGTGATTGCGGTGAACCTGTGGGGCGTGGTCAACGGCACGCAGGTCTTCGTTCCGGACATGCTGGAGCGGGGGCGGCCGGGCCTCGTCATCAACACCGGCTCGAAGCAGGGCATCACCACGCCGCCGGGCGACCCGGCCTACAACGTGTCGAAGGCGGGGGTGAAGGTGTTCACCGAGGCGCTGGCGCACGAGTTGCGCAACATGCCCGACTGCAGGATAGGCGTTCACCTGCTGATACCGGGTTTCGTGTTCACGGAACTCACGGCGCATGGGCGCACGGAAAAGCCCTCGGGCGCGTGGACGGCGGAGCAGACGGCGCACTTCATGCTGGAGAAGATCGAGGCGGGGGACTTCTACATCCTGTGCCCGGACAATGACGTGCCGCGCGCGCTGGACGAGAAGCGGATCGCCTGGGCGGCGGGGGACATCATCGAGAACCGGCCGCCGCTTTCGCGCTGGCATCCCGAATTCGGCGAGGCCTTCGCGGATTTCGTGAAGAAGGGGTAGCGCGGAAAGAAAAAGGCGGCGCCGAAGCGCCGCCTTGGAGTGTGGGAGAGGACGATATTTTACGGCTTGTACCAAACTTTAACTGTTATATGAGGTTGCTTGCCAATGGTTGTGTTTGAGATATCGACCTTGAGATGTTGATCTGCTGGCTTGACACTTCCATTGCTTATAAGATGTTTCAATACATTTTCTTTGTTGAAATCTCCTGATCCGCCAGATTGATAAAAACTCTGAAAACTAATTGTTTGATCATAATTTGGTTTGCTTGCAAGCACGGCCGATTCCATGGCAAATCTTGATTGCGTCAACGAAAACGATAGTGCTGTCAGGCACCTGACTCAGTTTTGCCTTGCCTTCATTGTCCATGTATTTGTTAAGTGTTTCGGATGCATTTGAACTTTTTTGCTTAACTAGTTTTGCTGCCTCTGTAATATCCAAGCCCGCAGGGAGCAAACCACCCCAGATGCCACCTATTTGCGCAACTATGCCCGAGAGCCCCGGTCCTATGTCAATAGACTTGCCCGAAGACTTTGCTAGCTGTGCGGCACGTGCCATTGAAATTCCAATTGCAGCCGTAGACATTCCAACCGTGGCCAAATTACCAACTGTATTGACAATAGTATTTATTCTTTCTTTATTTGCTAAAGCCTTCTCAGCAGCCTTTTGGTCTTTGACATTTTCTTTGAATTTAGTTGTCAACGCTGACATTTTATTAGTCAGCACACCCATTTTATCGCTGACGACTTTTGTGAATGCATCATTGCCATTTTCGGGAGTCGATCCGGCTGCAATGTTGAGCGCAGATTTCAGTTGCTCAGGTGTAGCTCCCATCTTGTGGTAAGTGATGAGCGCTTTGTTCATGTCAGTTATTTTCCGGCCAAACCCGATGGTTGGGTCTGTATAATTGTCTACCAGTTCTTTAATCTTATCTACAAACCCCGTTATCATGGCCTCCGATTTAACGCCCACGGGAAACAACGTACCCATGCCGTTCGCAAATGAATCCATGTAGCTCAAGTAATTCTGGGCCGAGTTAATCACGGCTTGGCGATTGTCACCCTTTGCTTCTGAATTGACAATCCGCAATGTTTCTTTGTTATCCTGTACTACTGACCAACCCTTGGTATTTCCCCAGATCTGCTGGTTATTTTGGCCATAATTTTTGACCTTTACTTCTACCGTGGTCTTGTCCTTGGTAAGTTTCAATGTGCCGTCGTAACCCAGCGGGAGAGCGGTGCCGATATAGTCTGCCGACTTGTGCCAGTCCGCCGCGCTGTCATTCTCTACGACACGGTTGTTCTTTCCGCTCGGAATGGTCAGCTTCCAGCCCGAATCGAGCCCTGAAAACCAAATTCCCCGCTGCTGGACGCTCGTCTTGATACCGACTTTATAGAATGTGTTATTGTCGCTTGCCTTGATACTTGTAGCTTCCCAGCCCTTGGTTTGGGACTTTATCGATTGGTTGGCGGTTCCCAAGTTGGATACGGTGTAAGTAACTACCTCCGATTTATTTTTATTATAGTCATATGCAGTTGTGGTGAAAGTTCCAGAATAGCCCCTTGGTACAGTCAGTGTCGTGTAAGTCTCCTTATAGGGGCTGTTTTCTTGTGCAGAATTCGTCTTTCCATTTAAGCTAAAGGTCACTTTGGCATTATCGACCATGTTTGCAATTCGAAAGTATACCTGACCGGCCGGCGGGTTCTTTGCAGCAGCCTCGGCCTGGACCGTCTGGCCGCCGATGCGCACGGTGGTCTTGTCGGACTTCAAATTCGTGTTGAGGGCGTCGTCCCTTGCCTCTTCCTTGTCGCCGCCGAGAACGAGCGACAGGCGGTTGCCCGCGTCTCCCGCTCCAACTTTCAGGCCGGCCTTGGCGGCGCTTGCCGCCAGCCATTCGCCCGCTTCCTCGCGCACTGTGGCGCCGAGGCCCTGCTTCGCCTTGCCGTCGTCGGTAATCAGCTTCTCGCTGATGAGGGCGGTGTTATTCTTTGCCACAAATGCGCCGTCGACGCCCTTGCCCAGGATTTCACCCCCAAGCTTCTTGTTGCCGTTTGCGATGTCTTTCGCTGTGCCAACGGCGGCCACGTCGAACTTCGGCGCATCCTTGCTCTTGGCTACGCTCTGGAGGTGCTTGTCGACCGCTGCCTTTTCCTCCTTCGTGGCATTCGTCCCGGTGATCGCCTCGGCCAGATCGGCGCGCTTCGTGGGGTCGGCAAGCGCCGTCTTGTATTCCCTGACGGCCTTGGCGCCGGCCTCGTCGACCTTCTGTTCCTGCTTCTGGGTCGGCTTGGGGCTGTCGGTCTTCTTGGTGTTGCCGTCGTTGATGACCTTGGGCAGCGGAATGAGGTTCGACGGCGTCTTGAGTGTCTTGTCCGACGGCTGGTTGTCAGGCTGCCCTGACGGCTGCTTGATGGTCTTGTCGTTCAGCGTGTTGCCAGACTTGCCGGTCACCTTGTTTCCGGGCTGTCCCTGCGGCGGCGTAACAGTTACCTTGTTGTCGGTGCTGATGGGCACATTCTCGAACTTCTTCACGAGTCCGGACGAGAGCTGCGGTGGTGGTGGTGGCGGTGTCGTAGTTTTCAGCTTCGACTGGGCTGACGGCACGCTATTGATGGCACTCATGGTCTTCCCCCCTGATAGCCGGCAGCCCTTGGCCGCGCGGACGCTCCAAACGACTCAAGAGCGTAGGGGTCCTCACAATGCTTCCGGGCAGATCACAAGGCGCACTTCGCCGTGCAATCGACCGGACCTCCTCCCCGAGCATCCAAGTCTTGGTTAAACGTTAACGTAAACGACTACCGAGGAAACAGCCGTGGAGAATACCTACGTAGTGCGCCCTGGTGATGCCGCGGCGAGGCTTATTGCGGCTGCGCCCCATCGCCCAGCATGTTGGAAACGCTGGCCCAGACGCCGTTCTTGAGCGCGATCGCGGGGTTGTCGGCGATGGTCTGGGGCGTGCCGGCAAAGGGCGCAGCGCCGGGCGAGATCACCGCCATCCTGATCTCGCCATCGGTATGGTACCAGTCGCCGCCGCCATTGCGCCCGGCGAGCGTGGGTCCGATGCCGGAGACGTTGTAGATCTGCGTCACCATGCGGGCGGCGGTGAGATCGGCGATCAGCCGGTTGCGCTCGTCGTCGATATCCGGCGCGACGTGGTGCGTGACCTGGCCGGTGTAGCGGCTGAGCTCCACGCCCATGTCCCGGGTGGCCGAGCCGAGCCAGACCGTGCGGCCTTCGACGCCTTTTTCCAGCACCCTCCAGAAGCGCACGTGGTTGCGCTTGTCGGCGCTCTTGCCGATGGGCTTTTCAAAGGCGAGGTCCTGCTTGCGGCCCTCGTAGAGCAGCGGGCTCACCGGGGCCTCGACATAGGGCCGGTCGAAGACGACGCTGCCGATGATCTCGATGCTCGACTTCAGCGTGACAGGATCGGCGGGCCGCCAGCCCGCGGCATGCATGGCCTTGAGGATCTCGGTTCGGTCGCCGACGAGCCCGACATTGAGCGGATCGCCCGGAATGCCCTGCTCGGTCTGCGTCACTGCGGGATGCGCGGCCAGGCCCGGCTGGTGCTCGTGATGGGTCCAAAGGCGCGGCAGCACGACATAGGCGGCCAGCAGGTAGAGGATCAATATGGCGGCGGCCCAACGCAGCTTGCGGCGCATGGTCTAGTCGTACCGTTCATATTCGCTGAGCGCGATCATGATTTCCCTTGAGAAGAGCGCAAGGGAAATGCCCAGCAGCACAAGCGAAAGGAGAAAGAGAAGCGAGGCCGCGAAGACGTGCGTCACATTCATGAAGGCGAAGAGAAAGGACGATATCACCAGCACGGTGCCGGCGATGGCCGACATCAGCCCGACGAATATGGCGCGATGCAGCAGGCGCACGCGCCGCTCCAGCCGGGGCATGTCGAGCTTGAGCCGTGAATGCGACTTGTCGGCGTCGTCGATGGCGTTGAGCTGGCGCAGCCGGCCGATCACCGCATCCATGCGCGAAAGCATCAGCGCCACGAAGGCCGCCACCGCGCCCAGCAGGAAGGAGGGCGCGGTGGAATGGGTTATGACGTCGCTGAGACGGTCTATGGTGATGGATGATTGCAACATGGCCCGCCGCCTCTTGTCCGATCAAGCGTGAAGCAGCACCGGAAGGTCCGCGTCCGAGCATATCTTCTGGGTCGCCCTGCCGAAACCGAGCCAGTTGCTGAGGCTGCTGCCGAAGGCGCCCATCACCAGCAGGTCGGCAGCCTCGCTCTTGCAGGCGGCGAGGAGATCGCGGCCCCAGGCGCGCGCGTTCTGTCCTTCCTTGCCGTAGCTCTTCCACTCGATCCGTGTCACGCCCTCCGTCGCGAGATAGGCCGTGAGCTCGGCGTCATGGGAGGCTGCCCCCTCGCGCGAGAAGATGACGAGCTTCTTTGCTGCCTGGATCATCGGCAGCGCGGCACGCAGGGCATTCGCCGCGGCCGGCGTGCGGTTCCAGGCCAGGACGACGGTGTCGAGCTTTTCGCCCATCGGCTTTGGCGGCAGGACCAGCACGGGAATGCCGCCATCCCACAGAGCCGCGCTCAGCAGGATCGAATCCGGGCCTTCGCCCTCATCGACGCGCTCCAGCATTACGAGGTCGTGGTAGAGCGCGATCTCGCCCAGCGCCTCGCCGGCGCCAAGGTCGAGTTCGATCAAGCGCGCGCCGGGCGCATTGGCGGCGACCTTCTCGAATGCGGCATGGGCTTCCTTGGAGGCTTCGCGCATCTCTTCGGTATTGTCGATCCAGGCGACGTCGCCATGCATGCCGGCGGGCACGAAAATCTGCGACCGGTTCGGATGCATCACGGTCAGCTTGCCGCCGAAATGGCGGGCAATCGCAACGGCCGACTGCAATGACGCCGCATCGTTCGGCGAGCCGTCGATCAATACTGCAAAAGCTTTCATGAAAATCCCCCGGAGTTTGCGCGTTGCGTGCCGGCCCGTTCGAGTCGCGGCGAAATTGAAGATTATCGCACGGCCGCGGCATTATCCAGCGTGGGCCGGGAACCATCGGACGGCATCATGCCGGTCAATCGCCCGGCAACTGCGTCATGCACAGGAAATGACAGTATTTGTCGTGAATACTGCAACTTCTGCTTCATGATACGTCAAAAATAGTACAAATTCACGCAAGGGAAATGGGATTCCGGCTCATGGCGACCACCGGGCACATTCCTCGACAACTTCACGTCCGTTTGCAGGGGGTACCCATGAAGAAATCAATTGCAGAGTTTATCGGAACTTTCACGCTGGTGCTTATCGGCTGCGGCACGGCAGCTGTTGCAGGCGAGCAAGTCGGCTTTCTTGGCATTGCGTTGGCGTTCGGGCTTGCCATTGTCGCGATGGCCTATGGCATAGGGCCAATATCGGGCTGCCACGTGAATCCCGCCGTCAGCTTTGGCGCGTGGATGGCCGGACGCATGTCGACCGGCGATCTCGTCAGCTACGCAATCTCGCAATGCCTCGGTGCGGTAGCCGGAGCGGCCGTGCTTTACCTGATCCTGTCCGGAAAAGGCGCGGGATGGAGCGGCGCGCTTGGCGCAAATGGCTGGGGCCCGGGGTATCTGGGTGAATTCAACGTCGTCTCCGCCTTTGTGTTCGAGGCCGTGGCAACGTTCATCTTCCTCGTCACCATCCTTGGCGTCACGCAAAAGGGCGCGCCCTCGCACCTGGCGGGCCTTGCCATCGGGCTCACGCTGGCGGCGATCCACATTTTCGGCATCAACATCACCGGCGTTTCCGTCAATCCGGCACGCAGCCTTGGTCCGGCTCTCTTCGAAGGCACGCTCGGAACGATGTGGCTCTTCATCATCGCGCCACTGCTTGGTGCAGGCGTCGCAGGGTTCCTCTTCCGCTCGGGCATCCTGTCGGCGGATGAGCCCGAAGGCAAAACCCGGCGTCTCGCCCGCCAAGGCTGCGGTCGCGCGGTAGGACAGACGCGCCAGCTTGGCGGCAAGAACCGGATCGGCGATACTCATCGCCGGTCCATTTTTTTGGCGGGGAAACCAAGTGCCAAGACGTATCGTCGATCTCTCCGTGCCGCTCGAGATGAACATTGCCTCCGACCCGCCCGTGGCGCTGCCCCGGATCGATTATGTCGGGCACCAGGCGAGCGCGGCGCAGGTCCTCTCGTTCTTTCCGGGGCTCACGCAGGAGCAGTTGCCGCGCGGCGAGGGCTGGGCAATCGAGCAGCTCAACGTCTCCACGCATAACGGCACGCATCTGGATGCGCCGTGGCATTACGGCTCAACGATGAACGATGGGACGCGCGCGATCACCATCGACGAGGTGCCGCTTGAATGGTGCCTCAACCCCGGCGTGAAGCTCGACTTCCGGCACATGGAGGACGGGCACGTCGTCAGCGCCGCCGAAGTGGAGGCGGAGCTGAAGCGCATCGGCCATGAGCTTCGGCCGCTCGACATCGTCGTCGTCAACACTGCGGCGGGCACGCATTACGGCCAGCCCGATTACCTTGCCAGGGGCTGCGGCATGGGGCGCGAGGCGACGTTGTTCTTGCTGGAGCGCGGCGTGCGCGTCACCGGCACGGATGCGTGGAGCTGGGATGCGCCGTTCATTCACACGGCCCGCAATTTCGCCCGTACGCACGACCCGAAGATCATCTGGGAAGGTCATCGCGCGGGGCTTGAGATCGCCTACAGCCATATCGAGAAGCTGACCAATCTGGAGCAACTGCCGGCGACCGGCTACGAGATCGCCTGCTTCCCCTTCAAGATCAAGGGCGCGTCCGCAGGGTTCACGCGCGCGGTTGCGATTTTCGACAATTAGCGATCTTGATCGGGGCTTGCCAATCGCGCTGCCGCTCGCCACTCTTGCCACATGCCGGGTCGGGAGGACCGGGCAGTGGGAGGGATCATCGACATGGCAGACAGTGCAGCAACGAAGGCCGTCAATTCCTGGCTCAAACGTTTCGACGCGGCGCTCACCAAGGGCGACATCGAGGGCGTGGTGAAGCTCTTCGGCAAGGAATGCTACTGGCGCGACTTCGTCACCTTTACCTGGAACTTGAAGACCGCCGAGAGCAGGGAAGAAATCGCCGACATGCTGAAGGCGACGCTCAAGAAGACCAAGCCATCGAACTGGAAGATCGAGGGCGAGGCGAGCGAGGCCGGCGGCATCACGGAAGCATGGTTTACCTTCGAGACCAAGGTGGCGCGCGGGCGCGGGCATTTGCGGCTGAAGGGCTCCAAGTGCTGGACCCTGCTGACCACCATGACCGAACTCAAGGGCCATGAGGAGAAGAAGGGCGAGAAGCGTGCCATGGGCGCCGAGCACGGCGTCGTGCAGGAGCGCAAGAACTGGCTGGAGCGCCGCCAGCAGGAGGCCGAGGAACTCGGCTACAAGACGCAGCCCTATGTCGTGATCGTCGGCGGCGGGCAAGGCGGCATCGCGCTTGGGGCAAGGCTGCGCCGGCTGGGCGTGCCGACGATCATCATCGAAAAGAACGAACGGCCGGGCGACAGCTGGCGCAAGCGCTACAAGTCGCTCTGCCTGCACGATCCGGTCTGGTACGACCACCTGCCATACCTTCCGTTCCCCGACGACTGGCCGGTGTTCTCGCCGAAGGACAAGATCGGCGACTGGCTGGAAATGTACACCAAGGTCATGGAGCTCAATTACTGGGGCTCGACCGAGTGCAAGAGCGCATCCTATGACGAGAAGACCGGCGAGTGGACCGTCAATGTCGTGCGCGAGGGCAAGCCGGTCACGCTGAGGCCGAAGCAGTTGGTGATCGCCACAGGCATGTCGGCGGTGCCCAACATTCCTTCCTTCCCGGGCGCTGAGAGCTTCAAGGGCGACCAGATGCACTCCTCGCAGTTTCCGGCGGGCGAGAAATATCGCGGCAAGAAGGTCGTCGTCATCGGCTCCAACAATTCGGCGCACGATATCTGCGCGGACCTTTGGGAGCACGGCGCGGACGTCACCATGGTGCAGCGTTCATCGACGCATATCGCCAAGTCCGACACGCTGATGGAACTTGCGCTGGGCGGGCTCTATTCGGAGAAGGCGTTGAAGGACGGCATCACCACGGACAAGGCGGACCTGCTGTTTGCATCCGTGCCCTACAAGATCCTGCACACTTTCCAGATCCCGATCTACCAGGAGATGGAGAAGCGCGACGCCAAGCTCTACAAGCGGCTGAAGAAGGCCGGCTTCATGCTCGATTTCGGCGATGACGGCTCGGGGCTGTTCATGAAGTACCTGCGGCGCGGCTCGGGCTACTACATCGACGTCGGCGCGTCGGATCTCATCGCGGACGGCAAGATCAAGCTGAAGAGCAACGTCACGGTGAAGGAGATCAAGCCGAACTCGGTCCTGCTGACAGACGGCACGGAACTGCCGGCCGACGTGATCGTCTATGCCACCGGCTATGGCTCGATGAACGGCTGGGCGGCCAAGCTCATCTCGAAGGAAGTCGCCGACAAGGTGGGCAAGTGCTGGGGCCTTGGCTCCGACACCACCAAGGATCCGGGTCCGTGGGAGGGCGAGCTGCGCAACATGTGGAAGCCGACGCAGCAGGAGGCGCTGTGGTTCCATGGCGGCAACCTGCACCAGTCGCGGCACTATTCGCAGTTCCTGTCGCTGCAGCTGAAGGCGCGAAAGGAAGGCATTCCAACGCCGGTCTATGGCCTCGGCCAGGTACACCACATCGCATGATTTGAAGTGTGACAACCGATCCGGCCGGAGCGATCCGGCCGGATTTTTCATGCCTTCACGCGTGTACCGGCGGGATCGAAGAACGGCTCAAGGCCGATCTTGGCGGGAAAGATCTTGTTGGCGACGACAAGCTCGTATTTCGCGTCGGTGAGGTAGTTGTCGTCGACGCCGGCCGGGTTGCGGACATAGCCGTAGCCGATGCTCTTGCCAATCGTGTAGCCGATAGCCGCCGCTGGTGAGATAGCCGACCGGCTCGCCGTTGCGCAGGATCGTCTCGCGGCCCGACCAGCACCACGTCGGGATCATCGAGCGTGAATCCGGCGAAGCGCTTCGTCGAGCGGTTTTGCCGACGAGCGCCTCCAGCGCCTGCCGCCCCATGAAAGGCGTGTTCTTGCGCAGCTTCACCGCCCAGCCGAGGCCCGCCTCGAAAGGGCGTGTCGTTGGGCGTGATGTCCGAACCCCAGGCGCGATAGCCTTTTTCGAGCCGCAGCGATTCCAGCGCGCGGTAGCCGACCGGGCGGATCGCGCATTCGCGACCCGCCTCCATCAGCGCATCGAAGACTACGCCCGTGGCGGCGATCGGCACGTAGCAGTTCCCAGCCAAGCTCGCCGACATAGGTGACGCGCAGCGCCCGCACGGATTGCCCCGCGATCTCGATCTGGCGCACATGGCCGAAGGGGAAGGCCGCGTTGGAGACATCGGCCTTGGTGACGCGCGCCAGCGTGTCGCGCGCATGCGGTCCCATCAGCGAAAGCGTGCCGTATTCCTCGGTGACATCGCGGATATCCACGCCGCCTCCAGTCGGCAGATGGTCCCTGATCCAGGCAAGGTCATGCGTGCGGAAACCGGTGCCGGTGATGATGTAGAAGCGGTCCTCGCCAAGGCGCGCCACGGTCAGGTCGGCCTCGATGCCGCCGCGCGAATTGAGCAATTGCGTATAGGTCAGCCGGCCTGCCGGCTTGTTGACGTCGATTGGCGCAGATCCAGTCCAGCGCCTCCAGGGCGTCGCGCGCCGGACAGCTCGTATTTGGCGAAGGACGACTGGTCGAAGATGCCGACCTTCTCGCGCACATGCGCGTGTTCCTCGCCGACCGGTCCGAACCAGTTCTGCCGGCCCATCGAATAGACGTCGCGCGGCTCCACGCCCTGCCGGGGCGAACCAGTTCGGCCGCTCCCAGCCGAGCTTGGAGCCGAACACCGCGCGGTGCGACTTCAGCCGCTCGTAGAGCGGCGAGACGATGCGCGGGCGGCCGCTTTCATATTCCTCGTGCGGGAAGCCGATCGTGTAGTGCTTGCCATAGGCTTCCAGCGTGCGGTCGCACACCCAGTGCGCGGTCGCGGTGCAGGTCGGAGAAGCGGCGGATGTCGACGACCCACAGGTCGAGCGGCGCTTCGCCCGTCACCGCCCACTGCGCCAGCACCCAGCCCGCGCCGCCGCCCGAGGCGATGCCGAAGGCGTTGAAGCCCGCGCCGACGAACATGTTGGAGCATTCCGGCGCGACGCCGAGGATGAAGTTGCCGTCCGGCGTGAAGCTCTCCGGGCCGTTGATCATCTGCTTGACGCCGGCCTTTGCCAGCGCCGGAACGCGCGCGATCGCCTGGCTCATGTGCTGCTCGAAATGGTCGTAGTCGTCGTCGAACAGGCGGAACTCCCAGTCGTCCGGCACGTCGCCCGTGCGTCCAGGCCTGCGGGTTCGGCTCGTAGCCGCCCATCACCAGGCCGCCGACCTCTTCCTTGAAATAGGTGCGCCGGTCGGGATCGCGGATCGTCGGCGCGTCGGTGGCCAGCCCCTCGATCTTTTCGGTGATGATGTACTGGTGCTTCACCGGCTGCAGCGGCACGTTGATGCCGGCCATCGCGCCCACCTGCCGCGCCCATTGGCCGGCGCAGTTCACCACCTTGTCGCAGGCGATGTCGCCCTGGTCGGTCTGCACCGTCGACGATGCGGCTGCCCTCCATCTCGAAGCCGGTGACGCGCACGCCCTCGAACAGTCTTCGCGCCATGCATGCGCGCGCCCTTGGCCAGCGACTGCGTGATGTCGGAGGGGCTCGCCTGCCCGTCGGTCGGCAGCCAGCTCGCGCCGACGAGGTCGCACACTTCCATCAGCGGCCACATCGCCTTCACCTCGGCCGGCGAGATCAGTTGCATCTCCATGCCGAAGCTGCGCGCGGTGGTGGCCAGGCGCTGGAATTCGGTCCAGCGGTCCTGGTTGGTGGCAAGCCGCAGGCAGCCGGTCATCTTCCAGCCGGTGGCAAGGCCGGTCTCGGCCTCGAGCCGCTTGTAGAGATCGACCGAATATTTCAGCACCTGCGTGATCGAGGCCGAGGAGCGCAACTGCCCGACCAGGCCCGCCGCATGCCAGGTCGAGCCGGAGGTCAGCTGGCCCTGCTCCAGCAGCAGCACGTCCGCCTTGTGGTCGCGCGCCAGGTGATAGGCCGTCGAGCAGCCGATGATGCCGCCGCCGATGACGACGATTTGCGCGTGGCCGGGAATTTCCATCTGGGCGTCCATTTCAATGAGGCGGGCGGCGCACTCTCATGCAAGCGGCGAAAGCTTGTCAATGGAGACAGGCGCCTTGCCCCGCATCATGATATTGGTGTGTGATATTGCACTACAAATGGAGGGAGCATGGCGGGCGAGTGGACAAGGTTTGCGGCAGCTTGCGCGGTGCTGGCATCGGGCGGCAGCGCGTGGGCGCAGGACATGGAAATGGCTGCTGCCGACATTGCCGTACAGTTGCGATCACAGGGCTATGCTTGCGAGAACCCTCGCGATGCGACGCGCGACACGGCGGCGAGCAAGCCGGACGAGGCGGCGTGGACGATTCAGTGCGACGGCCAGAAATATCGCGTCCGTTTCGTGCCCGACATGGCGGCGAAGATCGAGCGCATCGACTAGCCTATTGCCCGGCGGGGATCGCCGAAATTTCCTGCGCGGCGGCTTTCAGCCGCTTCAGTGCCTGCGCCGCGCTGACGCCGCCACCATCATCCAGCCGTTCTATGAACGGGCAGGCGAGCGTCGCGATGACGCTGCCGAGCGCGCCCAATATCGGCACCGCAAGGTTGGTCACGCCCGGGATCTGGAGGCTCGGCATCTTCTCGCAACCGTTGCGGCGAACCTCATCCAGATGCTCGCGCAGCGCGGGGCTGATCGGCTGGATCGTGCCGTCCGCGTTGCGCAGCATGTGCCGGCGGTCGGCCTCGCTGGCATAGGCCAGAAAGACGTGGCCGGAGCCGGTGTCGAGCACGTTGATCTGCGCGCCGACCCTGATGGCGACGCTCCAGTAGCCGGGCGGATCGACTTGCGCCACCACGATCAGGCGGTTCTTGTCGTAGGTCACGAGATGGCAAGCCTGCTGCGTTTCGTGCGCATAGTTGCGCATCAGCGGCATGGCCTCGTTGATCAGGCGCTTGAGCGGCGGCGTCCAGTGCGCCATCTCGAAAAGCTTCAGCGTCAGTGCGTAGCGATCTTCCTCGGTACGGCGCACATAGCCGCGCCGCACAAGCCGGTCGAGCATGCGGAAAATTTCGCCGATGGAGCGGTCGAGCGCCTTGGCGATTTCGACCTGGCTGAGGCTTCCCTCGCGCTCGGCGAGGAGCTCGAGAATGTCGAGACCCTTGTCGAGCGCCGGGGCGCGGTATTTTTCGGCATCATCGTCCGCGATGCGAAGTTCTTCCGCCGCCATCAGCTTTTCCCCGAATGAAAGGAAACCGCGGTGGGCGTGCCGGTGGAGATCGGTTGGCCGAAGCCGGTCAGGCTGCCGTCCGCGCCGTGGTAGCGGAAGAGCGAGATGCAATCGCTGTCCTGGTTGGCGACCGCCAAGACCGTGCCGGATGGGTCGAACTCGATGTCGCGCGGGGTCTTGCCGCCGCTGGGCGTGGTGGCGTGAAGCCTGGCGATGCCGCTCGCCGGATCGATGGCTAGGCAGCCGATGCTGTCATGGCCGCGATTGCCGACGAAGAGATAACTTGCCGTCACGCGCGACCTTGATCGCCGAGCAGTGATTGTGGCCGAGCGCCTCGGCAGGGACGGTGTGCTCCACCGCGAGCAGTTCGAAGCTGCCCTTGCCCGCATCGAAGGCGAAGCTCGCGACCGTCGAGCCAAGCTCGTTGACGCTGTAGGCAAATGGCTTGGAGGGGTGGAAAGCGAAGTGGCGCGGGCCGGAGCCATCGGGCAGCCTGGCTTCGCCATGCGATGGAAATCTTGCCGCTCGCCGCATCGAAGGCATGCACCCACAGCCTGTCCGTGCCGAGATCGGCAACGACCACGAAGCGGTTGTCGGGCGTCCAGCGCACGCAATGGGCATGCGGACGCTCCTGCCGTGCCGGGTCCTTGCCTGTGCCCTCATAGCCCGCCTCGGAGATCACCGGGCCGAGCGAGCCGTCCGCGGCGCGAGGATAGATCGCCAGCGAGCGGTTGGGCCTGGCATCCATCGGCAGCACGGAATAATTGACGCTGGCGACGAACTTGCCGGTGCCGTCAAATGCCAGATGGGCGGCGATGTCGCCGCGCGTCGGCTGCTTGCACAGATATGAGAGCGCGCCTGTTGACGGATCGATCGCATAGGCGGAGATCACGCCCTCGTTCCAGCCCAGCACCTCGCTGGTGGCGCAAAGCGACTTGCCGTCCGGCGCAACCGCGAGGAACGTCGGATTGTCGATGCCTTCGGTGACGCCCGCGGCCCGCGCCGCGCCGGTCTCAAGATCGACCTCGAAGCAGGCGATGCCCTTGGCATTGGCGCTGGCGAAATAGGGCAGGGTGCGATTGCATCCGCCGATATACATAAGGCTCCTTGGCATCATGGTCTCTCCCTAGATTGTGTTGCGCAGATGTGGTTCGCGGCCATAGAGCGACACCAGCAGGATGATGATCGCGCCGAGCGCGGCCTGCACCAGCGATGGCTGCAGGCCGAGCCCGATCAGCAGCGTGTTGATCTCGATCAGCACCACCGCGCCGGCGAGCGTGCCGAGATACGAGCCGCGCCCGCCGATCAGCGAGGTGCCGCCGATGACCACCGCCGCGATGGTCTGGAACAGGTAGGGCTGCCCGACATCGCCATAGGCCGAGCCGGTGAAGCCGAGCAGCAGCACGCCGGCCACCGCCGCGAAGAATGCGCTCAGCGCAAAGGTTGCGGTCCAGATGCCGACCGGGTTGATCATGCGCGAGAAGGCGGCGCCGGGGTTGCCGCCCTGCGCATAGAGCCGCCTGCCGTAGATCGTGCGCGCCAGAAGCAGCATCACCGCCACTGCAAGCACGATGATCGCGGGGATGAGGCCGGGCACCGGCAGCGGTCCGAACGAGCCGCCGATCGAAACGAAGCTCGAGACGAAGCCGGGCGCGCTGCCGGAGGGAAAGCCCTTGGTCCAGATCAGCACAAGTCCCTGCACGATGGTGCCGATGCCGAGCGTCACGATCAGCGGGTGGATCTTCAGAATGGAGGAGAGCGCGCCATTGGCCGCGCCGATCGCCAGCGCCAGTACCGTCACGATCAGGCAGACCGCCACGAAGGGCACGCCCTGGCCGGTACAGTTGCGCCGCAACGACATTGGCGAAGCCGATGACGAAGGGAATCGAAAGGTCGATGCCGCCAAGGATGATCACCAGCGTCTGGCCGATGGAGGCAACCGCGAGCAGGGCCGCGAGCACCAGCATGGCGCGGATCGAGAACGGGCTGGAATAGCCGCTGATCAGCAGCGTGCCGAGGGCATGGAGAGCCACGGCGATGATGACCGCGCCGATGACCGGATGGGCTTGTCAGCAATTGCAGCGGACGGGTCAAAGCGCTTTCCTCCGTGCGACGATGCGCTCCTGGATGGCGGTGGAGGAGACCGCGAGCACGAGGATCGCGCCGTAGGCGACCTGCAGGACGAAGGTCGAGACGTTGAAGAACGTCAGCGCGCTTTGCAGCAGGAAGATGTCGATCGCCCCGATGGCCGCGCCTGCAAGGCCGCCGCGGCCGCCGGCAAGGCTGACGCCGCCAAGTGCCACGGCCGAGATCGCGAGCAGCGTGTAGTTGGGTCCGACGTTCGGATCGGCCGAGCCGATCAGCGCGCCAAGCGACAGCGCCGCGATGCCGCCGAACGCGCCGCTGATCATGTAGGAAAGCAGCCGCACGGCGGTGACGTTGACGCCGGCCGTGAAAGGCGGCGCGGTCGTCGCTGCCGGTCGCCATCAGCTGGTCGTAGAAGGGCAGCTGGCGGATGCCCCACCATGCCGCGAAGATCATCAGCGGCGGCACGAAGGAAAGCGATTGCGAGAACAATCGCAGCCAGTCGGGGATGCTGCCGATGGGCGCGGGCACGATGGTGACCGTCAGGCCGAGCAGGATGAGGTAGGTGCCGAGTGTCGCGACGATCGGCTGGATGCGCACGATGGCCGCGAGGAAGCCGTTGAAGAGGCCGACGGCTGCTCCGATCAGGATGGCGGCCGGGATGACGATGAAGGGGCTTTCCATCCCCATCCGGCCGATCAGTACCGCGACGACGATCGCGTTGACGAAGCCCATCAGCGGCCCGACCGAAATGTCGATGCCGCCGCGCCCGCCAAGGATGACGGGCGTCGAAGCGAGCGCCGCGCATACCAGCGGCGCGGCCAGTCCGATCAGCGTTCCCCAAGAGGCGGGCGCGAAGCGCGCCGGGTTGAGCACGATGTTGACGACGAGCAGGACGCGAGCAGCACGAGGCCGAAGCCGGCCTGGCCGAGCGCGCCTTCGCAGGCCGGGCCCAGGGGAGGTTCATTGCGCCCTCCCGAACATGGCGGCGATCACGCGCTCGTTGGTCTTTTCGCCCTCGCCGAGCCGGGCGGCCAGCCGCTTCTCGCGGAAGACCAGCACGCGGTCGCACAGGTGGATGACCTCCTCGATCTCGCTCGAAAGCACGACCAGCGTCATGCCCGCATCGGCAAGCTCGCGGAACACGCCGTAGAGCACGCGCCGGGTGGCGACATCGACGCCGCGGGTCGGATCGTTGAGCAGCAGCACGTCGGGATCGCGCGCGAGCAGGCGGGCGAGCAGCACCTTCTGCTGGTTGCCGCCGGAAAGGCCGGTGATCGGCAGGTCCGGGCTCTTGCGCCACGATCGACAGCTGTTCGCGGAAGCGCTCATAGCGGGCGCGCTGGCTGCGGCGGCTGATACGAAAATCGCCCCTGAGGTCGCGGCCGAGCGTAGCGATGCGCGAAATTGTCGAGCACCGACAGGTCGGGAAAGATGCCCATGGTGCGCCGGTCGCGCGGCAGGTAGGCGACGCCGTTGGCGGCCGCCGCCTGAAGCTGGAGATCGGCACGGCTTGCCCGCCCTTGAGCTTGGCGACCGCGCCGCTGGCCAGGGGCTTTCAGGCCCGGCGAGCGTCTCGAGGAAACGTCCTGGCCGTGGCCGTCGAGGCCGGCGAGGCCGACGATCGCCCCGGCCTCGATGGTCTCGTCGAACCGGCGACCTGCCGGCACGAGGGAGAAGCGCTCTGACACGCAGCGCCTCAGCCATGGTGGCGCTTCGATCGGCTTGGCGGGGGCCATCGCGCCAGCAGGTCGTCGGCGGTCGCATCGCCGCGATCGAGGGTCCGCACGAGCTTGCCGCTGCGAAGAATCGTGATGCGGTCCGAGAGGCGCATCACCTCGTCCATGCGGTGCGAGATGAACAGCACCAGCCCGCCTTGCGCGGGCGAGGCGCTCGACTTCGAGGAACACCGTCTCGCGGTCGGCTGGTCGAGCGCGGCGGTCACCTCGTCGAGGATCAGGATGCGCGGCTCGCGCACCAGCGCGCGGGCGAGCACCACCAGCTGCTGCGGGGCGAGCGGCAGGCTCCCGGCCGGCTCGTCGAGCGGACACGGTGCTGCCGCGATGCGCTTGAGCACCGCCGCGGCGCGTTCGCGGCGCTCGCGCGCGCGGCACGGTGCGGGTGAAGAGACTGTCGATGCCGAGGAGAATGTTGTCGGTGACGGTGCGGTCCGGCGCGATCAGCACTTCCTGGAAAACGGTGGCAAGGCCCTGCCGGGAAAGCGCCGCCGGCTTGCGGCCGACCAGCGGCGCCCCGCCAAGTTCGATGCTGCCGCTGTCCGGCGAAGACGATGCCGGAGAGCAGCTTGACCAGCGTCGATCTTGCCCGAGCCGTTCTCGCCGAGGATGGTGTGCACGCTGCCGGGCGGGAAATCGACCGAGACGCCGTCGAGCGCGACCGTCTCGCCGTAGCGCTTGGTTACGGAGCGGACGGCGAGCACGGGCATCTGCGGCTTGGCTGGGCATGACGCTCCCGGGAAAATCCGGAAGTCGGGGGGCGCAGGCCCCCCGCTTGTTGCTGGACAGCCGCAGGCGCCAGGTACCTGGCGTAGTCGTAGTTCGGGCGTCGGCGCCGGGTTGGTGAAGTAGGCGTCGAGCACGCTCTCCGGCATCGGATCGGTCGGCGGCACCGGGAACACCGACACGGCGTCGGGCGTCATGCAGTCCTTGTACCAGCCTGTCGAAATCGGCCTGCTTGACCGGCGGGATCGGCATCAGCAGCGTGTTGAGCTTCGGCTTCTGGCCCGAGAGCAGCGCGTGCGCCGACGCGGAAGAGCGTCTGCGCGGTCCAGTGCGGCAGCACGCGCATGGCCGGTCGAAGCGGTACTTGTCCGGATTGGCCTTCCAGTAGCCGAGCGCGTCGCCGGTGATCGAGCCGGTGATCAGCGGCGCCGGCCGGCCGGCCTCGGCAAATGCCTCGGCGACGACGCGGCTTTCCGAGCCCGTGGTCCACACCGCGTCGATATTGCCGGGATAGGTGGCGAGCGCCTGCAGGATGACGGTCTTGGTGACGTTGGCGGTCCAGTTGCCGTTGACCGTGCGCACGACCTTGAGGCCGGGCTCTTCCTTCAGCGCGCGATCTGCGCCTTCCTTTTCCTGCACGACGATCGGGTGGCCGGCGATGCCTTCGACCATCAGGATGTCGGCCTTGCCGCCCTTGGCCGCGGCAATCGCCTTGATCATGTCGTAGCCCCAGGCGCCGTAATTGCTGTCGACGTTGATGGCGTAGGGGCTGGTGACGGAGCCAGCCGCCGTGACGAACGGGATGCCGGCGTCATAGGCGGCCTTCGACCACGTCGTCGAGCGCCGTGGCCGAGCCGGGGATCGAGGTGATGATCGTGCACTTCTTGTCGATGAAGGCGCGGATCTGGTTGATCTGCTGGCCGGTGTCGTTGTTGGAGTCCGAGACCTCGAATGTATTGCCGCCGGCTCTCGACCAGGCGCTTCAGTTCGTTGGTGACGGTCACGCGCCACGGATTGCCCTGGTAGGACTCGGAATGGCACCACTTCCAGGGCGCGGGAACGGCGGCGAAGTTGTCATAGGCCGACGGGCTCAGCACGTTGGTCGCGCCGATATAGAGCGTCTTGAGATTGTCGGGCAGCGATGCGGTGAGGTCGTGCGCCATCGCGGACGTGGCCAAAAGGGCCGACGCCGCAAGGGCAAGAACTCCAATATTGAGCTTCTTCATTGCGCTTCTCCTCTCATTGATCGGGGCATGCACTCACCGGTCCCCCTCCCGGGACGGCCGGGCCTAAACCTGCCGGGTTCGCCCGGCCTGGTGTCAAAGGCCGAACTCGGCCCTGATTTCTTCGTTGTTCTGGCCGATCGTCGGCGCACCGGCGGTCACCAGGCTGCGTTCGCCATCAACACGGATCGGCGAGCGCGTGGTGCGGATCGACACGTCCGGACTCGCGAGTCACGGTCTGCAGCATGTCGAGTGCCCTGAAGCCTTCGCTTGCAAGCAGATCGCGGCCAGTCGAGCACCTTGGCGCACCAGATGTCGTGCGGCTCGAGTATCGCCAGCCATTCGTCGCTGGTGTGCTGGCGCCAGCCGTCCGGCGATGATTGCGCTTGATCTCGTCGCGTTGCGGTGAACCAGGCGCCTTCGGCCCGGCAGCGCCGGCAAGTCTCCGGCAGGTCGAGCAGCGGCGGCAAGCTTGCCGAGCGGCGTCATGGCGAGCGCGAGATAGCCGTCGGCTGTCGGGTAGACGCCGTAGGGCGCGGAGAGATAGGCATGGGCGTTGCGGAAGCCCGAGCGCTTCGGCAGCGGCCGCCATCGTTGAGATGAGTGGTCAGCACCTCGAACTGGAAATCGACCAGCGCTTCCAGCAGGCTGGTCTCGACATGCGCGCCGGTGCCGGAAATGCCGCGGCGCACCAGCGCCGCCAGAATGCCCTGCGCGATGGCATTGCCCGCCAGCATGTCGGCGATGGCGAGGCCGAAGGGCACCGGCCCCTGGTCCTCGTCGCCGTTCAGCCACATCACGCCGGAGCGCGCCTGCGCCAGCAGGTCCTGTCCGGGCCGCTGCACCCAAGGGCCTTCCGAGCCATAGCCGGTGATCGAGGCATAGACGATGCGTGGATTGATCTGCCGGACCGTCTCGTAGTCGAGGCCGAGCCGTTCGATCACGCCGGGGCGGAAATTCTGGATCATGACGTCGGCCCTGGCGACAAGCTGCTTCACTGCATCGCGACGTCGGCAGGGTTCTTGAAGTCGGCGGCGAAGCTCTCCTTGCCGCGGTTGATGGCGTGGAAGAGCGTGGAATCGCCGCCGATCTCGGTGTCCGACAGATAGAGGCGCCGGCACAGATCGCCGCCATCGGGACGCTCGATCTTGATGACGCGGGCGCCGAGGTCGAGCAGGCGCAGTGCCGAAAACGGCCCCGACAGGAATTGCGACATGTCGAGCACGAGAATGCCGTCGAGGAGGCCCGCTGTCCCGGTCATGCGGGTCTCTTGCGGAGCACGCGCAGGGGCGCACCGCGCCCGGCGGTTTGGCGCTGTTTCATGGAAATGCCTTCTCCTCCCGGCGGCAAAGCCGTATTTCATATATGCAAGATCATTTCTTGAATGAAATTAGTTGGGTAAATTGCTGTCGTCAAGCGAAGAAAAGGCACCGAATTCCCAGAAAAACCACCAAACGAGTGATCTGGCGCAAATCCAAGGTCCGTACGCTTCCGTACAGAACTTTTAATCCGCCAAATAGTGCGGGTGGCTTTTGAGGAACGCTAATTTGGGTCTGCGCCGGTTCGGCGCTCATCCAGGCCAGTTGGGGTGGCTTTGGAACATAACCTTCGACACCTGAGGGTGCTGCTCGCTGTAGCCGAGCATGGATCTATAACGCGCGCCGCGGAGATATGCCGCGTGTCTCAACCGGCCGTTACCCAGGCCATCGCCAAAATGGAGCGGTCGGCTGGCGGCGCCTTGTTTACCCGCACCAGCCGCGGGTTGTTTCCCACCACGTCGGGCCGGGTCTTGGCAAAGCGCGTGTTGCGCGCAATGGCGCATCTGGACGGGGGAACGCGGGAGTTCTCGCCGCGCCTCGGCCAGCGCGTCACCTATACGCAGCTGCAGGCCATCATCGCGGTGCGCGAGACCGAGAATTTCACGCTGGCGGCAGCCCGGCTCGGCATAGCGCAGCCAACGGTGCATCGCGCGGTCAGCCAACTGGAGCGCGAAGCCGGCGTCTCGCTGTTCGAGCGGACCTCGCATGGCATGATCCCCAGCCGCGCTTGCGAGGCAATCGCGACTGCTGCGCGGCTGGCCTTTGCCGAACTGATGCAAGCGGAAACCGACCTTGCCGAATTTGCCGGAAGTGAGGTTGGCCGCATCGTCGTCGGCGCAATGCCGCTTTCGCGCACGCAATTGTTGCCGCAAGTGATCGCGCGCTTTCGTGATTCCGGACGGCATATGCTGGTAAGGATCATAGAGGGTCCCTATGTCCAATTGCTGGCAGGGCTGCGCCGGGGCGAGATCGATTTTCTCGTTGGCGCACTGCGCAACCCGGTACCCATCGATGACGTAGTCCAGAAGCCGCTGTTCGACGATTATCTCGCCGTGGTGTGCCGCGTCGGACATCCGCTTGCCAAAAACCTGTCTCCGACCCTGGAGGAGCTGGCAGCGTTTCCCTGGATTGTTGGACCGGCAGGCACGCCGGCCCGCGCGCGCTTCGATGAAATTTTCAAACCGCTCGGCGACCGTGCGCCCAAAACCCTGGTAGAGGCTGGCGCGGGCGAAGTATTCTCACGCTTGCTCGCTATCAGCGACCATCTGGGTTGCATGCCTAGCACCCTGGCCATGCCTCATGTTGTAAGCGGATCATTGGTAAGGTTTCAGCTCGACATGAGCATCAGCAAACGGACCATCGGCATAACGACAAGGGCGAATTGGATGCCAACAGCAGCGCAGATGCATTTCCTTGAACTCATGGAATTCGAGGCACAAAGCCTCACGGCAAAATAGCCAAATATTATGCGTGCGTTGCAGGTTCGAAATGTAACTAAGTCGCCTATCGTATCATAAGGGCTGCGGGGCGACCTTGAACGGCCGGAAGGCTACATTGCAGTGAACTTTCCGGCCGTTCGGGATTTTTCAAAATTTCCGTTTATTATCAAATTTATGGCCAGGATTTACTTTAGTTATCGGTTTATGTCGTTGAAGGCATAACTTCCCTTAGGGCATAGCGTTGCAATTCACCCATAAAGAATGGTCAGAAAACAGCAAATTGCGGCATGGGAATTTATGCCTTTGCCATAGCGGAAACTTATGGCGCAATGACTAAAGGCGCGGATGCATAGTTCCTTCCTCGGTGATCACCAAATCCATGGGGATGTCGTGCGGTTGCGGGTAAATCGTCGCGATATGCGCGCGCGTATAGCCAACGCCGATAATCTGCGGCTTGCGCCCGAGCGCAGCCAGGGTCCGATCGTAGAAACCGCCGCCATAGCCAAGGCGGTAGCATTGCGGGTCGAACCCGACCACTGGCGAAATCACCACGTCGGGCACGACCTCTTCGCCGTCAGCCGGGATCGGAATGTTCCACACGCCGCGCTCCAGCCTGCATCCGGGTTCCCAGGCCCGGAACATGAGCGGAGCCTTCTTTTCAACCACGACCGGCAAGGCGCATCTCGCGCCCCGCGCATGGGCACGCTCCATCCAGCCGCGCAGGTCCGGCTCACCCCTGAAGGGCCAGTAAAGGCTGATGGTCTTGCCGGAAATGTCCGGCAGCAGCGCGTCGAGCGCGGCCGCGATGGCCTCGCCCCAGCGGGCGCGTTCCTCGGCGCTACAGGACAGGCGGTCGGCAATCAGCCGCTCGCGCTCGCCCTTGCGCCAGCGCATGACGTCGCCGTCTTGCGGCGGCACGGCAAGACCGGCATAGGCCGGGTCGAGCTCGTGCATGAAGCAGGGTGGCGAAGCATATTCGCCGCTCCCGGTGGTTTCGTCGTCCTTGCCTGCCATGACGGACCTCCAACCTGGCTATCTGCCGATTATTGAAGATCGCATGGGGGCCGGCGGTTCCAATTCCGCCGCCCCAGTGTCGCGCGCCGTTACGGAAGGCTTACTGTATCGTGATGCGCATGCCGCTGAGGTCGAGCGAGGCATCGATGCCGAGCTGCTTGCCGCTGAGCGCCAGCGTCACACCCTTGGAGTTGGTGAGGTTGATCACAGCGCCGCCGGCAGCCGCCGCAAGGCCCGCCGTGCCGGCTGCATAGATGCCTTCGATGTCGGATGGCTGGGTAAGGTTGTAGACCGTGCCGACAAGGTTTGCGCGCGAGAAGGAAACCGTCGCGCCCGCGTTCACGCCGCCAATGGCGAGCGGATAGGTCTGACCGGCGAAATGGAGCTGGCCGAAGCCGCCGCTGCCGCCCACCAGGAAGGTGATCTTTCCGATGTCGAGCTCGATTGTCGCTTCCTGTGCGATGACCGGAGCGGGGCCGGGAACATCGGCCGAGTGGGCGACGCCGAACGCCAGGAATGCGGCAACGAAGGCGGTGGAAAAGGTGAGGCGGGTGGACATGACAGGCTCCTGAATTGCACGGGCAAAGGCGGTCTTCGCAATGCCGGTTGGCGGCGCGTGTCCTTGGGGAAACGCGTTCAAGCGCACCCTTCTGCGCAAATCTTGTCTGGAATGTGCCAGTTTTCGGGCAAGGCTCAGCGAAATGAGGAATGTTGCATATTTGCCATTACACCATGCTGCTCAGTTCACCGTGCCACCGTCGATGATCACCACAGAGCCTGTCATGTAGGCGCTTTCGTCAGACGCCATGTAGGCCGCAAGCGCGGCGATCTCCTCCGGCTGGCCAAGGCGGCCCATGGGCTGGCGCGCGATGAAGGCGGCGCGGGCGGCAACCGGATCGGCGAACTGGTTGATGCGATAATGCAGCGACGGCGTTTCGATGGTGCCGGGGCAGATCGCGTTGCAGCGAATGCCCTGCGTCACGTAATCGGCAACGATGCCCTTGGTGAGGCCGATCATCGCGGCCTTGGTCGCGCCATATGCGGTGCGGTTGGGGAAACCTTTCACCGAGGATGCTGGGGAGGCGATATTGACGATGGAGCCATGTCCGGCAGCCAGCATGCCGGGCAGCGTTGCCCGGATGGCGAAATAGGCCGAATCCACATTGATGACGAAGGAGCGCTTCCACGCGTCCAGCGGCGTGTCGAGGATGGTGCCGTGGAACACCCATCCTACCGCGTTTACCAGGATGTCGACGGTGCCGATTTGCGCGAAGGCGGCGTTGACGGCGGCCTCGTCGGTGCAATCGAGCACATGGGTCGTGACGCCCTGTGGGAGGCCTTGCAGGTGTTCGGCGGAGATGTCGCAGGCATGCACCGTCGCCCCCTCGGCATGGAAGCGCTCGGCAATGGCGCGGCCGATGCCCTGCGCGGCGGCGGTGACGATGGCGGTCTTGCCGGTGAGGCGTGAAGGCATGGCTGTCATGGAATTCTCTCTTTTGGGGCGGGTTATGGCTTGCGGCGCCGTCCACGATTGCGCAGGTTGAGGGCGCTTTCAACACAGAAAGGCCGCATGATGGCGGGCATTGGCTCTACTGAGCTCGATTTCGACCGGCAGGGACGCCAGACTGGCTATTTCGACCTGCCCCATAGCGGCCATGACGATGCGTGGGGCGTGCTGCGCCTGCCCATGGCAATCATCGCCAACGGGCGCGGGCCGACGGTTATCGCCACCGGCGGCAATCACGGCGACGAGTATGAAGGGCCAATCGTGCTGGGCGAACTGATCCGGGATCTCGATCCGGCGCTGGTGAGCGGGCGGCTGATCATCCTGCCGGCGTTGAACTTGCCGGCGGTCGAGGCGGGCAGGCGGGTCTCGCCGATAGACGGGCTGAACCTCAACCGCACTTTCCCCGGCAATCCACTCGGCAGCACGACGCAGCAGATTTCGGCCCTGCTGGCGCAAGAGCTGTTTCCGCTTGCCGATGCCTTTATCGATCTGCATTCGGGCGGGTCGTCGCTGGTGATGATCCCGAGCGCCATCATGGAGCCTTCGGTCGATCCGGTGCTTGCCGGCAAGATCGAGGCGGCGATCCGCGCCTTCGATGCGCCAATGCAAGTGGTGGTGGCCAATCGCGGCGATCCGCGCACCTCCACCGCCGCGGCGGTCAGCGCCGGGCTGGTCACGGTAGGCACGGAGCTTGGCGGGGGCGGCGGCGTCAGCCCGCAGGCGGTCAAGGTCGCGCGCAGGGGCCTCGCCAATGTACTGACGCATCTGGGCTTGCTGGATGGCGAAACGGCTCAGCAGAACGAGCGGCCGCTGTTCACGATCTCCGGCAAGGGCGCGCATCTGCTTGCCACCGAGGCCGGGCTGTTCGAGCCGTTCCACGAGCTTGGCGCGAAAGTTGCGCAGGGCGAGCCTGCCGGGCGCATCCACTTCCTGCAGCATCCGCAGCGCACGCCGGTGACGCTGCATTTCGGCGCGTCGGGCATCCTGTATGGGCGCAGGCAGCCCGGCCCGGTGCGGGCGGGCACCTGCTGCCTCGTGATTGCCTCGCCCGTCTAGTAGGTTGCCCGGCCGCCCGAGAGATCGAAGACCGCGCCGGTGGTGAAGGAGTTTTCCCCGCTCGCGAGGAAGCAGATCATCGAGGCCGCTTCGCTCAATTCGAGCATGCGTCCGCGCGGGATTTTCGACAGGATCATCTTCAGGAATTCCGGATCCTGGCTCAGAGCCATCGTCGTCTTGGCGACCGCCGGGGTGACGCAATTGACGCCGATATCGTATTTGGCGAGCTCCTTGCCGAGCGACTTGGTGAGCGCGATGACGCCCGCCTTGGTCGAGGAATAGGCCGGTGCGCCGGGGTTGCCTTCCTTGCCGGCGACGGAGGCGACGTTGACGATGCGCCCGTAGTTTTGCGCGATCATGTGCGGCACCACGGTGCGGCTGACGAAGAAGGTGCCGACGAGGCCGATATGGACGACGTCCATGAATGCCTGTGGCGGATATTCCCAGGTATTGGCATTGGGGCCGACGATCGCGGCATTGTTGATGAGGATGTCGATCTTGCCGAAACGGTTCTTCACCTCGTGGGTGGCGGACTCCGACGTCCTCGAGCTTGCCGATATCGACATTGAGCAATTGCACCCTGGAGTCGGAGCCGTATCTTTCGGCGAGGGTATCGAGCAGGCGCTGGTCGCGGTCCCAGATCGAAACGGAAGCGCCGTTGGCGAGCATGAGTTCGGCAACGGTGAGGCCGATGCCCTGTCCGGCGCCGGTGATGATCGCCGCGCGATCCTTCAAATCATAAGTGTTCATGGGACTGGTCCGATCTGGATGAAAGGGAGGGCGGCGGCTGGCGCCGCCCCCGCAGATGTCAGAAGTTGAAGTCGTCGATGTTCTTGGCGTCGAACGTCGTCAGTTCGGCCTGGGTGTTCATCGAGTTCTTGTCGTTGATCGTGATCGTGCCGAGGTTCGGCACTTCGAAGGTGGCTGCCGACTTCGTTCTTGATCGTGCCGTCGATCACGCCCTTGGCGAAGTGCGCGGCGAGCCAGCCTTCGTTGTACGGGCGACCAGAGCTGGAACGCCTTGACGGTGCCGTCCTTGATGAAGTCGCGCATTTCGCTCGGCAGGCCGAGGCCGGTCACGCTTGACCTTGTCGGCGATGCCGCGCGGCTGGACGACCTGCGCCGCGGCCGCGATGCCGACGGTGGTCGGTGCGATCACGCCCTTGAGGTTGGGGTAGTTCGCCAGCAGCGCTTCCATTTCGGTGGTCGACTTCTCGGGCTGGTCGTCGCCATAGACGGTCGCGACCAGCTTCATGTCCTTGGCGTACTTCGGGATCGTTCTTGAGCGTCTCGTTCATCGCCTTGATCCAGGTGTTCTGGTCGGGCGCTTCGGTGGTGGCCGAGAGGATTGCGATCTCGCCCTCGTAGCCGATCATGCGAGCCGAGCAGTTCGACCTGGTTCGGGCCGGTCTTGGTGAAGTCGACCGGCAGGATGGTCGCGTCGCGGTGGCTTTCGTTGCCGACGAGGTCGCCGTTGACCGTGAGCACGAGGATGCCCTTGGCGCGGGCGCGTCGAGCACCTGGTTCAGCGCGTCGGGGCTGTTGGGCGCGATGCGCGATGACGTTCACGCCGCGCTGGATCTGCGCTTCGATGAACGGGATCTGCGATGTGGCTTCGGCGGTCGCCGGGAGCGACGAACTCGAACTCGCAGCCGAGCGCCTTGCAGGCATCCTCGAACCCGCCGGTGATGCTGTCGAAATAGGGGTTGCCGGTGTTCTTGCCGATATAGACGATCTTGAGCGGATCGGCGGCGATCGCCGCCGTTGCCATGGCAAGGGCGGCGGCGAGGCCGAGCAGTGGCCGAAGCATTTTCTTCAGCACGTTCTTCCTCCTAGGTTAATCGCCGGTGCAGCCCGGCACTGCAGCCCGCTACCTCTGCGGTGCGGGAATAGATGAAATTGGTCGCGATGATCGAGACGATGAGCAGCACGCCGAGCACGCACAGCTGCGAGGCGCGGCAGCACAGTTGGCGACGATCATGCCGGTGGAGACGATGACCAGCAGCCAGGCCGCCAGGAAGGTGCCGAGGATCGTGCCGCGTCCGCCGAAGATGTAGGTGCCGCCGAGCATGGCCATCAGCACCATCTGCAGTTCGCCGCCGAGGCCCAGGTCGTAGCGCACCGAGCCGAGCCGCGAGGCGGTCATCATGCCGGCGACGGCGCTGGCGAGGCCCATCAGCAGGAAGAGGATCATCTTGATCCGCTGCGATGCGCACGCCGGCGTGGCGGCGCCGCGATCTCGTTGGTGCCGATCTGGTAGATCTGCCGGCCGAAGATGGTGGTGCCGAGCACCAGCCCGAGCGACGAGCGACAGCGACGACGAAGATGATCACCGGCACGGGCAATGCCGAGCGATCATCACATTGTCGATGCCGATGAACCAGTCGGGCACGCGGATCGACTTGTCGCCGGCGATCACCTGCGCCAGGCCGCGATAGAGCGTCAGCGTGCCGATGGTGACGATGATCGAGGGCAGTTGCAGCCCGATCACCATCAGGCCGTTGAGCGCGCCCATGGCCAGGCCCGGCAGCCAAGGCCGATCGACGATCGCGATGCGGCATCGGGCATGCCCGGCCTGCTGCGCATAGGCGAAGAGGCAGGCCGACAGCGCCATGTTGGCCGCCGGCGACAGGTCGATCTCGCCGGAGATGATCACCATGGTCAGGACCAGCGCGACGATGGCGAATTCGGCCGACAGCGTGAAGCTGCTCGAGGATGTAGTTGATGTCGAGGAAGAACGGCGACAGCTGGCTGGCGACGATGATCGCCGAGGATCAGCAGCACGAAGCGTCATGGTCTCGGGCCGCATCAGCAGCACCTGCCAGCGCGGACGGGGCGGCGCGGCGTCGCGCGCCGAGCGGCGGCGCGGGGTGCTCGACGTCGCTCATGCGCGCGCCCGCGTGCAGAGCGCGGCGATGCCCTGCTGGCGCACCGAGCGGTCGATCAGCAGCGCGACGAGGATCACCGCGCCGTAGATCGCGCTTTGCGTCGTGCCGGGAATGCCGAGCAGCGGCAGCGCCGCGGCGACGCAGCCGAGCAGCAGCACGCCCGAGCACCGTGCCGAGCACCGTGCCGACGCCGCCATTGATCGAGACGCCGCCGATCACCACCGCGGCGATGACCTGGAACTCGAAGCCGACGCCGGTGTTGGACGGGTTCACGAAGCCCCAGCGGCTGGCATACATGATGCCGGCAAGCCCGGAGAGCGCGCCCGAAATCGCGAACACCAGCAGCGTCACCGGCGTGACGTCGATCGCCGCGCAGCGGCGCCGCCACGGGGTTCGAGCCGAGCGCGATAGATCTGCCGGCCGACGCGCGTGTGCATGGCGAACCAGTAGGTCGAGCAGCGCCACGCCGAAGGCTGATGAAGATGATCCACGGGATGCCGAAGATCGGCGAGGTCTGCGACATGCGACTTGAGCGCCGACGGGCACGAACTGCCGGTCGATCTGCTTGGCGTCCGAGACGATGAAGGTCAGGCCGCGATAGAGGCTGAGCGTGCCGAGCGTGACGATGATCGACGGCAGGCGGAACAGCGTCACGAGCAGCGCCGTTGACGAGGCCGAGCATGGCGCCGAGGCCGATGGCGACGAGGAAGCCGAGCGGCCACCAGATCTCGCGGCATGGTACTCGAACATCATGCCGCGTGACCATCGCCGAGAAGCCGAGCATCGAGCCGATGGAGAGATCGACATGGCGCGCGACGATCACCAGCATCTGGCCCATGGCGCCGATCAGGATCAGCGGGCGCCAGCAGCAGGATGATGCGCAGGCTGTCGAGCGTGAGGAACTGCGGCTTGACGATGCCCGACGACGAGGCAGAACAGCACGATCATCACCAGCGATGCCGGCCTCGCGGCCGCGGCAGGAGCGAGCGCAGCGCGTTCATGCGGCGACTCCCGGTCGCGCGCCGCGCGGCACGGCGGCGCTCATGATGCGCTTCCTGCGTCGCCTCGGCGCGCGGGATGTCGGCGGTGAGCCGGCCCTCGGCCATCACCAGCACGCGGTCGCACAGCGCCAGCAGTTCGGGCAGTTCGGAGGAGATCAGCAGGATCGCGCGGCCGTCGGCGGCGAGCTCGCCGATCATGTCGTAGAACTCGGCCTTGACGCCGATGTCGATGCCGCGCGTCGGCTCGTCGAGGATGAGCACGCTCGGGTCGGTCAGCAGCCAGCGCGCGAGGATCGCCTTCTGCTGGTTGCCGCCGGACAGTTCGCCGATCGGCTGGCGCAGCGAGGCGAGGCGGATGCGCAGCTGCTGCACCGAATCCGGCGCCATGCGCCTTCTCGAGCGCGCGGCGGATGAAGCCGCGCGGGCGCGATCTTGTCCGGGCACGGCGGCGGTGATGTTCTGCTCGACCGACAGCGTGCGGAAGATGCCGGCGACCGCGCGGTCCTCCGGCACGAAGGCGAGGCCGAGCGCGATGGCGTCGGCCGGCTCGGTGATCGTCGACGGCTTGCCGTCGACCGCGATCGTCGCCGCGGTCGGCCGGGGCGATGCCGAAGATGGCGCGGGCGACATCGGTGCGGCCCGCGCCGACGAGCCCGCCGAGGCCGACGATCTCGCCCTTGCGCACCTCGAAGCTGATGTCGCTGAACGACGCCCGGCGCGGTCAGGTTCCTCGACCTGCAGCGCGACCTCGCCGATCGTGGCGCCGCGCCTTGTGCATGTATTCCTTGAGCGGCCGGCCGATCATCAGCCGGATGATCTCGGCGTCGGTCAGATTGCCGATGCTGTCGGTGCGCGACCTTGTTGCCGTCGCGGAAGATGGTGACGCGGTCGCAGAGCGCGCGCACCTCCTCGAGCCGGTGGGTGATGAAGACGATGGTGCGGCCCTCGTCGCGCAGGCGGCGGGCGATGGCGAACAGCGTCTCCACCTCCTTCGGGGTCAGCGGCGCGGTCGGCTCGTCCATGATGATCAGGCGGCTGTCGGAGGCCAGCGCGCGGGCGATCTCGACCATCTGCTGGTCGGCGATGGACAGGCCGCGCATCGGCCGGGTCACGTCGATGCTGAACGCCGAGCAGGTCCATCAGCCGGTTGGCGTCGCGCGTCATCGCGGCCCAGGGCACGCGGCGCAAGCGGCCGCCGCCGGTGCGGCCCAGCACGAGGTTCTCCGCCACCGACAGGTCGGGGAAGGAGATCGGCTCCTGGTGGATCAGCGTGATGCCGAGCTTCTGCGCGACGATCGGGCTGGCGATCGTCGACCGGCGTCGCCGTTGAGCGAGAGCGTGCCGCGCGTCGGGCGGTGCACGCCGGCCAGGATCTTGGCGAAGGTCGACTTGCCGGCGCCGTTCTCGCCGAGCAGCGCATGGATCTCGCCGGGCATGCAGGTCGAGATCGACGTCGCGCAGCACCTCGACGCCGGCGAAGGACTTGGAGATGCCGCGGGCCGAGATCAGCGGCGTCGCTGGTCGGGCCTGCGTCGGCCATGCCGCGATCAGGCTCCGGCCGGAGCGGGCGCGTCCGCGTCGATCAGGCCCTTGCGCCTTGAGGTCGGACCAGAAGCCGGCCGGAATCGGCGCGCCGAGCGAGGCGACGTTCTGCGTGACCTCGCTCGGGCTTGCGCCGCGCCGGGGATGATCGACGACGACCGCCGGATGGGCCAGCGGGAATTGCAGCGCCGCCGCGGGCAGCGCCACGCCGTGCGCCTTGCACACCGCCTCGATGCCGCGCACCTTGGCCTGCACCTCGGGCGAGGCGGCGGCGTAGCCGTACTTGGCGCCGCCGCCCGAGCCGGTGACGAGAATGCCCGAGGCGAAGGGCGCGCCGATGATGACGCGAGACGCCGCGCCGCACGCAGTCGGCCATGCCGGTGTGCAGGCTCGCCTGGTCGAGCAGCGTGTAGGGCATGGCGACGAGGCAGAAATCGAGATCGACGCTGCGAGGCGATCTTGCTCGAGCGCCTCGCCGGTGTTGATGCCCATGCCGATAGGCCTTGATGTCGCCGGACTTCTTCAGCTCCTGCAGCGCCTTCATGCCGCTGTCGATGCAGGTCGCTGCTGGTGCCTCGCCAGCACGTCCGCGGCGGTGGAACATGTCGTCCAGGTCGTGGATCACCAGCGCATCGACCGTGTCGAGCGCGAGGCGCTGCAGCGCCTGCTCGTAGGAGCGCATGACGCCGTCATAGGCTGTAGTCGAAATTGACCTCGAAATTCAGACCGCCGGTCCAGGGCGCGCGGTCGAAGATGCGCGGGGTCCTTCGGCCGGTGCAGCGTGCGGCCGACCTTGGTGGTGATCTTGAATTCGTCGCGCGGCTTGGTGCGCAGGAAAGCCGCCGAGTGCGATGCTCGGACAGGCCGCGGCCATACCAGGGCGCGGTGTCGTAGATAGCGAACACCGGCGTCCCAGGCGGCGTCGAGCGTCGCCTGCGAATCCGGTTCGTTGACCTTGGCATAGAGTTCGCCGAGATGGGCGGTGCCAAAGCCGAAGACCGGCAGCTCCAAATCGGTGCTGCCCACCCGGCGGCGAGTGGTTGGGGTGAGTTTCACTGGATTGCCTCCCTGCAAACCGTGCGGCTCTCGTCGGCCGTATATGTGCCGTTGGACGGGGCCGTTCAGCCTTCTGCCTTCAAGTTGTCAGACAAAAATTAGTTTGACAAGTCTTTCTTCTCCCGCCAATCCTGATTACCGTCAGGGATCGCCGCGAGAGCGTCCAGCATGCCCGATTTTCCGATCATCGACACGCATCTGCACGTCTGGGACCAGACCCGGCTCAAATATTCGGCGCTTCGAGGGCAATCCGCTGTTCGACCATCCCTATCATGTCGAGGACTACCAGCGCGACTGCGGCGACGCTCGAGATCGAGGCGATGGTGTTCCTCGAATGCTACGCCGACTTCTGGGACGGCGGCGGCCAGTACATCGAGGAGATCGAGTTCGTCGAGGACGAGGCCAGAGCGCGATCCGCGCATCAAGGCGCATCGTGCCGATGGCGCCGCTCGAATGGGGCAGGGCGGTCGAAGCCCATGCTCGAGCGAGATGCGCGACAAGCATCCGACCGTGAAGGGCATCCGCCGCATCGTCGAGTTCGACGCCGATCCGCGCGCGCTGACGCTGAGCGACGGCTTCGTCGAGGGCGTGAACCTGCTCGACGAGTTCGGCTGGCACTTCGAGATCAACGTCAACCACACGCAGATGGACATCGTCCGCGAATTCGTGCAAGCGCATGCCCGACGTGCCGATGATCCTCGACCATTGCGGCAAGCCCGGCATCAAGGAAGGCGCCATCGAGCAGTACCGCGACGACGTGCGCGAGCTCGCCAGGCACCCGAACCTGTGGATCAAGCTCTCCGACCTGCCGGTCGAGGCCGATCCGAAAGCTGGACCGAGGCGGACCTGCGTCCCTACATCGAGGCGACGCTGGAGGCCTTCGGGCCTGACGCGCACGATCTATCGCCGGCGACTATCCGATCTGCCTGCAGGCGACGACCCTGACCGCGCTGGGTCGAGGTGCTCGACCGCGCCTTCGCCGATCTCGGGCTGAGCGAGACCGAAACGCGCGAGATCTACCGCGACAACGCCAACGCCTTCTACCGGCTGGGGCTGTGAGGGAATGAGCTTGAACGCCAAGGCGAAGGCATCGGCGCAGGATGCAGCGAAGGCGCCCGGACGCGTTCGCCGAGCTGATCGATGCCGCGCGCCGGCCGGTCCAGACGTCCGACATCGGCGGGCCGCTGCAGGAGCGCCGCTCGATCTCCGAGCAGGTCGCGAACCGCATCATGGCGATGATCAAGTCCGGCAACCTCAAGGCCGGCGACCGGCTGCCGACCGAGCAGCAGATGGGCATCGCCTTCGGCATCTCCCGGCCGCCGCTGCGCGAGGCGCTGAAGGCGCTGACGCTGATGGGCGTGCTCGAAAGCCGGCAGGGCGGCCGCTACACGGTGACCGACCTGTCGCCCTCGCGGCTGGTGGCGCCGTTCAACGTCATGCTCTCCTTCGGCGACTACGACGTGCACGAGCACTTCGAGGCGCGCGCCGTGGTGGAACTGACGCTGGTGCGGCTGTGCGCCGCTTCGCGCCACGCCCGAAGAGCGCCAGCGCATCCTGAAGCATGCGGTCGACGGCAAGAAATTCTCGACCGATCCCGTCGCGTTCCGGCTGCTCGACATCGAGTTTCACCGTGCCTTGAGCGATGCGGCGCGCAACCGCCTGCTCTCAGCCGTGGCGCAGGGGCTCTACGACATTGGCCTCGACGTGCGGCGCGAGGCGAGCCAGGTGCCGGCCAACATCGAAAAGAGCGTGCGGCAGCACATCGAAGTCGCCGAAGCGGTGATGGCGGGCGATGCCGAGGCGGCGGTCGCGGCCTACCTGCGGCACCTCGAACACATCCGCGACACGACCATCGAGGTCCTGTCGAAGCACAACAGTTGAGGGTTGCAGATGCCTGAGCAGATTGCCTTTCGCATGCGGATCTACGAGGGCCAGGCGGCGGAATACCGCAAGCGCCACGACGAGATTTTTCCCGAGCTGGTGACGGCGCTGAAGGATGCGGGCGTTTCGGATTATTCGATCTGGCTCGATCCGGAGAGCAACCATCTCTTCGGCGTTCTGACGCGGGCCGACGACCACACGCTCGACAAGCTTCCCGACACCGAGATCATGAAGCGTTGGTGGAAGCACATGGCCGACATCATGGCCACCGACGCCGACAACGTGCCGGTGCAAATCCCGTTGAAGCGGGTGTTCTACCTGAAATAGCCAAGTCCTTGCGGGCAATTGCGAGGCGGATGCAAAGTTAAACAAGAGAGTACGAAAAAGTGGCCAAATCGATCATCAAGCATGTGCGTGCGCTCGTGGCGCGCGGCGACAGCGGCGCCGATTATCACGACAAGCAGGGCTATCACTGGATCGACGACCACATCGCCACGCCGATGGCGCGCTATCCGGAATATCGCGAGAGCCGCCGCTCCTTCGGCATCAACGTGCTCGGCACGCTGGTCGTGGAGATCGAGGCGGACACGGGCGAGGTCGGCTTCGCCGTCACGACCGCCGGCGAGATCGGCGCGTTCATCGTCGAGAAGCATCTGGCGCGCTTCCTCGAAGGGCGGCCGGTCACCGAGCATCGAAAAGATCTGGGACCAGATGTATTCGGCGACGATCTATCTACGGCCGCCACGGCATCGTGCTCAACGCGATTTCCGCCGTCGATCTCGCGCTGTGGGACCTGCTGGGCAAGATCCGGCAGGAGCCGGTGATGGCCATGCTGGGCGGGCCGGTGCGCGACGAGTTGAGCTTCTACGCGACCGGCGCGCGGCCCGACATTGCCAAGCAACTGGGCTTCATCGGCGGCAAGATGCCACTGCAGCACGGACCTGCCGAGGGTGAGGAAGGCATGGCGAAGAACATCGCCAAGCTCGCCGACATGCGGGCCAGGACAGGCGACGACTTCTGGCTGATGTATGACTGCTGGATGAGCCTTGATCTCAACTACTCGGTCAAGCTCGCGCTCAAGGCGCATGAATACGGGCTGAAATGGCTGGAGGAGTGCCTCTCGCCCGACGACTATTGGGGCTATGCCGAGCTGAAGCGCAAGGTGCCGGCGGGCATGCTGGTGACCACCGGCGAGCACGAGGCGACGCGCTGGGGCTTCCGGATGCTGCTCGAGATGGGCTGCTGCGACATCATCCAGCCGGACGTCAACTGGTGCGGCGGCATCACCGAGCTGATCAAGATATCGGCCTATGCCGATGCGCACGGCGCGCTGGTGATCCCGCACGGCTCGGGCGTCTACAGCTACCACTTCGTGGCAACGCGCCATAACAGCCCGTTCACCGAGATGATCATGATGGCGCCGGAAGCCGACAAGGTGCTGCCGGCATTCGGCGGGCTGCTGCTGGACGAGCCGGTTCCACATAATGGCCGGCTGAAAGTCTCCGAACTGGAGAAGCCCGGCTTTGGCGTGGAGCTCAACCCGCAGGTCCAGTTCGCGCGGCCCTACGCGCGCTGAATTTTCATCAGTGAACCATCCGTGACCGGCAAGATCGCCGACCGGGTCGAGGCTGTTTGGCGCTCGCGGCGCGACTAGAGCTGGCGCAGTTCCTGCGGAAGAAGCGCCGAGGGCATGTTCTGGTAGCAGACCGGGCGCAGCCAGCGGCGGATCGAAAGCGTGCCGACGCTGGTCGCACCGAAGTTCGTGGAAGCGGGGTAGGGGCCGCCGTGAACCATGGCATCGGCGACCTCGACGCCGGTTGGAAAGCCGTTCGCGAGCAGGCGGCCGGCCTTGCGCGTCAGCACCGGCATCAGCCTTTGGGCTTGGGCGGTGTCCGCTTCGTCGAGGTGCAGCGTGCAGGTCAATTGCCCTTCAAGGCTGCGGGCCACCGCCTCCATCTGATCGAAATCGCTGACGGTGACGATGAGCCCGAGCGGTCCGAATACTTCCTCGCCCAAGGCGTGGTTGGCCAGCCAGTCGTCACCCGAGACGTGGAAAAGATAGGGCGTCGCGTTGCGCAGATCGCAAGTGGTCGTCAGCACCGAGCGCACGCCCGCCGTGGCGGCAACGCGGTCGCGGCCCTTGCGATAGGCCTCGGCGATCCCGTCGGTCAGCATGGTCTGCGCGCCGACCGCTTGAAGCGCCTTGGTCGCGGCATCGCTGAATGCCTGCGCCTCGCCAATGCAAACCGCGATGCCCGGATTGGTGCAGAACTGGCCCGCGCCCATGGTGAGCGATCCCGCCCATGCGGCAGCGATCTGCTCGCCGCGCGCGGCAAGCGCCGCCGGCAGGATGAACATGGGATTGACCGAGCCGAGCTCCCCGAAGAAGGGGATCGGCTCCGGCCTTGCGGCGCACAGATCGTAGAGCGCTCGGCCACCCGCCAGCGAGCCAGTGAAGCCGACGGCGCGGATGCGCGGGTGCTGCACCAGGGCTTCACCGACATCGCGCCGCCCGCCCTGGATGAGCGAGAAGACGCCCCGGTGCAAGCCGCAAGCCTTGATAGCGGCATCGATCGCCTGCGCGACGATCTCGCCCGTTCCGGGGTGCGCCGAATGGCCCTTCACCACCACCGGGCAGCCGGCTGCGAGCGCCGAGGCGGTGTCGCCGCCGGCGGTCGAGAACGCCAGCGGGAAATTCGATGCGCCGAACACGGCCACCGGTCCGATCGGCTGCTGCATCATGCGCAGTTCGGGACGGGGCGCGGGCTTGCGGT
This sequence comes from uncultured Alphaproteobacteria bacterium, assembly GCA_963697325.1. GTDB lineage: Bacteria > Pseudomonadota > Alphaproteobacteria > Rhizobiales > Rhizobiaceae > BOKV01. The sequence goes on along the minus strand of CAVONR010000003.1, from coordinate 66,210 downwards.
CGGGCAATGCCGCGTCATGGCGCAGGTCGAGGTAGTCGGTCTTGCGAATATGGCTGGCAAACAGGCGCAGCTGGCCGGTGGTGCGGCCTCGTTCGCCTTCAAGCCGCGCCGCAGGCAGGCCGGTTTCGGACGTGCCGATCTCCGTGATCTCGCCGCCACGCGCCTCGATCTCGTCGGCGATCTTCTCGAGAAAGACCGCGCGCTGCTCGCGGGTCGTCGCGCTGTAGGACCAGAAAGCTTCCTCGGCCGCCTCGCAGGCAGCGTTCACATGGGCGGGCGTTCCCACCGAAAATTCGCGGGCCTCGCCATGCGCCGGGGAGGAGCGGAACCTTGCTTCGCCCTTGACCCATTCGCCGGCAATGAGGTGTTTTCCGTTGAGCATTGTTCTCGTCCTTGAATGTCTGCAGAGGTTGGAACGCGGGCGCGCACCGTCCGGTTCATCCGCTGGCGGCCCGTCATGTCGGCGGCGCCTGAAAGGCCTGGAGATACAACATCCCGGCGATAAACGATACCGCGCGAAAGGTGCATTGAAGGCATCCAGGCGAGGCGCGCCGGCAGCTCCATTTCCGGCGAGTTTCATTTCATGCGAAATGCGAATGGGTGCGATTCTGCAAACTAAATGAACTACTTAGATTTAAATCATACAGTTAAAGACAAGAATCCGGTTTTTCCGCCAAAACCAGCATTTCTTGAGGTAACAATCATTCCAGTTGCAGGAAAATCGGGGAACCACCGACTGCTCGGCCGGCTGCGCAGGCGCCTGCTGCTCTCTGCTGCCTTGACGATCGCCACGCCAGCATGGGCGGATGATTCCTATATCAACTCGCCTTTCGCGGTCACCAATGGCGGGGGGACGATCGATGGCAATGACAGCCTGACGATCACATCCACCGGGTCGATCACGCCGCCTGCAGGCAATTACGGCGTGTTGGCGACCGGCAGCGATAATTCGTTCGACATTTCCGGCAGCATCGAAACCGACGGGATGTCCGCGCACGCCATGCAGCTCGGCTCGGGCAATATCGGGGCGGTAGCCGAGCTCTATGATGTAGCGGTGCTGCCCGGCGTTGGCTGCGCCAAGTCGCTGGGCTTTGCCACTGACGAGGCCCTGGGCGTCGTGACCGTCGATGCATGAAGCGGAATAGCTGCGATTGCGCTTGTGAAACAGCGCATGCGCGCCATATAGAGATCACCGGCCGCAGACAGGATGTTGGCCAACGAAGCGGCAAGCGCCGCTGACACCAGGGCATGGCTTCCCTTCCATTCTTTTCCAAAGCGAAAACTCGATGACCCTTGCATTGCGCGGTGTTCAAACCGCATCTTCTCCGGGCAAACCTGCCCGAAACTGGATCAAGATTCTTTCCGATTATCGCGAGCCAGACAGGCGCCGAAGCGCTTTCGAACTTGCGGCTACCATCATTCCATTCGCCGCGCTGCTGTCGCTGGCGCATGTCGCAACGCACAATGATTTCTATTGGGGCCTGCTGCTGGTAGTGCCGGCGGCCGGGTTCCTGCTGCGCCTGTTCATGATTCAGCACGATTGCGGCCATGGCTCGTTTTTCGCCAATCGCAAGGCAGACGACTGGACGGGCCGTGTTCTCGGCGTGCTTACGCTGACGCCATACGACTACTGGCGGCGCGCCCATACGGTGCATCACGCCACCGCGGGCAATCTGGATGCGCGCGGAGTGGGCGACATCACCACGCTTACGGTCGCCGAATACAGGGCACTGTCTTTCTGGGGCCGGCTGGCTTACCGGCTCTACCGAAATCCGGTGATCATGTTCCTGGTAGGGCCAGTGTGGGTGTTCGGGATCCAGCAAAGATTGCCGGTCGGGATGATGCGTTCAGGCATTGGGCCGTGGCTTTCCACCATGGCGACGAACATCGCCATTCTGGCACTCGCGATTGGCCAGATATGGCTGATCGGACTCAACTCGTTCATGCTGGTGCAATTGCCCATCGTGATGCTGGCCGGCATGGCTGGCGTATGGCTGTTCTACGTCCAGCACCAGTTCGAGGAGACGCATTGGGAGCAGGGCCAGGACTGGAAGTTCCAGGATGCGGCGCTGCAGGGCTCTTCCTTCTATGACCTTCCGGGTCCGTTGAAATGGCTGACCGGCAATATCGGCATTCATCACGTTCATCATCTGGCCAGCAGGGTTCCGTTCTACCGCTTGCCCGAGGTGCTGAAGGACCATCCGGAACTGCGCACGATCAACAGGATCACTTTCCTGGACAGCTTGCGCTGCATTCCGCTGGTGCTTTGGGACGAGCGTAGCCGCAAGCTTGTTTCCTTCCGAAAGGCGGCAGCGCTCGATCAGGACGAGACGTCCTTGCGCACGAGGTAGATGCCGGCGCAAACGATGAGGGCAATGCCGGCCAGCGTCCAGGCATTGGGGATATCGCCCCATGCCACGATGCCGAACAGAACAGCGGCTAAAATCTGGAAATAACTGAACGGCGTCAGTACGTTCGCCGGGGCGAAGGTGAAGGCCGCCGCCAGAAAATATTGTCCCAACCCGAACGCGATGCTGAGCGCGATGGCTATGAGCCATGCGCCGGTGGTAAGCGGCTGCCAATCCATGGCGGCGAGCGGAACCGAGACGATCGTGCCTGTCAGCAGCGTCCAGGCCAGCGTCGATACGGGGTCGGCCCCCAACGTTCCGAGGCGGCGCGATGCGATCTGCAGCAGTGCATAGAACAAGGCCGCCAGTGCCGGAAATATCGCGTAGACGGTGACGCCCGTGAAACCGGGTCTTGCGACAAGCAGAACCGCGACGAAACCGGCAATGACACCCAGCCAGCTTGCCGGCGCCACATGCTCGCCCAGGAAGACTCCGGAAAGCGCCACGACGAAGAACGGCCCTGCAAACAGGATCACCGTCGCGTCAGCCAATGGCAGGTATTTGACCGCAAAGACCATCAGCCCGCCAATGGTGATGGGCAACAAGGCGCGGCCGATCTGGAAGCCGAGATTGTCGGTGGGAAAGAGTTTCGCAGAAGGGCGTGCGCGCGCCAGCAGCAACAGTACCAGCAGCGGCAGCGCGTAGCGCGACAGCATGATCTGGCCGAAGGATTGCGTTGCGACCAGCATCTTGCTGAAGCCGTCGACCGCGCCGAACAGGCCCACCGCCGCAATGATGCAGGCTATGCCCCGGACTTTCGAGGCCCGCGCTTCTTGTGCCGCTTCGATGCTCATCGCCATCCGTTCCCGCCGTTGTCGCGCTCGCTGTGTCCGTTCAACGAACCCGAAGCGGAATTCTCCCTGTCCGTGACATTGCCCGTGCTCTCTCGATTGTTTGAGCGGGAACAAAGAACGAGATCTCACCATTGCGTAAATACGTTGCAATTGAAACCAGCAGACCAAGGAGAAACCGCCATGATCACCCGCCGAACCGCTCTCATGGGAGCCGCACTTGCCGCAGCGGCAGCACCAGCCGTTCTGACCCGCAAGGCTGCGGCCGAGGAAAGCATTACGCCGCAGGGCAAGCCGATAGATCTCAGCAGCATGCCGCGCCGCAAGGTGAAGCTTGTTCCGCCCCCGTTCGTGCACGAGCACGAGCAGGTCGCGACCACTCCGCCCTCGATCGTCGAGTTCGAGATGATGATCGTCGAGAAGGAAATCGAGATCGATGGCGATGGAACCATGATGCAAGCCATGACCTTCGATGGATCCATACCCGGTCCGATGATGGTCGTGCATGAAGGCGACTATGTAGAGCTGATGCTGGTCAATCCGGCGGAAAACGCGATGCAGCACAACATCGATTTCCACGCGGCGACCGGTGGCCTCGGCGGAGGATCGCTGACGCTGGTCAATCCCGGCGAGCATACCGTCCTGCGTTTCAAGGCGACGCGTCCGGGCACCTTTGTCTACCACTGCGCACCGGGCGGTCCCATGATCCCCTGGCACGTCGTTTCCGGCATGTCGGGCACGATCATGATCCTGCCGCGCGAGGGGCTGAAGGACCATGAAAACAAGCCCGTCAAGTACGACCGCGTGTTCTACATTGGGGAAAACGACTTCTACGTGCCGCGCGACAAGGACGGCAATTTCATGCGCTTCCCCGACCACGGCAGCGCCTATGCCGATACCTTGACCGTGATGAACGGCCTTGTGCCCACGCATGTCGTGTTCAACGGCAAGGCCGGAGCGCTGACCGGCGACAGCGCGCTCAAGGCGAGCGTGGGCGAAACGGTGCTGTTCGTGCATTCGCAGGCGAACCGCGACACCCGTCCGCACCTCATCGGCGGTCATGGAGATCTTGTATGGGAACATGGCAAGTTCAACAATCCGCCGACGCGGGACCAGGAAACCTGGTTCATTCGCGGCGGATCGGCGGGAGCAGCGCTCTACACGTTCCTGCAGCCGGGTGTGTACGCCTATGTGAACCATAACCTGATCGAGGCGGTGAACCTTGGCGCAACCGCACATATCGTCGTCGATGGCGAATGGAACAACGACCTGATGGCACAGGTGCTGGCGCCCGTTCCCTATGGCGATGCGCATGTCAGCACGCGCGCGCTGCCCTGACCGCGAATGCCGGCCCCTGCCCAAGGGGCCGGTCCTTTCAACACCAGCAGGAGGAACCGCCATGCATCTGAAACTGTGCGTGGCGGTTTTCGCCTGTTTCGGCCTAAGCCGGCACGCATGCTGATGCCCAGGTCCAGGCATCTCCGCCGACGGTCAGCATCGATGCGCGCCCACACTCGTACGTTCCCGCTGGTGAGTTCATCAGCGGCGGCAAGAGCATCGCCGCCAAGGCGCAAACGGTCGATTTCACCAAGCCTCTCGTCATCATGAAATATCAGGTGCAAGCCGCGGACTACGCGCGTTGCGTGGCGGACAAGGCGTGCGACCCGGCATTTCGTGAACGCGACAACTCTCCGGGCAAGCCGGTTACCGGCGTCAGCTTCAAGGACGCCACCGACTATGCACAATGGCTGAGCGACAGGACGGGCGAGCTCTGGCGGCTTCCAACAGATGCCGAATGGAGCCTTGCGGCCGGCTCCAGATTCGCCGGCGAGGTGATGCAGCCACCAGCCGGCAGCGCCGACCCATCGGCGAACTGGATCGCCAATTACCGGCGGATGGCGGCGGAGGCGGCGTCGGCCGACCCGAAGGTTCATGAGACCGGCAAGTTCGGCGCCAATGAAAACGGCCTGGTCGATGTGTCCGGCAATGTGTGGGAGTGGACATCGACGTGCTATTCGCGCGTCAGCCTCAACCCGGAAGGGGAGGTGGAAGTGGCTGCCGAGAATTGCGGAGTTCGAGTCGTCGAGGGCCGCCATCGCACCTACATGACGTATTTCGTGCAGGATGCGGCAAGCGGCGGTTGTTCGATCGGTTCGGCGCCAGATCACCTCGGTTTCAGGCTGGTTCGCGAGGAGCCGACAGTCCGTGACTGGCTCAAGGGAGCATGGCAGCGGCTGATGAACTGAGTTGCGGCAATGCCTGAAATAAAAAAGGCGGCCTGAAAGCCGCCTTTCTTTTTATTTCTCGCGAATGGATTACTTCGCGGCTTCCTCGAAGATCTCGCCGAAACGCTCCTTGGCCTTTCCGGTCTGCTTCACGGCCTTGGCGGCTTCCAGGTTTACCGGAGCGCCGACCTGGATCAATGCAACCATGCCCATGCCGTAGTGTGGCGTGCACTTCACGCCGTAAACGCCTTCCTTCTCGACCGTAAGGACATATTCCTCGTTCATCTTGCTTTTGAACTCGGCCACGCCCTCGGGCAGCATGCCCTTGATGGACTTCTACATTGTGGCTCTTGTCGGTGGGTACGAACTTGATGGTGTCGCCCGGCGCAGCCTTGATGAAGTCAGGCTGGAAAACCATCCCGCCCTTTTCGCCCTTGTTCAGCATCTGAACGCTGATCTCCGCAGCTGTCGCGGGCATGGCGAGCACGCTCCCGATCAGGGCGGCCATCACAAGTATCTTACGCATTATATGTCCTTTCACTGTTGGTAGCAGATCGATATATGGTTTCTAACACTACTGGTGACAGTCCTGTTTGCTCCCCATCAAACTCGTGAAGGTTTGCGAAGCGGAATGACAAGAGTCTCGACACCCAAGCACGTAACGGCCTCCAGCCTTGCTTGATCCCTCGCTTATAGATGATCTCCCGCCGTTCATTGGCATGGGGCGCGACGATTTGTCGGCCCTGCTGGCGCAGGCGCGTTCGCTGCGGTTCCGCAAGGGAGCGCATGTTTTCGAGAGCGGGCAGCCGGCGGATCACTTTTATCTGCTGCTGGACGGGCATATCCGCGTGGTAAGGGTGACGCCCGGCGGCGAGCAGATCATCGCGCGTTACATTTCCAGTGGCGAATTGTTCGGAATCGCGCCTGCTTTGGGACTGACGCATTATCCGGCGAACGCCGTGGCGGCGGTCGATTGCGTCGTGCTTCAATGGCCCTCATCGATCTGGGAGCAAACCATCGCGCGCTATCCGAGCTTTGCGCGCAACACTTATGCGACCGTTGGCGCGCGGCTTCAGGATGCGCAGGACCGCATTGTCGAAATGGCGACCGAGCGGGTGGAGCAGCGGGTCGCTAGCGCAATTGTGAAGCTGGCAGGCAGCAATGGCCGCAAGACGGCGGACGGCGTGCTGATCGATTTCCCAATCTCGCGGCAAGACATCTCCGAAATGACCGGCACGACGCTTCACACGGTTTCGCGGCTCATGAGCGCCTGGGAGGCGCTCGGCCTCGTCAAATGCGGCCGCCAGAAAATACTGGTGCGCGAAGGTGCGCGGCTCAAGGCTCTTGCGGGCAGCGGGCGGGGCGAACTGTAGGGCGTCGCCAGGGATCAGGAGGCCGATGCCCGCCATTCGCTCGGTGACTTTCCAACCAATTTCTTGAATGCCCGGCTGAATGCGGCCTCCGATTCATATCCGACTTCCCGCGCAATGGCCGCGATCTTTGCATTCCGGTCCATCAAGCGCCTGGCCGCCAGTTGCATGCGCCATTGCGCCAGGTATTGCATCGGCGGGCAACCAACCAGGTGCGAGAATCGCTCGGACAAGGCGGAGCGCGAGGACGCGGCCTGGCCTGCCAGTGCTTCCAGGGTCCAGTCGTCGGCAGGTCGGGCATGCAGCAGGGCCAGGGTCCGGCCGACAAGCGGATCGCCCAGGCCAGCCAGCCATCCGGTATTGCCGGCGCCAAGCTGGTCCATGTGCTTTCGGACAACTTCGAGGAACATCAATTCGGACAGCTTGTTGAGAATGCCCTGGCTGCCTGGACGCCTGTTGCCGGACTCGATCGTGGCAAACCGGATGAACTGGTCGAGCAGTTCGCCGGAGGCGCTGGAGCTGTCCCTGCCGAGGCGCATGAAACGCGGCAGCGCATCGAGAAGCGGATTGAAAGGGCGGGTGTCGCAACTGAAAAAGCCGCAAATCAGATGTGTCTCGACATCTCCCTCAGCGCCCGTTCGCAGCATGAAGGGCAGGTCGCCTTCTTCCCTGGGACGCTGAAAGTTTTCCAGCACGGGGTCTGCGCGCATGCCTGCCGAGCTCGACAGCGCGTGCGGATCGCCATGCGGCAGAACGGCGATGTCGCCCTCATGCAGCCGGACCGGCTCGAAATGGCCGCGATCGACAATCGATATCCAGCAAGAACCGCGCGTAACGACGTGATACTCGATGGCGTGCTGTGCGCCCGGCGCAACCTGTCCGGCGATCTGCACGGCCGATGGCGCTTCTGCCACCCAGGGTGAGCGTGCGCTCACGTCGAAAAACACGGAGCCGGTCAGCCGGATGGCCGAAAGCACGTCGGACAATACGTCCATCCCGTTGCTGGATGGATGAGTGTTCATGGCAGCACCCGTCACGCAACAATCGCCAAGAATAGCAAGTCCGGACTTTCGAGCAACAAGTCCGGCAGCACGGTCATTCAGGCGGGCCGTGTGCAGCTCTATTCATGGAGTGCACGCAGGCAGCGCGATCATGCCAACCCTCGTGCAGCATGAAACCAATACAGCTCAGGAGAGCGACATGACCACGATAATCGAATGCAATCCGCCTGCCGCCGTCAAGCCCGGCCCCGACCTGGACGCGATCAAGGGCAGGCAACGGTCGGCCTGGGGATCGGGGAACTATGCCCTGGTTGGAACCACGCTCCAGATTGTGGGCGAGGAACTCGCAGAAGCAATGGACCTGCGCCCAGGCCAGAAAGTCCTCGACGTCGCCGCAGGAAACGGCAACGTGACCCTTGCCGCGGCACGGCGCTGGTGCGACGTGACCTCGACGGATTATGTCGATACGCTGCTCGACAAGGGCAGGACGCGGGCCGAAGCTGAAGGGCTGCCGGTCACCTTCATGAACGCCGATGCCGAGGCGCTGCCTTTCGGGGACGGCGCATTCGATGCCGTGGTTTCGACATTCGGTGTCATGTTCACGCCGAACCAGGAGCGAGCCGCAGCCGAAATGGTCCGCGTTTGCAGGCCCGGTGGCCGCATTGGCCTTACCAACTGGACACCCGATGGCTTCATTGGACAGATGTTCAAGATCATCGGCAAATACCTGCCGCCGGCCGAAGGGCTGAAGTCGCCCGCATTGTGGGGCACGCGGGAAAGGCTGGAGGAACTGTTCGCCGGCAAGGCAGGGGCAATCGCCATTGCACAGCGCAATTTCAACTTCCGCTATCATTCGGCGCAACATTTCATCGACGTCTTCCGCAATTACTACGGGCCGATGCTGAAGGCGTTCGAAGCGCTGGACGCAAAAGGCAGGGAAGCGCTGGCGGGCGATCTCACCGATCTGATCGAACGCCTGAACATCTCCGGCGGGAGCACCATGGTCCTGCCCTCGAAGTACATCGAGGTCGTCATCGACCGCCGCTAGAAACCGCGGCCGGAACAGCGTGCATCGGCGGCGAACCCCAAGGTTTTGGACCACGGGGAGCGCCGCCCGCAAACCGATTGACGGAGGTATGATATCGGTCATAGTGTGGTGTGCTGGTATAATAGGTACGCCAATGCGCGGTGTCTTGGTCAAGCAGCGGAAGCTATCGGAGGATGTCGCCGCGCATCTGGAGCGGATGATCCGCGAGGGTGAACTGACCGAGGCGGACCGGCTTCCCTCCGAGCGCGAACTGATGCAGCATTTCGGCGTCGGGCGGCCTTCGATCCGCGAGGCGCTGCTTCGCCTGAGCAAGATGGGGCTGGTGGAAGTGCGCTCCGGCGAGCGGGCGCGCGTGACCCGGCCCACGCCCCAATTCGTGATCGATGCCTTGTCCGGGACCGCTCGCCACATGATTTCGGCGCCCGGCGGCATCCACGATTTCCAGAATGCGCGGCTGTTCTTCGAGGTCGGCCTGGCGCGAAATGCGGCCCTGACGGCAACTGAAAGCGACATAAGCAATCTGTCGGAGGCGCTGGAGGCAAACCGTCGCTCGCTCGGCGATCTGCGCGCCTTCGAGAAAACCGACGTGGACTTCCATTACGTGCTGGCGGTCATGACGCACAATCCGATCTTCATGGCGATCCACGCGGCGCTGGCCGAATGGCTGCTGGAGCAGCGGCGCACCACGCTTGCCGACGGCGATCGACGTGAAAGCCTACGAGGCGCATCGGCGGATCTTCGAGGCGATCGCGGCGCGCGATCCCGACAAGGCGGAAAAAGAGATGCGCCAGCATCTGCAGTTTGTCGCCCGTCGCTACACCGAACTGGTGGAGAGGCAGTCATGAGCGGTTTTGTCGTGATCGTCGACTTTCGCCTGAAGCCCGGAAGCAGGAGCGCTTTTCGCAGGCTCGTCGATACCAACGCCACGGCTTCGGTGCGCGACGAGCCAGGTTGCCGGCGTTTCGATGTGCTGGAGGTGCAGGGCGAGAGCCGACCGGGTGCTGCTCTACGAGATCTATGACGACGAGGCGGCGTTCGAGCAGCATTGCCGGACGAGCCACTTCCATGAATTCGATGCGGATGAGCGCGCCACTCGTCATTCAAAAGACGGTCAGCCGATGCGACCTCGTGCTCGAGCCGCAAGTCGAAAAGAGAAATGATGCGCCCGCAAGCGGCGCCTGAAACACGGAGGAATGAAATGGCGGAAGAGGGACTGAAGGAGATGGCCCGGCGCAAGTCGCCCAAGCTCGGCCACTTCATCGTCGAATTCGCAACGCCGGGCATCGGCCACATCCTGAAGTCCGCCGGCTGCGATTTCGTGCTCTTCGACCTCGAGCATTCCGGCTTCGGCTTCGAGACGGTCAAGAGCGCGCTGCGCTACTTCGAGGCGGCGCGAGCTGCCGGCGATCGTGCGCGTGCCCTCCAAGGAGTACCACCACATCGCCCGCGCGATGGACATGGGCGCGGAAGGCCTGATGCTGCCGATGGTCGGCAATGTCGAGGAAGCCGCGGCACATCGTCAATTCCATGAAGTACCACCCGGCGGGCAAGCGCGGCGTCGCGCTGCAGGTCGCGCATGACCGCTACCGGCCGGGCGCGGTCGCCGACAAGTTCACGGCGGCCAACAAGCGCACCACGCTGTTCTGCCAGATCGAAACGGCGGAGGGCGTGGAGAATGCCGACGCGCATCGCGGCGGTCGACGGCGTCGACTGCCTGTGGGTCGGCCATTTCGACCTGTCGGTCTCGCTCGGCATTCCCGGCGAGTTCGACCATCCGAAATTCAAGGAGGCGATCGACAAGACCGTCGCCGCGGCGCAAGAAGCACAACAAGGCGCTGGGCCGGCTGGTGCCGAACGTCGAGCACGGGCCTCGACATCTACGCGCAGGGCTTCGATTTCATCTGCTACTCCGGCGACGTCTGGGTGCTGCACAATGCGCTGGCCGAGGCGATCGGCAAGCTCCGCGAAGGCTGCAAGCTGAAGGAGGTGACGGCGATGGCCGGACAAGTTCCGCGTCGCGCTCTCGGGCGATTTCAGGAAGGCCGACGGCTCGCCGACCTATCCCGATTTCGACCTCGCGCCGCTCGCGCGCAGCGCCGGGCGTCGAGATGGCGTTCCTCGAGTCCGACGAACCCGATCACGCGCCGAGCAGCTCGAGGACTTCGACGCGCTGATCCTGCTCGCCCATCGCTTCGCCGCGGAGAGCGTGCCGAAGAGCGGACGGCTCGCGGTCGTCGCCCGCTTCGGCGTCGGCTACGACACGGTCGATGTCGACGCCTGCACCAAGGCGGGCATCGCGCTGGTCATCACGCCGGACGGCGTGCGCCGCCCGGTCGCGGTCTCGATCATCACGCTTCATGCTGGCGCTGACCGGCAAGCTGATGATCAAGGACAGGCTGACGCCGCGAGGCGGCGGCCGGCTTCGCGCAAGCGCTCCGAGCACATGGGCGTCGGCCTCGTCGGCCGCACGCTCGGCTCGCTCGGCATCGGCAATATCGGCGCCGAGGTGTTCCGCCTGGCGCAGGCCGTTCGACATGAAGTTCATCGCGCACGATCCCTTACGCCGACAAGGCGGTCGCGGCGGAACTCGGCATCGAACTGGTCGGCGCTGGAGGACCTGTTCCGCCGCGCCGACGTCCTGTCGGTCAGCTGCCCGCTGACGCCCGAGACGCGGCACATCGTCAATGCCGAGCGCCTCGGCGCTGATGAAGCCGACGGCCTACCTCATCAACACCGCGCGCGGGCCGATCGTCGACCAGAAGGCGCTGACCGAGGCGCTGCAGGAGCGGCGCATCGCCGGCGCCGGCCTCGACGTGCTCGAGCAGGAGCCGCCCGAGCCGGACGATCCGATCCTCACGCTCGACAACGTCATCCTCGCGCCGCACGCGCTGTGCTGGACCGACCAGTGCTTCGCCGGCAACGGCGCGGCGGACGTGCGCGCGGTGCTCGACGTGCAGCACGGCCGCGAGCCGCGCGGCGTCGTCAACCGCGAAGTGCTTTCGATCGGATGCGTGGAAGCGCAGGCTGGCCGGCTTCGCCAGCCGGTTCGGGCTTAGGGGCGAAGCATGCAGGGGCGCGGGCCGGGAGGCTGACCTGGAACGGAAGACAGCCGGACGCTGCGCCGCGGCCGGACAGGAAGGAAAGCGCATGTCAACGCCGCGGCAAGCGGCACAGAGGACTCGGGAGGAGTACTGACATGAACGATCGCGAAAAACGTGACTTCGAGGCGGGACTGGCGGCGGAGGTGGATGCCTTGCTGCGCGGCGAGCCGACGCCGCCGGACCTTCATCACCCGCTTCGGCCAGATGACCGGCATGCTGCCGCTGGCCGGCGGCGCTGCTCGGCTCGATGACGCAACTGGGCGCTGGCGCAGGCCGGCGGTGGAACTTGCCGATCCCGAGCACGCCGCTCGGCCAGGCCCAGGCGCTGGCGCTGAAGGCCTCGACCGAAGGACCGGCGGACGGCTCGGCCTATCCGCGCCGTCGAGGCCGCCAAGCAGTATCGCCGGCGTCACCCTCAACATGACCTACGAGGCCGGCCTGCAGGCGCTCGATCCGCGCAACTTCTCCGGCCCGATGTGGGAGCAGCTGACCGGCATCAAGTCGAACGTGGTCGAACTGTCCAACCCCGACCATGTATTCGAAGGCGGTCGCCGAGCACATCGCCGGCTCCGGCGCCTACGACATCCTCGACATCTGCGCCGGCCTGGACGCCGTCGCTCGCCGACGGCGGCGTGATCGCGCCGCTCGACGACTACATCGCCAAGTACATGAACATGGCGGACCTCGAGGACTACCACCCGCTCTACAAGGCGCTGCCGACCTACAAGGGCAAGATCTGGGGCTTCTTCGACGACGGCGACATGTTCGCCCTCTACTACCGCAAGGACATCTTCGAGGATCCGAAGCTGAAGGAGGCCTACCAGGCCAAGTTCGGCAAGCCGCTCGGCGCCGCCGAAGACCTGGGAGGACTACGCGCAGATCGCCCAGTTCATCACCGACCAGATGGCGCCGAACGTCTACGGCGCGGGCCACTTCCGCAAGGCGGGCAGCCCCGGCAACCAGTTCGACTTCCTGCAGCAGTTCCGCGCCAATGGCGGCGCAGCTCTTCGACGACAACATGAAGGCGCAGCTCGCCTCGCCCGCCGGCGTCAAGACGCTGCGAGAACATGATCGCCGCCAACACGGCCTCGATCCCCGGCAACAACGAGCTCGACGCCGTGTCGCTGTGGGTGGCGTTCCTGCACGGCAAGGTCGCGATGATCTATTCGTGGCCGCCGATCGGGACGCATGTCCGCCGACTACTCGCAGAGCGACAAGGCGATCAACTTCGTCCCGCAGTCGCAGATCGCCGGCAAGGTCGGCTACGCGGTGGTGCCGGGCAATCCGGAGCACGCCACCGGCTTCAACAAGGCGCTGGCGGCGGACTCGGCCAATCCCGAGGCCGCCTACCTGTTCATGCAGTGGGTCGACCTCGCCGCCGGTCTCGCTGGCGCGCGTGCATGCTGCCCTATGCGCTGCGCGATCCCTACCGGCTGTCGCACTTCAAGTCGGAGCTCTACGCGCCAGCTCTGTGCCCGAGCGCGAAGGAGTATCTGGTCAACCTCAACAACTCGGCCAATGTCGGCCTGCTCGACCCGATCATGCCGGGCGCGCAGGACTACTTCCTCAGCATCGACCGGATGTGCGACGTCGGTCTGGGCCGGGACCGATCCGAAGGCGGCGCTCGAAGACGGCCGCGGCGGAATGGGACGCGACCACCGAACGGCTCGGCGTCGACGCGCAGAAGGCGTTCTATGCCGGAGTTCCTGAAGCTGCCCGGCGCCACCGCCGACAACACGGTCGAAAAGCTCGGCATGGCGGTCAAGCTCGACTGACGCGCGACGGGGAGCCGGCGACGCGCGGCGGCCCGCTTCATGCAGACCGGACGCGCCGGCCAGTGACGTCTCGCTCGAACCGAAGCGGCTGAGGCGTGCGGATGGCGAGACAGCGCAGACGATGAGGCTGATGAAGGCCGGCGGGCGCGCCGCCGCGGCTGTCGGCGCTCGGCGCAATGGGCGGACCGCCACTTCAAATGGCTGCTGGTCGCGCCGGCGGTGCTGCTGATCCTCGCGCTGTCGATCTATCCGCTGCTCTTTTCGATCTGGTGTCTCCTTCGTCAACTACGACTTCCAGATCCCCGGCCACGCCTTCGTCGGCCTGCAAGAACTTCGAGCGGGTGATCTTCGACCCGGTGGCGCGCTGGTCGCTGGTGCATCACCGCCATCCTGTCGGTCGCCAGCGTCGCGATCGAGTTCCTGCTCGGGCTCGCGCTCGCGCTGGCCATGGTGAAGAGCTTCCGCGGCCGCGGCGTCGATCATGTCGATCCTGATCGTGCCGCTGTTCATCAGCCCGGTCATCGTCGGCCAGGTCGTGGACGCTGCTGCTGCAGCGCCCGTTCGGCCCGACCAACTACCTGCTGAGCCAGCTGCTCGGCCACGAGGTCACCATCAGCTGGCTGACGCAGAGCCCTGGAACTCTACATCTCGCTCATCCTCGCCGATGTCTGGCAATGGACGCCGTTCATGTTCGTGATCCTGCTCGCCGGGCTGACCGCGATTCCGCCGAACCTCTACGAGGCGGCCGAACTCGACGGCGTCGGTGCCTGGCAGGTCTTCTGGTCGATCACCGCTGCCGCACCTCGCGCCGATGATCCTGCTCGCGCATCACCTTCCGCCTGCTCGACGCGATCCGGCTGTTCGACACGATCTTCATCATGACCGGCGGCGGGCCGGGCACGCAGACCTACACGGCGTCCTTCTACCTCTACACCGTCGGCTTCACGCAGTTCCACCTGTCGCAGGCGACGGCCGGGAGCTGGCTGTTCCTGATCCTCACCGCGCTGGTCGTCATGCTTCCTGGTGCGGCGGCTGCTCAGAGCGGAGCAGGTCGTGATGGCACGCGTCGCAAGCCGCCCCGTCGCAGGCCGCGCCGCGCGCATCGCCGATCGGGCGCATCCTGCTCCTCGGCTTCTTCGTCGTCTTCGTGCTCGTGCCGCTCTACTGGATGTTCAACACCTCGATCAAGCCGAGCGACGACTACCTCGCCATCCCGCCGGTCTGGTTCCCGGACGAGCCGACGCTGGTGCACTACACGGCGGCGCTGTTCACCTATCGCGGCCTCGCAGGGGCTGATCAACAGCCTGATCATCTCGACTGTCGGCGACGATGCTGTCCGCGCTGCTCGGCACGCTGATGGCCTACAGCCTCGCGCGCTACAACACCGGCGGCCAGCACCTGTCGTTCTGGGTGCTGTCGCAGCGCTTCCTGCCGCCGATCGCCATCGTGCTGCCGATCTTCCTGATCTACCGCAACCTCGGCCTCCACGACACGCATTTCGGCCTGATCCTCGCCTACACCGTGTTCACCCTGCCGGTGATCGGTGTGGATGATGTTCGCCTATTTCCGCCAGATGCCGCGGTCGCTGGAGGAGGCGGCGCTGGTCGACGGCTGCACGCGCTGGCAGGCGTTCTGGCGCGTGGCGGTGCCGCTGGCGGCGCCCGGCATCGTCGCCGCGGCGGTCTTCGCCTTCATCGCCTGCTGGACCGAGTTCTTCTTCGCGCTGATCCTGACCAGCCGCAACGCCTTCACGCTGCCGACGGTGTTCCGCGCCTTCATCGGCTTCCAGGGCGCGCAATACGGCGAGGCGGCGGCGCTGGCGATCGTCTCGCTCGTGCCGTCGATCGTGCTCGGCGTGCTGGTGCAGCGGCATCTCGTGCGCGGGCTGACGCTCGGCGCGGTGCGCGGCTAGGGGATCGCGGCAATGGCAGACGTGAAGATCAGCGGACTGCACAAGCGACTACGGCGGCTGTCCACGCCGTGCGCGGCATCGACCTCGACATCCCCGACGGCGAGTTCACCGTGCTGGTCGGCCCGTCGGGCTGCGGCAAGAGCACGCTGCTGCGCACCATCGCCGGGCTCGAGGAGCATCAGCGACGGCGACGATCGAGATCGGCGGCGAGGTCGTCAACGACATGCGGCCGCGCGACCGCGACGTGGCCATGGTGTTCCAGGACTACGCGCTCTACCCGCACATGACGGTCGCGAAGAACATCGGCTTCGGCCTGAAGGCGCGCAAGATGCCGAAGGCCGAGATCGAGGCGCGGGTCGACGGAGGCCGCGCGCGATGCTCGGCATCACCGCGCTGCTCGACCGCTATCCGCGCCAGCTCTCCGGCGGCCAGCGCCAGCGCGTCGCCATCGGCCGGGCCATCGTGCGCAATCCGCGGATCTTCCTGTTCGACGAGCCGCTGTCCAACCTCGATGCCCAGCTGCGCGACGAGATGCGCGGCGAGATCAAGCGGCTGCACCAGGAGATCGCCACGACGATGATCTACGTCACCCACGACCAGATCGAGGCGATGACGCTGGCCGACCGGATCGTGCTGATGCGCGACGGGCTGATCGAGCAGCAGGGCGCGCCGCTCGACCTGTTCGAGCGGCCGGCAACCACCTTCGTCGCCGGCTTCCTCGGCTCGCCGCGCATGAGCTTCCTGCCGGGCACGCTCGAGCGGTCGCAAGCGGGTGACGCCATCCGGCTCGGACTCGATCAGCGTGCCGTTGCCGACCTGGCCGACTGCCGGCAGGCGTTGCGAACGGGCAGCCGGTGCTGCTCGGGTCTGCGGCCCGAGCACATCACGCGCGCGCACGGACCATCGCCGGCGCCCGGCTGCGTGCGGCATGATGCGCGCGATCGAGCTGATCCAGCCGACCGGCTCGCGCAGCTATGCCACCTTCCGGCTCGGCGGCGAACCGGTGATGGCGGAACTGCAGGCGCACGACGTCAGCCGTCCCGGCGAGGAAGTGCAACTCGACATCAACATGAAACGCGCGTCGATATTCGACCGGACCAGCGAAACAGTCGCTGTAGCGGAGAAACAGATGGTCTCGACAGGCGGTGAAGCTATTTGGAACCGAACAGGTCGGGCGAGCCGCTGCGCACCCTGCGCGCGGGGCCGCTTTCCGTGCAGTTCGACAATGGCGCGTTGCGCTATGTGCGCGTTGGCGGCATCGAGGTCATTCGCGCCATCGCCTTTCTGGTGCGGGACGAGAACTGGGGCACCTTCACGCCGGAAATCTGCGGACTGAGCATCGAGGAAAAACCCGGCAGCTTCCTGGTGCGGTTCACCGCGACCTGCTCGGATGCGGCCCGAACGCTCGTCTATGACGCCGAGATCAGTGGGCAGCGAGGATGGCTCGCTTTCCTTCGTCGCGCTTGCCGAGCCAGTAACCGATGTACTGACCAACCGCACCGGCTTTATCGTGCTGCACCCCGTGGAAGGTGTCGCGGGGCGCCCGGTCAAGGTGCTGCATGACGATGGAAGCGAGGTGGTTTCCAGCTTTCCCGATGCGGTCGATCCGCGTTGCCCGTTCACCGACATCCGCGCTTTGTCGCACGAGTTTGCGCCGGGTGCCTGGGTGAACTGCACCATGGAAGGCGATGCCTTCGAGATGGAAGACCAGCGCAACTGGTCCGACGCCTCATACAAGACCTATGTTCGGCCCCTGCGCCGGCCATGGCCCTATACGCTCAAAAAGGGCGAGCAGATGCGGCAGGCGGTGAAGCTGGCGATATCGGGTGACATACCGCGAGCAGCAGCAGCGGCGGGCAACAAGGTCTTCATCTCGCTTGGCGACGTGGCGGGAACGATGCCGCGGCTGGGGCTTGGCGTCCCGGCACAGGAGGCCGGTCCGGCGCTCGAGCAGCACGGGCTGGTGAAGCGTCTTTCGCCGGGATGGCTGGTTTGCCAGGTCGACCTGCGCGATGGCAGTGGCTTGCAGGCGCTGGGCGACTATCGCTCGCTCGGCGAATTCAGTGGTGCTCCCGTTACGCTGGAGGTCATCACAAGGGGCAGCCTTGATCCCGATTCCGAACTGCAAGAGGTGGCGCAGGCTGCGCGGCGTGCAGGGCTGGAGCCGGAGGCGATCGCGGTATTTGCGGCGCAGGACATGGAGTCGAGGCAGCCCGACGCACAATGGCCGCATATGCCCTCCTTCGAGGAGACGTACGCGGCCGCCCGCAAGGCTTTTCCCGGTGTCCGGCTTGGCGGTGGCATGGCGAGCTATTTCACCGAGCTCAACCGAAAGCGGCCTCCTGCCGGCAGCCTCGATTATGTCACCTTCACCACCTGTCCGACTGTCCATGCGGCGGACGACATCTCGGTAATGGAAACCAATGAGGCGATCCCCTACCTCGTCAGTTCGACACGCGAATTCATGGGCGGGTCGGTGCCGATCCGCATCGGGCCGAGCCAGATAGGCTGCCGGGAAAATCCATATGGCAAGTCCACTGCGGCCAATCCGGGCAATGGGAGGGTGTGCCTGAGTGCGATGGATCCACGCCAACGAGGGCTATTCAACGCCGCATGGATGCTCGCCTATGTGGCGGCATGCGCGCGCAGCGGCGTCGAGGCGGTGGCCCTTGGCGCGCCTACGGGGCAGTTCGGCCATATCTATCGCCGGACGGATTTTGGGCAGCCCTGGTATGACGGGCTCGACGCTCCGGCAGTTTATCCAGGTTTCCACGTTTTCGCCGATCTGGCGCGCCTTGGCGGCGAAAGCACGCCGGGTGTCGATGTGAAGGGGGCCGGGGTGGCGGCGCTGGCCGTCAAACATGCTGGCAGGCACACGCTATGGCTGGCCAACCTCACGGCCGATCCGGTGGCGGCCGAGATCGCCGGCTCCGGCCGGCAGGGCGCGAATCGCGCTGCTTGATGCCGATGGCTTCGAGCAGATGGCGTGCGATGCGAATTATCTCGATGCGGTGCAGCGCGAAGTCGCAGGATCGGAACTGACTCTCGATGCCTACGGTCTTGCCCGCATCGTCTGGCAGTAGCCGGCCGCCGGTTGCACGGCTTACTGCCTGGTCGCGGGTGACACACTGGCCACGGACTCCAGGCTTTCGCCGTTCCGGCCGAACCATTCGGCTATCAACTTGAATTGCACCTGCGCCTTCTGGAAATTGACGTAGAAATCGAGAAGGCTGCGCAGCGGCTCGGCAAGCTTGCGGTAGCCGCTGGCGAAGGCAACGACCGTTCCGATCGTGGTCGAGCCGTTGATCACGAGCCAGCCGCCATACGTCAATATGAGCATGACCGGCAGGGCAATCAACAAATTGCGGATCCCCTTGTTCGCCTGCTGCAGGATCGAGATCAGGACCTGGTTGCGCGCCACTGCTTCGATCAGTGTTTCGGCGACCAGCGTTCCGCCGGATGCGACTGCGCTTGCGTAATCGCGCAGCAGTGTCACCCGATCCGCATTGAGGCGGTTGAGATATCGCTGGATCACGACCGCAAAGGCGATCTGCGGCACGAACACGCTCAGGCTCAGCAACGCGATATTGCGCTCGATGAACAGCATCCACCCCACGAAGCCGAGCAGCACCAGCACGTCGGCCGCCGCACCCGAAAATCCCGTGCCGACGAATTGCGAGAGATTGTCCGTCTCCGACGTGACCACCGCCACCATCTGGCCGACCGCCTTGCGTTTGTGCACGGCGGACGAGCGGATGAGATCTCGCCTGCAATTGGCTGTCAGCGCCGAGCTGATCCAATCCTCGAAAATACCCAGGCCCGACTTGAGCACTTGCTGAAGCAGATTGAAGAACAGGTAGAACGCACCGAGCAGGGCAATGTGCGAGAACGGCCCGCCGACGCTGATTTCATCGATGATGCGCCGTTCCAGATCGATTGGGGCAAGCGTGATGGCCGCCAGCAGGGCAGCCAGCAGTGCGGCCATCACGGCCTTTCTGCCGATCACCCGCCACGTATAGGTCAACAAGGAGCGGTCGGTAGTGCGGGGCGCTGCTTCGGGCCATTGCGGAAATCGGGGTAGCCGCATCATCTTCTCCATGAATTGCGCAAGCATAGCCGCTGCGCAATTATCCGGAAATGATCTGGATTAACCCGATTCAGCCCTAAGCCGCTAGTCGGCGCTGACGATCCTGCGAACGTCTATGGTCGTGCCGCGCATGCAGATCGAGACCTCCACGCGGCGGCCTTCGACAAACACGCGGTCGCCGCGCTGGAAGTCGCTCACATCACCGGCCAGGGAATAGACCCTGCCGTCATCGCCGCGCATTACGGGGCATTCGGCGCCCATGGACGTCAGCGTGCCCGACATCCTGAAAAGTTCCTGCGGCCGGCGGTCGGTGACGCGGAAGGGTTCGGAAACCGCGCGGCGGCGCTGGTTTGCCGATTGCAGCGCGAAGAACACGTTCGATCCGGGACGGGCCCAGCGCGGCAGTTCCGTGCTGAAGACGACACGGCCATTGCGATCCGCCCTGATGCGCTCGGCGAGTTCCAGATCATAGGGACCGGGGCCGGCCAGCAGGCGCAAGGGCTCCATCGGCCTGAAGCCGGAGCCGCGTATCTCCACGAGCGACCTTGCCGGGCCACGGCTCGGCGTCACGGTGATGCGCTCGCGCGCCACTACCGGTCCGGCGCCCGAGGGGACAAAGACGATGTCGCCGACGCGCAGGTAGCGGATATCGAGGCCCGGATTGAGGCGCAGCAGCACCTCCACCGGCACGCCGGCATTGCGCGCGATGGAATATATCGTATCGCCGGTGCGCACGACGTAGCGGGCGGGGCCCATCGGCTCGCCTACGGCGATGGAGGGCCGTGACTGCGCCTCAACTGACTGCGGAGCGATCGACAAGGACAGCACCGCCATGCCGGCTGCAACGGCAGACTTCAAGAACTTCGAATTGATGCACCACATGGTCAAAACCTCCGTTTGATGGTGTTTTTCGCACACGCGATCTGAACGGTGACTGAACACGGCGTTGGGCAATTGCCGGGCTGACAATTGTGTCGCGTCCCACTTGAACATGGCTGTGGAATGGCAATTTCAACGGTTACGCAAATGGAGGGAATTCGACGATGTACAAGAGCTTCTTCGCAACGCGCCGCCGAATGCTGGCGGTCCTCGGCAGCCTTGCGGTTATCGTCGCCGGCAGGCCGGCGCTGGCGAGGCAGACTCCTTCGGCGAGCGAGGGGCCGTTCTACCCGACGCCGCGGATGCGGTTCGCCGATGCGGACAACGATCTGGTGAAGATCAAGGGCGAGGTCGAGAGCGCCGGCGGCGAGGTCATCGTGTTGAAGGGCCGCGTGCTCGACGAGGCGGGCAATCCGGTGCCGCAGGCGCGGGTGGAAATCTGGCAGTGCGACGTGAACGGGCGGTATCTGCACCCGGGCGATGATGGCGGGGTCGCGCGCGATGCGGCGTTCCAGGGCTTCGGCCATGTCGTCACAGGCGCGGACGGGGAGTATGCGTTCCGCACGATCAAGCCGGTGCCCTATCCCGGCCGCACGCCCCACATTCATGTGAAGGTATTTCACGGCGGGCGCGAGCTGACGAGCCAGTTCTACATCGCCGGGCACGAGCTGAATGCGCGCGACGGCCTGTTCAGGCGGATGAGCGAACAGGAGCAGGAGGCGGTCAGCATGGTGTTCAGGCAGGGCAATGACGGCCAGGAGGCCGTGATCGACATCCACGTCTAGTCGATCGCCACCGTCGTGCCGCTCGCGCCATTGAGCAGCCGCTTGAGATGGAAGTTGGCAAGCGGATCGCCCGGCCATCGGCCCACGCAGGATGCGAAGGCTTGAAGCGCTGCCGGATCGCCGGTTTCCAGCGTCTGAAACGCCTGCATGTAGGCAATCGTCGATTCCGCCCCGGCCTGTTCGGCGGTTAGGGGCTCGAAGGCTCGCATCGGGTCGCGCCGCCCCTTGAGCAGCAGGTCGCCGACAGGTCGGCCCGTGAAGTTTTCGGCAAGCCTTGCAATGTCGCTGCTGGCGCAAATCCTGGTTCCGATAGCCCGGTTTGCCGTCTCCAGCCGCGCAGCGACATTGATGGTGTCGCCATAGGCCGTGTAGTCGAAGAAGCGCGTGCCGCCGAAATTGCCGACGATGGCAGGCCCGGCATGCAGGCCGATGCGCGTCGGTCCGATCTGCGTTCCCTCGCTGTGCCAATGCTCACGAAAATGCTGCGCAAAGTCATCCAGTTCCAGTGCGCAAGCCACCGCCCGTGTCGCCTGGTCGGGCTGGTCGGCGGGCGCGCCGAAAAGGATGTGCAAGGCATCGCCGACGATCTTTGCCAGCGTTCCCTCGTGCGCAAAGACGATCTCGGTCATGCCGGCCAGATAGGCGTTGAGGAGTGTTCCCACACGCGGAGGCTCCAGCGTCTCCACCAGGTTGGTGAAGCCGGAAATGTCGGTGAAGACGGTTGCGACTTCACGCCGTTCGCCGGCAAGGGATGCGCCGTCCTCGACGATGCGCTCCGCAAGGTTGGGCGAGAAATAGCGTGAAAGCGAGGCATGCGCCCGTTCCGCCTCGCGCTGGCGGCGGCGCGCCTCGCGCAGGTTTTCAAGGTGGCGAAGCGTCTTGGCGATGGTTGCTTCAAGGTCGGCGAAATCGATCGGCTTCATCACGAAATCGAAAGCGCCGCGGTTCATGGCGGTGCGCAGGTTGGCCATGTCGCCATATGCCGAAACCACGATAGTGGAAAGCTGCCACTCACCGTCTTGCAGCCTTTCCAGCAGTTTCAACCCGTCCATGCGAGGCATGTTGATGTCGCTCAGGACGAGATCGACGTCACGGTGCCGTGCAAGCACCTCGAGGGCCTCGATCCCGTCGCCCGCGAAGTGGAACCGTACCTCGCCGCTGCGGATCTGCCGGCGAAATCTCTGCACGATCAGCGCTTCCAGGTCCGGCTCGTCGTCAACGACAAGGATGCAGGCGCTCACCCCAGCCTCCGGATCCGGTCGTCGATCTCGCTCCTCAACCGGACGAAATCGACGGGTTTCGTCAGCAGGGCCTCCGCACCGTTTTCCGTTGCCCGCCGGCAGGTTTCAGGATCGCCATAGGCGGTGATCATGATCACCGGGACATCTGGCCGCGTGGCGCGCGCCAGGGGCAGGAATTCAAGGCCCGTCATGCCCGGCATGTTGATGTCCGACAGGATGAGGATCAGCTTGGCGTCGCTCGATTTCTCGATCAACCGCAGCGCCTCGGGCGCCGACAGCGCGAATTCCATGGCGAAGCGCCCCGCGCGCGTATCGCGGCGGAACTGCTGGCGGAACAGGTCCGCAACATCGGGTTCGTCATCGACCACGAGGATCAACAGGCTCATTTGTGTTCCTCCGCATTCGCGCGTGACGCCGCGTTCCGCGGCAAGACGATGCGGAACTGCGTGAAGCTGCCCGGTTCGGTCTCGACCGAGATGGTGCCGGAATGCTGCTTGACCACGATGTCGTGGCTGAGCGACAGGCCAAGGCCGGTGCCTTCGCCGGCGGGCTTGGTGGTGAAGAACGGATTGAATATCTGCTGGCGCACTTCCTGGGGAATGCCGGTGCCGTTGTCGCGGATGACTATCTCGACGAAATCGCCCAGGTTGCGCGTGCCTGCCCGCAGCGCCGGCTCATAGCCATCGCCCTGCATCTTGCGGCGCTTGTTGGTGGCATAAAAGCCGTTCGAGATGATGTTGAGCAGGACACGGGTGATCTCCTGCGGATAGAGATCGACCTCGCCGGCTTCGGGATCGAGCTCGCGTTCAAGGGTGATGTTGAAGCCGGGCGTCTCGGCCCGCGCACCGTGATAGGCAAGGTTCAGGCTTTCTTCCACCACGGCATTGATCTCGACCGGGCGGTGGTCGCCCGAGCCCTCGCGAGAGTGCAACAGCATGTTGCGCACGATGGAATCGGCCCGCTTGCCGTGGTGGACGACCTTTTCGAGGTTGCCCTTGATCAGCCCGGTGATCTCCTCGACTTCGAGGCTCGTTTCGCCCGATAGTCCAGCCTGGCGCAGAACCTGCCGCAGTTCGTCCAGCAAGTCGACCGACACAGCCGAGAAATTGTTGATGAAGTTCAGCGGGTTCTTGATCTCGTGCGCGATGCCCGCGGTCAGTTGCCCGAGCGAGGCGAGCTTTTCCGTCTGGATCAGGCGGTCCTGTGCAAGTTGCAGATTGTCCAGCGAGGCGGCGAGTTCGACCGTTCGCGTTTCCAGATTTTCGAAGAGCTGCACGTTCGAAAGCGCAATCACCGCCTGGTCCGCAAATGTCTGGACCAGCGCAATCTGGCGCTTCGTGAAGGGTTCCACCTTGGCACGCAGCAGCACGAGCACGCCAATCACCGCGCCGTCTTTCACCATTGGCACGCCCAGGGCCGTGCGCACGCCGGCTGCCGCGACACCCGGCAAATAGGTGTAGTCGGGGTCGCTGGCGACATCGTGAACATGCACGGTGGTGCCCGCCACGGCAACTCGGCCGGCAATCGATGTCCGGTCATCCGGTTCGATCGGGTTGTCTTTCGAGAATGCCGTCAGCTTTGGATCATTGCGATTGCTGGCAGCCGCGAAGTGCAGCTTGCCGTTGCGCATGAGCCGCGCCACCGCCATGTCCGCCCGGCAAAGATCGGCCGCCGTCTCCATGATCGCGTCGAGTACCGGCTGCAGGTTGGAGGCCGACCTGCCGATCACCTCCAGCACGTCGGCGGTGCCCTGCTGGAAGGACAGCGCCTCTTCGAGGTCCGTCTTTCTTTCCTGCAATTCGCGGAAAAGCCGGACATTCTCGATGGCGATCACGGCCTGTCCGGCGAAGGTCTGGAGAAGCTCCACCTGGTGAACGGGAAAGGCCCCTGGCTCGGCCCGCACGACGGCGATGGTGCCGATCGGCTTGCCTTGCAGCTTCATGGGGACAGCTATGACACTGCGAAATTGCACGACCCGAGCAAGGTCGACCATGCCGTATTCGGCATCGGCATCGACCTCCAGCACCTGCTCGACCTCGCCGGAAATCAACGAGCGCGCGGATGCGGTGCTGCGTCCGGGAACGGTTGGAAAGGCCTTCGAGACGATTTCGAGCGCTTCTCCCTCGATGCCATGGTGGGCAACGAAATGCATGAGATTTCCGTCGTAGCGGAAGACGAAGCAGAACCGCGCCTGGCACAGCCTTGCCGCGTTTTCGGCAATCGCATCGAACACCGGCTGGGTGTCGGTGGGGGAGGTGGAGATGACTTTCAGGATTTCAGAGGTCGCCGTCTGCTGTTCCAGCGTGTCGGTAATGTCCCTGTTGCGCTTTTTCAGTTCCTCCAGAAGCCTCGTATTCTCGATGGCGATCACCGCCTGGTCGGCGAAGGTTTCGACGAGTTCGATCTGCCTTGGGGTGAATGGCCGCACCTCACGGCGGCGAATGACCAGCGCACCGATGGCTTCCTCTCCGCGTAACAAGGGCATTCCCAGGATGGTCCGGTGGCCCATTCTCCTGGCCATGTCCTGGCCGTCCGGAAATTCGTCCTTCGCCTGCAGGAGGTCTTCCACTTGCACCGGCTTGCGATCGATCACGGCACGGCCCGTCACCCATGTCGGCGACACCCGGAAGGCAGGGAAATCCACGGGTATCGGTCCGTGGTGCGCCCCGTTGCGCAAGAGGTCCCCGTCGCGCAGGAAAATCACCGCGTCGTAGGCATCGCACAAATCCACGGCGGATTTGACCAGAACATCGAGCACGGACTGCAGGTCGAATGTGGAGCGGCTGATGACCTTCAACACGTCGGCCGTCGCGGTCTGTTGTTGCAGCGCCTCGCGCAGCTGGCTGAGCAGCCGGCAGTTCTCGATGGCGATCACCGCCTGGTCGGCAAAGGTCTCGAGTATGGCGATGCGCTTGGGCGGCAACGGCCCGGGCGCAAGACGCACGACGCTCACCGCCCCGATTGCCTCCCCGCCCTGGATCATCGGCGTCACGGTGAAAGCGCGATAGCCGCTGGCGAGGAAATTGGCGGCCCCGGTGGCAAACTCCGGCGGAGCCTCCAGCGCATCGGGTATATCGATCAGTCGGCGTTGAAGGATCGAGGCGCTGTGGATGTATTCGGGTCTCAGGGGCACGGGAAAACGCGAAACCCACGATCTTTCACGCTCCGGATCGGGCTCGGCAATCGCGGCGGCGCGGACCATGTCGCCATCCACCAGCGTGATGCTCACCGCCGCATCGGGAAAGATCTTTGTCGCGCTCTGCACGATCTCGTTGAAAACCGGCTGAACGTCGTTGATCGACTTGCTGATCACGCCAAGGATCTTGCCGGTCGCATTCTGGAGTTCAAGCGCCTCCTTCAGCTCCGTCTCGCGGCGGCGAACCTGCTCGAAAAGCCTCACGGTTTCAATCGCGATGCCAGCCTGGTCGGAAAAGCTGGCGAGCGCCTCTATCTGGCTTTCGCTGAACGGCTCCACCCTTGTTTTCAGGATGACGATGACGCCCAGCAGTTCGCCCGACCGCAGGATGGGCACGCCCAATGCCGAGCGGAAGTTTTGGCGCCGTATCAGTTCCAGATGGGCGTATTGGGGCTCCTTGAGAATGTCTTCCACATAGACGGTCCGGCGTGCCTGCCCGGCCTGGCCGGCTATGGAGCCCGGACCCAGCCGAAGCGGGTTTTGCTTCAGGTAATCCTCAAAGCCGGGAAAGGCGCCGACGGCGGCGGCCAGCTTGAGGAGTCCGTCTTCCAGTACAAAAAGACTGCCGCGCACGGCCCGGCACAGCTGCGTCCCGTGGCGCAGAACGGTTTCCAGCACGGAGGAAAGATCGAAGCCCGACTGGTTTATCGCCTTGAGGATATCGGCAGTCGCAGCCTGCTGGAGTTGGGCCTCCTCGAAACGCGTTCGCAGGTGCCGCCGCTCAAGTCCAGCCGTGCCGTCCTCGCTGCCCATTTGTTCCTCCTGGAACCATGAGGCGCAAACCATGCGTAATTTATTCCGGAATGGCGTGCCTGCCAACTGCCGGCCTGCACTTGCGGCGTTCGTTTGCCGGAATAATGGGCTTAAAGGTCTTTCGTTTATCGAACACATGCCGTGTAATGACTGCCGCATGGTGAGCCTTGAGCAAAAGATCCGCTTTCTCGCCGACCCGGCCGCGCATGCGCATGGCACGCGGCGGGTGGAAGTGCGCGAAACGCACATGTCCTGGCTCTTCCTCACCGGGGAGCGTGTCTACAAGCTCAAGAAGCCGGTGCGCCATCCCTTCCTCGATTTCTCGACGAGGGCGCTGAGGCATCACTATTGCGAGGAGGAACTGCGCCTCAACCGGCGGCTGACGAGCGATGTCTACCTGCGCGTCGTGGCGCTGCGCAGGAACAACGAGGGCAGGCTTTCGATCGGCGGCGAAGGGAGAACTGTGGATTGGCTGGTCGAGATGCGGCAATTGCGCGAGGACGACACGCTGGAGCGGCGCATCGAAACGGGCCGCGCTACCCGCGACGACTTTGAAAAAACCGCGCAAGTGCTCGCGACTTTCTACGCCGGGCAGGAGCCGCGCGTCGCCGATGGCGGCGCCTATCTGGAGCATCTTCGGCAGGAACAGGCGATCAACCGTGCCGTGCTGGAAAGCGCCGAGCTTGGCCTTGCAGAAATGGCGGCAAGGCCGCTGGCGGCGCTGGACGGCGCGCTGAGCGAACTTGCACCGGCCATAGGCGACCGCATCGCACTGGGCCTGATCGTGGAGGGCCATGGCGACCTGCGACCCGAGCACGTGTTCATCGGCGAACGGATACAGATCATCGACTGCCTCGAATTCAACCGGTCCATGCGCATCATCGATCCGCATGACGAGGTGAACTATCTGGCGCTTGAATGCGAAATGCTCGGCGCAAGCGAAGCGAGGGAACTGTTGTGCGGCATCGTTGCGGAGCGGATCGGCAATGAACCGCAGCCGCACCTGCTGGCGCTTTACCGCGCGTTCCGCGCGCTGCTGCGCGCGCGCCTCACGATAGCCCATCTGCTGGAGAAGCCGGTGCGAAAGCCAGAAAAATGGCGGCCGCTGGCGCTGCGCTATCTTGAGGTGGCGGCGCGCGAATGCGCTATTCTTCAAGACCTTCGAGATCGCTGACAGGCTGGTTGGCGGCAAGCCGGCCGATGGCCGTCGCAATCAGTTCGCCAACGGGCAGCACCCGCACCCTCGGCGGTAGCGTCAGCGGTAGCGAAACGCTGTCCGTGACGACGATCGCCTCGAAAAGCGGACTTTCCAGCAACGCATGACTGCCCTCGCCAAAGAGGCCATGCGTCGCGAGTGCGTACACCGCCTTTGCCCCGCGCTCGCGGCAGGCTGTGGCGGCGCGCAGCATGGTTCCGCCGCTGGCGATCATGTCGTCGACAATGAACACCGCCGCACCGGCCACATCGCCGGCGAAAAGTTCGCCGGATACCACGCCCCGGCTGCGGCGCTTCTCCATCAGGGCAAGCCCGCATGACTGCCCGCCCGCGACCTCGAATGCCTCCTTCAGCAATTGGGCGCGCTTTACGCCGCCGGCATCCGGCGAGGCGACGACGACAGGCAGCGATCCCGCCAATTCGCGCATCGCGGCGCAGAACAACGCGCGTGCGGTCAGATGCACGCTCTGGCAACGAAATGCGTTCTGAAAGGCCGCCACATTGTGCACGTCAAAGGTTACGACGCGGTCCGTGCCAACGGCTTCGAACAATTGCGCCATGTATCGCGTGGTGACCGGATCGCGGGCCTTGGTCTGGCGGTCCTTGCGCGAATAGGCAAGGTAGGGAACGATTGCCGTCACCTGCGCCGCGCCATGTTCCTTGCACGCGGCGATGAAGAACAGCAGCCGCACCAGCCGGTCGTTGACCGAGGAACCCGGCCAGGCCTCAAGACCTTGCAGCACATAGACGTCTTCGCCGCGCACATCCGCCATGGGCCGCGACTTGTGCTCGCCATCGGCAAATGCGCGCTCCTCGACCGGATCAAGCGCAACGCCCATTTCTGCCGCCACTCGCGCACCCAGTTGCCTGCCACCCTCGAGCGCGAACAGGCGCATGGCCTCAGCCCCTCTCGGCTTTCGCCACATGCTCCTTCACGGCGAAGAAGCTGTCTGGCGTCACGGAGATGGAATCGATGCCGGCCTTCACGAGGATCGCGGCGAACGCGGGATCATTGCTTGGCGCCTGACCGCACAGCCCGACCTTCGCGCCAGCGGCATGCGCCTTGGCGATGACCTCGCTTATCATCCACACCACCGCCGGATCGCGCTCGCTGAACAGTTCCGAGAGCATTTCGCTGTCGCGGTCGATGCCGAGCGTCAGCTGCGTCAGGTCGTTCGAGCCGATTGAGAAGCCGTCGAAGCGCTTGGCGAATTCCTCGGCAAGGATCACGTTGGAGGGGATTTCGCACATCACGTAAATCTCGAGGCCATTGCCGCGCACCAGTCCCGCGCCGGCCATCACCTCAAGCACCTTGTCCGCCTCCTGCGGCGTGCGGCAGAACGGGATCATCACCTTGACGTTGGCAAAGCCCTTCTCCTCGCGCAGCTTGCGAATGGCCCGGCACTCCAGCTCGAAACCGTCGCGGTAGAGCGGCGAATAATACCGGCTCGCCCCGCGAAAACCGATCATCGGGTTCTCCTCCTGCGGCTCGAACTGGCGGCCGCCGAGAAGGTTCGCATATTCGTTGGTCTTGAAATCGCTCATCCGGATGATCACCGGTCCGGGATGAAAAACCGCTGCGATGCGCGACAGCCCCTGCGCGAGCTTGTCGACGAAATAGTCGCGCTTGTCGGCGTATCCGCGCGTCAGCGCCGTTATTTCCGCGCGAACGGCCTCGTCGCGAATTTCATCGAAACGCGTCAGTGCCAGCGGGTGAACCTTGATGGCGTTTGAGATGACGAACTCCATTCGGGCCAGTCCGATGCCATCCGCCGGCAAGCGCCACCACCGGAATGCGGCGGCCGGATTTGCCATGTTGAGCATGATTTTGGTGCGGGTTTGCGGGACCTCCCCCGGATCGAGTTCGCGTGCTGTGAACTTCGACCGGCCCTCGTAGACGACGCCTTCATCGCCTCCGGCGCAGGAGACCGTCACCTCCTGCTCGTCATGCAGTATTTCCGTGCCGTTGCCCGTGCCCACTATCGCGGGCAGGCCGAGCTCGCGGCTGACAATTGCCGCGTGGGAGGTGCGCCCGCCATGATCGGTGATGATCGCGGCGGCGCGCTTCATGATCGGCACCCAGTCCGGATCGGTATTGGCCGTCACCAGAATTGCGCCATCGACGAAGCGGTCGATCTCGCGCGCGCTCTCGATGATGCAGACCTGTCCGGCCACGACCGCCTCGCCAATGCTCTGGCCGCGCAGCAATTCCGTGCCGTGGGTTTGAACTTCGTAGGACATGAAGCTGCCGCGCCCGGCGCGCGAGCGCACGGTCTCGGGCCGAGCCTGGACGATGTAGAGCAGGCCCGTCTCGCCGTCCCTTGCCCATTCCATGTCCATGGCCTGGCCATAATGGCGCTCGATGGTGCAGGCTTGGCGCGCCAGCTCCAGTATCTCGCCGTCGTCGAGCACGGCACGTGCCCGCTCGGCCTTTGAAGTCGGCACGTTTCGGGTCTCGCCCCCGGCGCTTCCGGCATAGATCAGCTTGCGCTCCTTGCTGCCGATCTTCTTGTCGAGGATCGGGACGAGCGCGCGGTTCCCCAGCAGCGGTTTGAACACCTGGTATTCGTCGGGCGTCACAGTGCCCTGCACGACGTTCTCGCCAAGCCCCCATGCGGCGTTGATCAGCACTACCTTGTCGAAGCCCGATTCCGTATCGATGGAGAACATGACGCCCGCCCCGCCAATGTCGGAGCGGACCATCATTTGCACGCCGATCGATAGCGCCACCTTGGTGTGGCCAAAGCCCTTGAGCCGGCGATAGGTGATGGCGCGGTCGGTGAAAAGCGAGGCGTAGCAGCGGCGGCATGTATCGAGCAGCGCCGCCTCGCCGCGCACATTCAGGAAGGTTTCCTGCTGACCGGCAAAACTGGCGTCGGGCAGATCCTCCGCAGTGGCGCTGGAACGCACGGCGACTGCGGGCTCCGCGCTTCCCGTTCGTGTGGCAAGCTCGCGATAGGCCTCCAGCAGCGCGCCACGCATTTCAGCGGGGAATTCGCCGGCAAGAATGGCCTTGCGGATTTCCCCGCCCGCCTCGTGCAGTGAAGTCTTGCCATCATCGAGCTGTTGGGAAATTGCGGCGATCGTATCGTCGAGCCGGTTCGTGGCGAGATATTCGCGGAAAGCGTCGGCAGTCGTGGCAAAACCGGGCGGCACCCGGATGCCATGTTGCGCAAGCGCGCCGACCATTTCGCCGAGCGAGGCGTTCTTGCCTCCGACGGTCGCGACATCGCCGCGCTTCAAATCCTCGAACCAGATGATCCTGCGAATGTCATTGCCCATGACCAGCCTCCGGTGGCAGCACGGGCACAGTTGTCCCTTGCACACCGCTTGCGCCTTGACGTGCATCAACGAAACCAAGGATGTGTCGGGTATGCTTCAATTATCGAAAGCAAACGGAGGCCTGCCATGAAGGCGGACAAGCTCGAACAGATCGCGGCCAGCATCGAGAACGGCTCGCCCAGCGATCCGGACCTGGTGAAAGCGCTGATGCAGGCGCTGCACAGGACTTTTCCCGGCGAGGCCGTCGATGCGGGCACGCTGGTCCAGGGCGACGCGGCGCTCGCGCTGGTCGCGCATGTGCTGCCGGGTTGGGAGATCGATCTGCGCAATGCCTCGGCCGGCCTTGGCGGGCGCTGGACCTGCGCGCTGCGCGAAGGCACGGCCCGTGACGACGACCAGATCATCGGCATCGGCAAGGCTCAAACGCTGGCGCTGGCGACGCTCGCTGCCCTGTTGCGGGTCGTTTCGCGGCGCGGCTAGACCGCGGCCTCACGGCGATTCAAAATGCGCGTAGCCGTTGCAGATTCCGGTCGGATAATCCGCGGCGTATAGCTCCTGCTGTTGAGGTGGAACATAGCTGCCCGCGATGTGGAATGTACCGGGCTGACCCCATCTTCCAACAGCCACCAGAGACACGACCGCGGCCAGTCCCACGGCAACCAGAACCAGGAACCATCTTCCCTCTTCGCCCATCTTTCACTCTCCTTGCGCAATTGCTTCTGGCTGCGCCACTGCCAAGAGAAGGCTGTTTCAAGACTGTGCCCTGGAACGCGGAGCGACCAGCGCCAGGGCGATCATGACGGTTGCAAAGGATAGCCACACCCACAGGGAGTTCCTCTCCGCAAAAATCAGGATTCCCCAAAGGATACCGAACAGCGTGACGACGTTTCCGGTGAAGCTGGTGAATACGGGACCGGCCCGTTCGACCAGCATGAAATAGAGGGTCCATGCGGTCCCTGACAGGAAGCCAAGCCCGATGAGCGACCACTCGATCGGAGTGGGTGGCCATCCTATCGAAACAAAGGAGCCGGTTGCGACCAGCAATGGGACCATGAACAAAACCGCAGCCGAGAACATGCCGGTGGTCAGCATCATCTGGTTTGCGTTGGCGGGCGCTCGCGTGGCGAGAATCAGGTTGAGCGCCGTGTAGCAGAGGGTGGAGGCCAGGGAGAGCAGCACCCACGGCAGTTGGCCCGGCTCGGGAAGGCTGCCTTGCGGGATCACAAGAATGAGCATCGCCAGCAGGCCGAACGCAACTCCGATGCCGCGGCGAAACTCCATCCGCTCGATGCCGGCGAATGCGGAAAAGGCAAAGGTGGTGATGGGAACAACGGCAATGGTGAGCGACAGGATCCCGGCCGGTACATGGGCGGCCGAGTAGAAGAAGGCGGTGCTGGGCAACAGCAATCCGACAAGTCCGGTGATGACGTATAGAACCGGCAGGCCTCCGCTCATGCGCAAGGCGATTCCGCGCGACGCCAAAACACCGCCCAGCAACAGGCCGCCGATCAGGAATTGCCAGAAGGCGACGCCAAGGGGGTGTGCGCCCCCGGTGGTCGCAATGCGCGCCAGCGAAAAAGACAGGCCAAAAAGCGCGCCCATGAGAATGAGCACCGACCAGGACCACAACAAGGGTCTCAAGGGTGAGGAGACATTCAGGTCTGCTGAAGAACCCGTCATGTCACACCTGCGCATCGAATGCCGGTGCAAAATTTACTACAAATATCCGCGCAAGACAACGCAAGGTAAGCAGCCGGCAGGCGCCACGCGGGAGGAGAGGCGGCAGGCGATCAAAACCGATAGGCGATGCCGAACCTGCCGACGATCACGGAGTTGTCGATGGTCATCTTCTCGCCGGGGCTAACCGGCTGGCCATAGGTATTGTCTTCGAAATCATAGGCCAGGCCCTCAAGCCGCATGTTCACATTTTCCGACAAGGCAAATTCAACGCCGCCGCCGAAAACATAGCCCGATACGGTATCGTCCGTGTCCTCGAAATCCTCGTTGGGGTAATCGTCCGAAGTGCTCTCGTTGGTGACGCCTGCGATCGCCCAGCCGCCCGTGGCGTAGATCAGCATGTTTTCGATGGGAATACCGACACGGGCGCGAACCGAACCCAGCCAGTGGAGGTCGTTGGTGTAGATTTCGTCGTATTTGGGCCCGGTGCCCCTGTCCTCGTTGAAGGCTGCCGCAATGTCCGCCTCGACGCCCCAGACGATGGAGCCCGCCTCAAGATTGTAGCCGGCATATCCGCCGACGAGGCCCGATGTCGAGCTGAAGGTCTCGGTGCCGTTGATCCAGTCGTCGGCCTGGTCGGTCCAGTCGACTTCGTGTTGCGAAACACCAGCCGCGAGGCCGACATAGGCGCCGGTCCAGGAATGGGTGACCGGCTGGGCGAGATCGGCTGCAAAAGCTGCGTTTGAAAGCAAAAGAGCGGGAATGAAGACCAGACGCGAAATCATGAAATCCCCCAAATCAATAAAGCATTCACAAGGGCTACAGAGTTGGCTTGGGAGCGTCAAACTGTATGTTTGCAGACATATATTTCCGCACCATCCTCAACAAAAATGTCACAGTTGGAATGCTGCGGCCGGTTTTGATCGGGCGCTACACGGAACCGCATTTGGGATGCATGTTCGTGGCGCCACCGGAACCGAGTATCGAGGCGTTGGTGATCTGTGCCGCTGGTTTTCACTCGCATTGCCTCGCCAACGGCCCGCCACCCGTGCCGATAGCTGGTGGCTTGGCGGTGTAACTGGCCAAATAATTGCATGCTTAAAAATGTACCCGCATGGGCCCGCTTTCGCGCCGGCTTGGGCGATACGGCCTCCGATCTGGCCAGCATGCCTAAAAAACAGACGTTCAACATGGAAAGTGATCGCGCATGAACCCCAAGGCCAAGCCGTTTTCCCATTGGCGCGCGCTCACCCCGGGCGAGGCCGTCCATCAAGCCTTCCGCGCGCTCGAAGCCTTGCAGGACGATGCAGTCTTCATCAGCATGCGTAGCAAGGCCGAGTGCCTCGAGATAGCCCGCCGGCTGGAGGCGCAGGGCAGCGATGGCAAGCCGCTCTACGGGCTTCCCTTCGCGGTCAAGGACAATATCGACGTCGCCGGATTGCCGACGACCGCCGCATGCCCCTCGTTCGAGTACATGCCGGACGCATCGGCTTTTGCCGTTGCGCGTCTGGAGGCGGCGGGCGCGATCTGCATCGGCAAGACCAATCTCGACCAGTTCGCGACCGGCCTTGTTGGCGTGCGCTCGCCCTATGGCATCCCGAAGAATACGCTGCGGGCGGACCTGGTGCCCGGCGGGTCGAGTTCCGGATCGGCGGTGGCGGTCGGCGGCGGCGTAGTGGCCTTTTCGCTCGGGACGGACACGGCCGGGTCGGGCAGGGTGCCCGCTGCCCTCAACGGCATTGCCGGCCTCAAGCCCAGCCTCGGACTGCTTTCGGCAACCGGCGTGGTGCCGGCCTGCCGCACGCTGGACACGATCTCGATCTTCGCGGCGCAGGCGTGCGATGCGGCGCATGTGGCCGCGGTGGCGCAAGCCTTCGACGCTGGCGATTTCATGTCGCGTGAATTGCCCGCTGCCGGCCTGGGCGCGGTGCCGCCAAAATTCATCGCAGGCATTCCCCGGCCAGGGCAGCTGCAATTCTTCGGTGACGCGGATGCGCAGGCCGCATTCCACCGCGATATCGCAACGTTGAAAGACCTTGGCGGCGAGATCCGCGAGGTTGATTTCGAACCGTTCCATGCTGTCGCACGCCTGCTGTATGAGGGTCCCTGGGTCGCGGAGCGATACCATGCGACCCGTGCGATCATGGAGCAGAAACCCGACGCGATCTTTCCCGTAACGCGGGCAATCATTTCTGGCGCAGCGAAGTTTTCCGCCGTCGACACCTTCGACGCCATGTACAAGCTCGCCGAGCTGAGGCGTGCGCTCGCTCCGGTGCTGAAGGGCCTCGATATCCTCGCGGTGCCCTCGATACCCACGATCTACACTGTCGATGCGGTGCTGGCCGATCCGGTCCGGCTCAATTCCAACCTCGGCACCTACACCAATTTCGTCAACCTGCTCGACCTTTCCGCCTTTTCGGTGCCCGTCGGCGAGCGCGACGACGGCCTGCCGTCCTCGCTGACGCTTATCGGCAAGGCCGGCACGGACGCCTTGCTTGCAGGCATTGCCGATATTCTGCAGACCGGCACGCGCAGGCCAGTCGAGCCGGTCGTTCCTTCCAGTTTCGTGAAGCTCGCAGTCGTTGGCGCGCACCTTTCCGGAATGCCGCTCAACCACGAACTGACAAGCCGCAACGCAATGTTCATATCGGCGACCCGGACCACGAACGACTACAAGCTCTACGCGCTTGCCGGAACTGTGCCGCCAAAGCCGGGGCTGATCCGCGTGGCGGATGGATCTGGCGAGGCGATTGCCATCGAGATATGGGCCATGTCGCCGGAAGCCTATGGCAGCTTCGTCGCGAACATCCCCGCACCTCTAGGCATCGGCACGCTGCGCATCGAGGGTGGGGGGCTGGTCCAGGGCTTCCTGGTCGAGGCGGAGGCGCTGAAAGGCGCGCGCGACATCACGAACTACAAGTCGTGGCGCGCATTCGTCGCCGACCGTTCGTAAAGCTGGTTGGCGACATGGTGCCAGGCATTTTCCACATGGCCAATATGGGCGCGCATGGCATTTTCCGCGGCCGAGCGCTCACCGCGTAGAATTGCCTCGAGGATCGTTCCGTGCTCGGCGTGCGAGGCTGCGAGCCGCCCCGCCCTGGTGAACTGCGCACGGCGGAAAGCTTGCAGCCGCAGGCGCGTATTGCTGGTGATTTCGGCCAGATAGGAATTGCGCGTGCCTTCATAGATGGCGGAGTGGAAAGACTCGTTCGCCACGGTGTAGCCCTCGCAATCGCCGGCGCGAACGAGCGCGCCCATCTGTGCATGCTTGCGCTCGAGCCCGGCCCGTTCGGCCGAGGTCATCATCACGGCGCTGAGCCCTGCGCAAAGCATTTCCAGATGCTGCATCACGGCGAACATTCCGGCGAGTTCGCTGTCGGCCGGCTTGGTCACCGTTGCCTTGCGATGCGCCTTCTGGTCGACGAGGCCAAGGCTCGCAAGCTTGCGCAGCGCCTCGCGAACAGGCGTACGTGACACGGAAAACTCGGCGGCGAGCATGGTTTCGTCGAGCAGTGTGCCCGGCTCGATCTGCCTTGTGACGATGCGGCGCGCCAGTTCGTGGCGGATTGATTCGGCGGATGTGGACATGCGCGGGTCACGATATCGCAGCGGGGCAGGGCAAGCTAGCGCTCGTCGATGATGCTGACATGGGCGGCCACCACCTGCCAGCCTTGCGGCATCCGCACCCAGCTTTGCATCTGCCTGCCAACCTTGCCGGGCGCGGTTTCGCGGTAGAACAGCGTCGAGGCGGTGGCAAAATCCTTGCCGAAAGTGGTGATCACGGTGCGCTCGAGATTTCGGGCGAGCCCCGCCTCCGAGCGCGCCTTGCGAAAGGCGAGGATCTCGCCGGCGCCGTAAAGGTTCTCGCCGCCGCCGTAGCGGATCGTTCGTGCATCTCCCCAAAACAGCGCGTCCAGGACCGCGACGTCGTTGCTCACCAGAGCCGTTTCGTAGCGCGCGAATACTGCCTTCACCTCGGCCAGCGTATCGGGATCATCGACCAGCATCGCTGCCCCCCTTTGCCAGCATTGCATCGCGCAGCGACCGCAGGAACGGTATGGATTCGAATTGATCGGCCTGAACGAAATCCCACGCGACGCCCTTGGGCCGCGGCGCGACATTGCCGGTCACGATCAGTTCGTCCTGCGTGGCGATGAGGTCGAGCGGCGAGTCGTGCTTCATCATGAACACCGCCCCGTCGGGCACCAGTTGCGAGGAATGAATCGTGGTGGCCATCGGCGTGCTGCGCATCGATGATGCCGAGTTCGCGGAAAATCCCGGTTTCGAGGTCGGCAAAGCCCGCCCCCTTGCCGGTGCGCCCGCCCTCGCGGCTGACCGCGACCGAGCCAACGACGCAGAAATCCAGTTTCTCAACGTCCTGAAATCCGATGCGCTCGCCATGCATCATGTAGCCTTCGCTGGTCGCGGCGAGTTCGAAGGAAACGCCTTTTTCAACCAGCCGTGCAGGGTCTATCCGAAGATAGGGAAAGTCGCGGGTCAAGTAGGGCACCGGTGCGTACAGCATCTTGCCTTCATAGAGGGCGCGCAGGCGCACCGGTATCTGCGGCGGGTCCGGATTGCACTTGACGGTCCGCGCCCTTTTCCATGCGTCGCTTTGGGCAAGCCGCCAGGCCGCCATGTCCGCGCCGATGAAGTTGGGGATGTGGCTCCAG
Source organism: uncultured Alphaproteobacteria bacterium (assembly GCA_963697325.1). Lineage (GTDB taxonomy): Bacteria > Pseudomonadota > Alphaproteobacteria > Rhizobiales > Rhizobiaceae > BOKV01. Next base: position 28,791 of record CAVONR010000003.1, on the reverse strand, counting down.
ACGGGACCCATCGCCATGCCGCCTGCTTCCAGCCCCTCCCAGACCGCTGCCGCGCACGGCGTCCTTGTCGGCGTTGCGCCCGGCCCAAGCCCCGCGTTTCTCCATTCCGATCACTCCCCTGAGGCGATGGGGGCATGCACGATGCCCCGCGATTCGAGCCAATGCGCGATACACATGCCGATGTCCTCGCGCCATGGCGCCGTGATGATCTGCACCCCGATCGGGAGGCGCTCGCCACTCGTCCAGACGGGGACGGTGACGACCGGAAATCCGATGAAGGAAATCGGCTGGCTGAACAGGCCCAGATTTGGGCGCACCGGCATTTCCACGCCGTCGATCGTCATCGTCCGCTGGCCGATCCTGGGCGCGCGGCAGGGCGTTGCGGGTGCGATGATTGCGTCGACGCTCTCGAATACTTGAAGCATCCGCTGGCGGAAGATGCGGCGCAGCTTTTGTGCCCGCGCGACCCATGCGCCCGGTATCATCGCGCCCGCGATGAGCCTGTCGCGCACATCGGGATCGAACTCGGAATGGTGCTCGCGAATGCGATCAAGATGCAGCGCCGCGCCTTCGGACATCGTGATGAGATAGGCCGCAGCGCGTGCAGCCTTCGCATCGGCAATCTCCACGTCCGTGGTGACGCCGAGCGCCGAGGCAACGCGCTCCACCGCCTCGAATGCGTCGGCGTGGCCGTTGCGTGCGAAGTAACCCGACGCCCGCACGATCCGGAGCCCGGCAATGCCGTTGGTCATGATGCCGCTCACCGGCATGCCGGCGATCTGTGCGCAAGCCGGATCCTGGTAATCGTAGCCGAGCATCGCGTCGTAGGCGAGCGCGAGGTCGCCGGCGCTGCGCGCGAACGGCCCGAGATGATCGAGGCTCGCGACGAAGGGAAACGTGCCCGCCCGCGGCAGGCGGCCGATAGGTCGGCTTCAGCCCGAAGAGGCCGCAGAGCGAGGAGGGCACGCGGATCGAGCCATTGGTGTCGGAGCCGAGCGCCAGCGGCACCATGCCCGCCGCCACGGCCGTCGCCGGAGCCGCCGGACGAGCCGCCCGACATGTGCGTCGGGCGCATGCGGATTGCGCGAGGGGCCGTCATGCGCGTTCTCGCCGGTGAAATCATAGGCGTATTCGCCCATGTTCAGCGCGCCGAGCAGCACGGCGCCGGCTGCCTTCAGCCGCGTCACCAGCGTCGCGTCTGCGCGCGGCCGGCGCGTGTCTCGCGGTTGATCTTCGAGCCGGCGCAGCGTGACCACGCCTTCGATGTCGAAGAGGTTCTTCACCGCGAAGGGCACGCCGGCGAGCGGCCCGGGATCGCGTCCGCGCCGCGATCTCGGCATCCACGGCGTCGGCCTCCGCCAGCGCGCGCTCGCGCGTGACGTCGGTGAAGGCGCTGAGCCGCCGTCGCGAGCGCTCGATGCGGGCAAGACGCCGCCTGCGACAATCGCGACGGCGCTTGTCTTGCCGCGAGCGCACCGCCGCGGCGATCTGCCTGCGCGCTGGCGTCGGACGGCGTCGAGTGCTCATGGCCGGTACACCGGCGCGGGTTCGTCGCGATCGTCCAGCAGTTCGAACGCCAGCACGATCGCGGCCGCAATGGTTCGCGCCGCCGCGCAGGTTGCGCGTTCACGCCGGCGCGGTATTCGGGCGTCGACGGCGAGGCCGAGCAAGGGCGCCAGCGCGTCGATCATGGCCTCGGGATCGAAGTCGCTTGCATCATCCGGCGCATCCTCACGCCGACGCCTGGCTTCAGCGCCGCGAGCGGCGTCGCCCAGCCGACGATCGCCGCCCTGCGCCGTGATCATCTCGATGGTCGCCGCCTTGAACTCCGGGAAATAGCTCTCCGTCGCGTCCTCGATCAGCAGGCACTCGTAGCCGCGGTCATTGGCCTCGCGCATCGTCGTCTGCACGCAGACCTCGGTCGTCACGCCGGCGAAGACGAGATGGGTGATGCCGCGTCGGCTGCAGCATCTCGTGCGAGCCCGGTCGCCTAGAACGTGCCCTTGCCGGGCTTGTCGATGACGATCTCGCCCGTCGAGCGGCGCCAGCTCGGCGACGATCTGGTTGCCCGGCTCGCCCGCGCACCAGCAGGCGGCCCATCGGCGCCGCGCTCGCCGATGCGCAGGCGGCGCGTTGCCGCGCGGCGCTTGGCCGGCGGGCAGTCGGAGAGGTCGGGCAGGTGCGCCTCGCGCGTGTGGATGACCGGCCAGCCCTTGCCGCGGAACAGGGCGATCAGCGCGGCGACGGTCGGCACGATGGCGCCGAGCCGCGAGACGTCATTGCCGAGCGCCGCGCCGAAGCCGCCCGGCTCGACGAAGTCGCGCTGCATGTCGATGACGACGAGCGCCGTCGCGTCCGGGTCGGAGCGTGATAGGGGTAGGGCGCGGCGGCGACGGTGATCGATCATCTCAGTGCCCCGCCATGTGCTGGCCGATCGTGGTGCGGTCGGTCTCGGCGATCGGCGCGACGTAGGTGATCGTCGCCGCCCGACATCACGGCGACGCGGTCGGAGAGCTCGAGGATCTCGTCGAGGTCCTCGGAGACCAGCAGCACGGCCGCGCCGCGGTTGCGCTGCTCCATGATCTGCGCGCGGATCTCGGCGACCGAGGCGAAGTCGAGCCCGAAGCAGGGGTTGGCGACGATCAGCACGTCGACGTCGCCGGAGAGCTCGCGCGCCAGCACCGCGCGCTGCACGTTGCCGCCGGAGAGGTTCTCGATCGGCGTCTCGGTCGAGGGCGTCTTGACGCGGTAGCGCGGCGATCAGCTCGCGCGCCTTGCTCGCGCATCGGGCCGGGCGACAGCCACCAGCCGCAGCTGGCGATCGGCGGCTTGTCGAAGGTGCGGAAGGCGATGTTCTCGGCCACCGCTCATGCGTCGGCACGGTGGCGTTCTTCAGCGGCTCCTCCGGCAGGCCGAAGACCTTGAAGCGCGTCGCAGTCGCGTCGCGCGTCGGCTCGAAGGGCTTGCCGTGGACGAAGATGCGGCCGTCGGTCGGCTCGCCGCTGGCCGGACAGCACCTCGACCAGCTCGCGACTGGCCGTTGCCGGAGACGCCGGCGATGCCGACGATCTCGCCGGCGTGGACCTTCAGGTTCACCGCCTCGACGGCGGGCAGGCCCTCGTCGTCGTCGGCGAAGAGGCCGGCGAGTTCGAGCACGACGGCGTTGCTTGCCGTGCTCGGCTTGCGCGCGGCGCGCTCGCGGATCTGCGGTGTCGCCGATCATCATGCCGCGCCATCTCGGCGGTGCGAGAGCTCGCCGACCGGCGCCGCCGCCGGCCAGTTGGCCGCGCCGCAGCACCGTGACGTCGTCGGCGAAGGCCGTCACCTCGCGGAACTTGTGGCGTGATCATCAGGACGGTGATCTCGCCGCGCTCGGTCATGCCGCGCAGGAGGCCCAGCATCTCGTCGGCCTCGCCGGGCGTCAGCACCGAGGTCGGCTCGTCGAGGATCAGGAAGCGCTGGTCGAGATAGAGCTGCTTCAGGATCTCGAGCTTCTGCTTCTCGCCGGCCGACAGGCTGCGACACCGGCACGTCGAGCGGCACGCGGAACGGCATGCGCTCGAGGAACTGCGCCGAGCGCCGCTTCTCCTTCGCTCCAGTCGATGATCGCCGGCGCGTCGGCGCGGGAGATGACGAGGTTCTCCGCCGCCGTCAGCGAGGGCACCAGCGTGAAGTGCTGGTAGACCATGCCGATGCCGGCGGCGCGCGCGTCGCGCGGGCTGCGCGATCGGCGACCTCGCTGGCCGTTCGACCAGCACCTGGCCGCGGTCGGGCTGGTAGAAGCCCATGATGCATTTGACCAGCGTCGACTTGCCGGCGCCGTTCTCGCCGAGCAGCGCGTGGAACGAGCCCGGCGCGACCTTGATCGAGACGTCGTCGAGCGCCGTCAGCGGCCCGAAGATCTTGGTCATGCCGATGGTTTCGAGGCCGATGGCGCGCGGCGCCTGTGCGGCTGCTGTGGACGATCGACGCTCGCAGCCATCATTCGCTGCCAGGGCCTCGACGAAAGCCGGCGACTGGTGGACACCGCGCCGAACACGCCGCCCTGCATCTTGACCATCTTGATCGCGGCGAGGTGGTTGCCGTGCTCGGTCGCGCCGCAGCAGTCCTCGAGCAGCAGGCACTCGAAGCCGCGGTCGTTGGCCTCGCGCATCGTGGTGTGGACGCAGACGTCGGTGGTGATGCCGGTCAGCACGAGGTTGCGGATGCCGCGCGTGCGCAGGATCAGCTCCAGGTCGGTGGCGCAGAACGAGCCCTTGCCGGGCTTGTCGATGACCGGTTCGCCGGGGAGGGGCGCCAGCTCCGGGATGATCTCCCAGCCCGGCTCGCCGCGCACCAGGATGCGCCCGCACGGGCCCGGATCGCCGATGCCGGCGCCGATCCGCGCGAGCGCCAGCGCTTGTTGGCCGGCAGGTCGGAGAGGTCCGGGCGGTGGCCCTCGCGCGTGTGGATGATGTGGAAGCCCTTGCGCGCGCATCGCCGCGAGCACGCGCCGGATCGGCTCGATCGGCGCGCGGGTCAGCGAGATGTCGTAGCCCATCGTGTCGACATAGCCGCCCTTGCCGCAGAAATCGGTCTGCATGTCGATGATCGACGAGCGCCGTGTTGCGCGGCCGCAGGTCGCCGTCGAAGGGCCAGGGGTAGGGATCGGCAGCGACGGGCGAATGCGGCGGCGGCAGTTTGGGTGAGGGCAAACATGGCGCAGCTCCTATTTGACGATCGACAGTTCGCCGGGCGCCTCGCGCGCCGACGACTTGCGACCGGCCGAGGCGATCATGATGAAGAGCGTCAGGATGTAGGGGGCGGCGTTGAAGAAGTAGTAGCCCTGGCGTGATGCCGACCGACTGCAGCGCCGGGCCGAGGCGCCGGCCGCGCCGAACAGCAGGGCCGCGAGGAAGCAGCGCAGCGGGTTCCAGCGCGCGAAGATGACCAGCGCCACCGCCATCAGGCCCTGGCCGGACGACAGGCCCTCGTTCCAGCTGCCGGGATAGTAGAGCGACAGGAACGCGCCGCCGACGCCGGCGAGGAAGCCGCCGGCCGCGGTGGCGAGGAAGCGCACCAGATCGACCGGATGACGCCCATGGCGCGCGCCGCGGGCGCGCTGTCGCCGGTCATGCGCACGATCAGGCCGAGCCGGGTGTTGCGCGAAGCGCCCACCACATGAAGACCGCCAGCGACGATGCCGACGAAGAACAGCGGATTGACCTCCAGCGCCTGCGCGCAGCGCGGGGTTGCCCGTCCAGTCGCCGAGCGGGATCGACGGCAGCCGCGGCGCGGTCGGCTGGATGTAGGGCTTGCCGAAGAAGAAGGCGAGGCCGGTGCCGAACGATCATCATGGCGATGCCGATGGCGATGTCGTTGACGCGCGGCAGCTTGCAGATCACAGCCGTGCATCGGCGCCGAGCACCAGGCCGGAGCAGCCGGCGCGCAAGCACGCCGAGCCAGGGCGAGCCGGTGTGGTAGGAGACGGCGTAGGCGACCATGGCGCCGAGCACGAGCGTGCCCTCGAGGCCGAGGTTGATGCGGCCGGACTTCTCGGTCAGGCATCTCGCCGAGCGCCACGAACATGAAGGGCGTCGAGACGCGGATGGCGCCGCCGAGCATGGCGATCAGGACGGTGACCAGCGCGTCGCCGCTCATGTGCGGTCGACCTCCGCTCGGCGGCTGGAAGATCGTGAAGCGGCCGTAGAGCGTCTCGCTGACCAGCAGCACCACGAAGATGATGCCCTGCAGCACCAGCACGGTGGCGTCCGGCAGGTCCATGCGGCGCTGGATCAGGCCGCCCGACGCGGCGATGCCGCCGAACAGGATCGCGACCGGCATGATGGCGAGCGGGTTGTGCCGGGCCAGGAAGGCGACGAGGATGCCGGTGAAGCCGTAGCCGGCGACCAGCGAGGCATTGGCCTGGCCGTGGATCGCGGCGACCTCGAAGAAGCCGGCAAGTCCGGCGCAGGCGCCGGCGATGGCGCAGCAGGCCACGATCAGCCTGCCGACCGGCAGGCCCTGCGCCAGTGCCGCGCGCGGATTGCCGCCGGTGACGCGCGCGGCGAAGCCGAAGGTCGTGCGCGTCATCAGCGACGTAGCAGCAGCACGGCGAGCACGATGCCCGCCGCGAGGCCCCAATGCACGTCCGTGCCGGGGATGGTGCCGATCATGTTGGCCTCGCCGATCGGCACGGTCGACGGCTTGTTGGCCGAGGCCGGGTCGCGCAGCAGCGCCTTCGACGAAGAAGTTCATGATGGCGATGGCGATGTAGGTGAGCAGCAGCGTGGAGATCGTCTCGTTGACGCCGCGCGTAGTGGCGCAGCCAGCCGACGATGGCCGATCCAGACCGCGCCGGCAGCCATGGCGGTCAGCGCCATCACGGCCATGGCGAGCCAGAGCGGAGCGCCTGCGGCCGACGAGCGGGACGGCGATCGCGGCGGCCGCGAAGCCGCCGAGCACCAGCGCGCCCTCGCCGCCGATCATGATCGAGGCCGATGCGCGGCCGGGATGGCGAAGGCAAGCGCCGGTGAGGATGAGCGGGGCGGCGCGCTGCAGCGTGTTCTGGAACGAGAAGGCGGTGCCGAAGCCGCCGCGCCAGACCAGCGAGAAGAACTCGGCCGGGCGACTTGCCGAGCATCAGCAGGAAGATGCGAGAACAGCACCGCCGAGACGACCAGCGCGCCGACCGGGATCGACGACGTATTCCGCCGACCGCCAGCGAAGCGAGCCGGAGCGATCGGCCGGCTGCGCCGCTGCGGCGCCAGCGGTCCTGTGCGGTGCTGTCATCTGCGCTGCGCCATGCGATGCCCGTGGAGTCGGGCGTGCAGCACCGGCCGCGGCGGGCGGCCGCCGCTCACGGCGCCGCGCTGTCGATCGATCAGGTGATCGAGCCGACGACGCCCTCGACCAGGTAGTTCATGCCGTCGAGCGTAGGGGTCGTAGTTGTCGAAGGTCTTGTCGACGACGACCTTGCCCTTGTTGTCCTTGAGCGGGCCGACGTAGATCGGCTTGCCCGCCTTCAGGTCGGCGATGGCGGCGTCGGCGGCCTGCGATGGCCTCGGGCGTCGCGCCGGCGCCGTAGGGCGTGTTCTGCACCATGTCGTTGTCGTAGCCGCCGACGCACGAAGTTCGGCAGCGTCTCGCCCTTGGCGAGCATGTCGGCGTAACGTCTTGTAGATCGTCTCCCACTTGTACTCGGCGCCGGTGATGAAGCCCTTGGGCGCCAGCGGCGCCTGCGAGGCGTTGTGGCCGCAGCTCTTGACGCCGCGCCCCTCGGCGGTCTCGATCACGACCTTCGGGCTGTCGACGTGGCAGGTGATGACGTCGCAGCCGGCATCGACCAGCGCGTTGGTGGCCTCGGCCTCGCGCACCGGCAGCGACCAGTCGCCGGTGAAGATCACCTGCACGGTCGGCGTTCGGGTTCGACCTTGCGCGCGCCGAGCAGCGAACGAGTTGATGTTGCGCAGCACCGAGCGGGATCGGCTTGGCGGCGACGAAGCCGATCTTGTTGGTCTTGGAGCGACAGGCCGGCGGCGATGCCGTTGACGTAGTGCGCCTGGTTGAGATAGCCGAAGTAGCAGCCGGCGTTGCATCGGGTGCTTGTCCTTGTTCCACAGCGGCGCGGCGTGGCGGAACTGGACGTCGGGATACTTCTTGGCCATGTCGACCATGAACGGGTCGAAATAGCCGAACGAGGTCGCGAAGATCAGGTTGGCGCCGTCGAGGTTGATCATCGACTCCATCGACTTCGGCGACGGCGATCGGTCTCGGGGACGTTCTCCTCCTCGACCACCTTGACGCCCGGCACCGCCTTCAGCGCCTTCGCGGCGACCGCATGGGCCTGGTTCCAGCCGAAGTCGTCGCGCGGGCCGACATAGACGATGCCGAGAACCACGTCCTCAGCCGCCAAGGCACGCGAGATTGCGCCCAGCGGCAATGCCGTTGCGGCGAACCCGGCAGCGCCGGCTTTCAACAAACTGCGACGCGAAATTTCCTTGAATGGCATGATCCAGCTCCTGTTGTAGCTCGTCCGGGGATACAGCGAAGTGACCGGTGAGACGGTCCATGGAAGAGACTGGCTGAAGCTTTGCAATGACCGTGCCAATTCATGCGTTTTGCAAAACAATGAAAAATATCATTTTGTATCAACAGTTTGGCAGGCCATTTCGTCACATGAGGCGCCGTCTGCCGGCCTCAAACATCTGCTGAAAAATTTTGCAACGACATTGCGCACGCTAAAATTTAGGCAACTATTCGGCTATTGCATACAATTGGGCTGAATTTCTTCCGCTTGCTGCGGTGGTCGGCTAAGCGGGGCCGCTACCCGGGGCGAACCTTGGGTGTCGTCATTCCTGAAGGCCAAAATGCCCGTCCGCTCTTGGTGAGATCTGGCGATGGCGAAGCTTTCACCTGATGCGCGCACGAAAGAGGTGTCACGCATGCAAGAGCAGCAGTCTAACGCCAAGTACATGGGTTGGCTGTGCTGGCAGTCTGCTGCGCACCCGTCTCCCTGTTTATCAGGGAGTTTACAGGGAGAAAACGCAATTTCTAACTGATTTCCGGGGTATTTGGCTGCTAACCAACTGAGCCGAAACGGTTTTTGACTGGTTGCCCAGCGACAAATAACAGGGAGCCATTTTGCATTAACAGCGAGCGATGTCGCTGGAACAGGGAGCTGTCCCACGGAAAGTCCGGCAGGCTGGCCGATGATCAGGGCAAATGAAGAACTAGTAGGCGAACCGTATTGATCTGATGAATTATTCTGTTAGTCTCATCATTGGGAGGCAGCATGAAAATCACCGGTATCACGTGCAAGGTGGTGAATGCCGAAATGCGCAATTGGGTCTTCGTGCGCGTCGACACTGACCAGCCTGGGCTCTACGGATGGGGCGAGGCAACGCTTGAATGGAAAACACGCGCAGTCGCCGGTGCGATCGCCGATCTTGAGCCACTGCTGATCGGGCATGACCCCCGGGACATAGAACAGGCCGTGCGCATCATGCACAAGCACGGCTTCTGGCGCATGGGCGTGATTGGCGCGTCGGCGATCTCAGGTATCGAAGTCGCGCTTTGGGATGTCCTCGGCAAGGAACTGGGCGTCCCCGTATGGCGACTGCTTGGAGGCAAGACCCGCAACCATGTTCCAGTCTATACTCATCTCGGTCTCGGAGACATGCGGGCCGTGTATGAAACAATGGATCCGGCCGGCCTAGCAGATCGCGCTGCGGCCGTGGTTGCCGATGGATACAATGCGCTGAAGGTCGTGTTCATTCCCTACACGCACATGCTCGCACCTGTGCGCGCGGTCGATCATGCCGCGAAGTTGATGGAGGCTTTGCGCGCGTCCGTCGGTTCGAACATCGAAATTATGATCGATTTTCATGGCCGGCCCGGTTCGGGAATCGCCGCGCTCGACTACATCCGCGCCATTGCGCCTGGACGGCCGTTGTTCGTCGAGGAACCCGTCCAGCCGGGCGATCCCGCCTTGCTGCGGGACATTACCTTGCAATCACCTGTCGCTATCGCCACTGGCGAGCGCCTGATCGGCCGCCACGAATTCGAACCGCATATAAGGCAACGCGCCATGCATGTTGCGCAGCCCGACATTGCCCATGTCGGCGGCTTGTCGGAAGCGCGCAAGATTGCAGCCATGTGCGAGACGGCGGGCATCGGGCTCGCACCGCACAATCCTTTGGGACCAATCGCGAGCGCGGCGGCGCTGCATTTTGCAATCGCCACCCCGAACTTCATCATCCAGGAGGAAATGTCTGGGGCCGTGCCATGGTTCGAAACCGTGGTGGATGGTCCGATCCGCCGCGTGGAGGGAGCATGGCAAATTCCGGAAACTCCAGGACTTGGGGTCGAGCTCAACGAGAGTGTTGCCGACGCACATCCCTACAAACTTGAAATCTACCACGCCACTCACGCTGTGATGCCAGACGGCACCGTTGTGGATTGGTGAGCCATGCCGAGACGACTGCCAGTCCGAACGGTTCTGATGCGCGCGATCCGCGCCGCCGGAGCGGTCTGGTTGGCAGTGATAGGCCTCTACGTTGTTTCCGGTCTCATTTCGCCGGCGATGTTCCAGTGGAGCCAGGTCCTCAACATTCTGCAGGTAGCCTCATTCCTGGGCGTCATAGCGCTCGGTCAAACGATCGTGGTTCTCACCGGCGGAATTGACCTTTCCCAAGCCGGCGTCGTGACCTTGACCAATATTGTCGCGACCAGCCTGATGCTCGGCCAGAACGATCAGATCGCCTATGCGGTCATGGTCTGTATCGCAATCTCATTGATTGCGGGATTCGTGAACGGCGCCATTACCGCAATTATCGGCATAACGCCGTTGATCGCTACCTTGGGCAGCAACTCGATCTTGTTTGGTGCGGCGCTGATCTACACCGGCGGCGCGCCGCGCGGGGAAGCCGCTCCGGCAATTGAGGTGGTGGGCAACGGCACACTGGCCGGCGTGCCCGCGCCTACGATCATCTGGATCATGGTCGCCCTGGCGATGTTGTGGCTGAGCCGCGGCACGGTTTTCGGCCGGTGGCTTTATGCAACCGGAGCCAATCCGCGCGCTGCGGCATTGATGGGCGTTCCGGTTGAGCGCGTAACCATCGGCGCATACATGCTTTCGGCACTGATGGCGTGTTTCGGCGGGCTTTTGCTCACTGCCTATATCGGCTCGCCCTCGCTCGGCATAGGCAACCCGTTCCTCTTCACCACCATTGCGGCTGTCGTTGTTGGCGGTGCCGCGTTGACGGGCGGGGTCGGCGGCATTCTGGCCACGGTCGGAGGCGCGGTCTTCATCACCGAACTTACGAGCTTTACCAACATCGTCCGCATGTCCAGCGGCTCGCAGTTCATTGTGCAGGGCGCGATCATCCTCGCCAGCGTTCTTGCATACCGCCGCCTTTCGGGCGCGCGGCTTTAACCCCGGAAACGGGCAATCGGCCGCCAAGGCCAAAGCAAGGGAAGGAAACGACATGACAAGGTATTCCGATAAGTCCTGGTCTCGCCGCAAGGTGTTGCAGGCTGGCCTCGGCCTGACTGCAACGCTTGCCTTCGGACGGCATGCATTCGCACAAGAGGGTGTCAGTCTCGAGGCTGTGGGCGCGATGGTGAAGGGCACTGCAAAGCCCGGCCCGTACCGCATCGGTTTTTCCAATGGTTTTTCAGGCAATTCGTGGCGCGCCATGGCCATCGCAGCCTTGGAAGCAGAAGCCAAGGCGACGCCGGACATCAAGGAATTTGTCATCGTCGACGGACAAGGGGATATCAACAAGCAGGTCAATGACATCGAAACGCTGATCAACCAGCAGGTCGATGCTATCCTGGTGATTGCAAACTCCGGTTCGGCGGTTGCCCCGATTCTCAAGGAGGCGACGGATCAGGGCATCGTGACCGCGCCGTTCAATCTGCCTGTGGATGGCGAAGGCTGGTCGACCTATGTTGGAACCGATCCGAAGAAAAAGGGCGCCACGCTCGGTAAATGGCTTTCGGACGCCCTCGGCGGCAAAGGCAAGATCGTAGCCTTGGGCGGATTGCCCGGAAATTCCTACACGGCGGCAGGTTGGGCGGGCGCGCAGGAAGCGATGTCCAAGGACATCGAGGTCCTCGCGTTCAAGGACGCCCATTGGGAAGAAGATCGCGCCAAGATCGTGATGGCCGACCTCATCGCTGCCAACCCCCAGATTGATGGGGTTTGGTGTGACGGCGGCCAGGTCGGGGCCGGCGCGATGAAGGCTTTGCTGGCTGCGGGCCGTCCGCTGGTGCCAGTCACGGGCGATGACTACAATGGTCTGCTCAAATTGTACGATGCCGAGAAGGCCAATCAGCCGAAATTCGACATCGGCCTGATGTCCGAACCCACATGGCAGGGAATTTTCGCAATGCGGGCCGCCGTTGCCCTGTTGAAGGGCAATGAGGTGCCCAAGCAGCAGATTCTGTCACCTGCGATGATCACGAAAGACAATTACAAGAAGTATCTTCGTCCCGCGATGCCGGACGGCCTCTTCACGGACACCACTCTTACCGATGAACAGCTGTCGAAGATCTTCAAGTAATGAGTGAAACGGCCGGACCCAATGACCTCCCTGTTGTGGTCCGGCCTCATGCCGGGATTGCGCCTGTTCTCTCCGTTCGCGGTGTGGACAAGCGCTTTCCCGGCGTGCATGCCCTCAAGGCGGTCAGCTTCGATATTTCGCCGGGCGAAATTCATGCCCTGGTAGGGGAGAACGGGGCCGGCAAATCCACACTGATGCGAATCTTGTCGGGCGTTTACGCGCCCGACGGCGGCACGATACAGCTGGATGGCAAGGATATCACGATTGGCTCTCCCGCCGCCGGTTTGGCTGCCGGGATTGCAATGGTCTATCAAGACACCCGTCTTGCGCCGACCCTCGATGTCGCCTGGAACATCGGGCTGGGGCACGAACCTGGCAATGCCATTCTCGTCGATCGCGCGGCGATGGACCGGACTGCATCCGGGGTGCTCGCCCGATTGAATGCTTCCATCGACGTTCGGGCGGCGGCAGGTGATCTCAATCGGGCGGCCAAGCAGCAGGTCGAAATCGCCCGCGCCTTGGCGCGGAATGCCCGCGTCCTCATCCTGGACGAGCCGACCTCTGCCCTGACCGGACCGGAGAGCTCGGCCTTGCTGACCCTGTTGCGGCAGCTGCGCGACGGGAGCACGGCGATAATCTTCATCTCTCACCGGTTGCCCGAGGTCTTGGCCATTGCCGACAGGATCACCGTCTTGAAGGACGGCGAGGTGATGGGAACAGTGCCGGCGGCGGAAGCAACGGAAGAGCGCCTTGTTGCGCTCATGGTGGGCCGTCCGATAGGCCTCGCCTATCCTGAGCGGGCAAAGGCGGCGGGGGAGCCCGTGCTGTCGGTGCTGGCGGAACCGGGCGCGCCGCAGGTCGCGATCAATGTCCGACGCGGCACCATCGTTGGTTTCGGCGGCGTGCAGGGAGCAGGCCAGCAGGAACTTGCCCGGGCACTCTTTGGCCTCGGTCCGGCGGGCAGTCGTTCCATCCTGTACAAGGGCAGTGCCTATCAGCCTTCGACGCCTGCGGCAGCGCTGGCGGCCGGGATCGTCTATGTGCCGGCAGACCGGCGCGGCGAAGGCTTGTTCGCCGTACATTCGATCCGCGAGAACATTGCCTTGCCGCATGTGGATGCGTGGGCATCGCTTGGCAATCTGGACCAGCGGCGCGAAGCGGCTACGGTTGGCCGTGAAGCCGATCGACTGTCCATAAAGGCGCCAGATTGGGAAACGCCGGTTTCGAGCCTCTCGGGCGGAAACCAGCAAAAGGTGGTCTTTGCGCGATGGTTCCTCAGCGACGCGGACCTGTACATTTTCGACGAGCCGACACAGGGCGTAGACGTCGAAACCAAGCTTGAACTCTATCGCCTGATACGCCAGCGCGCCGAAGGCGGAGCGGGTGTTATTGTTCTTTCCTCCGATTTGCTGGAGCTCATCGGCCTGACCGACAGCATCGTCGTGTTCGCCGATGGTCAGCCCGTAGCCGAACTTCAGTCCAGATCCGCCACCGAAGAAAGCGTCATGGCGCATGCGGTTCGCAGCGACCGGGTGCGGCGCAACGCAGGGCTGGATGAACGCGACGGTCCCCATCGCCGGGCCGATGAGCGGGAGATTGCGCGCTCACGCCCGGCGCCGCGCCGCTGGCTCACGCGTTACCTCCCGGCCGGCATGCTCGGTCTCGTCATCATCGCCTTGATGGTGTTTGCGACTGCCAATACCCAATTCTTTCTGACACCGCGCAACTTCGCCTCGATGGCAGGACAGATAGCGCCACTGGCCTTTGCCGCACTGGGCCAGATGGCGGTGATCTTGCTTGGCGGCATCGACCTGACGACAGGTCCGGTAATCAGCCTGGTCACCACAATCGCATCCCACCTGCTTGCCCCGGAGCCGCCGGTGCCGGTTGTGATCGGCATCGTGAGCTGTCTCGTGGCGGGACTGTCGATCGGCCTGTTCAATGCATTCCTGATCGTGCGATTGAAAATTCCCGACCTTGTGGCAACCCTGGGCACGTTCTCGATCGTTCAGGGACTGGCACTCTTGGTGCGACCTTCGCCCGGGGGCACCATCGCGCCGGAAGTCGCCGCACACGTGACGCAACGCATGGGCATGGTGCCGATTGCGTTCCTGTTGGTCGTCATTGTCTATGTGCTGGCGGAGCTTTTGCTTGCGCGCGGGCGCATCGGCGCGCGGCTCTATGCCGTCGGATCAGCGGTGGAGGCGGCTGAAGTCGCGGGCATCCGGGCAGGCCGGGTCAAGGCAGTCGCCTATATTTTCTCAGGGCTGATGGCGGCGATCGCCGGCATCATCATTGCCGCGCGCATAGGGTCGGGCGATCCGCAAGCGGGCTCCACCTTCACGCTTGCCTCTGTCACGGCAGTCGTTACAGGCGGCACATCGGTCTTCGGCGGAACGGGTACGGCGATCGGCACGTTCTTCGGCGCGACACTGGTCGTACTGCTGCAAAACATCCTCAACCAGTTCCAGGTCTCAGCCTACTGGCAGTATGTCTGGGCAGGCGCACTGACGCTGGCGGCCGTCGGCTTTCACGGATTGCGATCAGCCGAACAGCGCACAAAGATGCGACAAAGGGCTGCCGCCCTGTTTCATTTTGTCGGAAGGGGACAGAACTCGAACGCCACCAAGGGGTCACCACGATGAAGCATCAACCGGAAATCATCGAAATCGCCGCGTGCCGCAACATCCTGGGGGAGGTGCCGGTCTGGGACGCCGAGGAACAGGCGCTCTTCTGGGTCGATATCGAGGGCAAGCGCCTGCAGCGCTGGCATCAGCCGAGCGGGACCCTGACGGACTGGCATTTTCCCGAGCGCATCGGATCGTTCGCCCTGCGCAAGCGTGGCGGCCTTGTTTGCGCCTTCGAGAGCGGCTTTGCGTTTTTCAACCTGGCCGACGGCGCCATCGAGTGGATTGCAAGACCGGACGCCGATCCGGGCAATCGCTTCAACGACGGCAAATGCGACCGCCACGGGCGCTTCTGGGCCGGAACGATGGATGACGGTCTGAAACGCCATTCCGGCTCGCTCTTTCGCCTCGATCCGGATTTGTCGGTGCACCGCATGGCGACCGGCGTCGGCATTTCCAACGCGCTGTGCTGGAACCCCGGCGACGACGTCTTCTATTTCGCCGATACGTTGGACAAGACCATCTATGCCTATGACTACACGGCGGCGACGGGTGCAATTGCCAACAAGCGGCACTTTGCCGACACGCTTGCGGATCCTGGTGCGCCGGACGGTTCAACCATCGATGCGGAAGGTTACATGTGGAACGCCCAATGGGACGGCTGGCGGCTGACCCGTTACGCACCAGATGGCCGTGTCGACCGCATCGTGGAGCTGCCGGTTCAAAAGCCCACGAGTTGCATGTTCGGCGGGCCGGACTTGCGAACCCTGTTCGTGACGACGGCGATTTGGAATCTGAAGGGAGAGGCGCTGGCGGCCCAGCCGATGGCCGGTTCCCTCCTGGCGCTCGATGTCGGCGTCGCCGGATTGCCCGAGACGCGCTTTGACGGATGAGCCCAAGCTGAATAACACGTGTTCGAGGATTGGGTCGGCAGCAGGCTGACGGACAGTCTTTCAAAACTATCCTGGAATTGTCATGGTTGATCAGCGATCCATTGCAGCCCCGCCTTCAGTGAAGTTGCGGACGCTCCACCGCACCGTATTGGATACGCTCGCGACCAATATCATCAGCGGCCTTTATCCGACGGGCGAAGCGATCCCGACCGAAGCGGAGCTGTGCAAGTCCTTGTCCGTTGGACGCTCCACGCTGCGTGAAGCCATACGTGTCCTGGTCGACAAGGGCATGCTTGAAGTGCGCACCCGAAACGGCACGCGTGTGCGGCAAAGGCAGGATTGGCGCCGGCTCGACGCCGACCTCATCCGCTGGACATTTGGATTTGGCCCCGATCCCTCGCTCTTTGCCGACCTGATTGAAGCGCGGCGGATTTTCGAGCCTGCGGCCGCGGCCCTCGCCGCCGAAAGAGCGGACGCGCGGAACCTCGCGCAAATCGAGGAAAGCTATCTTGTCATGACGCGCACCATGGCAACCGATCTGGAGCAGGGCGTCGAGGCGGATATCGGCTTCCATACTGCAATTCTTGCCGCATCGGCCAATTCGGTGCTGATGGAGTTCGAGACGGTGATCGATACGGCGTTGCGCGTGGCATTCCGCTACTCGGCACAAAGCACGCACTCCCACCAGAAGATGCTGGATTGTCACCGCGCGGTCTACGAGGCGATACGCCTGCGCCAACCGGAAATAGCCCGCACCGCCATGCTCGATCTTCTCAAGCTTGCGGAACACGACCTTTCCGCTGTTTGAACGTCGAGCCGAGTGAAGCCGGTGAAACGGCAATAGACCTGTCTTGTTTCGACTGGATGTGACAGCCAAAGTCCCTACATGTCGAGGCAGCATCAACAAGGATTGGGCCATGAACTCGGTCAATTGGCAGTTCGACAACAGCTATGCGCGGCTGCCGTCGGCGTTCTACCAGCGGCTTGATCCTGTTCCGGTTCGCGAGGCAAAGACCATCATCCTCAACCACCGGCTGGCGGAGCGTCTCGGGCTCGACCTGAGCCCGCAGGTCGCACCGGTGCTGGCGGGCAACATGGTTCCCGACGGAGCCGAGCCGTTGGCGCAGGCCTATGCCGGGCACCAGTTCGGCAATTTCACGATGCTGGGCGACGGGCGGGCAATCCTGCTTGGAGAGCACATTGCACCCGATGGTGCGCGCTTCGACATTCAGCTGAAAGGCTCGGGACCGACGCCGTTTTCCCGGCGCGGCGACGGGCGGGCTGCCCTTGGGCCGATGCTGCGGGAATACATCATTTCGGAAGCCATGCATGCGTTGGGAATCGCCACGACGCGCAGCCTGGCCGTCGTCGCCACCGGCGAGCCGGTCTACCGCGAAGACGTCCTGCCGGGCGCTGTCTTGACCCGCGTGGCAGCCAGCCACCTGAGGGTGGGGACCTTCCAGTATGCCGCAGCCACGGGCGACACGGAGAGCCTGAAGGCGCTCACGTCCTATGCGATACACCGGCACTATCCGCAGTTGAAGGATTCACAGGATCAGGCACTGGCCCTTCTGGAGGCGGTGATCGAGAAGCAGGCGGACCTGCTGGTCGAATGGATGCGCGTCGGCTTCATCCATGGCGTGATGAACACCG
The DNA here is from genome assembly GCA_963697325.1 of uncultured Alphaproteobacteria bacterium. GTDB lineage: Bacteria > Pseudomonadota > Alphaproteobacteria > Rhizobiales > Rhizobiaceae > BOKV01. The sequence continues at coordinate 11,571 of CAVONR010000003.1, read as the reverse complement.
ACAACATGACCATATCGGGCGAGACGATCGACTATGGCCCCTGCGCGTTCCTCGAGGCGTATGACCCAAGGACGGCGTACAGTTCGATCGACATGCAAAAGCGCTACGCATTCGGCAACCAGCCGCATATTGCCCAATGGAACCTTGCACGTTTCGCGGAGACGCTCCTGCCGCTCATCGATGCGGACGAGACAAAGGCAGTGGAAATCGCCAGCGCAAGGATAGAGGCTTTCGGTCCGCTCTATTCGGCGCGCTACACGGCCATGATGCGCCGCAAACTCGGACTGGTCGGCGATGAAGCAGATGACGGCAGGCTGATAAACGAACTGCTCGGCTGGATGCAAAAGCAACGGGCAGACTACACCAACACATTCCGGCATTTGACCGACGCAGACATGCCGGCCGACGCATTTGAAGATCCTGAATTCCAGCAATGGCATGAAGGCTGGCGTGCCCGAACCAGCCGTCAGCCGGGTGGGCCGGAAGCCGCCACAGCCATGATGCTCACGGCAAATCCGGCATACATACCGCGCAACCAGAAGGTCGAGGAAGTGCTCGCGGCGGCAACGGACGACGGTGACACGGCGCCGCTCCACGCACTGCTTTCAGTGCTCGATGAGCCCTACCGCATCCGGCCGGAACTTGAGAGCTATCGTCAACCCATGGCAGCCGCGCAGGGGCCGTATCGCACTTATTGCGGTACTTGAAGGAGGAGCGCTGCGCCGCTCTTGCGGACGCGAAGCCATCGCTCTTGCGCTTCAGCTTACCTGAACTGCAACTCGAGCACGCGGCACATTACGCGCGCCGCGCTTGGGGGATGATGATTCACATCAAGGCGTTGCCGCGATCGACGGCGAAAGCGATTCACCTCCATTTATGGTGAAGATTCAACACGGGCTTGCCTCGGTTCCGCCGACGCGCACAAGAACGGCGCGCATTTCCAAGCGACAATGTCGCGCTCCAGGTTGACACCAGAACCACTGGCCTTGCGAGACTTTCCATGGAAAGCTGCACGATGACGGGGCAACGGAGGGCAGCATGAAGATCACTTCGCTCGAAACCATCCGCATTTCCGAACGCCCGAATCTGCTTTGGTTGCAGGTCGGCACGGACGAGGGGATCACCGGGCTTGGCGAGACTTTCTTTGGGGCTGCCACCGTCGAAGCACATGTCCACGAATGGATTGCCCCTCGCGTCATCGGTCGCGACCCATTGCAGATCGACAAGCTTGCCACGGAACTTGTCGGCTATCTGGGCTTTCGCTCAACCGGCGCGGAGGTGCGCGGCAACTCGGCCTTCGACATCGCCTTGTGGGACATCTTCGGCAAGGCGATCGGGCAGCCGATCGCCCAGGTTCTGGGCGGGTTCACCAGGGATTGGATCAGCACCTACAACACTTGCGCCGGCACCGATTACATCAAGAAGGCGACGGGCCAGGTCACCGCCAATTACGCATTGTCGCAGAGCGGCAAGGATTACGATGATCTGAACGGTTTCCTGAACCGGGCCGACGAACTTGCGCATTCCCTCCTGGAGGAGGGCATCACCGCCATGAAGATCTGGCCCTTCGACATGGCGGCCGAACGGACGAGAGGGCAGTACATTTCGGTGCCCGACCTGAAGGAGGCGCTGCGGCCCTTCGAGAAGATCCGCGCAGCCGTGGGCGACCGCATGGATATCATGGTCGAGTTCCATTCGATGTGGCAGCTTCTGCCCGCGATCCAGATCGCCAAGGCCCTGACGCCATTCGGCACGTTCTGGCACGAAGACCCGATCCGCATGGACAGCCTCGCCAGTCTCAAGCGATATGTCGAGGCAAGCCCCGCCCCGATCTCGGCATCGGAAACCCTGGGGTCCCGCTGGGCTTTCCGCGATCTTCTGGAAACCGGCGCGGCGGGCGTGATCATGCTTGATCTCAGCTGGTGCGGGGGCCTGTCTGAAGCACGCAAGATCGCTGCAATGGCCGAAGCCTGGCACCTGCCGATCGCGCCGCATGACTGCACCGGACCAGTGGTGCTGTGCGCTTCCACCCATCTGTCGCTGAACGCGCCGAATGCATTGGTTCAAGAGAGTGTCCGCGCGTTCTATCGCACCTGGTATCGTGACCTGGTCACCGCCCTGCCGGAAGTAAAGGACGGCATGATCACGGTTCCGCCCGGCCCTGGCTTGGGAATGGAACTGCATCCGGACATCGGATTGGCGTACACCTTATCGCGAAAGAAGTCAGACGTGACCACAATCTAGCAAAGCTGACGGCGTGGCCTCTTGGTATTGACGACACCAACCGCGAAACAAACCCGCAAAGCGTCGAGTTCGTTTGACGTTTGTAAGCTCCGCGATGTTATTGAATTTTTCCAGAGCGGAACGCATCGACCGTTCGCATGACGCCGCGCAATTCTGCGAGGCCTTTCAGCCTGCCGATGCAGGAATAGCCGGGGTTCACCTTCTTGCCGATGTCGTCGACAATGAGGTGGCCATGATCGGGCCGCATCGGAATCTCGCGGTTATCGCGGGCTTCCAGATCGCGGAGTGCCGCCACGACGCCGATCATGTCCGTATCGCCATCGAGATGCTCGGCCTCGTGGAATGAGCCGTCGGCCTCGCGCGTGGTGTTGCGCAGGTGAGCGAAGTGTATGCGGGGGCCGAAGGCCTTCGCCATTTTCACGAGATCGTTGGCCGGGTTTGCACCATAGGAGCCGGTGCAGAGCGTGACGCCATTGGCAGCGCCCGGCACGGCATCGAGCAGCTTCTGCGTATCGGCTTGCGTGGAATTGACGCGCGGCAGACCGAAGAGCGGGAAAGGGCGGATCATCGGGGTGGATCGCAAGCTTGACGCCCACTTCCTCAGCCGTCTGCGCAATCTCGGCTACGAACTGGAAGAGATGCTCGCGCAAGCCCTCGACCGTGATATCGCGGTATTCGTCCAGCTGGCGCAGGAAGCTCGCGCGGTCATAGACAGTCTCGCGCGCGGGCACCCAGTCGATGAGGTTTCGTTCCAGTTGCGCGAGTTTGCTTTCGGGCCATGAGGCCAGGCGCTTCCTCGCCTCGGCAATGCGTTCCACCGGATGATCGGCTTCCGCATCTCGACGCTTCAGCACCAGCACGTCGTAGGCGCAGAAATCGACGATATCGAAGCGTAGCGCCGTACCGCCATTGGGCAGCGGCCAATCGAGATCGGTGCGCGTCCAGTCGGTAATGGCCATGAAATTGTAGCAGCAGATCTTCACGCCGGCCTTGGCGACGACCCGGAGCGACTGCCTTGTGATTGTCGATCGTCGGCGCGGAAATCGCCGGTGCGTGTCTTGATTGCTTCGGGCACGGCGATGCTCTCGACCACATCCCATGTGAGGCCGGCATCCTCGATCAGCGCCTTGCGCTTGCGCATTTCATCGTCGGTCCAGGCCTGGCCGCGATTCATGTGGTGAAGGGCCGAAACGATGCCGACGGCACCGGCCTGTCTTGCACATGCGCGAGCGTTACCGGATCGTCGGGACCGAACCAGCGCCAGGTCTGCTTCATGGATGTGTGCTCCGGAAATGCTTGCAGGTTTCTTGCGCGCCCTTGCTGAAAAGGCTTTCCAGCGCCCCTGCAACCGCAGAGGTGAAGGTGCGATCGGCGGGTAGATCGCGGCCGAAAATCTGTTCGACGCCAAGCAGCGCCGTCGTGAGCTTCTCGGCGTCACGCCCGGCGGCTTCCGTCAGTGCCTGCAGCTTGTCGCGAAGCGGATCGCGCACGTCGATCGGCTGGCCCTTTTCGTCGATGCCTGTGACGTAGCGCATCCAGGCAGCGACGCCGAGTGCGAGGGCGTCGATGGCCTGCCCCGCCTTCAGCCTGTCGCGGATAGTGCCGAGCAATCGCTGCGGCAGCTTCTGCGAACCGTCCATGGCAATCTGCCAGGTGCGATGGCGAAGGCCCGGATTGCGGAACCGGCGCAGCAGTGCTGCCTTGTAGGCATCGATGTCGGCACCCGGAGGCACGGCCAGCGTCGGCGTCACTTCCCTGTGCATCAGATGCGCGACGAAATGCGCGAGGGCCTCATCGGCCATGCAATCGGCAATCGTCTCCAGACCTGCGAGATAGCCCAGATAGGCCATGGAGGAATGCGCGCCGTTGAGCAGCCTCAGCTTCATCAGTTCGAAGGGAGCGATGTCCTCGACGAAGTTCGCGGACCATTGCGGGCGGCCTTGCGGAAACCGGTCCTCGACCACCCAATTGGTGAAGACCTCGGTGACGACCGGCCAGGCATCTTCAAGTCCGGTCGCAGCCGTCACGCGGGCGCGGTCGGCATCCGTCGTCGCTGGCACGATGCGGTCCACCATCGTGGAGGGGAAGGCGACGTTCTCGACCACGTATTGGCCAAGTTGCGCATCGCTGCAGGCTTGCCAGTCGTCGTCACCACCTTGGCGACGGTGCGGCCATTGGCTGGAAGATTGTCGCAACACAGCACGGTGAAGGGCGGCAGATTGCGCGCACGGCCGTTCGCGCAGTGCAGCCACGAGAAAACCCGGCGCGGAGCGCGGCCGGTCGGGGTTTGCGAGATCGTGCACGATGTCGGGATGCTGCTCGTTCAGTTCGCCCGTTGCCGGATCGTGGCAATAGCCCTTTTCGGTGACGGTGAGCGAGACGATCTTCACCGATGGCATGCACATCGCGCGCGATGAGCGGCGGCCGGGTCTTCAGGCGCGACCAGCACATCGTGCAACGCGCCAATCACGCGGAAGCGCTCGCCCGTCTCGTCGCTTTCGGCCAGCGTGTAGAGATAGTCCTGCGGCCGCAGCGCATCGCGCGTGTCGGGTGAGCGAAGGCTGGCGCCGATGATGCCCCAGCGCAGGTCGCCGTTGCGGATCGCCTCGTCGGTGTAGTCCGCCTGATGCGCGCGGTGGAATGCGCCGACGCCCAAGATGCACGATGCCGATCTCGAGCTTGGCGGGATCATAGGCGAGCGTCTTGCAGGTCTGAGCGCGACAGTCTTGGCATCAGGCCGCCTTCCGCCCGTGGATGAACGCCATGATGGCGGTGCTCACGCGTTCATAGTTGCGGTCATTCTCGACTTCGCCCTTGATGCGATAGCCATCCATCACCGCGACCCGGTCGGCCACGTCGACCATCTCGGGCAGGTCGGAGGTGATGAGCAGGATCGCCGTGCCGCTGTCGGCCAGCTCGTGGATCAGGTCGTGCAGATAGGCCTTGGTCTTGATGTCGATGCCGACGGACGGCTCGTCGATGATCAGGAGCTTGACGCCCGCCGCGATCCACTTGGCGACGGAGACCTTCTGCTGGTTGCCGCCGGAGAGATTGCCGATGGTCTGGTCGAGCGAGGGCGTCTTGACCTCGAGCTTCCGCAGGATCGGGCCCACGCGTGGTCGCCACCGTCGTGTCGCGCAGGAAGCCGAAGCGTCGACGCGAGCTTCTTCCACACGGTGATGCCGGCATTGCCGAGCACGGAATGGAGCAGGATCAGGCCCTTCGCCCTTGCGGTCCTCGCTGACATAGCCGATGCCGAGGTCGCAGCGCGTCGGCGACCGAGCCGATCCTCACGGGCTTGCCCGCGACGACGATCTCGCCGCCGGTCTGCGGCGAAAGTCCCAGGACTGCCTTGGCCAGCTCGCTGCGGCCCGCGCCGACGAGGCCGTAGAGCCCGAGGATCTCGCCGGGGCGCACAGAAAGCGAGACATGTCGCGTGGCCGGCGGCGGAGGAATAGTTCTGCAGCTCGAAGAAGGGCGCGGCCTGCGGTGCTTGGCGCGCGGCGCCCGCTTCGAAATCCGCTCGGCGCGGCCGATCATCATCTGCACCACGTCCTGCCGGCCGAGTGCCTTCAATGAGGCGCTGTCGCAGGCATTGCGGCCATCGCGCAGCACGGTGACCGTGTCGCAGATGTCGAACACCTCCTCGAGCTTGTGGCTGACGAAGACGATGGCCACGCCGTCGTCGCGCAGCTTGCGCAGGATCCGGAACAGCACCTGCGCCTCGTTCGGCGTCAGCGATGCCGTCGGTTCGTCGAGCAGCAGCACGCGGGACTTGAGCGACAGCGCCTTGGCGATCTCGACCAGCTGCATCTGCGCGACGCTGAGGCGCGAGACGCGGCATGATCGGGTCGATGTCGAGGTCGAGCTGCTTCAGCCAGCGCTGCGGCCTCGGCGCGATCGCGCCGTAGTTCGACCGGCGAGAGCGAGTGGCTCGCCCAGCCGGTCGAGCATGATGTTCTCGGCGACCGAGAAGCGCGGGACCAGGTTGCGCTCCTGGTGGACGACGCCGAGGCCGCCTGGCCGCCGCCTGGCGCGGATTGGCGAAGCGCACGGCTTGCCGTCCATGGTGACCTCGCCGCGTCGGCCCGGTGAACGCCGGTGATGATCTTGATCAGGGTCGACTTGCCCGCGCCGTTCTCGCCGAGCAGCGCGTGGATCGAGCCGCGCCTTCAGCGTCATCGAGACATCGTCGAGCGCCTTCACGCCGGGGAAGGACTTGCTGACACGTGGCGAGACCTGAAGCGCCGTCATCTCAAGCGCTCCGTCGTTGAGCTTGGCGACGCGCAGCTCGCGCAGCCGGTTGATGCCGACGGCCCAGAGGATCAGCCCGCCGAGCACGATCTGCACCACGAAGGGGTCGATGGCGAAGAGCACCAGCGCCTGCGTGATGATGGCGATGATGACGACGCCGAAGAAGGTGCCGGCGACGCTCACATGGCCGCCCGTCAGCACCGCGCCGCCGATGACGGGCGCGGCGAAGGAGGAGATCAGCCAGTCGTCGCCGATGGTCGGCTGGCCGATCTGCAAGCGCGCGACCAGCATCATGCCGGCGACCGCCGCCAGCAGGCCCGAGATGGCATGCGCCCAGATGACGGTTGCGCTGACGGTGATGCCGACAGTTCGGCCGCATGCGGTTGCCGCCGACGGCGAGGATGTGGCGCCCGATGCGCAGCCGGTGAACAGATACCACATGCCGACAGCTGACGATGAGCATCGGCACGACGAGCCACGGGATCGGACCGAAGATGGACAGGTTGCCGAAGTCCTTCACGCTCTGCGGCACGCCGTAGAAGGGCTGCGCCTCGGTGATGCCGAGGTTGATGCCCTTGAAGATCTGCAAGTCCGGCAAGCGTGATGATGAAGGCCGAGATGCCGGTGCGCGCGATGACGAAGCCGCTCGCCGCGCCCGCCAGCGCGCCGATGGCGAGGCCGATCAACAGCGGCCGAGACGGGCGGCAGGCCGTAGAGCTCCATCATCGCGGCGAAGCAGATCGCGACGAGCCCGCCGATGGCGCCGAGCGCAAGGTTCATCTGGCCGATGGCGATGATGACGAGCTGGCCCAGCGCGATCACCATGTTGACGGCGATGGCCGAGAGCAGCACGAAGATGTTGAAGGGCGACAGGAAGCTCGGCTGGAAGAGCGAGATGCCGATGACGGCCGCGAGGCATGACCAGACGCAGGGCCGACCCAGTCATTGTCGAAGATGCGCGGTGAACGAGAGCGTCATCAGATCATCCCCCGCGCGCGCAGCACCTGCTGGCGGAACCGGTCGGCCAGCACGGCAAGCAGCAGCATCAGCCCGAGGCAGGCCTGGATCCAGAACTCGCCGACCCGCATCAGGAGCAGGCCGCTGGTCATGATGGTGACGAAGGTGGCGCCGAGCAAGGTGCCGACGACCGAGACGCGGCCGCCGGACAGCAGCGTGCCGCCGAGCACGGGCGCGAGGAAGGCCGGCAGCAGCCAGTCCTGCCCGAGATGGCCGGCCATCGACGGGATGGCTGCGCCGGTGCGCGCGGTCAGCATCAGTCCGGCAAGAGCGGCGAGCGCGCCGGAGAGCATGTGGCAGGCGACGATGACGCGGCCGGTGCGGATGCCGGAGAGTTCGGCTGCCCTTGCGATTGGCGCCGGCGGCCAGCATCTGCCGGCCGAGGGCGGTGAAGCGGTAGAAGATGCCAGAGCCAGCGCAGACGGCGAGCGTGATCAACAGCAGCACCGAGACCATGCCGCCGATGCGGCAGCTTGCCGAAGCGCCGGCACGGATGCGGGGAAGTTCGTTGAAGGACTGCGCCTGGGTGAGGAAGATCATCACGCCGAAGAAGATGCTCATCGTGGCGAGCGTGATGATGAAGCTGTGCACGCCCGAGCGCACGACGGCATAGCCGTTGATGAAGCCGAGGCCCGCGCCGAAAGCCAATGGCGCCGGCAATGGCGAGCGGCAGCGGCATGTCCGATCTTCTGCGCCAGACAGCCGAAGACCATCGCGGAGCAGACGCCGATGGCGCCGACCGAGAGATCGAGACCGCCGGTGACGATCACCGCCATCATCGAGAGGCCGATCATCGTGTCGATGCCGATCTGGCGGCCGATGGTGAAGAGGCTGAAGGGCGAGGTGAAGCCCGGAAGCGTTGCCGCGAAGACCGTGAAGGCGAGGGCGATGAGCACCGCAAGGCCGAAGCTCGTTGCTGAGCGCGAGCCGCATCAGCGCGGAGCCGCGCCGCTGTTCCGGCGTGGTGTCGTCGCGCATCTGGGCTTCGCGGGTGATGGCGTCTGTCATTCTTGTCCTCGCGTTGTCCCGTTGCGGGAGAACATGGCGCATGCGGCCGGATCGGAGAAGGCGTCGACCAAGACCTGTCAAGGCCCCGGCCAACGTCTCCTCTATCCGTCTCGCACCGAAAGCGCGATCACCTTCGCCCGCGAGGAGAGAAGGTGCTTCGGCTTGCGGCCCTCACTGGCAGGTCATGTAGTCCTTCTCGAAGTTCGCCAGGATGTCCTTGGTGATGCCGCGCATGGCGTCGACATAGGTGTCGACGCTCGACGGCATCGACGAAGACCGTGCCGGAGTCGACGAACTTCGCGGTCAGCGCGTTGGACTTCCACGGCGCATCGGCCTTCAGCGTGCAGCCGGTGCGCAGCTTGTCGAGCACGTAGGAGCCGATATAGCCCTGGCCGTAGGGGTTCTGCAGCATGGTGCCGTTGACGAAGCCGTCCTTGATCGCCTGCAGCACCACTTCGTCATGGTCGATGCCGACCATCTTGATGCGCTTGTCGCCGATCTTGCGCAGCGAGTTGGCGGCGATGACCGCGGGAACCCAGGCGGTGGTCACGATGCCGTCGACATTCGCGGCATTGGCGGCGAGATAGGCGTTGATCTTCTCTTCGGCGGGCTGCGGCGCGTCGATGTCGGCGATGACCTGCACGACCGTGACGGCGCCATTGGTCTCGTCAGCCGCCTTCTGCACGGCGTCGATGCGGAGCTGCGTGTTGGGGTCGACGAGGAAGCCGGTGAAGTGCGCGATGCGGCCCTTGCCGCCCATCGCCTTGATCAGCTCCTTGGTGCCGAGATAGGCGGAGTTGCCGGTGTCGGTGCCCATGCAGAAGAGAGCGGGCGTCGGGTCCTTCAGGCAGCCGGCGAGTGGCGATCGCCTGGCCGCCGTTCTCGACGATTTCCGACACGACGGCATTGGTGCCGACCGCGTCGCCGGGGAAGATCAGGAAGGAGTTGTAGCCCTGCGTCAGCAGGCTTTCGAGCAGCTGGCTCTGCTGGGCCAGTTCCCACTTCTGCGGCACGCGGTAGTCGCCGGCGCCCAGGTTGAAGTCCTTCATGGCGTCCTTGCCGGCCTGTTCCCAGGCGGCGAAGTAGGGATGCGGGCCACCCGGAACGAGGGCCACCTTGGTGTCTGTATCCGCAAGCGCCGGCGAGTACGCGGTGGCACCAAGAGCCAATGCGCACGCAAGCTTAGCAATTGAATTCATGACGTTTTCTCCCGTTGTGCGGCTGAAGAATTTATTTGATCTTTGTACCGCTGCCATGCATGCTAGTATACAAGTTGGAGGTGCGCAAGAAGAGGATGGGCAACATTCGAACGCTGAACATCGATGAGGGCCCGGCTTCTGTCGCGACAGGCGGATGGCCCGTGCACGCGCTTGATCGCAGGCTTCCCGCCGCCGAGCAGATTTACGGGTCCTGCGCGATGACATCATCATCGGGAGGGCTCGCCCCGGCGAAGCGATGAGCGAAAACCGCATCTGCGGCATGTTCAATGTATCGCGTTCTCCCGTGCGGATCGCGCTCACGCGGCTTGCGGAAGATGGCCTGATCGACATCTTCCCACAGCGCGGCAGCTTCGTGGCTCCGATAAAGCTTCAACAGGTGCGCGAGGGCCAGTTCGCGCGCGTTGCCCTCGAGATTGCCGTGCTTGGTCGAGGCGGCGCAGCGCTGGACATCGAAGCACGCCGTGTCCGCAAAGGAAGCAGTCAAACTCCAGAAGCGATACGCCAAGGCTGGCGATTATTGGCGTTTCCACCTGGACGACGAGCAATTCCACCGAAGCTTTGCCGTTTCTGCCGGCCTCGAAGGCGTGTGGACGATGATCCAGAGCTGCAAGACCCACCTTGACCGGATCAGGCATCTTGCAAACCGTGTGAAGGGCCACATGGACAAGGTCATTGCCGAGCATGAGGCGGTCATTGTCTTCCTGAACGAGGGCAACCGCCGGGCAGCTATTGCTGCCATGCGCCGGCACCTGCGATTCCCTTCACGAAACAATCGCGCGGCTTCGGCCCTTGCATGAAGACTATTTTGTCGAGGACTGAAAATGCGCGCCATCTTGTGCCGTGAGCCGGGCCAGCTCGAAATCGTGGAAAGGCCAACACCCTTGCCTGGGGAAGGTGAGGCATTGGTGCGCATCCGCCGCATCGGCGTTTGCGGCACGGACATGCATATCTATCAGGGTAACCAGCCCTACTTCGTCTATCCGCGCGTCATGGGGCACGAACTTTCCGGCGAGATCGTCGAAGCACCGAAGGGTTCGAAGCTGAGAGCGGGCGACGAGGTCTACATCGTCCCCTACCTTCATTGCGGCCACTGCGTGGCCTGCCGCGTCGGGCGCACCAATTGCTGCACGTCGCTGAAGGTTCTTGGCGTCCATGTCGACGGCGGCATGTGCGAGTACATGGCGCTGCCAGAAATCCGTGCTGTTCAAGGCAGAGGGCATCTCGCTCGATGAAGCGGCGATGGTAGAGTTCCTTGCCATCGGCGCGCATGCTGTCGCCCGTGCGCAGATAAAGCCGGGCCAGCGGGCATTGGTGGTGGGCACAGGCCCTATCGGTGTGGGCGTCACCATCTTTGCAAAGCGTGCCGGGGCTGAGGTGACAGTGATCGACAGCCGCGATGACCGGCTGGCATTCTGTATTTCGCAACTCGGCATTTCACATGCGGTCAAACTCGGTCCGGACGATGTGGAGCGGCTGAGTTCGATCAGCGGAGGTGAGTTTTTCCACCATGTGTTCGACGCGACCGGAAGTCCGAAGGCCATCGAGCGCGGCTTCGCCCTGGTCGCGCATGGTGGCACCTATGTGCTTGTGTCGATCGTGCAGGGCAACATCAGCTTCAGCGATCCGGAGTTCCACAAGCGAGAGACGACGCTGTTGTCGAGCCGCAATGCGACGCTTGATGATTTTGCGACGGTGATGAAGGCGATGCGCGAAGGGCATGTGCCGACGAAGGCAATCAACACGCATCGCGCGCCCTTGTTCGATGTCGCGCGCCGTATGCCGGAATGGATCAGACCCGAGGCCGGGACGATCAAGGCACTGCTCGAAA
>CAVONR010000002.1:0-210256 GCA_963697325.1 uncultured Alphaproteobacteria bacterium | reverse complement strand
CGGCAGGACAAACCGTATCTGCCAGCCCTTCAGCATGTCGAGGTGTCTCTCCCGCTACCCCGGTTCAATGAATCCGCGCCGGGCCAACCGGCCCGGCGCGACACAGGCAAGCGGCAGTGCCTACTTGTAGTAGCCCGCCTTCCGTCATCGTCTGTTCGGCCCAGGCCTGGAGTTCGGCGAGGGCCTCGTCGACGTGTCTTGGTGCCGGCGATGGCCTCGGAAGCCGCGGTGCCGATCCGGTCCATGAACGCGTTCAGCTCCGGGATGTAGGGGAAGTAGTGCGGGTCGGCCTGCTGGTAGCTATGCCTCGACCGCGTCGAGCAGTTCCGTCGGCCACTTCGCCCGTCAGCGTCTCGGCCCGTGCGTGATCTCCGGGAAGGTCGATGTACGGCCAGCCGATCTGTTCGGCGAAGGCCTCCATCGCCTGCTCGCCGGTCATGAAGGCCAGCACCTTGTAGGCGGCGTCCTTGTTCTTGGAGAAGTTGCTGACGCCGACCGAGAACGTCCAGAAGCTCTGGATCGGCTTGCCGGAGGGGCCGACCGGGCTAGGGCGCGAAGGCGGTGTGGTTCTTGACGTTCTCGTCCTTGGTGCCGCCGAGCGCGGCGAAGCCGTTGATCGCCGACGGCATCAGCACGACGGCCTTGCCGGCGCCGTAGAGGTTCATCATGTCGACCCAGGTGTGGGTGGCGATGCCGGGCGGGCCGAATTCCTTGGACCAGCGGACGAAGGTCTCGAAGCCCGGCTTGAAGTCGCCGGTGAAGATCGGCTTGGCCTTCTTCGCCTTGATCTCCTCGGGCGTGGTCGGCGCCGCCCTCGAACCAGGCCGGGTAGCCGGCATAGGCATAGACGAAGCCGGAGAGGTCGAGGCTCGGCTCTTCGCCCGGCGCGCCGCGCATGGTCAGCGCGATAGACGTCGGTGATGCCGTCCTTGGCGAGGCCGTCCTTGATCGGTCTGCAGCGCCTTCTCGAGCTCCTCCGTGGTCTTCGGGAAACTCGGTGATGCCGTACTTGTCGAAGATGTCCTTGCGGTAGATGACGCCGGCGCCGAACGAATAGTAGGGCAGCGCCCAGAGCTTGCCGTTGACCCGGTTGGCCTCGAGGAACTGCGGGTAGACCTTGCTGACGCGTCGAAATACTCGCGTCGCCGTCGGCGAGGTAGTCGTCGAGCGGCTCGAGATAGCCGGCATAGCTGATAGGTCTGCACGGCGCCGTCGCTGCCGAGCATGACGAGGTCGTAGTTGCCCGGTGCCGTTGACGAGGTCGAGCAGCACCTTCTGCCGGGCCGTCTCCTCGTCGGCGTATTCGATGTTGACCGTGATGCCGTTGCCTTCTCGAAGTCGAGCAGCTTTGGCGTCTTCTCGGTACCCGAGGCGCCGAACAGGTCGGCCCAGGCAAAGCCGGGGGCGAAGGCCACGATGTTGACCTGCGACTGGGCCATCGCCGAAGCGGGCAAGGCTATCGCCATGGCCAGCGCGGCAAGCCCGTTTTTCAATGCCGATGCTTTCAAGATCACCTCCATCTTTGGTATCCGGTCGATTGATGCCGGCTTGTTTGCGGCGCACTCTCCTCCGCGCCGATTGACAGTTGCTAGCACGTTTGTAATGTTACGACAACAAAATTGCAGGATATCTGAATGGACTTGCCGGTCCGCATAGCACCCGAAACAGTCGCCGCCGACCAGGAATTGTCAACGATGTTGCGGGCCGCATGGCTCTACTTCATCGAGGAACATACGCAGTCGGAGATCGCCGATGCGCTCGGCTTGTCGCGATTTCGTGTCAACCGGATGCTGGCTGAATGCCGGGCGCGGGGCCTCGTCCGCTTCGAATTCACGACCCCGCTCGCCTCGTGCGTCGAGCTGGAACAGGAGGCCATGGCCCGGTTCGGGTTCAGCAATGCCGTTATCGTGCCGCGCCCCATCGAGCCCGATCGCATTCATGCCATGCTCGGCTCCGGCGCCGCCCGCTACATGTCGCGGTGCATCGCCGATCCATCGTTCAAGGTATTCGGCATAGGCTGGGGTCAAACCATGCGCGAGATGCTGCGCCATCTGGCGCCAACCGCTCGACCCGATGCGCATATCGTTACGCTGCTTGGCGGCCTGCCACAGTCGAGCGAAGAAAATTCTATTGAAATCATTGGTAAACTTGGCCGGCTGATGGGCGCTGATCGAACTTACATGACTGCGCCCATTTATGCCGACACGCCCGAAGCGCGATACGTCATAGCGGGCCAGCAGTTTTTCGTTTCGGTTCTGGAGCTCGTCCGGCGCACCGACATCGCCTGCTTTGCAGTCGGCGACATGAGCCCGTCCTCGCTGCTCATTCGTCACGCGCTGCCCAAGGGCGTATCCGTCGCTGAGTTGAAGGCGGCCGGGGCCGTGGGTGAAATCCTCGGCACTTTCATCAACGAAGAAGGCATGGCCATCGACCACCGGGTAAACCGTCAATTGCTGGGTCCGGGACTGGATGACCTGCGTGCGATGAAATCGCTGGTGCTGGCATCAGGCGGCCCCGGCAAAGTCGATGTGATGACCGGAGCGGTGCGAAGCGGCCTCATCGATGTCCTGATAACTGATGAGCAGACCATGACGGAAATCTTGAAACGGATAGGGTAATCGCGCTATTGGCTACAAAAGTCTTTTCAGTTTTCCAATTGTGCAAGAATAGGAGGAGACGATGATTGAATGGAAGCGCCTGACCAATCAAGAGGTGGACGCGCTGGACCGTCGGCTTCCGGTGATCATTCCGCTCGGGCTGATCGAAGCGCACGGGCCGCATCTGTCGCTCAGCGTTGACATCGATACCGCCGAATATTTTTCGCGCGCGATAGCGGAGAACACCGGCGCCATTCTGGCGCCTGGCATGCCATACGGTTTTGCCGACGAGATGCGCGAATATACCGGAACGCTCGGCCTCAGCTATTCCACGTTCACCGCCGTGATCGCCGAACTTGGCGCCGCATTCTGCACGCAGGGTTTCCAGAACCTGATTTTCCTGAGCGGCCACGGCGCGAACAAGAACCCGGTCGAGGCGGCCTACTGGACGATCTGGGAGAAGTTTCCCAAGGCCAGAATGGCTTGCTGGAATTGGTGGACCGAGGCTGGCATCCAGGGTGTCCACCACGCCGACAAGGGCGAGACGGAGATCGCAGCCGTTACCGGCGCCGTCTACCACCCGGAGCGTGCCAGGGACTTCAAGATCGACAAGCCCTGGTACAAGCTGCGTTCGCGCTTCGAGATCCATCCGGCGTCTGGCGGGATCAATGGCGAGCCGACCAAGGCGGACCTGGAAGCTGGACGTGCCGCGCGCGACAAGACAGTCGAAGTGCTTTCCAGAAAAGTGACCGAGATCATGCACGCCGAAGGGCTGATCCCGAACCGTTGACGAGGAGGCCCAGGCATGTTGAAGCGCACCGGCACGGGCAAGCGCATGAGCCAGGTGGTGGAGGTGCCCGCGGGCGTCACCATGCTGTTCATGGCCGGCCAGATTTCGAGCGACCGAACGCTCGGGCTGGAAGGCCAGACGCGCGACATTCTTGCAAAGATCGATGCCATGCTGACGGAGGCGGGCTCGGACCGCACCCGCATCGTCTCGGCGATGATCTGGCTGTCGGACATTCGCAACCGGCACGCCGTGAACGCCATATGGGATGAATGGGTCCCGGAAGGATGCGCGCCGGCGCGCGCCTGCGTGGAAGCGCGGCTGGCCGAGCCGACGGATCTCGTGGAGATCCAGATCATCGCGGCCCGGTAGGCATGGCAAAGGTCAGCCTCACCGGAATCGGCAAGCGCTTCGGTGCGCTGGAAGTCCTGCGCAACATCACGCTGGAAATCGAAGACCGGGCCTTCGTTGCCTTCGTGGGGCCTTCGGGCTGCGGGAAATCCACGTTGCTGCGGGTGATCGCCGGCCTCGAGGTGCCCGATGGCGGCGAAGTGCGGTTTGACGGACGGCTGATGAACAATGTCCCGGCGCCCGACCGGGGAGCGGCGATGGTGTTCCAGTCCTACGCGCTTTATCCGCACATGAAGGTTTGGGAGAACATGTCGTTCGCCATGCGGCTGCAGGGCGCGAGCGTTGCCGAGCGCCGTGCCAGCGCCGCCAAGGTGGCAAAGCTCCTGCAACTCGAACCCTATCTCGACCGCAAGCCGGCGCAATTGTCCGGAGGCCAGCGCCAGCGCGTGGCGATAGGGCGGGCGCTGCTGCGAAATCCCAAGGTCTTCCTGTTCGACGAGCCGCTCTCAAATCTGGACGCGGCCTTGCGCGCGGAAATGCGCGTCGAGCTTGCCCGGCTGCACCGGCAGGTGGGCAGCACCATGATCTACGTGACCCACGACCAGATCGAAGCCATGACCATGGCGGACCAGATCGTCGTCCTGAACCAGGGCGAGATCGTGCAAGTCGGCGCGCCGATGGAGCTTTACACAAACCCGGCCAACCAGTTCGTCGCGGAATTCATCGGCGCGCCGAAGATCAACATGATTTCAGCGCAGGTTTCGGCCACGCCCTCTGGAAAGGCGATCAGTAGCCGGTCCGGGGCGCTTTTGCCCTTGCCTGGCATCGATCTGCCTGCCGGGCCGGTGATGATCGGCGTGCGGCCGGAGCATATCAGCCTCGCAATGGAGGGTGGCGGGGGGATTGCCGCCGAAGTGGAATTGGTGGAGCATCTGGGTGCCGATGCGCTTGTCCACATGCGAAGCGCGCAACTGGGCGAGATACTCGCCCGTGTGCCGGGACAATTGGATGTGCGGCCGGATCAAAAGGTCGAGCTCACATTCAAGCTCGCCGACCTGCTGTTCTTCGATGCGAGAGGGCAGCGGCTGCGCCACATTCAAGACTTGCGTCCGGGCAGGACCTGATTGCCCTCGCCGTGGTTCAGCCGAAGACATTGTGGAAGGATAACGTCATGCCCCGCACAGTTCGCCTGCACCGGTCCAGGTCAGCCCGCAACAGGGGTTCGGTGGGTGCGCGCCAATGAGTTCTCGCACTCTACGGGCACCCCTTCGCTTCCTTCGTGTGGAAGCCGCTGATCGCTCTTTATGAGCGTGAAGTGCCGTTCGAATTCGAGATGATCGATGGCGACCATCCCGAAAACCAGGCGCGCATCAGGGAGCTTTCGCCTACAGGCCAGTTTCCCGCGTTGATCGACGGAAGCCGGGAGATCACGCAGAGCAACGTCATCATCGAATATCTGGACCAGTATCACGGCAGCGCGGCGCCCATGGTGCCAGCGGACGCCCGCGAGGCATTGGACGCGCGCATGATGGCGGACGTTTTCGACGACTATGTTCAAGGACCGATGCAGCGTATCGTTGCTGACGCTTTGCGGCCGGCAGGGGAGCGCGACCCGCGCGGCGTCGCCGACGCGCACGCGCAACTGGAGCAATGCTACTTCTGGCTGGAGAAGCGCCTGCAGGGCAGGCAATGGGCGTCGTGCGGCAGGTTCACGATAGCCGACTGCGCTGCCGCCCCGGCGCTGTTCTACGCGGACTGGGTACATCCGGTCTCCGCAAGCTGCCCGGACCTTTCGGCCTACAGGGCACGGCTTCTCGCCCGTCCCAGCGTCAAGCGCGTAGTTGACGAGGCCCGGCCTTATCGCGGCTTCTTTCCGCTCGGAGCACCCGACCGCGATTGATATACAAGGAGGCAAGGCAGATGAAGATCGGTGTCGTTGGACTGGGCTCGATGGGCTTTGGCATGGCTACTTCGCTCATCCGGGCCGGACACGCCGTGCATGGCGCCGATGTGAATGCCGAAGCGCTGGAACGCCTGCGTGCGCAAGGCGCCGCCGATCCGGATGCCTTCGCTGCCGCACCCGGCCTCGATGCTGCAATCATCGTCGTGCTGAATTCCGCGCAGGCCGAGGAAGTGCTGTTCGGCAAGACCGGAATCGCCGAGCGCCTCGCGCCCGGCTCCGTTGTTGTCCTTTGCGTTACCGTGGCGCCCGATTATGCCCGCAGCGCAGCGCAAAGGTGCGAGGCGCGCGGGGTTCTTTTTCTCGATGCCCCGATTTCAGGCGGCGCCGCGAAGGCCGCGCAGGGCAAGCTTTCGATCATGGCCTCGGGCACGAAGGAGGCTTTCGCCGCCGCACGGCCCGCACTTGACGCGATGGCGCAAACCGTTTTCGAGCTTGGCGACAGCGCCGGCGCCGGCTCGGCGATGAAGGCGGTCAACCAGATGCTCGCGGGCATCCACATCGCGGCGATGGCCGAGGCGGTGACTTTCGCCATGACGCAAGGCATCGGGCCTGCCGCCTTCCTCGAAACCATCAGCCAATGCGCCGGCACCAGCTGGATGCTTGAGAACCGGGCCCCTCACATTGTCGATGGAGATTATTCGCCGCGTTCGGCAATCGACATCTGGCCGAAGGATCTCGGCATCGTGCTGGACGTCGCGCGCGCCGCCAGATTTTCGGCTCCCCTGACGGCGGCGGCCCTGCAACAATTCGTCGCCGCTTCCGGCATGGGACTTGGGCGGGAGGACGACGCGGCCCTGGCCAAGGTCTATGCCCGCAATGCAGGCTTGAAACTCCCCGGCGAGGGGTAAAACATGGTCGGTGCCCCATTCACCCGGACAAGGCCGAATGCATGACCACTTTCTTTGGCGCAATCGCAGACGATTTGACCGGTGCGACCGACCTTGCCGGCCTGCTCGCGCGCTCGGGTGTTCGGGTATCGCTGCGCATGGGCGTGCCGTCCGCTGCGCCTCGCGATACCGCGCCGCTTGAAATCATCGCCTTGAAGTGCCGCACCGCTCCAGTCGGCGAGGCGGTTTCGCAGACAAGGGCGGCGCTCGACTGGCTGCGGCAGGCCGGGGCCCAGCGGTTCTTCTGGAAATACTGCTCGACATTCGACTCGACCCCGCGCGGCAATATCGGCCCCGTGGCCGAGGCGCTGATGGCCGAGCTTGGCGCGGCGCAGACGATCTATTGCCCTGCCTTTCCGGAAAACGGCCGCGCCATCTTCATGGGTAATCTGTTCGTCGGCGAGTTGCCGCTTGCCGAAAGCCCGATGAAGGACCATCCGCTGACGCCGATGCGCGATTCCAACCTCATGCGCCTGCTCGCGCCGCAGGTGAGCAAGCCCGTCGGGCTTGCCAACCGGCTGGTCGTTGCAAGGGGTACGCAGGCCTTGCGCGAGCGCTTGTCGCAGCTGGATGGCGACGGCGTCGCGCATGTCATTGTCGACGCCGTGGCGAACGAGGACCTCGTCACGATTGCGCAGGCATGCCGCGACATGGTGCTTCTGACCGGGGGAAGCGCCCTCGCCATGCCCCTGCCGCGCATCTGGCTTGACGAGGGCAAGTTGCCGCCCGCCGGCGGCGCCGGCGCGCGCCATGTTGCAGAGGGGCCGGCCATCATCCTGTCGGGCAGTTGCTCCGCGATGACGAACCGGCAGGTTGCGGCCGGTCTGCGCAAGGGTCAGCCGGGCTTCAGGCTCGATCCGCTGGAACTCGCCAATGGCGGGGCCGGGGAGGCGCTGGAATGGCTCGCCGGCCAGCCGCGTGATCGCGCACCGCTCATCTACGCCACCGCTTCGCCGCATGAGGTGCGTACCGCGCAGGAGCAGCTCGGCGCCGCGAGGGCCGGCGTGCTGGTCGAGGATGCGCTGGCAAGCTGTGCCGTGAAGGCGCGCGACCTTGGCTACCGCCGCTTTGTCGTTGCTGGCGGCGAGACCTCGGGTGCGGTGGCAAAGGCGCTGGGCATCGAGCAGCTGGAAATCGGCCCGGAGATCGCGCCCGGCGTGCCATGGTGTTATGCCAGGACCGCGGGACACGATGTGGCAATCACGTTGAAATCGGGCAACTTCGGAAGCGAAGACTTCTTTGCCGAGGCGCTGGAGAAACTGGACGCATGAGCGAGGAAACCCTGCTGCGCGAACGCATCTGCCTGCTGGCGAAATCGATGTTCGATCGTGGCCTCACCCATGGCTCGACCGGCAACATTTCCGCCCGCGCCCCCGATGGGGGACTGCTGGTGTCGCCCACCGGATCAAGCTTCGCCACGCTGGACCCGGGCCGGCTCAGCCGCTTCGATGCGGCTGGCCGGCATACGGGTGGCGACAAGCCGACCAAGGAAATGCCGCTGCATGCGGCGTTCTATGAAACTCGAAGCCAGACCGGGGCCGTCGTGCATCTGCATTCCTGCCATTCCGTCGCCTGGTCCCTGATGCCGGATTTGAACGAGGACGATTTCCTGCCGCCGCTGACCCCGTACGCGATCATGCAGTTGGGCCGGGTCAAGCTGCTGCCGTTCTTTCTCCCGGGCGATCCCGCCATGGGTGAGGCTGTTCGCGGGCTGGCCGGCAAGCGCTCGGCGGTCATGCTGGCCAATCACGGACCGGTCGTGGCCGGCAGGGATGTCGAGGCTGCATGCAATGCCATCGAGGAACTCGAGGCGACTGCGAAGCTCGCCTTGCTCACGCGCGGCCTGCATCCCAGAACCCTGACGCGCCAGCAGGTCGCCGATGTCGTGTCCGGTTTCAACATCGAGTGGGACGAATGAAGTTTTCAGCCAATCTCGGTTTCCTGTGGACTGACCGGCCGTTGCCCGATGCGATCCGCGCCGCGCGAAAAGCCGGCTTCGACGCCGTGGAATGCCACTGGCCGTTCGACATTCCCGCCGCGCAGGTGAAGGCTGCACTGGAGCAGTCCGGCCTGCCCATGCTCGGGCTCAACACGCGCCGGGGCAACACATCCATCGGAGAGATGGGCTTGTCGGCTCTGCCGGGACGCGAGGCGGATGCGCGCGCCGCGATCGACGAGGCGCTCGCCTATGCGACCGCTACAGGCACGCGCGCGGTTCACGTGATGGCCGGCACTTCGGGCGGTCCGCGCGCGCACCGCGCCTTTTGCGACAACCTTGCCTATGCCTGCGATGCGGCGGACGAGGGCCTCACGATCCTGATCGAGCCGCTCAATCCGTACAATGCGCCCGGCTACTTTCTCAATGGCACGGCGCAGGCTGCAAACATCATACGCGAGGTCGGCAAGCCCAATCTGAAGCTGATGTTCGACTGCTATCATGTACAGATCATGGAAGGCGATGTGACGCGGCGCTTTGAAACGCTGTTTGAGATGATCGGCCACGTCCAGATCGCAGCCGTGCCGGATCGAGGAAAGCCGGACCATGGCGAGCTCGACTACGGCTACGTTCTGCAACGGATCGCCGAATTGGGCTGGAACCGGCCCATAGGGGCGGAATACCTTCCGCAGAACATTGCCGATCCCGACATGGCATGGCTTGACCGCTACCGGTAACCGGCCTGTGCGCCGGCTCCGGCAGATCGAAGGGAATATGAAGGTGATCAAACCAGTCCTGACTTTCCATGGAGCGGCCGGGTCTGTCACCGGATCCTGCTTTCACCTGGATGTGGGGCAGAGCAGCATCCTGATCGACTGCGGCATGTTTCAGGGCTCCAAGACCGAGAAGGAACTGAACTACCGCGACTTTCCCTTCGATCCCAAGAAGATACACGCGCTGGTCCTGAGCCATGCGCACATAGATCACTCCGGCCTGCTGCCCAAACTGGTGCGCGACGGCTTCCGCGGGACCATTCACGCGACTCCCGCGACACGTGACCTGTGCGGCGTGATGCTTCCCGACAGCGCTCACATCCAGGAAATCGAGGTCGAACAACTCAACCGGCGCAATGTTCACCGCAGGCGCGAGACCGTGCAACCGATCTACACCCTGGCAGATGTGTCTGCGTGCATGGAACGCTTCCGCGACCATCCCTATGACGCCTGGTTCGACGTCGCCCCGCAATGCCGTGCGCGCTTCTGGAATGCGGGCCACCTGCTTGGTTCTGCCTCGATCGAGATGGAACTGGACACGGGCGGCGAAAGGCCGCTGCGGCTGCTCTTCTCGGCTGACGTCGGTCCCGGCATTGGCCTGATGCATGCCGAGCCGCAAGGACCAACCGGGCTCGACTACATCATCTGCGAATTGACCTATGGCGACACGGACCGAGTGGAGGCAAGCGCGCAGCGCCGCCGTGCAGTGTTGAAGGGCGAGGTGACAGCCGCCATGCGCGCGGACGGCGTGCTGCTCATCCCCTCCTTCGCAGTTGAACGAACCCAGGAATTGATCAGTGACCTGGCGCAACTGGTCGCGGAGGGTGCACTCGCCGAAATTCCGGTCTATGTGGATTCGCCGCTGGCAACGCGCGCCACCGCGGTATTTGCGCGCCATGCGCACGAACTCAAGGGCGGAGATCACCTTCGCGCAGGCATTGCGTCGCGATGGCTGCGTTTCACCGAGACGGTGGAGCAAAGCAAGGCGCTGGACCAGGTTCGGGGATTTCACATCGTCATTGCCGCCAGCGGGATGTGCGAAGCAGGCCGCATCAGGCATCGCTTGAAGAACTGGATATGGCGCGAGGAGGCCACCGTCCTGCTGGTCGGGTACCAGGCGACCGGCACGTTGGGGCGCATTCTGGAGGAAGGCGCCCAGCGTGTGCGCATCCAGGGTGAAGAATTTGCAGTACGCGCGCGCATCCGCACCATCGACCTTTATTCCGGACATGCCGATGGACCGCAACTTGCAGCCTGGATCCGCCAGCGGCTGCCGCTCGGGCACGAGGTGTTTCTTGTCCATGGCGAAGAGCCTGCCATAGCCGGGCTGGCGGCGAGGCTGGAGGGAATAGTCAGCCAGGAAAGGGTGCTGATGCCAAAGCTGGACGAGAGCTTCGTGCTGGATACCTCCGGCGCAAGACGACAGTCGGCACAGAAAATGCCGCGGGTCGCACCCGAGAAGATGGGGCACCTCGATTGGCACAATGACGTCTCTCGGCTCATATTGGATATCAATGACGCACTTTCCGCCGCTCCCGACGAACGCACGCGAGGCGTGCTCATACGTCGCCTGCGAAGGGCCATGGAGGAAGAAGCGGCGGCCGGCAGGCCCTAGCGCGAGAATTCAGGGGCGGATGACGATCCTGCTGTTTGGCCTGCCTGCCTCCCGAACGAGATTGAAGAGCAATCTCGCATTGTCGGGGTGCAGCCGGACGCATCCGTGCGAGACAGGGCGGCCCAGGCGCTTGATTTCGGTGGTGCCGTGAATTGCATAGCCACCCCGAAAAAATATCGAGTACGGCATTGGGGCCCAATCGTATTTTCGCGAATGCCACATGCGCTCGAGCCGCGATGGCCGGAATGATCCTGTCGGGGTGCGAAATCCGCGCCTGGCGGTGGATACCGGCCATCGGGCTTCCAGTTCGCCATCGACATAAAGATAGAGCCGCTGCTCCGACAGGTATATTTCGGCGCGAACCGTTTCGGCGGCCTTCGTTGCATGTGTCTGCAGCGCGAAGACAACGAGCGTGGAAATCGCGATCAAGAACGCGCGGATGGATCTCATGAAGGGCGACTTGCCGGCAGAAGCCGAGCGGCGGTTGGCATCATCGTGCTCCGATCCAGTGCGCGTCAACCCGCACGCCAGGCGAGGTTGCGCAGGCATTTTCAACGCCGCCTCGACCAGACCATATCGCGCTATCGTGCCAGGTTCCAGCACCGGCATGCGAGCCGGACGATGGCCAGCATGAAGCTTCTAGTCCGGCATGCGGCGTTGGCAGGCGCCATAACGGTGTGACCATGGCCGCAATGCCTCGAAGGCCGCGCTTGCCGCGAGCACGTCGGCGTCGGCGTAGCGGCGGCCGATGATCTGCATGCCGACCGGCAGGCCGTCGACTTCGCCGGCCGGGATCGAGGCCGCCGGGTGGCCGGTGAAATTGACCGGATAGGTGAGGCACCAGCCGATCAGCGGGTCGACTGCCTCGCCGTTCACCTCGCTGGGGCCGACCGTGTTGCCGTCGTCGCGGTTTTGCACCGGCATGGCGGCCAGCGTCGGGCGTGACGATCAGATCGTAGTTGCGCGAAGCGCCGCTGGATGGCGTCGTAGACTTCGCTGCGGATCGCCTGGTCGCGCAGCAGGTCGGTGATGGTCATCTTCTGGCCGACCTCGATCCAGTGCAGGTACTCGGGCGGGAAATCGTCGCGGTGGTTTGCGAGCAGATCGAGGCCGGCTGCCTTGACCGCCTCGAAGGTACCGAGGTTGAGCGGCATCATCAGGCGCGACCAGACATCGCTCAGCTCGCGCTGGCTGTGCCTGATGCCGAGCTTCACCGCCTCGACATGCGCGCCGGCCTCCTCGAAGGCGCGCACCGCATCGGCGACGACGCTTGCGATGCGCGGATCGACCGGAAAGACGTCGAGATCGGCGCTGTAGGCGATCTTCCAGCCCTTGATCGAGCGCTGCGTCGCGGGCACGAAATCGACTGTTCTCGTCGAGGCTGAGCGGATCGCGCGGATCGTAGCCGGCGAGCGCCGTCAGCGCGAGCGCGGCGTCCTCGACCGTGCGGGTGATCGGGCCCTCGAAGACGAAAGGCAGGTCGCCGGCGAAGGCGTTCGGCCGGATGACGACCGGCACGCGGCCGTAGGAGGCCTTGTAGCCGTAGACGCCGCACCAGGCGGCCGGGATGCGGATCGAGCCGCCGGCGTCGGTGCCCTCGGCCAGCGGCAAGAGCCCGTCGGCGACGGCCGCCGCGCTGCCGCCCGAGGAGCCGCCGGCATTGCGGCTCGTGTCGAAGGGGTTGCGCGTCGGCCCGAACAGCGAGTTGTCGCAGGTGCCGCGCAGGCCCATCACCGGGCGCGTTGGTCTTGCCGACGAGGATGGCGCCGGCCTTCTCGATCCGCTCGGCGAAGGGGCAGTAGAACTGCGCGATGTTGTCCTTCAGCGCCCGCACGCCGCCGAAGGTGGTCGGCCAGCCCGGCTTGAAGTCGAACAGGTCCTTGATCGCCGTCGGCACGCCGTGCAGCGGGCCGAGCGCCTCGCCGCGCATGACGGCCTCCTCGGCGCCTTCGCTTGCCTCGCTGCGCGCATCGTCGAAATCCGTGAAGATCAGGGCATTGAGGCTCGGATTGCGCGCTCGATGCGCGCGATCGTCGCGTCCATCACCTCGACCGGCGACAGTTCGCGCCGGGCGATTCTTTCCGCAAGGTCCCAGGCGCTTGCATAGGCGAGTTCTTCAGACATGCCGTCCTCCCGACATCCGAATGGCATTTGCTGTGTGAAATGATGCAGCGGACGGAACGGTTAGGCAAGACTGAAAACCAACCAGTTAGTTGACAAAATCAGGAGCTTGCCGATAATTCGATGGCTCGCTGAATGCCCGCAGGAGGAAAGCGCCCGATGCCCGCCTTTGACTTCGTCATCGTTGGAGGAGGGGCGGCCGGGTGCGTTCTTGCGAACCGGCTGAGCGCTGATCCCGCCAGGAAAGTCTTGCTGCTCGAGGCGGGTCCCGATGTCATGCCCATGGCCGCCCGCATGCCAGGCGCGTGGATCAGCCTCATCGATACAGAGTTTGACTGGAAATATCATACAGTGGCGCAGGCAAACTGCTTCGCACGGCGCATTGCGTGGCCAAGCGGGCAGGCTTCTGGGCGGCTCTGGTTCCACCAATGCGCTGGTCTACATGCGCGGCTCGCCGTCGGACTACGACCGCTGGCGCGACGAGGGCTGCGCCGGGTGGGGCTGGGAAGACGTCCTGCCCTGGTTCAAGAAGTCGGAAAACAATGCGCGGCTCGGCGGCTCCCCGATGCATGGCGACAGCGGCGAACTGCCAGTGGTCGACGTGTCCGGCGCACGACGCCGCGGAAAAGCTGTGGGTACAAGCGGCACAGGAATATGGGCTGCCGTACAACGACGGACTTCAACAGCGGCAACCAATATGGCTGCGGCTTTTTCCAGGTCTTCATGAAGGACGGAGAGCGGTTCGGTCCCGCCAGCGCTTTCCTCGAGCCTGCACGCGAACGACCCAATCTCACCGTCGTCACATCGGCCTTCGTGACGCGGATCATCCTCGAGAGCGGCCGCGCCCCGGCGTCGAATTCCTGCACAATGGCAAGCCTGAAATCGTGCATGCCGAAAGCGAGGTCGTGCTGGCGGGCGGCACCGTCAACACGCCGCACTTGCTGATGCTATCGGGCATTGGCCCTGCAGATCATCTGCGCCAAATTGGCATCGATGTCGTTCACGACCTGCCCGGCGTCGGCAAATCGCTCGAAGACCATCTCAACTGCGTGGTCACCTTCGTGACCCGCGAGAAGTTCGGCATTGGCGGCATGTCTCCCGCCGAGTTCGAAGCGGCATTGACGAGTGGACGGACAGCAGGACCGGACCGATGGCCAATCCGTGGTCGACTAGCGGTGGACAAGCCAGATCGCGGCCGGACGTCGACGAGCCGGACCTTCAGGTCTACGGCATCGCCACGCCGCATCGCGACCATGCGCGATATCTTCGACGATGGCCGGTATATCCATGTTCAGCGTGCTGCAGCGGCCGAGAAGCATCGGCGCGCTGACGCTGCGCTCGGCCGATCCGCTGATGCACCCGCCATCGATCCGACATACCTCTCCGACGTGCACGGCGAGGATCTGCGCAGCCTCGCTGGAGGTATCGAGCTTGCCCGCGGCATCGCCGCCACCAGTACTCTTTGCCGCTCTGGGGTTGCGCGAGATCGACATTTCGGCGCAGGCACGACCGCCTGGCGAAATCGCCAGCCTATGTGCGTGCGCAGTGCCAGTCGATCTATCACCCGACCGGCACCTGCCGCATGGGGACCGACTGCGAACGCCGTCACCGACCCCGTCCACTGAAGGTGCGCGGTCTGGAAGGGCTGCGTGTCTGCGATGCCTCCGTGTTCCCGCATGTGGTCGCCAGCAACATCATGGCGACAGTGATCATGGTGGCGGAGCGCGGCGCGGATTTCATCACAGGGGACCATGCCGCATGACGCTGCCCAAGCGGTTTCGACAGCGAAGAAGCTCTGGACGAGTTCATGTCACGCCCGGCACCGCGCTGGTGGAGGACCTTGCGCGCCTCGACGGCGACATTCTCGTACTGGGCGTGGGCGGCAAGATGGGACCCGACCCTGGCAAGAATGGCCAGGCGGGCCGCGCCGTCGAAGCGGATGGTTGCCGTGGCGCGGTTTTCGACGGCCGGCATCAGGGAGGAACTCGAGCGGCACGGGATTGAAACAATCGCCTGCGACCTGCTCGATCGCAAGGCGGTCGAGGCGCTGCCGAAATTTGCAAACGTGATCTTCATGGCCGGGTTCAAGTTCGGCGCCGGCAACGATCCGGGCCTGACCTGGGCCATGAACGTGCTCGTCCCGGCGATCGTGGCCGAGACCTTTGCGGTCGCGCATCGTGGTTTTCTCGACCGGCTGCGTCTATCCCTTCGCCAACGTCAGGGAAGGCGGTAGCACGCGAGGACGTCGTGCCGAACCCGCCGGGCGAATATGCAATCACCTGCCTGGGCCGGGAGCGGATGTTCGAATATCACTCAAGCTCAACGGCACGCCCGGCCTGCTGTTCCGGCTCAACTACTCGATCGACCTGCGCTACGGCGTGATCCACGACTCGCGCAGAAGGTCCGCTCCGGCGACGCCGATCGACGTACCATGGGCCATGTCAACATGATCTGGCAGGGCGACGCCTGTTCGCAGGCGCTGCGCTGCCTCCTGCATTGCGCCTCGCCGGCGGTGCCGCTCAATGTCAGCGGCCCGGAGACGTTGTGCGGTGCGATGGCTGTCAACCGAACTCGGCAGACGAATGGGCAAGGAGCCGGTGCTGACGGGAAGCGAAGCCGACCATTCCTGGCTCACCAACACTTCCCGCTGCGGTGCAGCTCTTCGGTTATCCGCCATGTGCCGTTGATGTCGATGCTCGACTGGGTGGCGGACTGGGTTGGCGCAGATCGCCGCAGCCTGGGCAAGCCGACCAAGTTCGAGGTCCGCAGTGGAACCTACTGACGGCTTGCAGGAGGTCGTCCTTTCGCCCGCCGACCTGCCCGGCGCCATGCTGCTTTCCGGCGAGGCGGGCTGGAACCAGACCGAAGCCGACTGGCTGATCTTCATGCGGCAGGGCCGCGCCTTCGGCATCAAGACCGGTGACCGGCTCGTTGCCTCCGCCGCAATCTTGCCGTTTGCCGGCGGCTTCGGCTGGATCTCGATGGTGCTTGTCACCGCCGATTGGCGCCGTCGCGGCCTCGCCTCGCATCTGATGACGCGCTGCATTGCCGAACTGCGGGCCACCGGTCACGCCAGCTTGCTGGACGCCACGCCGCAGGGCGCGCTGGTCTATGGCCGGCTCGGCTTCAGGACGCAATGCACCATGAGCCGCTGGCGTGGGGAGGGCGGCGGCTCGGGCGCACCACGGGACGCGGTGTCTGCGCAGTCCATGCGGCGGCTGCTGGATCGCGATGCCGCGGTGTTTGGCGGCGATCGAGCATTTCTGCTGGAAAACTTCCTTGCCAGGCCAGGGAGCTTCCTTGTCGAAAGCGGAGGCGCTTTCGCCCTCGCGCGTCCGGGGCGCAGGGCGATACAGATCGGCCCTGTGCTTGCGGAAGATCATGGTTCTGCCATGGACGTGCTTGAGCAGGCGATATCGGCTTGTGAGGGGCCGGTGATCGTGGACCTGCTGGAGGCTGGAGCGGCGTTGGAGCCGCTGCTGATGATGCGCGGATTCGAGGCTTTCCGCACCTTCGAGCGCATGCTGCTCGACCGCGACGACCTTCCGGGCATTGCACGCGAGCTGATGCTGGCGGCCGGTCCCGAGTTTGGCTGAATCAGTCGGTCGTGCCGGTCGCGGCGATCACGAGGTCATGCTCGCTCAAGCCGGAATTGTCCAATATGGCTTGCACCTGGCCGTGACGGACGATTGCGATGCGATGGCTGAGCTCCAGCACTTCGTTGAGCTCGGAAGAGATCAGGATGATGGCGACCCCTCGCGCCGCCAGGTCGCGCAGCAGTTGGTAGATGTCCTCGCGCGCGGCAACATCGACGCCGCGCGTCGGCTCGT
The DNA here is from genome assembly GCA_963697325.1 of uncultured Alphaproteobacteria bacterium. Classification (GTDB taxonomy): domain Bacteria; phylum Pseudomonadota; class Alphaproteobacteria; order Rhizobiales; family Rhizobiaceae; genus BOKV01. The sequence goes on along the minus strand of CAVONR010000002.1, from coordinate 193,396 downwards.
CGCAGATCAGCACCTTCGGCCGCGCGAGCAGTGCGCGCGCAAACAGCACCTTTTGCTGGTTGCCGCCGCTCAGGGTCGATATGGGCACATCGAGCGACCTTGCGACAAGGCGAAGGCTATTGAGCAGCCGTGCAGCGTCCGCCCTCTCGCGACCGATCGCGAGGAAACCCGCCGATGAATAATGATCGAGTGCGGCCGCCGTGGCGTTTGCCGCAATGGGAAGGGGCGCGAAGATCCCGTCGCTGCGACGATCCTCGGTCAGATAGACGATGCCCGCGCCAAGAACACCGGCAACATCCTGAGGGAGCGCAACACCTTCCATCGTTGCGCTGAAACCCTCGCGCGGCAGAAGCCCGGCAAGCCGCCGGGCAATCGAGGTGCGGCCGGCGCCCACGAGCCCTGCAAGTCCCACAATCTCGCCCTTGCGCAGATCGATGTCATTGCCGTCACGGGTAATCCCGCGCAGCGAGAGCACGGCTTCGCCCCCCGGCAAGGCGCCGCGCAAGGTGTCGTTTGCGATCACATGATGGCCGGTCATCAGGCGGACCAGTTCGCGCTGGTCGATTTCCGATATGCCGCGTGTGGCCACCAGCTTGCCGTCGCGCATGACGCTGACGCGGTCGGCGATGGCGAAGACCTCTTCCAGCCGATGCGAAATGTAGAGCACCAGCAGGCCGCGTTGGCGCAACGCGCGGATCACTTCGAAAAGCTTGCGCTGCTCGTTGAGGGAAAGCACGGCCGTCGGCTCGTCAAGGATGAGAATGCGGGCCTCGCTCGCCAGTGCACGCGCCAGCTCAACGAGCTGCCGGTCGGCCACGCCGAGGGTCGCGACCAGCGCATCGGGTTCGAGCGCGATGCTGTACCGGGTCAGCAGGGAGGATGCTTCCCTTGAAGCGCGGGCCTGGTCGAGCCGGCCGAAGCGCTTCGTGAATTCCCGCCCCAGGTAGATGTTGTCGGCAACGGTGAGTTCGGGAATCGAGCTGAATTCCTGGTACACGATGACGATGCCCGCCGCACGGGCCTGCGCCGGCGATGAGAATGTAACCGGCACCCCGTCGACCAGGATTTCACCCGAGGTCGGCGCAATGGTGCCGGAGAGAATGTTCATCAGTGTCGATTTGCCGGCGCCATTGGCTCCACAGACCGCATGCACCTCGCCCGCCCCGGCGCTGAAGTCGACCTCGTCAAGGGCGACAACGCCGGGGAAGCGACGGGTGATTGCCCGTGTCTGAAGAAACGTCAAGCGCCCGGCCTTACTGCGGCAGGAATTCTGCCGGCAGCTCGGTCTTGAACCAGTCGTCCGGACGGTCCGCCTCATGCAGCTTGGCTGCCTCCGCCGGCTCCAGGTATTTGGTCGGAACGACGATTGCCGTCGTCGTCGGAGCGCCGGTCAAAATGGCGACAGCCTGCTTCACGGCGGCCCGGCCGACTTCAAGGCCGCTCGTGACCGCGCCCCACTTGCCTTCCTTGGCGACCAGCTTGACCCAGCCATTGTAGTCATCGCCCGGCGAAAGCGTCAGCTCGCCAAGGCGTCCGGCCTCGTCGAACGCCTCGTAGATGCCCATGGACATCTGTCCGGCCGGCGAGAACGCGCCGTCGATCTTCGGGAAGCGCTGCAGCAGGTTCTCCGTCAGCTGCTTCGCCTTGGCCCTGTCCCAGTCGCCATATTCCGCGCTCAGGAGTTCCATCTCGGGATGCTCCTTCAGCTTCTCCTGCAGCACTGCCAGCTGGACCACCGCGGCCGACGACCCGGCGATCGGCAGCATGGCGATGACCTTGCCCTTGCCGTTCAGCGACTTGATGAACTGGTCGACGACCTGCTCGGTATAGCTCCACTGGTTCACGTAGGCGTTGGACGTGACCGACGGGATCGCGCATGAAGTTGTAGCCGATGTTGATCGTGACGACGCCCTTGTCATGCGCCTTCTTCAGCGCGGGCAGGATAGCCTTTTCGTCCACCGGCCAGAACAGGATGGCATCGACGCCGCTGGTCAGCAGGTCCTCGATGTCGGCGGTCTGCTTGGTCGGGTTGAAGCCGGCGTCGGTAACCTTCACCTCGGCGATTTCGGGATGAAGCGATGCTTCGTACTTGATCATCTGGCCGGTGAAATTGATCCAGGCATTGCTGAGATAGCCAGCCGAAACACCGATCTTCAGTTTGCCTTCCTTCTTGTACTTCGACGTGTCCAACGGTTCGTTCGCCCATGCCATGATCTGGTCGTAGGTCGACCGCTTCGTCAGGTCGAGTTCCTGCGCCATCGCCGGAAAGGCGAATATCGCCAAGAGCATTGACGCCATGGCGGCGAGGATTGCGGATATGCCTGTGCGCATTTTTCTCACTCCCTTTTTCTGTTCAGTCATTCTTCCACGCGTCCCGCCACTGCGGCGGCCGATCCAGGAATGGATCGGCCGACGCCGCAATGATGATGAGCCCCTTGATCGAAAGCTGGGCTGCGAAGGGCAGGCCCGCCACGTTGGCAAGGTTGAGCGCGATGACCAGCACAAGCACCCCGCCAAAGGTGCTCGCCACGCCGCCGCGTCCGCCCGAGAATGTCGTTCCGCCGAGAATCACGGCGGCAAGCACGTCGAATTCCATGCCCTGCCCGGGATTGGTTCCCGACACGCCGGTGCGCGCCAGCAGCGCGATGCCGCCAAGCGCGGCGAACAGGCCAGACACGCCATAGGCGATCACCGTCGTCATCTTGTAATCTGCGCCCGGCAAGGTGTGCTGCTTCCGGATTTGCACCGATCAGATAGACATCGCGCCCGAACCTGGTGCGGTGCTGGATGATGATGCCGGCCAACACCGCCGCCACGAAGCAGATGGCGAGCACCGGCAAGCACATTGCCCACGCGCCCGTTCAGGAATTCGCGAAAGCCTGGGGCGACGATGCCGCGCGCCGTTCCGCCGGTTCCCATCTGGACAAGACCATAGACGACGATCGACATGCCCAGGGTAAGGATGAATGCCGAAACCCGGCCGTGGGCGATCAGCAGTCCGTTCGCAAGGCCGATGGCCGCTCCGGCCGCACAGGTCGTCACCAGCGCCAGCCACATGTTCTCCGCACGGCCATCCATCACCAGCGCGCAGATCACCGCGCTCATTGAAATAACCGCGCCGACCGAAAGGTCGACGCCGCGCATCACCATGACGAAGGTAACGCCCACGGCCGTGATGCCGACAGGGGCCGCCTGCCGCACGAGATTGGACGAGATAGTTGAGTTGCAGGAAGGCATCGGAAACGATCGCGGCAAAGACAAGCAGGACGGCGAGCACGATCCAGACGGCAGCCTTGTCCGCAGAGGGGAGGCGCGCGGCTGTCCAGGTGCGATCGGCCGTCACGTTCATCTTGCACCCGCAATCAGCCGGGGCCGGTCCGAAAGGATGGCCAGAATGACGACGAGTCCCTTGACCAGGATCTGGGTGAAGGCAGGCACCTGCAGCAGGTTGAGAATGTTGTTCAGCGTGCCGAGGAAGAGCACCGCGCCGATAATGGCCACCACGTTGATGCGCCCGCCCTTCAAGGGCGTGCCGCCAAGGACAACCGCAACGATGGCGTCAAGTTCCAGACCGTTCGCCCGCGTTGGGAAAGCCGGTCCCGAGACGGCCGGCCAGCACCATTGCAGCGATGCCGGCGCACAACCCGGAGACGGCATATGCCGTTCGCGTGAGCGACTGGATGTTGACCCCTGCCTTGCGCGTGGACGACACGCTATTGCCCATCGCCAGCAGATGCCAGCCCCACACCGAGCGCTGCAAGACATACCATGCCGCGAGGGCAGCGATCATAACCAGGATGATCGAAGCCGGTACGCCCAGGATGCGGCCATTGGCGAGAAAATCGATCACAGGCACGCTGGTTCCGACGCTTCGGTCCGTCAGCACGAATATCAACCCCTGCAACACGCTCAACATGCCGAAAGTTATGATCAGCGGAGGCGTCTTCAGCCGGTTCACAAGCTCGCCGTTGAGAAGTCCCACCGCCAGCGCGAATGCAAGGCAGCCGGCTATGACCGCAAGGCTCCATCCGGGAAATGCCTCGAAGGCCATGCACGCGATGACGGTAACCAGACCGACGAGCTGGCCGACGGAAAGGTCGATCAAGCCCCCGGCGATGACGAATGCCTGGCCAAGCGCCAGGAAGGCGAGCGTTGCCGATTGCTCCAGCACGTTCATGGCGTTTGCGAAGGTTCTGAACTGGGGGACTGTGGCGGCGCCGAAAACGATCAGTGCCAGCAGCGCCCAGATGATCGGCGGCAACCTTGAATAGGCATGGGCGAGGGACCGATCCATCTGCATTTGCCTGCCGACAAAAGTAACTATATGGTTGGTTATAATGACTTTTGGTAGCCGGTCAATAGTTGGGGGCCGCCATTGACGGCGCGGCAAAGCCGCAGATACGGATGTCGTGGCATGCAGCGTCGACCCGAATCGGGAGCACACCACCCATGAGCCAGAACATCGGCAGCGGCGCCGTGAAAAGGCAGCCCGCAACCGCGGCAGCAAGCCGCCAGCCTCGCCAGCGCGATTTCGCGGCAACGCGTGCAGTTCTGCTTGCGACAGCAATCAGCGAATTTGCCGAAAAGGGATTTGCCGGGGCGCGCGTCGACGAGATCGCGAACCGTGCTGGCGTCAACAAGCAATTGCTGTATCACCACTTCGGCAACAAGGACGATCTCTACCGGATCGCACTTGAAACGGTCTATTCGGAGATTCGCGAAAAGGAGAGGGCGCTGGATCTGGGCAACCTTCCCCCGATCGAGGCAATGCGCACGCTCATTGGCTATTCCTTCGATTATCTTGTTGAACATCCCGAGTTCATCAAGCTCGTCAGCGACGAGAATGCGCAAGGCGCGCCGCATGCAGCCAAGTCGGAAGAACTCGCGGAAATGCACTGGCCGCTGGTGGAACTGCTGCGCGAAACCCTTTCGCGCGGCGCGGCCGAAGGCGTTCTGCGCGACGACATGGACCCGATCAACGTCTACATTTCCATTGCCGGACTTTCCTATTTCTACTTCTCGAACAATCCCACGCTGTCGGCCATTTTCGGCACCAGGCTGAACACGCCCAAGGCAATCGCGCGCCGTCGCAAGCATGTCGTGGAGTTCGCCCTGGCTGCGTTGAGTAAAACCAACTAGTTGGTTGACAATTTCGCATGGATGGAAAAAATGTCGGGCTGGCTCCTTTGAGCGAGCCGTTTGGCAAGCTGTCCGCCCCGGGCGCCGTGCGCAGTCCGCCTGCGCTGGTTTCCCGCTGCGGATCGAGGCAGGGATACGTCCGTGGGACTGCACCGTTCCGATCTACCTGAAGATATCCAGCGCCTTCTTCGCGAAGGCACGGTCATTCCAGCGCACCCGCTGGCGCTCGATGCGCAGCGCCGGCTGGACCACAGGCGACAGCGCGCGCTGTCCCGGTACTACATCGACGCCGGCGCCGGAGGCCTGGCCGTCGGGGTCCACACAACGCAGTTTGAAATACGCGAGGCCGGGCTTTACGGCCCGGTCCTGTCCGCCGCGGCGCAAACCGCTCGCGACTGGGCGAAGCGCCCGCTGGTCATGGTTGCAGGCGTCGCCGGCAAGACCGGACAGGCGGTCGAGGAAGCACGCGTTGCGGTCGACCTCGGTTATCACGCCGGGCTGCTGAGCCTCGGCGCCATGAGGGGGGTTCCGCCTGGGGACATCATCGAGCATTGCCGGGCTGTTTCAAGGGAGATTCCCCTCATCGGCTTCTACCTTCAGCCGGCGGTAGGGGGCGTCGATCTTGATGCCGGCTTCTGGCGGCGGTTCTGCGAGCTCGAGAACGTCGTTGCAATCAAGGTCGCCCCGTTTAACCGCTATCGAACGCTCGACGTCATGCGCGGCCTTGTCGAGGCGCGGGCAGAGGAGCGAATTGCGCTTTACACCGGCAATGACGATCACATCGTGCTCGACCTTGTGCTCCCGTTCGCGATACGGCGGGGCAGTGAGGAAGTGATCGTGCGCTTCCGCGGCGGCTTGCTGGGCCATTGGTCGGTATGGACGAAGGGAGCGGTGGAGCTTTTTAAGCGCATTAACTCGGCGGTCGGATCAGGAACCGTCGATAGCGCTTTGCTTGCGCTGGATGCCCGCGTGACGGACTGCAATGCGGCATTCTTCGACGTCGCCAACGATTTCCGTGGCTGCATCGCGGGCTGCCATGAGGTGTTGCGCCGGCAAGGCCTGCTTGAAGGCATCTGGTGTCTCAACCCAGAAGAGACGCTGAGCCGCGGCCAGAGCGAGGCAATCGACCGGGTCTGCGAACTGCACGCCGACCTTGCCGACGACGCATTCGTCGCGGCGAACCTGGAGAAGTGGCTCGCCTGACGTGACTGCCGTTCAGGCTGCTTCCGGCTTGCCGAGCGCGGGCGAAAGCCAGCCGAGAACCTCGTCGGAGCTGGCGACCCAACCGAATTTCATCGCGAAGTTTTTCAACGTCGCGGCCTGGAGGTCCGGCGCGAAGGATGACACGCCGTCTTCCACCATTGTCGTGCGATAGCCATGGTGGAATGCTTCGCGGCCAGTCTCCTCGACGCAAATCTGGGAAACGGTCCCCGTCAGCACGATCGAGCGAACGCCAAGCGTCCGCAAAGTTGCGTCGAGCTCGGTGGCGTGAAACGAGCCGTAGCCGTATTTGTCGATGATGATTTCGCCCCGTCCGGGTGCAAGTTCGTCGATCACCTCGGTGCATTCCAGCGCGCCGTCGCGATCCCCGTAGGAACGCTGAATGCCGCGCCAGCAACACTTCATCTCCTCCTGGCACTGGGGCGACCACAGCCAGAGCAGGTCTTCCTTCTGCCTCGCCAGAAAACGGGTGTAGATCACCGGGGCATTCATCGCGCGGAAACGCGCCACCAGCCTTGCAATATGCGGGATCGTTGCGCGAGCATCGGGCACTTCGAGCGGCGCGCCAACCCGGACAAAGTCGTTTTGCATGTCCACGATCAGCAGAGCGGGCCTTGAAACCCTTTCGGCTGCCGGCACATCGGCGGCGATGCGGACCATCTCGTCCTCCGTTGGCTCAGGGTTCGCAACTGCGATATTTGATGCGATCTTCGGCCGGGTCTGTCAACCATCTGGTTACCCGCGTGCCATCGTGCCCATGCCTTCGCGTCCCGCTCACACCCAGGCTGACCGGTTTTCCTTGACGAAGGCGGAAAATGACCGCGGCTTCTTGCCCAGCACTTCCTCGACATGGTTCGTGACGATGCTGTCCCAGCCGCCCTGGATGTTCCTGTACACCCGCCCAAGATAGTCGGCGACACTGCGGTCGGCGCCTTTGTCCACCAGGGTTTCGAGGTATTCCTCCAGCGGCGGATCGACGTGCTCCACCGGGTACCCGGCGGCAGCGCCGATCATGTCCAATGCGTCCGCGAAGGTAAGGGCGTCCGGACCGGTGAGCGTGTAGTGCTTGCCGTCGTGATTTCCGCTCATGAGGGCTGCTGCGGCGACTTCGGCAATGTCCCTGGTATCGACGAAGCTGACGGATTTTCCGCCAGCTGGAACCGTGACGCTGTGATTTGTCCGTATGGAATCGCCGAAAAACGCGGGCGTGGCAAAGTTCTGCATGAACCAGTTCGGACGCAGGATGGTGAAGGCGCATGGCCCTGCCTCCAAGACTTTCTCGACGCGCAACTCGTCGGCGGAAGCTTCCTGCCTTTCCGCCGCAATCTCGGACAGAAGCACGATCTTGCCGGCATGCTTGCACACTCGCAGGAATGCGCCCACCGTTTGCGCGGGATCGGCCGTCTTCGGCTTGACGATGTAGATGGCCTTTGCGCCGTCAGCGGCCGCTGGCCAGGTCGCCTCGTCCATCCAGTCGAAATGCACCGGCACGGCGGCGCCATGTTGGCCAGCCGGTTGCAGATTCCTGACGGCGGCACGCACGGTCGCATCGCCCGTTGATGTCAAGGTAGACACCAGTTCACGCCCGGTCTTGCCGGTACTTCCGATCACCAGAACACTCGTCATCGACTGATCTCCAGCTTAAGTCTGGCGCAATGGCTTCGTGTTCGAAAGAATACCAGCAAAGGGAAAACCGGCCAAGCAGGCGGCAATTGGAAGCAACGTTGCAACGCCGTTGGTCCATTTGTCGAGTTGCTAACCTTTCACTGGTATAGTAACGCAAGGTACGGTTCCTGGCACCGGGCGTTTTGTGAGTGTCGCGGGCGGGGGTGAGTATGTGTTCGCACAAGGGTATGCCGGGTCGGCTGGAAATCATGGAAATTGAGATATCAAGAAAGCCGGCCTCGGCGCGCAGGTCCGGCTTCGCGGCAATCCTTGCGTTCGCCCTTCTCGCCACTGCTGGCTGCGCCAAGATCCCGGAAGCGATTTTCGGCATCAATGGCGAGATCCCGGCCCAGCAGGTCGAAGGCACGAAGCTTCACGAGATCTATATCGCGACCTCCCGGACGCCCGATGTCGACCCGGCGCTGTTCTTCTCGAGCGAACGCGCCACCGGCGTATCTCTGGCGAAGGTAACTGTCTCCATTCCTCCGGCCCATGTTCCTGGCAGGATTGAACGTCCCAAGAAGCTGCCGCCGGATCCCCGCAAGGATTTCGTCGTCCTCGATCCGCAGATTTTCGACAGCTCCGATGCGTTCATTTCCAACATCGACGCCGCCCTCGAAAGCAGGATGGAAGGCGAGCGCGAATTGCTGGTGTTCGTGCATGGCTACAACACCACCACCGCCGCCGCTGTTATGCGCATTTCCCAGTTCGTGGAGGATTCGGGCTTCACCGGCATTCCTGTGCTTTTCACCTGGGCTTCGCGCGGCAAGACCGTCGACTATGTCTACGACATGAACAGCGCACTGCAGGCGCGCGGCGCTTTCTTGCAAACTGCCGACATGCTCTCGAAAACCAAGGCGGAATCGTTCTCCATTCTTGCCCACTCGATGGGCAATTTGCTGACCGTGGAAGCGATCCGGCAGGCAAAGCTGCAAGGCCAGTACAACCGGCAGGGCAAGCTCAAGACCGTCATCCTCGCTTCGCCCGACATCGATCTCGACCTGTTCAGGCAGCAGATTTCGGTATTGCCGGAGGAGCAGCGCAATTTCTTCGTTCTCATTTCCAGCGACGACAAGGCCCTGGCATTCTCGCGCAAGATCGCTGGCGGCATCGACCGGGTCGGCGATGCAACGCCAGCCGAGCTCGCCAGCACAGGCGTGACCGTGATCGACCTGAGCCGCATCAAGGATGACAATTCGCTGAACCATTCGAAATTCGCCGATGCGCCCGATGTGGTGCAACTTATCGGCAGGCGATTGAACGCGGGCGATCAGTTGAACACGGAGACGACACCGGCCGTGCCGCTGCTGCCACCCGATCTGACGATCACACGCCAGGCCAACATCATCAGCCTGGGCAGCCGGTAGGGCGTTTGCGGCTAGGGTTCATCCCTGCCACAATCATCTTTTCCGCGGCGCCAGCGCAGCTGGAAACCTTACCGCTCGGCTTGAGTTTTAGCCGTGCGTGCAGGCTACCCTCGGGCGCAACTTGGTTGTAAGGAAAGTTCTCAAACTGTCGGGAAGGCGACACTTTACGGGTCGCGGTCCGAGCTTGGGGATATCGCTTGCATTTCAACATCATCGACCCGGGGATGCGAACCTATGCGGGCCATCATTGCGATATCAACATCAGGGTCGCCCGCGAGCTTGCCGGTCGGGGCCACAGCGTCGCGATCCATGCCAACCGGTCCTTTCGCCCTCGGCCCCGCGATGCCGATCTCAAGATAGAGCCGATCTTTTCCGCAAACCCCTATTCCCTGCGGGGCATTCCCCGGGGCATCAGGCGCTACTTCAACAGAAGCAAGGGTTTCGAGCGCAGCGCAGCGCAGTTCGCGACGGAACTTCAAGGCATTGAACCTGCCACCGCATGGCTCCTTCCGACGCTGTTTCCCTACCAGCTTTACGGTATGTGCCAACTGCCCGGCACATTGCCGCCGGTCTTCATGGTCATCCACAACATGCCCGGCTGGAACAATCCGTTTGGCGAAGAACTCTGGTGCGAGGCGCTCCGGGCGGCAACGCCACATGCCGGCAAGCTGCACCTGGGCGTTTTCGAGAGCAATCTGATCCCCGACTTCGAACGATTGCTGCCGGCGAGCGGACCGAAGCTGAGCCGGTTCCCGATACCTCACGACGGGTTGGCCCCAAGGCCCCGGACGACGCTCTCTACCGTGGGCATCCTCGGTCATCAGCGCAATACAAAGGGCCTTGAACGCTTGCGGCAGAATGTCGAGACAATCGTGAAGCTTGGCTTCAGGGTGATCGTGCAGGACTCGCAGGAAAACCTCGAGGATATCTTCAAGGTGCAAAGTCCCTCCGTCACGCTGCACGGATATGTCGATGAACTGCCCCGGCTCATCACCCAGTGCGATGCCTTGTTCCTCGATTACGACACGCAAATGTACCGCAGCGGCGGATCGGGAATCGCATGGGAGTCGATCGCCTGCGGTGTTCCCCTTGTCGTCCCCGATGGAACCACCATGTCCATGCTGGTGGAGAAGTACCATTGCGGCGTGAAGTTCGCGCAGTCCGATTCCGATGACAGGTTCCGCGCGCTGGCTGCCGCGCGGCGAGATTACCCCGAACTTGCACGCAATGCCGAGCAAGCCTCCAAGGCTTTTGGGGAACAGCACGGCACGGCGAAGTTCGTCGATTTCCTGCTCGAGCGCATCTGAACTTCAGCGCAGGGCACGCTCGCGGCCGTAGAGCAGCAGCATCACGATGATGACGACGCCGTAGATGATCTGGCGGCCGGATTCCGGCATCTGCATCACCGACAGGATCGATTGCAGCAGCGTGATCAGGATGACGCCGGCGACGGTGCCGAGATAGCTGCCGCGCCCGCCGAGGATCGAGGTGCCGCCGAGCACCACCGCGGCGATCGAGGGCAGCAGATAGGCATCGCCCATCGACTGCGCGGCCTTGGACGCATAGCCGGCCAGCAGCACGCCGCCGAAGGCGGAGAGCCCGCCGGAGATGGCGAAGGCGATCATGACCACGCGCCGCGTGTCGATGCCGGAGAGATAGGCGGCGCGCTCGCGGTTGCCGATGGCGTAGACCGAGCGGCCGAAGGTCGTGCGCGTCAGCAGGAAGACCGTGCCCGCGCCGACCAGCGCCCAGCAGATCACGGCGTTGGGAATGGCCGGAATGGTGAAGCCGGTGGCGAGGTAGCGCATCGCCGGCGGAGGCCGAATCCTGCGGCGAGAAGCCGCCGGTGTAGACCACCATCAGGCCCTGCGCGACGGCGTTGATGGCGAGCGTGATGATCATCGAGGGGATGCGCAGATAGGCGACGCCGACGCCGTTGACGAGGCCGATGGCGACGCCGCAGAGGATGCCGAACGGGATCGCCAGCAGCGCGCCGGCCGGCGCCATAGCCCGCGACCGCGCAGGCCATCATGGCGCCCGACCGTCACCACCCAGGGCACCGACAGGTCGATCTGGCCGAGCAGGATGACCAGCATCATGCCGGTGGCGATGACGCCGAGGAAGGAGGCGACCTTCAGCTGCTGCAGCAGGTATTCCGGCGACAGGAAGTTGCGCGAATAGAGGCTGCCCGACCAGCAGCAGCACGATGATGCAGGCGAAGGCGGTGGCGACCGCCGGGTCGAGCCGGCGCAGGAAGCCGCCGGCCTTGCGATTGCTGGCGACATCGCTCATGCGAACCAGTCCAGCCGGTTGCGGACGCGGAACAGCGCGAAGGCGCCGAGGCTGACGGCGACCAGCAGCACGACGCCCTGGAACAGCGGCTGCCACAGCGGATCGAAATCGAAGACGAAGAGCAGGTCGCCGATGGTGCGGAAGGCGAGCGCGCCGAAGATCGCGCCGATGGCGCTGCCGCGTGCCGCCGAACAGCGACACGCCGCCGAGCACCACGGCGGCGATCGAGAACAGCGTATAGGCGTTGCCGCTCGCATAGGCGGCGTCGCCCGTATAGGTGAAGAAGGTGAGGAACAGCCCGCCGATCGCCGGCGAGCAGGCCGGACAGCGTATAGGCGGCGAACTTGGCCCGGCTGATCGGCACGCCCGACATGTAGGCCGCCGGTCTCCGAGGAGCCGGCGGCATAGGCGGCGCGGCCGGTCACCGAGCGGCGGAACGGCACCCAGACGACCAGCACGACGGCCAGCAGCGCCACCAGGCTCGCGGGGATGACGCCGAACAGGCGGCCGGTCAGCGCATCGGCCAGATGTCTCGTTGACGCTGCCGCCCGGGAAGGGCCGCAGCGCCAGCGCGATGCCGAAATAGATCGCGCCGGTGGCGATGGTCGCGACGATCGGCTGCAGCCGGCCGATAGATGACGATGGCGCCGTTGATCGCGCCGCACAGGGCGCCGACCAGCAGCACGCCGACGACGCCGAACGTCACTTCCAACGGCGTGCCGACGACGATCCACGAGGCGAGGCAGTTGGTCAGCGTGAAGATCATGCCGACCGAAAGATCGATGCCGGCGGTGATGCACCACCAGCGTCTGCGCCATGGCGACGAAGGCGAGCAGCACGCCCTTGTTCGACGCGGTCTGCACGACGTTGGCGGTGAAGCCGGCCGGGTGGTTCGACGCATAGATGACGAACATCACGACGAAGATGCCGACCGCCAGCAGCGTGCCGCGCTGTTCGGCGAGCCAGAAGCGCCAGTCCTTCATGCGTGCCGCCGCCGCTTGCTGCCGCATCGCCGACCTCGATGTTGAGCGCGCTGGCGATCAGCGCCTGTTCGGTGATCTCGGCGCCCGACGAGCTCGCGCTTCACCGCGCCGTCATAGAGGACCAGCACGCGGTCGCAGCAGCCGATCAGCTCGTCATAGTCGGTCGAGTAGAACAGGATCGCGGCGCCCGCGTCGGCGAGCTTGCGCAGCAGCTGATAGATCTCCTGCTTGGTGCCGACGTCGATGCCGCGCGTCGGATCGTTGAGCAGGATGATGCGCGGCTTGGTCATCAGCCATTTGGCGATCACCACCTTCTGCTGGTTGCCGCCCGACAGCGCGCCGACCGGAATGTCGGTGCCGGCGGTCTTGATGGCGAGCAGCTGGATCATCTCGTCGATCGGCGCGCTGCTCGGCGGCGCGGTCGATGATGCCGCCGCTGCGACAGGCGGTCGAGCGCGGCGAAGGAGAGATTGTCGCGCACCGACATCGGCAGCATCAGCCCCTCGGTCTTGCGGTCCTCCGGGATCAGCGCCATGCCGATGCCGTTGCGCTTGGCGCTGCCGACGGGCTGGCGATCGTGCACCGGCTTGCCGTCGATCAGCGACCTCGCCGGTGACGCCGCGCAGCACGCCGAACAGCGCCAGCAGCAGATTCGCGCTGGCCCTGGCCGTCGAGGCCGCCGAGGCCGACGATCTCGCCCGGCCTGCACGCGACAGCGAGATGTCGCTGCAGCCGGTCGGTCCAGGAGAGGTTGCGGCACTTCGAGCACGGGCGGCGTCGCTTGCGCATGACGCGGCGCCGGCTTCGGCGGGAAGACTTGCTGTATTCGCGGCCGATCATCATCTCGACGACCTCGTTGTCGGTCTTGGTGCCGGCCGCGTAGGTCGCGACGTTGCGGCCGTTGCGGAACACCGAGCATTCGTCGGCGAGCTCGGCGATCTCGTGCATGCGGTGCGAGATGTAGAGGAGCGCCAGGCCCTCCGTCGCGCAGCCGCTTCAGCACCGCGAAGACCTTCGCGACGTCGGCCGCGGTCAGCGCCGAGGTCGCCTCGTCGAGGATGAGGATGCGCGGCTTGCGCGCCAGCGCCTTGGCGATCTCGACCATCTGGCGGCGCGACAGCGGCAGGTCCTTGACCAGCGCGCAGCGGATGGATGTCCGCGGCGCCGGCGCGGGCCAGCGCCTCCTCGGCGAGGCGGCGCTGCGCCTTGCGGTCGATCAGGCCGAAGCGCGTCGGCGGATCGGTGATGACGATGTTGTCGGCGACCGCAGAGATCGGGGATCAGCGACAGTTCCTGGAAGATGCAGACGATGCCGGCGCGCGTTGGCCGCGGCCGGGCGAGGCGAAGGTCACCTCGCTGGCCGTCCAGCAGTCATGCGGCCCTTCGTCGGGCGCGACGACGCCGGCCATGATCTTGATCAGCGTCGACTTGCCGGCGCCGTTCTCGCCGAGGATGGCGTGGATGCGCCCGGCATGGACGTCGAGATCGGCCTTCTCCAGCGCCCGCACGCCGCCATAGCGCTTGGAGACGCCGTCCATGCGGAAGAGCGGCGCTGGCTGCCGTCACGCGATCCCTCCCGGGCCAGTGACGATCGCGCCGCGGGAGCGCCGCCGCGGCGCCCCGCGCGTCAGCAGGTCAGCGTTACTGGTTTTCCTTGGTCTGCCCCATGATTTCCTGCGCGGTGAAGTTGATGCCGCAGGTCGGGAAGGAGTTGCCGACGAAGAAGTTGTCGGACTGGTCGGGGAAGATAGTCCTCGCCGTCCTTGAAGTTCGGGTCCTCGACGATCGCCAGCGGCAGCTTGACCGACTGCGGCACGACCTTGCCTTCGAGCGCGGCGATCGCCGTCTTGATGGCGACGGCGACCTGGGCCGGGCCGGTGCCGGCCGACGAGCACTTCAGGCCTTCGCCGGCATACTTGGCGCAGAACTTGCGGAAGCCGTTCTCGGTCTCGCCGCCGAACGGCACGAAGGGATGCTTGGCATCGATCATCGCCTGCACGACGCCGGTGTCGCCGCCCTGGGCGGTGATGCCGTCGAACGGTCCGTTGCGTGGCGATCGCGTCGGCGGTCGCCTTCTGCGCCGTCGCCGTCGTCCCACTTGCCGACGACCTCGATGACTTCCCACTTCTTGCCGGAGGCATCGAGCGTCTCGTGGATGCCGTTGTGGCGGTCGGTGTCGACCGAGGTGCCGGCAACGCCGCGCACTTCGAGGATCTTGCCGCCATTCGGGCACGTGCTTGATCAGCCAGTTGGCCCACAGCACGCCGAGGCCCTTCTGGTCGACGTTGACGTTGATCGCGTCCTCGGTGTCGAGGATGTTGTCGAAGGCGACGAGCACGACGCCGGCTTCCTTGGCGCGCTTGATCACCGGGCCGAAGGCGGTCGGGTTCTGCGCGTTGACGACGATGGCGTCATAGCCGGAATCGATGAAGTTGTTGATCGCCGAGATCTGCGCCGGCACGTCCTCGCCGGTCGAGACGACCTTGAACTCCTTGAGCTTGGCGGCGACGTCCGGCTGCGCCGCATAGGCCTTGGCGGTCTGGATCATCTGGATGCGCCAGGTGTTGGCGATGTAGCCGTTGGCGAGCGCGATGCGGTACGGACCGTCCTTGGCTGGAAACTTGAAGAACTTCGTGTCGGCGGTCCACGGCACGAAGCACTCGGGCTCGGCCGACGGACCAGAGACCACTTCCGGCCCCTCCGCAAATGCCGGGCCGGCATAAATCATTCCAGCAGCCAGAATTGCGCCGATGCTTGAATAGCGGCGCAGATGCGATGCGATCTTCATTGAATTTCCTCCCGTGAGATTGTTTTATTGTCTACGAGGCAGGAAATATTTCACACCCCGTAAGATGTACAATCTTTTATTGTTGGTCTTGGCCAAGTATACTGTACACTGGCGGCAAAACCATAGGACGGGCTTCAGGAACTGTCAATAAATATACATATTTCAGGACGTGATCAGGGATCAGGCGTCAGGGCAGGCGTTCCACCTTGTCCGATGCAAGCAGTGCGGTCATGAAATCGGGCATGCGCAGGCCCTCTTTCACCTTGGCCTCAAGGGCAGCCTCCGCGGCGCGCACGCCCTTCAGCCTCTCCAGCACCTGGGCGGCCATCGCGAGCGGCACCACCACCACGCCATCGCCATCGCCGACGATGATGTCGCCCGAAGAGACTGGCACGCCGCCCACAACCACCGGCAGGCCCGCGGTGCCAGGGCCGTTGCGCACCGGCGAGTTAGGGGTCACTCCTGCGCAAAACACCGGCAGGCCGATCGGCAGGATACCGGCAACATCGCGCACCGCGCCATCCGTGACGAAGGCCGCCGCGCCGCTGTTCATGGTCATGCCCACCAGCAGGTCGCCGGCGATCGCAGTGCCCATGAAGCTGCTGGTCGCGGCCATCAGCACGTCCCCCGGCTGGATGATGTCGAGCGCGCCGAACATCCCGAGATTGTCTGCCGGGCCGCAATCGCAGGTCAGCGCCACGCCGCAGAACGAAGCCCGGTCTGGCGACAGCGGCTTGATCCGCCAGTCCAGCGCGCCACCGCCGCCCATCGCGTCCACCAGATGCCCGGTGCTCGCACCTGTGAAAAGCTGCACCATTTCGGCCGTTGGCCGCTGGAAGTTGGCGCGAAGGGTGAGGATTGGCGGATCGGTGATCATGTGGCGCCCCCGGCTGCTGGATGGGTGATGGACAAACGCGTCCTGGTTCGAAAGAATACCCGTTCTTTGGGGGCGTGTCTTGCGCGGGTAGTGGCTTCCATGGCGGGTAATTGGCGGCGCGAGTGCCACGGCATCGCGCAGATGCGCGAGCGGGCGCGGCGCGTCTTGCCCAAGGCAGTGTTCGACTTCGTCGATGGCGGGGCCGAGGACGAGACAACGCTTGGCCGCAACGAGAGTGATTTTCAGCGGCTGGGGCTCTTGCCCCGACCACTCAACGGCCCCGGCGTCCCGGATACCTCGATTGATCTTTTCGGGAGCAAGCTGTCGCTGCCGGTGATGATCGGCCCCACCGGCCTTGCCGGCCTGATGTGGCCGGGCGGCGAAGTGCTGGCCGCCAGCGCCGCCGCCAGGGCCGGCACTGCCTATTGCCTCAGCCATGGCTCGGTTTGCGCGCTGGAAGACGTTCCCGCGATTGGCAGGGCGCCACGCTGGATGCAGGTCTTCATCTACCGCGACCGCGGCTTCACGCGCGAACTGGCGCAGCGCGCGCAAGCCGCCGGCTACGATGCGCTGGTGCTCACCACGGACAATCAGGTGCTGGGCAATCGCGAGCGTGACATCCGCAACGGCTTTGCCATCCCGCCGAAATTTCCCGCCCGCGATCTCGTGGCGATGGCCGGCAAGGGGCAATGGCTGCTGCGCATGCGGCGTGACCTGCCGCGCATCACATTCGGAAATTACGTGCGTGAGGGCGAAGACTTCGGCACGCTTTCAAGGCGCATGGCCGAACTGCTCGACCCATCCATGTCGTGGCGCGATTTCGAGCGCCTTGCGCGACATCTGGAAAGGCCCGCTCATCCTGAAGGGCGTGCTGCACCCGGCCGAGGCGCGCGAGGCGGTGGCGCGCGGCGCGAACGGCGTGATCGTTTCCAACCATGGCGGTCGCCAGCTCGACGGCGCCGTCTCCTCCATCGCTGCCCTGCCGGGTGTTCTGGACGCGGTGGAGGCAGCCATTCCGGTGTTGATCGATGGCGGAATCAGGCGCGGCTCGGATGTGGTGAAGGCCCTTGCGCTCGGCGCGTCGGGCTGCCTGATCGCCCGCCCGCAACTTTGGGGCCTTGCCGTCGCCGGTGAAGATGGCGTCGCGCATGTGCTCGATATCTTTGCCCGCGAAATTGCAAGGGCGATGGCATTAATGGGCGCCGCACGCGTGGCGGACCTGACGCGCGACATGGTGGTGAACGGACTGAATACAAAGGGGTGACGCGAGATGCCTGACTTTCCGATCGTCGATTCACACGTCCATTTGTACGACGTGCAGCGCCTCAGCTATGGCTGGCTTGCGGGCGTTCCGAAGATCAACCGGACATATCTGCTTGAGGATTTCGACACCGCGCGCGGTCCCGTCGAGGTCGAGAAGCTGGTCTTTGCCGAGGTGGCGGTCAATCCCGGCATGCACATCGACGAGGCGGCCTTCGTTCAGGAAATGGCCGACCGCGACCCGCGCCTTGCCGGCATGATCGCGCATCTGCCGATGGAAAGAGGCGTTGCCGTCGAGGCCGACATGGAGCGGCTGAAACAGTTCCGCACCCTTCGCGGCATTCGCCGCCTGATCGAGATCGAACGCAATCCCGCCTTCTGCCTGGAGCCCGATTTCCTAGCCGCACTGCGCCTGCTGCCGCGCCACAACCTGACCTTCGACATCTGCGTCAAGGGTTTCGCCATGACCTACGCAATCGAGCTGGTGAGGCGTTGCCCGGACGTCTCGTTCGTGCTCGACCACATCGGCAAGCCCGACATAAAGAACGGCCTGCGCGAGCCGTGGTGGAGCCAGATACGCGAACTGGCCGGCCTGCCCAATGTGGTTTGTAAGGTGTCAGGCGTCATCACCGAAGCGGACCATGCCCGATGGCAGCCGGAGGAGGTGAAGCCCTATGCCGCCCACGTCATCGACTGCTTCGGCTTCGACCGCGTCATGTATGGCAGCGACTGGACTGTTTCCGAACTGACCCATCCCTATCCACAGTGGGTTCAAATCCTCGACGAAGTCGTCGCCGGAGCCAGCCTGGACGAGCGGCGAAAGCTCTACCGCGATACCGCTATCCGCACCTATCGCCTCGATTAGCTCTGTAAATTGCCGCCGGGAAAGTTTGCAGTATAGGTTCGTCGTCGTCCGCAATAATCAAACGATTGATTAAAACGTACGTTTGAGTTAAGATGGTCATTGCAGGAGAGATTGGCAATGGCTGGCAGGACGACACGACAGACACTTCCGCCGGAGCAGGGAGGCGACGCCACGCGGCAATCGCTGGTCGAGGCTGGACTGCGGCTGTTCGGGCTGAAGGGCTATGAAGGCGCCTCGATCCGCGAGATCGCCGGCGAGGCGAAGACCAACATCGCATCCATCGGATATCATTTCGGCGGCAAGGACGGCCTTCGCCGGGCTTGTGCCGAACACGTCGCCGCCACCATCAGGAGCATTGTCTCCGCCGCCTTGACCGGTGCTCCCCCGCCCGCCGAGCTGACGCCGCAACAGGCGCGCGAAAGCCTGCACGAATTCATATCCCGGGCCGTGCCCTTCATCCTGCGCGAGCGGCGCGTGAAGATGATGATGCACTTCATGCTGCGCGAGATGGCCATGCCCTCCATCGCCTTCGACATCGTCTATGGCGGCGTGATGGAGCCGACCCACAAGCGCCTTTGCATGCTGTGGGCCGCCGCCACCGGCGAGGACGCGCAGAGCGAGGCGGTGCGGCTCGGCGTCTTCGGCGTGATCGGCCAGGTGTTCTACTTCCGCTTCGGCCAGGAGATCGTCCTGCGCCGCATGGACTGGAAGGACTATGGCAAGCGCGAGACGGAGATCATCGTCGGCGACGTCATCGCATCGCTCGATGGCGCGCTCGACCGGCACGCCGCCAGACAGGGGCGGGGCGGGCAATGAGCGGCTGGTTCTGCATATTGCCGCTGGCGGCAAATCTGTTCTCGGCCTGCGCTCCCGCGCAGCCGCTGGCCGTCGGCTATGTGGAAGGCGAATATGCGTTGGTCGCGCCCATCGGCACGGCGCGCATCAAGGCGCTCGACGTGAAGCGCGGCGACCGGATGCAGGCCGGGCAGGTGATCGCAATACAGGAAACCGAGGACGCTGAATTGGCGGCGGCCAAGGCGAAGGCCGCGTTGGAGCAGGCAAGGGCGCGGCTGCGCAATCTGGAGGAAGGCAAGCGCCCGCAGGAGATCGCGGTGATTGAAGCGACGCTGCGCTCGGCGCAGGCTCAGCTCACCGAAAACCAGCGCACCATGGAGCGGCTCGCCAGCCTCAATTCCCGCGGCTTTGCCGCGCAGGCCGACGAGCAGAGCGCCGAGACTGCCGTGGAGGTGGCAAGGGCGCGCGTCGCGGAACTGCAGGCGCAGCTCGATGTGGCGAGGCTGCCGGCGCGCGAGGCGGAAATCATCGCCGCACGGGCAGCCGTGGAGGAAGCGGATGCTGCGCTCAACACCGCGCAGTGGCAATTGGCGCAGCGCACCATCCGGGCTCCGTCGAACGGCGTCATTTCCGATGTCGTGTTGCGGAGCGGCGAAATCGCCGGACCCTCGGCGCCGGTTGTCTCCTTCCTGCCGGATGGCGCGACCAAGCTGAAACTCTACGTGCCGCAGTCGGCGCGGGCGGCGCTTGAGCCGGGAACCCTGCTCGACGTACGCTGCGATGGCTGCACGCCCGGCCAGCACGCGCGCGTCTCCTATGTGTCGGACGAGCCCGAATTCACCCCGCCGGTGATCTATTCGCTCAACAACCGGCAGAAGCTGGTCTACCTCGTCGAGGCCCGCCCGGACGGCGATGCGATGCAGTTGAAGCCAGGCCAGATCGTCGACGTGCAACTGCGGGAGGCGGCGAGATTGAACGCGATCTCCGTTCGCGGCCTCACCAAGCGTTTCGGCGCACGCACCGTGGTCGACGATGTCTCGCTGGAGGTCGCGGCGGGAGAGATCGTCGGCTTCCTCGGGCCGAACGGCTCGGGCAAGACGACGACCATCCGCATGATCTGCGGCCTGCTGACGCCCGACGCGGGCGAGGGCACGGTGCTGGGCCACGACGTCATCACGCGAGAGCGCCGCTATCAAGCGCGAAGTCGGCTACATGACGCAGAAATTCTCGCTCTACGAGGATCTGACGCATCGCCGAGAACCTCGACTTCGTCGCCCGGCTCTACCGGCTTGTCGCCGGTGCGCGAGCATGTCGACGCAACGCTGGAGCAGCTTGGCCTCGCCAGCCGCCGCAACCAGCTTGCCGGCACGCTTTCGGGCGGCTGGAAGCAGCGCCTGGCGCTTGCCGCCTGCATCATGCACAAGCCCGAGCCTCCTGCTGCTCGACGAGCCGACGGCCGGCGTCGATCCCAAGGCGCGCCGCGAGTTCTGGGACGAGATCCACCGCCTCGCGGCCAGCGGGCTCACCGTGCTGGTCTCCACCCACTACATGGACGAGGCCGAGCGCTGCCACCGCATCAACTACATCGCCTATGGCAGCATGATCGCCAGCGGCACGGTGGACGAGGTGGTGCGCGATTCCGGCCTGCACACCTTCGTGCTGGAGGGCCGAGGCTGGCAGGAGGCCGCCGCGACGAGCTCGCGCAGGCTGCCCGGGCGTCGAGCAGGTCGCGCCCTTCGGCGCGTCGCTGCATGTCGTCGGCACGCGAGCTGAAGCCGCTGGAGAAATCGCGTCGGCGGCCTATGCGCGCGAACAACGGCTTCACCGTCAGCCGGGGCGAGACCAGCCTCGAGGACGTGTTCATCCAGCTGATGAGCGAGAGCACCGACCATTCGCTGGAGCAGCGTGCAATGAGCCGCGGCTGGTTCTCATTCGCCCGCCTCGGCGCGATGCTCGCCAAGGAATTCATCCAGATGCGGCGCGACCGCATCACCTTCGCGATGATGCTCGGCGTGCCGCTGATGCAGCTGGTGCTGTTCGGCTTTGCCATCAACAACGATCCCAAGGGCCTGCCGGCGGCGCTCGTCGCCCCGGTCGCGGACCATTATTCGCGCGCCATAGTCTCGGCGCTGGAAATGACCGGCTACTACCGCTTCATCCATGTCGTCGCAGAGCGACGCAGGAGGCCGACGCGCTGATGGAGGACGGCACGGTCTCCTTCGTCGTCACCATCCCCTCGGACTTCGCCGCGCGCGTCGACCGCAACGACAAGCCGCGTGATCCTGATCGAGGCCGACGCCACCGATCCGGCCGTCGCTCGAGCGGCGCGATCTCGACGCTGGGGACCGTCGCCGTCGCAGGCGCTGATGCGCGAGCGCGGGCTGCGATGCGCTGCCGCCAAAGGCCGCGCCGGGCAAGCTGGAGGTCGTCGTCCACCGCCGCTACAATCCGGAGGGCATCTCGCAGTACAACATCGTGCCGGCCTGCTCGGCGTCATCCTGCAGATGACCATGGTGATGATGACCGCCATGGCGCTGACCCGCGAGACCGAGCGCGGCACGATGGAAAACCTGCTGGCGATGCCGGCGAGCCCGCTCGAGATCATGCTTGGCAAGATCCTGCCCTATCTGGGCGTCGGCGCGGTGCAGATCCTGGTGGTGCTCGGCGCCTCGAAGCTGCTGTTCCACGTGCCCTTCGTCGGCTCCATGTCGCTGCTGATCTTCGGCGTGTTCCTGTTCGTGCTGGCGCTGGTGCTGCTCGGCTACGCCATCTCGACCGTGGCGCGCACGCAGATGCAGGCGATGCAGCTGACATTCTTCTTCTTCCTGCCCTCGCTGCTGCTTTCCGGCTTCATGTTCCCGTTCCTGGGCATGCCCGGCTGGGCGCGGTTCCTGGGCGAGATCTTCCCGCTGACGCATTTCCTGCGCGTGATCCGCGCGGTGATGCTCAAGGGCGCGCAATGGCACGCGATCGACGTCGAGATCGCGGCGCTGGCGGTGTTCGTCTTCGTCTATGCCGGGCTTGCGCTGATACGCTTCCGCACAACCCTCGATTAGTGCGACATCAGCACGGGCACCGTCATCGATTTCAGCAGCGTGCGCGTGACGCCGCCAAACAGCAATTCGCGCATCGGCGAGTGGCTGTAGGCGCCCATCACCAGCAGATCGACGCCCGTATCGGAGATGCGGTTCTCGATCACGTCGCCGGCCGGCAAGCCCGCGGAAACCTGGTTCGAGATCGTGACGTTGAGGCCATGGCGGCTCAGCGCGGCCGCGATGTCGGCCGCAATCATTCCGGCGCTGTGCTCGTTCGAGGCCTTCGCATCGACGACCAGGATTTCGATATCCTGCGCCCTGTGCAGCAGGGGCAACGCGTCGAACACTGCGCGAGCAGCTTCCCGGCTCGGTCTCCACGCGATCACGATGCGCTTGGGATCGACCGGCGCGGAACTGACGTAAGGCAGCACCAGAACCGGCCTGCCGCTCTCGAAGATCAGCGATTCAAGGTCCGCGAATACCGTGTCGAGATCGTCCGGGTCCGACTGCTGCACCACCACGAGGTCGGCGGCGTTTACGGATGCCAGGATGCGGTCGCGCTGTCGCCGGCGAAAGTCTCCATGCCGCGCCAGTCATGCGAAATTGCCTCGCGCTGGCAGACATTGAGGAAAAGCGACCTGACCTTCTCCATGCGCTCGCGGGCGGCCTCGATCGCGCCCTCGTCTATGCTGACCATGTCGCCGGCCAGAACCGCGACATGCGCACCGGGCGAGGGTTCGGCATGAATGCCGCTGACATGTGCGCCGAACGCCCGCACCAGAGGCAGCACGCGCTCGATGATGCGTTGCGTGTCGGCCTCACCGCGAAGGATCGCGGCAATCGTCTTGTATGGCATTGTCCTGCCTCCCTTGGCGCATTTTTAACAACACTAGGGCCGGGCATGCTCAACGCATTGATCGCGGTCAAACCGCGCCGTGTCAGAAGAGATCGCCCTGGCCCGGCGGCGGCAACTTCTTCGAAGCCTTCGGCGCCGGTGTTGGCCGGGCGCCCGGTATTGGTCCACCCGCGACGGCGTCGATGGTCCCGTCGTGCAATTCGACCTTGAACGCGTCGCCGGCTGAAATCTGGGCTGCGCTGGTGACGGCCCTGCCCGAAGCATCGCGCACCAGCGCAAAGCCGCGCTGCAAGACACTTTCATGGCTGAGGCTGGAAATGAGCCGCCACGTGCTGTCGAGCCGCTGGCGCGAATGCAGCGCGATCCTCGCCAGGGGTCTGTGCGAAAGCCGAGTGGAAATGCGAGCGAAATCCTCGCGCTTGCGCTTGTTGGAGGCATTGAGCCCGCCGGCAAGCCGCCTCTCGCATTGCACGAGGTGGCGTCTCGCGTAAGCCAGCCTGTCCTCGAGCTGACGCCGGCTGAGCCGCCCGGAGATGGCCGAAAAACCGTGCCGCTTGCGATTGATGGCAAGCTCCAGCGCCCGCCCCAAACGTGCCGCGACCGCGTCGAAACGCTGGCGCGGATCGGACAGTATCGTCTCGGGCGTACCCAGTCCGCGCCGCGCCGCCGTCAGTTCGGACCGTGCCTGGTTGAGGTTGCGGCTGACGCCGGCGCGCAGCCGCGCACTCAGTGCCGCCACGAAGGCGTCGAGCTCCGACTTCACCGGCACCGCCATTTCGGCAGCGCCCGTCGGCGTGGGTGCCCGCTTGTCGGCGACGAGGTCGATCAGCGTCCAGTCGGTCTCGTGCCCCACGGCGGATATCAGCGGGATGTTGGAATCCGCGGCGGCCCGTATCACCGCCTCGTCGTTGAAGCCCCACAGGTCCTCGATCGAACCGCCGCCGCGCGCCACGATGATGAGGTCTGGCCGCTTCAGCCTGCCGCCCGGCTCGATCGCGTTGAAGCCGCGGATGGCATTGGCAACTTCTGCGCCGCACGTCTCGCCCTGTACGCGCACCGGCCAGACAATCACATGCAGCGGAAAGCGGTCGGTAATCCGGTGCAGCACATCGCGGATGACCGCGCCGGTCGGCGAGGTCACGACGCCGATCACCATCGGCATATAGGGCAGCAATTGCTTGCGCTCCTGCGCGAACAGGCCTTCCGCCGCCAGCTTGCGCTTGCGCTCCTCGATCAGCGCCATCAGCGCGCCAACACCGGCAGGCTCGACGCTTTCCACGACGATCTGGTATTTCGACGTACCGGGGAAGGTGGTCAGCTTGCCGGTGACGATGACCTCAAGCCCCTCGGCCATTTTGGCGCGGATGCGGGCGAAGCTGGTCTTCCACACAACGGCTTCCAGCCGCGAGCGGTCGTCCTTGAGCGCAAAATAGCAGTGGCCGGAGGAATGCGCGCCCTTGAAGCCGGTGATCTCGCCACGCACGCGCACCAGGCCGAAGCGGTCCTCGACCGTCCGCTTCAGCGCAAGCGACAATTCCGTCACCGTCAGTTCGGCAAGATTGCCCTTGCCGCCCGGTGCGGCGGCTGTTTCGTTTCCGGCGTCCATTCCTTCCGTTTAGCAGATTTGCATGGGATTTCAGAAGGCGAATTCGCGCGCCGCCTGTGGACGGAAGGTCCGCGCCCCGTAAAGCACCACCAGCGCAGCCAATGCCAGCGCCAATGCCCACCAGGATGGCGCCGAGGCGAGCCCCGCGGCGCCCGCCCAGAAAATCGACGAAAACGCCTCGGCAAATGTCGCAAGCTTGGACGAAGTCTGGCGTCTGCGAAAATTGCTGCGCCGCGCCTGGCTGCGGAACCAGAGCTGGATCGCAACCGCGCTGACGGCGCTCGCCGCGACACCGGCAAGGCATACCAGCGCAAGCCATGGATCGAGCCATGCCAGCAGCAGCACGATGGGCGATATGACAACGAAGATGACGCCCAGCACCGCCTCGATCTTTGCGCGGATGACGGCCCCTTCGCTGACCGGCGCGGTGGCGACGAGCTGCGGCGCGTCCTCGCCCGAGATCGCCAGCCATGCCAGGCCGCCTGACAGTTGCCCCGCCGCCATCACCAGGACCGGCACGACCACCACCGGTATGCCGCCGCCATGGCCAAAGCCCTGCCACAACATGAAGGCCGGCGGCACGAGATAGAACACCTGCATCAGGGTTTGCGAAATCAGCCACTGGTCCCGCGCGAGCAGCTTCCATTCCTTGAAGCGCAGCGCCGAGCCGATGCTGTGATTGCGGAAGGTGCGCCCGCCTTTTCGCTGTGCCTGCGGCCCTTGCGACATGCCGGCCGCCGCCAGCACCTTCTCGCCGAAGCCACCCGACAGGCCCCATACCGCGACGCCGAAGATCGCCGCGGCAAAGCTCAGAACCAGCGCAAGCGAACCCGGATCGCCCATGGTTGCGCGTGCCGGCAGCCACAGCACGCTCGAGGCGCCGGGCGCATGATCCCTGACGAGATCGGATGTGATGAAACTGATCCGCGACATCGTCCCCATGGAGGCGATTGCCGCAACCTGGATGCCGATGACGAATATCGCGCCCACCAGCGCGGCGACGATCTGTGCGATCAATCGCGTCCGCTTGGCGCCGATGGTGCGAAACATCAGGACGGTGATCGAAAGCGCCAGCACGGTGGCGACAGTTCCCATCGCAAACATCACCGGATAGGCAGCCAGCCAGCCGGGGCCGTCGAGAAGCGCCAGCACGTTCACCGCCGGCGCCGCCAGCAACAGCGACAACAATGTCGTCGAGACGGCAATGGCGCCGATGCGCACGGCAAAGAGCTTTCGAGCGGACGCGGGCGAGGCAAGGATGAGGTCGAGGTCGGAGCGGGCGTAGAATGCCCGCGTCACCGATTCCATTGCTTGCGATGCCATCAGCGAGAACGGCAACGCCATCATGGCGGTGACGAATGATCAGCCGTTCGGCAAGGCCCGTGGTTTCCCTCTCCAGCGCGGGCCCGATGATGGCGAATGCGATGAGATGCAGAACGATCGCCGCGCAGATCAGGAAGGCCACGACGCGGCGTTCGCGGCCGCGCCGCCCGGCAGTCATCATGCCCATGAAATCGCGCCATGAAAGCATCACTTCATGGCGGGCGAACCAGAGCGCGCCGCCCGGCCGTGCGCCAACACCGTTCATGCCGCGTTTGCCTGTTCGTATTGCGCGGGATCCTGCGCCACGATGTCGAGGAAGACTTCTTCGAGGCTCCCATCGCCCTTGCCGGCGCGCTGGCGCAACTCGGCAAGCGTGCCCTGCGCGACCAGGCGTCCATGGGCGATGACGCCGATGCGCTCTGCCATCCGTTCGGCGACTTCCAGGATATGCGTCGTCATGATCACGGTTGCGCCGTTGCGCACCCGCTCCAGCAGCACGTCCTTCACGAGACGCGCCGAACCTGCGTCGAGGCCGGTCAGCGGCTCGTCCAGGATGATGAGACGCGGATCGTGCACCAGCGCACCCGCCAGCGCCACCTTCTGCCGCATGCCCTTGGAGAAGCCTTCGCAGCGCTCGTTGGCGTGCGGAGCAAGCTGCAGCCAGTCCAGCAGGTGGGCGGATCGCTGCGCGGCCTGTGCCGGCGCCACGCCCCATAGCCCTGCCACGAATTCGAGATATTCGAGCGGCGTCAGCCGGTCGTAGATCATCGGCTCGTCCGGCACCCAGGCGGTCACGCGCTTTGCCTCGACCGGGTTGCGCGCGTGCATCGATGCCGAAGATGGAAATGCTGCCGCTGTCGGGACGCAACAGCCCGGCCACCATGCGCAGCGACGTCGTCTTGCCGGCGCCATTGGGCCCGAGCAGTGCGTAGAACTCGCCCGCCTTGACGGTCAGATCGAGGCCTTCGACCGCGGGGCGATCGAAGCGCTTGTGCAAATTTCTGATTTCCAGCGCGTGCTGCATGGCCGTCCCCGTTGCGGATTGACCCCTGCAGGGCCGAGAGGTCGCAAACTAGACGAAGCTGGTTCAGGAAGCGTAAAGCCGCCTGTCGGTACTTTACTCAAGCACCCGATTTCTTGTTCCCGTAGAACTGCTCGAAGATCTGCTCGACGCCGCGCTGGTACTCACGTTGCGTCGCGCGGCCGGTCTCGAACATCTGCCCGAACAGATCCTCCAGCCCGCCTCTGGTTTCAGGCTGCGGCTCGCCATCTTCCGGAGGCCGGTAGGTCTTTTCCGGCGCCGCGTCCTGCCTTGGCCTCGCGCCAGGCCGGGGAGCATTGTCGGCTTCGGGTTCTGGCTGGCTCCTGCCGCCGCGCAGCATCTCGTTGAAAATGTCGCCGAGTGGATTGTTCCCGTAGCCCGGCTGGGTGCCTTGCGGCGATTGACCGCCGGGCGCCGTGCCGCCGCGCGGTCCGCCGAGCATCTCTTCAAGCATCTTGCCGAAGGGATTGTCGCCGGGTTGGGGCGCAGTGCCTCCCCGCGGCGAGGATTGTCCTTCACCTTGCGGCAAACCTTGCCCGCCGCGCATCATTTCCTCGAAAATCTGTCCCCAGGGATTTCCCGACCCGCCGCCAAATCCGCCGCCGGCATTGCCGCCGGAATAGCCGCCCCCCCCGCCCATCATCTGCTCCAGTATGCGGCCCAGCGGATTTGCCGTCGCGTTCGCGGCATTCATGTCGGTCATCTGCTTGAACATGCCGCCCATCAGGATGGGTGCGAGCATCGGCAGCATCTGTTTAAGCATGGCCTGCGACAAGCCGGTCGCCTGGGCGGCCTGTGCTGCAATTGCCCGGCTCACCTCCTTGCTGCCGAAGAGATTGCCAAGGATGGCGTCGCCCTGCTGGATGCCGTTGAGGCTTGCAGCCCTGCCCGGATCCTCGAAGTAGTTGGAGTAGCCGCCGCTCGCCAGATTGGCCATGAAGCGCATGAAACCGGCCGGATCGGCGACGTTGCGCTTGAGGCCTTGCGAGAAGGCAGGCATCAGCGCTTCCGCCGCCCGCTCGGCTTCGGCGCGGGAAATTCCCATCTGCCGGGCGATCGCGTCCATTGCCGCCCCGTTGCCACCCTGCATCAGCAGTTCCATCAGCGGTATCATGGCTCTCTCTCCCTTTGGCCCAGCTAATGCGATCAGTATGTCCGAATTCGGTCAAATCTTTAAGCGGGCGTTAACCATGTCTTTTTAGATTTCCTTTAGACGACTGGAAAGCCGGGACGGGAAACAAACCTTGCAGACACGTGATCAGAATCTGGCGGCCGCCGCCTCTGCCGCAACGCCGCCGATGCGCAGTCTCGCCTCGCGAATACGCCGCTCCGGCCATGTGCTTGTCGAGGGGCAGGTGAGGGGGTTTCCCTGCGCCATTTCGCTGATCTCGCCGGAAGGCGCGACCATCACCGCGCAGGGCTGGCTTGGCGTGCCGGATACTTTCCAGCTGCTGGTCAACCCGGATGGAAGCCGCCATGCGTGCCGCGTCAAATCGAGGCGTGGCAATACATTGACCGTGGTTTTCGAAGAATTGAACCGGCGCTGACGGCTCAGTAGGCGTATTCGTCGAACAGCCGGTTGATGTCGCCTTCCCAGGCTCCATGGAACTTGTTGAGCAGCCGTTCGGCCGGCGTCAGCCCGCTCGCCACCGTTTCCATCAGCGGGGCGAGGAACACCCGCTCGTCCTGGCCAGAGCTGTTGCGGATGTTGCGCTCGGCAAGTCCGTGGGCGGACATTTCCAGCACTTCGCGCGCGATCTCCAGCAATGGCCGCCCGGCCACCCGCGCCCGCAGTCCGAGTTCGGGAACCTGCGAACGGTAATCGGCAACGTCCTGCGCGGTCCAGTCCCTGGTCAGCGAGTGTGCCGACTCCAGCGCGGACTGGCTGTACGTCAGCCCGACCCAGAAGGCGGGGAGGGCGCAGATATCGCGCCACGGCCCGCCATCGGCCCCGCGCATCTCGAAATACCGCTTCAGCCGCACATCGGGAAAAAGCGTGGTGAGGTGGTTGTTCCAGTCGCCGACATTGGCCTGCGCCTCAGGCACGGTGCCTTCAAGCGCGCCTTCCATGAACTGGCGGAAGGTGACATGCGTGCAGTCGTAATACTTGCCGTGCCGGATGACGAAATACATCGGGATGTCGAGCGCCCAGTCGACATAGCTCTCGAAGCCGAAATCCTTGTCGAGCATGAAGGCCTGGAAGCCGCCGCGCTGGTTGTCGGTGTCGAGCCACACGGCGGAACGCCATGACAGCAGCCCGTTCGGCTTGCCCTCGGTGAAGGGCGAGCGCGCGAACAGCGCAGAGGCCAGCGGCTGCAATTTCTTGCTGACTTGCACCTTGAGGCGCATGTCGGCTTCGCTTGAGAAGTCGAGATTGGTCTGGATCGTGGCTGTGCGATACATCATGTCGAGCCCGCGCGTGCCGACCTTGGGCATGTAGCGGCTCATGATCGCATATCGGCTCTTGGGCATGCGCGGCGTTTCCTCGAGGCTCCATTTCGGGCTGCTGCCCACGCCCAGGAAAGATATGCCGAGTTCGCTCGCGACCTTCTTCACCATCGCCAGATGCGCGTTGGATTCGCGGCAGGTCTCGAAAATGCTGGAAAGCGGCGCGCCGGAGAGTTCGAACTGGCCGCCCGGCTCCAGCGAGATCGCGCCCTTGCCGCTCTGGTCGGCCAGGCCGATGATGCGGCCCTCGTCCATGATCGGCTCCCAGCCCAGCAGCGCCTGCATGCCTTCCAGCAGCGCACGAATGCCGTTGTCGCCTTCATAGGGAACAGGGCTGTAATCCCGTGCATAGAAGCCGAATTTCTCGTGCTCGGTGCCGATGCGCCATTCCTCGCGCGGCTTGTAGCCCTGCTCGAACCATTCGACCAAATGCCGGCGGTTTTCGACCGGTGTCAGGTCAGTCGTGTCGCGCGCCATGCTCTGTCGTCCCGTCAATGCCACCAGTACCGGCAACATATCCGGTCGCAGTCAGATATGGCCCGGCCCCGGACGTGGCAAGCGAATCTTTCTTGAACAATCCTTGCGGTAAATTGAACAGCGCAAGGCCAATCCGTCACTGCACCCAGTCGCCCGCAGCCGCTTGCACGACGGCAAGCGCTGCTACCGCCGCCGTATCGGCGCGCAGGATTCGAGGTCCTAGCGGTATGGCGACGACGAAGGGCTTGGCTCGCAACATCTCGCGCTCATCGGCGGAAAAGCCCCCTTCCGGGCCGACCAGGACGCCGAGCGGCCTGCCCTTCAAGGGCGCAAGGATCCGAAGCGGATCGGCATCGTCCCTGGCCTCGTCGCAGTAGATCAGCGCCCGTAACGGGTCCCATTGTTCAATCAGCGGCGCCAGCGCCAAGGGTTCGCGGCATTGCGGAATGGCAAGGATGCCGCATTGCTCGGCAGCTTCCACCGCATTGGCTTGCATGCGCTCGACATTGAGCCGCGCGACCTGGGTATGCCGGGTAATGACGGGCTGCAGCACGCCCGCGCCCATCTCCACGGCCTTCTGCACCATGTAGTCCAGCCGGGCCTGTTTCAGCGGCGCAAAGCAGTAGAGGAGGTCGGCGGCGGGCGGCTGCGGCCGGGTCTGCCTTTCGATCGCAAGGCTCGCCGACTTGCGCCCCTGCGGCGCAATCCGCGCCAGCCATTCACCGTCCCTGCCGTTGAACAGGAGCACGCCGTCGCCCTCTTTCAAGCGTAGCACGTTGAGGAGATAATTCGCCTGCGCGCGGTCGAGCTCGAACGAGCCGCCTGCCTTCAGTGGCTGCGTCGTGTAGAGGCGCTGGGTGCGGAAATCGTAACGGTCCATCGCACGACATAAATCGGCTTTGGCCTTCTTATCAAGCAGGGCCGTTCAAGCATCGGCGCTGACATGCCATTGCGGCTGGTATCCGGCCCGCAGCGCGTTCACCACGCAATCGGGCGTGACCAGAATTGCCTCGTGCGGCAGATCGGCGGGGCGGTAGCCGGAGAAATCCCAAGCCAGCGCCTTGCCATCCAGCAGCGCCACGAACGTGTAACCGGCCTTGATGATGGCACCGGCAGGCAGCGTCGCGATGTCGGCTCGCCGAAGCACGCGCGGCTTATCTCGCCGCGACAGCAGCCTCTCACGATGCAGCCGAGTGTCCATGCATTTGGCGTTGCAGGCATCGAGCTTGTTGCCGGTCGCGAAAGCCGCTTCGAATCTCACCGCATCGGCCCGCCGGCAGGCGAAGCAGGGGCGGTGCCCTGCGGCCAGCGCCGTCACCTCGTCGAGGAAGAACAATTCGCTCCAGCCAGGCTTGCTGCCGCCTTCCCGGTTGCGCCCCCAGACGTCCCGCCGCGTGCCCTTCCACTGCAGCGCGCAGGCAATCCAGGCCGTGGTGGTCCAGCGCCTGCCGGTCGCGGTCTTCGTATCGGGATCGTGGATGATGCCGCGATTGCCGGTCAGCATGCCACGCATGGCAACAGCATGGAGCGAACCATCCGGCGCCACGCGGTTGGGCAGGCTCATTTCAGTCCTGCACCACGATGATGTGCAGCCGCACCGGTCCGTGCGCGCCCAGGATCAGCGTCTGCTCGATATCGGCCGAGCGCGAGGGACCGGTCACCATGTTGACGGTGCGCGGCATCGCCCCGCCGGTCTTGGTCCGCAGCCTTGCCCAGATGGCCTCGTAATTGGCCTCGAGGTCTGCGGCTTCAACGACTACGATGTGGTTTTCCGGCAAAAAATTCACCGTTGTGGGATTGTCCGGACCCGACAGCAGGATCAGCGTTCCGGTTTCCGAAACCCCGCCAAAGGCATGGCTCAGCCCGGAAAGATCGCTGCCATCGCTTGGCCCTGAAAGGATCTGCGGACTGCCGCTTGGCCAGATAATGCCCCTGATGCGCGGATCGTCGCCGCTGCGCAGGCTCTGCGGCAGGTTGTGGTCGCGCAAGAATTTCGAAACCGCTTGCGCCACTTCGGTGCGCCGCACGGTCTCTACGCTTGCCGCCGCTTCGGTCGCCTTCTTGACGAACTGTGCCACGATGCCGTGGCCCCCGTCCTGCGAGGCAGGGACGATGCCTTGCGGATGGCCCTTGAGCCGCGCCGAAACGGCTTCGCGCCGTGCGGCTTCGTCGGCGCGGTCGCGCTCGCCAAGGCTCGCCTTGACCTTGGCGAGGATCGCTTCGCGGCTCATGCCGTGCCTCCCTTGCGGCTTTTCCACTGCGCCATGAAGGTGCGTCCCTGCGGGGAGGGCAGATCGCGATGCTTCGTCCAGGCCCCGGCAAGCGGAAACCATTTGAACCGCCCCTTGCCGAGCGACAGCAGCCGCATCGCCGGCATCGCCATGCCGGTTGCGAAGACGATAGACCGCCGGGCGCTTCGCGGCCCATGCCCACAGCTTGAGGTTCGTGCGCATGGAGGCAGGCGTGAGGTGCTGCTCGAATTCGCGCTCGCGCCAATGCCGCATCATCTTCGGCAGCGGAATGTGCATCGGGCAGACGCTTTCGCAACGCCCGCAGAAGGTCGAGGCATTGGGCAAATGCGCCGGCCTTCTCGATGCCGATCAGCGCGGGCGTAAGCACCGCGCCCATCGGGCCGGGATAGACCCAGCCATAGGCATGGCCGCCGATCGACTGGTAGACCGGGCAGTGGTTCATGCACGCCCCGCAGCGGATGCAGCGCAGCATGTCGCGGAACTCGTTGCCGAGCATGGTCGAGCGGCCATTGTCGAGCAGGATGACGTGATATTCCTCCGGCCCGTCCGGATCGCCTTTGCGGCGCGGCCCGGTCGACAGCGTGGTGTAGACGCTCATCTCCTGCCCGGTGGCCGAACGCGCCAGCACGCGCACGATCTGGCTCATGTCCTCCAGCGTCGGCACGATCTTCTCGATCGAGGCCACGCACGACGTGGACGCGCGGCAGGATCTGCGTCAGGTCGCCATTGCCCTCATTGGTGACGATCACCGACGAGCCGGTTTCGGCGATCAGGAAATTGGCGCCGGTGATGCCGACATCGGCCTTGAGGAACTTGTCGCGCAGCACGCCGCGCGCTTCCAGGAGCAGGCTTTGCGGTTCCGACATCGGCCGGTCGGCCGGCAGGTGCGTGTGCGCCTTGCGGAAATCCTCGCGCACCTGGTCCATGTTGAGATGCACGGCCGGCGCGATGATGTGGCTCGGATGCTCGCCGCGTAGCTGGATGATGTATTCGCCGAGATCGGTCTCGACCGGCGTGACGCCGTTGCTTCTCGAGGAAATCGTTGAGGCCGATCTCCTCGGTGATCATCGACTTGCCCTTGGTGACGGTCTTCGCGTTCACCCTGCGGCAGATGTCGAGCACGAGCCCGCGCGCCTCCACGGCATTTGCCGCCCAATGCACATGGCCGCCAGCCTCCGTCACCTTCTTCTCATAGGCTTCGAGGTAGAGATCGAGATTGTCGAGCACATGGTCCTTGATTGCCCGTGCGCTGTCGCGCAGGTCGTCGAACTCCGGCAGGTTCGCCGCCGCCTTGGCGCGCTTGTCGATGAAGTTGACCTTCACATGGCGCATGGCCTTTTGCAGCTGCGCATCGTCAAGCGCGCCGGCGGCGTTTTCCTTGAAGGCGGGGGAGGTGATCTGGACCATCTATTTGCCTTCCCCGATTGCCGGAACGTCGATCATCCCCGCCAGCACTTCCGCCACGTGGCGCACCTTGACGCTCGCTGCCCTCGCGCTTCAGCTTGCCGGCCATGTTCATCAGGCAGCCAAGATCGCCCGCCAGCAGCAAGTCGGCGCCGCGTTTCCTTGATCGTGGCGGTCTTGTCCATGACGATGGAATTGGAAATGTCCGGATATTTGACGCAGAACGTGCCGCCAAAGCCGCAGCAAACATCCGCGCCCTTCATCTCGGCAAGTTCCAGTCCGGCGACGGTGCCGAGCAGCTTGCGCGGCTGCTGCTGGATCTTCGAGCTCGCGCAGGCCCGAGCAGGAATCGTGATAGGTCGCCGTCCCCGACAAGCCGCGCATCGACGGAAGCCATGCCGCGCACATCGGTGAGGAAGCTGACGAGTTCATGCACCTTGAGCGAAAACGCGGTGGCGCGCTTGCTCCCAGGCGCGGATCGTTCTTGAACAGCTCCGGATAATGCTTCTTCAGCATGCCGGCGCACGAGCCCGACGGCGCGACGACGTAGTCATAGCCCTCGAACGCAGCGATCACCTGTTTGGCGATCTCGATGGTGTCCGCCCGGTCGCCGGAATTATACGCCGGCTGGCCGCAGCAGGTCTGCGCCTTCCGGCACGAACACCTCGCAGCCCGACTCCTCGATCAGCTTGACGGCGGCAAAGCCGACGCTGGGCCTGAACAAATCGACAAGGCAGGTCACGAAAAGCGCCACGCGCGGTTTGGGCATGATGTTCAACTGATGCTCCCGTTCAGCCATTGCGAAGCTTGGCGCGGCTGCCGGTATCCTCGCGCCTGGCGAGCCGCAGCCCTGCCACGCGCTCGCGGTCGGCGCGCCGCTCCAGCTCCAAAGTTGCCTCTATTATGTGCGAGATATGCGCCCGTGCCGCGGCCTCGGCGGCAACGGGGTCTCCCTTGACGATGGCCTCGTGGATGGCGCGGTGCTGCGCCAGCAGCTTCGAGCGCCCGTCCGGCGTCTGGTAGAGCCGGCTGCGGTTCTGGAAGATGCCTTCCGACAGCAGCTTGTAGCAGGAGCGAAGCGTGTGCAGCAGCACGAGGTTGTGCGCCATTTCCCCGATCAGCGAGTGAAACTCGATGTCGGCCCGCGCCTCCGCCTCGAAATCGCTCCGTCTCGTGCGCCGCCTCCATGCGCGCGACGATGTCGCTCAGCAATTCGCGATCGGCCTGCGTGCCGCGGCTGGCCGCAAGGCGGGCGGCGATGGCTTCGATCTCGCGGCGATATTCGAGATAATCCAGCGTGGCGCGCGAATGCGAGGCGAGCAGCGCGCTGATCTGCGGCGAAAACACCGTGCCGATCACATCGGCGACGTAGGTGCCGCCGCCATGCCGGCTTTCCAGGATGCCGCGGTCCTCCAGGTGCTTGATCGCCTCGCGCACGATGGGCCGCGAGACGCCGGTCTCCAGCGCCAGTTCGCGCTCGCCCGGCAGGCGGTCGCCGACCCGCAGCACGCCTTCCAGCACCAGACCCTCGATCTGGTGCGCGACTTCCTCGGCGGATCGCGAATGGTGTATCGGGCGAAACACGTTCATGCGCGAAAGACTAGCGATCCCGCGCAAATTGGTCAAATATATTTACCTGTTATCCTTCGCCGCACCCGGCGCGAGGCTGTGGCTGTTTTGTGCGATCGTGCTAGATTGCCGCACGGTTTTACGTGCGGCTCTTTCGGGGGAACTGAACGGCATGGCGACAAAGGTGAAAGGCAAACGAACGGAAACGCCGCCGGTGCTCTCCTTCGTCGAGCACCCTTCGCGGGCCATGGCCCTTGGCGAGGTGCATGCGCGGCCATTTCCCGAGATAGCGCCAGGCAGCGTGCTCATTCACTTCGCATTTGCCAGCACCGATGGCGGGGCGGGCAGCCGCGATGTCATGAGCCGTCTTTGCGCTTCGCGCGGTGCGGCGCTGCCCGACAAGTCTGCTCGCTACCATTCGATACCCTGGGGCAGGGGCATGCTGCGCTGGGAGCGCCACGCCGAGTTTT
The DNA here is from genome assembly GCA_963697325.1 of uncultured Alphaproteobacteria bacterium. GTDB lineage: Bacteria > Pseudomonadota > Alphaproteobacteria > Rhizobiales > Rhizobiaceae > BOKV01. The sequence goes on along the minus strand of CAVONR010000002.1, from coordinate 157,662 downwards.
CGACCTTCCTGTGGGACGGCCCCGCGCCGGAACGTTTCATGGCCGAGGTCGAGGGGCATCCGTTCAACGGCGGTTTTGCGGAGGCGGGCCAGCTCGTCGCCTCATGCCGGTTCGAGGTGCGAAAATACGATCCCGAGAACCTGAAGCTGCTGGAGCGATTTGAGAAGCGCGCCCTGTGCGTCAACCTTCTGGAGGACGGCAAGTCCCTGATCGCAACCGATTTTCGCCAGGATGCCAACGGCATGACGGTTTTCCTGATGCTGGAAAACAACATGAAGCCTTGGCGGATCGGCTATTTCTCCAAGAACACGATCGAACTGGAAACCTACCGCGTCCTCGCGCTTTTCGGCTTGCCGATCGCCCAGCAGATTTCAACCGGGCTGGCGCGCTTCGAGGCCGAACTTGGGCGCCTGACCACCGAAATGCGTGCGCCCGAACCGGAAAAAGGGCAGGCGCTGCTCGACCAGATGACCCGCCTGGCCGCCGAATTGGAAGCCGATTCGGCGATCAGCCTGTTCCGCTTCGGCGCAACGCGCGCCTATGGCGACATTTTCATTGAGCGCATCGCGGCGCTGGGCTCAGGCACGCTGCCGGGCCACAAGAACTTCGGCACGTTTCTGGAGCGGCGGATTGCGCCGGCGCTGCGCACCTGCCGTTCGGTCGAGGAGCGGCAGGCAAACCTCTCGCTCAAGCTTTCGCGCGCCGCCGATCTCTTGAGAACCCGCGTCGAAGTGGAGATGGCAAACCAGAACCGTAACCTGCTCAACGAGTTGAACCGGCGCGGCCGCCAGCAATTGCAACTGCAGCGAACCGTCGAGGGCCTCTCGGTCGCCGCCGTTTCCTACTATATCGTCGGCCTGTTCTATTACATCGCCAAGGCCGCCAAGGACCAGATTCCCGGGCATGTCTCTCCCGAGGCGCTCACCGGCTTCTTCGTGCCGTTCGCGGTGGTTTTCGTTGCGCTTACCGTTCGCCACATCCGGCGCAGTCATTTCAGCGAAGATTGACGTTTGCGCAGAAGCGGGGAGAGTGGTAAATTATTATTACCACTTCACCGGCGCGCCACAGTCATGGTGCGGTGAAGCTGCCCTGTCACGCGGGAGTTGCCCATGTCGAAGATCGAGATGCCCTCGCCCGACCGCACGGTCCTGGCCCGCAAGGCCGAGATTGTGGCGGCGCTGGAGGCCGCCATCGGCAAGGCCGACGTGATCTCCGATGCCGCCGAGACCATCGCATATGAATGCGACGCGCTGACCGCCTATCGCTGCCCGCCGCTTGCGGTAGTCCTGCCGCGCTCGACACAGGCTGTCGCCGCCGTGCTGAAGGTCTGCTCGAGGTTGGCGTGCCCGTCGTTCCGCGCGGCTCCGGCACGTCGCTGGCTGGCGGAGCGCTGCCGACCGCCGACAGCGTCGTCATCGGCGTGTCGCGCCTCAACGAGGTGCTGGAGACGAATTTTCCCGACCGCTACATCCGCGTCGAGGCCGGCATGACCAACCTTTCCGTCTCCGGCGCTGTGGAGGCGGAGGGCTTCTTCTACGCGCCCGACCCGTCCAGCCAGCTTGCCTGCGCCATCGCCGGCAATGTCGCGATGAATTCGGGCGGCGCGCATTGCCTGAAATACGGGGTCACCACCAACAACCTGCTGGGCGTCACGCTCGTCACCATGGACGGCGAGATCCTCGAGATCGGCGGCCCCTGGTGCGATCCGGCGGGCTTTGACCTGCTGGGCGTGATCTGCGGCTCTGAAGGCCAGTTCGGCGTCGTGACCGAGGCCGTGCTGCGCATCCTGCGCAAGCCGGAGGGCGCGCGGCCGATCCTGATGGGCTTCGACGAGAGCGAAGTCGCCGGCGCCTGCGTCGCGGACATCATCAAGTCCGGCGTGCTGCCGGTGGCGATCGAATTCATGGACGGCCCCGCGATCATCGCCTGCGAGAACTTCGCCCATGCCGGCTACCCGACCGATGTCGAGGCGCTGCTGATCGTCGAGGTCGAGGGCTCGCCCACCGAGATCGACGACCAGCTTGCCCGCATCAAGGCGGTGGCGCAGCGGCACAATCCGAAGGTCATGCGCGAGAGCGAATCCGCGCTGCAATCGGACCTGATCTGGAAGGGCCGCAAGGCTGCGTTCGGCGCCATGGGCCAGATGGCCGACTACATGTGCATGGACGGCACCATCCCCACCTCGCAGCTGCCATTCGTGCTGCGGCGCATGGGCGAGATGGCGGAAGAATACGGCTTGCGCGTCGCCAATGTCTTCCATGCCGGCGACGGCAACCTGCACCCGCTGATCCTGTTCGACGCCAACAAGCCGGGCGACCAGGAGAAATGCGAGGATTTCGGCTCCGACATCCTCAAGCTTTGCGTCGAGGTCGGCGGCTGCCTGACCGGCGAGCACGGCGTCGGCATCGAGAAGCGCGACCTGATGCACTTCCAGTTCACTGCGCGACGACATGGAATTGCAGATGCGGGTGAAGGACGTGTTCGATCCGGCCTGGCTGCTCAATCCGGCCAAGGTCTTTCCGATGGACATCAGCCATTCGCGCCGCTTGCGCAACGCGCCCAAGGCGGCCTGACCATGCCAACGATGCTCACGCCCGCAAGCGAAGCCGAACTTGCCGCGATGCTCGCCACTGCCGCACGCACCGCAACTCCGCTGCAGGTTCTGGGCGGCGGCACGCGCACGCTTGCCGCAAGCCCGTCCGAGGCCAAGGCGCGGCTGACGACGCGCGCAATGCACGGCATCACGCTTTATGAACCGGCGGCGCTGACGATTGCGGCACGCGCCGGAACGCCGCGTGCGCGAGGTGATCGATGCATTGGCAGCCGAAGGCCAGCATCTCCCGTTCGAGCCTTCCGATTGGCGCACGCTGCTTGGCACGCACGGGCGAGCCGACCATCGGCGGCATGGCCGCCGCGGCAGCGGCGGGACCGCGGCGCATACAGGCCGGATCGGTGCGCGACAGCGCCATCGGCGTGCGCTTTGTCGACGGGGCGGGCACCATCGTCAAGAATGGCGGCCGCGTGATGAAGAACGTCACCGGCTACGACCTCGTCAAGCTGATGTGCGGCTCGTTCGGCACGCTTGGCGTTCTCAGCGAAATCACCTTCAAGGTGCTGCCCAAGGCCGGAATGCGTGACGACGCTGATCCTGCACGGCCTGACCGTGGAACGCGCCGTCGCCGCGCTTTCCGCGGCCTTGACCGCGCCTTTCGACGTCAACGGTGCGGCGCATGAGGGCACGGGCGAGGGCGCCCGCACTTATGTTCGCATCGAGGGCTTCGAGGCCTCGCTGGCCTATCGCGCCGCGCAATTGCGGGAATTGCTGGCGTCTTTCGGCGAGGCGCAGGTCGAAACCGGCAGCCAGGCAAATGCGCGCATCTGGCAAGCGCATTCGCGACGTCGAGGCTTTTGGCGTCGCGCCGGGCGCTGTGTGGAAAATCTCGGTGCAGCCCTCGGCCGCGCCCGCCTGGTTCTGGCGCAGATCGGCAAGGCGCTCGATACGCAGGCGCTGCTCGACTGGGGCGGGGGTCTGATCTGGCTGCTGGCTCCCGACGAGGGCGATGCCGGTGCCATCGGTGATCCGCGGCGCGGTGGCCAGGACCGGCGGACACGCCACGCTGATGCGCAGTGCGCTGGCGGCGCCCGCTCCGGTGTTCCAGCCGCAAGCCCCGGCCATCGAGGCGCTTTCGCAAAGGCTTGCGCCGCCAGTTCGATCCGCATGCGATCCTCAATGCCGGCTTGATGCAGAAAGTGTGAACCAGTTCGATGCAGACCGTCTTCTCGCCGCAGCAGCTGGCCGATCCCGCATGTCGCGCACTCGGAATCGATCCTGCGCAAATGCGTGCATTGCGGCTTCTGCACGGCGACCTGTCCGACCTATCTGACGCTCGGCGACGAGCTCGACAGCCCGCGCGGCCGCATCTACCTGATCAAGGACATGCTGGAGAACGGCAAGCCCGGCCGACGAGCGCGTGGTCAAGCACATCGACCGCTGCCTCTCCTGCCTCGCCTGCATGACGACCTGCCCGTCCGGCGTCAACTACATGCACCTGGTCGACCATGCCCGCGCCTATATCGAGCAGACCTACAAGCGGCCTTTGCTCGACCGCGCCTGGCGCGCGCTGCTTGCCGCGGTGCTGCCCTATCCGGCACGCTTTCGCATGGCGCTTGGCGCTGCCCGGCTGGCGCGCCCGCTCTGCCGGCGTTGTTCGCAAGGTGGCTGAGCGCGTACCGGCGCTGGCGCCCCTGGCAGCGATGCTGGCGCTCGCTCCGGCATCCCTGCCCGGCGCGAGCGGAGCCGCGGCAACGGGAACCCACAAGCCGCGCGCTCAATGCGAGAGGCCGCGTCGCGATCCTCTCCGGCTGCGCCCAGCCCGTGCTCAACCCGCGCATCAACGAGGCCACGGTGGAGCTTCTGACCCGCATCGGCGTCGAGGTCGTGGTCGCCGCCGGGCGAAGGCTGCTGCGGCGCGCTCGTGCACCACATGGGCCGCGAGGACGAGGCGCTCGCTGCGGCTCGGCGCAATGTCGATGTGTGGACCCGCGAGATCGCCAATGGCGGGCTCGACGCCATCATCATCACCACGTCCGGCTGCGGCACCACGATCAAGGACTACGGCCACATGCTGCGGCTCGATCCGGACTATGCGGAAAAGGCGAAGGTGGTCTCGGCGCTGGCCAAGGACGTCACCGAATATCTGGTGACCCTCGACCTGCCGGCGAGCGATGCGGGCAATGGCGTTCGCCTCGCCTATCATTCGGCCTGTTCGATGCAGCATGGCCAGAAGATCAAGGACCAGCCGAAGCGGCTGCTCGCAAATGCCGGCTTCACCGTTGTCGATGTGCCGGAGGGCCATCTGTGCTGCGGCTCGGCCGGCACCTACAACATCCTCCAGCCGGAGATCGCGGGCAAGCTGAAGGCGCGCAAGCTGGCCAACATCGCGAAGACGAGGCCCGACCTCATCGCCGCCGGCAATATCGGCTGCATGACGCAGATCGGTAGCGGCGCCGGCGTGCCGATCCTGCACACGGTCGAGATCCTGAACTGGGCCCATGGCGGGCGCAGGCCGCGAGACGCATGCCGGAACATCGACCGGTGTTGCAGGCCGCGCAATGAAAAAGCCCGCCGGAAGGCGGGCTTTTCAATGCAATCTGGTGAGAAGGCCTAGCCGCCGACGATGGCCGACAGTGCCCCGCCTATGACTCCGCCGATGGCGCCGCCAACCGCGCCGAAGCCTTCCGAGACATAGCGCTTGGCGTTTTCTCCGGGGCCGACCACGATCACCTTGGTGCCAATTCCCACCTTCGAATAGAGATGCTCGACATCCTTGTTCATCATCCGGATGCAGCCCGAAGACAGGTTGAGGCCGATCGTCCAGGGCTGGTTGGTGCCGTGGATGCGGTAGATCGTGTCGCGGCCGCCCTTGTAGAGATACATGGCGCGTGCGCCGAGCGGATTGTCCGGGCCGCCTTCCATGCTCACCGGAAGGATGCGCCCTGCGGCGCGCTCGCGCGCCCGCATTTCGGCCGGCGGCGTCCATGTCGGCCATTCCTTCATGGCGCCGATCTTGACGACGCCGCTCCAGCCGAAGCCATCGCGGCCAACGCCCACGCCATAGCGCGTCGCGCGGTTGTCGGCCTTCGATGTGGTAGAGGAACTTGTTGTTCGTATCGATGATGATCGTGCCCGGCGCCTCGCTGGTCGCAACCACAACGCCGCGCCGCTTGAACTTTGCCGGAATCGGCCGCATCTGCTGGCGTTGTGCCAGGTTGACTTCTTCCCAGCGGCCCTCGGCGGTATTGTAGACCTGCTCGGCGCGTGCATCGGCTGCCAGCGGAAGATTGGAGACGACCAACGCCCCGGCGAAAATGGCCCCTGCGATCAGAAGTTTCGTCAGCATGCGGTTGTATCCTCGTTTGGCGCGGTTCAAAGCATGAGGCGCAGCGCCACATGTTCCGTATGCGCCAACCGTATTTGCACCTGCCCACGGTAGGCAAGTGCGCGCCATCACATCTGACGGCAAACGGATCGGAATTCACGCAATGTTGAAAAAGAACAACAGGCTGAGCCCCCCGCAACAATAAAGGTGTCGATGTCAGACTCTTCGGTTGCGGATCACGAAACGATCACCTTGGAGCCTACTCCCACGCGCTCGTAAAGGTCGATGACGTCCTCGTTGCGCATTCTGATGCAGCCCGACGACACCGCCTTGCCGATTGTCCAGGGCTGGTTGGTGCCGTGGATGCGGTAGATCGATTCGCCCAGGTAAAGCGCCCTTGCTCCCAGCGGATTTTCCGGGCCGCCTTCCATGTATTCCGGCAGGATCTTGCCCTTGGCCGCCTCGCGCGCGCGCATTTCCGGCGGTGGCGTCCAGCCCGGCCATTCCGCCTTGCGCGTCACCTTGTGCTCGCCCGCCCACTCGAAGCCCGGCCGCCCCACGCCAACGCCATAGCGGCGCGCCTTGCCCGGTTCCTCGATCAGGTAGAGAAAGCGGGCCTGCGTATCGATGATCAGCGTGCCCGGCTTGTAGGCGCTGTCATATTCCACGATCTGCATTTCGAATTGCGGATCGAATTCCTGCGTCGGCTTTTCAGCAGGAACACTCGCCTGCTGCGGCTTTGCGGGCCTGCGCGGCATTTCGGTTTGCTGTGGTTCGAAACTGATTTGCTTGCCCGGTTTGCGCGCCGGCGCCAGCGCGAGGCTGCGCTTGCCCGCTTGCGACGGCTTGATCGCCAGCTGGTTGATCCATGGAGTGGCGAGGTCCGATGACAATGCCGCTGCAGGCGGCGCGGCATAGCGGGACGCATTCTGCGCCGCGGCGGGAAGTGTCAATGCGGCAAGCAATGCTGCCGCGCAGCAGTGAAGTGAAGCGGTTCCAGACATGAAAGATACCCTGCAGTTCGCCCAAGATGTGCGGCGCGCGGCAATAGGCGCGCCGATTAATCACGCGTAAAGCATGGCTGTAAAACCCGAACGGATTGGTGAACACGGCGGTAACCGTACCCTCCGATTGCAAACGTGGTAACCAGCAGGTTTGCGCGGATGGTTAATGCGGCTTCAACGGCGCTTTGCGTCTTGCAGTACGACCGGCAGCAGCGGCTGCACGGTTTCCGGCGTCGCACCGTTCCTGATCCGCTTGTCATAGAGCATGTTGAGGATCAGCCGGTCGAACCGCGTGAACGAAGTGTGCCGCGTCCGGTCGTTGAACATGCTTTCGGTCAGGCTTGGATGCTCGTTCGAGCGGCCCGAGGCCTTGCAGGATTTCCTCCGCCCGGCAGCGCTTGAACAGTGCCTCCCCCTCATCGGTCACGATGACCGCCTCCGAGCGGCTGATGCCCGAGCGGGAAAACACCGAGCGCACCAGGCATTTGCCGGGAGTGCTGGCAGTCTGTCGGCGATAGATCTTGTCGCGCACCGTGGCCACGTAGTCTTTCCGGTCGACAAGGTAGACGATGAAATTGGCTTTGCTGGCAGAAGGCGCGATTTCCGCCCGTAATCCGTTTATTGAACGGTTCAGCGACAGGATGAACGCTCTAACGTCGGCTGTCCGGTCGCGCGTGGCAAGATTCTGGATGTGAAATCGCACCGGTCCGCTGAACTTGCGCACATAATTGGATTGCAGCCCCATCGGCGAGTATTCCGCGCCGAAGACGGTGAGATTGAAGCCGCGCACCACCTCCCGATCCGAGGCAGCGCGGGTGGCCGCCACGCTCGAAAGCAGGGCTGCGAAGATCAGCAATGCGCGAAGGTGAGTGAGTGAGATCATGGAGAAAAGCATTTACGGGTGGAAGCCAAGGCTTGCAAGCATGTTGCGAAACTCGTTCTCGTTTGCAATCACTGCCGCCCGGCAGCCAAACGGAATATCGCGCTCTACAAGGAAAAACCAATGACGCAGGCACATCTGGACGTACCGCAAGGATTGGTGGTGGGTGCGGATGGCCGCCTGCGCTGCCTGTGGCATGGCGGGGTGCCGGAGTATGAACGCTATCACGACGAGGAATGGGGCCGGCCGGTCAGCCGACGACACGCGGCTGTTCGAAAAGATCTGCCTCGAAGGCTTCCAGTCGGGGCTTTCCTGGCTGACCATACTGCGCAAGCGCGAAAACTTCCGGCAGGCTTTCCACGGCTTCGACATTCCCCGCGTCGCCGCGATGGGCGACACAGACGTCGAGCGGCTGCTCGGCGACGCCGGCATCATCCGCCATCGCGGCAAGATCGCATCGACCATCAACAATGCGCGCCGCGCGCTCGATTTGCAGGCTGAGAAGGGGTCGCTCGCCGCTTATTTCTGGAGTTTCGAGCCGATGCTGCACGCCCGGCCGGAAAATCTGACCTGGGACTGGCTGCGCGCAAATCCAATCTCGCCGCAATCCGTCGCCATCTCGAAGGACCTGAAGAAGCGCGGCTGGAGCTTCGTCGGGCCCACCACGGTCTATGCCTTCATGCAGGCAATGGGCCTTGTCAACGACCATGTCGAGGGCTGCATCTGCCGGCACGAAATCGAAACGCTGCGGCGCGATTTTCCCCGTCCCGCCAAGTGATGCCGGCACTGGCGGCAATCGCGCAATCGCTTGCCGCGACGGGTGCCATCCGCTAGACGGAGCGCGAGTTTTCATTCCCCAGCGAGCGCACGCGATGTCCGAATCGAAGAAGAAGCCGAACAAGCTGAAGGCCCGCCTGCCGCGCGGCTTCGTCGACCGTTCGCCGGCCGATATCCGCGCCGCCGAAAGAGATGACGGCGAAGATCCGCGAGGTCTACGAGCGCTACGGCTTCGATCCGGTCGAAACGCCGATGTTCGAATACACCGACGCGCTCGGCAAGTTCCTGCCCGACGCCGACCGGCCGAACGAGGGCGTGTTCTCGCTGCAGGACGACGACGAGCAGTGGATGAGCCTGCGCTACGACCTCACCGCGCCGCTCGCCCGCCATGTCGCCGAAAACTTCAACGAAATCCAGCTGCCCTACCGCACCTATCGCGCCGGCTAGGTGTTCCGCAACGAAAAGCCCGGGCCGGGCCGCTTCCGCCAGTTCATGCAGTTCGACGCCGACACGCGTCGGCGCGCCCGGCGTCCAGGCCGATGCCGAGATGTGCATGATGATGGCCGACACCATGGAAGCGCTCGGGCATCAAGCGCGGCGACTACGTGGTCCGGGTCAACAACCGCAAGGTGCTCGACGGCGTGATGGAGGCCATCGGCGTTGCCGAGGCGAGGCCAGAAGCTCGCCGTGCTGCGCGCCATCGACAAGCTCGACAAGTTCGGCGCCGAGGGCGTGCGCCTGCTGCTCGGCGAAGGCCGCAAGGACGAGAGCGGCGACTTCACCAAGGGCGCTGGGCTTGAGTGACGAGCAGATTGCGACAATATTAGGTCTTGTTCTGCGACGAAGCTGATCGCTGAGCTGATTGCCGAGATGACTCTCGGCATGCTGACGGGCATCCGACATGCTGTCGAGAATTACGCGATATGACCGCGTTTACGATAGCAACCTATGACATCGAGGCCTAATTGCGTTCCGATTGACGAAGCTGCAGCAATGGTACTCGATGAACTCAACAGATCGTCGAACTGTTCGGAGCGTGCCGGCTATGGATCACGAACGCATCAAGATCGACCCCTCCGTCGTCCGCGGCCTCGAATACTACACCGGCCCGGTCTACGAATGCGAACTCACCTTCCCGGTCGTGAACGAGGACGGCGAGACGGTGCGCTTCGGCTCGGTCGCGGGCGGCGGGCGCTATGACGGTCTCGTCTAGCGCTTCACCGGACAGGACGTGCCGGCGACCGGCTTTTCCATCGGCGTCTCGCGGCTGATGACGGCGCTGAAGAACCTCGGCAAGCTCGGCACGGACGACGTGCAGCAGCCGGTGCTCGTCACCGTCATGGACCGCGATACCGAGAGCCTGGGGCGCTACCAGCAGATTGACGCAGGAACTGCGCGCCGCCGGCATCCGCGCCGAAATGTACCAGGGCAATCCGAAGAATTTCGGCAAGCAGCTGAAATATGCCGACCGGCGCGGCTGCCCGCTGGCGATCATCCAGGGTTCGGACGAGCGCGCGCGCGGCGAGATCGTCATCAAGGACCTGATCGAGGGCAAGCGGCAGGCCGAGGCCATCGCCTCCAACGCCGAATGGCGCGCCGCCCGCGTGGCGCAGGAGATCGTGCCGGAGGGCGAGCTCGTCGCCAAGGTCCGCGACATGCTCGCCGCCATGAAGGACGGCTGAGGTGCCTTCGAGCATGACTGACCCGCTCCTTTCCTTCCTCGCGGCGCGAAGGTGCACGGTGCCGCAGATCGCCTTGCTGCAGCCGGCCGACCCTTTCCTCGACACGGCGGGCGAGGATCTGCGCCGCCGCATTTTCATCACCACCGGCCAGCGCGGCGAGGCGCTGTGCCTGCGGCCGGAATTCACCATTCCCGTCTGCCTGCACCACCTTGCACATGATGGCACGCCGGCGCGCTACGCCTATTGCGGCACCGTGTTTCGCCAGCGCCAGGACGAGCCGGCGGAGTTCCGGCAGGCCGGGATCGAGGACATCGGCAATGCCGACCGCATTGCCGCCGACGTTGCTTCCATCGCCGACCTGTCAGCGCGCGATCGACATGCTGGGCGTCAACGACTGGAGCCTCGTCATCGGCGACCAGGCCGTGTTCGAGGCGGCGCTGTCGCGGCTCGGCCTGCCGCCCTCGTGGCGCAAGCGGCTTGGCCGCGCCTTTGGCGACGTTGCGCGCCTGCGCGCCGATGTGGAGCGGCTTCGCAATGGCGGGCTGCATGCGATTTCCGGCCTTGCCCCGCAAGTGGCGCAGGCCGTCGAGGCGGGCGACAGCGCTTCGCTGGAAAACCAGATTTCCACAATGATGGCCGAGGCCGGCCTGCCGCAATCGGGCGGGCGCACGCCTGCCGAAATCGCAGCGCGCGTGCTGGAAAAGGCCGAGCTTGCCGCGGCGCGGCTGGGCAGTGCGCAAGCCGCCGCGCTCGACGCCTTCCTCGGCGTTTCCGCGCCTGTCGAAGAGGCCGCCGCCACCTTGTCGAAGATCGGCCGCGATCATGGCCTCGAACTCGATGGCGCGCTCGAAACTTTTGGCACCCGGATAAGCGCCATGCAGGCGGCGGGGCTGCCGATGCAGCGCATCACCTACCGCTCCAGCTTCGGCCGCAGGCTCGACTACTACACCGGCCTCGTCTTCGAGGTGACGGTGCCGGGCGTCGCAAAGCCGGTCGCGGGCGGGGGGCGTTACGACCGCCTGCTGAACCTGCTTGGCGCGAAGCAGAGCATCCCGGCCATCGGCTTTTCGATCTGGCTGGACCGCATCGCGCGGGCAAATGGCGGTGCGGCATGACCATCACCATCGCCATACCCTCCAAGGGCCGCCTCAAGGAGCAGTCGCTGCAGGTCTTCGCCGATGCAGGGCTGGAAGTGGCGCTGCCGCCCGACCAGCGCAGCTATCGCGGCACGATCCCCGCACTGGCCGAAGTGGAAATCGCCTTCCTCTCGGCCTCGGAAATCGCCCGCGAGCTGATCGCTGGAACGGTGCATCTCGGCATCACCGGCACGGACCTTGCGCGCGAGGCCATTGCGGACGCCGATGCGTTCCTCGACTTCGCCGTGCCGCTCGGCTTCGGCCACGCCGATGTGGTCGTCGCGGTACCCGATGCCTGGATCGACGTCGAAACCATGGCCGATCTCGACGACGTTGCCGCCGAGTTTCGCCAGCGCCACGGGCGGCGGCTGCGCATCGCCACGAAATACTGGCAGCTGACGCAGAATTTTTTCGCAGGGCACGGCATCGCGGTCTACCGCATCGTAGAGAGCCTCGGCGCGACCGAGGGCGCACCGGCGGCCGGCACCGCGGACGTGATCGTCGATATCACCTCGACCGGCTCGACGCTGAAGGCGAACCAGTTGCGCATCCTTTCCGACGGCATCATCCTCAATAGCCAGGCGACGCTGATCGCCTCGCGCACGGCCGGGGCTTCGGCCAGTGATGCCGCGCTGATCGGCGATGTCGTCGCGCGCCTGAAGAACCTCAAGACGCAATAAGAAAGCCGCCCGAAGGCGGCTTTCTTTTCTTGTCCGAGCGCTGCTTATGCGCGGCGCGCGTCCACCGACCATGCGCCTGCTCCGGCAACAGACAATGCGAGGAAGCCACCGGCGATGGTGAGATTCTTCAGCATCATGATCTGATTGAACATGGAAAGCATCGCGTTGGCGCCTTCCGGAAAATCGGGCATGGCGATCGGGCCGTTGTGGAAAACGAAAGCAGTGAACACGCAGAACGCCGCCAGAAGGTAGCTTGCGATGCGGGTCTGGAAGCCGACGAGGATGGCAAGGCCAGCCAGCGTCTCGAACAGGGCGGCGAGAATGGCCAGCGCCGAAGCGGCTGGCAGGCCGGCCTGGGCGATCATTCCGGCGGTTGCGCCGCCATCGCCGAACTTCATCAGGCCCGACATGATGAACATCGCCGAAAGCAGGATTCGCGCGACTAGCAGCAGGATGTTTGTAGACATTGTCTTCTCCAGATTGAATCGATTTGGTCACTAAATGCCGTAACGGGATCGCTGTCCATTGCGGGCGCCGCCTACTGATTGTTCACTCACAGTGCACAGCGGCGGCAACGAAAAAGGGCCGCCCGAAGGCGGCCCTTAAGCTGTTCATTCCGTGCGCCGGGTTGGACCCCGGTGGCGGGCAAGATTACATCATGCCGCCCATGCCGCCCATGTCGGGCATTCCACCGCCGCCACCGCCAGATTCCTTCTTCGGAGCTTCCGCGATCATCGCCTCGGTGGTGATCAGCAGGCCCGCGACCGAAGCTGCATCCTGCAGCGCCGTGCGCACGACCTTCACCGGATCGACGATGCCCATGGCGATCATGTCGCCATATTCACCGGTCTGGGCGTTGTAGCCATAGGTGTTCAGCTTGTTTTCCAGCACCTTGCCCGCGACGATCGATGCTTCCGCACCGGCGTTCGAGGCGATCTGGCGAAGCGGTGACTGGAGCGCGCGGCGCACGATGTTGATGCCGGCTTCCTGGTCGTCGTTTTCGCCCTTTGCGGTGATTGCCGAAGAGGCGCGGGCAAGCGCGGTGCCGCCACCGGCGACGATGCCTTCCTCGACCGCTGCGCGCGTTGCATTCAGTGCATCGTCGACGCGGTCCTTCTTTTCCTTGACTTCGATTTCAGTCACGCCGCCGATGCGGATGACGGCAACGCCGCCCGCCAGCTTGGCAAGACGCTCCTGCAGCTTCTCGCGGTCGTAGTCCGAGGTAGTTTCCTCGATCTGCTGCTTGATCTGCGAAACGCGGCCTTCGATTTCCTTCTTCTTGCCGGCGCCGTCGACGATGGTGGTGTTCTCCTTGGAGATCGACACCTTCTTGGCGCGGCCGAGCATGGCGAGGGTCACGTTCTCGAGCTTGATGCCGAGGTCTTCGGAGATGACCTGGCCGCCGGTGAGAACCGCGATGTCTTCCAGCATGGCCTTGCGGCGATCGCCGAAGCCCGGAGCCTTGACGGCTGCGATCTTGAGGCCGCCACGCAGCTTGTTGACGACGAGCGTCGCCAGCGCTTCGCCTTCGACGTCTTCCGCGATGATCAGCAGCGGACGCGACGACTGCACGACTGCTTCCAGCACCGGCAGCATTGCCTGCAGGTTGGAGAGCTTCTTCTCGTGCAGCAGGATGTATGCGTCGTCGAGGTCGGCGAGCATCTTTTCCGGATTGGTCACGAAGTAGGGCGACAGGTAGCCGCGGTCGAACTGCATGCCTTCGACGACTTCCAGTTCGGTCTCGGCGGTCTTGGCTTCCTCGACGGTGATGACGCCCTCGTTGCCGACCTTCTGCATCGCGCTGGCGATCATTTCGCCGATCGACTTTTCGCCGTTGGCCGAGATGGTGCCGACCTGTGCGACTTCTTCCGAGGTCTTGATCTTCTTGGCCGACTTCTTGAGGGCCGCGACGACTTCGGTGACGGCCAGATCGATGCCGCGCTTCAGGTCCATCGGGTTCATGCCGGCGGCAACCGCCTTGACGCCTTCCTGGACGATCGCCTGGGCAAGAACGGTAGCGGTCGTGGTGCCGTCGCCGGCGACGTCGTTGGTCTTGGAAGCGACTTCACGCACCATCTGCGCGCCCATGTTCTCGAACTTGTCTTCCAGTTCGATTTCCTTGGCGACGGTGACGCCGTCCTTGGTGATGCGCGGTGCGCCGAACGACTTGTCGATGACGACGTTGCGGCCCTTGGGGCCGAGCGTGACCTTGACGGCGTTGGCGAGAATGTCGACGCCGCGCAGCATGCGGTCGCGCGCGTCGGATGAAAACCTTACGTCTTTGGCAGCCATTGTCTGCTCCTTGATGAGTTCCCCGGAAATGTCCGGGATTTCTGGCTAGTGGATTGCGTTATGTGAAAAGGGGGTGCTGGCTGCTCAGCCGACGACGCCCATGATGTCGGATTCCTTCATGATGAGAAGGTCCTCACCATTGATCTTCACCTCGGTGCCCGACCACTTGCCGAACAGGACGCGGTCGCCGACCTTGACGTCGAGCGCGACCAGCTTGCCGCTTTCGTCGCGCGCGCCGGAGCCGACCGACACGATTTCGCCTTCCGACGGCTTTTCCTGGGCCGTGTCGGGCATGATGATGCCGCCGGCGGTCTTTTCCTCGGACTTGACGCGCCGGACGACGACGCGGTCGTGAAGCGGACGGAACTTGATCTTGGCCATGAATTTTTTCCCGTTTGATTTAGATGACGGCGGCTGCGCATTGTCCTGGCGCAGCCGTTCCGGTCATTTGTTAGCACTCACCCTTGGCGAGTGACAGCGCGCCGGAGATAAGCGCGGGCCGCCGTTTTGTCAACGGTTTGCTGCCTGGCACTGTCGTAATTCATGCCGCAAGGGCACTGGATCAGGCCGCGCCTTCCGGAGCGACCGCCTTGCCGCCGCCGCGCCGCAGCGGCTTTGCGGGTGCAAAAAGCGGTCCTTGCGCCAAAGTGACATCGCGGTCGATGAGCGAGATTGCGTGGTCTTCGCCGGCAACGCCGGTGGCAACGAATTCGACTGCCACATCGCCGCTGCGCAGGGCCGTGAGGCCCGCGGGTTCGGCGATTGCCGCCACATCCGCGCCGGCCATGCTGAACACGCCCGCCTTCAGAGCGTTCGCCAGCGCGCGAACGTCCCTGCAATCGCCAAGGCCGAGGCGGAAACCCGCTTCCCGCACCGCGAAAAGCGCATCCTGTTCCGCATGCGAGAGCTTGCCGTATTCCGCCAGGCTGATCTCGCAAATGAAAGTCTTTCCGACCGCGCGGTTCGCCTTCATCAGTTCGATGATTTCGCCCCATACGGCCTTGTCGCCCAGCGTGGCCCGGCCAAGCCGCCAGATGATGCCGCACTGTTTTTGCGAGCGGTTGAGATCGCGCCAAAGCTTGATCCCGTCGAGCAGCATGAAGCGGTCGATTGCCGGTCCCTTGCCCATTGCATTGGCCGTCTCAAGCCAGTTGCCCGGCGCGACGGGTTGCTCGCCTTCAGGCAGCAGATAGGCTTGCCCGCTCAGGTATCGCGTCTTTCTGTCGGGCAGGCTGACGACCGGCTGGTACCATGCATCATGCCGTCCGGTCGAGATGGCTGCCTCGATTTCGCGAAGGGGCTGGCGCACCCGTTTCTCGGGACGGCTCAGATCGAGCTGCACGACATTGCCGGTGTCGGCGATAGCTGCCGGCTTGGCTTCGACCTGCACTGAATGCGCCGTCCGCAGCGTTTCCGCGAAGCGTTCCGCCGCCGCCGGGTATTCCCGCTGGACCGGCGCCGGCTCGGGAACGGGAAGCAATTCCAGCGCCGCCACGCGCCGCGCAACGGACCGCTCGAACAGGGCGGTATTCAGCGCCCCTTCGGTGAACTTGCCCAGCAGCCTGCGCGTCACGGCAAAGCCGACGATGCACAGCCCAAGCACTGTCACGGTCAGCCCGGCAATGGCGAGCCATTCCGGCGATAGCAACGGCATGACCTCGCTCTGGTATTTGCCCGCGGCCCACAACAGGGCTGCCACGGCGACACCGGCAAACGGGGGAAGCAGGAACAGGAAAGCCATGGTTGGCGCTTTCGGGCATGGGTTGGGAAGCGGCGACGCAATGCGTGCGCTTCGACATGCATTATTGCCGAAAAGCGCTCTTTGTGAAAGCGCGACGCGCATGCGTGGTAAGCGAACGTGATTAAGTTTCTCCCCGCAAGGCACCCGTGGCTGCGAGGCTTGACCATGGCGTCGGGCTTTGCAAAAAGCGGCGGTCCGCCCGGCAAGTTCCAGAACCGAAGGCCAGCATGGTTACGAAGTTAATCGAGCGCATCGACGGCCTGCGCGAGATCGCGCCGCATTATGAAGCGATACTGTGCGATGTGTGGGGCGTCTTGCACAATGGCGTCGAGGTCTGGTCCGGCGCGGTGGAGGCGCTGTCGGCGTTTCGCCGCGACGGCGGGCATGTCGTGATGATCACCAATGCGCCGCGTCCGCACGGCCCCGTGCTCGCGCAATTGCAAAAGCTGGGCGTGCCGGAGGGGGTCTTCGACGCGGTCCTCACCTCGGGCGACGTCACCCGCAACCTCATCCTCCAGAAGGCGCGCGGCATATTCCACATCGGCCCGGACCGCGACCTCACCCTTTACGAGGGCCTCGACGTCGAACTGGTCTCTGAGGAAGACGCCGACAGCGTGGTCTGCACCGGCCTTGTCGACGACCGCACCGAAACCCCGCAGGACTATGCCGGCCTGCTTGCCGAGCTTGCGGCGCGCAAGCTGCCCTTCATCTGCGCCAATCCCGATATCGTGGTGGAAATGGGCGGGCAATTGCTGTGGTGCGCGGGGGCGCTGGCGCGCGACTACAAGGCGCTCGGTGGCGAGACCTTCATCGTCGGAAAGCCGCATCCGCTGATCTACCAATCGGCCCGCACCATGCTCGACACGATTGCCGGCCGGCACATTGCGACCGCGAAGATCCTCGCCATTGGCGACGGAATGCCAACGGACGTAAAGGGTGCGGCCAATGCCGGCCTCGATCTTCTGTATATTTCCGCAGGCATCCATGCCGGCGAATATGGCGAGGTCGACAATCCGGACGCGATGCTGCTTTCCGGGTTCCTCGCCAGCCATGAGGCGTCGCCGGTAGCCTGGATGCCGCGCCTCCAATGGTAAGCGTCATGGACGACTTCGAGTGGATCGGACCCGGCGTGCAACTGCCCGAGCGGCTGAAGCACGGCGTCGTCGCCATCGGTAATTTCGACGGCGTGCACCGAGGCCACCGCGCGGTGCTCGACGAGGCGCTGCGCATTGCAGGCGAGATCGGCGCACCCGCATTGGTGCTGACCTTCGAGCCGCATCCTCGCACGTTCTTCAGGCCGCAATCGCCGGTTTTCCGCCTCACCCCGCCTGCGCAAAAGGCCCGGCTGATGCGTCAGTTGGGCTTTGCGGCGATGATCGAGAAGCGCTTCGACGAGCAATTCTCGGGGATGCCCGCGTCCTCTTTTGTCTACCGCCTGCTGGGCCAGGAATTGCGTGCACGGCACGTTGTGGCCGGAGAGGATTTCCACTTCGGCAAGGACAGGTTCGGCACGCCGCAATTCCTGAAGGACCGCGCCGCGGAGATGAAGGTCGGCGTCACCCTCATGGAGCCGGTGCGCGATGCTTCAGGGGAAGTGATTTCCTCCACCCGCATCCGCAAGGCTCTGGCGGAAGGCGAAGTCGAGGTCGCCAATTCGCTGCTCGGCTACCCCTGGCGCATTTCCGGCACCGTGATCGAGGGCAAGCAGCTTGGCCGCACGCTCGGCTATCCCACGGCCAACATCGCGCTGCCGCCCGAAACCACGCTCGCCCACGGCATCTATGCCGTACGCGTGTTCCGCGCCGACGGAACCGGCCACGACGGTGTCGCCAGCTATGGCCGCCGCCCGACCTTCGACAATGGCGAGGCGCTGCTGGAAAGTTTCCTGTTCGATTTCACCGGCGATCTCTATGGCGAGGAATTGTCGGTCGAATTCCACGCCTTCCTGCGCGGCGAGGAGAAATTCGACAGCGTCGATGCACTGATCGTGCAGATGGACGAGGACAGCCGGCGCGCCCGCGCCATGCTTTCGCGCATTGCGATCTGACGGGCAAAACGCACTTTATTCCGCCTTTCCTTGCTGGTAAGAGACGCCCATGTGCCACTTGTGCTTTTGCGTGTTGATTTCCATGCGAATTAGCCGCCCGGCCTCCGCCTGATTTCAGGTGCGGGCGCCGGGCCGTTGGACTGCGCCGTGGCGGCGCGCCCTTCCGAACAGTTTCCGGGTGCAAGCCCAAAGGACTTCCAGTCCCCCGATTGCGGGTTGCGCAACGGGCAGAAAAGCAAAAGACCAGATGAACGATACGCCGACCAAGACGCAGGGCCGCGACTGGAGCCAGACGCTCTATCTGCCGCAGACCGAATTTCCCGATGCGCGCCGGCCTGCCCGAGAAGGAGCCGCAGATCGTCGCGCGCTGGCAGGACATGGACCTCTACAAGCAGCCTGCGCGAGAGCGCCGCAGGCCGGCCCAAATACGTGCTGCATGACGGCCCGCCCTATGCCAACGGCAACATCCATATCGGCCACGCGCTCAACAAGATCCTGAAGGACGTCATCACCCGCTCGTTCCAGATGCGCGGCTACGACTCCAACTACGTGCCGGGCTGGGACTGCCACGGCCTGCCGATCGAATGGAAGATCGAGGAGCAGTACCGCGCCAAGGGCAAGAACAAGGACGAGGTGCCGGTCAACGAATTCCGCAAGGAATGCCGCGAATTCGCCCAGCACTGGATCGACGTGCAGTCGGCGGAATTCCAGCGGCTCGGCGTCGAGGGCGATTTCGACAATCCCTACACGACGATGGCCTTCCACGCCGAGGCGCGCATCGCCGGCGAACTGCTGAAGTTCGCCATGTCCGGCCAGCTCTACCGCGGCTCCAAGCCGGTGATGTGGTCGCGTGGTCGAGCGCACCGCGCTGGCCGAGGCCGAGGTCGAGTATCAGGACTACGAGAGCGACACGATCTGGGTGAAGTTTCCGGTCGCAGACTCGGCTGACGATGCTCGAGACGTGCAACTGGCGAATCGAGTGGCGAGTCGTCCGATGAGACTTGCGCATGCCGTCGTCATCTGGACGACCACGCCGTGGACCATCCCCGGCAACCGCGCGATCAGCTATTCGCCGCGCATCGCCTACGGCCTCTATGAGGTGACGGCGGCCGACGAACGATTTCGGCCCGCAGCCCGGCGAGAAGCTGATCTTTGCCGACAAGCTGGCGGAGGATTGCGTCAAGAAGGCAAAGCTCGACATTCAAGCGGCTGCGCGACGTGCCGGCCGACGAGCTGGCCGGCATCACCTGCGCCCATCCGCTCAAGGGCCTCGGCGGCGGCTACGACTTCGCCGTTCCCCTGCTCGACGGCGACCATGTCACCGACGACGCCGGCACCGGCTTCGTCCACACCGCGCCCGGCCATGGCCGCGAGGACTTTGACGTCTGGATGGACGCATGCGCGCGACCTGCGAAGCGCGCGGCATCGACGTCGACGATCCCCTTCACCGTCGACGACGCCGGCTTCTTCACCAAGGACGCGCCGGGCTTCGGCCCGGATCGCGAGGGCGGCGCCGGCGCGCGTCATCGACGACAACGGCAAGAAGGGCGACGCCAACAAGGCGCGTCATCGACGGCGCTGATCGAGCGCGAGCATGCTGTTCGCGCGCGGCCGGCTGAAGCACACCTATCCGCATTCCTGGCGCTCGAAGAAGCCGGTCATCTTCCGCAACACGCCGCAATGGTTCGTCTACATGGACAAGGACGCTCGGCGACGGCACGACGCTGCGCACGCCGCGCGCTCACGGCCATCGACGACACCCGCTTCGTGCCGGCAGCCGGCCAGAACCGCCTGCGCGCCATGATCGAGGAGCGCCCGGACTGGGTGCTGTCGCGCCAGCGCGCCTGGGGCGTGCCGATCTGCGTCTTCGCCGATGCCGACGGCAATGTGCTGAAGGACGAGGCGGTCAACGCGCGCATCCTCGAAGCCTTCGAGGAGGAAGGCGCCGACGCCTGGTTCGCCGAAGGCGCCGCGGAGCGCTTCCTCGGCAATCGCGACGCCAACGAGCCGTGGACAGATGGTCACCGACATTCTCGACGTCTGGTTCGATTCGGGCTCGACCCACGCCTTCACGCTGGAGGACCGCGCCGGACCTGAAATGGCCGGCCGACGTCTATCTCGAAGGCTCCGACCAGCATCGCGGCTGGTTCCATTCCTCGCTGCTGGAAAGCTGCGGCACGCGCGGCCGCGCGCCCTACGACGCCGTCCTCACCCATGGCTTCACCATGGACGAGGAGGGCCGCAAGATGTCGAAGTCGCTCGGCAACACCGTCGTGCCGCAGGACGTGATCAAGCAGTCCGGCGCCGACATCCTGCGCCTGTGGGTCGTGATCGTCCGACTATTGCGGAAGACCTGCGGCTCGGCAAGAACATCCTGCAGACCAACGTCGACGCCTACCGCAAGCTGCGCAACACGCATCCGCTGGATGCTCGGCACGCTCGCGCATGACGACGGCGAGGAGGTCGCCTATGGCCGAGATGCCGGAGCTCGAGCAGCTGATGCTGCACCGGCTGGCCGAACTCGATGAGATCGTGCGCGACGGCTACGACGCCTTCGACTTCAAGCGCATCACCCGCAGCGCTGACCGACTTCATGAATGTCGAGCTTTCGGCCTTCTATTTCGACATCCGCAAGGACGCGCTCTACTGCGACGCGCCGTCGAGCCTCAAGCGCCGCGCGGCGCTGCAGATCGTGCGCAAGCTGTTCGACTGCCTCGTCCTAGTGGCTGGCGCCGATGCTGCCCTTCACCATGGAGGAGGCCTGGCTGATCGCGCATCCGGGCGACGGCGTTTCGGTCCATCTCGAGCAGTTCCCGCGATATCGCCGGCCGACTGGCGCGAACGAGGCGCTGGCCGAGAAGTGGGAGAAGATCCGCACGCGTGCGCCGCGTCGTCACCGGCGCGCTGGAAATCGAGCGCAAGGAAAAGCGCATCGGCTCGTCGCTGGAGGCCGCTCCCGTCGTGCATGTCGCCGATCCGCGAACTGCTGCGCGGCGCTGGACGGACTCGACTTCGCCGAAATCTGCATCACCAGCGAGATCACGGTCGAGGCGAGCGACGGCCCGGCGGATGCCTTCCGCATCGAGGACGACGACGCCGTGGCGGTCGTGCCGAGCCGGCCGCAGGGCACGCAAATGCGCCCGCTCCTGGCGTATCCTGCCCGATGTCGGCTCCGATCCGGAATTTCCCGAACTCTCGGTGCGCGATGCGGCGGCAGTCCGTGAAATCGATGCGGCAGGTGGCTGACTTCACGATTGCCTGTTGACCAGGCGGTGACATTTGCCGGGAGGCGCATGTGACGCGATTGTCACAGGCGGCCTTTTCGGTTAGTTTCGCGGCTCAAATTGGGCTAATAGCCGGATTATGGCCGCATTTGGCCGCCATTGGCTCGAACGGGTTCGTACACAGCCAGGTGGCCGCAAGGCTGGGCCAGCACGTCGAAGCATCAGGGTAGGATACGCATGAACACCCGGGACTTCCGCAGATTTTCCATGGCAGGCGCAATGGCGTTCAGCGCGCTTGCGCTCTCCGGCTGCATGGGCGGCACCACCTACGGCACGGGCGTCTCTCAAGAGGAGCAGACCCTCAAGGACGTCTACACGATGTTCAACCTGCAGGGCGAAAAGAAGAACATCGATTATTCTCCGCGCCCGGACCTCATCGTCCCCGACAACAAGCAGGCTTTGGTCGAACCGCTCGACAACGGCTGCCACGACGTCCAACGCCCAGTGGCCCGAGACGCCGGAAGAGCGCATCGCGCGCATTCGTGCGCAGGCCGGTGAAATCGATCCGCGCACTGGCGAATACAGCCGCGAAGAACAGTTGCGCAAGAAAGAGGGCATCGCCATCGAAACGGGCTATTTGCGGCGCAAGTTCGTGCCGGGCCAGACCGATCGCGACGGCATTCCGCTGCTCAACGGCGGCGAAGCCTCTGCCGAAGCACGGCAGGAAGTGCTCAAGCGCAAGGCCGATCTGAAGTTTCTCGCAGGGCGCCTCGCGCAAATACCTGACCGAGCCGCCGGTATCCTATCGCATGCCCGTCGAAAGTGCGCCGGCCGGGGCCGAGGCCTATTCGCCGGAAGAGCAGGCGGCCCGCGAGGAAGCCGAGCGCAAGGCCAAGCTCAAGCGCATTCAGGAACTGGGCGGCCGCGGCTGAACGGCCTAGCGCCGCGACTGGAAAAACTCGCGCAACAGCCTTGCCGATTGCTGTTCGGCAAGGCCTGAATAGACATCCGGCGCGTGATGGCATGTCGGATCGCCGAAAAACCGCACGCCATTTTCCACCGCACCGCCCTTGGGGTCCTCCGCGCCGAAATAGAGCCGTCGCATCCGCGCGAACGAAATCGCCGCGGCGCACATGGGGCAGGGCTCCAGCGTGACGTAGAGATCGCATTGCGGCAGCCTTTGCGATCCAAGCAGGGCGCAAGCATCGCGAATCGCCAGCATTTCGGCATGCGCGGTCGGGTCGCTGAGTTCCAGCGTCCGGTTGCCAGCGCGCGCGATGATCTCGCCTTCGCAAACGACGACCGCGCCGATGGGCACTTCGCCGCGCGCCGCTGCCGCCTGCGCTTCCTCCAGTGCTGCCTGCATGAAGTCCGACATGGAAAATCCGTACAAAAAATCGCCTGTGCGGCAAGTTTCCTTGGCGCCGTTTCCTTGATAGGGACATCGCATGGGAAAACAACCGGCAAAACCACCCCGCACGCCAAAGCCAATGCCGATCGTGGCCGAAACCGGCGCGCCGGCCCGCGAACGCATCGCCAAGCGGCTTGCCCGCGCCGGGCTTTGCTCGCGTCGCGAAGCGGAGACCTGGATCGCCGCCGGCCGCGTTTCGGTCAACGGCAAGCTGCTCGACACGCCGGCGTTCACCGTGGGGCCGGGCGATCATGATCGAGGTCGATGGCGCGCCGCTGCCGCAGGCCGAGCGCACGCGGCTGTGGCTGTTCCACAAGCCTGCCGGCCTGGTGACGACAGCGCGCGATCCGGAGGGCCGCCCGACCGTCTTCAGTGCGCTGCCCAAGGACATGCCGCGCGTGATGTCCATCGGCCGGCTCGACATCAATACCGAGGGCCTGCTGCTGCTCACCAATGATGGCGGGCTGGCCCGCCTTCTGGAACTGCCGCAGACCGGCTGGCTGCGCCGCTACCGCGTTCGCGCGCACGGCGAGATAGCGCAGGAGCAGCTCGACGCGCTCAAGGACGGCATTGCCGTCGAAGGCGTGCTCTACGGCTCGATGGAGGCAACGCTCGACCGCAAGCAGGGCGCCAATGTCTGGATCACGCTGGCGCTGCGCGAAGGCAAGAACCGCGAGGTCAAGAAGGTGCTGGGCGCGCTCGGCCTTACCGTCAACCGGCTGATCCGCCTCTCCTTCGGGCCGTTCCAGCTTGGCGACCTCGCCGAACGCGAGGTGCGCGAAATCCGTGGCCGGATGCTCCGCGATCAACTCGGTCCTCGCCTGATCGAGGCGGCGGGGGCCAATTTCGACGCGCCGCTCATCCAGCGCGCCGAGGAGCCAAAGCCCGAACCCAAGCGCGACCGCATGTCGAGGCCCGGACAGCCGGGCCAGGGAAACAAGCCGCGCGGCAAGCTTTCACGCGGACAGGCGGCGGAAGATTCGCTGGAGCGGCTCGATACCCGCAAGGCTCCGCGCGGGCCTGCCCAAAGGCCGGACAAGGCTGGCAAGCCCCGGCCTTTCGGCAAGCCGGGCGGCAAGCCATTTGCCAAACCGGAGGCGAAGCGCAACCGCGAAGATGGAAAGCCGGAAAACCGGCGAGCCGACGGCGCACAGGGCGAAAAGCGCCCGCGCGCGCCGGGAGGCCGACCGCCCCAGGGACCATCGCGCGGCGGACCGATCGGGCGAGGTCGCGGCAATGCGGATCGTCGCCGGTAAGTTTCGCGGCAGGGCAATCGCCGCACCCGCAACCTCCTCGATTCGACCGACCGCCGACCGCACCCGGGAGAGCGTCTTCAACATCCTTGCCTCCCGCGGCTCCCTGGACGGCGCGCGGGTGATCGATCTTTTCGCCGGCACCGGTGCGCTGGGGCTGGAGGCGATGTCGCGCGGCGCATCCTTCGTGCTGTTCGTCGAGGAGTCTGCGGAAGGGCGCGGGCTGCTGCGAACCAATATCGAGACGCTTGGCTTGCAGGGGGCGAGCAAGATTTTCCGCCGCGACGCCACCGATCTCGGCATCCCCGGCACGATGGAGCCATTCGACCTTGCCTTCGCCGATCCGCCCTACGGCAAGGGGCCTGGGCGAAAGGGCGGCGGTCGAGCCTCGCCAAGGGCGGCTGGCTGAAGCCCGGCGGCACCTTCGTGCTTGAGGAGAAGGCCGCCAATGCTCCGGCGGCCCTGGAGGGTTATCAACTTCTCGACCAGCGCCGTTTCGGCGAAACCATGGTCGGCTTTTTCGAGCGCGACAGTTGAGGCAACCGGCCTCAACATGAATAAAGATTTAGGTGCCGGCCGGTGAACGCGCCTATATTTGTCGCATTCGTCACGTCAATTCCACGCGGCTATAGCTTTTCCAGGAGCACCATGCGCTCGTCCCGCCCTCTTTCCATCGCTGCCGCCCTGCTGTTCCTGGTCGTGCTGCCTTGGCAAAACGCCTTCGCCCAGCTGTCCAAGGCCGGTCCGCAGATCGTCACCCATACGCTCTCCAATGGCCTGGAGGTGGTCGTGATACCCGATCGCCGCGCTCCGGTCGTGACCCACATGGTCTGGTACAAGGTCGGCGCGGCGGACGAGCAGCGCGGCAAGTCCGGCATCGCGCATTTCCTCGAGCACTTGATGTTCAAGGGCACCCGCAATTATGCCGAACGCGAGTTCTCGCGGAAGGTATCGGAGATCGGCGGCGAGGAAAACGCGTTCACCACCAATGATTACACGGCCTATTATCAAAAGGTCAGCCCGCAGGCGCTTCCGATGGTGATGCGCTACGAAGCCGACCGAATGGAAAATGTCATCCTCACCGACGATGTCGTACTTCCCGAGCGTGACGTCATCCTGGAGGAGCGCCGCCAGCGCATCGACGACAGTCCCGACGCGATGCTGGCCGAGGCGGTCTCCGCCGCGCTCTACCAGAATCATCCCTATGGCACGCCGACCATTGGCTGGTCGCAGGAAATGGCGAGCCTCACCCGGCAGGACGCCGAGGCTTTCTACGAGCGCTATTATACGCCGAACAACGCCATCCTCATCGTTGCCGGCGATGTCGATTCCGATGCGGTGATCAAACTTGCCGAGGAGAACTATGGCAAGTTGCCCCGACGCTCCGATCCCGGCCCGCGCACGCGCCCGCTTGAACCCGAACCCGTTGCGGCGCGTCGCGTCGCCTATTCCGATCCGCGTGTCACGACACCATCGATTTCGCGGGTATATCTGGTGCCCTCCTACCGTCAGGCCGAGCCGCTGGAAGCCGAAGCGCTGGACGTGCTTTCGGTCATCCTCGGCGGTTCGACCAACAGCCGTTTCCGCAGCGCCATGGTGGTGGACAACCCCGTCGCCACCCATGCCGGGGCCTATTACGACGGCAGTCCCTATGACTATGGCGAATTCGCAATATTCTCCGAGCCGTTGCCCGGCAACTCGATCGAATCCATCGAGGCCAGGCTCGACGCGCAGATCGAACGCATACTGAAAGACGGCGTCACCGCGCAGGAAGTCGCCGACGCGCGTGAAGTGCTGGTGCGCATGACGATCTTCGAGCGCGACAGCCAGACGCAGATGGCGCAAATCTATGGCAGCGTGCTCGCAACCGGCGGGACCATCGCCGACATCACGCAATGGCCGGAGCGTGTGGCCAGGGTGAGTGTCGAGGACGTAAACCGCGCGGCGCGAAAATGGCTGGACATCCGCCGCTCGGTCACCGGCCTGCTGCTGCCGAAGGAAGGTTCGTGATGACTTCAAGGTTCATTCAAGCGCTGCGCGCGCCGCTCGCAGCCGGTCTCCTGCTTCTGGCGGTGCTTCCCGCCAGTGCCGTGGAAATCCAGCAGGTCACCAGCAAGCTTGGCATCAAGGCGTGGCTGGTGGAGGACTACACCGTGCCGATCGTCACGGTCGCGGTCTCGTTTCGCGGTGGTTCGGTGCAAGACCCGCCGGGCAAGGAGGGCCTCGCCAATCTCATTTCGACGCTGTTCGACGAGGGCGCCGGCGATCTCGATTCCAAGGCATTCCAGTCGAAGCTCGAGAAGCTCGGCACGAGCCTTTCCTATTCCGACAGCCGCGACCAGTTCAGTGGAAACATGCGAAGCCTGAAGGAGGACAGCGCCGAAGCCTTCGAACTGATGCGCCTCTCCCTTACGCAGCTTCGGTTCGACGAGAGCGCCATAAACCGCATGCGCGATGCGCTCAAGTCGCAGATCGCCGGCGATACAAACGATGCCGACAACAAGGCTACCGGTGCGTTGCGCAAGAGCCTTTTCCAGGGTCACCCCTATGCAAGGTCGGCGCGCGGAACCCTCAAGACCCTCGATGCGATCACCCGCGACGATATCGTTGCGCAGTTCCGCAAATTGTTCGCGCGCGACAACCTGACCGTTGCGGTCGTGGGCGCCATGAGCGCCGGGGAAACCGCCGAAATGCTCGACAAGGTATTCGGCTCCCTGCCGAAGGAGGCCGTGCTTGCGCCGGTGCCGCCGGCGCAGATGCAATTCGGCAAGCGCATCGATATCGAGGACAGCGGCACGCAGACCCAGATTTCGCTGGCGCTGCCCGGCGTGAAGCGCAACTCGCCGCAATTCTTCGCTGCCTATCTGATGAACCAGATCCTGGGCGGCGGTTCGTTCTCCTCTCGCCTCTACGAAGAAATTCGCGAGAAGCGCGGACTTGCCTATTCGGTCGGTTCCTCGCTCTCGACCTTCGATCATGCCGCGTATCTCACCGCGTCCTCGGGCACGCGCGCCGACCGCGCGGACGAAACGCTGAGGCTGATGCGCGAGGAAATCACCCGCATGGCCAATGAAGGCCCGACGCAGAAAGAGCTGGATGCGGCCAAGAAATATGTCATCGGCTCCTATGCCATCAACAATCTCGACACCTCGGCCAAGATCGCCAGCGTGCTGATTTCGATGCAGACGGAAGGGCTCGGCATCGATTATCTTCAAAAGCGCGAAAAGCTGATCAACGCGGTCACGCTGGACGACGTGAAGGCGGTTGCCAAGCAATTGCTGAGCGTGGAGCCGACCATCGTTGTGGTGGGACCCAAGCAATCCTGAGATAGTTCCATGAGCGACCGGCGGCACAAGGTGAAGACTTGAGGGAAATCGCGCTTGTGTTGGGTGGCGGCGGGGCGCGTGGCGTTGCCCATATCCATGTCCTGCAGGCGTTCGACGATCTCGGCATCAAGCCCTGCGTGATCGCCGGTTCGTCCATTGGCGCGGTGATGGGCGCTGGCTATGCCGCCGGCATGACCGGCGATGAGATCCGCAAATATGCCATTGCCACCTTCAGCAAGCGCGCGGAGGTGATGAGCCGGCTGTGGAAGCTGCGGCCCGATACGATCACCGCCGCGATCTTCAGCGGATTGCCGCGCTTCGGCGAGTTCAACGCACAGAAGGTGATGCGAGCCTTCCTGCCGCCGCAGGTGCCCGATCGGTTCGAGGACCTGCAACTGCCGCTGAAGGTGACCGCCACCGATTTTTATTCGAGCACCATCACCGTGCTGGACAAGGGCGATCTCTATCTGGCGATTGCCGCCTCCGCCGCGATACCGTTCGTGTTCAAACCCGAGATCGTTCATGAACGCGTTCATGTCGATGGCGGCCTTGCCAATCCGGTGCCGTTCGACCTTGTTACGGCGCCGGGCCGCATGGTGGTGGCGGTGGACGTGGTCGGCCTGCCGCGCAGCAGGTCTGGCGCCATGCCATCGCGCATCGATGCGGCGTTTGGCGCCAGCCAGCTGATGATGCACGCGATCACGCGGCTGAAGCTCGATATGCACGGGCCCGATCTGCTTGTCCGCCCGGAGGTCAGCGATTTTCGCATTCTCGATTTCCTGCGCACGGAAGAGATACTCAAGCGCACGGAATCAACGCGCGCCGAGGTTCGGTCCGATCTGGAGCGCCTGCTTAAATCGGCCTAGTCGGTTGGATTCGACGGCGCGATCAGCGACGCCTTGCCTGTTGAGAACGGCGACTGCGCCGTCGGCGGCGCATCCGGCGCACGGGTCTGCTGGCTGGTTTGCGGCATCTTCTTCAGCACTGAAAAGCACACGATGATGGAAAGCGTCCCGAAGGCGACGGCCCCGATTCCCCATCCGGCGAGCACGCCTTCCGGACCGTATGCCTTTCCGAAATAAACGAACGGGATGACGCCAAGCGTCGCGCGTCCCCAGTTGAACAGCGTCGAATAGAGCGGGAAGCCGAGATTGTTGAAGGCGGCGTTGGCAACGAACAGCGCGCCGTTGAACATGAAGCTGCCCGCCACGAAGAGGCAGAAGAAGCGCATCAGGCTTGCCGCGTCCCCGCTCGCCCCGAACGCCGTGATCAGCGGTCCGGTGAACAGCGCCAGCAAGGCCCACATCGCCAGCGTGTAGATCGCCGATACGGTCAGGCTGTCGCGCATGGTGGCGACGACGCGTGGCTGCAGCCCCGCTCCGACATTCTGCGCAAGTATGGGCCCGACGGCGCCCGAAAGCGCGAACAGCCCGGCAAAGGCGAGCGGTATCAGCCGTCCGATGATTGCCCAGCCTGCCACGGCATCGTCGCCGAATTGTGCGATCGCGCCCGTGACATAGGCATTGCCGACAGGCGTTGCGATCTGAGTCAGGACGGCAGGAAGCGCGATTACCATGAACGGGCGCAGCATGCGCTTGAGATGGGCGCCGTCCGGCATTGCCAGCATCTTGTGCACCACGACGAGCCCGTGAAGGGCCGCCAGCAACATGATCACCCGCACGATTACCGTGGCGATGGCCGCGCCGGTCACGCCAAGCCCGAAACCGAAGATCAGCAGCGGATCGATCGCCGCGGCGCTGAAACCGGAGATCAGCGTCACATACATCGAGCGCCGCGCATCGCCCCGTGCGCGCAGCAGCGAAGCCCCGCACATCGCAAGCCCCAGTATCGGCACGGAAGGAGTGACGATCTGCATGAAGCCGAGCGCAATTTCATGCGTATCCCCGCTTGCCCCGAGCAGGGTGAGGGAAGGCGACAGAAGCGGATACATCAGCAGTGACAGCGCCACCGACATTGCGAAGGTGAACATCATCGACGCGCCGGCATTCTTGTGCGCCGTCTCGTTATCCTTCGCGCCGAATGCCCTTCCGGTGATCGCGGTCGCGGCGATGGTGAAGCCGATGCAGCACGAAATGGCGAAGAAAAGAATGCTGGAAGCATAGCCCACCGCCGCCGCCAGCTCCTGCTGCCCCAGCAGCGAGATGTAGAAAAGATTGGCAAGATCGACGAGGAAGACCGCCACCAGCCCCGCCGCGCCCGTCGCCGACATGACCAGCACATGGCGCATGATCGAGCCGTGCGTGAACACTGCCCGGCGCGGATCGGCCCCCGCCGCCGCTGCTGCCGATGGCTGGCTCAAGGCCGGTTCATTTGGCGAAGATCATCGAAAAATCGGCGAAGGCCTTGAACTCGAGCGCGTTGCCCGATGGGTCCAGCAGGAAGAATGTTGCCTGCTCTCCAGGCTGGCCCTTGAAGCGGATGCGCGGCTTGATGACCCAGCGGATGTCCGGGCGCGCCGTCAGCGTGTCGGCAAGCTTCTGCCAGTCGTCCATGGTCAGCACCACGCCGAAATGCGGCACCGGCACGGCGTCGCCGTCGACCGCGTTGGACGTCTCGATGCCTGTCTCCATGCCTTCCTTGTAATGGGCGACGATCTGGTGGCCATAAAGGTCGAAATCGATCCAGTGGTCGTCCTCGCGGCCGGTGCCTGCGCCAAGCACGCCGGCATAGAAGGCACGGGCTGCCTCAAGGTCGTGGACAGGGAAGGCGAGGTGGAAGGGGGTGAGCGCGCTCATGTGCTGTGTTCCGGTCTTGCTGTTCGGGCCGTGCCCGTGAAAAACATCGGCGGCCCCGGCCTTTCGGCAACCAGCCATTCAGGCTGCAAGGGCATCGTCCGTGGGTGAATGAGCCCGACATTCCTGCATTTCGCCGCCCGCCGCAAGCGCTCGATCATTGTAAATCGCAGGGCGCTCCGCTATCTCCCCTGTCTGCGGCCCCGCAGCGACAATGATCGGCACAAAGCTCATGAATGCACCCATCAACCTTGCCAAACTGGAAGAAAACGCCGCCGCGCTGGTGGATGCGGCATTGAGGGCGGGTGCGCAATCTTGCGACGTGGTAGTCGCGCGCGGCCAGTCGCTTGGCATTGGCGTGCGTGAGGGCAAGGTGGAGAACACCAGCCGCTCGGAGTCGGACGACTTCTCGCTGCGCGTGTTCTGCGGCTCACAGGTCGCAAGCGTCAACGCAAACAACATCAAGGACATAGACAGCCTGGCGCAGCGCGCGGTCGCCATGGCCAGGGTTTCGCCGGAAGATCCCTATCCAGGGCCTCGCTCCCGCCGACCGGCTGGCGACGTCGGTCCCGGACCTCGACCTTTGCGACAACCGCGTCCCCGATGCCGCGGAACTCACCGCGCGGGCGCTCGAATGCGAAAACGCAGGTCTTGCCGTCGAGGGCGTCGCAAAATCCATGGGCGCAAGCGCCGGATGGGGCCTTTCCGGGTTCGTTCTGGCGACATCCACCGGCTTTTCCGGCCATTATTCCGTCTCGCGCTTTTCTGCGTCCGCCGCCATGGTTGCGGGCGAGGGCACGCGAAATGGAGCGCGACTACGACTATCATTCCGCCACCCACGGCTCCGATTTGATGGACAGCGCCGCGATCGGCCGCAGCGCCGGCGAGCGCGCGGTGCGCCGCCGCAATCCGCGTCAGGTGGCGAGCGCCGCCGTGCCGGTCATCTTCGATCGCCGCATCGCGGGCAGCCTGCTGGGCGCGCTGTGCGGGGCGATCAACGGTGCAGCCGTGGCGCGCAAGACCTCATTCCTGCGCGACCGCATGGGCCAGCAGGTGGCAAATGCCGCCATCACCGTCATCGACGACCCGCTGCGCCGCCGCGGCCTTGGCTCGCGCCCCATCGATGGAGAGGGCATGCCGACTGCCCCGCTGCGCCTCCTCGACAAGGGCGTGCTGCAGCAATGGCTGCTCGACTGGGCTGCCGCGCGCGAACTCGGCCTTGAAAGCAATGCGCGCGCCTCGCGCGGCGGATCGGGCACTTCGCCCACGACTACCAATTGCTACATCGAGGCTGGCACGGCCAGCCTTGCCGACCTGCTCGGATCGGTGAAGAACGGCCTCTATCTCACCGAAACCATCGGCCATGGCGTCAACATGGTCACGGGCGACTTCTCCAAGGGCGCATCCGGCTTCTGGATCGAGAACGGCGAGATCACCTGGCCGGTCGCGGAAATCACCATTGCCGGCAACCTCAAGGACATGTTTGCCGCCATGGTGCCTGCCGACGATCTTGAGTTTCGCTATGGCACGAATTCGCCCACCCTGCTCGTGGAAGGCATGACGGTTGGCGGAAAGTAATCACGAAACCCGCGCCGAGCCCGGCGATCTCGAACTGCTGCAAGAGGCTGCGCTCAAGGCAGGCGAGATCGCCCTGCGCTACTATCGCGCGGAAAACACCGTCTGGATGAAGCACGGCAATTCGCCGGTCTCACAGGCCGACATGGAAGTCGACGTCTATCTTCGCGAGACACTTTTGGCGGCAAGGCCGGCCTATGGCTGGCTGTCCGAGGAAACCGCCGACGATCCGGTACGCATGGAGCGCGACCACGTCTTCGTCGTCGATCCGATCGATGGAACGCGCGGCTTTTTGGAAGGCAATCCGCATTGGTGCCTGTGCCTTTCGATCGTGCGCGAAGGACGGCCCGTGGCAGCCGTCGTGCATTGTCCGGCCTTGCAGCGCACGTTCAACGCGGCGGCGGGGCAGGGCGCGACGCTCAACGGCAAGGCCATAGTCAACAAGCCGGCTGGCGAGATCGTGCGCATCACGGGCTCCAGGCGCCTCAACGAGGATCTGAACCGGCTTTATCCAGGCAGATTCACCATCCTGCCCTACGTGCCTTCATTGGCCTACCGGCTGGTCCTGGTGGCAACGGGCGAGATCGACGGCGCATTCGCGCGCGGCGGGTCGCATGACTGGGACCTTGCCGCCGCCGAGCTGATACTGGAGGAGGCGGGCGGGTCCATGACCACCGCCCGGGGCGAAAATCTCGTCTATAACGGGCATCACAGCCGCAACCCGGCGCTTGTGGCCGCCGGGCCGGGCCGCCATCCCGCCATGCTGCAGCTTGCGAAATCGGGCGGCTTCCTGCATTAGGGGCGAACTTGCGCGGGCATGTCTGGCGCGCTTCAGCATTTTCGGAGACGGGGCAATGGACGAGCACAAAGGCAAGGGCCAGCAATTGCTGCACCTCGTGTTCGGGGGTGAGTTGGAAGACCCGCAGACGGTGAGCTTCCGCGATCTGGCAAAGCTCGACATCGTCGGCATCTTTCCCAATTACGAAAGCGCGCACCGCGCCTGGAAGGCCAAGGCCCAGCAGACCGTCGACAACGCCCACATGCGCTATTTCATCGTCCACATGCACCGCCTGCTCGACCCCGATGGCGACGGGAAGTTCGGCTGAATGCCCTTGCAAGGCCGCTGAATGAATTACCCCGCAAAGCCAGGCAAGAAGAACCGGCGCAAGCGCACGCCCCAATGGCTGCGCCGCCCGGGCCGCGTGCTTTCGGGCAGCCGCTGGTTCGCGCCGCTCGCCGCCTGGTTCGCGATCCAGTATCTCAAGCTCACCTATCACACCAACAAATGGGTGGTGGAGCCTGCCGACGCCTTGGACAAGGTGGCGCCGCATTTGCCGGTGATTGCTGCCGTCTGGCACGGCCAGCACATCCTGCTGCCGGTAATTCCCATCGGCATCAAGGGATCGGTGATGATTTCAAGGAGCCTCGACGGGGAGATCACTGCCCGCATCGCACAGTCTTTCGGCTCCAAGGCCATTCGCGCCTCGGGCGGCCGCGACCGCGGGCAGGCGATGCAGAAGGGCGGCATCTCGGGCTTTCTGGAGATGCTGCGCGCCCTTGAAACCGGCGAAAGCGTCATGCAGACCGCCGATATTCCCAAGGGCACGCCACGCCGTGCCGGTCCGGGCATCATCGCGCTTGCAAAGCGCTCCGGAAGGCCCATCATTCCGCTCGCCGTCGCCTCCAGCCGCCGCAAGGTGGTCAAGGGCGCATGGGACCGCACGACATTCAACCTGCCGTTCGGGCGTTCGGCCATCGTTATGGGAGAGCCGGTGATGATAGCCGCCGATGCCTCGGAAGAAGCACTCGAAGCCGGGCGTCTTCGCCTGCAGGCCGAGATGGAGCGCATCACCGCGCGCGCCTATGAACTCACCGGAAACCGCGAGCAATGATGAGCCTTGCCGCGATTTGCAGGCAGTTGCCGTGAGCGGACGCTGGGCGCGCATAACCCTGTCGGCCTACCGGATGGTGGGTTCGGCAATCTATCCCTTCATGGGGCCGTTCCTGCGCCTGCGCGCCAATCGCGGCAAGGAAGACAGGGTGCGCCGCTACGAGCGCTACGGCTATGCCAGCGCCGAGCGGCCTGCGGGTCCGCTGGTCTGGTTCCATGCCGCCAGCGTCGGCGAATCCATGGCCGTGATGCCGCTGATCGAGCGCATCAGCGAACAGGGCATACGCTCGATCATGACCACCGGCACGGTGACTTCCGCCGAAATGGTGCGCGAGCGATTGCCGCGCGCGACCTTCCACCAGTATGTGCCGCTCGACCTCGACCGCGCCGTTCGCCGCTTCCTCGACCATTGGCAGCCCGACCTTGCGGTCTTCACCGAATCCGAGATATGGCCGGCGACCATCCTGGAAATGGGTGCGCGGCGCATCCCGCAGGTGCTGGTCAACGCCCGCATGTCCGACCGATCCTTTGCGCGCTGGGCACAGGCGCCGGCCCTTGCCGAGGCGCTGTTCGAAAATGTCTCGCATGTGATCGCGCAATCGGAAATCGATGCCGAGCGATTTCCGCCAGCTCGGCGCAAGGCCGGTCACGGTTTCGGGCAACCTCAAGGTCGATACGCCCGGCCTGCCGTACGACGAGGCCGAACTTGCCCGCTTCAAGGCGCAGATCGGCGAGCGCCCGGTCTGGATCGCCGCAAGTACCCATGCCGGCGAGGAGCAGATCGCCCTTGCGGTGCATCGCGCCTTGTCGGAGCGAATGCCGGACCTGTTGACCTTGATCGTGCCGCGTCACCCCGATCGCGGAAACGACATCGCCACGATGGCAATGCAGGGGGGCTTTTCGCTGGCGCGGCGCAGCCGCCGGGAGGAAGTCGGGCCGCAGACGGACGTCTATCTGGGCGACACCATAGGCGAGATGGGCCTCTTCCTGCGGCTTGCGCAGGTCGCCTTCATGGGCCGCAGCCTGGTCGCCAGCGGCGGCCAGAACCCGCTGGAACCGGCATGACGGGCACGGCGATCCTTTCGGGCAAGGCGGTGCACAATTTCCGCGACAGCTATGGCAACCTGTTGGCGGCGGGAGCGGCCCGGCTGGTGCGCGACGAGGAAATGCTGGCGGCCAATGTGGAATATCTGCTTCGCAATCCCCAGGAACGCGAAAAAATGGTGGAAGCAGCCCGCCAGGTGCTGCTTGACATGCGTGGCGCGCTTGACCGCACGGTCGAGGTTCTGGATGCCTATGTGTTTCCGCTGACGGTAAAGCGCGACCTCGAAGGACTGTAGCCGGCATGGCATTGGAAGAAGCCCCGCCATTCTGGTGGAAAAAGCCCGGCCCGCTGGCCTGGCTGCTCTCTCCGCTTGCCGGAATATGGGGCTGGGGCGCCGCCCGCCGCATGGTGCAGCCGCCGCGCGCCTCGGTGAATGTGCCGGTGCTGTGTATCGGCAATTTCATCGCGGGCGGCGCGGGCAAGACCCCGACTGCGCTGGCGATGGCGCAGGCGGCCCGCAAGCGGGGCCTGACCCCGGGCTTCCTGTCGCGCGGCCATGGCGGGCACATCACCACGCCCACCATTGTCGAGCCTCAACATCACCATGCCAGCGCCACCGGCGACGAACCGCTGCTGCTGGCGCGCGAGGCGCTGACGGTGATCAGCGTCGACCGGCCCGCCGGTGCGGACCTCCTCGTTTCCAAGGGCTGCAATTTCATCATCATGGATGACGGCTTCCAGAACCCGAACCTGCACAAGGACTATGCGCTGGTCGTTGTCGACGCCAAGCGCGGCATCGGCAATGGCTGGACCATGCCCTCCGGCCCGTTGCGCGCTCCGCTGCGCCAGCAGCTTGCGCTGGCAAGCGCCGTGCTTGTGATCGGCAACGCCCCCGGCGCCGACCGGGTGATCCGGGAAACCGCGCGGCGCGGCAAGCCATTCTTCATTGCCCGAACGGTGGTTGCCCAAGGCAAGCAATGGCGAGGCGTGCTGTGCATCGCCTATGCCGGCATCGCCGACCCGTCGAAATTCTTCGACAGTCTTGTTTCAGCGGGCGCGAGCCTGCTTTCCATCCGGCCATTCCCGGACCATCACGTCTATTCCGAGGAAGAGGCGCGCGATATTCTCGATTATGCCAAGGCGACGAAGGCAGTGCCGGTCACGACTGCCAAGGACATCGTGCGCATGCGCGGCGCCAAGCCGGCCGTCGCGGAACTGGCGCAGCACAGCCGCGTGCTGGAAATTTCGCTTGCCTTCGAGGATCCGCGCACGCCCGATCTCGTCATCGACGCGACGATCCGCAATGCCGAGGCGCGCTATCTGCGCCAGAAGGCGCGCCACTGACGCTCAGCGGCCATGCTTTCCGGCGACACGGCCGGTCTCGCGCTCGAACGAAACCTGCGCATCGGCATACGGCTCCTGCCGCTGCACGCTCCAGTACTTCAGCTCGTCCAGTGGAATGATCGCGCCTGTCACCGCGCAGCGCACGAAGGTTCCCGGCGAGATCACCTGGAAATCGCCGTCGAGGTAGCGCACCTTCGCTTCGCCCGAACCCGGACCTTCAAATCGGTTCATCATTCCTGCCGCCCTGGCGGATTGTCGAAAACCAGTGTTGCTCTATTGCCTGGCCGCACGGCGGTCAACCATGCTCAGCGTCCGAACAGCCGCTCGATATCCTTCAGCTTCAATTCGATGAAAGTCGGCCTGCCGTGATTGCACACACCTGAATTGGGTGTCGCCTCGATGGTGCGCAAGAGCGCGTTCATCTCGTCCGGCTTGAGGATGCGGCCGGAGCGAACCGATCCGTGGCAGGCCATGCGCGATGCCACGGCGGCGAGCCGCGCCTGCAGGCCGTCGGCGCCCTCCCATTCCGCGATCTCGTCGGCAAGGTCGCGCAGCAGCGCCTGCACGTTCACCTCGCCAAGCATCGCCGGCGTTTCGCGAACCGCGATTGCGCCCGGTCCGAAGCTCTCGAAGGCGAGCCCAAGCGCGCGAAAAGCCCGCTCGTGCTCCAGCAGGCGGGCCACATCCTCCTGCGGCAGGTCCACGATCTCGGGGATCAGCAGCAATTGCGAGGGTACGCCATTCTCGAGCCCCGCCTTCAGCGCCTCGTAGACGATCCGCTCATGCGCCGCATGCTGGTCGACGATGACGAGCCCGCTGCGGGTCTGCGCAATGATGTAGTTCTTGTGGATCTGCGCCCGCGCCGCACCCAGCGGGTGATCGTCCTCGGACATTTCGGGCATTGTCGAAATGACATTGCCGGAAAGCCCGGCGCTTTCGAACGCCGCCTGCCGCTCCTCGAACCCGGCCGCGCGCATTGAGGGCGGCGCGTAAGGCGATTGACGCCAGTCATGTGGCGCAGAAGGGCCGCGCTGCATGCCCGGCGAAAACGCTCCGGCAAGCGCCGAGCCGCGTTCGCTCGAACCGGTTCCGCTGGCAGATGCAATCGCCTCCCGCAGCGCGCCGACCAGCAATCCGCGCACCAGCCCTGAATCGCGGAAACGCACGTCGGCCTTTGCCGGATGCACGTTGACGTCCACCGAATGCGGCTCGATCTCGAGGAACAGCGCGGCGACCGGATGCCGGTCGCGGGCGAGGAAATCGGCATAGGCGCCGCGCAAGGCGCCCGCCAGCAGCTTGTCGCGCACCGGCCTGCCATTCACGTAGAAATACTGCGCCAGCCCGTTGCCCCGGTTATAGGCCGGCAGTCCCGCAAGTCCGGTCAGCCGCACGCCCTCGCGCAGCGCATCGATGGCAAGCGCGCTCGCGACGAATTCTTCGCCCAGCACCTGCGCCAGCCGTCCTGCCAGATCGGCCGCGGGCAGGTCCAGCGGCGTTCGATCGGTGCCCGAAAGCGAAAATCGCACATGCGGAAAGGCGATGGCGATGCGCTTGACGATCTCGCCGATCGCGGCGGCTTCCGCCTTGTCGCTTTTGAGGAACTTGAGCCGCGCCGGGGTGGCGAAGAACAGATCCTCCACCTCCACGACGGTGCCTTGCGAAAGCGCGGCCGGGCGCGGCGCGCTCATCTTGCCGGCGACCAGCGAGACCGTCCACGCACCGGCCTGCGGCTCGCTGGCGTCGCGGCTTGTGACCGTGAGCCGAGACACCGCGCCGATGGAGGGCAGCGCCTCGCCGCGAAAACCGAGCGTGCGGATGTCCAGAAGGTCGTCGGCGAGCTTGGACGTGCAATGGCGCTCCACCGCAAGCGCAATATCCTCGCGGCTCATGCCGCCGCCATTGTCGGTGATGCGGATAAGGTTCTTGCCGCCATTGGCCGTGACGATGTCGATGCGGGTCGCGCCCGCGTCGATGGCGTTCTCCACCAGTTCCTTGACGACGCTCGCAGGCCGCTCGATCACCTCGCCGGCGGCGATGCGATTTACGACATGTTCTGGCAGGCGAATGACGGCCACGGCGAATCCCGAAAATTGCTGCGCGCATTGTCGCGAACATGCGGCCGGGGTCAAATCCCGGGGGCAAGAATCGCACGGATCATTGGCCGCACCGCAGCATTTGCGCGGTTTTCCAGTCGCACGGACCGCAAGTTCTTGCTAGAACCCGCCCAAACAGGGGCCAAGCCCGCCTTTGCCCGGTCAAATCGCAAGGAGACAAGCACATGCTCGCCAAATCGGATGCTTTCAAGCGCGAACTGAACCTCATCGCGGGCAAGTGGGTGCCGGCCGACAGCGGCGCGACCATCGACGTGATCAATCCGGCGACCGGCAAGTCCATCGGCACCGTGCCGAAATCCGGCAAGGCCGAGACCGCGCGCGCCATCGAGGCGGCGCAGGCTGCCTTCGCGACCTTCCGCAAGACCAGCGCGCTCGACCGCTCCAAGATGCTGCGCCGGCTCGCCGACGCCATCATGGACAACCAGGAGGCGCTCGCCGTGCTGCTTTCGATGGAGCAGGGCAAGTCGCTGTTCGAGGCGCGCGGCGAAGTCGGCATGTCCGCCGCCTATGTGCAGTGGTTCGCCGAAGAGGCGCGCCGCACCTATGGCGACCTGGTACCCTCGCCCTGGGCGGACCGGCGCATCATGGTGACGAAGGAGCCGGTCGGCGTCGTCGCGGCGATCACGCCGTGGAACTTCCCCTCCTCGATGCTTGCGCGCAAGATCGGCCCGGCCGTCGCGGCCGGCTGCACGGTCGTCGTCAAGCCTGCCTCGCAGACGCCGTATTCGGGCCTTGCCTGGGGCGTACTGGCCGAGCAGGCCGGCATTCCCGCCGGGCGTGATCAACATCGTCACGGGCTCGGCCGGCGAGATCGGCGGCGAGATCACGCTCCAATCCGCTGGTGCGAAAGATCACCTTCACCGGCTCCACCGAGGTCGGCAAGCAGCTGATCCGCGAGGCGCGCCGGCACGGTCAAGAAGGTCTCGATGGAACTGGGCGGCAACGCGCCGTTCCTCGTCTTCGACGACGCCGACCTCGAGCGCGCCGTCGAGGGCGCGATCGTCGCCAAGTTCCGCAATTCCGGCCAGACCTGCGTCTGCACCAACCGCTTCATCGTGCAGGCCGGCATCCACGACCGGTTCGTCGAGCGGCTCGCCGAGGAAACGGCCAAGCTGAAGGTCGGCAACGGACTGGAGGAAGGCGTTCAGCAGGGTCCGCTGATCGACGAGCGCGCCGTGCGAGTCGGTCGAGGAGATGATCGCGGACGCCGTGGGCAAGGGCGGCAAGATCGTGACCGGCGGCAAGCGCCATGCGCTCGGCGGCTCGTTCTTCGAGCCGACCGTCATTGCCGGGGCCAAGTCCGCAGATGCGCTTCACGCAGGAAGAGATCTTCGGCCCGGTCGCTCCCGGTCTACAAGTTCGAGACGCGAGGAGGATGGCGTCGCGCTCGCCAACGACACGATCTACGGCCTCGCCTCGTATTTCTACACGCAGGACCTGGGCCGCGCCTTCCGCGTCATGGAAGGGCTGAAATACGGCCTGATCGGCGTCAACGAAGGCCTCATCACCACGGTGGAAGCGCCCTTCGGCGGCCTCAAGGAATCGGGCCTCGGCAAGGAAGGCGGACACCAGGGCATCGAGGACTACTGGACACCAAGTATGTCTGCATCGGCGGGCTTGGGCTGTAGCTCAGGCCCCGGCCGTTGCTGCGACGAGTATGCCGCTGACGATCAGCGCGCCGCCGATCAGCACGCGTCCCGACACCGGCTCACCCAGCACGAAGAACGCGAGCAGCGGGACGAGGATGAAGCTTGCCGACATGAAAAGGTAGGCCGTCGAAAGCGGCACGTGGCGCAGGGCCAGCACCCAGCCGAGCGTCGAGACGCCATAGGCCGCCAGGGCCAGCGCGAACAGCGCCGCCGTTGCGTGGTCGGTCAGCAGGGCCTCGAAACCGCGCCCGCCAAGGCGGGTTCCCACGGTCTTGAACATCAGTTGCCCGATAGCGACGACGAAGACGCAGGCAATGATGATCGCGTAGTTCTGCACCGCCTCAGACCTTGATGTTGACGGCGTAGATGAGGTTGATGTCGGGGAACGGCAGGCGCATCGGCCACCAGCTCTCCTTCACGTCCTTGAAGTAGAAATTGATGAACGTGACGAGGTTGAAGATCGAGTTCACGTGCTCGCGGGCCATCCAGTAATCGTATTCGAGGCCGGCCTCCCGCGCCCGCTTGCGAACGCCGATGCTGCGCCCAAGCCGCCAGGCAAGGCCCGGATCGCAGGGCAGCACCAGCGACAGCGTGCCGCCCGGCTTGATCAGGCGTGCCCATTCGCGCAGCACGTCGTGGGGATGCACGATATGCTCCAGCACATGCGTCGCGATCACGCGGTCGAAACTGGCGTCGGCGAAGCTGAGCTGCCGCGCGTCCTCGATCTGGTAGCGGTAGCGCCCGTCATTGCCGAGCCGCGCGCGCGCCTGGTCGAGCATCCTGTCGTTGCCGTCGGTGATCCAGTACTCGTCGAAGCCATGCTTGACGCTGAGCGGATGCTGGCCCGAACCTGCGCCGATTTCAAGCACCTTGCCGAAATGGTCCTTCGGACCGTAAGCGTTTTCCAAAACCACATGCGAATGCGCCAGCACCTTCGAGGAGAGGTTCCCCGAATAGTTCAGCTTCTCGTAATTGGCCTCGAACTGGCGCAGATAGGCCTGAAAGTCAGGTTCCGAGCGCATCATCTGCATCAAATCTCTCCGTGGATGAAATCCTGTGACCAGGCGCGCGGCTCAGGTCAGGTTATAGAACATGCGCTTGATCTCGGCCCGCATGCGGCGGATCGAATCGAGCACCACGCCTGCGGTGATCGCCAGCATGGAGACGACCGTGATGCCGGTGCAAAGCACGGCTGTCGGCATCCGCTCGACAAGCCCGGTGCGGCTGAACTCGATAAAGACCGGAATCGCCAGAATGAAGGCGAAGATGATCCCGGCAAGGCCGATCGAGCCGAAGAAGTACATCGGCTTGTATTCCTTGAGCAGCACGATGATGGTCTTGAGGATGCGCGCGCCGTCGCGCAGCGTCGACAATTTGCTGGTCGAGCCTTCCGGCCTGTCCTTGTAGGGCAGGGCGATTTCCGCCACTGGCAGGCGCAGCTGCGAGGCATGGACGGAAAGCTCCGTCTCGATCTCGAAGCCTGCCGAAACCGCCGGGAAACTCTTGACGAAACGACGCGAAAAGGCGCGGTATCCCGAGAAGATGTCGGAGAATTCCCGCCCGAACAGGCCGGAATAGATCGTGTTGAACAGCCGGTTGCCGAAGGCATGGCCCTTGCGCTGGTGCTTTTGCGATGCGCCGATGCGGGCCGCAACGACCATGTCGGCTTCTTCCGCGAGCAGCTTTTCGATCAGCAGGGGCGCCTGCGCCGCATCATAGGTGTCGTCGCCATCCACCATCAGGTAGATATCGGCGTCGATCTCGGAAAACATGCGTCGCACCACGTTGCCCTTGCCGGGCCGGGTCTCGCGTCCGACCACCGCACCGGCCTGGCGCGCGATCTCGGCGGTGTCGTCGGTGGAGTTGTTGTCGTAGACGTGGACCGTGCAGCCGGGCAGCGCCGCCTTGAAACTTTCCACCACGCTGCGGATGGTGACGGCTTCATTCTTGCACGGAACCAGAACGGCAATGCTTTTGTCGCGAATTTTCAGCATGTCGTGAACCCACCCAGCCAACGGTCTCAATCGGCATACTATTGACCTGTGAAATAAAAATTAATCTTTAAAGATGACTTTGGCTACCTCTGCGCAAAAATGCACAGCAGCCACCGACTTCCTTGCGCGAGCGGAAAACCTGATGACGACCCTGACGTCGGCCAAAGCAAATCCGTTGACCGAGGCTTCGTGGCTGAAGCTGGCGTTCTGGGTCGTCTTGTACCAGATCGGCTGGTTCTGGAGCCAGATGCCCCGCGTCGTGAACGAGGGCGCACTGATCGACACCGACGATTACCAGCGGCTCTCGGAAGTTCGCGCCTGGATGGGCGGGCAGGGCTGGTACGACCTCGTCAATCACCGGATGAATCCGCCCGCCGGCGCGGACATGCACTGGTCGCGGCTGGTGGATGTCCCGCTATGGCTGCTGATCCGCTTCTTCGATCTATTCACCGATACGGTCACGGCCGAAAGGCTGGTGACCATCGTGTGGCCGGCACTCCTGCTCATCGCAACCGTGCTCGTCGTCGTCGCCATTTGCCGCCGGCTCGATCCCCAATCCGCGCCACTATTGGCGCTGCTCTTCACCGTCACCTGCATCACCGCCCTTTCCGAGTTCATGCCCGGACGGATCGACCACCACAGCGTCCAGATATTGCTGTTCAGCCTGATGCTGCTGGGCATCGTGTCGGGCAGGCTGTGGTGGGGACACCTGCTGCTTGGCGCCGCCATTGCTGCCAGCATTTCCGTCGGCCTCGATGCCATCCTGATCATTCCATTTCTGCTCGCCTGGGTAGGGCTCGACTGGTGCCTGGGGCGAGACAGCGACGGGCGCGGCCTCATGATGACGGGGCTTGGGCTGGCTGTGGCGACGCCGGTCTTGTACGTGCTCAACATCGCGCCTTCTCAGTGGCTTGTGATGCGCTGCGACGCCAACTCATCCTTCTATTTCCTGGCGCTTATGCTTGCGGCCGGCTCTTTCGCACTGCTTTCCCTGGCATCGGCAAGGCTTCCGGGGCAGGCGGGCGAGCGCTTTTCCATTGCCGTGCGCATTTGTGCAGGCGCGACCGTTGGCGCATTGGCCGTTGCCACCTTGTTCAGTGTCTATCCCGAATGTCTTGGCGGTCCGCTCGCGCAAGTTTCCGACGAGCTGAAAACCAAATGGCTTGTCGATGTCGGCGAGGCGCGCGGCTTGTTCGAGCAGCTCGCGAGCACGCCGAGGCTGTGGATTTCCACGCTGGCATACAGCGTCCTGCTGCTGATCACCGGCGCCTATGTCGTGCACGAACGCTATCGCGACCGGCCGGAAATCCTCGTTCTTTATGCAACGCTTGCGATCAGCATACTGAGCAGCATTCTTCAATTCCGCACCCTGCGAATCGGCATCTTCGCATCGATCCCGTTGTGCGCGCTTTTCGTGCAATCCATGTGGACGATGATACGGGCCCGTTTCGAGGCAACGCCTTTGCGGCAGGCTTTCCTGCAGACAGCGGTGGTCGTGATCATGTCCTCGCCGGCGTGGATCGTGCTGAGCATCGCGTTCATTCCCCACTCGTCCGAGGGCAAGGCGGCCGGAACGAGCGCATCCAGGTCACATGAAGGTTGGCGTGCCGACGATCCCCATATCTTCTGCAACCGCGAGTCGGATTACGCGGCCATGGCTGCACTGGAACCGGGCCTGGTGATGAGCGATCTCAACATTGGCCCCGCCGTGCCGGTATTCACGCACCATACGGTCGTGGGCGGCCCGTATCATCGCAATGAGAGGGCAATCCTCGACACGCGGGATTTCTTCAGGACCGATGTGCAAACCGCCGAACGCATCACGCGCGAGCGCGGCATCAAGTATGTCGCCTTTTGCGAGGACGTCGAGCCGCTTTCCCCCAATCCCAAACGCAAGGACGCGCTCGCCGTGCAGATCGTGACCGGCAAGGAACCAGCCTGGCTTGAGCGCATCAGCCATGAAGGCGAGCGCATGCACCTCTTCCGCGTGCGCCTGCCCTGACGCGACAAATCGCGCTTGGATGGACGCCTTCAATGGATTGTCTTTGCATCGCGCGGGCGGGCATGGTAACGCCACTTGCCAATCCGCAGCGCATACGCGCCATGCGGAATCCGCTCCCAGGCAGCGACAGGATTGGCAATGTCCCGCATCGTCGAAACACCCACCGGCGATCTCGCCCTCACTTTTGATGACGTCCTGCTGCAGCCCGGTCATTCGACCGTGATGCCCGGCGATGTCGACATTTCCACGCGCATCGCCCACGACATCGATCTGAACCTCCCGATCATTTCGGCCGCCATGGATACGGTCACCGAATCACGGCTCGCCATCGCCATGGCGCAGGCTGGCGGCATCGGAGTCATTCACCGCAACCTGACGCCGATCGAGCAGGCCGAGCAGGTCCGCCAGGTGAAGAAGTTCGAAAGCGGCATGGTCGTCAATCCGGTTACCATCGGACCCGGCGCCACGCTCAAGGATGCGCTGGACCTGATGAAGGCGCATTCGATTTCCGGCATTCCGGTGGTGGAAGCCAATGGCGGCTCGGGCCCCGGCAAGCTCGTTGGCATCCTCACCAACCGCGACGTGCGGTTCGCCTCCGATCCACGCCAGAAGATCAGCGAACTGATGACCAAGGAACGGCTGATCACGGTCAGCGAATCCGTCAGCCAGGATGAAGCCAAGCGCCTGCTGCACCAGCACCGCATCGAGAAGCTGCTGGTGGTCGATGCGGAAAACCGCTGCATCGGCCTCATCACGGTCAAGGATATCGAGAAGTCGCAGCTGCATCCCAACGCCGCCAAGGATTCGCAGGGACGGCTGCGCGCCGCCGCCGCCACCTCCGTCGGCGACGACGGTTTTGACCGCGCCGAGCG
Organism: uncultured Alphaproteobacteria bacterium; assembly: GCA_963697325.1. GTDB lineage: Bacteria > Pseudomonadota > Alphaproteobacteria > Rhizobiales > Rhizobiaceae > BOKV01. The sequence goes on along the minus strand of CAVONR010000002.1, from coordinate 113,091 downwards.
GCTGATCGATGCCGGCGTCGATCTCATCGTGGTCGATACCGCGCACGGCCATTCGCAGCGCGTGCTCGACGCCGTGCGCGCGGATCAAGACGCTGTCCAACTCCGTGCGCATCATTGCCGGCAACGTCGCCACCGCCGCCGGCACGCAGGCGCTGATCGATGCTGGCGCTGACGCGGTCAAGGTCGGCATCGGCCCCGGCTCGATCTGCACCACGCGCATCGTCGCCGGCGTCGGCGTGCCGCAATTCTCGGCGATCCTGGCTTGCGTCGAGCAGGCCAGCAAGTCGGGCATTCCGATCATTGCCGATGGCGGCATCAAATATTCCGGCGACCTTGCCAAGGCGCATTGCCGCCGGTGCGTCCGCCGTCATGGTCGGCTCGCTGCTCGCCGGAACCGAGGAAAGCCCCGGCGAGGTCTATCTGCACCAGGGCCGCTCGTTCAAGGCCTATCGCGGCATGGGCTCGGTCGGCGCCATGGCGCGCGGCTCGGCCGACCGCTACTTCCAGGCAGAAGTGCGCGACACGCTGAAGCTGGTGCCCGAGGGCATCGAGGGGCAGGTGGCCTACAAGGGTCCGGTCAGCGCGGTCGTCCACCAGCTCTCCGGCGGCCTGAAGGCGGCGATGGGCTATGTCGGCGGCGCCAGCCTTGCCGAGTTCCAGGAGCGCGCCACATTCGTGCGCATCACCAATGCCGGGCTGGCCGAAAGCCATGCGCACGGCGTCACCATCACGCGCGAAAGCCCGAACTACCACCGCAACGCCTGAGGCCTCGATGAACCCCGTTCTGCTGCTGGTGCCGGTCGCGATCCACGCGCTCGTCACCATTTTCCTGTATTTGCCGATGAGCCGCGTCCGCGTGAAATCGGTCGTCGAGGGCAAGGTCAAGGCCTCGGTCTACAAGTATAATCGCGAGGAGCCGGAGGAGAGCCTCAAATTCTCCAACGCCATCCGCAACCAGAACGAGACGGGCGTACTGTTCTACGCCGCCTGCCTCACGGCATTCGTCAGTGGCGGCGCGTCCTACGTTACCGTTGCGCTGGCCTTCGCCTTTGCCGTGGTGAAGATTGCCCATGTGCTGATCCACACGACCACGAACCAGCTGCGCTATCGCCGCCCGATGTTCGCGGCTGGCGCTGTTGATCTTGCTGCTGTTGTGGGTTGTCGTGCTTCTGCACCTTGTCGGCGTGGTCTGATCCATGCGTCTCGGCGGCAGGGCACAAGCGGCTATCGAGGTTCTGGGCGACGTGGAGACACGGCGCCGGCCCGCGTCCGACGCTCTGCGCGACTGGGGCCTTGCCCACCGCTTTGCAGGGGGCGGCGACCGCTCGGCCATCGGAAACATCGTGTACGACGCACTGCGCAAGAAGGCCTCGCAAGCCTGGCGCATGGATGCCGGCGATCCGGCCTCGGCAGTATTCGCAACGCTGATAGACCAGTGGGGCTATGCCCCCGAGGAACTCGCCGCTGCCTTCGAAGGCGACCGTTTTGCCCCGCAAATGCCCGCGCCCGGAGTGCTTGAAGCCTTTGCCGCGCGCGATATAGCCGACGCTCCCGACCATGTGCGCGCCGACATTCCGTTGTGGCTTGCCCCGCATTTCGCCAGTGTTTTCGGGGACAACTGGGTCGCGGAAGGCATCGCCATGTCTCTGCGGCCCCCGCTCGATCTGCGGGCCAACCGGCTGAAGGCTGGACGCGACAAGGTCATCCGGCAGCTTGACCGCGTGCATGCGGTACCCGGCCCCATGAGCCCGGACGCGATCCGCATCGAGGCCGGGACGCGCGATGCGCGCCTGCCCAATGTGCAGGCCGAGCCCGCCTACCAGAAGGGCTGGTTCGAGGTGCAGGATTGCGGCAGCCAGGCCGCCGCGCTGCTGGCGGGCGTGAACCCCGGCGAACAGGTGCTGGACTATTGCGCGGGCGCCGGCGGCAAGACGCTCGCGCTGGCGGCGCAGATGGAAAACAAGGGTCAGGTCCACGCCCACGATTCCGACCGCAACCGCCTTGCGCCGATTTTCGAGCGCTTGAAGCGGGCGGGAACCCGCAACGTGCAGGTCCACGCACGCGCGGCCGAACTCGACGCACTGGAAGGCCGCATGGATTGCGTGCTGGTCGACGCGCCTTGCACCGGCACCGGCACCTGGCGGCGACGGCCCGATTCCAAGTGGCGTCTCGACGAGAAGAACCTTGCCAGCCGTATCCTCGAGCAGGACGCGGCGCTCGGCGAGGCAGCGCGCTTCGTCAAGCCGGGCGGGCGGCTCGTCTATGTCACTTGCTCGCTGCTGCCGCAGGAAAACGACGAGCGTATCGAAGCTTTTCTCGCCGCAAACCCGCAATTTGCCCTCGGCCCCCTCGCCATCGGCAGGCTGTGCAATTGCGCACAAGAATTTGCGGCGGAAGCGACTAAGGTGACGCTGACGCCCCTGAGCGCGGGAACAGACGGATTTTTCGTGACGGCCTTGACCCGCGTCGCCGCCTGATACCTACGGACGGTTCCATGCAGCAATTCTTCACAGCCTTCGTCGATCCGGCCAATATTGCAGGCCACATCTCCTACATGCTGCTGATCGGCTCGATGCTGATGCGGCGCATGCTCTATCTGCGCCTGCTGGCAATTGCCGCGGGCAGCTTCTCGGCGACTTATTACATCATCGAATGGCGACAACGTCAGCCTGTTCTGGGAGGTGACGTTCAGCCTCGTCAACGCGATGCAGCTTGCAATCCTCTTTGTCGAAAACAGGCGCGGCCGGTTCACGGTGGAGGAGCAGGCCTTCATCGACGCGGTCCTGCCCACCGTCGAGCGGGCACAGACGCGCCGGCTGATGAAGCTTGGCGCATGGACGGAAATTTCCGACAGCAATGTGCTCATCCACGAGGAAACCACACCGCCGTCATTGTTCTACGTGGTCAACGGCACTGCGCGGGTGGAACGTTCCGGCCGCACTCTGGGCATGGTCGGGCCCGGCGACTTCCTCGGCGAAATGAGCTATCTCACCGGCAAGCAGGCGACCGCGACGGTAACTTCCGTCACGCCGATGCGTTACCTTGCATTCGACCGGACGGCCTTGCGCGAATTTCTCGAGAAGAACACCGACGTGCGCCATGCGCTTGAATCGGGCTTCAACCGCAATCTGGTCGACAAGCTGGTGAAGACCAACACCGAGGTGCAGGAAAAGGTCGAACTGCCAAAGCCAAGAAGATCACGCAAACGGAAAATCGCATGACCCGCTTCCTGCCCTACGCCGTCTTTACCGCGCTGATGTTCGCCATCGGCTTCACGGCGGCGGCTTTCTCCATGCCGGGCGAATGGTATGCGTCCATTGCAAAGCCCTGGTTCAATCCTCCGAACTGGGTGTTTGGCCCGGTCTGGACGCTGCTTTACGTGCTGATCGGCATCGCCGGTGCAATTGCCTGGCGCAGCGCCGCCGGCAATGTGCTCACCATGCTGTGGGCAGTGCAGGTGCTGCTCAACGGCGCCTGGAGCATCGTCTTCTTTCGTTGGCAAAACCCGGATGGGGCACTGGCCGTCGTGCTCGCGCTGCTTGGCCGCGATCCTCGCCTTCATCGCCATTGCAGCCCGACCGGCTCCGCTCGCGTCGCTGCTCTTCGTGCCCTATGCGCTGTGGGTATCGTTCGCGAGCATCCTCAACTTCGCAATCGTCCGGTTAAACTGAATTCTAGTCGAATTCCAGTTCGACATTGCGGTTGCCTGTCGGGCGGCATTTCCCGTCGCGCACAGGCGCTGCGCCGCGCAGTGTGAACGGCACCGGGTCGCGCTCGCCCCGACGCGAAATCCCGCCTTTCACGTAGAATGCGGCCGCCCCGCATCCGGACTTGAAGGTTTTCGCATTTCCTTCGATGAATTCGTTCCTGTCGAGGCGCCGCAGCCGCCCCTCGAAAAGAACCGTCCCGCGCGTCACGCCAGCCCGCCTCACTGCCGCCCGCGGGTTCTCGTACACGATGCGCACATCCTCGCCGCAGCGTTCGAGCCGCATTTGACTGCCGTTGTGATTGTAGTAGGTGGTGAAACAATCGCCGCTCCAGGCGGAGGCCTGTGCGGGCAGGGCGAGCAGCATCGCCGCAGTGAGTGAGGTGAACCTTGCCATTGTCCCAACCGTTAGCCCCGGCGACTTTCGCAACGCTGAAGGAAAGAAACAAGTCCACCATGCAAATGCTCGAGCACGCCAACCGGCGCATCCTCTTTGTCATGGCGGTCGCTGCCGAATGCGGGGTGCATCTGCAGGCCCGGTTTGCGCCTCTGTTCACCGGCGTCGGCCCGGTGGAGGCGGGTATCGCCATGGCCCGCACGCTTGCCCGGCTGGAGCATCGCGGCGAAATGCCCGATCTCATCGTCAGCCTCGGGTCGGCCGGATCACGCACGCTCGAACAGACCGGCATCTACCAGGCGAAGTCGGTGAACTATCGCGACATGGATGCCTCGCCGCTCGGCTTTGCCAAGGGGCACACGCCGTTTCTCGACTTGCCCGCGCATGTCGACCTGCCGTGCGCAGTGCCGGGCATTCCCGCCGTTCGTCTTTCCACCGGCGCCAACATCGTTTCCGGCGCGGCCTATGACGCGATCGACGCCGACATGGTGGACATGGAAACCTTTGCCGTGCTGCGCGCCGCCATGGGGCACGGCGTGCCGCTGATCGCCCTGCGCGGCATATCCGATGGCGCCGCGGAACTGCACCACATAGACAACTGGACGCAGTACCTGCACATCATCGACGAGAAACTCGCGCACGCCGTGGACAGCACGCTCGATGCACTTGCCGCAGGGCAAATCACGCTTTAAAGCCATTCAATGACAGCCCATCCCGACAGCATCCTCATCATCGATTTCGGCAGCCAGGTGACCCAGCTGATCGCGCGGCGCGTGCGCGAGACCGGCGTCTATTGCGAGATCGTCCCGTTCCAGAAGGCGCAGGAAGGCTTCGACCGGCTGCAGCCGAAGGCGCGTGATCTTCTCCGGCGGCCCGGCTTCGGTGCCCGAGGAGGGCAGCCCGCGCGCGCCGCAGGCGGTGTTCGACTTCGGGCGTGCCGATCCTCGGCATCTGCTACGGCCAGCAGACGCTGTGCCACCAGCTCGGCGGCAAGGTCGAGGGCGGCCATCACCGCGAATTCGGCCGCGCCTATGTCGAGATCCTGAAGGCGAGCCCGCTGTTCGAGGGCTTCTGGGAGTCGGCCGGCACATACCCGGTCTGGATGAGCCATGGCGACCGCGTCACCGTGCTGCCCGAGGGCTTCGAGGTCATCGCGACCTCCGCCAACGCGCCCTTCGCCATCGCCGCGGACGAGAAGCGCCGCTACTACACCACCATGTTCCACCCCGAAGTGGTGCACACGCCGGACGGCGCCAAGCTGCTCGCCAACTTCGTGCACAACATCGCCGGGCTTGAAGGGCGACTGGACGATGGCCGCCTATCGCGGAGAAGGCCATCGAGAAGATCCGCGAGCAGGTCGGCACGGGCACGGGTGATCTGCGGCCTGTCGGGCGGCGTCGATTCCTCGGTCGCCGCGGTCCTGATCCACGAGGCGATCGGCGACCAGCTGACCTGCATCTTCGTCGACCACGGCCTGATGCGCAAGAACGAGGCCGACGCAGGTCGTCTCCATGTTCCGCGACCACTACAACATCCCGCTGGTCCATGTCGACGCCGCCGACCTGTTCATCGACGCGCTGGAGGGCGAGACCGACCCCGAGACCAAGCGCAAGACCATCGGCCGGCTGTTCATCGAAGTGTTCGAGGCCGAGGCGCAAGAAGCTCGGCGGCGCCGAGTTCCTGGCGCAGGGCACGCTCTATCCCGACGTGATCGAAAGCGTCTCCTTCACCGGCGGCCCGTCGGTCACCATCAAGAGCCACCACAATGTCGGCGGCCTGCCCGAGCGCATGAACATGAAGCTGGTCGAGCCGCTGCGCGAACTGTTCAAGGACGAGGTGCGCGCGCTCGGCCGCGAACTCGGCCTGCCCGAGCATTTCATCGGCCGCCACCCGTTCCCCGGGCCCGGCCTTGCCATCCGCTGCCCCGGCGGCGTCACGCGCGAAAAGCTGCGACATCCTGCGCGAGGCCGACGCCATCTATCTCGACGAGATCCGCAAGGCCGGCCTCTACGACGAGATCTGGCAGGCCTTCGCCGTGCTGCTGCCGGTGCAGACCGTCGGCGTGATGGGCGACGGGCGCACCTACGAATTCGTCTGCGCGCTGCGCGCCGTGACCTCGGTCGACGGCATGACCGCCGACTTCTATCCCTTCGACATGGACTTCCTCGGCCGCGCCGCCACGCGCATCATCAACGAGGTCCGCGGCATCAACCGCGTCGTCTACGACGTGACCAGCAAGCCGCCCGGCACGATCGAGTGGGAGTGAGGGGGCAGGCCGCCCGTCAAATCTCCGCGCCGAAGGCCGTGTGGATCGCACGCTTGGGTGCGGATTTGCAGCGTTCGGCCATGAGGGCGATGTCCCTCACATAGATCGTATTCACGCTTCCGGTGTTCGGGCCGGAAAGCGCCGTCAGGGTTCTTGTGGCGGGTTCATAGGCAACAGGCGTATAGCCGAAGCCCAGCATCGCCTCGTGTATTTCTTCATTGCCGTGGCCGAAGGCCTCGCCGCTGCCGTTGAGTTCGATGATCACCGCCGAGGCATTGCCCGCGGACAGCGTCAACCGCGCGCCCTCGAGGACGGCAAACTCGAAACCTTCCACGTCGATCTTGATGAAACAGGGTTCGCGCGAGAGCGCCTCATCGAGGGTCGTCACCTCCACCGGGGTGGTATTCGGGCCTTCGCCTGACAGGCTGACCTTGTTCAACGCATCCTTGTCGTTGGTGAAAAACAGCGTCTGCTTCCTGTCGCCAACCCCCATGTTGCGGATGTCGACGACGCCTTCGATCCGGTTGACCGCGATCTGGTCGCGCAGTTTCTGCACCGTTGAGGGTAGGGGCTCGAACGCCACGCTCTTTGCGCCGACAAGTTTCGACGCCAGTATCGTGTAAGCACCGGCATTGGCGCCGACATCGACAAACGTCTCGCCAGGCTGCAAGGCGTGCAGCAGGAACGCCATGTCTGCATATTCCATCAGGCCGGCATAGACATTGCCGGTAAGGCTGCTGTCGCCGAGGCCCACGACAAGCCGTGCCTCGTCGATCCATGGGACAATGACCTTCCGATTCAGCAACCGCGCACCTAACTGCCAGCGCAGGAAGTTGATGATGGCGCCAATACGGTTATTGGCAGTCAAAGGATGCTGTATGATAAATTGAAATGTTATATAGAATAATAATAATACTCGCAAAATTCCCTCGCCCCACCAATTATGCGCAAGGACATATACAGTACCTTAAGTATAAGTGGAATAGTGTATTAAAGTGTGCGTCAAGCTATAACCCTGATCCCGCTGCACCCGCACCGCAAATTGGCCGCACAAGGCGGGAGTTGCCGGCAGTTCACATTTTCGGCGAAAGGCCATATCAAGCCAATTCGCGAAAACGGGATTCGCAATGATTGCGACGGAACGGTCATCACAAGGAGGGATAGGGTCGAATGCGGGCCCGCGTCTTTGTCGTGCCCAAGTTGGGAGTTCCGCTTCCCGTCTTTGGCAATGGCTGCGGGCGCTCTTGCGGACAATCATGTTTCGCCGTGGCTTTGGCGCGGCGCTGGTGATGTTGACAGTCCTGAGCCTTGCCGTTGCCCCGCGGCCCGTTGCCTCGGCTCACGAGCGCCTTGCGATCGAAGTTTCACAAATCCGCGACATTGCCGTGCACGGACACAGCCACGAGGATGATGATGCGCACCAAGGCTTGACCGGACACTTGCCTGGTCATGATTCCGCCGACCATTCGCACCAGTTCGCCCACGTCTCCGCAGCAATGACTGTCGTTGACTTTCCGATGGCGAAACGCTGGACCTTGGCTTTCAGCGCCGAGGGCGGCAAGGGGGCGGATTTCGGCATTGAGCGCCCGCCGAAGCAGTTGCGCAATCAGTGATCGCGCGAGCCCCTCGGGCCCGTTCCTGACAACATTTCCGTGAGAAAAAGCAAATGCACATGCCTCCTCTGCGAGGCGGCGTTTGGCTGGGCAATTCCGGTCAAAAGCCGCTCTCGATGATTCTGCTTACCCTCGCTATCATGGCAATGCTGGCATCGTCAGCGCTGGCGCACGCCGTCGCCGAGGGCGACAAGGGCTACATCCAGGAAATCTCCGGGGTGCACATCCTGCCCTTCGTCTACCTGGGCGCCAAGCACATGGTCACCGGATACGACCACATCCTGTTCCTGCTTGGCGTCATCTTCTTCCTCTACCGGCTTCAGCACATCGCGCATCTACGTGAGCCTCTTCGCGCTCGGCCATTCGACGACGATGCTGCTGGGGGTCTATTTCAACATCGGCATCAACAGCTACATCATCGACGCCATCATCGGCCTGTCGGTCGTCTACAAGGCGCTCGACAACATGGGCGCCTACCAGCGCTGGTTCGGCTTCCAGCCGAACACCAAGGCGGCGACGCTGATCTTCGGCTTTTGCCACGGTTTCGGACTTTCATCCAAAATCATCGACTACGACATAGCGCCGGACGGGCTGCTGCCGAACCTGCTTGCCTTCAACGTGGGCGTCGAAATCGGCCAGTTGCTGGCGCTCGCCGCCATCCTCATCGTCATGGGCTTCTGGCGCAGGAACGACAGCTTCTGGCGCCATGCCTACACCGCCAACACGGTGATGATGACGTTGGGCTTCGTGCTGATCGGATACCAACTGACCGGCTATTTCGTCTCGTGATCATCAAGGAAAGACAATACACATGTACAATTCCGACATCCCCACCCGCGCCGAACTGCCGACATCGCGGCAACTGGTGCGCTCCACTGTCATCGCCATCATCTCTGCCGCGGCCATTCTGGTGACCGTTGTGCTTCCGGCCGAATACAACATCGATCCCACCGGAATCGGCAGGGTCCTGGGCCTGGCGGAGATGGGCGAGATCAAGCAGCAACTCGCCGAGGAAGCCGAACGCGACCGCCTGATGGATCAACAGCAGCAGGAAGCGCCAGTTCCCGGCAAACAGTCGGGCCTGCTGGGCAAGCTCGTCTCCGGCCTGTTCGTCAGCTACGGCCCATGCGCAAGAAGCCGCCGCAGGCAGGTCCGACACCATGAGCATCACTCTCAAGCCCGGCGAAGGCATCGAGGTGAAGCTCACCATGCTCAAGGCGGCGAAGGTCAATTTCAGCTGGACCGTCGAAGGCGGCGTGGTGAATTTCGACATGCATGGCGACGGCGGCGGCGAGGAGATCAGCTACGAAAAAGGCAGGGCGGTGCCGGGCGCCGAAGGCGTCCTCGAAGCCGGTTTCGACGGCAAGCATGGCTGGTTCTGGCGCAACCGCGGCAAGGCGGATGTCGTCGTCACCCTCAAGACACAGGGTGATTACTCGGACATCCAGAAGATGATGTAAACCAACAGGACAGCCCGCGGGTCATGGCCGGCGGGCTGTTTGGAATTTCGCAGCCCGCCCGCCCGCCGCTATTCCTCGTCCGCCCGCACGTAGATCAATTCGCTGACATTGCCGTGGTCGTAGACCCACGCCTGCTTGCCCTTGTGGAAGAAGCGCCGGTCCGGCGGGCAGGAAAGCGGATCGAGATCCTCGATGTCGATATAGATTTCCTCGAGCATGCGGGCGTGGCGGTCGGCCTCGCGGGCGGCTTCGAGCGGGCTGAGATCGTCGGCGCGAAAAGCGTCGTTGCGGATGAGGTGCATGGGCGAACTCCATACGAATCGCTGTTTGTTTCCCCGATTGTCGATGCGCTTGGTAAGCGGCAGGTTAAGGCCTGGTTTCCAGCTGGTTAACGCGAGTGTGTTTCGCGCGAAGGTTTGCCGCGCCGAAATGACTTGAAACCGAACCGATTACGGTATCAAACGGGCGGCCGGACCATATCGTTCCGAGGGGCGCCATTCCTTGTTTCATTCCTTCTTTCCCAGGCCGAAGCTGTTCTTCCTCTCTTTCGTGATCTGGTGCGCCATAGCCATCGGCATCTGGTATGGCGGGCGCCGCCGATGCCGGAGCGATGTTCGGCATGCCACCGCTGCCTTCGGACGCGGAGCCTGTCGTGGGGGTCGGCTATTTCTGGACGCCCGATTTCGTCTGGTTCTACCTGTACTTCCTGGCCTGTGATCGGCATCTTCTCGGCCTTCTGGTACTGGTACGAGCCGCATCCCTGGTTCAACTGGTCGGTCGATCGGGTCGGCCTTCATCCTGTTCTCCACCTATTTCTCGGTGCAGGTCTCGGTCGCCATCAACAATTGGCGCCGGCCGTTCTTCGACCTTGTGCAGAAGGCGCTGACGCCCGGCAGCGACGTGCCGCAGGCCCAGCTCTACAAGCTGATGCTCGATTTCGCGCTGATCGCCTTCCTGTGGATCGCGGTCTATGTCGTCACGCGTTTCGTCGTCAGCCACTACATCTTCCGCTGGCGCACGGCGATGAACGACTACTACATGAGCAAGTGGGACGCGGCTGCGCCACATCGAGGGCGCCTCGCAGCGCGTGCAGGAAGACACGATGCGCTTCGCCAGCACGGTCGAGGGGCTTGGCGTCAACATGGTCGATGCGGTCATGACGCTGATCGCGTTCCTGCCGATCCTCTACGCTCTGTCCAGCAATGTCACGGAACTGCCGCTGGTGGGCGTCATCCCTGCGCCGCTGATGCAGGCCGCGATCTTCTGGTCGCTGTTCGGCACGGTGCTGCTGGCGCTCGTCGGCATCAAGCTGCCGGGGCTGGAATTCAAGAACCAGCGCGTCGAGGCGTCCTACCGCAAGGAACTGGTCTATGGCGAGGACAACGCCGAGCGCGCCGATCCGCCGACCGTGCGCGAGCTGTTTTCCAACGTGCGGCCACAACTATTTCCGGCTCTATTTCCACTACATGTATTTCAATCTCACCCGAGCCTTCTACCTGCAGGCCGACAACATCTTCGCCTACGTGATCCTGGTGCCGACCATAGCCGCCGGCAAGATCACCTTCGGCCTGCTGCAACAGATCCTGACCGCCTTCGGGCAGGTGTCGAACTCGTTCCAGTATCTGGTCAACTCCTGGTCGACGATCGTCGAACTGCTGTCGATCTACAAGCGCCTGCAGGCATTCGAGGCGACGCTCGCCGGTGAACCGCTGCCGCAGATCGACCAGGAATACATTGCGGCCAAGGGCGAACCGGCGCAATAAGGAGCAACTTGAACGGGGGTAATTTTCCTATGCTGATCCTGATCCTTGGAATCGTGGTTTTCTGGGCGTGCATTCCTTGCGCATGATCGCGCCGCAATGGCGCGAAGCGCGAATCGCACGATGGGCGAGGGCCGCTTTACGGGCGGCTATTCCATCGCCTCGATCCTCGGGCTTCATCCTGCTGGTCTGGGGCTATTCCATTGCGCGCACCGATGCCGCCCATCCTCTACAGCCCACCGACATGGATGGCGCACCTCACCATTCTTCTGATGGCGATTGCCTTCGTGTCGCTTGCGGTTTCCCAGTTTCCTGCCGGCCGCATGAAGCCCATCCTCAAGCACCCGATGCTTCTTGTCGGTTAAGATCTGGGCCTTTGCGCACCTGCTGGTCAAACGGCGATCTTGCCTCGCTGCTGCTGTTCGGTTCCCTGCTTGCCTGGGCCGTATGGGATCGCATCGCGGTCAAGCGCCGCGGCGCGCCGATACCGGCTCCGGGACCCGGTCAAGTGGGACATCGCCGCAGTGTTGACCGGCTTCGTGCTGTGGGCGCTGTTCATCTGGAAGCTGCACGAATGGCTGATCGGCGTCGCCATTCCCGATGGGCGCCTGATACCGATCCGGCGCCGTTTGCCATCGGCGCTAAACATTGCATTGTTGCAGCCGCTTTCCGCTAAAAGGCGGGCTTACCTGCCGCACAACGCGGCCATTTTCCAGGGAATGAATCGATGTCGGACGACAGCTTTCGTACGCGAAGTCAATGACGAGCTTCGCCAGGACCAGATCAAGGGCCTGTGGAACCGCTTCGGCAATATCGTCATAGCCGTCGCGGTTCTGATCGTGCTCGGCACCGCCGGATATCGCGGCTGGGAATATTGGCGCGACCGCCAGGCGGCGCAATTCCGGCGATGCGTTCCTTGCCGCCGTCGAGCTGGCGCGATGCCGGCAAGCAGGACGACGCGATCGCCGCGCTCGACGAGACTGGCGCGAGTCAGGCTCCGGCCAGTATCCGGCGCTGGCCAAGCTGCGCATCGCCGGCGAAACGCTGGCAGAAGGGCGACAAGCCGGCGCGATTGCCGCATTCGACGCCATCGCCAACGACAGCTTCGCTCGACGAGGCCTTCCGCTCGGTCGCGCGTCATTCGCGCCGGGCTGATCGCGGTCGATATGGAGACCTACGAACAGGTCAAGGCGCGGCTCGAGCCGATGGCCGCGGCCGGACAGCCGTACCGTTCGCTGGCGCGCGAGGCGACTTGGGCTTGTCGCCTGCAAGGCCAGCGCGAACGAAGACGCCGCCAAGTGGTTCCGCGAGATCACGCAGGACGCCGCCGCCGCGGTGCAAGTGCGCGAACGCGCGACGCCTCATGCTCGATCTGCTGGCCGGCAAGGGCGTTGCCACCGGCGCAAGCTGAAATCACGAAACAGCGCCGCCTGACGGGCGGCCGCGAGGCAGTAATGACCTTCAAGGTTGCCATCATCGGCCGTCCCAATGTCGGCAAGTCGACGCTTTTCAACCGCCTGGTCGGCAAGCGGCTCGCGCTGGTCGACGACACGCCGGGCGTGACCCGCGACCGCCGCCTGGCACGAGGCAACGATCGGTGCGCTCAAGTTCGACGTCATCGACACCGCCGGCCTTGAGGAGGCGGAGGCCGAAAGCCTTGCCGGCCGGATGCGCGCGCAGACCGAACTCGCGATCGCGGAAGCCGATGTCATCCTCTTCCTGATCGACGCGCGGGCCGGCCTGACGCCGACGACCGCATCTTCGCCGATGTCGCGCGCCGCTCGCGGAAAGCCGGTCATCCTGGTCGCCAACAAGTCCGAGGGCAAGGCCGGCGAGACCGGCTACTACGAAGCCTTCGAACTTGGCCTCGGCGAGCCCGTGCCGTTGTCGGCCGAGCACGGCACCGGCCTTGCCGACCTGCGTCGACGCGGTCGTCGACGCGGTTGGCGAGAACGCGCCTTCCCGCCGGAAGACGAGGAAGCGGAGGACGATGCGACGAGGAAGAATTCGTCGGCCGCGGATGACGAGGAGGAAGTCGTCGACACCTACGACGACACCAAGCCGATGCGCATCGCCGTCGTCGGCCGGCCGAACGCCGGCAAGTCGACGCTGATCAACCGCATGATCGGCGAGGAGCGCCTGCTGACCGGGCCGGAGGCCGGCATCACCCGCGATTCCATCTCGGTCGACTGGGAATGGCGCGGCCGCACGCATCAAGCTGTTCGACACCGCCGGCATGCGCCGCAAGGCGCGCGTCCAGGAGAAGCTGGAAAAGCTCTCCGTCGCCGACGGGCTGCGTGCGGCCAAGTTCGCCGAGGTCGTGATCGTGGTGCTCGACGCGACGCATCCCTTCGAGAAGCAGGACCTGCAGATCGCCGACCTCATCATTCGCGAGGGCCGTGCGCCGGTCATCGCCCTCAACAAATGGGACCTGGTCGAAAACCCGCAGGAGGCGCTGGCCGAAATGCGGGAAAAGACCGAGCGGCTGCTGCCGCAGATCAAGCGGCATCCAGGTGGTGACCGGTCTCGGCCTTGCCGGGCGCGGCCTCGACAAGCTGATGGAAGCGGTTGTCGAGGTCCACCGCGCCTGGAACCGGCGCATTTCGACGGCGCGGCTCAACCGCTGGCTGGAGGGCGTGATTTATCACCATCCGCCGCCGGCGGTCGCCGGGCGTCGCATCAAGATCAAATACATCACCCAGGTGAAGACCCGCCCGCCGACCTTCGTGGCCTCCTGCTCGCGGCCCGAAGGCCTGCCGGCCTCCTATGTGCGCTATCTGGTCAACAGTCTGCGCGAAGCGTTCGGCCTGTGGGCGACGCCTGTCCGGCTTCTCGTTCAGCAAGACCGAGAACCCGTTTGCCGAGCCGCAAGCGCAAAGCGCTGATTTTACGCCGCAAACCGGCCTGATTGCCGCCAGATTGCGCCGCCAAGAGTAAGGCGGCTCAAACGTTCATGCGGGGATTAATGCAGTTTACCAGTTCGCAACACAGCCTTAACCCGTCATCAAGGTTAACGGATTAATCTCTTGGCATCACTCGCGTTTTCACGGCGTCGTCATGGAGTGGGTTCGTTGCGTTCAGTTGGTGTACGTTGTCGTCGTGCGTCATGTTTCCCGTAGGCCATTGGCAGCCGAGATCCTTCGCCGCAATCTCGATCCGGTCGCTGGCGCCCTGGCGCTGTATTTCGCCTATCCCACGATCGTCGGCTACCAGGACGTGGCCGCCTTCTCGCGCCCGGCACCGATCCGTGCCGACGATCGCTGGCTGGCCCATATCGCGCAAAAACCCGGCAGTTCGGTCCTTGCGGCAGCGCCTCAACGGGCCATCAGGCGCAGGAACTCGATCCCGTCGTCACCGGCTCGGTTCCGCACGAGCCGTGGTGAGCGAGACCGCCACTACGCGCGAGCCGCAGCGCATCAACCGCGCGGCCAAGGGCGACCGGGTGGTCACGTCGCCACCTATGTGCGCCCGCCGCAGAACTTCAAGGCCGGCGCGGTGCTGGAGCGCCAGAGCTACCTTGTGCCGCTCGAGCGCGCCAATGCGTTCAATCTCGCCTTTGCAAAGCCCGATGCCGCAAGGCGAGGCGATCAAGATTGCCTCCGCCTTCACGGTTCCACGCGACGCCGAGCCGGAGCCGGAGCCCGACCTGCCGGTGATGGTGGCAAAACTGGTGGTCGAATCGGCGCCCAACGTACTTGCCTATGGCGCGGAGCCCGAGGCGATGACTTCGCCCTTCGCCGCCGTGCTGAACCCGGACGAGCCCGTCAGTCTCGTTCCCAAGATCGAGGAGTCCGATCACGCCTGGGCAGCCCAACCGCTGCCCTTGTCCGTTTTCAGCGACCGCGAACAGCACTGCCTGACCGCCGGCATCTATTTCGAGGCGCGCGGCGAAGCCGGTGCGCGGCCAGGCGGCCGTCGCGCAGGTCATTCTCAACCGCGTCAAGCAACCCGGCCTATCCCAACATCGATCTGCGGCGTCGTCTACCAGAACAAGGACTGGCGCAACCGCTGCCAGTTCTCCTTCGCCTGCGACAAGATCAAGGACAAGGTGAACGACCCCAGGCGCTGGGAAGACAGCGAGCTACGTCGCGCGCGAGACCACCCATGGCCGGATCTGGCTGACCGAGGTCGGCTCCTCGACCCATTACCACGCCACGTATGTGAAGCCGCGCTGGGCGCGGGCGATGGAGAAGGTGGGGCGGATCGGCCTGCACGTCTTCTACCGGACCTTGGCGGCGGCTGGAGCTGAGCGGGCCCCGGCATTCGCCTGCACTGACCGGCGCAATCGTCCAGGATTAGTCGCGCAAGGCGTGCGGCTTTTGGTGGTTCGGGCAACGGCGCATTGTCGCAGCGCAAAACAGCTGCAAAAAATCCAATCAAAACAACTATTTGACAATGGCCTGCGACGCTTGACACCGCGCGGGGCCAAAACTATGTTGCGCGCGATCTTGGGGGGCCACAAGGCCGGGCTTCGGCAAGGCGTTTGAGGACAAGACCTTGCAGGACAAACCGGGTTCTGGACCCAGCAAAAAAGTGCCTCGCAAGGCGGGCCGCGCGGATGACGACGCAGCCGGCTGAAGAGGCGGAACTGGCCGACAGGCTGCGATCTCTTGACGAACGGCTCGACCGCAAGCATGAGACGCAGGCTGCAGCAAGGTGGCGGAACAGTCGCGAAATTCCGGGATAGGCGCCGCGCTGCGGCTGTCGACCGATTTTGTCGCGGCGGTGCTGGTGGGTGCGGGCCTCGGCTTTGGCATCGACTGGATTTTCGGCACCGCGCCTTGGGGGATGATCGTCTTCCTGTTGCTGGGGTTCTGTGCCGGTGTGCTGAACGTGATGCGCAGCGCGGGAAAGATCGCCGATCCGCCATGCGCGGCACGATCCGCCGGGCCGGCCGGAAATGTACGACGACGAAGAAGACAAGTGAATTAGCGCAGTTTGACTGCAACAAGGACATCCGGTGGCTAACGATCCAATTCACCAGTTCCAGATCTCGAAGCTCATTCCGATCGAAATCGGTGGTCTACGACCTGTCGTTCACCAACTCGTCGCTGTTCATGGTCGCGACCGTGGCTGCCGCGACCGCGTTTCCTGATCTGGGCGACGTCGAGCCGCGGCCTTGATCCCGAGCCGCGCTGCAGTCGGTCGCCGAAATGTCCTACGAATTCGTCGCCAACATGCTGCGCGACGCCGCCGGCACGCACGGCATGAAGTTCTTCCCGCTGGTGTTCTCGCTGTTCATGTTCGTGCTGGTCGCGAACCTGTTCGGCATGTTCCCGTATTTCTTCACCGTCACCAGCCACATCATCGTCACCTTCGCGCTGGCGATGCTGGTGATCGGCACTGGTGCATCGTCTACGGCTTCTACAAGCACGGCCTCGGCTTCCTCGAAGCTGTTCGTGCCCGCAGGCGTGCCCGGCGTGCTGATGCCGCTGGTCGTCGCGATCGAGGTGATCTCCTTCCTGTCGCGCCCGATCAGCCTCTCGGTCCGTCTCTTCGCCAACATGCTGGCCGGCCACATCACGCTGAAGGTCTTCGCCGGCTTCGTCGCCTCGCTGTCGGCGCTGGGCGCGCTCGGCATCGGCGGCGCCATCCTGCCGCTGGCCATGACCGTGGCGCTGACCGGCCTCGAATTCCTCGTCGCCTTCCTGCAGGCCTATGTCTTCGCGGTGCTGACCTGCATGTACCTCAACGACGCCCTCCATCCGGGCCACTAGGGCAGCGAAAGACCGACAGCCGGCCATCCGGCCACAACGCAACACCCGATCTCAACGGACAATTCAAAGGAGTATCACCATGGAAGCGGAAGCAGCAAAGTACATCGGCGCGGGTATCGCCTGCCTCGGCATGGGCGGCGCGGGCATCGGCCTCGGCACCATCTTCGGCAACTACCTGGCCGGCGCGCTGCGCAACCCGTCGGCAGCCGACGGCCAGTTCGGCCGCCTGATCTTCGGCTTCGCCGTGACGGAAGCACTGGGCATCTTCTCGCTGCTCGTCGCGCTGCTGCTCCTCTTCGCGGTCTGATCGATCGGGCAATGCGGCCGCTCTCAAGGCGGCGCTCAGGCACTCCGGTCCACGGGCCGGATGCCTCACATGATGCAGTATCCTGGAGGGTGAGATGAAAATCGCATTCGCGTTTGTTGGCGAGGCGCATGCCGCCAGCACGACCGAAACCGGCACCGCGCCGGCGGCGGGCGAAGCTGCGACCGGAACCCACACCGGCACCGAGGCCGCGCATGGCGCGGAAGGCGGTCATGGCGGCGGCGCATTCCCGCCGTTCGATCCCACCTTCTTCGCCTCGCAACTGCTCTGGCTGGCGATCACCTTCGGTATTTTCTACGTGCTGATGGCGCGCGTTGCCATTCCGCGTCTCGGCTCGATCCTCGAGACGCGCAAGGAACGCATCGACACCGATATCGCCGAGGCGAACCGCCTGCGCGACGAGGCCGAGCATGCCAGCGCCGCCTACGAGCTCGAACTGGCGGAGGCCCGCAACAAGGCCAATGCAATCGGGACGAAGGCGCGCGACGAAGCCAAGGCTGCTGCGGAAGCGGAACGCCATCGGGTCGAAGCCGAACTCAACGAAAAGCTTGCCGGCGCCGAGGAGCGGATCGCCGCCATCAAGGAAAAAGCCTTGAAGGAAGTGGGCGCGATCGCCGCCGACACCACATCGGTGATCGTGCGTGAATTGCTGGGCGCCAGCGTCAGCGAGGCGGAAATAGCTGCCGCAATCGGCAAGCGGTAGGAGCTGTCATGGAACTCGACGCAACATTCTGGGCCTTCATTGCACTGCTGATCTTCATCGGCGTTCTCGTCTATGTGAAGGTGCCCGGGCAGATCGCCAAGGCGCTGGACAACCGCGCCGACAAGATCCGCAACGAGCTCGAGGAAGCCCGCCGCCTGCGAGACGAAGCCAAGGAACTGCTCGCGGAGTATCAGCGCCGCCGCAAGGAAGCCGAGGCCGAGGCGAACCAGATCGTCACGGCTGCCGCGCCACGAGGCGGACCTTCTGGCGCAGGAAGCCAAGGCCAAGACCGAGGAATTCGTCACCCGCCGCACGGCGATGGCCGAGCAGAAGATCGCGCAGGCCGAAGCCCAGGCAATTTCCGAGGTCAAGGCTTCCGCAGTCGACCTCGCGATTGCCGCGTCCGAGAAGCTGATTGCGGCAAAGTCCACCGGCAAGACTGCCGAGGCGCTCGTCGCCAACTCGATCGCTGAGATCCGCTCCAAGCTCAACTGAGCGGGGCAATCCAGGTCGAAACAAAATGGCGCCTTCGGGCGCCTTTTTTGTGTGGATCGTTGGCTAGAGGCCCGAGCGCGCCGCCCAGGCTTCGCGCAACGGGTGCGAAGCTGCGCCGGTGCAGCGGGCAGGGGCCCGCCTCGCGTAGCGCCACCATGTGCTCGGGCGTGCCATAGCCCGCATTGGTGCAGAAACCGTACCCCGGCCAGCGCGAATCCGCTTCGCTCATCATGGCGTCGCGGACCACCTTGGCGATGATCGAAGCGGCGGCGATCGAGAGCGAGCGCGCGTCGCCGCGTATGATCGCCTGTCCGGTGGAGCGCAGCGGCAGCGGCACGTCGCGCCCGTCGATCAGGCAGGCATCGGGCGCGGTGCCGAGCATGGATGCGGCGCGGCACATGGCGACGAAAGTCGCCTGCAGGATATTGATGCGGTCGATCTCCTCCACGCGCACCGCGCACCAGGCGACCTGCGCATTTTGCGTGATGTCGAGGAACAACTGCTCGCGCGCCGGCTTCGGCAGCGCCTTGGAATCGTTGATGCCGTCGGGAATGTTGCCCGGATCGAGAATGACCGCCGCGGCAACGACCGGTCCGGCGAGAGGCCCGCGCCCGGCCTCGTCTATGCCGGCGATGCGGCGTCGGCCGCGCCCGGCCAGCATTGTTTCGAGCGAAAAGTCCGGGCCTTCGGACTGGTCCTCGTCGAAAAAAGCAAGAGAATCGGCGCCGGGTTTGGGGGACATGCGGCATTGTTGCCCCGGACGCCGATTCTCTTCAACCCTGCAGGAGTGACGTGCGGCGTTCTCCTGCCGGGAATGGCTTGATTACAACAGCTGCAACTGCCTGCCCTCTCCGGCTGGCGGCTCGAACAGCCCGGTTTCCAGCTTGCGCCGCTGCGCATTGAGGCCGAGCCGCTTGGCCGCCATCTCGAAGCGGCGTGCGATCTGCCAGGCATAGGGACCGGTGCCACGCATCCGCTTGCCCCATTCGGCGTCGTAATCCTTGCCGCCGCGCATGGACCGCAGCGACGTTGAGCACGTGCCGGTAGCGGTCAGGATAGTGCTTCAGCAGCCAGTCCCGGAAGATCGGGCTCACCTCGAGCGGCAGCCGCAGCATCACGAAACCTGCCTCGCTCGCACCCGCTCCGCGGGCCGAATCGAGAATGCGTTCGATCTCGTGGTCGTTGAGCGCCGGGGATCACCGGCGCCACCATCACCGAAGCCGGAATGCCGGCCTCGCGCCAGGTCGCTGATCGCCTTCAGCCGCAGGCTCGGCGTCGAAGCGCGCGGCTCCATCGCCCGCGCCATCCGCCGGTCGAGCGTGGTGACCGACAGCGCCACCTTGGCCAGCCCCTTGGCTGCCATGCGCGACAGGATGTCGATGTCGCGCGTCACCAGCGCCGACTTCGTCACGATGGCAACCGGATGGTTCGCCGCCTCGAGCACTTCGAGGATCTCGCGCGTGACCCGCCATTCCCGCTCGATCGGCTGGTAGGGGTCGGTGTTGGTGCCGATGGCGATGGTCTTCGGCTACGTAGCCAGGCTTGGAGAGCTCGCGCTCCAGCAGCTTTGCCGCGTCCGGCTTGGCGAACAGCTTGCGTCTCGAAATCCAGCCCCGGCGACATGCCCATATAGGCGTGGCTCGGCCGTGCGAAGCAGTAGACGCAGCCGTGCTCGCAGCCGCGATAGGGATTGATCGAGCGGTCGAAGGAAATGTCCGGCGATTCATTGCGCGTGATGATGGTGCGCGGCTTTTCCACCTGCACCTCGGTCTTGAACGGCGGCAATTCGTCGATGGTTTGCCAGCCGTCGTCGAACACGTGCCGGCTGATCGGCTCGAAGCGGCCGCTCGGATTGATGGTCGCACCGCGCCCGCGACGCCGCTCGGCATCCACGCTCTCGCGCACGCCGGACTGGCTGCGGGCAAGCTTCGACCCGGCAAGAAATGCCTCATGGTCCTGCAGGGCCCGTTCGGCCCGGCCCATGCCGCGACTGGGTTCCTGCCTCTTGGCAAGCTGTGCCATCTGATGCCTCCGATCCCAATTCGCCATTCCGGCTCGTTGAATATATTCCTACCATTCATTTAGAACAAAACAAGAACTATTTTGTTCCCACGGCAGGTTTTTCCACAAGCCTCGCCAGCGCGCCGGACATCTAGTATGGAGCGCCGATGTTGAGCGTGATCATCCATGCCGGGACCGACGCGGAGCGCCTGGCGCGCACCATCGGCTCACTCGTGCCCGCAATTGCCGAGGGGATCGTCGGCGATGGCTATGTCATGGCCGGCGCCATGACGCGGGAGATGGACGCGGTCGCCGATGCAGCCGGCTGCAACGTCGTTACCGGTGAATTGCATTGGACGCTTGCGGAAACGATGCGCATTGCGCGTGGCGAGCACCTGCTGTTCCTGCAGGCGGGCAGCGTGCTGGAAAACGGCTGGTGGGTGGAGGCGGCGCAATTCATGCAGCGCTCTGGCGCGGGCAATGTCAGCGCCGTGTTCACCTACGCCGCGCATGAATATGGAATGGTGGCCGCCACCAAGGCGGCGACGCGCGGCGCATTGGCGCGGCTTGGACGAATTCCCCTGGCAGGGCAGGGGCTGATAGCACATCGCAGGGCCATCGCCGCCAGGGTGGAGGGCGCGGCCTTTCCGCCACGGCCACGCGGGCGCATCGTCGTCCTGCGGTCGAAATCCTACGTCATGGGGCGCAGCACGCGCTAGCGCAGCTTGCCGCGTTTCAGGTGTTCGTCGAGACGCGGCATGATCTCGACGAAGTTGCACGGCATGTGCCGATAGTCGAGCTGCAGGCTCAAGATGCCGTCCCACGCATCGCGGCAGGCGCCGGGCGACCCCGGCAGGCAGAAGATGAAAGTCGCGCCCGCAACCCCGCCGGTCGCCCGCGACTGGATCGTCGAGGTGCCGATCTTGTCGTAGCTGATCCGGTGGAAAACCTCCGAAAACCCGTCCATCCGTTTCTCGAACAGCGGTTCCACCGCCTCGGGCGTCACGTCCCGCCCGGTGAATCCGGTGCCGCCGGTCGTGATCACCACATCGATTGCCGGATCGCCGATCCATCGGCGCAATTGCGCCCGGATTTCCTCGACATCGTCGCGCACGATCGCGCGCGCGGCCAGCCTGTGGCCGGCATTTTCGATCCGCTCGGCCAGCGTCGCGCCGGACTTGTCATCGGCCAGCGAACGCGTGTCTGAAACGGTAAGCACCGCGATGCCGACCGGCACGAAGGGGCGTGTCTCGTCCAGCGCCATTTCAGGCCTCCATCCTTGTCACCCGGCCGGCATATTCGCCCGCCAGCAGCCGCGTTGCAACGCACCACCAGCCTGGTTGCTCGCGCGCGATGGCGGCAGCCGCTGCCTTGGCGTCCGGCGCCGATCCGTACAGCGCGAAGCAGGTCGCGCCCGAGCCGCTCATGCGCGCCAGCAGGCGGCCTTTGCTTGCCTCCAGCCGCGCAAGCACCTCCCCGATCACCGGAAAAGCGGCGAGCGCCGGCGGCTGCAAATCATTGCGCTGGCGTTTCAGCCAGTCGATATCGAAGCCATGGCCGGGCAACGGTTCCAGGGGCGCATTATCACGACGTTCCAGCAGCGTGAACACGCTTCGCGTCGGCACCGCGACACCGGGATTGACGAGCACCGCATCAAGCGCAGCGGGCAAATCCACAGCTGCAATGCTTTCCCCGGCGCCGCGCGCAACAAGGGGCCGCGAGGCAAGGCACATGGGAACGTCCGCGCCCAGCATGCGCGCGATCTGGTCGAGCGCAAGATCGGGTGGCAAATCCCACAGCGTCTTCAACGCCAGCAGGGTAGCCGCCGCGTCCGCCGAGCCGCCGCCGATACCGCTGGCGACCGGCAGGTTCTTTTCAAGGTGAAGCGCTGCCGCGCCCGCATGACGAGCCGCCTGCCGCAGGGCCTCAAGTGCGCTCAGCACCAGGTTGGGTTGACCTTCCAGCGCGCCGGCAAAGGGGCCCGAAAGGGTAAAGCTGTCGGCATTGGAATTGCGCACAACGACGCGGTCACCCGCTTCGGCGAAAGCGGCCAGCGTCTCGATCTCGTGATACCCGTCGTCCCGGCGGCCGGTCACATGCAGGGCGAGGTTGATCTTCGCCGGCGCAAGGGCAACCACGCTGTGCATGATGACGAAAGCTACTGCGCGGCGGCGGTCGGCGCGGCGGGCTTCTCGAACCAGCCCTTTTGCAGCTTCTGGCGTATCCATGCCTCGTCGGCCGGCTCCGGCTTGCTGCTCAACGCGTGGTTCCACTGGAAGGTGGCCTCGAGCTTGCGGCCGGCTTTCCAGTACGCGTCGCCCAGATGGTCGTTGAGAACCGGGTCCTGCGGCAGGATCTCGACAGCGCGCTCCAGTTCGCGCACCGCATCTTCAAACCTGCCAAGCTTGTAATAGGCCCAGCCGAGGCTGTCGATGATGTAGCCCTTGCGCGGGCTCAGATCGACCGCCTTCTCGATCATCTTGAGGCCTTCTTCGAGGTTGATGCCCATGTCGATCCAGGAATAACCCAGATAGTTGAGCACGTCCGCCTGGTTGGGGGCCAGTTCCAGCGCCTTCTTGAAGTTCGGCTCGGCCTTCTCCCATTGCTTCGTGCGCTCATACGCGATCGCACGGCGGTAGTAGAGGTTCCAGTGCTGCGGCTCGGGCCTGGCGATCGTGGCAACGGCCGCGTCATAGACCTGCGCCGCTTCGGCAAATTCCTCGTGCTGCGACAGCACGCCGCCAAGCGTGGAATAGGCGAGCAGATCGTCCGGCTGCTCCTTGATCAAGGCGCGCAACTTGGCCTTTGCCTCGTCCACCTTCTTCAGATCGTTGAGATTGAGCGCATATTCGAGCTCGGCCCGGCGATGGAAGGGCGATTCCTTGCCGATGCGGGCGTAATATTCGTTGGCGCGCTCATGCCGCTTCTGCGTCTCGAATATGCCGGCCAGCGCCATGGTCACGACATCGTTCTTGTCGTTGATGTAGTCGGCCAGCTGCAGGTATCCCTGCGCAAACGTGGTGCCGCCCTGGCGGCTGATGGCGGTGCCGACATTGTAATAGATTTCGGCGGCACCCGCCTGTGGCGAGGCAATCAGCAGGGGAACCGGCTTCTTCGCCTCGATCAAGGCGGCTATCTGCTTGAACGGGGTATAGCCCGGCAGCAGATCGGTGCCACGCGCCAGCACTTCAGCGGCCTTGTCGAATTCGCCAAGCCGCGCATGTGCGCTGATCAGTGCTTCAAGCGCGCGCATGTAGGTTTCCGACAGCACGGCCGCCGCATCCTGGTTCCGGATCGCGGCATCGAGCGGCGCTATGGCTGCCTTGTCGTCACCCGACAGCGATGCGAGCAGGCCCTGGTGATAATCGCGGATCACCTGCACCCAATCGGGGCCGTTGATCTCGCTGGCGATCTTTTTGGCTCGTGCCGGATCGCCAGCGCCGAAAGCCGACCAGGCGGCAGTCAGCTTTTCGACCATGACGTCGAGATCGCCGGTCGAATCATGCTGCATCTGCGCTTCGGCAGCCTTCCAGTCGCCACGCTTGATCGCATCGACGGCGGTAACGAGCCGGACCACGGGGGCCTGCTCGTCGGTGGCCGGGATGCCCTTGGCAATGGCGACCGCATCGCCAATGCGTCCGTTCGCCGTCAGCGACAGGAACAGCAGCCGCTTGAGTTCGACATTGCCGGGATCAAGCTCGAGGCTGCGTTCGTAGAAAGCCACCGCCGCGATGTCGTCATTGTCGCGGGCCGCGATCTGCGCGGCCAGGAAGCTTCCCGAAAGCGAAGTGGTCTTCACCAGTTCACCGAGGCCCGGCGCCACGTTCGTGGTGGCAAAGGCTGTCGCGCCATTCGCGCCCGACATGGCGAACGCGGTCGCGAGGGCCAGGAGCAGTCGACGATGTGGTGTCATGTGAATTTTCCCAAGGTTCTTCCGGACGCTTCCACCGGAACCTGCTTCTCGTCGCCAACAATGGCGTTTTTTAGTGTGGCTTGCTGCTGCATCAATTGGCGCGGCTGATGCAGAATTCCAGCACCTCCACGAGTGCTTCCTTGTGGACGCCCGCCTTCATGGGCGCAAGCGCGTCGCGAGCCATTTCAGTGTAGTGGCGAGCCCTTGCGACGGTATCGGAGATGGCGTCGTACTTGCGCAGCAGGGCCATGGCGCGGGCGAGCTGCTCGTCGCCGTTCTCGCCCTCGACAATGGCCGATTTCCAGAACTCGCGCTCCTTGTCGGTCCCGCGCCGATAGGCCAGCACGACCGGCAAGGTCACCTTGCCCTCGCGAAAATCGTCGCCGACATTCTTGCCCAGCGTTGCGGTCGAGCCGCCATAATCGAGCGCGTCGTCGATCAGCTGGAACGCCAGTCCCAAATTGGTGCCGTAGGAACGAAAGGCGCTGATTGTCGACTTCGTGCTTCCCGCCACGATCGGGCCGACCTCTGCAGCCGCCGCAAACAGCGCTGCGGTCTTGGCGCGAATCACCGCCAGGTATTCGTCCTCATTGGTGTCGAGGTTCTTGGCGGTCGCCAATTGCAGAACCTCGCCTTCCGCGATCACGGTGGCGGCGTGCGAAAGCACGTCGAGCGCCGGCAGCGAGCCAACCTCGACCATCATGCGGAAAGCCTGGCCAAGCAGGAAATCGCCCACCAGCACGCTCGCCTGGTTGCCCCACACCATGCGGGCGGACTGCTTGCCGCGGCGCATGTCGCTCTCGTCGACCACGTCGTCGTGGAGCAGGGTAGCCGTGTGCATGAATTCGACCGAGGCCGCCAAAAGCACGTGATGGTCGCCGCTGTAGCCGCACATCTGCGCCGCCGCGATCGTGAGCATGGGGCGAAGCCGCTTGCCGCCGGAATCGATCAGGTGCCGCGCCACTTCCGGGATCATCTCGACATCCGAACCGCACCGGTCGAGAATGATCCGGTTGACGCTTCCCATGTCTGCCGAAACGAGCGCGACCAAGGGGTCGATGCTTGCGCGGACGCCGCGACCGCCGCCGGCATCGATTGAAACCACTACTCCCGACATGCAAACTCCAGCTACAGCCCGCCCCTGCGCGGTGCTTTACGTATAGAACACAGTTTAAGGCGTGTTGCACATGTTGCAAAGTGACAGTTTGGCCCACGCCCACAGACATGGTTTACCCGCCGGGTCAGGGTGATGCTTGCCCGCATGCCGCCGTCGTGAAATCCTGCATCACCCGCCTTGGGAACTCGAACTTCCGGAGAACAAGCTTGCGTGAACTCGTCCGCACCAATGATCCGGTGCTCATATCCTTTCTGCAGGCGCTGCTGAAATCGGAAGGCATAGGACATATCGTGCTCGACGAGAACATGAGCATACTCGACGGTTCGCTCGGCATATTGCCCCGACGCGTGATGGTGGAAGACGCGAGCCACGCCTTTGCGGTGACGCTGTTGAAGGATGCGGGGCTCGATGGCGAATTGAGCCACGGCGGCGGCGAACACCCCGCATGAGTGGCGAATTCAGCATCGATGCATTCCACCGCGGCGCGTTCGAGGTGGTTCAGCCGCTGACGTCCGGCCATCGCGCAGGATCGGATGCGCTGTTGCTGGCTGCAGCATTGCCACCGGGCGCCAGCGGCAGGCTCGCCGATCTCGGCGCCGGTTCAGGCGTTGCGGGGTTGGCCGCGCTTGCCATGAACGAGGGCCTGCACGCGACGCTGGTCGAACTTGACCCGATGATGGCGCGCTGCGCCAGGGAAACCCTGGCGCTGCCGGCGAACTCCCGTCTTGCGGATCGTGCAACCGTAATCGAGGCTGATATCCGCCTCACCGGCGGCAGGCGCGAGGCGAGCGGCCTTGCTAATGGCGCCTTCGATCATGTCATCGCCAACCCGCCGTATTATTCGCCCGCCGAGCGCGCTTCGCCAGATGCCCGACGTGCCCTGGCGCACCAGATGGAGAAAGGCGGCCTGGAAGCCTGGATGCGGACCGCAGCCGCCATTCTCAAGCCCGGCGGCGTGCTGTGCCTGGTCTGGCGTCCACAGCACATCGAGGAACTGCTCGCCGCCCTGAAAGGCCGTTTCGGCGCCATTGCCATATTGCCGCTGTTTCCAAAGGATGGCGCGCCTGCCGGGCGCATCATCGTGCGCGCCATTCGTGGCTCGCGCGCGCCGCTGACGCTGCTTTCCGGTGTCGTGCTGCACGGGGAGGATGGCAAGGCGACCCCGCTTGCCGGGCTGCTCCTCAACGGCAAGGCCCGCCTGCCATTCCAGTGAGTTCGGCCGCGCTCCACTCGCGTTCCCCTTGCAAAGCGGCGGTCCTGGCTCCATTTCACACCTGCAAGATGCATCATTCGCGCCGGAGCAGACATGAAGCTGAATTCACTTATCCCCGCCAGGTTCCGCAAGGACGTGGTGGTGATTCCCGTCGTCCGTCTTTCCGGCATGATCACCGCCGCTTCCTCCCCGTTCAATCCGGGCCTGTCGCTGGCGAACTGCGCAAACCAGTTGCAGCGCGCGTTCGAAAACAAGCTGGCGCCGGTGGTGGCGCTGGTCGTAAATTCGCCCGGCGGCTCGCCGGTGCAGTCGCGTCTCATCCACTCGCGCATTCGCGAACTGGCGACGAAGCACAAGAAGCGCGTCCTCGTGTTCGTGGAGGATGTGGCGGCCTCCGGCGGCTACATGATCGCGCTGGCGGGCGATGAAATCATCGCAGACGAGACCTCCATCGTCGGGTCGATCGGCGTGGTTTCGGCAGGTTTCGGTTTTACCGAGGCGATCCACAAGCTCGGCATCGAGCGCCGCGTGCATACCGCGGGGCAGAACAAGTCGATCCTGGACCCATTCCAGCCGGAAAAGCCGGAAGACGTCGCGATCCTCAAGGAACTCCAGCTCGAAATCCACCGCGTCTTCATCGACATGGTGCGCGAGGCGCGCGGATCGAAGCTGGTGGAGGACAAGGATATCTTCACCGGATTGTTCTGGACCGGCGATCGTGCTCGTGCGCTCGGCCTCATCGATCAGTGCGGCTTGCTGGGCAAGGTCATTCGCCAGCGCTATGGCGAGAAGGCCATCATGCAGCTTATCCAGCCGCGCAGGAACTTTTTCGGACGGCCACAGCCAGGCGTTGGCGTGGACTCCCGCGCCTTGGGCGAGGGTATTGCGGCCGGCCTGCCGCCGGCCCTGATGGCGGCGCTCGAAGAACGCGGACAATGGCAGCGATTCGGATTATGATGGTTCCGGGTCCAATACGGGGAGAGAAATGCCGCAGCTTGTCGCAGTAGCCTTGATCGGCGGTGTCGTCTGGTATGCCTGGCGCGTTTTGCGACGTGAGATGGCCCGGATCGGCCGGGAAGTGGCCGAACAGGAAAACAAGAAAGCGGCAAAGGACGTCACCATTCTGGAAAAAGGCGAGGACGGCGTCTATCGTCCCACAAACCGCCGGGGCTGACAGGCTTTTTTCCGCGGCGCTTCCACCAGATTGGCAGAACGGCATGCGACTGCGCTTCTCCACCGTCGATGTATTCACCACGCAGCGCTTTTCCGGCAATCCGCTTGCGATCGTCGAGGATGCCGACGGCCTGACGACGGCGCAGATGCAGGCGATTGCGCGCGAATTCAACCTCTCCGAAACGATCTTCGTGCAGACGCCGGATGATCCCGGCCACACCGCCAAGGTGCGGATATTCTTCCCGACCGCCGAAATTCCCTTCGCCGGGCATCCCACCATCGGTTGCGCGATCCATCTGGCGCAAAGATCATCGCCGGGGGAAGGCGGGTTTCAAGCCACGATCACGCTGGAGGAAGTCGCGGGGCTGGTTCCGGTGAAAGTAACGAGACATTCCGGCCTCTTCCACGCGCAGCTCACCGCGCCGGTTATCCCCTTTGCCGGGGCAGGTTCCGCACCCGATGATGCCATGGCCGCCGCTGCGCTGGGTATCGGCGAGGCTTCGATCGGCTTTGGCGCACACAAGATCGCGCAATGGCAGGGCGGGCCAACTTTCCTGTTCATACCCGTGGCGGATCGTGTTGCGCTTTCCGCCGCCCGCCCTTGCGAACCGGCATGGTCGGCGATGATGGATTTCGCGCAGGTCCATAACGCCTATGTCTACATGCGCGACCCTTCGGAGCCCGCCAACATTTTCCACGCGCGCATGTTCGCGCCGACCGCCGGCACGCCGGAAGATCCGGCAACAGGCTCGGCTTCCTGCCTACTGGCGGCGCAACTTCTCGCCAGCGGCGAACTTGCCGAGGGGCTCAACAGCTTTGCCCTGGAGCAGGGCGAAGACATGGGCCGTCCGTCAAAGATCGCACTCGAAGTGGAAGTAGCTGACGGCCGCCTTGCCGCCGTGCGCATCGCCGGAACCTCGGTGAGGGTCAGCGAAGGCTGGCTGCAGGCGGAGTAGTGCTCGCCCGGCAGGCATGACTTGGTCGACCTCCCCCCTTTCGTTGAACTTCGCGCTCTGCTAACTCGGCGCGCATGAACCAGCCGCTTCCGCCCCACATGCATCCGAGCCGCTCCTTCCAGGGGCTTATTTTGACGCTGCACCGCTATTGGGCGGAATATGGCTGCCTCATCCTGCAGCCATACGACATGGAAGTGGGGGCGGGCACTTTCCACCCCGCAACGACGCTGCGTGCGCTGGGCCCCCGCCGCTGGAATGCAGCCTATGTTCAGCCCTCGCGCCGGCCAACCGATGGGCGCTACGGCGAGAACCCGAACCGCTTGCAGCACTATTACCAATACCAGGTGCTGCTGAAGCCCTCGCCGCCGGACTTGCAGGAACTTTACCTCGGCTCGCTATACGCCATCGGCATCGATCCGAAGCTGCACGACATCCGCTTCGTCGAGGACGATTGGGAAAGCCCGACGCTGGGCGCCTGGGGCCTTGGCTGGGAAGTCTGGTGCGACGGCATGGAGGTGAGCCAGTTCACCTATTTCCAGCAGGTCTGCGGCTTCGAATGCGCCCCTGTCGCAGGCGAACTGACCTATGGCCTCGAACGGCTGGCCATGTATGTGCAGGACGTCGACAACGTCTACGATCTCAACTTCAATGGCCTCGATGGCGCGGATCGCGTCAACTACGGAGAGGTTTTCCAGCAGACCGAGCGCGAGTATTCCCGCTGGAACTTCGACGTCGCCGACACGGCCACGCTGCTGCGGCACTTCGAGGACGCGGAGGCCGAGTGCCGCCGGATCCTCGATCAGCCCGCGCTCGATCCCAAGACCGGCAAGACCATCGTAATGGCCCACCCGGCCTATGACCAGGCGATCAAGGCTTCGCA
The DNA here is from genome assembly GCA_963697325.1 of uncultured Alphaproteobacteria bacterium. Taxonomy (GTDB): domain Bacteria; phylum Pseudomonadota; class Alphaproteobacteria; order Rhizobiales; family Rhizobiaceae; genus BOKV01. Next base: position 83,396 of record CAVONR010000002.1, on the reverse strand, counting down.
CTGCTTCAATCTTCTGGACGCGCGCGGCGTCATCTCGGTGACCGAGCGCCAGAGCTACATCCTGCGCGTGCGCACCCTTGCCAAGGCATGCGGCGAAGCGTTCCTGCAAACGGAAGCGGGCGGGGCAAGCGTCTGACTGGTGGCGAAACATCTGACGCAGCGTTCACCGCAGCTGCGTTGCAAGACGCGTCCGGCTGGCGGATAACTTGCCGCCATTGCATTTCAATCCAACAACAGGGGGCATTCATGACCAAGGGCAATGTTGCGGGCACGCAACCGATCGCGTTCGACGTCGAGGCAGGAAAGAACTATTTCTGGTGCTCGTGCGGACAATCGAAAAACCAGCCGTTCTGCGACGGTTCGCACAAGGGCAGCGAATTCTCGCCGGTGAAATGGCAGGCGGAAGAAAGCGGCACCCGGTGGTTTTGCGCCTGCAAGCAGACGAATGGCCAGCCGTTCTGCGATGGCAGCCACAAGGCGATTTGACTTAAAACGCACATATACGATTCCTCCGCGATCACGGATCACCCAAGAAATTGTGATCGCGGATCTGTAATCTGCGACGAAATGATCTTCGTAAAGTGTGGCAACGGCACGAGCCGTTTTCTTCAATCTGGGAGACACACCTCATGAAATTCCTCAAAACCGCCGCCCTCGCACTCGCGCTGGGCGTCGCTGCCGGTGGCGCGCAGGCTGCGAACATCGTGCAGACCGCGGCTTCGGCCGGCCAGTTCAACACGCTGCTGGCCGCGGCAACTGCCGCCGGTCTTGCGCCCGCGCTTTCGGGCCACACCAAGCTGACCGTCTTCGCGCCTACCGATGCCGCTTTCGCAGCATTGCCGGCCGGCACGGTCGAGAACCTGCTGAAGCCCGAAAACAAGGACAAGCTCGTCGCGCTGCTGAAGTACCACGTCGTTGCCGGCGAGGTTTATGCCAAGGATATTCCGGTCGGCTTCTCGATCGTGCCGACCCTGAAGGAATTCAGGCGACAAGACCATCACCACTTCGAAGTTCGGCTCGAACGTTCGCATCGACTTCGCCAAGGTGGTGACCGCCGATATCCAGACATCGAATGGCGTCATTCATGTCATCGACCGCGTGTTGATGCCGACCTTCTGATATCTCTTTCCAGCGACTGGCCTCGCGAAGGGATGCGGCGTAACCACGCCGCGTCCCTTTTGTTTGCGCGCGCGGTTTGCGCCCCCGTGACTTTGCCGTCCATGCTTGCTATTGCGCGCGCGTAGCGGAGTGCGCCATGCCTGACCTGTTGATCGAACTCTTGTCCGAAGAAATTCCGGCGCGCATGCAGCGCAAAGCGGCCGGCGATCTGCGCAAGCTCGTCACCGGGGCGCTGGTCGAAGCAGGGCTCACTTATGAGGGCGCGCGCGAATTCTGGACCCCGCGAAGGCTTGCCCTCGACATTCGCGGGCTTACCGCCCGCTCGGCCGACATTCGCGAGGAGAAGAAGGGGCCCAGGGTCGGCTCGCCGCAACAGGCAATCGACGGATTCCTGCGCTCGGCAGGCCTCTCCGCCATCGAAGAGGCTCAGACCGTTTCCGATCCGAAGAAGGGCGAGTTCTACATCGCCATCGTGCAAAAGCCCGGCCGCGATGCCAAGCAGGTCATTGCCGAAGTCATGCCCGGCATCATCCGCGAGTTCCCCTGGCCCAAGTCCATGCGCTGGGGCGCGGCCTCCGCGCAGCCGGGATCGCTGCGCTGGGTGCGCCCGCTCAAGTCGATACTGTGCACGTTCGGTCCGGAGACCGAGGAACCGGAGGTCATCCCCTTCGAGGTCGACGGCATCACGGCCGGCGACGTGACGGTCGGCCACCGCTTTCTTGCACCGGCCGAGATTCGCGTGCGCCGGTTCGACGATTATGTTCACAAGCTCGAGGCGGCCAAGGTGGTGCTGGATGCCGAGCGCCGAAAGGAAATCATCCTGGCCGATGCCCGCAACCTCGCTTTCGCCCGCGGTTTGGAACTGGTCGAGGACGACGGACTGCTGGAAGAAACCGGCAACCTCGTCGAATGGCCGGTGGTCATCATGGGCGAGTTCGAGGAGGCGTTCCTCGCGCTGCCCGACGAGGTGACGCGCCTCACCATTCGCGAAAACCAGAAATGCTTCGTTCTGCGCAGTACAGGCGCCGAAGAGGCGCCCGGCGCTGATGCGCCGCGCCCGCGCAGCGGCGGCGAAGCCGCTGGCGCGGGTGCAGGCAAGCTCACCAACCGCTTCATGCTGGTGTCCAACATCATCCCTTCCGATGGCGGCGCGGAGATCGCGCGCGGCAACGGCAAGGTCGTGCGGGCGCGCCTGTCCGACGCCAAGTTCTTCTGGGAAAGCGATCTCCAACTGGCAAAGTCGCCGCAGGGCTTCGACAAGTGGATCGGCAATCTCGACAACGTGACCTTCCACGCGAAACTCGGCAGCCAGGGCGAGCGGGTGAAGCGCATCGTCGCGCTGGCGAGACGCCTTGCGCCATTGGTCGGCGCGGACGCGGACGACGCGGCGCGTGCGGCGTACCTCGCCAAGGCCGATCTGCAATCGGCCATGGTCTTCGAGTTTCCCGAACTTCAGGGCCGCATGGGCCGTCTCTATGCGCAGGCCGCGGGCGAGAAACCGGAAATCGCCCAAGCAGTCGAAGAGCATTATTCCCCGCTCGGCCCGTCCGACGCCGTGCCTTCTGCGCCCGTGTCGGTAACCGTGGCGCTCGCCGACAAGCTGGATACGCTGGCAGGCTTCTGGGCAATCGATGAAAAGCCGACCGGCTCCAAGGACCCCTATGCGTTGCGCCGCGCCGCCCTCGGCGTCATCCGCCTGGTGATGGAAAACAAGGTGCGCATGGGCCTGGCCGATGTTGCCGGCGGGTATATTGCCGAGCGCCTGCTCGATCGGGCCTATGGCGACGAAAAGTTCCGCACGCAGCTCATCGAGAACCATCTCACCTCGGAGCAGCGCGAGTCGGAGAATTTCGAGCATGAGTGGGAAAACGATCTGAGCCGCGTTGCCATCGACAAGGATGCCCGCAACATCGCAGCCGATCTCCTCTCCTTCTTCCACGAGCGGCTGAAGGTGTTCCTGCGCGACACCGGCGCGCGGCATGACTTGATCGATGCGGTCGTCACAGCCGAGTCCGGCGATCTGCTGCTTGTCGTGACGAAAGTCCGTGCCTTGCAGGCGCTGGTCGAATCGCCCGATGGCGCGAACCTTCTGGCGGGCTACAAGCGTGCCGCCAACATCCTCGCCGCCGAGGAGAAGAAGGGCACCGTCATTGCGGAAGGTGTCGATCCGGCGCTGTTTGACAGCGATTCCGAGAAGGCACTTTACGCCGCGCTGGGGCAGGCGGAGGAGAAAGCATCCGCCGCCGTCGCCGCCGAAAACTTCGAGGCCGCCATGGCCGCGCTAGCCAGCCTGCGGGCGCCAATCGACGCGTTTTTCGACACCGTCATGGTCAATGTCGAGGATGCACGCTTGCGAGCGAACCGCCTTGGCCTGCTGGCGCGAATCCGCTCGGCCATTCACACCGTGGCCGATTTCTCGAAGATCGCAGGCTGATTGGCGCGGAACCGATCAAGCGTTGATCGGTTTAATTCTCACGATTTTGACCCGTGAGGTTACGTCATGAAAATCAAAGCCTTGCTTGCAGGCACGATTGCCTGCGCGCTTTTCGTCGGGCCGGTGTCTGCAGATCCGTTCCAGATATCGCCGCGCACCTTGCAGCCCATCGCGGCATCGGGCGAACTGCTGATGGCTCAGTCCGGACCGCGCTTCTACTATGACGACGACGATTATGACGATGGCTACCATGATCGCCGCGACCGATATGAACGCTATCCGCAAAGGCGTGATTGCCATCGCAGCGCCGACCGGCACCGCGGCATTCGCGACCTGCATCGCCATGTGGGCCGCTATTGCCGCGTCCAGTTCCTGCGGCCGGTCCGCAATCCCTATCGCGACCAGTATTGCGTGATGCTCAACGGCGTGCGGTTCTGCGCGGGCTGACCTGTCAGCCGAAGGCGTAGGCCGCGAATATCACCGCGCCCATCAGGCAGGCGGCTCCCGCGACGTGCAAAGACGGCACGTATGCCGGTGGGCCGCCGCGCCGCGACCAGCTTGCGGCCATCATGTTGAGATAAAGCACGATTGCGAGCAGCGCCGTGGCGAAAGCCAGCTTCATGGCGAAGGTGTAGCCGGAGACGAACCCGTCCCCGGAAAGCGACAGAAGCAACCCGGTCACCCACAGCGTCACGATCGCCACCAATGCCGACAGCCGGTACAATTTGCGCAGCGCATTGGTGAGTTCGGGCGCCGGCAGGTCATGGGGTCCGCGCGCCAGCAGCAGGAATATGTTGCCCATGCTTGCCCCGGCGCCAAGCACCAGCGCCAGCAAGTGGATCGCCTTGATCGTCGAAAACATCATTGGTTTTCCCCCGGGGTTTTTTCACGGGCAACTGCCCGCCAGCCAATGTCGCGCCGGCAAAATCCGCCGGGCCATTCGAGCGCATCCACGCCGGCATAGGCTCGCTCTTGCGCCTGCACCACAGTCTCGCCGAGCGCGGTCACGTTCAACACCCGCCCGCCATTGGCGACGAGCTGGCCGTCCTTCATTGCCGTGCCCGCGTGGAAGACGAGAGCACCCGTAGCCTCGGCGGCGGCAATGCCCTTGATCGGCGTGCCCTTCAGCGGCTCGCCGGGATAGCCGTTCGCCGCCATCACCACGGTCAGCGCCGTTGCATCGGACCACTCCGGCTCCAGCGACAGCAGGTCGCCCTCGATCGCGCCGACCAGCAGTTCCACGAGATCCGATTTGAGGCGCGGCATCAGCACCTGCGTTTCCGGATCGCCGAACCGCACATTGTATTCGATCAGCTTGGGTCCGTCGGCCGTCAGCATCAGCCCGGCATAAAGCACGCCGTGAAAGGGCATGCCCCTGTGATGCATGGCGGCGAGCGTCGGCACGATGATTTCGCCCATCACCTCGGAGATGGTTGCCTGATCCAGCACCGGCGCGGGCGAATAAGCCCCCATGCCGCCGGTATTGGGTCCGGTGTCGCCTTCGCCGACGCGCTTGTGGTCCTGCGCGGTGCCAAGCAGGATCGCCGAGTGCCCGTCGCAAAGCGCGAACAGGCTTGCCTCCTCGCCCTCCAGAAATTCCTCGATCACCACTTCCGCACCCGCCGCGCCGAACGTGCCCTCGAAGCAATCGTCGATGGCCGCGCAAGCCTCCTCGACGCTCATGGCGACGGTCACGCCCTTGCCGGCGGCCAGACCGTCCGCCTTGACGACGATCGGCGCGCCCTGCGCCCGGACATAGGCTTTTGCCTTCGGTGCGTTGTTGAACCGCGCATAGGCCGCCGTTGGAATATCGAACTGCGCGCACAGATCCTTGGTGAAGCCCTTGGATCCCTCCAGTTGCGCCGCCTTGGCAGATGGTCCGAAAGCACGGATGCCCTGCCTTTCCAGATCGTCGGCCAGCCCTGCCACCAGCGGCACCTCGGGCCCGATCACGACGAGCCCGATATCCGCCTGGCGGCAGAAACTCGACGACGGCGTCGTGGTCGCCGGTGTCCAGCGCCACGAGGCTGGCGACTTGCGCGATGCCGGCATTGCCGGGCGCGCACCACAAGGCGTCGCAATGGTGCGACTGGCGGATCTTCCAGGCCAGCGCATGTTCGCGCCCGCCCGAGCCGATGATGAGAATGTTCATGCGCGCTTCCCGTGTCCGCTTCTGCTTTAGCGGCTGGGGCGGCATTCGCAAGCCCGCCGCGCGCCCGCACTTGACCACCTGTGCAAAACCCTGACATTGCCGAGCCATGAGCGATGCCGCCGACAATATCGTTTCCGATGCCGTGCGTGGAAGCTGGGTGCACCGGCGCCTGCCGCAAAGCCTGTGGCCGCATGCGCAGCTGGCGCGCTGGGAAAGGCCCATCGGCTGGCAATTGCTGATGTGGCCGTGCTGGTGGGCGGCGCTGATGGCAGCCAATGCCGGCCATATGGTCTCGCCGCTGCGGCTCGCATGGTATCTGGCTCTGTTCCTGATCGGCGCAATCATCATGCGCGGCGCGGGCTGCACCTATAACGACCTCGTCGACGAGGAGATTGACCAGAAGGTCGCGCGCACACGGTCGCGTCCGCTGCCCTCCGGCCGTATTTCACGGCGCGACGCCAAGCTTTTCCTTCTGGCGCAACTGATCGCCGGCTTCCTCGTGCTTATCCAGTTCAATTGGTATTCGATCGGACTTGGCGTGCTCTCGCTGGTGCTGGTGGCGGTCTATCCCTTCATGAAGCGGGTGACCTGGTGGCCGCAGCTCTTCCTCGGCCTGGCGTTCTCATGGGGCGCGCTGATGGGCTGGTCGGCGATGGCAGGTTCACTCTCCGCCGCGCCGCTGCTGCTTTATGCCGGCTGCATCGCCTGGGTGATCGGCTACGACACGATCTATGCCCTGCAAGACATCGAGGATGACGCGCTGGTCGGAGTGAAATCCACCGCCCGCCTGTTCGGAGACAATGCGCGCCCGGCGCTTGCGGTGCTTTATGGGCTGGCGGCGCTGCTGTTTGCCGCGGCGTTTTATGCTGCGGGAAGCGGCTGGCCTGCCTGGCTGGCGCTGGCGATTGGCGTTGCGCAGCTTGGCTGGCAGGTGCGCGCGCTGGACCGGTTCGATCCGGCGCGCTGCCTCGCGCTGTTCAAGTCGAACCACCGCTTCGGCATGATCCTGTATTTCGGATTGCTGTTGGAACTGGCGCTCAGTTACGCGCGATAAGCTCTTCGCCGCTGATGCGAACCACCGGTCCGACCATGCCCGCCTTGCGGCGGCGCAGGAACCAGGGGCGATGCTTGAGTGCGCCGAAGCGCTTGCGCCGGTCCAGTGTCGGGTCGACCATGATCTCGCCCAGCAGCTTGCGCACCGGCGACATCTCGCCCTGATCCCCGGCAATCAGCATCGGCAGCCGCATCAGGCGGCTCCACGAATGCCAGTCGGCGGCGATGTCGTCGAAATCGGTGGCGACCAGCAGCGGCACGCAAAGCGCGGCGTCGTGATGGTGCAGTTCCAGCGTTACAGTCGTGGTGCCGTCGGCATTTTCCACCGCGCGGGCGGCCACGCCCTTGAAGCACCTGGCCGGTAGCGCCACTGCGACCGGCAGCCCGCTTTGGGGCAGCCTGCGCTTCAGCACCACGCCGTGGCGGTCGATCGACCAGCTTGCGCCGTGACGCTCGTGGCTGATCTTGTGCGGCAGGCGGTATGGATCGAGCCTCAACCCGCCTTCGGCCCAGGCCGGCAGTGCCGGCTGGTTGCTGAGGGTATCGACGTTTCCGCTTGTCGCAGTCATTGTCATTGAAGTATTTCCCTGTTCTCTTCAGAGCCCGCCTCTTTGTGCGGTGTCCTGATATTGCCCGGCTGTTTTTTGTTCTTCTTGTTTTTCTTCTTGTCTTGCCGTGACACGAGAGAGAATAGCGCAGGTTTATCCGAATCTCCTTAACCGGGACGGTGAATCAAAGCTTACAGATTGCTGTGGTTATTGAATGATTAGAGGGTGTAACGAACCCGCAATGAGTCTTTCCAAGGCCTTTATGCCGATCAGATAACCTTGCCCGGGTTCATGATGCCCTTGGGGTCCAGCGCGCGCTTGATCGCCCGCATCGCCTCAAGCTCGACCGGGCTTTTGGTGGCGATCAGCAGGTCGCGCTTCAACCGCCCGATGCCATGCTCGGCGGAGATCGAACCGCCCAGTTCCAGCACCAGCGAATGCACGCGGTCCTGTATCTCGCTCTGCCGCTGCTTCAGATAGGCCGCGCCGTTCTCGCCCACAGGCTGCGAGACGTTGAAGTGGATATTGCCGTCGCCCATGTGGCCGAAGGCGCACAGCCTTGCTTCAGGCGCCGCCTGCGCCACCGCCTGCGCGCCGCGCTCGAGGAACTGCGGCAGCAGGTGAACCGGCACCGAAACATCGTGCTTGATCGAAAGGCCTTCCGGCCATTGCGCGGGACCCATGTCGTCGCGCAGTTTCCACAGCGCGTCACGCTGCGCCATGCTCTGCGCGATTACAGCATCCTCGACCAGCCCGCGCTCGATGCCGCCGGCGAAGATGCCTTCCGCAAGATCGCGCGCGTCCTGCGCCGAGCGGCCGGAAGAGATTTCCACCAGCACCTGCCACTCGTGCCTTTGCGGCAAGGGATCGCGGCTGCCGGGCGCATTGCGCAGCACGAACTCCAGCGGCGTGCGGTGGATCAGCTCGAACGCAGTGATGCCAGCGCCGGCCATGTCCAGCGAGAGGTTCAGCAGGCCGAGGGCGGCATGCGGGGAGGGCACCGCCGCCCAGGCAACCTCGCGCCCCTTTGGCCGCGGCACGAGCCGCAGCACGGCGGCGGTGATGATGCCGAGCGTGCCTTCCGCGCCGATGAAAAGCTGCTTCAGCGCATAGCCGGTGTTGTCCTTCTTGAGCCGGCGAAGCCCGTCCCAGATCTCGCCCGAGGGCAGCACCACCTCCAGGCCCAGCACCTGCTCGCGCATGTTGCCATGGGCAATCACGCCCGTGCCGCCCGCATTGGTCGAGATATTGCCGCCGATCTGGCACGAGCCCTGGCTGCTGATCGCCAGCGGAAACAGCCGCCCCGCGCGCTGCGCCGCCTCCTGCAGCACGTGCAGCACCACGCCGGCCTCGGCGGTGATCGTGTTGCCGTCCGGGTCGATATCCCGGATGGCGTTCAGCCGGTCGAGCGAGACGACGACCTGCGTGCCGCTCTCGTCCGGGACGCCGCCGCCCGCGTGCCCGGTATGCCCGCCTTGCGGCACCAGCGCGGTCCCGGTTTCGCCCGCCAGGCTGACGATTGCCGCGACCTCGGCGGTCGATCCGGGCCGCAGCACCAGCGGCGTCTTGCCGACGACGAGCTTGCGGTTCTCGTGCGTGTAATGCGTCAGGTCGTGCGTTTGCGGCGTCAGCGCGTTTTGCGCACCCGTGATTGCCGTGAAGCGGGCGAGGAGGGCGGCGTCCATCACGCGGCTTCCCTTGGCGCCGCCGCCCGCGACAGCCGGTCGTTGATGGCGATGCCAAGGCCGTGGTTCGGGATCGGTTCGACCACGATCAGCTTCGGCTTGCCCGCATCGAGCTGTTTCAGCATGGCGTAGAGATTGGCGGCCGCTTCCCGCAAATCGCCCGATTGGCTCAGATTGAGCATCGCGCACGCGCCGCTGCGGTATCGGTCCTTGCCTTTGCCGAAGGCGAGCAGCGCCGCCCCCGCGGGGCAGGCGGTCACATTGGTTTCCACCATCGCCTGCGGCGCATAATGGCTCGCCAGCATGCCCGGCGCCTCGATTGTCTTGCCGGTGGAAAGCGCGACCGGCAGCCCGCTCGCCGCCTCCAATTGGTCGGCCGTAATCGAGCCGGGGCGCAGCAGGGAGAGCTCGTTGCCGGCGACCTTGACGATGGTCGATTCAATGCCCTCGCGGCACGGTCCGCCATCGAGCACCAGCAGGTCGGCGTCGGCAAATTCTTCGGCTACGTGTTGCGCCGTGGTTGGCGAAATACGGCCGGAGCGGTTGGCGCTCGGCGCGGCCAGCGGCTTGCCGAAGTCTGCGATCAACCGGCGCGCGCCGCTGTCGGGGCAGCGCAGGCCGATGGTGGCAAGCCCTGCCGTCGCCAGTTCGCTGATGCCGCTCGCCGCGATTGCCGGAACCACCAGCGTCAGCGGACCAGGCCAGAACGCAGCCGCCAGATCGCGGGCAACAGTGCCCATGTGGCCATACCGGCTGGCCATCTCCACGTCAGATACGTGGCAGATCAGCGGATTGAAACGCGGGCGGCCCTTCATCTCGAAGATGCGCGCCACTGCCATGCCGTTGGTGGCGTCGCCCGCCAGCCCATAGACGGTTTCGGTTGGAATGGCGATGCACTCGCCGCTCGCGAGCCTTTGCAGCGCCTGCGCCTTTCCGTCCTGATCCTGAGCCGCTATCCTTGCCATGGAGCGTCAATAAACATGCATGTGGCAACCGGGCAAGGCCGCATGAATTGACGTTTACGTAATAAGCAATTATTCAGGCTCGACAGCCGTGAAGCCGAGGGAGAGAGCCATGTACCGTGCGCCGGTCAGCGAAATCGCATTCGCCTTGAAGCAGGTCGCGGGCCTCGACCAGGCCATCGACGCGGGCATGCTGGGCGATCTTTCGCAAGACCTCGTCGATGCCGTGCTGGAGGAGGCCGGGCGCTTTGCCTCGGAGGAAATCGCGCCGCTGAACAAGATCGGCGACAAGCATGGCACGCCCCTCAAGGACGGCAAGGTGACGACCCCGCCGGGCTGGAAGGAAACCTACAAGGCATGGTGCGAAGGCGGCTGGAACGCCATCGCCGCGCCGGAGGATTACGGCGGGCAGGGCCTTCCCGTGATGATGGCCGTTGCCGCCGCCGAAATGTGGAACTCCGCCTCCATGGCGTTCGGCCTCGGCCCGCTGCTCACCATCGGCGCGGTCGAGGCGCTGGACAAGCATGGCTCGCAGGCGCTGAAGGACACCTATCTGCCCAAGCTCGTTTCCGGCGAGTGGACCGGCACCATGAACCTCACCGAGCCGCAGGCCGGCTCCGACCTTGCCGCGCTGCAAGGCCCGCGCCGAGCGCGCGCGGCGACGGTACCTACCGCATCTTCGGGCAGAAGATCTTCATCACCTATGGCGAGCACGACATGACCGAAAACATCTGTCACCTGGTGCTGGCGCGCCTGCCCGACGCACCGGCCGGCACGCGCGGCATATCGCTGTTCCTCGTGCCGAAATTCCTTGTCAACGCCGATGGCTCGCTCGGCCGCCGCAACGATGTGTTCTGCCAGTCGGTCGAGCACAAGCTCGGCATCCATGGCTCGCCCACCTGCGTCATGATCTATGGCGATGGTTACGGCGGCGCCGAAAAGGGCGCGGTCGGCTGGCTGATCGGCGAGGAAAACAAGGGCCTCGCCTGCATGTTCACGATGATGAACAATGCCCGCCTCAATGTCGGCATTCAGGGCGTGGCGGTTGCCGAGGCCGCATACCAGCACGCGCTCGCCTATGCCCGCGAGCGCCGCCAGGGCAAGGCGCCCGGCGCAACCGGCGACCAGATGAGCCCGATCATCGAGCATCCGGACGTGCAGCGCAACCTGCTGGTCATGAAGTCCCATGTGCAGGCCGCGCGCGCCATCTGCTATTCCTGCGCCCATGCCATCGACATGAGCCATGCCGGCGGTCCCGACGCAAAGAACTGGGCCGAGCGGGCGAGCCTGCTGACCCCCATCGCCAAGGCCTTCTCCACCGATATCGGCGTCGATGTCGCCTCGATCGGCGTGCAGATCCATGGCGGCATGGGCTTCATCGAGGAGACCGGCGCGGCGCAATATCTGCGCGACGCCCGCATCAACCCGATCTACGAGGGCACCAACGGCATCCAGGCCATCGATCTCGTCATGCGCAAGCTGCCGCTTTCGGGCGGGGAGACCTTCCGCGCCTATGTGTCGGAACTGCGCATGATCGCCCGCGACGTGCGCGGCGCGAACCACGCGGCATTCGGCGAGACGGCAACGCTGCTCGAAGCGGCGCTGGACGAGGTTTCCGCTGCCGGGGAATGGCTGCTGTCCGTAATCGCGGAAGGTCGCATGGAGGAAGCGCTGGCCGGCGCGACGCCCTATCTGCGTCTGTTCGGGCTCGCGGCGGGCGGTGCATATCTCGCCAAGGCTGGCCTTGCCGACGGCGCGCGCGCCCCGCTCGCCCGCTATTTCGCCGAAAACCACCTTGCCGAATGCACCGGCCTGAAGGCGCGCGTCACCGGCGGCGCTGCAAGCCTGATCGCAGCCCGCGACCTGCTGGTCGCCTGAGGAAAGCCACATGAGCGAATTCATAGAAAGATCAGTCGCGGATGGCGTCCTTGTCGTCCGCATGAACCGGCCCGAGAAGAAGAACGCGCTGACCGCCGCCATGTACCAGGCGCTTGCCGACGCGCTGGACGAGGCGGCAAACAGCGACGCGATCCGCGCGACGCTGATCCTCGGCGTGCCGGGTGCTTTCACCGCCGGCAACGACATCGGCGATTTTCTCAAGACCGCCATGTCGGGCAACCGCGACAGCAATGCGGTATTCGATTTCCTCGAGCGCATCATCATGGCGGAGAAGCCGGTCGTCGCCGGTGTCGACGGCCTTGCCATTGGCGTCGGCGTCACCATGCTCATGCATTGCGACCATGTGGTCGCCGCGCTCGGCTCGACGTTCAAGACGCCCTTCGTCGATCTCGGCCTGTTGCCCGAAGCGGGCTCCAGCCTGATCGCGCCGCGCATCATGGGTCATTCGCGCGCCTTCGCGCTGCTTGCAATGGGCGAGACTTTCAGCGCCACGGATGCCCAAGCCGCGGGCCTCGTCAACAAGGTCGTCTCGCCGGCCGAGCTGGAGGACCACGCCCGCGCCGCAGCCAGGGCCATCGCGGCCAAGCCTGCCGAGGCCATGGCGATCTCGCGCCGGCTCATCCGCGGCGATCGCTCCGACGTGCTCGCCCGCATGCGCGAGGAAGCCGTCCTGTGGGAAGCCCGCCTCAAATCGGACGAGGCGAAGCAGGCCTTCATGGCCTTCATGAACCGGGGAAGGTAGGGGCTACCGCTCCAGCAGGGCCACTGCTTCCACGTGCGGGGTGAACACGAACTGGTCGAGCGGCGTCACGCTGGTCAGTCGATAGCCGCCGTCGATCAGCAGGCGCAGATCGCGCGCCAGCGTCACCGGGTTGCACGAGATCGCCGCGATGCGCGACACCTTGGAGCGGGCAAGCTGCGCCGCCTGTTCCTCTGCGCCGGCGCGCGGCGGATCGAAGACCACCCCTTGCGTCTTCTTCAAGTCCTCGGCCATCAGCGGACGGCGCGTGAGGTCGCGTTTTTCGGCCTTGATCGTCTTCAGCGCGCCGCCGGTCTCGCGCCATGCCCGGTCCAGCGCGGCGATTGCGGCGCCGCTCGAATCGGCGGCATGGACGCTTGAATGCTCCGCAAGCCTCAGCGCGAATGCGCCGAAGCCGCAGAAGAGGTCGGCGACGTGCTTTGCGTCCTTCAGATGCGCCACGGCGAGCGCCGCCATCGCGTCCTCGGCCCCCGCGACGGCCTGCGCGAAACTGTCCGGCGGGGGTGAAACCTGCGCCTTGCCGATGGTCAGCATGGGCGGGCGCAGCGCGATCAGCACCTCGCCATTGAGCGAAAGCCGGGCAAATCCCTTTTGCGATGCGAATGTGATCGCGGCCTGCTGCGCCTTTTCGGGTGTGAAGCCGCCATTGGAAGCGCCGATGTCGAGCCCGTTGTCGCACGCAAGCACGGTAAGCTTCATCACGCCCTTCTTCGGCGCGAGGATGGCGGCCAGCGCGCGCAGATCGCCAAGCCGCTGCTCTATCTGCGGCAGCACCACGGGGCACTGCGCAAGGTCCGTGATGCGGTTCGTCTGCTTTTGCGAGAAACCGAGCAGAATGCGGTTTTCGGCGCGGATCGCGGTAAATGTCACTCGCCGCCGCTGGTGCGGTCCGAAGCCGATGATTGCCTTGAGTTCCGTCTCGATGCCCTCGCGCGCCAGCGCCTCGGCGATGAGGCTGCGTTTCCATTCGAGATAGTGCCCGTGTTCCAGATGCTGCATCTGGCAGCCGCCGCAAGCGCCGAAATGTTGGCACAGCGGCGCGATGCGCAGCGGCGAGGCTTGCGTGATGCTTTCAAGCTGCAGCCGTTCGCCCTTGCCCGATGCGACAACGGTCTCGTCCGGCAAGGCGAAGGGCACGAAGGCCCCGCCTTGCGCAATGCCGTCGCCCTGGCGGCCAAGCCGCTCGATCTTCAATGGCTGGTTCATCGGTCCTTGATCCCGGCGAGCAGGAACTCGCGGTTGCCGTCGCCGCCTTCGATTGGCGAGGGCAGCAGATGCGTGTGCCGCCAGCCGCTTTGGCTGTCGAGCCACAGCGCCAGCCGTTGCGCGGTGACGTCGATCAGCGCCTCGTCCAGCACCAGCCCGGCCTTGGTGACGTTGTCGCGGCCCACTTCGAATTGCGGCTTCACCAGAAGGATGGCATGCGCGCCCCGCTGCGCCATCTCCAACGCCGGCGGCAGCGCCAGGGTCATGGAGATGAAGCTGACATCGGAAACGACGAACCCAATCGGCGCGTTGCCGATGGTTTCGGGTGTCATCTCGCGCGCGTTCACGCCCTCGATATTGGTGACGCGCCGGCTCTTCAGCAGCATGTCGTGCATCTGGCCGTGCCCGACATCGATGGCGAAGACATGCGCCGCCCCGGCCTCGATCAGCACCTGCGTGAATCCGCCGGTGGACGCGCCGATATCCAGCGCATTGATGCCGGACGGGTCGAAGCCCGTTGCCTCCAGCCCCGCCTTCAGCTTCAGCGCGGCCCGCGAGACATAGCGCTTGGCAATGTCGAGAACATCCAGCTTGTCGGTGGTTGCCACACTGATCGAGGGCTTGGCCGCCACGACGCCATTGACGCTCACCGCGCCGCGCCGCACGCCGTCACGCGCGCGCGAACGCGAGGCGTAATGCCCCCGGTCGACGAGGGCCTGGTCAAGTCTGGTTTTTTCACTCATGCCGCGTCATGCGACGGCAGGCGCGCAAACGCAAGGAAAACCCGTCAGTCGACCGGCGCGAGCTTCCTGTTCGATCCGGTGATGATCGGATCCACGAAGAAATCGTCCTGCGCCAGCTTGTCGTTCATCACCATGGGCGGCAGCGGCTTGTTGGAGGGCTCCACACGCTGAGCCGGCATGGGCTTGCGCAATGTCTTGCGCGGCTGCTCGATCAACTCGGCAATGTCGGCGTCGTGCGGCTGCCCGCCGCGCAGCTCGCCGATCCTGGCAGCAGCCCGCGCGACGGCGGCCTGCTCCAGCCGCCGGTCATGACCCTGGTTGTTGGAAACGGTGTCGCTCGCACGCGCCCCGTCGTTTGCCCACAGCACTGCAATCGCCAGCAAGCTGGCGCTCCATGCAACACGCATCGTCGTCCCCCGATGTGTTCTTTCGAAACACAATGCGCTCACAGGCTTAGGGAAGTGAAAAAAAGGATGGTTAATGAACTGATACTTCGGGCAATAAATGTCTAGAATCAGACACTTACAGGCAACTCCATCCGAAGCTTGCCAATTGCGCCGCATACACATCCATGCCGTGCTGCATCCAAAGCCAGGCCGTCGCGCCAGTAGCAAGGCCCAGCGCCACGAGGGCGAGGGGGACGAGTTTTCGGCGATGATCCGGCAAGGACTGCATGTCAGCCATTCTTGATGAGGTTGCGGATCTTTTCAATGGCCGTGTCGGGGTTCTCGCCATAGGAGATCGTCCCGGCAAAGCTGCCATCGCCACGGATAAGGTAGACCGTGGCCGTATGGTCCATGGTGTAGTCGCCGCCCTCCAGGTCTACCCGCTTGGCATAGACGCGGTAATCGGCCAGCAGCTTGTCCACCTTGGCGCGCTCGCCGGTAATTCCCACGATGCGCGGATCGAACGAAGAAATGTAGTCCTTGATCGCCTGCGGCGTGTCGCGCTCCGGATCCACGGTCACGAAGTAGAACCTGAACTTGTCGGCGTCGGGACCAAGCTGCTTCAACCACCCGGCTGCCTCGTACAAGGTCGTGGGGCAGACCTCCGGGCAATGGGTGAAGCCGAAGAAGATCGCGTGCGGCGTCCCCGCGATGTCCTTGTCCGTTATGGGCGATCCGTCCGCGCGCACCAGTTCGAAAGGGCCGCCCAGCTTGATGTTGGCCATTTCCAGCGCCTTGCGCCCTCCATCCCCGCTGAGCCAGACAAAGCCCAGGGCGGCGGCGACAAGGGCGACCAGCGCCCATGCGGTATATCGAATGGCCTTCATTGGTAATCTCCGCGCAGCGCGAGTGGCGCCGCCCTTATCTGTTGACCCCCAGGAAGGCGATCAATGCGGCATTGAGTCTGGCTTGCGCCTCACTCGGGATCCAGCGGTTCGATCCCGACGGGCTTGCCTTCCTGCGACAGCCGGATCTTTTCCACTTTCGCTTCGGCCGCGCCAAGCAGCTTCTGGCAATGTTCGCGCAGCCGCTCGCCGCGTTCGTATTGCGTAATCGATTCCTCGAGCGCGACATTGCCCTGCTCGAGGCGTTCGACGATCTTTTCGAGTTCTGCAAGCGCGGCCTCGAAGCTCAAGGCCCCGACTTCGCTGTTGTTGCCGCTTTCGGCCATGGCTGTCGTCCTTGCTGTCTCAGCCTGTCATCAGGCGGTTTACATGCGCCGCGGTCGATTCCGCAAGGCCTTGCAGGTCATAGCCACCCTCCAGCACGCTGACGAGGCGGCTGCCGCAATGACGCTCCGCCAGTTCCATCAGCTTGCCGGTCGCCCAGTCGAAATCGCTCGCCTGCAGTTCGAGACCGGCCAGCGGATCGCGCCAATGCGCGTCGAAACCGGCCGATATGAGGATGAGGTCCGGCCTGAAACGATCGACAGCGGGAAGGATGCGGGTGAGGAAGGCTTCCTTGAATTTTTCGCCGCCATCGCCTTCGCGCAGCGGCGCGTTGAAGATGTTGCCGGCGCCCGTCTCGGACAAGGCTCCGGTGCCGGGGTAAAGCGGCATCTGGTGCGTGGAGGCGAAAAGCACGCTCTTGTCGTCCCAGAAAATGTCCTGCGTGCCATTGCCGTGGTGAACGTCGAAATCGACAATGGCGACGCGCTCAACGCCGTGTTTCTCCTGCGCGTATCGGGCGGCGATGGCGACCGTGTTGACAAGGCAAAAGCCCATCGCCGTTGCCTTTTCGGCATGGTGGCCGGGTGGGCGCATTGCGCAGAACGCATTTGAAACTTCGCCCGATTGCACCGCGTCCACCGCCGCAAGCGCCGCGCCGACGGCCCGCTTCACCGCCTCCCAGGATTTGGGACTCGCGGTGGTGTCGGCATCGATCCGGGCAAGGCCCGTTTCAGGAATGAGGCTCTCCATGCGCTTGATGTGGCTGCGCGGATGCACCAGCGTGAACAGTTCGGTGTCGGCCTCAGGCGCAAGTTGGCGGTCGAGCAAATGGAACCGCTCGGCGCCAAGCGCCTCCTCGATCGCGCGCAGCCGGTCAGGCCGCTCGGGGTGACCGGCCGGCATCAGGTGTTCGAGGCAGATGGGGTGATGGTAAAAGCGGGTCGTCACGCGATACTCCTCGTCAGCATCTGGGCATTGCCCTGCGGGTATTCAATCCGCCGCCCCGCGCCTGCATGGCTTTGTCACCGTCTGATCCGCCACACGCTACCGTCTTCCAACCCCGCAATGAAGGCAAGTTCGCGGCCTTCGCCCTCCATGCCTATCGCCTTGTCTATTGGCGAAGGCAGGTCGAGTGAAGCAAGTTCCTTGAGGCCCTGGCGGGTCAACGACATTATCTTCAGTGCCTTGCGGTCCTGCGATGGCAAGGCGATCTCGACCGAGCCATTTCCGTCCGTGTCGGCGCTGGCCGCAAGCCGTGTTTCCGTGGAGCCGAAGACATGGTTGGAAAACCCCGTCTGCGCCGTCACCACGATCAGCCGCCCCCGCACCAGCTTCAGGAAGCCGAGCTTGCCGCGCTTGTGCGGCGTGACGACGACCGCGATCTCCGGCGTCGGCATGCCAAGATAGGTCGCGATGCCGGCGACGTTGATCCATTCATTGGTAGCGCCAAGGAACGGGATTGCAGCCTTGCGCACCAGCGTGCCGCCCGAAAAGCCGAAGATCGTTACCGACGCCCCGCCGCTGAACGAGGAAAGCACCGTGACGATCTCGCTGATCCCGTCGCCGTCGAGGTCGGCGAGCCGCGGCGCGATGTCCTCGAACACTTCGGTCTGCGACAATTGAAACGTCGCCTTGTAGCCGTCCTTGGTCTGCGCCACCAGGGCGCCGCCCTCGACCGTGTCGCCGAGCGCACCATGTCGATAGCGCGATGTCGGCTGCGAATACCAGGCGGCGGTGATGTCGCCGATGGCGGAGGCGGGAGCGGTGAGCATGCCGGGGATTTCGGATGGCGCAGGCACGCGCGTTTCCTTGAAAAGCTCCTCCAGCGCCCCGGGCTTTTCGACCTTCTCGGCCTTCCACGGGTCCGCCGCCAGCGCAGGTGTTCCGCCAGCCAGTGCAACGAGTGCCGCGACTGCAAGCAGTCTGTTGTGGCGGAGCAGGCTGGCGATCATGGGCTCGATCCCGCTATTCGATGATGATGGTCTTGGCGATCTCGATGCCGAAGCCGTCGAGGCCGACATAGCGCCGCTCGCGAGAAGCCAGCAGCTCGATGGATTGTATGCCGAGGTCGCGCAGGATCTGTGCGCCAAGGCCGATTTCGAGCCATTCATTGCTGCGCGAGCGTGCCGAGGAATGCGCCTCGCGCTCCTCGCTGCTCAGCGTCGGCATCGCTTCCTTGCGGCGCGGCGTGGCGGCAACGCCAACCGATCCTTCGCGCAGGTAGATGACGACGCCGCGCCCGCCGCTGGCGATCGCCTGCATGGACTTGCGCAGCGTGTCCGATGTTCCGAAAACATCGTCCAGCACCGATTCGATCTGCAGCCGCGCCGCAATGTTGCGCCCGTCGCGAATGTCGCCGAACACCACGGCAAGGTGATGCATCGGGTCCCACGGCGTCTTGTAGGTGATTGCTGTGGCGGGACCGGCCTGCGTCATCACGTTCGCTGTCGAAACGCGCTCCACGAGGCTCTCGCGCCGCTGCCGCCATGCGATGAGGTCGGCGACGGAGATGAGCTTCAGCCCGTGTCTGGCGGCGAATTCCGCAACCTGTTGGCCGCGCGTCACGGTGCCGTCCTCGTTCATCAACTCCGAGATGACGCCCACCGGCGGCAGTCCGGTCAGCCGGCAAAGATCGACCGCAGCCTCGGTATGGCCCGAGCGCATCAGAACGCCGCCCTCGCGGGCCACGAGCGGAAACACGTGGCCTGGCCGGACGAAATCGGCAGCGCCCGAATTCGGGTTGGCAAGGCCGCGCACGGTGAGCATGCGCTCCTCCGCGGAAATGCCGGTCGTGGTGCCGTGCCGGTAGTCCACCGACACCGTGAAGGCAGTCGAATGCGGCGCGTCATTGTCGGCCACCATCGAGGGCAGGTTCAGCCGGCGCGCATCGGAAGCCATCATCGGCGCACAGACGATGCCGCTGGTATGCCGGATGATGAACGCCATCTTTTCCGCCGTGCAATGCACCGCCGCGACGATGAGGTCGCCCTCGTTCTCGCGGTCGTCGTCATCGGTCACGACGACGATCTCGCCCGCCTCGAAGGCGCGCAGAACGGCGGCGATTCTTTCCTGGTTGGCGGGCATGTGATCAGCCTTTGCCGGTCTGGCCGCGATGCATCAGGTAGTGGTCGGCGATGGCGCAGGCAACCATCGCCTCGCCGATCGGCACTGCCCTGATGCCCACGCATGGATCATGCCGGCCCTTGGTGGAAACGTCGGTTTCCTCGCCCTTCGCCGTAACCGACTGGCGCGGCGTCAGGATGGAGGAGGTGGGCTTGACGGCGAAGCGCGCGATGATCGGCTGCCCGCTGGAAATGCCACCCAGAATGCCGCCGGCATGGTTCGACAGGAACACCGGCCGGCCGTCATTGCCCATGCGCATCTCGTCGGCGTTTTCCTCGCCGGTAAGTTCGGCAACGCCGAAGCCATCGCCGATTTCGACGCCCTTCACCGCATTGATGCTCATCAGGTGCGCGGCGATGTCCTGGTCGAGCTTGGCATAGATCGGTGCGCCAAGCCCGACGGGAACGCCTTCCGCAACGACCTCGATCACCGCGCCGATGGAGGAGCCCGCCTTGCGAATCTTCGTGAGATACTCCGCCCATTCCCCGGCGACCACCGGGTCCGGGCAGAAGAAATCGTTGCGGCGCACTTCGTCCCAGTCCCAGCGCGAACGGTCCACCTTGATGGGGCCCATCTGCACCATGGCGCCGCGAACCGTGACGCCCGGCACGATCTTGCGCGCCAGCCCGCCTGCCGCAACCCGCGCGGCCGTCTCGCGCGCCGAGGAACGCCCGCCGCCGCGATAATCGCGGATGCCGTACTTGGCGTCGTAGGTGTAGTCGGCATGGCCCGGGCGATAGCGATCGCGGATCTCGGAATAGTCCTTCGAGCGCTGGTCGGTATTGCGGATCATCATCGACACCGGCGCGCCCGTGGTAATGAATGCGCCGTCCTCGCCCTCAACCGGCATTACGCCCGAAAGCACCTCCACGGCGTCGTCCTCGCGGCGCTGCGTCGTGAATTTCGACTGTCCGGGCTTGCGCCGGTCGAGTTCCGCCTGGATTTCGGCGAGGGTGAAGCGGATGCCGGGCGGGCAGCCATCGACCACGCAGCCAAGCGCCACGCCGTGGCTTTCGCCCCAGGTGGTAACGCGCAGCAGGTGACCGAACGTGTTGAAGGACATGGCTGGTCCAGCGGTTACGGATGCCGGAAATGCGGCAGTGCCTTCGTCATAGGCGGTGCAACGGTAATAGGAAAGCGCGCGGGCCGGGTCAAACCAGTTTTTCGCCGTCGTTCGTCCCAGATGAAGATGCGGTCCTGCGGGAAAATATACTCGGCCGCGGCGTCGCGCTCGAGGCCGAGCAGATGATAGCGCAGCACCCGCCCGACGACGCCATGGCCGATCACGACGGTATCGTTCTCGATGGTGTCGAACCACTCGCGGATGCGCTTGTGCACCATCTCGTGGCTCTCGCCCTGCGGCGGACGGAATTTCCACCGGCCCTGCTTGCGCTCCTTGTGCGAGGTCGGATCGGCGGCCTTGAATTCGCGCAGCGTCGTGCCTTCCAGCAATCCGTAGGACGCCTCGATCAGTCGCTCGTCGATGGCGTAGGCCTTGGGATCGAGCCCCATGGCGCGCGCGGATGATCTCCATCGTCTCGCGCGTGCGGCCCAGCGGGCTGGTGACGAAGGCGAGGTTTTCCGGGTCGGCGATCAGCCGGGCCAGCTTCAGCCCGTTCTCGCGCGCCTGCGCCCGGCCGATGTCGTTGAGCGGAATGTCCTGCCGGCCCTGGAAACGCAGTTCGGCGTTCCAGTCGGTCTGGCCATGGCGAACGTAATAAAGGGTCGGTTTCGGCATGGCCGGCCCGCTATGAGAGAGGTTTGTCGGACTATTCGTCCTTGATGACGGAAATGTCCGGCGCGTCCACGGCCTTCATGCCGACGACATGATAGCCGCGAATCGACATGCAGCACTTCGCCGGTGATGCCGCGGCCCATGTCGGAGAGCAGGAAGGCCGCGCTGTCGCCGACTTCCTCGATGGTCGTCGTGCGCTTCAGCGGCGAATTGTATTCGTTCCACTTCAGGATGTAGCGGAAATCGCCGATGCCCGATGCCGCCAGCGTCTTGATCGGACCGGCCGAGATCGCGTTGACGCGGATCTGTCCCTTGCCAAGGTCCACCGCCAGATACTTCACCGATGCCTCGAGCGCCGCCTTGGCGACGCCCATGACGTTGTAATGCGGCATCACCTTCTCGGCGCCGTAATAGGTCAGCGTCAGGATCGAGCCGCCGCCGCTCATCAGCTTTTCGGCGCGCTGCACGACGGATGTGAAGGAATAGACCGAAATATCCATGGTGCGCTGGAAATTGGCCGGCGTCGTGTCGACATAGCGGCCCGTCAGCTCGTCCTTGTCGGAAAACGCGATGGCGTGGACGAGGAAATCGAGCTTGCCCCAGCGTTGCGCCACATCGGCGAAGACCGCGTCGATCGTCTCGGGCACGGTCACGTCGCAATGGCCGACGACGATGGCGTCGAGTTCCCTGGCCAGCGGCTCGACCCGCTTCTTCAGCGCGTCGCCCTGATAGGTCAGCGCGATCTGCGCGCCCTGCGCGGCGCAGGCCTTGGCGATGCCCCATGCGATCGAGCGATTGTTCGCCAGGCCCATGATCAGGCCGCGCTTGCCCTGCAGAATTCCGCCATTTGAGGCCATGCAACCCGCTCCGATAGTCCGGTCCAAAGCGCATTCCCGCGTTGTGGGGATGCGCTGCGCATATGGCACAAGCGAAAGAAAGCCGCAAGGATGGCGGACCGGCGGCGTGAGTCGGTCGGAAATCATGCCTTGGCCTGGCCCTCGTGGCGCATCAATTCCTCGAGCGCGGCGCGGCCTTCCTTCGGCAGGCTGGATGACCAGCGTCACCAGCATGTCGCCATGGCCGCCGCCTTTTTTGGGCACGCCCTTGCCCTTGAGGCGGAACACCTTGCCGGAATCGGTCCATTCGCGGAACGTCAGCGCCACCTTGCCGTCCAGCGTCTCGACCGTCACCTTGCCGCCGGTGACCGCCGTCTTCAGCGGCAAATCGGCCTCGACGCGAATGTCCGCGCCTTCCAGCGTGAAACGCGGATGCTTGACGAAGCGCAGCGTCACCAGCGCGTCGCCAGGCTGCATGCCGGGCGCCTTGTTGCCCTGGCCGGCAAGCCGCACGGTCTGGCCGTCGGTAGCGCCGGCCGGAAGCGCGAAGGAGAGCTGCTTGCCATTGGCGAGGCGCACGCTGGCCTTGCCGCGCGCCAGGTCCTCGATGGTAACGTCGGCCGTCAGGCGCATGTCGAGCGGATTTGCCGCCGCCTTCCGGACCCGCCTGTGCGAAACCGCCCGCATTGGCAAAGCCGGACGCGCCGCGAAAGCCCCCGCGACCACCCCCTGCGCTGAAGGCCGCCGCCGAACATCTCGCTCAAGATGTCTTCCGCGCCAAAACCGCCCTGACCCGCGCCAAACGGCGATCCGCCGCGCGAGGTGCGGAACTCGAAGCCCTCGAAAGGCTGGCCGCCGCCAGCTCCGAAGCCTTCGAAGCCCTGGAATTTCGGCTTGCCTTCGGCGTCGATCTCGCCGCGGTCGAACTGCGCGCGCTTTTCCTTGTCGCCCAGGATGTCATAGGCGAGCCCGATCTCGGCGAACTTTTCCTTTGCGCCCGGCGCACCCTTCGCGCTGTCGGGATGATAGCGCTTGGCCAGCGAGCGATAGGCGGACTTGATCTCCTTCTCGCTCGCGGTCTTCTCGACGCCGAGCACCGAATATGGATCACGCATGAATGTCCCTCGATGCATGGATACATGGCGCATGAACCGACGCGGCGCACACCTGGCGTCATTAGCGTCGATCATTCGCCGTTATGCCATAATATGGGAATTTGTCCGGACGGTTTCCATGGGGCAGGGGGAATTGCCGCCCCCGCCTTGCGGCGTTACTCGCGCAAGAACCAGGAAAGAACCCAGGAATCCTTCTTCAGTTCGCAGGTTTCGCCATTGTAGAGCGAAATGCCGGTGTAATTGTCGACGGTCGTCTGGAACTTCTTGCAATTCTGGCCGTGGCTGCCGACGAACTTGTCGATCGCCTTGATCGTGCCGCGATTGCCCGTGTCGGGGTTGGACCAGGCAAGTTCCGGCCCGGCTGACTGGCCGTTTTCCGCTTCCGCGACGACACTCTTGATCACCTCGACATCGGTGCGGTCGATGCCTTCGGCTTCGATCGGCTGGCTGATCGAGGAGGTCACGAGGCCGCGCTCGTCCTCCAGCGCCGCCGTGCGCGAAAGAGAGCAGGCGCCCGCTGGCAGGACAAGAAGCGAAACCGCCAGCAGTTTGAAAACCAGTGTGGGCGCGTTATGAAGGGTCATGCTGCGAGCGCAAGGGCGCAAGTCCGCCATCGTGCGGGAAATCGCCACTGCCCGGCAATTCATCCGGGAAAGATGCAAACTTGCACCGCGCATATGAAGCCCCAAGCAATACAAAGGATGGCTAACCAATGGATAATCCCTCGGCGGCGTTAACAATCGGTGACCAAAGTGCCGTCGAACCGATGAAAAAATTCGCACAATGGCTGGCAGATGCCGAAAAGTCGGAGCCAAACGACCCTTCGGCGATGGCGCTCGCCACGGTCGACGACGAGGGCATGCCGAATTGCCGCATGGTGCTGATGCGCCGGCACGATCCGCGCGGCATCGTCTTCTTCACCAATTTCGAAAGCCAGAAGGGCGAGGAAATCCTCTCCAGCGGCAAGGCCGCCGCCTGTTTCCACTGGAAATCGCTGCGCAAGTCCGTCCGCTTTCGCGGCCTGACGGAGATCGTCAGCGACGAGGAGGCCGACGAATATTTCTTCAGCCGGCCGCGCGGCAGCCGCATCGGCGCCTGGGCGTCGAAGCAGTCGCGCCCGCTCGAAAACCGGTATGCGCTGGAGAAGGAAGTCGCCATCCACGCGGCAAAGTTCGGCACGGCGGCGATTCCGCGCCCGCCATACTGGTCCGGCTTCCGGATCAGGCCGCTGTCGATTGAATTCTGGAGTGATGGCATGTTCCGCCTGCACGATCGCATCCGTTACGATCGTACATCGCTTGATGGCGAATTCGAGACCTCGCGGCTTTATCCGTGATGTCAGGCGGCGGTGCCGCCCACGGTCACCTCGTTCATCCGCAGTGTAGGCTGGCCCACGCCGACCGGCACCGACTGGCCGCTCTTGCCGCACATGCCCACGCCCTTGTCGAGCTCGAGGTCGTTGCCGACCATGGTAATGCGCTTCATCGAGGCGGGGCCGGAACCGATGAGGTTGGCGCCCTTTACCGGCTCGGCCTTCTTTCCGTCGCGGATGCGGTAAGCCTCGGTGCAGTTGAAGACGAACTTGCCCGAGGTGATGTCGACCTGCCCGCCCCCGAACGAGACGGCGTAGATGCCGTCCTTGACCGAGGCGAGGATTTCCGCCGGATCATGGCTTCCCGCCAGCATGTAGGTATTGGTCATGCGCGGCATCGGCTGGTGTGCATAGGACTGCCGGCGGCCATTGCCGGTGGGCTCCACGCCCATCAGGCGGGCATTCTGCCGGTCCTGCATGTAGCCGACGAGAATGCCGTCCTCGATCAGCACGTTGCGCGCGCTCGGCGTTCCTTCGTCGTCGATGGTCAGGGAGCCGCGCCGCTCGAAGATCGTGCCGTCGTCCACCACGGTCACGCCCCTGGCTGCGACCTGTTGGCCGAGCAGCCCGGCGAAAGCCGAAGTCTTCTTGCGATTGAAATCGCCTTCCAGCCCGTGGCCGACGGCCTCGTGCAGCATCACGCCCGGCCAGCCCGGCCCAAGCACGATGTCGAATGTTCCCGCCGGCGCGGGCACGGCTTCAAGGTTCACCAGCGCCTGGCGCAGCGCCTCGTCGGCGGCATGACGCCAATTGTCCTGCGCGATGAATTCGCCGAAGCCCTTGCGCCCGCCCATCCCGTAGCTGCCGCTTTCCTGGCGGTCGCCCTCGCCGACCACGATGGAGACGTTGACGCGCACCATCGGTCGCACGTCGCGCACCATGTGTCCGTCGGGCCGCAGGATCTCGACCACCTGCCAGCTGCCGCCGATGGATGCGGAGACCTGCCGCACGCGCGGATCGAGCCCGCGCGCATAGGCGTCGATTTCGCCAAGCAGCCGCACCTTCTCCTCGAAGGCGGGGGCGCCGATCGGGTTTTCATCGCCGTAAAGCCGCACGTTCGTGCCCTTGGGCGCCGCGGCATAGTTCACGTTCGTGCCACTGCGCACCGCCGATACGGCGTCCGCCGCACGCTTCAGGGCGGACAGCGACAGCTCCCCCGAATGCGCATAGGCCGCGGTTTCGCCGCTGACGGCGCGCAGGCCGAAGCCCTGATCCGTGGAAAAATTCCCCGCCTTCAGGCGGCCATTGTCGAACACCAGCCCCTCGGATTGCACATATTCGAGGAAAAGCTCGCCGTCTTCGGCTCCCGTAAGCGATTCCTTCAGCGTCTTCTGGAGGGTTTCGCGGCTGACATCGAAGCGGTCGGCAAGGCTGAATGCATCGGACATGGGTGATTCCTTGTTTGGCGCGAATGTAGGGTGCGCCATGCCCGGCTGCAATCACTGCGCCGGATTTTGGATTTCCTCGCGCTGGGAGCGGGCAAGACGCCCGGAAGCCTCGGCCCCGGCATTTCGATCGATGCGCATGAACGGGATCACGCCCAATGCCATGATCACCGCCACAACCGCGAAGGCGATCTGGAACTCGCCTACGCCAAGCTCTCCGCCACGGAAATGGAGCGCGCTTTCAATGATGCCGCCCGCGACCGCCACGCCCATTGCGATGCTGGTCTGCTGCGCGACGGCCGAGAAGGCTGTCGCCTGCGACGCGTCCTCGTCGGAAATGTCGGCGAAGGCGAGCGCATTGACGCCGGTGAAGAACAGCGAGCGCGAGAAGCCGCCCGCAAGCAGCACCACATAAAGGCCCCATGCCGCGCCTGCGACCGGCGAAACTGCCGCTGTCGCGGCGACCGTTACCGCCGCGCCCAGGCCTGCCGCGACCAGAACGGGACGGAAGCCGTAGCGCGCGAAGATCGCCGTCGCGGCGAACTTCATCGACATCGCGCCGATGGCGCTGACGAAGGTGATCATGCCGCTCTCGAATGGCGACAAGCCATAGCCCAGTTGCAGCATCAGCGGCAGCAGGAACGGTACCGCGCCAACGCCGATGCGAAAGAACGAGCCGCCGGTCACGCTGGCCCGGAATGTGGGATTGTCGAGCAGGTCCAGCGAGAGAATCGGGCGCTCGGCGCGCCGCGCATGTGCAACGTAGAGAAAGCCGCAGGCGATCCCGACGATCACCGCGACCACGCCGATCACCACCGGCAGGGCCGGCAGGCTGACCACCGACATGCCGAAGATGATGCCCGAAGCGCAGCCCCCCACCAGCAGGAAGCCGGTCCAGTCCATCGGGCGCGGCTTGTAAGCGGCAATCTCCGGCAGGAACTGCCATGTCGCGGCAAGACCGATCAGGCCGATCGGCACATTGATGAGGAATATCCAGTGCCAGCTGGCGAAGGTGGTGATGAAGCCGCCGACCGGCGGCCCAAGCAGCGGGCCGGCGAGCGCGGGTATCGTCAGCCAGGCCATTGCCGAGACGAGCTTGCTGCGCGGCGTGCCCCGCACCAGCACGAGGCGGGCAACCGGCGTCATCATGGCCCCGCCCATGCCTTGCAGGAAGCGCGCCACGACGAAGAAGCCGAGCGAGTCGGCCTGGCTGCACAGGATGGAGCTGGCGACGAACACCGCAATGGCCGACATGAACACGCGCTTGGCGCCGTAGCGGTCCGCCATCCAGCCGCTTACCGGAATGAAGATCGCCAGCGCCACCAGGTAGGCGGTCAACGCAAGCTTGAGGGCAATGGGGCTGGTGCCAAGGTCGGTCGCGATCGAGGGCAGGGCCGTCGCGATCACGGTCGAATCCATCTGCTCCATGAACAGGGCAATGGCGAGAATGACCGGAATCATGCGGGGCAAGTGCGCTTCACCTTGGCCGGGCGCCCGCTCCTTGCAGCGTCCGCTAGAAAAGGCTTTTCGGGCCCGTCAGGAAATTTTCAGGTAGGCTTCGGAAAATCCGGACAGGTCCACGGGAATGCCCACGCCTTCCTCGGGCGTCGGGAATACCTTGAAGATGGCCTGCTTGCCCTTCTTCAAGGCCTCCAGCAGCTTTGCGTCGATGTCCGCATCCGCCCAGCAGCCGTCGGCAAAGCACTTGATAAACCAGACATTGCCGAAATTCTGGCCGTCGATCTCGAGCCCGACGCCGGTGGGCAGCAATATGCCGAGCGGCGCCTGGATGCGCATCAGGTCGCCCTTGCGGTCCGCCGGGCGCAGGATGGTGATGGAAAGTCCCAATTCGGTGCGCTCGCCGTCCTGCACGGCCTGGTGGATGCCGCACTGCTCGGCCTTTGCGCCGGGAGGCGTTTCGCAAATCACCTTCCAGAAGCCGTGTTCGGAAAGCACCCGCATCTGTGCGGCGGCATCGCTGGAAGGCAGCACGGCCGCAAGCAACGCGAACATGGCCGCGGCGGCGGGAATCGCCCTCGACAGCGGGCGGTTGAACATCTGTCTGAACCGAATGCGCATTGGCAAGAAAGCCCCGTTCAAAATTCGAATCACACTTTATTACGACGGGCCGCTTATTGCGACAGGCCACCCGCGTGCCCGTGCGGATGCAACGCAAATCCGGGGGCTGGTCCAAGGCCCGCCGGAGCCTGAAAAGCGATAACCCGGCGGCAACGCGTCGTTGTCTTTCGCCCCAATTGCGGTTGGTTTGAGGCAATGCATGCGCAAAGTGCAAAAATGCCGCATGATTGCGGCGGTTGGGCACGTTGCAGGCGGCTTTCCATTGTGGTTTGACACAGGTCATTGCGGTTTGCCTTGCCTGAAGCCCGCTTTCTGGCTTGCTGTTGGCCTGTCTCCGCACTATTCGAGGTTTGCCGGAATTTGCGCCGTTGCTGCGCCACGTTGCCGGACAGTAAGCTCAGGGGTCCGCGCCCCTCCAAGGAGATAACGCGTGATGAGATTGATCACGGTATTTGCCGCTCTTGTCGTGTTTGCCATCGGTGCTTCGCGAGCATCCGCGACGCAGTTGCACGATTGGCAGATCTGGCACCAACCTGCCGCCAGTGAATTTGCCAGCCGCATTTTCGCATTCGATGCCTATACGCTCTATTTCATCGTGCCGATCACGCTTCTGGTCATGGTGCTGCTGCTGATCGTGATGGTGCGCTTCCGGGCCAGCGCCAATCCGGTGGCATCGCGCACCAGCCACAATTCGCTGATCGAGGCGGTCTGGACGATCGTGCCGATCATCGTGCTTGTCGCCATCGCCGTTCCCTCGTTCGGCCTGCTGAAATACCAGATGGCCCCGAGCGAGGAGCCCGCGCTGACGGTCAAGGCGACCGGCAGCGCAGTGGTACTGGAGCTACGAATACCAGGATGAGGCGCCGGTATCCTTCGACTCCGTCATGATGCAGGACGATGAGCGCGCCGCCGCCGGCAAGGAAGACAGGGCCGTATATCCGCGCCTTCTGGCCGTCGACAACGAACTGGTCGTGCCGGTCGGCAAGATGGTTCGCGTGCTCATCACCGCCGCCGACGTGCTGCACTCCTTCACCATGCCGGCCCTCGGCTTCAAGATGGACGCAGTGCCCGGCCGCATGAACGAGACCTGGTTCAAGGCCGATCGCGAAGGCCTGTTCTACGGCCAGTGCTCGGAACTGTGCGGCAAGGACCATGCCTTCATGCCGATCGCAATCCGCGTCGTCAGCGAAGAGCAATACACAGCCTGGAAGGCCGCTGCCGCGACCGATCTGCCCGGCGCCAACAAGGCGCTGATGGCGGCGATCGCCGGCAAGGTCAATGTGGCCGGCAATTGACCGGTCGTTGGAATTTCATTCGAGGAGCATGACAAATGGCAGCAGGTTCGGTCGCGCACGACGCACATGACCACAAGCCGGCTTTCTTCCGCCGCTGGTTCCTGTCCGACCAACCACAAGGACATCGGCACGCTCTACCTGATCTTCGCGATCATCATGGGCTTCCTCGGCGGCGGCCTGTCCTGGTGCGATGCGCGCCGAACTGCACGAGCCGGGCATCCAGATCTTCGGCGATCCGCATGTCTACAACGTGTTCGTCACGCGGCCACGGCCTCATCATGATCTTCTTCATGGTCATGCCGGCGCTCATCGGCGGCTTCGCCAACTGGATGGTGCCGATCATGATCGGCGCGCCGGACATGGCGTTCCCGCGCATGAACAACATCTCGTTCTGGCTGCTCCCGCCGGCCTTCATCCTGCTGGTGCTGTCGATGTTCGTCGAAGGCCCGGCCGGCGCTCAATGGCGTTGGCGGCGGCTGGACGATCTATCCGCCGCTTTCCTCGACGGCCGGCCAGCCCGGACCTGCGATGGACCTTGCGATCCTGTCGCTGCACATTGCCGGCGCATCCTCGATCCTCGGCGCGATCAACTTCATCACCACCATCTTCAACATGCGCGCACCGGGCATGACGCTGCACAAGATGCCGCTGTTTGCCTGGTCCGTGCTGATCACCGCCTTCCTGCTGCTGCTCTCGCTGCCGGTTCTGGCGGGCGCGCATCACCATGCTGCTGACCGACCGCAACTTCGGCACGACCTTCTTCGCTCCCGAAGGCGGCGGCGACCCGATCCTGTTCCAGCACCTGTTCTGGTTCTTCGGGCATCCGGAAGTCTACATCCTGATCCTGCCGGGCTTCGGCATCATCAGCCACATCGTCTCGACCTTCTCCAACAAGCCGGTCTTCGGCTACCTCGGCATGGCCTATGCGATGGTCGCCATCGGCGCGGTCGGCTTCATCGTGTGGGCGCACCACATGTACACGGTCGGCCTGTCGCTCGACACGCAGCGCTACTTCGTGTTCGCCACCATGGTCATCGCGGTGCCGACCGGCGTGAAGATCTTCTCCTGGATCGCGACGATGTGGGGCGGCTCGATCCAGTTCCGCACGCCCGATGATCTGGGCGATCGGCTTCATCTTCCTGTTCACCGTCGGCGGCGTGACGGGCGTGCAGCTGGCCAATGCCGGCCTCGACCGCTCGTTGCACGACACCTACTACGTCGTCGCGCACTTCCACTACGTGCTGTCGCTCGGCGCCGTGTTCGCCATCTTCGCGGCCTGGTACTACTGGTTCCCGAAGATGACCGGCTACATGTACAATGAGCGGCTGGCCAACCTGCACTTCTGGGTCACCTTCATCGGCGTGAACCTGGTGTTCTTCCCGCAGCACTTCCTCGGCCTTGCCGGCATGCCGCGCCGCTATATCGACTATCCGGATGCATTTGCCGGCTGGAACGCGGTCTCGTCGTGCGGTTCGTACCTCTCGGCCTTCGCGACCTTCGTGTTCCTCTACGTGATCATCGACGCCTTCATGCAGAAGCGCGTGGCCGGCGACAATCCGTGGGGCGCGGGCGCGACGACGCTCGAATGGCAGCTTTCTTCGCCGCCGCCCTACCACCAGTGGGAAAACCTGCCGCGTCATCAAGGCAGACGCACACTGAGGCAATCGCCGCCGGGCAGATGTCCGGCGGCTTTCCGCTCGCAAGCGGGCAATGAATGCAAGGATGACGCCGAATGGCGATGGCACACGACATGGCAGCCCCGATGATCTCAGAGGCGACGCCGCGCGACTACTTCGACCTGCTGAAGCCGCGCGTGATGTCGCTCGTCGTCTTCACCGCCTTCGTCGGGCTGTATGTCGCGCCGGGCACCATCAACCCGGTCATTGGCGGCATCGCGATCCTTGCGATCGCCATCGGTGCGGGCGCCTCGGGCGCGCTCAACATGTGGTACGACGCCGATATCGACGCCGTCATGGGCCGCACGTCGCTTCGCCCGATCCCGGCGGGCCGCGTCACGCCGCGCGAGGCGCTCACTTTCGGCATCATCCTGTCGGCATTTTCGGTCGTCACCCTCGGCCTGCTGGTCAACTGGCTGTCAGCCGGGCATGCTCGCCTTCACCATCTTCTTCTACGCCGTCGATCTACACGATGTGGCTGAAGCGCTCGACGCCGCAGAACATCGTCATCGGCGGCGCCGCCGGCGCCATTCCCGCCGGTCATCGGCTGGGCCGCCGTCACCGACTCGGTCTCGCTCGAACCCCTCGTCCTGTTCCTGATCATCTTCCTGTGGACGCCGCCGCACTTCTGGGCGCTCGCCCTCTTCAAGGCCGCGGACTACGGCCGCGCCGGCGTGCCGATGATGCCTAACGTCGCGGGCAACCGGTCCACGCAGCGGCAGATCCTCGTCTATTCGGTGCTGCTGGCGCTGAGCGGCCTTCTTCCATTCGCGCTTGGCTACAGCGGACCCGTATACGGCCTTGCGGCCGCCGTGCTCGGCGCGTTGTTCATCCGCGATGCCTGGGCGGTCGACAGGATGGACCCGTCCGACGCGAAGATGGTGCCGGCCAAGAAGCTGTTCGGCTATTCGATTTTCTACCTGTTCGCATTGTTCGCGGTCTTGCTCGCAGAGCGCGTCGTCATGGACCTCATATGAGCATTGCAATGAAACCCGCCAACGAAAACAACGATCGCATCGAGATGACGCCGGCGCAGAAGAAAGCGCAGCGCGCCCGCAACCTCGCGCTGGCGCTGGTGCTCGTGGCTTTCGTCCTCATCGTCTATATCGGCACCTGGGCAAAGCTCGGCGCCAACATCCTCAACCGCCCGCTGTAACAGGACACCTGCGATGAACAGCATGCCCGCCAAGCCCGATCAAAGCCGCCGCCACGCGCGGGTGGCGATCGCTTGTGTGGCGCTGGTGGCGGCCATGGGCGGCCTGGCCTACGCATCCGTGCCGCTCTACGAGCTGTTCTGCCAGGTCACCGGCTATGGCGGCACCACGCAGCGCGTCGAAAATGCGGGCATCGGCTGTTTCCGACCGCGAAGATCACGGTCCGCTTCGACTCCAACATCTCGACCGGCCTCGACTGGAAATTCTAGCCGGTGCAGCGCTCGGTCACGGTGAAGATCGGCGAGACGGTGAAGGTCAACTACTATGCCGAGAACCTGGGCACGCAGACGCGCACCGGCACGCGCGACGTTCAACGTCACGCCCGAGCAGTCCGGGGCCTACTTCAACAAGATCGAATGCTTCTGCTTCACCGAAACGGTGCGTGAAGCCGGGCGAAACGCTGGAAATGCCGGTGGTCTTCTTCGTCGATCCGGCTTTCTACGAGACCGAGGAAGGGCGTGATGTCCATACCATCACGCTGTCCTACACCTTCTTCCGCGTGGACAAGGCGGACAAGCCGGTGGCCTCGCAGACCAGACAGATTCCGGCGCGGCCGGCGGGTGAATTGAACTACACGCGGCACTGCTCGCCGCGGCGAAATCGGGAGTGATACATGGCTGACGGTCACAAGGTAAACCACGACTACCACATCATCGATCCGAGCCCGTGGCCGTTGATCGGCTCGATCGGCGCGCTGCTGATGGCTATCGGCGGCGTTGGCTACATGCGCTGGCTGCATGAGGCGCGATTTCACCATCTGGCGGCCTCAACCTGGCGCATCCATGGCTGTTCTTCATCGGCCTCGTCGTCGTGCTCTACACCATGTTCAGCTGGTGGGCGGACACCATCAAGGAATCGCAGCAGGGCTTCCACACCCGCGTCGTCGTCGCTGCACCTGCGCTACGGCATGATCATGTTCATCGCCTCCGAAGTGATGTTCTTCGTCGCCTGGTTCTGGGCATTCTTCGATGCCAGCCTGTTCGCCAACGAAGCGCACCAGTATCTGCGCGTCGAATATCACCGGCGGTCACTGGCCGCCGAAGGGCATCGAGGTCCTCGATCCCTGGCACCTGCCGCTGTTCAACACCATCATCCTGCTGCTGTCGGGCACCACGGTCACCTGGGCGCACCATGCGCTGCTGCACAACGATCGCGGCACGCTCAAGCTGATGCTGGCGATCACCGTGGCGCTCGGCGTGCTGTTCAGCATCGTGCAGGCCTACGAATACATGCACGCGCCGTTCGCCTTCAAGGAGTCGATCTACGGCGCGACCTTCTTCATGGCGACCGGTTTCCACGGCTTCCACGTCATCATCGGCACCATCTTCCTGTTCGTCTGCCTGCTGCGCGCGATGGCCGGCGAGTTCACGCCGGAGCGGCATTTCGGCTTCGAGGCGGCAGCCTGGTACTGGCACTTCGTCGACGTGGTCTGGCTGTTCCTGTTCTGCGCCATCTATGTCTGGGCCTCCCATGGCGCGGTCATTCATCACGGCTGATCGCCATGTTGCGTTGAGTTGCCGGGCGGCCCGCTGAAAGGGCCGTCCGTTCGCATTTCAAGCTGATCTTGCGAGCACAAACTGAATGCGGCTGATTGCCTTCGCCTGCCTGTTCTTCCTCGCCTTTCATCCAGTTGCGGCTGGTCAGCGCCATGCCTGGCCGACCCCGGAAAATCCCGTCGATTTCCTGCGGGTGATCAAGTCGAAGCGGGTGCTGGAAGCCTGGCGGGACGGCGTCAGGGTGCGCGCCTACATGGTCTCGCTCGGCGGCAATCCCGTCGGCCACAAGCTGATGGAAGGCGACGGCAGAACGCCGGAGGGTACCTACACGCTCACTTTCCGCAAGGCCGACAGCGTCGCCTACAAGGCTTTCCACGTCTCCTATCCCAATCAGGACGACAGGACGCGGGCCCGGCAGGCCGGCGTAAAGCCGGGCGGTTCCATCATGGTGCATGGCCAGTGGAACGGATTTGGCTGGGCGGGCTGGCTGCTGCAGAACTACGACTGGACCAATGGCTGCATTGGCCTGTCGAACGAGGACATGGACGATCTGTGGCAAATTGTCGGCTGGAACACGCAAATCGAGATATTGCCATGAGCAGGGTGCAGGCTCATCTGGGGGCTGACCGGAGCGTTTCGCCCGCCAGACCCACATTGGGGATGAAGCCGTGAAAGAACCAGTTCGCAGCGCCGATACCGCGCATTATCCGCCGCTCTCGCCGGTTTCGGTGGGGCTGCGCTGTGCCTGTCCACGCTGCGGCGAGGGGCGGCTGTACGACGGCGTGCTGACGCCGGCGAAGCGCTGCATGGCATGCGGCCTCGACTATGCCTTCATCGATTCGGGCGACGGCCCGGCGGTCTTCGTAATCCTGATCCTGGGTTTCCTCATTGCCGGGCTGGCGCTGATGGTGGAAACCGCCTTCGAGCCGCCGCTCTGGCTGCATGCGATCCTTTGGATACCGCTGATCATAGTGCTCTCGCTTTGGGCGCTGCGCGTGACCAAGGCGATGATGATTGCGCTCCAGTTCCAGACCAAGGCGCAGGAAGGCAAGCTCCTTTGAGTACGCTGTCGCGATTCCTTCTGATCGTCTGCGTGCTGGCCGCGACGGCCGTGCTTTCCGGTCTCGGCGCATGGCAGGTGCAGCGCCTGCAATGGAAGGAAGGCCTCATTGCCGAGGTCACCCAACGGCGCCACGCCCCGCCAGTCCCTCTTGAGGAGATGGAACAGCGCTACCAGCAGACCGGCGACGTCGATTATGCGCCGGTGACGTTGACGGGGACATTCGACCATGCGCGCGAAATGTACTTCTACACCACCCATGACGGGCAGTCCGGCTGGAACGTTTTCACCCCGCTGGTGCTGACCACCGGCCGCGTTGCGCTTGTCAATCGCGGCTTCGTGCCCGGATGCGCTGAAGGATCCCGCCAGGCGCCCGGACGGCGAAGTTGCCGGCGTGCAAACGATAGAGGGGCTGGCGCGAAATCCCGCTAAGCGAGAAGCCCAATTCGCTGATCCCGGACAACGACCCGGCCAAACGCCTGTTCTTCTGGAAGAGCATGCCGGAAATGGTGCTGGCCGCTGGACTGGAGCCGGACGCGCTGGTGCCGTTCTTCATCGATGCCGGGCCCGCGCCCAATCCCGGCGGCTGGCCCCTGGGCGGCACCACGATCATCTCCTTTCCCAACAATCACCTGCAATATGCCATCACCTGGTTCGGGCTCGCCATCGCCTGCCTTGGCGTCGGCGGCTGGCTGCTGTTCTCCAACCGCAACATGCGGGCGTGAACGTATCCAAAGAGCAGGGTTGACTTGGAGCACTGCCCGGCATCAATTCCGGCTTGAACGAGGATAAGCGATTTGCCCGACGCGCAACGCCCGACGCAAAAGCCTGCATTGACGCTCCGCCTGTGCGGACCGCGCGGCTTTTGCGCGGGCGTCGACCGGGCGATCCAGATCGTGGTGCTGGCGCTGAAGAAACACGGCGCGCCGGTCTATGTCCGCCACGAAATCGTGCACAACCGCTATGTCGTGGAAGGGCTGGAAGCACGCGGCGCCGTGTTCGTGCGCGAGCTCGACGAGATTCCGCCGACCGGCCAGCCGGTGATCTTCTCCGCGCATGGCGTGCCGAAGTCGGTGCCGCAGAACGCGCAGAACCTCAATCTGATGTATCTCGACGCAACCTGCCCGCTGGTGTCGAAGGTGCACAAGCAGGCGCTGCGGCATGTGCGGCTTGGCCGGCACGTTCTGCTGGTCGGCCATGCCGGCCACCCGGAAGTGATCGGTACGATGGGGCAGTTGCCCGCCGGCACCGTGACGCTGGTCGAGACCGAGGCGGATGCCGATTCGCTCGTGCCGGCCGATCCGCAGGCGCTTGGCTATGTCACGCAGACAACGCTGTCGGTGGACGACACGGCCGGCATCCTGGCGCGCCTGCGCCAGCGTTTCCCGCTGCTCGCCGACCCGGCCGCAGAATCGATCTGCTACGCGACCACCAACCGGCAGGATGCCGTGAAGCTGGCGGCGCAAGGCGCGGACCATTTCCTCATTGTCGGCGCGCCGAATTCCTCCAATTCTCGCCGCCTGGTCGAGGTCGCTCTGAAAGCCGGCGCGAAGAACGCATTGCTTGTGCGCTCGGCTGCCGATGTGCCGTGGCACGAGCTGGACGGCGCGTCGGTGCTTGGCCTTTCCGCCGGAGCCTCCGCCCCGGAGATCCTGATCGACGAGATCATCGAGGCGATCCGCGACCGTTTCGACATGCGCATCGAACTTGCCGAGACGGCGCAGGAAACGGAGATGTTTCCGGTGATGCGCGCGCTGCGCGACGTGCCGCTCACTCCCGCCGACATGGCATTCGTGAACGGGAACTGAGCCTTGGCCGTCTATACCGACATTCGTGACGACCAGCTGCGCGACTATCTCCAGCTCTATGACCTTGGCGGGCTTCACTCGCTGAAGGGCATCGCGGAAGGGGTGGAGAATTCCAACTTCATGCTGGCAACCGATGCCGGCCAGTTCATTCTCACGCTCTACGAAAAGCGCGTCAACCCGGCCGACCTGCCGTTCTTCCTTGGCCTGATGGATTACCTCTCGGCGCGGGGCATCAATTGCCCGCGGCCCGTGGCGATGCGCTCGGGCGAGATGCTGGGTTCGCTGGCGCAAAAGCCGGCGGCGATCGTCACATGGCTCGACGGCGTCTCCGTGCGCCGGCCCACGGCCGACCATTGCCGGCAAGTGGGCGAGGTACTGGCGAAGATGCATCTTGCCGCGGCCGACTTTCCGATCCGCCGAACCAATGCGCTGACGCTGGAAAACTGGCGTCCGCTGGCGTTGCGCTCGGCTGAGCGCGCACACGAGGTGGAGCCGGGTCTGGCGCAGCTGATTGCAACCGAGCTCGATTTCCTCGAGCAGAACTGGCCGGCGTCGCTTCCGCGCGGCGTCATCCACGCCGATCTTTTCCGCGACAACGTCTTCTTCCTGAAAGACAAGCTTTCGGGCGTGATCGACTTCTATTTCGCGTGCAATGACATCATCGCCTACGATCTGTCGATCTGCCTGAATGCCTGGTGCTTCGAGCACAACTGGGAGTTCAACGTCACCAAGGCGCGTGCGCTGCTGCAAGGCTACAGCGCAATCCGGCCGCCAAGCGCGGCCGAATATGCCGCGCTGCCGGTGCTGGCGCGCGGCTCGGCCATGCGCTTCCTGCTGACGCGTCTCTACGACTGGCTTAACGTGCCGCCCGGCGCGCTGGTGGTGCCGCACGATCCGCGCGAATACCTTGCCAAGCTGCGTTTTCATCAGGGTATCCGAGAGGCCTCGGCCTACGGTCTGGACTATCACCCGCCGGAGGCGGCGTAATTGGCCGCACGCGTGACGATCTGGACGGACGGCGCCTGCTCGGGCAATCCCGGTCCGGGCGGTTGGGGCGTTGTCATGCGTTACAACGGCCATGAGCGCGAGCTCAATGGCGGCGAGAGCGAGACCACCAACAATCGCATGGAACTGAAGGCGGCTATCGAGGCGCTGAGCGCGCTGACCCGCGCCTGCGATGTCGATATCTACACCGACTCGCAATACGTGCGCGGCGGCGTCACCGGCTGGATCGAGAACTGGAAGCGTAACGGCTGGAAGACTTCCGACAAGAAGCCGGTAAAGAACGAGGACCTGTGGCGCGAGCTCGATGCAGCGCGCCAGCGCCACACCATCGCGTGGCATTGGGTCAAGGGCCATGCCGGCCATCCAGAGAACGAGCGCGCCGACGAATTGGCGCGCCTGGGCATGGCCCCATTCAAGCCCTCGAAAACTCGCGGGCTTGCACAGGACAAGCCCTAGGCAGGCTCTTTTTCGCTGGAAAGCTGCTCCAGGATGTGCGCCGCGCTCGATACGTCGACGCCGCGGCTTTCCTCAACGTTCACCGCCTTGACCACCATGTCGTCGACGATCATCGAATAGCGGCGCGAGCGCGGGCCGAAACCGGCAATCGCCATGTCGGCCTCCAAGCCCACGGCGCGCGTGAACTCGCCATTGCCGTCAGCCAGGAACACGATCTTGCCATCGGCCTTGGTGTGCCTGGCCCATTCGCTCATCACCCACACATCGTTGACGGAAACGACCGCAACGCTGTCGATGCCCTTGGAGAGGATGGTTTCGTAGTTTTCAAGATAGCCCGGCAGGTGGTTCATCGAACAGGTTGGCGTGAAAGCGCCGGGAACAGCGAAAAGCACAACCTTCTTTCCTGCGAAAATCTCCTCGACGGTGGCATTGGCCGGCCCGTCGGGCGTCATGATCTTGAACGTGGCCTGGGGCAGGCGCTCGCCAGCGGTGATCGGCATTTGGTTTCTCCGGAAAAAATACGTCGCAGGATCAGCCGCTTTATAGTGGAGAACTTGCCGATTGCCAGTCGGCGCAGGTCGAAATTGCAGTGAACTCATTGTTGAGGCTCGACCCACTGCTCGATGGCGCCATTGCCCGCTCGCAGGGTAAATCGCAGCTTTTCAGGCGCAGGCGAACCCTGCGGTTTTTCAGGCGGAGCGATCCTGAAGGATGCAACCCCTTGTGCAACGGACACCAATTGCGCCTGCGGAAAATACCAGTCCTGCGGCCCTTCCACGAACAGTTCAGGATTTTCGCCGGCATTCACCGTGGCCTCAACCAGCAAGGCGCCGTCGTTCTCCTGCTTCACGCGAGCAATGTGAAGATCCTCGCGCGCATCGCCCGGCAGTTGTGACCGCGCCATGGCGATCGCCGTCTCCGCCCGCGGATCGCTGGCATTGAGTTCGTCAAATGAAATCTCGAAATGCGCCTGCGCAGGAATGCAGATTTCCTGGCAAACTCCCGCGACAAGATCGAGCGCGATCTTGCCGCCGGGAGCGAGCGCCTGGCCGGTGAAATAGAAGGCGGTGCGCCCTTTGTACCCGGCAAACCTTGCGCCGCCGGCCGAAAGCCCATGCGGCGCGGGCAACTCGACTTCCCCCGGAATGAAATGCCTTGAACCGGCAAAATCGAGCTGCGGCGGAATGCCCGAACCGCCGGGCTGCCGCCAATAGGTTTTCCACCCCTCTTCAAGCTCCAGTTCCAACGCGGCCGATACCAGGTTGGTCGCCGGATCGATGGTTGCAACCAGGCGTGCGCGCCCGCCGCCGATGTCCTGCCACTGCGTCATTGCCGCTGCGGCAACGCCGGGAGCAAGGCAG
This sequence comes from uncultured Alphaproteobacteria bacterium, assembly GCA_963697325.1. Lineage (GTDB taxonomy): Bacteria > Pseudomonadota > Alphaproteobacteria > Rhizobiales > Rhizobiaceae > BOKV01. The sequence continues at coordinate 44,204 of CAVONR010000002.1, read as the reverse complement.
GCGAGCAAAACACCGATGGCTGTCAGGAACTGTTTCATGCCTATCCGCGTAAAGCCTTGTGCGGTACGAAGCGACTGAACTTGTGGCTCGCCGGCTTCATATTTCGGTGAGCGCGCCTGCCGTTTTGCGACTCTTCGAATACTTTCGCAAGCCGGGGGAACACGCTAGGTTCACCGCACGGAAGGAATGGATGGCGGTCAATGATTCGGAACATGGAGACTTTGCAAGGCCAGTTTCTCATCGCCATGCCGAACATGGGCGACACCCGCTTCGAAAGGACGGTCGTCTATCTGTGCGCTCATTCGGCCGATGGCGCGATGGGCTTTGTCATCAATCGCCCGCTGGACACCCCGACGATCCCGCAATTCCTGCACCAGCTCAACATCGTCAACGAAGAGGAGCGCGACGCCATTCCGTCGTCGCTCGCGCACGCACCGCTCTACAGCGGCGGGCCGGTCGAGCCGGGCAGGGGCTTCGTGCTGCATTCGCCCGACTACACTTCCGAGACGACGCTGGCGATAGACGAGATGGTGTCGCTCACCGCCACGCTGGAGATCCTGCGCGTGATTTCGCAGGGGCGCGGACCTTCACGCGTGTTCATGGCGCTGGGCTATTCCGGCTGGGCAGCCGGCCAGTTGGAGGAAGAAATCGCCGCCAATGGCTGGCTCACCTGCAATGCCGACAGCGGACTGATCTTCGACCGCGACCAGGACACGAAATATGCCCGGGCGCTGCGCAGCATGGGCGTCAATCCGCTGCTGCTGTCCACGCAGGCGGGGCACGCCTGAGCCTGCCTGAAGCTTACTGGCCGGCGAGCCGGTATTCCTCGGCCACCAGCAATTCCGCCGCGCTTGCCGGCATGGGCTCGCCAAACAGATAGCCCTGTCCGAACTCGCAGCCCAGCTGCAGCAGTTCGGCTACATCGGTCTCCGTCTCCACTCCTTCGGCGATGAGCTTCTGGTTCAGCCCGTGCGCCATCGCGATGATTGAGCGCAGCACCACGAGCCTTTCCTTGCGGTCGCGCGCATGGATGAAACTGCGGTCGATCTTGATCGTGTCGAACGGGAAGCGCATCAGGTAGGCCAGGCTGGAAAAGCCGGTTCCGAAATCGTCCATGGACAGCCCCACGCCCAACGCCTTGATACGGTGGAGCACCTCGTTGGAATATTCAGGATTTTCCATGACCAGGCTTTCGGTGAGTTCGATCCGCATCATCCATGGCGAGATGCCGGTCGACTTCAGCACGCTGGCAACGTCGTTGACGATGTCGTGACGCAGCAATTCGCGGCTGGACAGATTGATGCTGACGAAAAGCTCGTTCTCTCCGCTGCGCTGCGCGATGGCGGCGAACTGCCGTGCGGCGGACAGCATCACATGCGAGCCGAGTTCGTGGATGAGGCCCGAGCGTTCGGCGGCCGGAATGAAGTCGCCCGGCGGAAACCACGCCAAGCCGCGGGTGGTTCCAGCGCACCAGCGCCTCGAAACCGATCACCGCGCGGTCTTCGAGGCTGACGATGGGCTGGAACAGCACTTCGATCTGCTTCTTCTCGATCGCCTGCCGCAGGTCCTCGTGGAGCAGCGTGACCTCGTCCTTGGTGTTGCGGAAGGCAGGGCGGAAAGGCTCGATCCGGTTGCCGCCAAAGCGCTGTGCCTGGATCATGGCCAGCTCCGCGTCGCGCATGATGTCGGGCGGCGTCTGGTGCTCCGTCGTCAGGGTCGCGATGCCGATGGAGGCCGTGAGCTGGAACTCCTCGCCGGCGAATTGCAGCGGTGCCTGCAGGGTCTTTCGGATGGAATCGGCGAAGGCGGCAATTCGGTCCGGCGCGGTTTCCGAAAGCAGCAGCATGGCGAAATGGTCGCCGTCGAGCCGCGCCAGGCTGTCGCCCGCGCCCAGCAACCGGCTCAGCCGGCGCGCCACGGTCAACAGGATCGTGTCGCCGACGCCAAAGCCGAGCCGCGCGTTCAGCTCGCGGAATCCGTCGATGTTGATATGAAAGACCGACGGCCGCGTGTTGGTTTCGCGCCGCGCCAGAGCCATCACCGTGTCGAGCCGGTTGAGGAACAGCAACCGGTTCTCAAGGCCGGTCAGCTGGTCGTGAACGCTGTCATGCAGCATCCGCTCTTCCGAATTCTTGGCGTCGGTCACATCGCTGATCGTGCCCACGCAGCGGATGAGTTCGCCGTCCATCCCCAGGAGCGGGCGCGCCTTTAGCCGGAACCAGTGGTATTGCCCGGCGTCGGAGCGCAGCCGGAATGTTTGTGCGATGCGGCCGCGCTTGTGGTCCGCCACCGCATCGAGTGTGGCCCGAAACCGCTCGCGGTCATTGGGATGGACAAGGTTCAGCCAGTTCTTCGCCGGAGCATTCAGCATGCGGTCAGGCAGTCCCAGTATGTTGGCTGCCTCCTCGCCGGTATGGATGAAATCGCGCGAGGCGTCCCAGTCGAACAGCATGTCGCCGGAGCCGGTCAAGGCAAGCGCCTGCTGCTCGACATCGCTGACGATGCCCTCCGCCAGCATGCCGCCGGCAAAGGCGTGCTGCATCACGGTGAAGCCGAGCAGCATGACGATGAGGACGAGGCCGCCCGAAAGCGCCGGCTGGACGATGTCGTTGGAAAGATTGCCCGTTGTGGTCAGCCACGCGCCAAGCAGCCAGGCCAGCGCCAGGATCCAGGTCGGGATCAGCATCACCGCGCGGTCATAGCCCTTGAGCGCCATCCACCCGATCATCAGCGCGCCCAGGATGAGCGTTGCGGCGAACGAAAGGCGCGCGATGCCGGATGCGACTTCGGGAATTGTAACCGTCACGCCCAGCAGCAGGATGAGCCCGAGCAGCCAGCCGATTGCCACGGTCGAGAAATGCGTGTGCCAGCGGTTGAGGTTGAGATAGGCGTAGAGAAAGATCAGCAAGGCTGCGGCAAGGAACACCTCGACGCCCGCCCGCCACAGCGGAGCGCCCGTCGAGGAAAGTTCGACCACCCGGTCCCAGAAGCCGAAATCCACGCACACATAGGCAAGCACGCCCCAGGCGAGTGCAGCCGTCGCCGGGAACATGGCCGAACCCTTGACCACGAACAGGATCGTCAGGAATACCGCCAGCAGGCCCGATATGCCGAGAACGATGCCGCGGTAGAGCGTGTAGCTGTTGATCGTATCCTTGTATGCATCCGGCTCCCACAGATAGAGCTTGGGCAGCGTCGGCGACTTCAGCTCGGCGATCAGCGTGATCACGGCGCCCGGGTCAAGCGTGATGAGGAATACATCGGCCTCGCGGTCCTCGCGCGCTTCCAGTGAAAAGCCCTCGCTCGGCGTGATCGACGCGATGCGCTGCGCGTCGAGATCGGGCCAGAACACGCCCGAGCCCACCAGCCTGTAGTGCGGCGCCACCACCAGCCGGTCGATCTGCTCGTTTGAATCGTTGGAAAGTGCGAACACCGCCCAGTTGCTGACATCCTCGGACAGTTTCGGACGCACTTCGATGCGCCGCACGATGCCGTCGCGGTCAGGCGCGGTGGATACCTTCAGGCTGCCGGATTGACGCAGATGCAGTTCTACCGAGTTGGTGAGATCGATCGCGGCCTCGTCCTTCGATACGCTCAGCGGCTCCAGCGCGTGCGCGGACGTCACCAACGCCAGCATCAGCAGCGCAAACGCCGTCACCGCACCCATTGCCGCCTTCAAGGCTGCATGGATGGCCGCATGCGAGGCCACTTGGAAGGATTGTTGCAAGACTGCCTTTTCCAATTCGAGGTCCCCGGCGAGCGCCCCCCGGACCGAAGTGACGACTGACATACCCCTTCGTGGTGATTTCGTCCACGGCGGCAATCACTTGTACTCGCTAACGGCTGATTCCGGCAATATTCAGCCCTTCCTGCCGCGGCGTTGCGGCCGCCACCGGGAAGTCGCTGCGAAGGATGGCGTAAAGCAGGTGGTCGCGCCGCTCGCCATTGATCTCGAGATAGGCGCGCAAATATCCTTCCCGGGTAAAGCCTGCATGTTCCAGCAGCCGGATGGAGCGCTCGTTCTGCGGCAGGCACGCCGCCTCGACGCGCTCCATGCCCATCTTTCCGAAAGCTTCCGCCAGCACCAGCCGGACGGCCCTTGCCATGATGCCCTTGCCCGCGAAACGGACACCCATCCAGTAGCCGAGCTGGCATGAATACGCAGCGCCGTGGCGGATGTTGGAGAGGGTGAGCCCCCCGCAGAGTTCGTGGCTTTCCTGCGTGAAGATGAACCATGTCAGCGCGCTCATGGCTGCGCTTTCGCGCTCGTACCGGTCGAGCCTGCGGCGATAGCCGGTACGGGTCAGGTCGTCGGTGGGCCAGCGCGGTTCCCAGGGTATCAGGAAATCCGAGCTTTCCTCCCGAAGCGCCTTCCAGGCAGGGTAGTCATCGGCAACAGGCGCGCGCAGCAACAGGCCGTATCCGCTCAGTTCCTGTCTTTTCCTGGGGCGCTGAGGGAAAAGTCTCATTGGCCTCGCACCGGTTCATTCAGCGGCGGCGGCTGCGCGATAGCCGAGACGATCGATGATCTCTTCGTGGCGCATGATGCCCGATACCGGGCCCACGGCTGTCAATGTCGGGTTGGACTGCGTGAACAGCTTCGCGGCGAGATCGCGCAGACGTTCGGCCGATATCGCGGCCAGCCGCTCGTTCAGCTCCTCATTGGTGACGATGCGCCCGTACAGCAGGATCTGCCGCGCGATCTGGCCCGAGCGCGAAGCCGGGCTTTCCATGCTCATCAGCAGGCTGGAGCGGATCTGCGCGCGTGCGCGGTTGACCTCCGCCTCGGTGATCGTCTCGGCGGCACGCAGCAATTCGTCGATCACCACGGGCATCAGTTCGCGGGCATCCTCCTCGCCGGTGGCGGCATGGATGCCGAACACGCCGGAATCGGAAAACGCCCAATGAAAGGCATAGATCGAATAGCAAAGTCCGCGCTTCTCGCGCACTTCCTGGAAGAGCCGCGAGGACATGCCGCCGCCAAGCACTGTCGCCAGCAACTGCGAGGCGTAGAAATCGCGCACCTGGTAGGGCCGGCCCTCGAAGCCGAGAATGATCTGCGCTTCCTGGAGATCGCGCTGCAACAGGCTTTCGCCGCCGCGATAGAAGGCGGGTTGCGGCACGGGTCCGTTCTGCGATGGCAAAGTCGCCGAAGCTCCCCTGCGCCTGCTTCACCAGCTTCTCGTGGTCGACGCTCCCGGCAGCCGAGAGCACCATGTTCGGCCCGCGATAATGGTCGGCGAGATAATTGCGCAGATCGCCCGGCCGTGAAGCGATGACACCGTCTCGGGCGTGCCGAGGATCGGGCGCCCGATCGTCTGGCCGGCGAAGGCCGTATCCTGGAAAACGTCGAAGACGAGGTCGTCCGGGCGTGTCGTTTGCCGCGCCGATCTCCTGCAGGATGACGTGCTGCTCGCGCTCCAGTTCGCTTTCGTCGAATGTCGAATTGGCCAGAATGTCGTGCAGGATGTCGATGGCCAGCGGCACGTCGTCGCGCAGGACGCGGGCATAGTAGGACGTGGTCTCGACGCTGGTCGCGGCGTTGACGTCGCCGCCGACATTCTCGATTTCCTCGGCGATCTGGACGGCCGAACGGCTGGACGGTGCCCTTGAAGGCCATGTGCTCCAGCAGATGGGCAATGCCGTGCTCCTCGCGCTTTTCGTTGCGCGCCCCAGCCTTGACCCAGATCCCCAGCGCAGCACTTTCGAGGTGCTGCATGTTTTCGCTCACCACGGTCAGACCCGTTTTCGAGCTTCGTTACTTGTACACTCATGCTGTCATTTTAGCGTCACACCCGCTTTAAGTCATGCCTGCGCCAAGAACTTTTTCGAACCGATTAACGTCGGCTCATTTCTGACGCGATTTCGCAAGATATAGGCTTGGATCGCTGCGATATCGTTTGAAATCGTGTCGAATTTTTCCTCGCGGCGCATCAGGTCCGCGCACCAGGCCGGCAAGCGCGGGCCGCTCGCCGCAGGCAGCTTCGACTGCATCGGGAAACTTGGCCGGATGCGCTGTCGCCAGCGTCACCATCGGGCTCGCGCCCGCGATGCTGCGCTGCAACATGAATGCCGACCGCGGTATGCGGATCGACGCGGTAGCCTGCGTCGCGCAAGCATGCGATGCGATCGTCGGCGGCCGTCTGCGCCTCGCTTGCAACGCCTGCGCCAAACTCGGCGCGGATCCTTCGATGCGCCTCCTGCGGCAGGGTGAAAGCGCCCGATTGCCTGAGCCCGGCCATCATCCGCGACACTGCCGCCGCGTCGCGGTCCACCGCCTCGAAGAGCAGGCGCTCGAAATTCGACGAGACCTGGATGTCCATCGACGGCGAGGTGGTCGCCGACACGCCCGTCACCTCGTAGCGCCCGCTCGCCGAGCGTGCGCGCCAGAATGTCGTTGTCGTTGGTGGCGATGACCAGCTTGCTCGATCGGCAGGCCCATGCGCTTGGCCGCGTAGCCGGCGAAGATGTCGCCGAAATTGCCGGTCGGCACGGTGAAGGAGACTTCCCGGTCGGGCGCGCCGAGCGCGAGCGCCGCCGTGAAGTAATAGACGATCTGGGCCATGATCCGGGCCCAGTTGATCGAGTTGACGCCGGAAAGCTTCACCCGGTCGCGGAAGCGCATGGTCGTTGAACATCGCCTTCACCAGCGCCTGGCAATCGTCGAAATTGCCCTCGACGGCCAGCGCGTGGACATTGGCGTCGCCCGACGTCGTCATCTGGCGCTGCTGCACCGGCGAGACGCGGCCCTTGCGGAAACAGGATGAAGATGTCGGTGTTGGCGCGGCCCTTGAAGGCCTCGATCGCGGCCCCGCCGGTATCGCCCGATGTCGCGCCGACGATGGTCGCCCGTTCGTCGCGCTCGGCCAGCACATGGTCCATCAGCCGCGCCAGCAGCTGCATCGCCACGTCCTTGAAGGCGAGCGTCGGCCCGTGGAAGAGTTCGAGGATCCAGTCGTCCGGGCCGGTCTGCACCAGCGGCGTCACGGCCGGGTGGCGGAAAGTCGCGTAGGCCTCGTCGATCATCTTGCCCAGCGCTGCCGCCGTCGATTTCGCCGCGCGTGAACGGCGCCAGCACCGCCTTGGCGATGTCGGCATAGGGCATGGTCGCGAAGGCGCTGATCTGCGAAGGCGCGATCACAGGCCATGACTGTGGCAGGTAAAGCCCGCCATCGCGCGCCAGCCCGGCCAGCAGCGCATCGCGGAACGAGAGGACCGGTGCGTTTCCGCGCGTGCTTTCATACAGCAATGGATTTTTCCTTGTGCGCCCTGGGCGAAAACGCCGCGTTTTAGCCTTGTTCAATCCCTATGCGCAAGCGCACCCGTGCTCGGCCCTCGGCTTGCCCGCGCTACTCGCATTTTTCCGGCGCGGTGCTATAGAAGTGCCGGTTTGCAGGAAGGTGGCAATGGTCAAGACTGTTCAGTTTTCGAAAATGCGGGCAACGCTTCGAGCGGCAGCCTTGGCGTCAATTGCGGCACTTGCGGCTGCGTGCAACTCTTCGGGCGGCGGACAGATCGACAGCACGCTCGGCACCGCCCAGCAACAGCAGCAAACAGCAGCCGCGGCCGCGCCCGCCGAACAGACGCCGCCGCCCGCCAGCGGCGAGGTTCTCGACCCGCGCGCCTATTGCCCCAAGACGGTGCTGCGCGCCGGCACGGAGACCTACAATGTCTTTCCCGACAAGGTGAAGAAGGACGATCCGGACGCCGCGCGTAAGCTGCGCTTCCGCTCCACGATCACCGGGGTGGTTCGCGAGTGCAATTATGCCGGCGAAGTGCTGAACATGAAAGTCGGCGTCGAGGGCCGGCTGATTTCGGGACCCAGTGGAGAGAGCGGGCAGTTCACAATGCCCATCCGCGTGGCCGTGACGCGCGGCGACGAGGTACTCTACACCAAGCTGCACGATGTTCCGGCCGAAATTCCCGCCGGCCGCACCAACGGCGTGTTCCGCTTTGTCGATGACCAGGTTTCCATTCCCAAGCCGGCACGCGAAAACATCATCATTTATGTCGGCTACGACGAGCAGCGCATCGATGCTCCGGGCGCGCAGGCCAAGACGAAGCCGCTGCCGAAAGTCAACTGAGCCTAGAACTCGCCGTCCCAGATCGACATGGCCTCGATCGTCGCCGACAGCAGCCCGTGGCTGGCTATGATCGTCTCCGCGCCCGCATCGCTCAGCTTCTCGCCATGAAACGGGTAGCTGTGCCGCCCGCCCGTAAATCCGATGATGCGCGCGCCCGCGGCTTTCGCCGCGGCAACGCCATGCACCGAGTCCTCGATGATGACGGTTTCGCGCGGGCCGGCGTTGAACTCCTTCATGGCGTGCAGGAAAATGTCCGGCTTGGGCTTGGGCGCGGGCGGATCGAGTTCCTTGGCCGAATAGATGTATGGCCGGAACAGATCGTGCAGGCCGGTTCGCTTCAGCATCAGCTTCAGCCTGTCCGGACCTGAATTGGAGCAGATGCAGCGCGGCAGGCCGATCCGGTCGAGCGCTTCGACGATGCCCTCGATTGCCTCCACCTCGTTCTGCAGGATGACGTCGAGCTCGCGCTCGATCTCCTTGTAGAAGCCCTGCGGCAGCTTGCGCCCGAGCTCCTCCTCGATGTCGCGCGAAATCAGCTCTCCCGTCATGCCGGCGAAGCGGCCGGAAAATTCCTCGACCGAAAGCTCGAAGCCCTGCTCGCCGTAACGCCGCGCCTCGTGGCGCGCCGCAAGGAACTCGGAATCGACGAGCACGCCGTCGCAGTCGAAGATGACCAACTTGATTTCGGGCATGGGAAAAGCGCTATTCTGTTCACGTTGCGCGCGCTGCCTAGCAGAACGCTCCCGCAGATATAAGGTCGCGGTGATGAGAAAGTTCGCCGAAATCCTCGACATCGCGACGTCGCGCCACGGCAAGGCGGCAATAGACGCGGTGCTGAAAGCCTCCGTTCCTGTCGAGCGAAAGCGGACCGCGAAGCCTGTCGCGCACGGCTCCGCCGCTGCTGCCGGCAGCGCTTGCCGCCATTCCCGACGACCGCTGGCTTTCAGCCGCGACCAAGGCGGTGTTTTGCGCCGGCTTCAACTGGCGCGTGGTCGAAAACAAGTGGAGCGGCTTCGAGGAGGCATTCGAGGGCTTCGACCTGTCCCGCTGGGTGCTGTCGACCGACGATGATCTTGCCGCGCTGCTCTCCGACAAGCGCGTCGTGCGCAATGGCCAGAAGCTTGCGAGCGTGCCGCGCAATGCCCGCTTCTTTGCGGGACTGTCGCGCGAGAACCGCGGCGTCGGGCGCTATATCGCCAGTTGGTCCGTCACCAACCAGATCGGGCTGATGTCGGCGCTCGAGCGCGGCGGCGACCGGCTCGGCGGCAATACCGGCCTGTTCTTCCTGCGCGCCATGGGCAAGGACTGCTTCATCCTGTCGAAGGACGTGCTGGCTGCCTTGCGGCTGGATGGCGTCATCGAGGGCGCGGCAACTTCGAAGAAGGCGCTAGCGGCGGTGCAGGGCGCGTTCAACGAATGGCATGCCGAGACCGGGCTTTCCATGACCGCGCTCTCGCGCATTCTTGCCCGCTCGATCGACGGATGAAGAAATACGGCATTTGCGGCTTTGCCTTAGGGCATAATTAACCGCGCTCGGTAACCATGGTGTCAGGTTCTTGTCCTGCGTAACCTGGTGAAACATGAGCGTATTGAGTTTGGTCGAACTCGGTTCGGCAAAACGCGGCGCGTCCGCGCCTGCTTCCTACATCGATGCGATCATCAAGGGCGACTGCGTCGCCGCCATGTCGACGGCTGCCGGAAAAGTCGGTCGACGTCGATCTTCGCCGACCCGCCCTACAATCTCCAGCTCGAACGGCGACGCTGCACCGGCCCGACCAGTCCAAGGTCGATGCCGTCGACGACGACTGGGACCAGTTCGACCGAGCTTCGCCGCCTATGACGCCTTCACCCGCGCCTGGCTGCTGGCCGCGCGCCGCGTGCTGAAGCCGAACGGCACGCATCTGGGTGATCGGCTCCTACCACAACATCTTCCGCGTCGGCGCGGTGCTGCAGGACCTCGGCTTCTGGATCCTCAACGACATCGTCTGGCGCAAGACCAACCCGATGCCGAACTTTCGCGGCCGCCGCTTCACCAACGCGCATGAGACGCTGATCTGGGCGTCGCGCGACCAGAATGCGCGAAGCTACACCTTCAACTACGACGCCATGAAGGCGGCCAACGACGACGTGCAGATGCGCTCCGACTGGCTGTTCCCGATCTGCACCGGCGGCGAGCGGCTGAAGGACGGCGAGGGCGACAAGGTCCACCCGACGCAGAAGCCGGAGGCGCTGCTGCACCGCGTCCTGATGGCGTCGACCAAGCCGGGCGACGTGGTGCTCGACCCGTTCTTCGGCACCGGCACCACCGGCGCGGTGGCCAAGCGCCTCGGCCGCCACTTCATCGGCATCGAGCGCGAGCAGGCCTATATCGACGCCGCGAGCGCCCGCATCGCCGCGGTCGAGCCGCTGACGGGCCGGCGCTGGCGGTCACCACCGGCAAGCGCGCCGAGCCGCGCGTCGCCTTCGGTGCGCTGGTCGAGACCGGCCTGATCCCGGCCGGGACGATCCTCACCGATGCCACGCCGCCGCTTCCGCGCCGTCGTGCGCGCCGACGGCTCGCTGCGATGGGAGGCCGCTCGGCTCGATCCACCGCGTCGGCGCGCTGGTGCAGGGCCTCGACGCCTGCAACGGCTGGACCTTCTGGCACATCGAGGACGGCGAGACCCTGACCGTGATCGACGAGTCTGCGCACGCAGTACCGCGCGGCGATGGCCGCCGCCGGCGACTAGGTCCTTATTCCCAAAGCTGCCAGATCGGCGCGCAGCTTCTGCGCGCCCGTGAAATGCAATCGCCTGCCAGCCCGCATCGATTGCGCCTTGAACATTCTTGGCGCTGTCGTCGATGAACAGCGTCGCGGCCGGCTCCAGCCCGAATGTGCGCGCGTGCAGGTCGTAGATCTCGCGCTGCGGCTTGATCAGCCTCACCTCGCCCGAAACCGTGACGCCGCGACGCCTTTTGCAGGAACGTGAAGCGCTCGCGCGCCTCGGCGAAGGTGTCTGCCGCGAAATTGGTCAGCAAGGTGACGTCGTGGCCCTGCGCCATCAGGCTTTCGAGGATCGCGACGCTGTCGTCATAGGCATGCGAGACCATGTCGTGCCAGTTGCGCCGGAAACCGCGGATGAGGTGCTCTTGCTGCGGATGCTCTGCCAGCAGAAGCGCTTCGGCCTCGTCCCAGCTCCGGCCGCGATCCTGCTCGATGTTCCATTCGGGCGTGCAGACGGTGGCGAAGAAAACGCGCCCGCTCGTCCGCATCGGGAATCAGCTCCAGAAATCCCAGTTCGGGGTCGTAATGGATCAGCACCTTGCCGATGTCGAAAACGATATGCCGGATTGATCATCGCCTGCCCCTTGCCCCGCTTTTCGAAAATGCCTCTGGAATGCTCGCTGCAATCACCTTTTTCATGACGCTCGGCAAGGCCTCGCCTGCAAGCGCGTCCACGCGAACCCACCAGCCATCGGCTTGATCCGCCGCCGTACGCAGCGACCAGACCTCAAGTTCCAGCTCGAAATGCGTGAACACATGCCGAATTGTGCCGCTCATGCGCCAGTCTCCGCGCAGGGGCGCGTGGGCGATCCCGGTGCCGCCATCGGCGCGCACCGTCCAGTCGGTGGTCGGTACCCCGGCCATGCCGCCAAGCAGTCCCTTGTCGGGCCGCTTTTGCAGCAGCACATCGCCGTTGGCATTGCGCAGCACATAGGCCGCGCCCTTGCGCTGCGGCTTTTGCGCTTTCTTGAGCTTGCGTGGATATTGCGCGGCAACGCCTGCCTTCGCCGCCGCGCAATGGTGTAGCAGCGGGCACAGCGAACAGGCCGGGTTTCGCGGCGAGCACAGCGTCGCGCCCAGATCCATCATGGCCTGTGCGAAATCGCCGGGCCGCTCGTCCGGCAAGCATTGCCTGCACCGCGGTTCGCACCAGCTCCTTGCCCTGCGGCATCGGTTCCTCGATCCGCAGCAGCCGCGCCATCACCCGTTCGACATTGCCGTCCACCACGGCAATCGGCTCGTCAAAGGCGATCGCCGCTATCGCCGCGCCCGTATAGGCGCCGATGCCGGGCAAAGCCTGCAATTCTCGCGAGGTTTGCGGGAACTTGCCGCCATGCACGGACCAGACTTCCTCGGCGCATTTCTTCAGATTGCGGGCCCGCGAATAATAGCCAAGTCCGGCCCAGGCCTTCATCACGTCGTCGGCGGGAGCCTGCGCCATGGCGCCGACATCGGGCCAGCGCGCCAGGAAATCGAGGAAATAGGCGTGTACCGTGCGCACCTGCGTTTGTTGCAGCATGACTTCCGACAGCCATACGTGGTATGGATCGGGCAACACGCCCGCGCGCCGCGCCGAAGGCGGCACGCGCCAGGGCATTGGCCGCGCATGGCGATCATACCAATCGAGCAGTGCCGAAGCTGCATCCGGTTTGTTCATCGGGTCCAACGACAGGATTGCAGCAGTGAAATCAAGCGCCAGCACGGGGAAGCGCGCCAGTTGAGCGGAAAAACCGGTGAAAATCGCGGCGGCAAGCGGCAGGCCAAGTTGCAGGCAAGGCCGGTGTCGGAATTGGCCGCGCTGGTGCTGGAGCCGGTGATCGCGCGCCGCGCTGGCATGAAGATCGACCTTCTCGCCGGCTGGTCGCAGATCGCCGGGCCTTTGCATGCCGACTACACCCGTCCTGAAAAGATCATCTGGCCCCGCCAGCGCGGCGACGAGGACCCATATCGAGCCGGGCGTGCTGGTCGTCGCCTGCGACGGCGCGCGGGCGGTGCTCTTCCAGCACGAGCTTTCGCAGGTGCTGGAGCGGCTCAACATCTTCTTCGGCTTTGACGCGATCGCGCGCATCAGGATCGTGCAAAAGCCGGTGGTGCAGATCGCGCCGCGCCGCCGCCACGGCCTGCCGCCGATCGATGCCGCGAGCGCGCGCCGCATCGAGGAGATCGTGCAGGGCGTCGATGACGAGAAGCTGCGCAAGAGCCTGGCGGAACTTGGGCCGCGGCGTGATCGGCAAGGCCCGCCGCAGCTGAAAAGCTGACCGGTTCAGCCCCCGTTCAGCACCATTCCTGTAACGATGAATTTATCCGCCGCGATGGCAAAGGACATGTTTCTGTGCCAAATGCGTGGTGACAAAACCCGCTCGAACCGGCGCCAGCTCGAAGCGCAGATGCAATGAAGGACCCGCACCCGATGAACTTCAATCGTCGCAAGGCTCTCAAGATCGCAGCCATCGGCTTCATGGCCGTCAAGGCCGCCGTCGTGCTCGGGCATGCCGTTCCCGGCTCCATCGTCACCAAGGCGCATGCCGTTACGGCAGACCAGCTGATGGAGCCGCAGGCTCTGCCGGACATGGTGATGGGCGATGCCAATGCGCCGGTCACGATCGTCGAATATGCCTCGATGACCTGCCCGCACTGCGCCCATTTCCATGAGACGACGCTGCCGGCGCTGAAGGAAAAATACATCGACACCGGCAAGGTGAAGCTGATCCTGCGCGAATTCCCGTTCGATCCGCGCGCCGCCGCCGCCTTCATGCTGGCGCGCTGCGCCCCGCCGGAGCAGTATTTTCCGATGGTCGACGTGCTGTTCAAGCAGCAGAAGACGTGGGCCTCGGCCGAGAATGCGCGCCGTGCCACTGCTGCAAATCGCCAAACTGGCCGGTTTTACACAGGAAAAGTTCGAGGCCTGCTTGAAAGATCAGGAACTGCTGAACAAGGTCAGGGCAGTTTTCGACAAGGCGTCCAAGGAGTATGGCGTGGAATCGACGCCGACCTTCTTCATCAATGGCGAAAAAACCAGCGGCGCACTGTCGATCGAGGAAATCTCGGCAACTCATCGACAGCACCTTTGATCGCGAGCGCGGTGGCGGGCGCGAGCGCCCGTTCCGCTTGGCCATCGCCATGACCTGTGCCTGCCGCGGAGCGCGGCCGTGAAATTCACCAAGCTGCGCCTGCTCGGCTTCAAGTCCTTCGTCGAACCGACCGAATTCCTGATCGAGCACGGCCTGACCGGCGTCGTCGGGCCGAACGGCTGCGGCAAGTCCAACCTTGTCGAGGCGCTGCGCTGGGTGATGGGCGAAAGCTCCTACAAGAACATGCGCGCGTCCGGCATGGACGACGTGATCTTCTCCGGCTCCGGCAACCGCCCGGCCCGCAACACCGCCGAGGTCGGGCTCTTCCTCGACAATTCCGACCGCACCGCGCCTGCCGCCTTCAACGATGCCGACGAGTTGCAGGTGACGCGCCGCATCGAGCGCGAGGCCGGGCTCGGTCTACCGCATCAACGGCAGCGAAGTCCGCGCCAAGGACGTGCAGCTGCTGTTCGCCGACGCCTCGACCGGCGCGCGCTCGCCCTCCATGGTCGGGCAGGGCCGCATCGGCGAGCTGATCCCGGCCAAGCCGCAGGCGCGCCGCGCGCTGCTGGAAGAGGCCGCCGGCATTTCCGGCCTGCACTCGCGCCGCCACGAGGCCGAACTGCGCCTGCGCGCCGCCGAGCAGAACCTCGAGCGGCTGGAAGACGTCGTCGGCGCAGCTCGAAGCCCAGATCGACAGCCTGAAGCGCCAGGCGCGGCAGGCCAACCGCTTCGAACCTTTCCGCCGACATCCGCCGGACCGAGGCGCTGCTGTTCCACCTGCGCTGGACGGCGGCGAAATCGCAGCGAGGCGGAGGCGCAAAGCGCGCTTGTCGGCTGCGACCTACGGTGGCCGGCGAAAGGCGGAGGCGCAGAGCCAATGCCGCCAAGGAACAGGCGATCGGCGCCCACGCCTGCCGGAACTGCGCGAGGACGAGGCCAAGGCCGCCGCCGCCGCTCCAGCGCCTGACGATCGCCCGCAACCAGATCGACGAGGAGGTCGGCGCGCATCGCCGCCCGCCGCCGCGAACTCGAGCAGCGCATCGCCCAGCTTGACGCCGACATTGCCCGCGAAGCAGGCGATGATCGCCGACAATGCCGACATCCTGGAACGGCTCGCGCGGAAGACGCGGAACTGACCGCCGAGGGCGCCAATACCGGCGCGCGCGCCGCCGAACTTGCCGAGGCGGTCGAAGCGGCCGCGCACGACGGTTGCCGTCGGCGAGGAGCGAGTTCGCCGAACTGACCGCCGAGCTCGGCGCAGGAGCGCACCCGCAAGGCGCAGTTCGAAAAGACCTTGCGCGAGGCTGCCGGAGCGCGGCCGCCGCGTCACGCCAGCTTGCAGCAGATCGAGCGCGATCTGGCCGACGTGCATCGCGAGGATCGCGGCGCTCGATGGCTCGGCTAGCGCGGCGCGAGCATGTGCGAACTGCTGGAAAAGCGCGGCCGAGGACGTCGAGGCCGACACGCTTGCCGGCGGAAAAGGCGCTGGAAGCTGCGCGCGCCGCCGAGCAGGACATGCGCAAGCCGCTCGCGGACGCCGAGGCGAGCTGAAGGCGATCGAGACCGAGGCGCGCACGCTGCAGCGCATCCTCAACCAGGGCGCGCAGGACCTTTTCCCGGCGATCGTCGAGCGCATCAAGGTCGAGCGCGGCTACGAGACTGCGCTCGGCGCGGCGCTGGGCGAAGACCTCGACGCGCCGCTCGATCCTGCCGCGCCGGCGCATTGGAGCCTCGTGTCCAGGCGACGGCGATCCGGCCCTGCCGGAGGGCGTCAGGTCGCTGGCGAGCGTCGTCTCCGCGCCGCCCGAGCTTGCCCGCAGCGCTTGCCGCAGATCGGCATCGTCGCCGCGCCGAAGGTGCGACGGCTGCAAGCCGCTGCTCAAGCCCGGCCAGCGGCTCGTCTCCGCGAAGGCGACCTCTGGCGCTGGGACGGCTATGTCGCCGGGGCCGAAGCGCCGACCGCCGCGGCGCAGAAGCTGGCGCAGAAGAACCGGCTGGCCGAACTCGAAGCCGAAGCGCACGAAGCATCTGCAAAGGTGTCGCGCGGCGCGCGATGCATTCGAGGCTGCCCGCGCGCAAGCGCGGCGAACGCCGCCGAGAGCGGAGCGCGCGCGCCCGCGACGCCCGGCGCACCGTGCAGCAGGAACTGTCCACCGCGCGCGACGAACTTGCCGCGGCCGAACGGGCGGTCGGCGAGTTCACGAATCGGCGCGCGACGCTGAGGAAGCGCGCAGCCGCGTCGCCGCCGACCTTTCCGACAACCGCGCGGTGGAAGCGGAGGCCGAGGCCTCGCTGCCGCGATCCCGCCGCTGGACGGGCTGGAGGCGGAACTCGAACGCGCCCGCACGCGCCTTGCCGCGCGACCGCGCGGTGCTGGCCGAGGCGCGCGCCGAGGCCGATGGGCTGGCGCGCGAAGCCGATCCGCGAGCGGCGTCTTGCGGCAATCGCCGCCGAAGCGACGAACTGGCAGCGAGCGCGGCGCCAATGCCGCAAGCGCCAGATCGCGACGCTCTCGCGGACGCCGCGCCGAGGCGCGGCCGAACTTGCCGCCAGCGACGATGCGCCCGGCGAGATCGAGGCGCGCCGCCGTGCCTTGCTGAACGAATTGGAGCAGGCCGAAGCCGCGCGCTCGGCCGCCGCCGACCGGCTGGCGGAGGCGGAAACCGCGCTGGCGCGATGCCGACAAGCGCGCTCGCGCAGACCCTGGCCGAACTCTCGCAAGCGCGCGAAGCGCGCGTCCGCGCCGAGGAGCGGGTGTCCGCGGCCGACGAGCGGCGCTCCGAGATCGAGGGCCGCATCCGCGAGGAACTCGGCCTGCCAGCCGCGCCGACGCGCTTGGCATTGCCGAGCTGCAATCCGGCGCACCGCTGCCCGATATGCGCGCGACCGAACGCAATCTCGACCGGCTGCAAGGCGGAGCGCGAGCGGCTCGGCGCGGTCAATCTGCGCGCCGAGGAGGAGCAGAAGGAACTCTCGGAGCAGCGCGATGCGCTGGTCACGGAGCGCGACGACCTGATCGAGGCGATCCGGCGGCTGCGGCAGGGCATCGGCAGCCTCAACCGCGAGGGCCGCGAGCGCCTGCTGGCCGCCTTCGAAGTCGTCAACGCCCAGTTCCAGCGGCTGTTCACGCATCTGTTCGGCGGCGGCACGGCGGAACTGCAGCTGATCGAATCCGACGATCCGCTGGAGGCCGGGCTCGAAATCCTCGCCCGCCCGCCCGGCAAGAAGCCGCAGACCATGACGCTGCTGTCGGGCGGCGAGCAGGCGCTGACGGCCATGGCGCTGATCTTCGCCGTCTTCCTCACCAATCCGGCGCCGATCTGCGTGCTCGACGAGGTCGACGCGCCGCTCGACGACCACAATGTCGAGCGCTTCTGCAACCTGATGGACGAGATGGCGCAATCCGACCGAGACGCGCTTCGTCATCATCACGCACAACCCGATCACCATGGCCGCATGAACCGGCTGTTCGGCGTCACCATGGCCGAGCGCGGCGTCAGCCAGCTGGTGTCGGTCAATCTTGAGGAAGCGGAACGGCTGGCCGAAGCGGTGTAACTGCGTAGATCTGCAGGTCGCAATTCGGTTGCCGATTGCATATGAACGAAATTGCTGATGGCCATGGAACGCCAAAGGCGCTAACACATTGCTGCATTGCAACATTCCAGAACGCAGATTCCGACATGACGAAATGGGTGTACACTTTCGGCGACGGCAAGGCGGAGGGCGATGCCTCCTTGCGCAACCTGCTTGGCGGCAAGGGCGCCAACCTTGCCGAAATGTCGTCCCTCGGCCTGCCGGTGCCGCCGGGCTTCACCATCACCACGGATGCTTGCAACTGGTATTACGACAATGACCGCTCCTACCCGGAAACGCTCGCGGCGCAGATAGACGACTGCCCTTGCGATGGTCGAGGCGATCACCGGCCGCGTATTCGGCTCGCCGCAAAAGCCGCTGCTCGTCTCGGTGCGTTCCGGCGCGCGCGCCTCCATGCCCGGCATGATGGACACGGTGCTCAATCTCGGCCTCAACGACGAGACGGTCGAGGCGCTGGCGCGCGAGGCCGACGACGAGCGCTTCGCCTATGACAGCTACCGCCGCTTCATCCAGATGTATGGCGACGTGGTGCTGGGCGTCGATCATGATCTTTTCGAGGAAATCCTCGAAAACGCCAAGGCCAATGGCGGCCACGAGCAGGACACCGAACTGAGCGCCGACGAATGGCGCGCGGTCATCGAATCCTACAAGGCGATGGTGCGCGACGAACTCGGCGCCGACTTCCCGCAAGACCCGCGCGAGCAGCTGTGGGGCGCGATCGGCGCGGTGTTTTCATCCTGGATGAACCAGCGCGCGATCACCTATCGCCGCCTGCACGCCATTCCCGCAGGAATGGGGCACCGCAGTCAACGTCCAGGCCATGGTGTTCGGCAACATGGGCGAGACTTCGGCGACCGGCGTCGCCTTCACGCGCAACCCTTCGACCGGCGAGAACAGGCTCTACGGCGAGTTCCTCGTCAACGCGCAGGGCGAGGACGTCGTCGCCGGCATCCGCACGCCGCAGGACCTCACCGAAGCGGCGCGCATCGCGTCCGGTTCCGACAAGCCGTCGCTTGAGAAGCTGATGCCGGAGGCCTTCGCCCGCTTCATCGATATCGCCGACCGGCTGGAGCGGCACTACCGCGACATCCAGGACCTCGAATTCACCATCGAGCGCGGCAAGCTGTGGATGCTGCAGACCCGCTCCGGCAAGCGCACCGCCAAGGCGGCGTTGCGCATTGCCGTCGAGATGGCGCAGGACGGGCTGATCACGCGGGAGGAGGCGGTGCGCCGCATCGATCCGTCCTCGCTCGACCAATTGCTGCACCCGACCATCGCACCGGAAGCCAAGCGCGATGTCATCGCCTCGGGCCTGCCGGCATCGCCGGGCGCGGCGACGGGCGAGATCGTGTTCTCGT
Organism: uncultured Alphaproteobacteria bacterium; assembly: GCA_963697325.1. GTDB lineage: Bacteria > Pseudomonadota > Alphaproteobacteria > Rhizobiales > Rhizobiaceae > BOKV01. Next base: position 25,330 of record CAVONR010000002.1, on the reverse strand, counting down.
CCGAGGATGCCGAGGAATTGAAGGCGCAAGGCCGCGACGTCATCCTGGTGCGCATCGAGACGAGCCCGGAGGACATCCACGGCATGCATGCGGCGCAGGGCATCCTGACCGCGCGCGGCGGCATGACCAGCCATGCCGCCGTGGTTGCGCGCGGCATGGGCAAGCCTTGCGTCTCGGGCGCCGGCGCCATGCGCATCGACTACACATACCGGCGAACTGCGCGTGCCGGGCCGCACGCTCAAGAAGGGCGACGATCATCACCATCGACGGGTCGACCGGGCAGGTGCTGGCCGGCACGGTGCCGATGATCCAGCCGGAGCTTTCCGGCCATTTCGGAACCATCATGGAATGGGCCGACGGCGGCCGGCGCATGAAGGTTCGCGCCAATGCCGACACGCCCGCCGATGCGCGCGCGGCCCGCACTTTCGGCGCCGAGGGCATCGGGCTTTGCCGCACCGAGCACATGTTCTTCGACGGCGAACGCATCGTCGCCGTGCGCGAAATGATCCTCGCCGACACCGAGGCCGGCCGCCGCGTGGCGCTTGCCAAGCTGCTGCCGATGCAGCGCTCGGACTTCGTCGAACTGTTCGAGATCATGGCCGGACTGCCGGTGACCATCCGCCTGCTCGACCCGCCGCTGCACGAATTCCTGCCGCACACCGAGGAGGAAATCGGCGAGGTCGCCGCCGCGATGAACATCGACGCTGGACAAACTGCGCCGCCGCACCGAGTCGCTGCGCGAGTTCAACCCGATGCTGGGCCATCGCGGCTGCCGGCTTGGCGGTATCCTATCCCGAGATCGCCGAGATGCAGGCGCGCGCCATCTTCGAGGCAGCGGTCGAGGCAGGCCGCAGGGCAGGGGCCGCCGTGGTGCCGGAAGTCATGGTTCCGCTGGTCGGCCTCAAGGAGGAGCTCGACTTCGTCAAGGCGCGCATCGACGCGGTCGCTGCCAAGGTGATGGAAGAGACCGGCGTCACCATCGAATACCTCGTCGGCACGATGATCGAACTGCCGCGCGCAGCAATCATGGCCGACCAGATCGCCCAGTCGGCGGAGTTTTTCTCTTTCGGCACCAACGACCTGACGCAGACGACCTTCGGCATTTCGCGCGACGACGCAACGGCGTTCCTCACCACCTATGCCACGCGCAACATCATCAAGCAGGATCCGTTCGTCTCCATTGATGTCGACGGCGTCGGGCGGCTGGTGCGCCTTGCCTCCGAACTTGGCCGCGGCGCGCGGGCCGACATGAAGCTCGGCATTTGCGGCGAACATGGCGGCGATCCGGCCTCGATCCGCTTCTTCGAGGAGACGGGGCTGGACTATATCTCCTGCTCGCCCTTCCGCGTGCCGATTGCCCGCCTTGCCGCGGCGCAGGCGACGATCGAGCGCAAGACGAAGGCGTGAGCCGGCCAGGCCGGGGCTGAAATCGCGCCCTGCAAGACCCCATATATGGCCTGCAGGCTTGCCGGGACGGATTGCCCGTGCTGTTGTCCGCGCAAAATCTGGCGAGGGGGAGTTCATGCGCGCAGCCGGCATATTGTTCGACAAGGACGGAACGCTGTTCGATTTCGAGGCGACCTACGCCCCGGCGACGGCGGGCGTCGTTCGTGCGCTTGCTGCCAGCGAAGATCAGGCCCATGCGCTGGCATCGGCTGTCGGCTTCGACATTGCCGCCGGACGGTTTTCGCCAACGTCCATCGTGATCGCCGGCACTGCGGCGGACATGGCCCGCATCTGGGGTCCGCTGATTGGCGAGCCAGGCGATGCCGCGCTCGCCGCGAAGATCGACCTCCTGTACGAGCACCACGCCCGCCGCAGCATGGCCCTGTTCGAGCGCGCAAGCGAAGTGCTGGAAAAGCTGGTCTCCGCCGGATTCAAGGTCGGATTGGCGACGAATGACGCGGAGGCCAACGGCCGTTCGCACCTGCAGGCCGCCGATATCGAGCGGCACTTCTCTTTCGTCGCTGGCTATGATTTCGGGCCACGGCGCCAAGCCGCTGCCGGGCATGGTGCTGGCTTTCGCGCGCGAATGCGGGGTGGGTCCGCAATCGATCGTCATGGTTGGCGACAGCGTTCACGATCTGCGTGCAGCGCGGGCCGGAGGGGCGGTGGCGGTCGGCATCTCGACGGGCATCGCCACGGCTGACGATCTTGCCCCGCATGCCGACCACGTCGTCGGTTCGCTGCACGAACTGCTTGAACTGCCGATGATCGCGGTGCCCGCAGTCTGATTACTGCAGCAGTGGCGCAATCACCGTGCGATCGCTGGCGATCATGCCGAGCACGCCCGCATAGGACCGGGTAAAATCCAGCACGGTTTCCGGCACTTCGCTGGCGGAAATCACGCTGATCGTGCCGGTCTTGCTATCGAAAACGATGAACATCAGGTCCTGCGCCGGACCGCACGAGATCGCAGCCGCGCGATCACCCTTGCCTCCAAGCAGCATCGCCGGGATCTCGAAAAGCATTGAGCATCCGGCGTTTTCGGCGGCATGGCTTACAGCATCGAAGAATTTTTCGCCGATGGACATGTCCTGCAATGCCCGTTCCATCGCCTTGGGAATATTGAGACCCGCACGCAGCGGCAATACATTGGCCTGCCGTTCGCCCGCAGGCGTGGCCCCCATGCCGGAACCGGATTTGGTCATGATCGTCTCCCCTGTTCTGGAGAGGATAAGAAAGTGAGCGCGGGGCGAGAGTGCGGCGAAAAAGTGGAATTTCCGCCATTATTGCCGAAGTGAGCGCGCCATTTCACTTTGCGGCCCGATGAAAATAACTCTAGGTTCGCTCGCGGCAATACGGGCATCGGATGGCATGACAGGTTTCTACGAACGCAGATGGTCTTCCGCCGCACGGTGGTGCGAGCGCATCGCAATGATATGCCTGCCCTATTTCGTGCTGACGATCCTGCTGCACCGCTTCGACAAGGTCACCACGCCACAGGCCATATGGCTGGTCGCCTTCGGCCTTGCAATGATCCTGGCCAGCCTTTTCCTCGGTGTACGCGCGCTGCTGGATTTGTGGAACAACGGCCTTCGCGGCGGCAAGGCGACAGTGCGCGGCGTCATCATCGCGACGCTGCTGCTGATACCCTTCATCTGGCACGGCTACCTGGCCCTGGAGCACCCGCTGCTTTCCGACGTTGCCACGAACCCCTATTCGCCGCCGCAATATCTGCAGGCGCAAAAGCTTCGCCAGGAAAATGCCGCGGCCGGCATGAACCAGCTTGCCGACTACACCGATGCCTATGCCGAGACTTTGATCGCCGACTATCCCAAGATCGGTTCGCGCCGCTACAATGCCGGTCCGGAGCGCGTGCTCGCCAGCATCAAGGTATTGATCGCCGACCGCTCGTGGACGATCACGGCGACACAGGGCGTGCCTGAGGACGCAGTCGCCCCCGCCTCTCCGGCACCTGCCGTGGAAGGCGATCCGGAGGCCGGGGAGGACGACCCGGCAAAGCCCAAGGCGGGCGACGCCGCCAGTGGCGAGGCGGTTGAAGCCGAAGAGGCGCCCGATCTCCCTGCCAATATCGAGATCGAGGTGGTCGCGACCAGCCCGGTCTTTGGCTACAAGAACGATGTCATCATCCAGATCGTGTCCGAGGCTGAGGCCACGCTCGTCGACATGCGCTCATCCTCGCGCTACGGGGCGCATGATTTTGGCTACAACGCACGGCTGATCGAAAAATTCATGTCCGATCTCGACGCCTCACTGCTCGGCATAGCCGGCGAGGGCTGATTATTCGAACGGTTCGTATTCGCCCTCGAGCGAAGCCGGGCCGCTGCTGCGAATGCGACCCGAGGCGAGCAGGTCTTCCATGTGCGCAAGCACGGAAAGCGCCGCCGCGCCATGCAGGCGCGGATCGGTATCCTTGTAGATTGCATGCACGATCTGCGGAATGGTCCGGTCGCCCGCCCGCACCCGGCCCAGGATTGCGCTTTCGCGCATCTTGCGGTGGGCCCGCAGCGCCCGCACGAATTCGGGCGCCTTGGTCACCGGCCCGCCATGCCCCGGCAGATACAATGTCTCCGAACGCGCCAGCAACGTGTCCAGCGAGGCCATGTAATCCGACATGGCGCCATCGGGCGGCGCAACGATCGACGTCGACCAGGCCATCACATGATCCCCGGACAAGAGGATGTTCGCGTCGGCAATGGCAAACGCCATGTGGTTGGCGGTATGCCCGGGCGTATGAACCGCCTCCAGGGTAAAGTCCTCCGCCTTGACCAGGTCGCCATGGGCGAGCGCGAAGTCCGGCATGAAGTCGCGGTCGGCTGAAGCATCGAGCGTGTTGACCTCGCCGATGTTGAGCGGCCGGGCCGGGCGGTGCGGACCCTCCGCCAGCACCGGCGCGCCGGTGATCTGCTTCAGTTTCGCGGCCAGCGGCGAATGGTCGACATGGGTATGCGTGATGAGGATGTGCGACACGTCCCGCCTGCCGATCGCATCGAGCAGGGTTCGCAGATGCGCCTCGTCTGCTTCGGGGCCCGGATCGATCACGACAACACTGCGCTTGCCGACGATGTAGGAATTCGTGCCATGAAAGGTGAACGGCCCCGGATTGTTTGCGGTGACTCGCAACACCCCCGGCGCCACTTCCACGGCGCTGCCGTGCGCGGGTTCGAACGCGATCTTGAACTGCGGCGTTTCCATGCAGGCTTTCCGTATTTTCACTGCCAAGGGGCGAGCTTCACCGCTGGATATCGGGGGAACTCGTCTTGCGGGTTCCGGCAATAGACCATATACGATTGGGCAGAACAAAAGCCATTGCGGAGGCGACATGAATACCCTGACCAACGGCAACGCCCTTGCCATTTCGCTGATGCCCTCAAGCAAGGCCATGCGCTATGTCTGGCTTGCTTTCCTGTCATTTGCCGGCGCGCTCCTCATCACTGTCGCCGCCAAGGTACAGGTGCCGTTCTGGCCCGTGCCGATGACCCTGCAAACGCTTGCGATCTTCGCAATTGCCTCCGCTTTCGGCATGCGCCTCGCGGTCGCGACCATGGGCCTGTATTTGCTGCAGGGCGCGGCCGGATTTCCGGTCTTCGCCGGAACGCCCGAAAAGGGCATCGGCCTTGCCTACATGGCCGGCCCGACGGGCGGATATCTCCTCGGCTTCCTCGTCATGGCGGCAATCGCCGGCTGGGCCGCCGACCGCGGCTGGAGCCGCAACCCGCTGAAGCTCGGCGCGGCCATGTTGGCTGGCGAGGCAATCATGCTGGTGCTCGGCGCGTTGTGGCTCGGCTACCTCTTCGGCGCCGACAAGATCGTTGCCTATGGCGTCGGTCCTTTTATCGTGACGGACATCGTCAAGCTCGCCATCGCGGCCTGCCTCGTGCCTGCGGTCTGGCCGCTCCTGCAGCGCAAGGGCTGATGCCTTTGGCGGGGCTTCGAGCCCCGCCCTTCATGCTGCATTAACCTAACCTGTTCATATTTGCCGGGCCGCCGTAACAAGCGGGCCGGTAAGCTGCGTTCAGTTTCTGCCGGTGTATCTGGAGTCCCTCGGGGGTGGGAATCACATGAACGCATTGCGGCGGGAACTCGTTGATTTGCTCGGCAAGGATGCCGCGCTCGATCTGCTTTTCGATATTGTCGACCAACTGCCCATTTCCGTGTACGCCAAGCGGCCGGACCTGAAGATGCTCTACGCGAACGAGGCCTGGGCACAGCTGATGCAGGTCGCGCTGGAGGATGCCGTCGGCAAGACCGACGAAGAACTTTTCGGTCAATCCGGATGCACGTTCGCGCAGGACGACCGCCGTATCCTCGCCAACCTTGAAACAGCCGAACTGCACGAAGTGCTGACCAAGCCCGACGGCTCCGTGCGCCATCAACTGGCGCACAAGCGCGCCTTCACCGCATCGTCCGGCGAGACTTTCCTGGTCGGCTCCACCACCGACGTCACCGAATTGCGCAAGCGCGAGACCGAGATCGAGAACGCCCGCGCCGAAGCCGACAAGAACTGGCGTCTGCTGACCGCCGCGCTGAACCAGATGCAGGACGGCATCATCGTCTACGACAACGACGACAATTTCTTCTTCTGCAATGACGTCAACCGGCAGATGTATCCGCTGCTTTCGCCAGCCCTGAAACAGGGCAACAACATCCGCGACGTGGTGCAGCACGGCCTTGAGGCCGGCCAATGGCAGGTGCCGCAGGAGGAATGGCCCGAATTCATCGATAAGCGCGTTGCCAATCACCGCGAGCCGCGCCAGCAGACTTTCGTGCAGCAGGTCGGCGAGCGCTGGCTGCTGCTGAGCGAGCGGCGCACGGACGATGGCGTTTTCGTCGGCCTGCGGCTGGATTACACGCAAATGCGCGACCGCGAAGAGAAGCAGGCGCAGGCCGAGGAGCGCGCGAGGGAACTCTTCGAGGACATGGTCAACACCGTGAACTCGCTGAGTCTCGGCGTCGTGGTCGTCGATGCGGACCTGCGCTGCGAAATCATCAATGGCGGCTTTCACAGGATCTGGAACACCGATCCGCAGACCTTCGGACGCGGATCGCATTTCCGCGAGCTGATGGATTTCAACCGGCACACCGGCGTCTACAGCATTCCCGACGATCAGTGGGAGGATTATGTCGCGGGCCGCCTTGATGAAATCCGCGACGGCAATGTCGAGCCGCGCCAGTTCGACCGCGCCGACGGCGTGTGCATGATCTACTCGGTGACGAGACTTTCGAACGGACGCCGCCTGATCACCTATTTCGACGTGACCGAGATGAAGGAGCGCGAAAAGGCGCTGGCAGAGGCTACCGCCCACGCTGCCGCCGAGCGCGTGATCTTGTCCTCGACGCTGCAGGTCATCGATGTCGCGGTAGCGGTGTTCGATCCCGACAACAGGCTGGTAAGCTTCAACCCAAGCTACGCGGCGCTTACCGGGTCGAACGGCGCTTCGCTGTGCGTTGGAACGCATGCGCTCGATGTCGCCCGCATGACATTGCGAAACGATCACCCTGATCTGCCGCAGGACCGGCTGGAAAAGGCCGCGAGGCGCTTCTACGCCGAAGCTTCGAGCCTGGTTCCGGGCGATTCGGTCCACCGCGTCATGGGCGACGGCGTGCAATGGTACATCCTGGGAATGCACCGCTCGCCCGACGGGCTCGGCATCGTCACCCGGCAGGACGTGACCGAGCTGATGCGCGCCAAGCAGGCCGCGGAACTGGCCGACCGGGCCAAGTCCGAATTCCTCGCCAACATGAGCCATGAAATCCGCACGCCCATGAACGGCGTCATGGGCATGGCCGAGCTGCTGGCCCGCACCGCAGCTCGACACGCGAGCAGCGCACGTTCGTCGATATCATCGTCAAGTCGGGCGCCTCGCTGCTGACGATCATCAACGACATTCTCGACTTCTCGAAGATCGACGCCGGGCAGATGGAACTCGACCCGGCAGCCCTTCCGCCTTGCCGAGGCGATCGAGGACGTGGCGACGCTGGTCTCCGCCCGCGTTGCGGAAAAGGACCTGGAACTGGTCGTGCGCATCGATCCGGATCTTCGCCGGAAATGTTCGTGGGCGATGTCGGCCGCATCCGGCAGATCATCACCAACCTGATGGGCAATGCCGTCAAGTTCACCGACCACGGGCATGTGCTCGTCGACGTTTCGCAGATGCGGCGCGATCGCAGCCGACGCGCAGGTCCCGCATGCGCTTCAGCGTCGAGGACACCGGCATCGGCATTGCGGCACGACAAGCGCAGCCGCATCTTCGAAAAGTTCAGCCAGGTCGACGGTTCCGCCACGCCGCAAGCACGAGGGCACGGGCCTCGGGCTCGCCATTGCCTCGTCGCTGGTCGGCCTGATGGGCGGCGAAATGGACGTGACGCAGCGAACCGGACTGCGGATCGACTTTCTGGTTCGAAATCGCGCTGCCGGTCCACGAGGGCTCGTCTAACGAAACACGCGCCGGTCGACGTTGCCGGCAAGCGGGTACTCGTCGTCGATGACAACGACGTCAATCGCGCCATTCTTTCGGAACAGATGACTGCCTGGCGCTTCGATTCGGCGACCTGCTCGAGCGCCGCGCGAGGCGCTTGCGCTGCGTGGAGGCGGCGCATGCCGCCGGGATCGGAATCGACCTTGCGATTCTCGACTACCACATGCCTCAAATGAACGGAGCCGACCTGGCCCGCGCCCTGCGCGCCGACCCGGCCCTGTCGCACATGCCGATCATCATGCTCACCTCGGTCGACCACATGGAAGACGGCAAGGCGTTCTCGGCACTCGGCATCGAGGCCCATTTGTCGAAGCCGGCCCGCTCGTCTTTGCTGCTCGAGACCATGATTTCCGTCATGAGCGAACGCCAGGCGGCCGACCCGGTGGCGAGCCAGGCTGAGCCCGGCACAGCCGCAGATGGCGGCAGCGTCTGCCGCCCGCGACCGTGGAGGAAGGCCGCATCGATGTGCTGGTGGCCGAGGACAACGAGGTGAACCAGATCGTTTTCACGCAGATTCTTGAAATGACGCCCTTCACGTTCCGCATCGCGAGCGACGGACGCGAGGCGGTCGAACTCTACCGCGAACTGCACCCGAAAATGATGTTGATGGATGTTTCGATGCCGCACCTCAACGGGCTGGATGCAACCGAGGAAATCCGCGCGATAGAGGCATCGCACGGCCTGCCGCGCATGCCGGTTGTCGCCGTCACGGCGCATGCCATCAAGGGCGACGTGGAGCGCTGCCTTGCCGCCGGCATGGACGACTATCTCGCCAAGCCGGTGTCTCCGGACCGGCTCACGGCAATCATCCACCGCTGGATGGAAACGCTGGCGGTCGCCGAGACGGGCCGCTGCATATCAGTGTGAGAGTTCCTTCATGGCCGCGTCGAGGCCGCCAAGCGTGAGCGGAAACATGCGCCCGCCCATGATCTGCCGGATCATCTGCGTCGACTGCGTGTAGCGCCAGGCCTGCTCGGCAACTGGGTTGAGCCAGATGCTGTGCTTGAAGTGCTCCAGCGCGCGCCTCAGCCAGACCTCGCCCGGCTCCGCGTTCCAGTGCTCGACCGAGCCGCCCGGCTGGACGATCTCGTAGGGGCTCATCGAGGCATCGCCGACGAAGATCACCTTGTAGTCCGGGCCGTAGGTGCGCAGCACGTCGTCGCGTGCGGCATGCGCCTCGGCCGCGGCGGCGGTTGTCCTTCCACACGCCCTCGTAGAGGCAGTTGTGGAAGTAGAAATATTCGAGGTGGCTGAACTCGGTCGCGCGCGGCCGAGAACAGTTCCTCGACGATCTTGCACATGGTCGTCCATCGAGCCGCCGACGTCGAGGAACATCAGCACCTTGACCGCGTTGCGCCGCTCGGGCCGGGTCTTCACGTCGAGATAGCCATGCTCGGCGGTGGCGCGGATGGTGCCGGGCAGGTCGAGTTCCTCCGCCGCGCCCTCGCGCACCCAGCGCCGCAGCCGCTTCAGCGCCACCTTGATGTTGCGGGTGCCGAGTTCGACGGTGTCGTCGAGATTGCGGAACTCGCGCTTGTCCCAGACCTTCACCGCGCGCCGGTGGCGGCTTTCGTCCTGGCCGATGCGCACGCCTTCCGGATTGTAGCCATAGGCGCCGAAGGGCGAGGTGCCGGCGGTGCCGATCCATCTTCGAGCCGCCCTGGTGGCGCTTTTCCTGCTTCGCCAGCCGCTCGCGCAGCGTCTCCATCAGCTTGTCGAAGCCGCCGAGCGCTTCGACGAGCTTCTTCTCCTCGTCGCGTCAGATGCTTTTCGGCGAGCTTGCGCAGCCACTCCTCGGGCAGATTGCCGGATGTCGACGCCCTCGCCGCGCCGGCGACCGCCTCGACGCCCTTGAAAAATTCCGCGAACACCCGGTCGAAGCGGTCGAGGTGGCGCTCGTCCTTCACCAGCGCGGTGCGGGCGAGGTAGTAGAAGCCCTCGACGTCATAGGTCGACGAGCCCCGCATCCAGCGCCTTCGAGCAGGGTGAGGTATTCCCGCAGCGTGACCGGGAAGCTTGGCGGCCTTGAGCTGGAGGAAGAAGGGCAGGAACATGCGCCTATTCAGCCCGATTTCATGTTTTCCCGCAACCATGCGTCCAGATTGTCCTTGTTGAACATGCCCGCTTCGAGATGGGTGAAGATGAAGGAAAGCAGATCGCCAGAGCTTGCGGTGAATCGAGCGCCGTTCAGCGCCAGGAAAGTATAGGTGGCGGCAAGTCCAATGCGCTTGTTGCCGTCAATGAAGCCGTGATTCATCGTCAGGCTTTCCCACAGCGCTGCGGCTTCCTCTATCAGATCGGCGTAGTAGCCTGTTTGCGGACGAAGCAGGGCGGCTTCAATCAAGCCGGCGTCGCGAATTCCCGGCGAGCCGCCAAATGCTTCGATCTGCGCCGCATGCATCTGCACAATGTCGTCGAACCCGAGGTAAATCCTGTCCATTAGGCGCGCCGCCTATTTGGCGAGTGCACGATAGACATCCGCGTACCGCTCGATGCTTTCCTGATGCAGCTTGCGGATCAGTTCTTTCCTGTCCGGATTGCCCTGATGGCTATCGAAGTAAGCCTTCGATACCAACACCGCAGCATCCCGGCCGTTCTTCTGGATGACGACCGGCTCGACCATTGCATCCTCGAGCAGCTTGCCGAAATTGTTCTTGGCTTCGGTCGCCTGCGATTGTCTTCATGGCTGATCTCCGGTATGATTTTAGCTAAAATAGCCAATCCAGCTGACCATTCAGAGCGGCCGGCATCTGTTCCAATCTCGTCGAGGTCGAACGGCGTCGTCTGGTAGGTCCGGTTGATCCAGTTGCCGAACAGCAGGAAGGCGTGGCTGCGCCAGCGGTTGAGCGGCTTCTTGGTCGGGTCGTCGCCCGGAAAATAGCCCGTGCGGCAATCTCGATCTGCGCTCCGGCCTGCACGTCGCGGAAATATTCCTCGGCCAGCGTGTCGGAATCATATTCGACGTGGTTGAAGATGTAGAGCCGGTTGCCTCGCTTCTCCGCGATCAGGCAAAGCCCGGTCTCGTCGCGACTCCATCAGCACCTCAAGGCCCGCTTGCCGGCTTGAGGTCCTCGCGGCGGACTTCGGTCCAGCGCGAGACGGAGATCGAGAAATCGTCCGAAAAGCCCGCCAGATAGGGCGAGGCCGGCATTGAGGTTGCGGTGCCGGTAGACGCCGAACGCCTTCTTCTGCAGCGCATGCTTGGGCACGCCGTGGAAATGGTAGATCGCCGCCATCGCGCCCCAGCAGATGAAAAAGGGCGAATGGACATTGGCTGCGCGTCCAGTCGAAGATCTCGCGCATCTCGTTCCAGTAGGTCACGTCTTCGTAGGGCAGCGTCTCGATCGGCGCGCCGGTAATGATGAAGCCGTCGAATTTCTCGTGCCGCACCTCCTCGAAGGTCCGGTAGAACGAAATCAGATGCTCGTCCGAGGTGTTCTTCGCCTTGTGGCTGCCGATGCGGATGAGGCTCAGTTCCACCTGCAGCGGCGAGGAGCCGATCAGCCGCGCGATCTGCGTTTCGGTCGCGATCTTGTTCGGCATCAGGTTGAGCAGGCCGATGCGCAGCGGGCGGATGTCCTGCCGGATCGCCACCGACTCGTCCATCACCATCACGCCTTCCTTGATCGAGCGTGTCGCGGGCGGGCAGTCGGTCGGGGATGCGGATCGGCATTGCGTGAACTCCAACGAAAAAGCCGGCCTCGATCGATATCGCTGCCGGTCCGTGGGTGGATTTACCGCGCGGCCCTTTAGCAAGTTGTTTAACGTGGCTGCAAGCCGGCCGGCCAAATCACCACGGCGCGGAAAATATGCGACCCCGCATGAGGATGCAAGTGGTGCGCTTTTGCTTTCAGGCGCGGCTTGTTGCGTCTATACGAGTGAAAACGGCCCGGAACACGCCTGAAATGATATCGCAAAAAGCCAAATACGCACTCAAGGCCCTGGTGGCGCTGGCACGCGCCCCGCAAGGTGCTGCCGTGCAGATCCGCGACATCGCGCTCGGCGAGAACATCCCGCGCAAGTTCCTCGAGCAGATCATGCTCGACATGAAGCGGGCCGGCTATGTCGCGAGCCGTCGTGGCCGGGCAGGCGGCTACGAGCTGTTGAAGCCGGCGAGCGCCATTACCTACGGCGAGATCCTGCGGCTGATTGACGGTCCGATCGCGCCGCTGCCATGCCTCAGCCGTATTGCCTACCGGCGCTGCGAGGATTGCGGCGCCGAGTCGAATGCGAGATCAGGCGCGTCTTCGCCGGCGTTGCCGAAGCCACGAGGCAGGTGCTGGACAAGACGACCATCGAGGACAGCCTTACGGATGGAACGCCGCATCTTTCCCTCGAAACCGCACCTTGACGAAATAAAATATTGTAAAAGTGCGCTTTTATGGAATGAAGCAGCATTTTAAATCCCTACTTACTTGATAGGGTATTTGGGTCATTAACGGAGGTGTTTCCACATGAACCTCAAGCGGAAATCACTGCTCATTCTCGCCGCCTTTGCCGTTTCGGCAAACCTCGGCGTGGGCCTTTCCATGGCCCAAAGCACCATCCTGAACGTCTCCTATGATCCGACCCGCGAGCTCTACAAGGAGTTCAACGCCGCCTTTGCCGCGAAGTGGAAGGCCGAAACCGGCGAGACCGTCACCATCCAGAGTCGCATGGCGGTTCGGGCAAGCAGGCGCGCGCGGTGATCGACGGCCTCGACGCCGACGTCGTGACGCTGGCGCTCGAGAGCGACATCGACGCGATCGCCGAGAAGACCGGCAAGATCCCGGCCGACTGGCGCGGCGCGCCTGCCCAACAACTCCTCGCCCTACACCTCGACCATCGTCTTCCTGGTGCGCAAGGGCAATCCCAAGGGCATCAAGGACTGGGGCGACCTGGTCAAGGACGACGTCCAGATCATCACGCCGAACCCGAAGACCTCCGGCGGCGCACGCTGGAACTATCTCGCCGCCTGGGCCTGGGCCCACAAGCAGTTCGGCGGCGACGAGGCGAAGATCAAGGAATACATCGCCGAGCTCTTCAAGCGCGTACCGGTGCTCGACACCGGCGCGCGCGGTTCGCTCACCACCTTCGCCCAGCGCCAGATCGGCGACGTGCTGCTCGCCTGGGAAAACGAGGCGTCGCTGGCCGGAGCCGAATTCGGCGAGGACCAGTTCGAGATCGTCGTGCCGCCATCCTCGATCCTGGCCGAGCCGCCGGTGGCGCGTGGTCGACGGCAATGTCGATGCCAAGGGCACCCGCAAGGTGGCCGAAGCCTATCTCAACTACCTCTATTCCGACGAAGGTCAGAAGATCGCGGCCAAGCACTATCTACCGGCCGTCCAACCCGGAAGTGGTGCCGGCCGATGCGCTGCAAAACCTGCCCAAGCTCGAGCTCGTCTCGATCGACGATCCGATCTTCGGCGGCTGGAAGAAGGCGCAGCCCTACCACTTCGGCGACGGCGGCATCTTCGACCAGATCTACAAGCCGACGAACTGACCCGACATCCGGCCCTCGATCACCGGGGGCCGGCACAGGGCGGCCGGGAGTTCTCCTCCCCTCCCGGCCGCCCCTTCGCCCGCGAACTGTTGCCGATGCGGCGAAAAATTTTCTGAACCTGCCGCAAAGAAAGCAACAGACACTGCGTAGCCGCGGCGGACGATGGTGCTAGTTAGATGGTGGATGCGTCACACTTACCGGGCATTTCATACTTGCAGATTGATTCAGCCATTTCCCGCGAGCCCGTGACCGACATGTCCGAAGATCAGGCGCCGCCGCAGCAGCCTTCCCGGTTCCGTTCCGGTTTCGCCGCCCGTCGGTGATTCCGGGTTTCGGGCTGACGTTCGGCTTCTCGGTCTTCTACCTCACGGTGATCGTGCTGATCCCGCTGTCGGCGCTGGTCTGGCGCACCACCGGCCTTGGCTGGGGCGGCTTCTGGGAAGTCGCAACGGATGAGCGCGTGGTGCGGGCCCTGTCGCTGTCGTTCGGCGCGTCCTTCATCGCCGCACTCGGTCAACGTGGTCTTCGGCCGTCATCGCCTGGGTGCTGGTGCGCTATCAGCTTTCCCGGCCGGCGCATCATCGATGCCGTCGTCGACCTGCCCTTCGCGCTGCCGACCGCCGTCGCCGGCATCGCGCTTGCCGCGATCTATGCGCCGAACGGCTGGATCGGCCAGTTGCTTGGCCTTTTCGGCATCAAGATCGCCTTCACGCCGCTCGGCATCGTCATTGCGCTGATCTTCATCGGCCTGCCCTTCGTCGTGCGCACGGTGCAGCCGGTGATGGAGGAGATCGACCGCGAGGTCGAGGAGGCGGCCGCCACGCTCGGCGCGAACCGTTTCCAGACCATCCGCCGCGTGATCCTGCCCGGCCTCATGCCGGCCATCCTCACCGGCTTCGCGCTGGCCTTCGCGCGCGCCGTCGGCGAATACGGCTCGGTCATCTTCATCGCCGGCAACATCCCGTACGTATCGGAAATCGCGCCGCTGCTGATCGTCATCAAGCTTGAGGAATTCAACTATGCCGGCGCAACCGCCATCGCGGCGATCATGCTGGTCATCTCGTTCGCGATGCTGTTCGTCATCAACCTGGTGCAGGCCTGGAGCCGCAGGAGGTATGGTCATGGCGTCTGACAACGGAGCCCATGGCAGCCCGACCAGCGAAAGCCCGCTGGTCCGCGGCCTGCTCATAGCCATTGCGCTCGCGTTCCTGGCGCTGTTCCTGCTGCTGCCGCTGGTCTCCGTGTTCGTCGAGGCATTTCGCAAGGGTGCCGGCGCGTTCCTGGAAGCCTTCGGCGATCCCGATACGCTTGCCGCGATCCGGCTGACGCTGCTCGTCGCCGCCATCGCCGTGCCGCTCAACCTTGTCTTCGGCGTCAGCGCCGCATGGGCGATCGCCAAGTTCGAGTTCAAGGGCAAGGCCTTCCTGACCACGCTGATCGACCTGCCGTTCTCGGTGTCGCCGGTCATTTCCGGCCTGGTCTACGTGCTGCTGTTCGGCGCCGGCGGCTGGCTCGGTCCTTGGCTCAACAGCCATGGCATCGAGATCCTGTTCGCTGTGCCCGGCATCGTGCTGGCAACGATCTTCGTCACCTTTCCCTTCGTCGCGCGCGAACTCATCCCGCTGATGCAGGAGCAGGGCACGGGCGACGAAGAGGCCGCGCTGTCGCTCGGCGCATCGGGCTGGCAGACGTTCTTCCGTGTCACGCTGCCCAACATCAAGTGGGGCCTGCTCTACGGCGTGCTGCTCTGCAACGCCCGCGCCATGGGCGAATTCGGCGCCGTGTCGGTCGTCTCGGGACACATTCGCGGGCTGACCAACACCATGCCGCTGCATGTCGAAATTCTCTACAACGAGTACAACTTCGTCGCGGCCTTCGCGGTCGCGAGCCTGCTGGCCGGATTGTCGCTCGTAACGCTTGTCCTCAAGACCGTGCTCGAGCTTCGCTACGGCGACGGCCTTGCCAACGGCAGGAGACATTGATGGAAGTTTCGATCCGCCAGGTCCGCAAGGAATTCGACCGCTATCCCGCGCTTCACGACGTATCCCTCGACATCGGCTCGGGAGAACTGATTGCCCTGCTTGGCCCGTCGGGCTCTGGCAAGACGACCCTGCTGCGCCTGATCGCCGGCCTCGAGACGCCGACCGACGGCTCCATCTTCTTCGGCGAGGAGAACGCCTCGAGCCTGCGCGTGCAGGAGCGCAATGTCGGCTTCGTCTTCCAGCACTACGCGCTGTTCCGGCACATGACCGTGGCCGAAAACATCGGCTTCGGCCTGAAGGTGCGCCCGGCCGCGACGCGTCCGCCCAAGGCCGAAATCCGCCGCAAGGCGCTCGAACTGCTCGAGCTGGTGCAATTGTCGGGTCTGGAGGCGCGCTATCCCTCGCAACTGTCGGGCGGCCAGCGCCAGCGCGTCGCGCTTGCGCGTGCGCTTGCGATCGAGCCGCGCGTGCTGCTGCTCGACGAACCCTTCGGCGCGCTCGATTCGCAGGTGCGCCGCGAACTGCGCCGCTGGCTGCGCGAAATCCACGACCGCACCGGCCACACCACCGTCTTCGTCACGCACGACCAGGAGGAGGCGCTGGAACTTGCCGACCGCGTCGTCGTGATGAGCCAGGGCAGGATCGAGCAGGTCGGCACGCCGGACGAAATCTACGACGCGCCGGTCTCGCCATTCGTCTTCGGCTTCGTCGGCGAGTCCAACGAACTGCCTGTCGAGGTGAAGAACGGCAAGGTCCTGCTGTCGAAGCGGCCGACCGGCATCGCGGCGCCCGGTGTTGCAGATGGCGCGGCCCGGCTGATGTTCCGCCCGCACGGCGTCCAGATTGGCGCCGAAGGCGCCGAGGGAATTGCCGGGCGCGCCGTCGCCACGCGCCGCATCGCGGGCACGCGCCTGGTGGAGATGGAAGTCGAGAATTCGCAAAGCCGCGTCGAGATCGAGATCCCGCTCGACGTCTCGGTGCAGAAGGGCGCGATGGTCAGCTTCATCCCGCCGCGCCACAAGGTCTTTGCCGCGGGCGCCTGAACCCGTCAGTTGCCCCGCTGACGCGCCAGGAACGCAAGCCGCTCGAACAGGTGAACGTCCTGTTCGTTCTTCAACAGGGCGCCATGCAGCTTCGGCAGCATGTTCTTGGGGTCGGCGCGCAGATCCGCCGGATCCATGTCCTCGGCAACGAGCAGCCGGATCCAGTCCAGCGCCTCGGATGTCGAGGGCCGTTTTTTCAGCCCCGGTGTTTCGCGCAGTTCATAAAACTGCGTCAGCGCGGCATGCACGAGCCGCTTCTTGATGCCGGGGTAATGCACCTCTACGATGCGCTCCAGCGTCTCCATGTCCGGAAAGCGGATGTAGTGGAAGAAGCAGCGCCGCAGGAACGCGTCGGGCAGTTCCTTCTCGTTGTTGGACGTGATGATGACGATCGGCCGCCGCTTCGCCTGTATGGTTTCGCCAGTCTCGTAGACGTGGAACTCCATTCGGTCGAGTTCCTGCAGGAGATCGTTGGGAAACTCTATGTCGGCCTTGTCGATCTCGTCGATCAGCAGCACGACCTTCTCGTCCGCGTCGAAGGCTTCCCACAGCTTGCCCTTGCGGATGTAGTTGGCGACATCGTGCACCCGCTTCTCGCCAAGCTGGGAGTCGCGCAGCCGCGAAACCGCGTCATATTCGTACAGGCCCTGCGCCGCCTTGGTGGTCGATTTGACGTGCCATTCGATCAGCCGCAGCCCGAGCGCCTGCGCCACCTGCCGGGCGAGTTCCGTCTTGCCGGTGCCGGGCTCGCCCTTCACCAGCAATGGGCGCTCCAATGCGATCGCCGCATTGACGGCAAGCGTCAGGTCATCGGCGGCGACATAGGACCGGGTTCCACTGAAACGCATTTGTGCTCCTGCAATCAACATCCTGCCGGACCTTAAGCGGCCCGGGGCGCAGGCTCAACACTCTCCTGGAAATGGATTTCCTCAGGCACTGCCGCAGGTGCGCATGAAATACCGGGCGTAGTCATAATCCATGACCACCATCTCGGTGCGCAGTCCGCCATTGAACGCCAGCCAGTCCTGAACCCAGAACGGATATTGCTGCACCATCATCTTGGCCGCGCTGCTGTTGATGCGGCGCGACGAGCCGTAAGGCTTGTGGAACGAGAACGATGCGCCGCGCGTGATGCAGATCTGGTCCTGCGGCAAGGAAAGATAGAGCGTGCAGGCAGACTCGCATTTGCCGGAAATGCGCACCGGCGTGCCTTCGCGCTCCAGCCGCTTCACCTTCAGCGCATAGCTGACGACTTCGCCGCCCTTGTCGGCGCGAATGGTCTTTGCACTCAAACCGTCGAAAGTGCTCATGGCGCTGCCCATGCAGCCCGAAACCGAGGCTGCAACCAGCGCAAGGGCGGCCATCCTGCACGCGCGGGACAGCATGTGTGGAAACCTGTCGTTCAACATACTCATGAAGGAAAACACCTTCGACAATGATGATTGCCCATTATCCGACTGTATTGGTTAACAGAGCCTTTGCAACGTCACCAATTTCGTCCTACGGCCATAATCAGTGCAAAATGCGGCAAGGTCCGTAATAGTAATTTTCTTCCATCGACTGTCCGGTTGCCAACACTGTGCGCGCATGATCATTCTGTGCCCGCATCCTCGCTCGCAGGTTCACATGAAATTTCGCCTCACCCCGACCATCGCCAACAATGTCTACGCGGTCACGCTGGTGCTTCTGCTGCTGATGGGCCTCATCACGGTGGTCGGCACCACCATGTCCCTGCGCGTCGGCTCCATGGTGGCGGGGATCAGCGACACCTACATGCCGGCATACGGCATGCTGGCGCGGGTCCATATCCGCTCGCTGGAGCAATCCTTTCAGTTGCGGCGGGCAGCGCTGCTGATGCGCGAAGGCGGCGACGCGGCCCAACGAGACGCGGCTTTGGCCGGGGCGGAACTTGCCGGGCAAGCGGCGGAAAAAGAGCTGGCCAATGCGCTGCTGGCGATCAAGGCCGAAATCGGCCGCCACGAAGACAGCGATAACCTGCTGGCGCTCGGTCACCTGCTGGCCGGAGTCGAATCCCTTGCCGAAGACCGCGTCGCCTATGATGGCCTGTTTGCCGATGCGCGCGGGGCGATTGCCGCCAATGACTGGTCCAGGACAATTGAAGCCCTGTCGCGGCTCGACGATTTCCGCGACCGCATGGGCGCCCACATGGAAGATCTGCGGCGCGAGGCGCTGTCGCTTGCCGGCAGCACGGTGGAACAGACCCGAAGCGAGCAGCAGAAGGTTATTTTCCTGAGCCTGATGGCGCTGGCCGTTGCCGTTCTGTTCGGCCTGCTGATGGCGGCACGGATCGCAAGGCGGCTGGTCGGATCGGTCCGCCCGCTGGTCAATGCGACGCGGGCCGTGGAGCAGGGCAGCTATTCGGGCGAGCTCACGGTGCGCACCAATGACGAGATCGGCCAGCTAACCGGCGCGTTCAACCACATGATCCGCGAACTGGCGCTGAAGGACAGGATCCGCGCGACCTTCGGGCGCTACATGGATCCGCGACTCGTGGAGGGCCTCGTGGATCGGCAGGACCTGACCGGCAGCGCCGGAGACAGGCGCGTGCTCACCATTCTTTTCTGCGACATGCGCGGCTTCACCCATCTGTCCGAGCAGGTGACGCCGCCCTCGCTGGTGGCGGTGCTCAACCGCTATCTCGGCCTGATGGCCGGCGAGGTCAAAAGCCAGAACGGCGTCATCGACAAGTTCATCGGCGATTCGGTGATGGCCTTTTTCGGCCCGCCCTTCGTCCCGGCGCACGAGCAGGGCCAGCGCGCATGCGCCGCCGGTCTCGCCCAGCTGGCGCGCTTCGAGGAGTTTCGCGCCGAAGTGCCCGCGCTGATCGGCTTCAAGCAATATGTGCCCGATATCGGCATTCGCGTCGGCATTGCCACCGGCGAGGTGGTGGTCGGCAATATCGGCTCCGAGGCCGCGATGAACTATACCGTGATCGGCGACACCGTGAACGCCGCCTCGCGCATCGAGGGCGCCAACAAGATCTACGGCACCAGCATGCTGATCGACGGCGAGACCGCCGCCATGGTGCGCGACAGCCTGCTGCTGCGCGAGATCGACCGCGTCCTGCTGCTTGGCAAGGAGGAACCGATGACGCTCTTTGAAATCGCGGGGCCCGCCGGCAGCGCCAGTTCGCAGGCAGCCGATGTGTGCAAGGCGTACGAGTCCGGCCTTGCGGCGCACCGCGCGCGCAACTGGAGCGCGGCAAAGTCGGCCTTCAAGCAATGCCTCGCGCTGAAGCCCGGCGACGGCCCGGCCACGGTGATGCTGGAACGCACCAATCTATTGGCGCGCTCGGCCCCGCCGGCGAACTGGGACGGGACATTCGTGTTGTCTGGAAAATAAGCGGGGCGGAGTTGGTCGGAGTGGCAGGATTCGAACCTGCGACCCCCTGCTCCCGAAGCAGGTGCTACATTGTTTCCCTGTGACGCAAGTGGGTTCATTATCACTCAAATAAACCATCGACAAAAAACATTTTCAACAATAAAGTTTGTTGCCCGTTGTTGCAAAGCCATTTCTGCTGTGCCATCGATTATGTAACCCATGTTGAACCCACAGCGGCAGCACAGCACACATGCCCAAGCTCTCCGGCAAGTCCTTTACCGACACATATCTTCGCTCCATCAGGCCCGGCGACAGCCGCGCCGACCACTATGACGCCCTAGTGCGAGGGCTGGGCTGCGGGTTTCTCCAAGCGGCACCAAGACGTGGTTCCTGATGAGGCGGTCGGTGGACCAACAAGCGAATGCAAATTGGCCGCGTATCCCTCAGTGTCTCTGCAGGAGGCTCGCAAGCAGGCGGAAGGCCTCTTCGCAGAATATTGCCGCTGGTCAACCAGCCGGCAAAAGGTGGATCGCACAATCAGTGATGCCATTGATGAATGGTTCGCCCGCGAACAATCGGGCAAGCGAAGCGCTGCGGAGAAAAGGCGGGCATTCGAACAAGGACATCTGCCGGTTTGGGGAAAGCGCCAGCTAACGTCGATCACAAAGCAAGACGTGCGTGAACTGTGTGGAAAGCGTGAGCGACAGGGGCGCCCCATACTTGCCAATCGACTGCTTTCCGCGTTGCGGCGTCTTTCAATTGGGCAGTGGAGCGGGATTTGATTGAAGCCTCGCCGGTTGGCGGACTCAAGCCGCCTGCCAAGGAGATCAGCCGGGAACGACACTAAGCCGCGATGAACTGGCGGCAATCTGGAAGGCCACGGAGGCGATGGATTACCCGTTCGGCCCGTATGTCCGCATGCTCATCCTCACAGGGCAACGGCGCACCGAAGGTTGCGGGAGCAAAGTGGAAAGAGTTCGACGTAGAGAAAGGCATATGGACGATTCCCGGCGAGCGGGCCAAGAATGGAAAGTCGCATTCGGTTCCACCTGTAGCAGCGAAGCGATAGCCACGCTCACGTCTATCCCGCGCCAACAAGGTCAGGAACTGGTATTCACCACCACCGGCACCACGCCCATTTCAGGCTTCTCACGGGCCAAGGAAGCCCTCGACAGGGCCAGCGGATTAGCGACTGGCGCATTCACGACCTGCGCCGCACCTTCGCCACCCTTGCCACTGGTGACCTCGGCATTGAGCCGGTAGTCGTGGACAAGATCCTCAATCACAGTACCGGGGCGGTCACCGGCATTGCCGGGTCTACCAGAGGGCAGAATACCTCGAAAGGCGAAAGGATGCCATGGAACGGTGGGGCGATTGGGCTACCCTCACATAATGCAACAGGCGAAGAAACGCCGTGCTCGATGCAGACGGCCTAAGGGCAGCGTGACGGCGTTGATGCCAAGGGTTAGCGCGAAGTTTGGGCCGCTGCAGAACGGACAAGGCATGGCAAGCTGCCGCGAAGGCTAGAACTAAGCACATAACGGCTGTGGATCGGCATGTGGAAGGCATTCTATACTCTTTACGGATCGAAGCATGAAAGACGACGTCATTGCTATTGGCCTGTGCTCCCAACTGCGGCGCTATAAGCGACTGAAGGCAAAGTCAAAGGGCCCGATTGCGCGAACGCATATGCCGCAAAGAAGATGCGCGACGGCACAGCTAGCCACCAACTGGTCGCGATGGCTGCCGACTTTGTCGATCCAAAGCGATTGCCGGGTCGCCCTGCCGGTGGCATTGCCATTTTCCGCGCTATCCGGATCGGCGGGCATTGGAACGTGCCCGAGCCAAGAAGACACGGCCTGTTCACGAGGTGGAGGCGGAACTTGCCGATAAACTGAATATGGACAGGCGAAATGTTCAGCTTGCCGACCAGCACTATAAGGTAAGCATGCGCAATTTCGACTAGGTGGTCCGCCGTTCATACCTAAGGCGATAAAGCAACGAAATAAACGCGCCATTTGATTCTGTCGGTGGTCGGATAGTTGCCAAGATACGGTTGTTCCTCGAACGAGGAGCACACCATGAGCGACACGAGATTTCCCACAGACCGCGTTCTTCCAAGACAGGAAGTGCCTGTACGCAACATGGCAATCAGCCTTGTAGCGGAAGACTTGCAACTCATTGGCCAAGCCGAGTTGTGCAAGCGCATTGGAATGAGCCGCAGCCAAATTTGGCGGCTGGGAACGGGAAGGGCAATTCCCCGCCCGCATTCACATCGGAAAACGTCGCGTCGCGTGGCGGCTCAGCGATATCCGAAGGTGGCTTGCCGACAGACAATCAGTCGCCGGCAATGCTGCCGCTCCCCAAATGGGAGTGCCATGAAATGAAACCTGTCCCTGACACGAGGGTGGTGGCGATCTTGGGCGAACAGTATCGCGTCGTGGCTTCGTCGTGCGGCATCCAGTGGATCATAGAAAAGCGAGCCGGACAAAGGAACGGTCAAGCGCGTTGGGACGCGGTCAAGTATCACCGTAACCGCGAAAGCCTCATCGCGTCGTGCCGTGCCTTGGGAATTGAAATAGAGGCGTCCCAATTCGCCGCCTTGGAGGCGCTGCCACCGTTCTTTGGGGGAGCGAGCTGATGTCGGTGATGCTTGCCATGCTCACGCCGCCAGGAAAATCCAAGCAGCAGGCATCCTCCACCTTGCGTTGTTCCGCGGCCCCCACGACCGTGCACCCGCGTGTGCTGAATCCTGCCAGTGCCACCGCATTAGGTGCGTTTGACCAGTGGGCGGTGATATGCGCCCACGGAGGAATTCCAAGTGCATCCCGGTTGAAGGAAAGCGACCCAAGCTTATTGGGTGGCCAACTAAGAGGCTATCATCAACAGACGTTGCGACCTACGTTGGCACCCCGATGTCGGCAGGATGCAATTTGGGCTTTCGTACCGGGCGGCTCCTTGCAATTGATATCGATGCCACTGACGTGGATCGAGCAACCATCCTCGCAGCAATCGCAGTATACATATTCGGGCCAACCATTTTCATCCGTGTCGGCAATTGGCCAAAGCGGATGCTGTTTTACCGGCTGGACGCGCCGATAGCTTCGCGCGCGTGGGCCAAGTGGACATCCTCAGCCAAGGCAAGCAGTGCGTGGTCAAGGGCATCCATCCAGATACTGGCCAGCAGTACTATTGGCCCGAAGCGAGCCTGCTGGACGCCAGCCTGACCGACGTGCCGCTCATCACTGAAGAGCGGGTGGACGCATTCGTGCGGCTGGTCGGATACGCCGAACCCAAATTATCAGCGAATGCCAAGGCAGTGCGGGATCATGTGGTCGCTGTCGCGGTCAAGGCTGCTGCCGCGCTCCCCGCCAGACTGCGCAGTTCCGCAAGCTCGGGCAGCGTCCTGCCGGGCCAGCGCAACAATCACCTGTTTTCGGAACTGCGAAAAGCCGCGTCCGGCTGCGCCAACTTGCCGACCTGCTGGAGCGGGCAGCGGAGGTAAACGACAGCTTTTTTCCCAAGCTGAGCCAACATGAAGTGTATGCCACCGCCCGAAGTGTGTGGGGCTACAAGCAGGCGGGCACTCTCCTCGCACCGGGAAAGCAGAACCTCCTCCTGCCAATAGGCAAAACAGAAATCCAGAAGCTGGCAGCCTACCCGCCCGCGCTAGTGCTGTACGCCGCGCTGCGGGCCACGCGCAAAACCCGTCATTTCACAATCCCGCAGGCCGGAACTGCAAAATGGCTGGGCTGGAACAAAGGCACTGTGGCCAAGGCCATCAAGGTCCTTTGCCAGCACAACCTGCTTGAACACGTCCCTTTGGTTGGGCCCCGCAAGCTGAAGCAGGCCCTGCTGTACCGATACAAGGGGTAATATACATGTCTGTTACATTGATCCTAAAATTTGGGACGCGACCAACTTCGCTTCTGCAGCCGATGCGCGTTGCGGACCGCCCTCTACCGTTGGCACAGCCACCTTAAGCGCTGCCCTTTTGCCGGTCGGACCGGCGTTTGTTTTCACCGCATAATTCTTAACAGCGCGCTGGCAGCAGCAAGCGTGACAGGAAAAGCACGCAATGAAAAAGCCCAATCAAGGCCACTACACCAAGTCCGGCATCAAGCAGCTCCGAGCGAAAATTGCCCACGCGCTCAGCCGTCCAAACCTAAACGGTTGGGAGCAAGGGTTTCTATCCGACATCGATAAGTTGCTTGGCAATGTCCTCACGAACGCCGGGCACCGCGGTAGGCGGTTGTCGGTTAACCAGGAGCATTACCTTGTCCAGATTTTCATGGAACACGGGATCCGATATGAGGCGCCGGAGATCGAACCCATAACCGCGCAGGACATCATTCGTGGTGGGGCCTTGCCGCGCAAGCGGACGGGGGTACAAAATAAATTTAGAAATACAACTTACCCAAAAATCCGGAAAGGCAAAGAAAAAGAAGAAAGCCGGAATAGGAAAGTAGCTGCGGTTGATGCCGACGGTTTTCGGGGGGGCATACTGGACCCCCCATGACGTAACCAGTTGTCGCGGCGCCCAGAAGCCGGGGTCTCTACTTTCACTGGCAATCAGTTCGCAGCCGATTGCGCCGTCAAGCATTAACGAAGTGAATATCTCGCCGCATAGGTACCGTGAGGCTTCGGCGGCGTTTCGCAACATCCGCTTTGAAATTCCGTTGAAGTTCTGTTCGTCTGACCTTGGGGTTTTTGTCATGTCTGACGCCTACGAAAAAGAACGGGTTGAGCTGCATGAGGCAATGGGTCGTGCGATTAGCAACTGGTCGCACCTGGAGCACGCATTTGGAGCGTCGCCCTCGCCTCAATAACTGGGATGCGGTTGGAACTTGCAAACCCAATTTTTTTCTCGGCCCAATCTTTCGATGGGTAAATACCACATGCTGATGGCGTCAATCCGCCATGCCAAAGAACCGAATAGCGCATCAGGTATGTTACGAAAGCAGATATTCAAAGCCGCACTCAAGAAGGCGGATAAATGGAAATCTGCAAGAAATGTCTTGCTCACGACCGGCCAATAATTGCCGGTCTTGCGGGCGGCGCTGTGATGGGGGTTACAATTGTAACGTCTGATTTCTCACGAGAAGAAATTACCGAGGAAGAATCTGTTATCCGCCATCCTTGAAAACAGCATGACCGCAAAGGCGATCAAGGAATGCTCCGAGAACTTTCGGGGCCTTGCCCAGATCGTTCAAGACGCATGCAATAACTGAGGAAGCATCGTTGCAAAAACTTCTTGAGCGACAGTTCCATCGCTTCCTCCTCCAACTCCGTTCGAGGATCGATTATCACGCCATGCGATCGTCAGCGCAGCCGCGCCTGCTCGAAGCGCCTGACGACTAAGCTCAATTTCCCGCCTGTCACGCCTTCCCTTTTCATGCGAATCGCTATGCGCCAAAGCCAGCCACCACTTTGCAGGTGCCCATTGTTTCCCTGCTAGGCTCTTCTTGCCCAAACACCTGGACAGCGGACAGGACAACCACCCCCTAAGGGGCTGTTGTCCTTTTAGCAATACATCTT
>CAVONR010000001.1:0-85353 GCA_963697325.1 uncultured Alphaproteobacteria bacterium | reverse complement strand
CGAAGTCCCCGTTGGCGCTGGGGTGCCAACGGTCACAAATGCCGGCGCAGAGGCGCCCTTTGGAATCATGATCCGCACGGCATCGTCGGCCCCAGCCGTCAGGTAATAACGTTCAAGGGAACGCCGTAGGCGTCCAGCCTCGATGCGCACGATCGAATTCAGGTCGAGCTGCGGATCGAAGTCTCTCCTGCGGCCAAAGACATCGGTGGCGATGGTGTATGCCTTGATCGAGTCCGCTTCACCCCGAATTGCGCCTTCAACAACGAAAGCGAGAAATCGCCTGTTTCGGTCGGAAGCATCGAAATCGTCCGATGCCAAGATGCGATTTAGCTGTTCCATCACAGCTTGTGGCGTTGGTTCTATAGATCGCATGACCCGCCCCGATAAGTTTTTCGATCAAGTGCCAACAGTGGCAGCCCTTTGCGCCGTTTGCTTGCTGCGATGGCCTCTTCGTATGGATTGGCAGCGTTGTAGCCGAGAGTTCGATAAAAGACAGCTTCAGTTTCGCTTGGGGTGTACCTAAAGGATTAACGGAAACGTACCTTGATCTGAATCATCCTCGGTGGCGCAGTCATGTAGACATATCGCAAAGCATAAGCGACCCACACCGGCGCATTTTAGAATACCACAGAAGGAGTTCATGGATGCATG
Organism: uncultured Alphaproteobacteria bacterium; assembly: GCA_963697325.1. Taxonomy (GTDB): domain Bacteria; phylum Pseudomonadota; class Alphaproteobacteria; order Rhizobiales; family Rhizobiaceae; genus BOKV01. The sequence continues at coordinate 84,702 of CAVONR010000001.1, read as the reverse complement.
CATTCGGTAAGATGGCGGTTTGGCTTGGCGCGTCGGCGGTTGTGGCAATTGCAGGTCCGTCGCAAGCCGCCTGCTCGAAGGTCACACCGACCCGCCCCGGCGAAGTCTATCTGTGGCGTGGTCTTGCGAATGTGTTTTCGCTCGGCATGGACGAAATGGCCAAGGATTTCACCACGATGGGCATTGAAAACTGCGTCTTCAATCACAGCGGCTGGAACGCCGCCGCGCAGGAACTGGTGGAGCGCAAGCGCGAAAACAGGCCGATTTCCTATCCCATCATCATTATCGGCCATTCGCTGGGGGCGGGCGTGTCGCCGGAAATGGCGACCTATCTGGGCCAGCACGGCATCCCCGTCACCTATGTGGTGATGTACGACCCGGTCGTGCCAACGCAAGTTGGCCCGAATGTCCAGGAGATCGTCAATTACTACATCAAGAAGCCGAACAAGGACAAGATCCTCTACCCCGGCTTCCGGCTTCAACGGCGCGCTCGACAATGTCGACCTCTCGGGCCGTCGCGACATCGACCACTTCAACATCGACAAGAAGCCGGACCTGCACAAGATCGCCTATGCGCGGGTGATCGCGGCCTCGGATGCAGTGCTTGCAGGCACATCAGCCGGTACCACTGCCAAGAAGAAAAGCTCAAAAAAATGAGCGCGAGCGCCAAGGCTCGGGTCAGCCTTGGGAAGCAATTTAGACCGCGCGAAAGCGCTCTTTGCAACAGCGGCCGGGATCATCGGGGCCGCATTTGGAGGTGGCTAATGATGAAAGCTGTGCTTTTGGGAGGCCTGCTGGCGGTGTCTTGCGCCCCTGCAATGGCGGCGACAATGAACATGGGCGATGCGGTGGTGCAATGGTCGCAAAGCTGCGCGCCCGACGTGAAGAGCGTCTGCAAGGGGCTGCGGCCTGGCGATGGCGCGTTCCTCGCGTGCCTCAGCCAGAAGGCCACACCGCAATGCCAGACCGCGACGGCGGCTTTCCTGGCTAACATGGATGCGCGCTTCGCGGCGCAGAAAGCTGCGCCGCGCATTTGCAAGAGTGCAATCAACAGCTACTGTTCGAATTTCCAGGCGGGCAGCGCCCGCATCCTGCGCTGTTTGGTTCGGCCCGAGACTTTCAAGAAAATCGACTTGAGTTGCAAAGGCGCGCTCGAGGACGCCGGCTGGCTGGAGCATATCTCCAAGCCGCAGTGACATTTCGCGACCGAACATTCCCTTTCATCAAACCGGAGCGTGACATGATGTCCCCCATCAAGACCTTTGCCGCCTTGGCGCTGCTGTTGCCCCTTGCGGACGGTGCGCAGGCACAGACCCGTCTCTCCACTGGCGAACTGACAAAGCAATTGAACCAAACGGCTGAAAGTGCCCGCAAAGCCGGCATTGATGTTGCCGCGATTCGTGCCGACATTGAGGCGCGCATCAAGGCCGACGGAACCGACAATGCGGGCGGTCCGCCGCCCGTTGCCGACGTGCTGAAGGGCCTGCCCAACTTCATCGTGCAGATCCAGTTCGAGCTCAATTCGGATGTGATCACCATCGATTCGTGGGAGACTGTCGGGCGCATCGCCGATGCGATGTTCAATCCGCTGCTCGCGGGCGATCGTTTCCTGATCGTGGGCAACACCGATGCGCGCGGCAAGCGCGCGGCAAATCTCAAGCTCAGCGATCGGCGGGCCGCGGCCGTGGCGGAGATGCTGACCAACGTGTTCCGCGTCCCGGCCAACCGGCTGATGTCCATCGGGCTCGGCGAGGAGCAATTGCTCGACACACAAAACCCGAATGATGGCGTCAACCGCCGTGTTCAGCTGATCAATATCGGTCCTCTATAAGAGCCCGGCCCGGCAATCAGCGGCGGCCAAAGACCCGGTATCGGAACAAGCTGAGAAGTGGTCTTTGCTGGTCATTGGGAGCAAAGTGTATATTCGTAGACCTTATTGGAGACCATGCGATCAGCAGGTCGGGGGTGTCGATGAGATACATTCTGAGCCTTTTAGTGGGCATCGCGCTGATGTTCGCGTTTGCCCATCTTCCTGCTTTGGCTCAGGAAGCCACTGAACCGGCCACCGCTCACGGAGCCCCGACGCCAGAAAAAATTCAGCAGATCATTTCCGGTTTAAGTGAAACTGAGAGAGTTGCATTGACGCGACTTCTGGAAGTGCTTGCGACCGAAAATTCTCCAGCGAATGTTCAAGTAAAAGCCGAACCAGAACTTATCGAAAATATCAAATCAACTTGGCAATCATATACGGCCTACCTAAAAAACAATCTTGCAGGTGTCCCTGTGACATTGGCCGGCCTTGTGCAGTCCATGGGGGCGATCTTTGGCGGACGAAGTTTCGCGGACAATCTCTGAATTTTTAGGTTTTTTTCTTCTCGCACTTGCAATCGGTGCGTCCGCCGAGCTCGCGGTGACAAGAGCTCTCCGGTCCCGCCGCGATCGTTTCCAGCAGGCTGGCGCCAGCAACCTTTTTGGCATGCTGAAAGTCGTAAGCCTCCGCCTATCTTTCGAGGTCGTCGGGTTGGTCATATTCACCGTCGCCTCGCTGGTCTCGGTTCGAATATTGTTTCAAGACGCCACCGATGTGTTTCTGGCCTCAACCTTCATAATACTCGTCATCCTGATCACGCGGCTAATGGCGACATTCCTTCGTCTGATGCTAGCACCGGACCAGCCAAGCCTTCGGCTGGTCTCAACTGATGACTGGACTGCCCGTTTTGTACATCGCAACTTTGTCGGGCTGACGCTGGTTCATTGGCGCCGGATTGTACTTGTACGGGATCATGGGGCATTTCGGGATTGCAGGCCGCGAGCCATTACGATTCTGGGTCGGACTGTTTGTCTACGTGAGCCTCATCTATGTAACCTGGCGTGCCCGCAAGGGCCTCACCTCCATCATAAAAGGCGACGACGAGAATCTGACACCGGGGCTTGAGCGAATGGCTGCCTGGTGGCCAAGAATATCGATCGCAGTCATTGTAGCCCAATACTTTGCTGCGCAGATCGCGCTCAGTTCCGGCAAGATTGCATTCTCGCCTGCGGTTGGGGCCACAACGATTGCGCTTGTCGTGCTGCTGCCATTCATGGACACGATGCTGCGGGGTGTGATCAAGCATTTGGTCCCACCAATGAAGGGCGAGGGACCTGTCGCGGAAGCGGCCTATCATGAAACACGTCACAGCTTTGCAAGGATCGGACGGGTCGTGCTGCTGGCGATTGTCATCCTCGTCATTGCAAGGCTTTGGGGGATCAGTTTCCAGAAGTATTGCCGCGACCGGCGTTGGCGCCCAGTTTGGCGCGAAGATCATCGGCGCAATAATTGTGCTGGTGGTTGGCTATCTTGTCTGGGAAGTCGTCAATCTGCGGATCAACCGACTGCTCGCCAAGGACAGGCCGGCCGGCACCATCGAAGACCAATCCGAGGGTGAAGGCGGTGGTACGGGCAAGACTCGGTTTGCGACCGTGCTCCCTTTGCTCCAGATTGCCCTTCAATTTGCCATCGTGACGATCACCATCCTGCTTGCTCTAAGTCAGTTAGGCGTCAACATCACGCCCTTGCTTGCAGGTGCCGGAGTATTCGGCCTTGCCATTGGCTTTGGAGCGCAGACGCTGGTGAAGGATGTTGTATCGGGCATTTTCTTCCTGCTGGACGACGCGTTCAGGATTGGCGAGTTCATCGACGTTGGCGGGACAATGGGCTCCGTTGAAAAGATTTCCGTGCGGTCGCTGCAACTGCGTCATCCGAATGGTCCGGTGCACATCATCCCATATGGCGAGATTGCGAAGCTGACCAACAACAGCCGGGACTACGTCATTGTAAAGCTGAAGTTCACGGTCCCGTTCGAAACTGATTTGGACAAGGTCAGGAAAATATTCAAGAAAATCGGACAGGAGATGATGGAGAATCCTGAACTTGCGGCAAGCTTCATTCAACCCTTCAAGTCCCAAGGTGTAGCAGATGTCAATGACATCGGGATCGTGGTTAGAGGCAAGTTCATGACCAAGCCGGACGCGCAGTGGCTAATCCGGAAAGAGATATATTCCCGTGTCCAGAAGAGCATTTGAGGAAAATGGAATCCAGTTTGCGCGCAAGGAAGTCCGGGTGCAGATCCCTGGAATGGATGAGCGTAAGGATCTAAGCGACAAGCAGAAACAGGAGATAACCGAAGCGGCGCGTAACGCTGCCATCGCAAATGCAGACTAGCTGTCACCACTCCAGCTACCAAAAGGGTCGCTTTGCGCTCGGGTGATAAGTCGCTATCGTCTGAGTAATGCTTCGGGTGTGGTCCGAGAAGTTTTCAATGCTCTACATCCGTCGCGATGAAAATTGCTAAGAGAGACGAAACGCAAAACACCGCCAGAATAGTGCACGAAATCAGTCTCACCGTGCGGGGCATAAACAACGCACGTCGTAACCTCCCGAAACTTCGGGTCTATTCCGCCACTTTCGAAAAACCAAAAATCACTGTGAAATCAAGTAGTTAGCTGGCTGGGGAACTAGGATTCGAACCTAGATTGACGGAGTCAGAGTCCGCTGTCCTACCGTTGGACGATTCCCCAATACCGGGTGGCCGCAGGCAAATGTGGCGCTTCGGAAGGCGCATATCAATCTGCCCGGCGCGGTTTCTATAGTGGTGCGCGCGGCGCGATGCAACACCGTTTGCGCGCGAAGTCTCTGCCACACCGGCAGGGGTTTGCCACTTTCGGCTTGGTCAAATGCGCGCCAGATGTTACCTTTTGTCCAACGCAACCATGAATGCTGCTTGCGCGCATGCCGGCCTTCGCGAGAAGTGCGCTGGCCAGACCTGACGGGTCGCGCGCTGCGGCGGAAAGTACTGGCGTGAGCAAGTCCCGCAACGGCGGATATCCGCCCGGGGAAGCTGCCGCCCGCAAGAAGCGCAAGAAGCGCAGGCCGCATGGCAAAGCCCAAGGCGTCAATCCGCCTTCCGCTGCCTTTGAGGCCCAAAGCGGGGCGCATGCTCCACCGGAAAACACCCGTGCCGCCGGCGACCAGCCGCGCGTGGCCCACCCCGTGCGCGAAGCTGCGCAGATGGCCGCCCTGCGCGTGCCAGGCGGGGAAGCGGGCGCCGGTACTTCACGCCGGCGCAAGCGCCGCGGCAGAAAGGGTCCGCAGATCGCTGGCGGCGAACGGCCCATGCCGTCAACTGCAAGCCAGATTGCATTGCCGGCGAATGCGACACCTGTTTCAGGAGCCACCACAACCGGCAATGCCAAGCGGCGCAGGCGCAAGCGCGGCAAGGCCAATCCGCCAAACGGCGATGCCGCCACGCGCTATCTGCGCGCGCCGGTGCGCCCGGCGCCCGTGCCAAGCTTCGACGCGGCGCGCGTGGCGGGGCGTTCGCGGCCCGCTGCCGACGATACCGCTTCGCCGGTCGATGGCGAGCCAATCACGCGAAAGCAGCACCGCCGCCCGGTCTTTGCAGCTCTCGATCTTGGCACCAACAATTGCCGCTTGCTGCTGGCTGCGCCCGACGGGCCGGAGCGCTTCCGCGTGGTGGACGCGTATTCGCGGATCGTGCGCCTGGGCGAGGGGCTTTCAGCTACCGGGCGGCTTTCGGCGGATGCGATGCAGCGGGCGATAGAGGCGCTGGCGATCTGCGCCACCAAGCTGGCGGGCCATGCCATCGCGGGCCAGCGGCTGATCGCGACGGAGGCTTGCCGTGCGGCTGAAAACGGCCAGGAATTCCTCGATGCGGTGCGGGCGCAGACGGGGCTGGAGCTTGAGATCGTCGACCGGGAAACCGAGGCGCGGCTGGCTGCGGAAGGCTGCGGAAGCCTGATGGATCCAAAGGCGGAAGGGGCAGTCCTTTTCGACATCGGCGGTGGCTCAACCGAGCTGATCCTCGTTCGCCGCAACAAGGGCGGCTCGCGCATTTCCGGGCAGATCGAGGGCTGGACATCGCTGCCGCTCGGCGTCGTCAACCTGTCGGAGCGCCATGGCGGGCGGGTGGTTTCGAGCGCCGCCTTCGAGGGCATGGTCGATGAGGTGCGCGAATACCTGCACCGCTTCGAGGCCCGCAGCCGTCTCGACGACATCTGGCATGCGGGGCGCACGCACCTGCTTGGCACCTCGGGCACGGTAACGACCATTGCCGGAGTGCATCTGGAGCTGCCGCGCTATGACCGGCGCAAGGTAGACGGCATCTGGCTTTCGGACGAGCAGATCGAAAAGGTGATCGGCGATCTCGTTGCGATGGATTACGAGGCGCGGGCGCGCAACCCCTGCATCGGGCGCGAACGTGCCGATCTGGTGCTGGCGGGCTGCGCGATCCTGCAGGCCATCCGTCTCACCTGGCCGAGCCCGCGGCTTCGGGTGGCAGATCGCGGCCTGCGCGAGGGCATCCTCAACGATCTGATGCATGCCGCCGGAGTGTGGCGGCGCGGCAAGCGCGGAGGCGGATGGGACCGACTGCGTCGGCGCGCGCAACCGGAAGGCCAGAACGCGGCAGCAGAGGGCGAGGCATGAAGAAGCCGACCGGTGGAAAATCAGGCGGTCCGAACAAGCCCGGCGAGGGAAAGCGCACGTCCGGGCGCGGCCTTGGCGGGCAGGGCATGGAGGCACGCAGCCTGCGCACGCGGGTGAAGACAGCCAAGGGGCGCAAGCTCTCCTCCATGCTGTGGCTGGAGCGCCAGCTCAACGACCCTTATGTAAAGAAGGCGAAGGCCGAGGGCTATGCCTCGCGCGCTGCCTACAAGCTCAAGGAAATTGACGACCGCTATCACCTGCTGCACAAGGGCTCGATCGTGATTGACCTCGGCGCGGCGCCGGGTGGCTGGTCGCAGGTCAGCGTCGAACGCACGGGTTCGAACGCTCAGGACATCCGCGTCGTCGGCATCGATTATCTGGAAATGACGCCAGTGCCGGGAGCCACCATCCTGCAGCTCGATTTTCTCGACGAAAGCGCCCCGGCAAGGCTGATGGAAGCCACCGGCGGGCGGGCGCCCGACCTCGTCATTTCCGACATGGCCTCGCCCACCATCGGGCACCGTCGCACCGACCACATCCGCACGATGCATCTGGTGGAAGTGGCGCTCGATTTTGCCATCGCAGTGCTGAAGCCCGGCGGGCATTTCCTCACCAAGACCTTCCAGGGCGGCACGGAGGCCGTGCTGCTCGATCGCATGAAACGCAACTTCAAGAGCGTGCATCACGTCAAGCCGCCGGCCTCGCGCGACCAGTCGGTGGAATTGTACCTGCTGGCGAAGGACTTCAAGGGCCGCGAGCCGGGCGGGTCGCACGCACGCGACGAGTAACACGGGGCATGCGTTAACAACGCATTCACCATCCCGCCGGGAATGCGGGGCCGGGTGGCCGCCGCGGTCGCCGCGGAGGTTTGAATTACCAATCGCGACAATGGCTTGTTTACCTCTTTGCTGCACTCCTGTGCGTCCATGTCACGGGCCGGACCTGCAGAAGGTTGTCATGAAATCCACCAAGTCAGCGCCACTTGCCAATGCACGATTTTCGCGCGAAGTGCTCAGCCCGTTCCTGATCGTGGCGCTTGCAGCCGGAGCAGTGAGCCTCGCGGCAATAGTCGCCGCATTCTTGCTTCCGCTCGAGTACGGGCGCTATCTCACCTTCCTGCCGGCCATAGTGCCGCTTGTCGCGATGTATTTCCTCTGGAGGCTGCTCGCACCCTCGCTGCGAAACGCGTTTGCAAGCGAGGACGAGCTGGCCCCGATAGCCGTGCAGGAGCGCACGTTTGCCGCGATGGAATCGGCCGCCGGTGCCAGTGCCGGCGGGCAAAAGGGTGGTGCGGCGTTGTCGCTGGCCTATACCGATCCGCTGACGGGCCTTGGCAACAAGATGCGCATGCACGAGAAGTTCAGGCGGCTTTCGCAGGCGCGTGCCGAAGGTCCGGCGGCCTTCACCATCGGACTGGTCAACCTCGACGGCATGAAGCCGATCAACGACCTGTTCGGCTATGCCGGCGGCAATGAAGTCATCAAGCAATGCGCCATGCGCCTTGCCGCGGCGGTGGAGGGCGATGGCTTCGTGTGCCGTTACGGCGGCGACGAGTTTGCGTTCATCTTTCCATATGTCAGCGATGAAGCCGGGGCGGCCGAAAAAGGCCGCCTGCTGCAAAGTGTCCTACTGGCGCCGTTCGACCTCGAAGGCAGCACCGTGCGCCTGTCGGGTTCCTTCGGTTTTGCGGTCCACCCGGACGCGGGCGAAACCATCGAAAAGCTGATGGGCAATATCGACACGGCGCTCTACCACTCCAAGCGGCACGGCCGCGGACGCGTCACGGTCTACAGCGGCGAGCTGGAGGCGATCGTGCGCGAGAATGCCCGGATCGAGCAGGCGCTGCGCAACGCCGTCGCCAACAACGAAGTAACGCCCCATTTCCAGCCAATCATATCGCTGCAGGACGGAAGCCTCCTGGGCTTTGAATCGCTGGCACGCTGGATCGACCCGGAACTGGGTTTTGTCTCACCGGCAAAGTTCATTCCGCTTGCGGAAGAGCGCGGCATAATTGCTTCCCTCACCGAGTCGCTGCTGCTGCAGGCGGCGCGCGCGGCCGCCGAATGGCCCGAGGAGCTCTTCCTCTCCTTCAACCTTTCCAGCATCCAGCTGGTCGACCCCTCGACCGCGCAAAGCATCAAGGACGTGATCAAGCGTGCCGGCCTGCCGCCGCACCGGCTCGAAATCGAGGTCACGGAAACTGCGATGATGTCCGATCCGGAAACGGCCTCGATGATCATCGACGAGTTGCACAAGGCGGGCATCCGCATTTCGATGGACGATTTCGGCACCGGCCAGTCTTCGCTCGGGCGGTTGCGCGAGTTGAAGCTTGACAAGGTCAAGATCGACCGGGCCTTCATCATGGCGATCGGCGAGGACAAGCCGGCCGAGCATATCGTGCGCGCCATCCTTGAAATGTGCGCGGGCCTGGAACTCACCGTGGTCGCCGAAGGCATCGAGGAACTGCGCCAGGCCGAGAGCCTCAAGCGCTATGGCTGCCATGCTGGGCAGGGGTACCTTTTCGGCAAGCCGCAGGACGCGCACAAGACGATGGGCTATATCCGCGACTTCATGCGCGAGATCGAACAGCCCCCGCTCGCCCTTGCTCAGGCCGGTTGAACTGACGCACCGGGCCGGGCAGGCGAATACCTAAAACGCCCGGCAAGTCATAGGTAATCTCACCGGCTCCTGTCGGTACTTTGCGGCACCGTCCCCGCGTTCAACGCCAATATCGCGCCGATCACGTCCAAGTCATGGTCCAGCCTGCCGATGGTCGATAGTTGGCCGTCGCAGGATCAGAGGATCGGGACAATGACAGCAATCACACCAACTTCCGGGAAGACCGGTAATTTAGCGGCGCCTCTCGGCAAGGACACGAAGATCGCCGACTCGACATCCAAGTTGCAAAACTTCAACTATCACGTGGCCAAGCTGAACTCGTCGCCCCTGCCGGGCCTGAACGGGAAGGATGCGAAGCCTGACGGCAAGGTCGACACGAAGGCCCACACCGGGCACGACCCGAAGGCGAAGGATTGCGAGGAGACCAAGGCGAAAGAGCACAAGCCCGAGGTCAAGCACGAGCCGAAGCCAGAGCCCAAGCATGAGGCGAAGGCGAAGGAACACAAGACCGAGGTCAAGCACGAACCCAAGCCAGAGCCCAAGCATGAGGCGAAGGCGAAGGAACACAAGACCGAGGTCAAGCACGAACCCAAGCCGGAGCACAAGCCGGAGCCGAAGCATGAGCCGAAGGCCGAAGAGTGCAAGCCCGAGCCGAAGGCGAAAGAGCACAAGCCCGAAGTGAAGCACGAGCCAAAGCCCGAGCCGAAGCCGGAGCCGAAGCATGAGCCGAAGGCCGAAGAGTGCAAGCCCGAGCCGAAGGCGAGAGCCAAGCCCGAACCGAAGCACGAGCCAAAGCCCGAGCCCAAGCCGGAGCCGAAGGCCGAAGAGCGCAAGCCGGAGCCGAAGCCGGAGCCGAAGGCCGAGCCGAAGCCGGAGCCGAAGGCGGAGGCAAAACCGGAGCCCAAGGCGCAGGATTGCGCACCGGCGCCGCAGCCCAGGCCGAAGCCGATCTTCTGCCATCCGTCCAACACAGCCGGAGAAGTGCGAGAGATCGCCAACGACGTGAAGTCCGTCGCCGGCAAGATCGACCAGTGGATGGCGAGTGCCAAGGGCGGCAGCACGGGCCAGTCGGGCCAGGCAGGCCACGCCGGGTCCTCATCGGGAGCGTCGTCGGCATCGGGCAGCTCGTCGAGCAGCTACAGCAATGAAATCAGTGCGCTTTGCAGCACGCTGAAGGACATGATTGCGAAGCTGGAAGGTTCGTCGAAGTCCGAGGGTGCGTCCAAGTCGGAAGGGTCGTTGAAGTCCGAAGGTGGATCGAAGTCGGAAGGCGGATCGAAGTCGGAAGGATCATCGAAGAGCGAAGGCTCGTCGAAGGCCGATGGCGCTTCGAAGGCTGGCGAGGGCGAAATGGGCGAAATCGCGACCGTGCTCAGGGACATCCTCAAGCTGCTCGAGAAGCTGCTTGCCAAGCTCGACGGCCAGGAAAAGCAGCCGGCCAAGGGCGGCGGGGAAGCGGGTAATTCGAGCGATCTTTCCGCGCTTTGCGGCAGGCTTGAAAAGCTGATCGACAGCATGGGATCCAGCGACGGCGCAAGCGGCAAGGACGGTGTACGCTTCAACTCGAAGGTCGGCGAATCCGAAGCAGCATGACGCCATGCACCGGGCGATGAGCCGCCACGGTGCATCAACAGGAACCGGAACGCCATGGATCGGAAGGTCCATGGCGTTTTGGCATTGAGGCGCAGCCCTGTGGATGGTTTCGCCCGCAACTTGCCATGATGCCCCGTTGCGGCCATTCCTGCTATCAAACGCAGGGAGCAAACGGTGCCCAAACTCTATTTCAGCTACGCCGCCATGAATGCCGGCAAGTCCACGCTGCTGCTGCAGGCCGCGCATAACTACCGCGAGCGCGGCATGGACACATTGCTGCTGGTGTCTGCCATCGACACGCGGACGCGTGAGGGCGAGATCGCCTCGCGCATCGGCGTCGCGCGGGAAGCGGAGATCTTCGACCAGCATGACGACCTCTTCGCCTTCATCAAGGAGCGGCTGGAGGGGCGCAAGATCGCCTGCATTTTCATCGACGAGGCGCAGTGGATGCAGGAAAGTCAGGTCTGGCAGCTCGCGCGCGTGGTGGACGAACTCGGCGTGCCGGTGATGTGCTATGGCCTGCGCACGGATTTCCAGGGCAAGCTGTTTCCCGGCAGCCAGACGCTGCTGGCGATCGCCGACGAATTGCGCGAAGTGCGCACGATCTGCTGGTGCGGCAGCAAGGCAACGATGGTTGTTCGGCTGGATGCCAACGGCAATCCGGTCGAGGAGGGCGACCAGATTTTCGTGGGTGGCAACGAGAGCTATGTATCGTTGTGCCGCAAGCACTGGTCGCGGCGTGACCTTGGCAAAGGCCACTTTCGCGCCGATTGAACTATCGGTGGACAAACGCCGGCGGAAAAGAGGAAAATGGCCGTCAAAGCCCCTCGCTCCGGAGAATTACCCATGAAATACCGCATTGCCGCCGTCGCGGCCCTTTGCGTCGCTCTCCTTCCCGGCAGCCATGCGGCGATCGCCAAGTCCAATGCACCGGTGCGACTTGGGGTGCTCACCTGCCAGGTGGATGGCGGCAAGGGCCGCATCGTTACCTCGAAGCGGGAATTGTCCTGCATCTTCGAGAATGTCGATGGCCGGCCGATCGAGAGGTATGCCGGTGAAATACGGCGCTACGGCCTCGACATCGGCTCGACGCAATATTCGGACATTGGCTGGGGCGTGTTTTCGCTGACTGGTTCGGGCAGCACGCCCGGCGCATTGCAGGGCAAGTATGGCGGCGTTTCCGCCGGCGCGTCCTTGGGCGTGGGACTTGGCGCGAATGTGCTTGTCGGCGGGCTGGAGCGTTCCTTCGCATTGCAGCCGCTGAGCGTTGAGGCGACGCGCGGCTTCAACCTTGCGCTTGGCGTTGCGAGCCTGCAACTCATCAGCGTCGGTTCGTTCCGGTAGGGATGCATGATGCACGAGAACGACCACGGACATGACCATTCGCATGAGCACGACCACGACCACGATCATGAAGGCTCCCATCTCGACGAGATGGACATTCGCGTGCGCACGCTGGAATCGCTGCTGGTGGAGAAGGGCTATCTCGACCCCGCCGCGCTCGACGTGATCATCGAGACCTATGAAAAGAAGATCGGACCGCGCAACGGGGCGATGGTGGTGGCGCGCGCATGGAGCGATCCGGCCTATCTGGAGCGCCTGCGCAAGGACGCGACTGCGGCCGTTGCGGAGTTGGGGTTCGGTGGACGGCAGGGCGAGCACATGCGCATCGTCGAGAACGCGCCGCAGGTCCACAACATGGTCGTTTGCACGCTGTGCTCCTGCTATCCATGGTCGGTGCTGGGGCTGCCGCCGGTCTGGTACAAGAGCGCGCCATACCGTTCGCGCGCGGTGAGCGAGCCGCGTGCCGTACTGACGGAATTCGGGCTCACGCTGCCTGCGGGCACGGAAATTCGCGTGTGGGATTCGACTGCGGAACTGCGCTATCTCGTCGTTCCGATGCGCCCTGCGGGCACAGAGGGCTGGAGCGAGGACCGGCTCGCCGATCTCGTGACCCGCAATTCGATGATCGGGACCGGGCTGGCATTGCCGCCGGAGATGTTGCCTTGAACGGACCGCACGACATGGGCGGCATGCAATGCTACGGCCCGGTTGTTGCCGAGCAGGACGAGCCACTGTTCCATGCGCCATGGGAGAGGCGCGCCATGGCCGTGACGGTCGCCATGGGCGCGACCGGCTTGTGGAACCTCGACGCAATGCGGTTCGCGCGCGAAAGCCTGCCGCCCGTCACGTATCTCTCTTCCAGCTATTACGAGATCTGGATTCGTGCGCTCGAAACCGTGCTTGCAAAGCACGGCATTGCCGTGCCCGGGCAGGTCGGCGCGGGTGAACCGGCGAGACCTGCCCGCGTGCCGGATGGCGAGGGCATGCGCGCGGCGCTGGCGCGTGGTGGCCCGACGCAGCGCGAGGCAGTTCGCCCGGCACGTTTCAGGCCCGGGGATGGCGTGCGCACCCGCAACATGAACCCGCAGGGGCACACACGGTTGCCGCGCTATGCACGCGGCAAGTCAGGGGTGGTCGAAGCCGTCAACGGCTGCCATGTATTTGCCGATGCAAATGCCGCCGGCCGGGGTGAAGATCCGCAATGGCTCTACACCGTGAAGTTTGCCGCGAGCGAATTGTTCGGCGAGGATGCCGACCCGGCGCATTTCGTTTTCATCGACTGTTTCGAGCCCTATCTTGAAGACTGAAAGAGCCCTGATCGAAAGCTCGCCCAAAATCCCGCTCGATGGCGGCGAGCCGGTCTTTCGCGAGCCTTGGGAGGCGCAGGCCTTCGCCATGACGGTGCGGCTATACGAGCGCGGCCTGTTCATCTGGACCGAGTGGGCGCAGGCGCTGGGCGCGGAAATTGCAGGCGCCGGCGATAGGCCATCGGACTACTACCGGCTGTGGCTCAGCGCGCTGGAGAAGCTCGTTGCCGCCAAGTCCGCTCGTCAAGCCGGAAGAGCTTGCCCGGCGGCAGGAGGAATGGCGCGCGGCGGCGGCCGCTACGCCGCATGGGGAGCCGATCGTGTTGCCAAAAAGAAGCTGATTTCATTGGCACAACCGATATTTGCGCGCCTTGCTTCAAAAGCGCGCGCCGAACCCCTATATTCGCGCCTCACTGTCCAGACCATGCGGAGAGCACCATGGCCAATTTGAGCGCATTTGATTCCGAAATCGAAAAAACCCGCCAGACAGTGGAGGAGATGCGCACCAAGCTCGAGCAGTCGGGCGTCGTGCTCGACAAGCTCGCCAAGGCGGACGACGATCGGACAGGTCGATTTCGACATCGAGAATGCCCGCATCGACGACGTGCTCAAGCAGCAGAAGGTGATGGAAGGCAACATCGCCGACCTGATCATCGGGCTGGAGGACGCGACCAATGTCTTCGGCGCCGAATTCGAGAGCATGAAGAGCTACTCCGGCTGGGAAAAGCTTCGTCGGCATGTTCTCCAAGCAGTCAATGCAGCGCATGCGCTCGGAGCGCGTCCGCAACATGTCGCTGGCCGGCAACCTGCAGGAACTGCTCGCCAAGTCCGACACGATCGTCGGCATCCTCAAGGGCCAGAAGCAGGTGCTGGAGGCGCGCTACAAGGCCTCCGAGACCAGCCTGAAGCCGGTGCATCGAGCGCCGCAAGGTGACGATCGCAAACGCTGGAGGCGACGCAGAAGCGCATCGAGGAGCTCAATCCGATGCTGCTCGACTCGAGAACCGGATCGCCGCCTCGACCGACCAGAAGCAGCGCGCCGAGCTCGAGAGCCGAGCGCTCCGAAGCTCGCCACCGAATACAACGAGATGCAGGCGCAAGGAGCAGGAACTGCTGGCCGAAAGCCAGACGCTGGAGCGCTACACCTCGATGTTCCAGACCTTCGTCGACTCGCTCAACAACCAGATCGCGGCGCAGAAGACGCTGATCAACAAGCTGACGATCGACACCGAGCAGCGCATCGTCCTCTACAAGGCGCTGGAGGACTCGTTGAAGACCGCCGCGCAGCAGGACGTGGCGCACAAGATCAACACGCTCGGCAGCAAGGTCGACACAGCCGCCGAGGAGACCATGGCCGGCATCGGCGCGGCCGCGCAGAAGCCAGATCGGCGACCTGCTGGAAATGCACGAGAAGAACATGCTGCTCGACCAAGGACATCCAGCGCCGCAAGAAGCTGGCCGACGACGCCTTCGCGCGCCGCTTCGAGGACGTGCTGAAGAAGCACAATTCCTCGAACTACGTCGCATCGTGATTGCGGCCATCGATGCAAGGGTGGCGTGAATGGAGAGCCAGGACACGGCGGCCGGCCGCTATTTCGACATCGCTGAACCGGCGCTGGACGGGCTCGACACCTATCTCAACGACGACGAGAGCCCGCTCTACAAGCACGACCTGATCGGCACGGTGGTGACGGAATATCTGGCGCGGCTGCGCGGCTCGCTGCGCAGCTGGGAAGACCGCGTCGCCTTCGCCGACAAGTTCCGGATTTCGCGAGCCGAAAGCGGATTTCCGGTGTTCCAGAACCTGCTGGAACTGGAGAACGACCGGCGCGATGCGGGCAAGCGGCTCGCCGTCGATGCCGGACGAGGACACCATCCGCGAGGAGATGGTGGATTTCATCCTGCACCAAGAAAGCCGTTCCCGCCGCCCTGCAAAGAACGATGGCGGAGCGGCGCTATCTGGGATCGCTGGAGAAGGGCAGGCACTTTTCGCCCGCTATGCCTGCCGCGCACGGTTCGCGTTTCGGTCAACCCCAAGACGAAGCGGCCCTACTACGTCGTGCATTGGGGCTACTTACGACGGCACGGCCAACCTGCCGATGATCTATCTGCTGTCACTGGAGGATTCCTCCGACGGACATGGTGGAGACGCTGGTCGACGAGCGACAAGCTCAAGCCCGGCGTCGACATCCCGCTGCCGGTGGACGGGCTGCTCAATCCCGTGCTTGCCCATCAGTTCGACGATTTCTGCGACCGCAACTCGGCCTATTCGCTGACGCTGTCGACCATCGCCACCAACCTCGACAAGGATTTCCCGACGCTGCATCCCAAGCAGTTGCGCCGCTTCGTGCTGGGGCCGTTCTACTCATTCGGAGATCACGGACAACGGCGGTGGTCGTCGACCAGATCCTGCAAAAGGTGAAGCGCCCCGAAAACGCCTGGATGCTGACCTGGACGCTGCAGGAAATCTATTCGATGAACGAGAAGCCCGGCAAAGGGGCCTGTGGTCGATCGCAGCCGCCGCAGGAGGAATTCTTCCTCAACACCGACGACCTCGAAGCCGCGCGCATGGGCGTGTCGGCTTATTCGAAAGCATGCGCTGGTGCCGCACGAGGCCTACCAGGCGCTCTATGCCGCGGGCGAGGCGGACGCCATCTTCGCCGGCTACGAGATGCATATCATTTCCGGCAACAAGGTTCTGCGGAGAATTTGAGCACGATGGACATCGGACTGACCGCACTTTCGGAAAGCGATATCGCCAAGCATGTGGCGACAGCGCAAAGCCTTGTCACGCGCTTCATCGTCACGGAGGCGGCGCGCGAGAGCGGCACGGAGATCGCCGGCACGCGGCGGCGCTTCGTGTCGACGGTGTCGACCTCGGGCGTCAAGTCGGCGCGCGAAGTGGAATTTGGCAAGACGCTGACACTGGTGACGCCGAGCGACACGATGCTGTCGCCGGTCCAGCACAACATCCTCTACAAGACGCGGCGCGGGCTCGCGGTCGCGCTGGCCGTGGCGGATCTCTTTGCGCGCCAGACCGGTCTTGATAGCGCTGCACCAGCGCAATGCCTCGGCAGTTCTGGAAGGCGACGGATGCCGACCGTTTCCGCGCTGCTGTCGAGCCTCGGCCTATATCGCCGCCTTCGCCGCCGCGGCCTATGTGAAGCAGCTCGTCGAGGGCGAGGGCGAGCCGGTGAACGACATCGCGCCGCCGGACTTCCTGTTCGACACGCCGCAAGATGCGCTGAAGTCGCTGGTGGCGGGGCTGGACGCCGCGGCCACCGGATCGCCAGGACGATGGCGCGCTCAGCCAGCGGGTGCGCGCGGCTGCGCCGATGCGGCGATCGACGGACCTGCTTTCGCGCAAGGCGCGGTTCGCCGGGCTCGGCGCGTTCGAGAGACGCCATATCCGTATCGACCGCGACGATTTCACGCTCAACGGCTTCGACGTCGCGCCGGGGCCAAGCGGCAAGCCGCTGGTGATGACCTTCAAGAAGCCGGACGAGGTCATCGGCAACCACATCGCCAAGTACCAGGCGATGAAGCTCGCCAAGATGCTGATGGCCTATGATTTCGACCGCGCAGCTGAACCCCTTCGTCGAGCTTGGCGGCTTCCTCTTCACCTTCATCGGCGACGGCGCGCCGGGCACCGGCAAGACCACGCTGATCCAGATGATCGCCGGGCTGATCAACGACTACTGCCAGGTGGCCGGCTATCCCTTCCACTACGAGAATTTCGGCGTCGACCAGATTTCGTCCTATCAGGGCAAGTCGGGCCAGAACTGCAAGGCAGTTCATCAACAACGTGCTCAATCCGCGCGCCATCGGCTTCGGCACCATCGACGACATCGACCAGGTGGCGGCGAAGCCGCTCCGACGACCGCGCCTCGGCCGGCCAGCAGGAGGTCACCGGCGTGCTGATGGAGAGCTTTGCCGGCGCCAGCACCGTGGTGCGCGGCAACTGCTCCTTCGGCATGTTCTCCAACTATCCGGAGAATGTCGACGACGCGCTGCGCCAGCGCGCCGGCGCGCGCTGGCTGGTCGACGGGCCGCAGACGCGCGAGGACTACATCGACATCTTCGCGCTGCTCGCCGGCAAGAACCACAAGATCCCGCTCGGCGACCACAAGCTGTACGCCGCGCAGGAGATCAAGAAGGCCGTCAGCGACGCCTACGAGGAGCATTCGAAGCCGCAGGAGGAGGGGCTTGCCGCAGGTCTATGAGCGCTTCGTGAAGGAGCATGGCGAGCTCGAGGACCATGGCCGACATCGGCACCTACCTGCACATGATCAAGGAGGCCGAGCCGCGCTTCACCGGCCGCGCGATCAAGAACGTCACCGATGCGATCAAGATGCGCGCGATGGACGTCGAACTGCCGGACGAGTGGTTCGAGAAGCCGGAAACCTTCATGCACAAGCCGCTACGACGAGAAGAAAGCGATGATCGAGGAGCTGCGCGGGCCGTTCACGATGGAAATGGTGCTGCAGGAAATCAACCGCTATGCCGACAGCGAATTCCGCTATTCCGACAAGTCGGACGATGCGGCCGTGAACGAGATCGTGCGCCGCGAGCGCCAGCGCGAAAAGGCGGTGAAGAAGATCGGCGAACTGCGCGCCAACGGCCAATGGGAGGCGTAAACCGGTTTTCATGACATCACGGCAGGATCAAAACGCATGCAGCGCCTGATCGACAACGAGCTCATCTAGGCCAACTGCTCGACGATCTCCGAGCCGCATCTGATCGAGCGCTACAACAAGGCGCTGGAGGGCTTTCGGCTCAAGCCCGTCGGCCCTGGAAAGGTTTCGAATCGACATGACCGGCTTTTCGCCAGAGGTGGCGGAGGCGCTCGGCGACATGGCCTATCTCGACCCCAACGAGGTCAACCGCCGCTTCATCATCCTGACGCCGGAGCAGATCGAGCTGCCGGTGGTCCACACGGCGTTTTCCAATACGGAGGACCTGCTCTACGAGTTCTTCGAAAAGAACGCGAAGGCGCATCGATCGCCATCACCATCAAGGACGTGCTCTACGGCGAGATCGAGGACAGCGTCTTCGAGGTCAAGGACATCGAGGACCTGCTGTCGATCGAGCAGGTCGAGTTCCGGTGCTTTCGACGCCGTCGGACCTGCTGGGCAAGGCATCCGAACTCCAGTTGATGATCGACCGGCTGCTCAAGGAGCCCGACGCCTGGCGCGACGACGCCATGCTGGAAAAAATGGTGGAGCTTGCCAAGGACCACGGGCGACATCCGCGAGAACGCGCTCGTGCCCAAGGAGGTGATGTTCCGCCAGAAGACCTTCTGGACCTCGCACTTCGGCGGCGTCTACATCTTCATCGAGGATGGCCAGACGACCGTGATCAGCAATCCGCAGGCCAAGGGATTTCGGCGTTCGCGGCCCTGGCAGGTCGCCTATATCGACATCAACGATCACGCCAAGGTCTATGATTTCCTTGTAAGCACCGGGCGCATCGACCCGCCACGCGGATCCTGGATCGAGAAGTCGGGCCTCATCGAGGAGCGGGCGTTGATGCTGGTGGTGTCGCTAGCCGTAGAAGTCGATCCCAAAGTCGACCTTTCCCGTGTCGATGGGCGCTGGGCCAGCGCCTGGGTTGCCAAGAACGCGGCGCTTGTGGAGCGCGACGGGCGGCTTCCGATGATGAACTGGGTGAAGCGCGAGGCGCCCGGCTGGGGCAGCATCGACATGGCGCAGATCGACTTGCGCAATCGGTTCCTGATCTGCCGCGCCAACCCGGACCATGCAGACTTTTACCTCGTCAACCGGCTGATCTCTGAATACCTGCCCTTTGACTATTTGACGCGATTTGTGTTCAACAAGCCTGGTTTCTACCGCGATTATGAAACCTGGCCGGAAAACTATCGTGATTACGTGGTGAAGATCGTTCGCGATACTTACCTTAACGACAAGAAGGCGCTGAGGCGCCGCCTCTACAAGTAAAGTCAACCAGCCGTACAGGCGGGAAAGCCGCCACCAGAAGGGATACAAATGCTCGACCCGGTCGTCCAGTTCTTCTCGCGCATCTTCGAAGCGATCGGCCGTGGTGTTGGCTGGGTGGTCTCGATAATCCTTTGGCCGTTCGTGGCAACCAGCCGCTGGTATACCCGGCGGGGCTGGATCGTGCGTATCGTGGTGGGGCTGGCCGTCCTGCTGTTCGTCGGGCTCAACATCTATTTCTTCTGGGTGACGCAGCGCTGGGCGAACTTCAATCCCGACTATGTCACAGCCTACAATTTGCAGGACCAGAAGTTGATGCCGGGCATGCCGGTGCCCGACGCGCCCAACACTTGCCAGACATCGGCAATCGTGAACGTGACCGCGGGCCTGGTCGACTTCAACGTCAACCAGAACGAATGGGTGCCGTCGATGCTGTTCTACAAGCTCGGGTTCTTCGGCGTCGTGCCGTGGAAGAACACGCCATTCTTCGACAACAAGGCATCGTTCCAGCTAGGCGTCAACCAGGTGGTGCGCCGTGTTTCGGTCGAGCTCGTCGACCAGCTCGGGCGCGTGCGCGGCACGTCGCAAATCGACCAGAACCTGCAGAACGCGCGCGGCAACCTCGCCTATGACGAGGAGAGCTGGTATTTCGGCCTCGACCCGTTCGGCTTCAAGACGCCGACGCCCAGCTTCTACCGCTCTGCAGCCGCCGATCTCGTGCGCTTCAACGAAAGCCTAGGCAAATGCGGGGCGACTTTCGACGCGCGCGCCGACAATCTGCTTCAGTTCGTGGATCGCATGTCTTCCGATATCGGCTCTACCTCCGACATCCTTCGTTCGAAGATGGAATCGTCGAATGCCGGCTGGTTCGATCCGCGTGCCGACGACCGTTTCTGGTTCGCCTACGGCCAGCTCTACGCCTATTACGGCGTGCTTTCGGCGACCAAGGCCGATTTCAGCCAGGTGCTGGTGGAGCGCAACCTGACGCAGATCTGGGACCGCACGCTCGAGCAATTGCGCGCCTCGCTGAACATGCAGCCGATGATCGTCTCCAACGGTGCCGAATCAAGCGCGCTGATGCCGTCGCATCTGGCGACGATCGGCTTCTATCTGCTGCGGGTGCGCTCGAACCTGGTCGAGATACGCAGCATCATCGACCGCTGATTGCCCGGCGGGGCCGATTGCGGCGGCAAAAGCCGCCGCAATTGTCAGCTTCCGCGCATGCTGTCGCAATTGCCGCATTGGACGGCCTGATTTGAACGGCGGGAAGTGCGCCGTTTGGGTTTTGTCACGCCGAGGCCGGGGCTCCGGCAAACGCTCGCCACCAAGGGGAACACCATGGCCGAATTCAAGTCCGACATCGAGATCGCGCGCGCGGCCAAGAAGAAGCCGATCATGGAGATCGGCGCGAAGCTCGGCATCCCGTCCGAGCATCTGCTGCCCTACGGCCACGACAAGGCCAAGATCTCGGCCGAGTTCATCGCCTCGCAAGCGCGGCGGCACGGACGGCAAGCTGATCCTGGTCACCGCGATCAACCCGACGCCGGCCGGCGAGGGCAAGACGACGACGACGGTCGGCCTCGGCGACGGGCTGAACCGCATCGGCAAGAAGGCGATCGTCTGCATCCGCGAGGCCTCGCTCGGCCCGAACTTCGGCGTCAAGGGCGGTGCGGCCGGCGGCGGCTATGCGCAGGTCGTGCCGATGGAGGACATGAACCTCCACTTCACCGGCGACTTCCACGCCATCACCACGGCGCACAACCTGCTGTCGGCGATGATCGACAACCACATCTACTGGGGCAACGAGCTCGGCATCGACACCCGCCGCGTCGTCTGGCGCCGCGTCATGGACATGAACGACCGGGCGCTGCGCGAGATCATCTGCTCGCTCGGCGGCGTCGCCAACGGCTTTCCGCGCGAGGCCGGCTTCGACATCACGGTCGCCTCCGAAGTCATGGCGATCCTGTGCCTGTCCAACGACCTGAAGGACCTCGAGAAGCGGCTCGGCGACATCATCGTCGCCTACCGCCGCGACAAGACGCCGGTCTATGCCCGCGACCTCAAGGCCGACGGCGCGATGACCGTGCTGCTGAAGGACGCGATGCAGCCGAACCTCGTGCAGACGCTGGAGAACAACCCGGCCTTCGTGCATGGCGGCCCGTTCGCCAACATCGCGCATGGCTGCAACTCGGTCGTCGCCACCACGACGGCGCTGAAGCTCGCCGACTACGTCGTGACCGAAGCCGGCTTCGGCGCCGATCTCGGCGCCGAGAAGTTCTTCGACATCAAGTGCCGCAAGGCCGGCCTGAAGCCGGCGGCGGCCGTGATCGTCGCGACCGTGCGCGCGATGAAGATGAATGGCGGCGTCAAGAAGGAAGACCTCGGCGCGGAGAACGTCGAGGCCGTGAAGAAGGGCTGCGCCAATCTCGGCCGCCACATCGAGAACGTGAAGCAGTTCGGCGTGCCGGTGGTGGTCGCGATCAACCACTTCTACACCGACACCGACGCCGAAATCGCAGGCGATGAAGGACTATGTCGCCAGCGCAGGGCGCGGAGGCGATCCTCTGCAAGCACTGGGCGCAGGGCTCGGCCGGCATCGAGGAACTGGCGCACAAGGTGGTGCAGCTGGCCGAAAGCGGCGCGGTCGCAGTTCGCGCCGCTCTATCCCGACGAGATGCCGCTGTTCGAGAAGATCGAGACCATCGTCAAGCGCATCTACCGCGGCTCGCGAGGCGATCGCCGACAAGACGGTGCGCGACCAGCTGAAGGCCTGGGAAGAGGCCGGGCTACGGCAACCTGCCGGTCTGCATGGCCAAGACGCAGTATTCCTTCTCGACCGACCCGAACCTGCGCGGCGCGCCGACCGGCCACGCCGTGCCGGTGCGCGAAGTGCGGCTGTCGGCCGGCGCCGGCTTCGTCGTGGCGATCTGCGGCGAGATCATGACCATGCCGGGCCTGCCGAAGGTGCCGTCGTCGGAGAAGATCTTCCTCAACGAGGCCGGACAGATCGAAGGGCTGTTCTGACGATTTGCCACCTTGAGGCTGGTCGAGGTTTCCAGTAACGGCTGTCCTCAACCTTGGAGGGCAGCCATGAAACCTGCGGCGCAAGTGCCGTCAATGCTGGAACTGCGCAGGCAGATCGATGCGATCGACGCAGAGCTCGTACGCCTGCTCGCGGTGCGGCTGGAACACATCGATCGCGCCGCGCAGTTGAAGCAGGCCGAGGGGCTGCCGGCCCGCATTCCCGCAAGGGTGGAGGAAGTCGTCGCAAATGTCCGAGCGCGGGCGTTCGACCGCGGGCTTGATCCCGAACTTGCAGAGCAAGTCTGGCGAATGCTTATCGAATGGTCCATCAAGCGCGAAATGGCCATGATGGGCGAATAACTGCGGCCCAACCGGAAAGGGCATGCACATGATACTGGGCCTGCAAGCCAACGCGGCGCGCATCGCGGCGATCAGCATCGTCGTGGCGATTGCCGTGCTGGCGCTGAAGGCTGTCGCGGCTTACCTGTCGGGCAGCGTGGCACTGTTGTCGGATGCGGTGGAAAGCATCGTCAACGTGATCACCGCCGTAGCGGCGCTGGTGGGCGTGAACTATGCGGCGCGCCCACCGGACGAGAACCATCCCTATGGCCACGAGAAGGCCGAGTATTTCGTGGCGCTGCTGGTGGCTTTGCTGATCGGCGCGGCGGCCTGGTCGATCATCGAGCGGGCCGTGGATGCCTGGTATGCCGCCGCGCCGGTGGTGCCTCCGCCCGCCGCATACCTCGCCAATATCACTGCGGGAATTCTCAACGGTGCGTGGTGCTTCGTGCTGATCAGCCGGGGCAGGGCCCTGCGCTCGGCGGCGCTTGAATCGGACGGATGGCACCTGTTTGCCGACGTGGTTTCCTCGGCGGGCGTGCTGGCCGGCGTGTTCCTTGCGCAGGCCACCGGGCTTTACTGGTTCGATCCGCTGCTGGCGGGCCTCGTCGCGCTCAACATCCTGTGGTCCGGATACCAGTCGCTCAAGATGTCTGTGGCCGGCCTGATGGACATGGCGCCCGACAAGGGAACGCAAGAGGCCATCACCAAGGCAATCGCCGAATCAGGCGCCGGGGCATTGCAGGCGCACGACATTCGTTCGCGGCGCTCGGCGCAGTCGACCTTCATCGAATTTCATCTGGTAGTATCCGGCGACATGACGGTTCACCAGGCGCACGCGCTGTGCGACCGGATCGAGGCTGCGCTGCGGCAGGACATTGCAGGGGCGCGCGTAACCATTCATGTCGAGCCTGAAAACAAGGCCCATGCGCAGGGCGGCATCATGCTCGAGACCTGAGCGAATCGGTCTGCCGGCAATTGCAACTTTTTCCGGCTTCGCCGCGCACAACCCGGCAAAGGGCCACCAACCATAAATTTGTCTGAAAACGTAATGGTTTAGGCTTTTTTGAGCCGTTAACGCATCATTTACAATTACAACCTATGGTTATATACAACTTGAACAGCACGGCATGGATGCCGTCACGAGACACGATGTGCCGTTCCCCCCTGCTCATACGCGGCACAACGTGTACCAGCCATCAGCGTCCCTGTTGTGGCTGGTTGGAGGAAGGGGAGATCCTTGGCCAAACCGCCCGGCCCGGATCTCCCCTCCTCAAAAACAAATTGAAACTTCCGCAACGTCATGAGGGCATTAATCGAAGCGAAAGTATATTTGCCTTGGCGGCGGGTATCTACTTGTGCATATGAGTGTTTTTAGGTATACGTTATTTAACGCGTACTTATAACTTGATGGCATGGATCGATTACTCCATGTAATGAACACTCGCTGTGCCTTCCCACGCAAGTCAAGGCTCATCGTGTGCCGGTCAGGTTGGACTTGGCCGAAGCATGCCCTGGTCACGCCTGACCCTTCCGCCGGCCAGTGTGTCCAGTCTTCAGAACCCCGTGCTTCAACCCCCTAGATCGGAGGCACGGGATTTTTCCGGCACTTGCTTGCTTCGGTGCCGGTTGAAAGGGAGGTCCGGACCTGCCTGCAGCGGTCCGGATCACTTCGCTGCCAGGCACTTGCGCCTTTGGGTCCCAGCGTCTAAGAATTGCGCCATGAACAACAACCGCGCACGCAATTGGTGGTGGCAGGGACGCTGAGGCGACCTGGCGACCATTCGTGCGCGTATGGAAGACAAGCCGCCTGGGAACGCCCGGCGGCTTTTTTGTTGACCGGCGCCCGAAGTGGCAAGAGTGCAGGCGAGGCAAGGGAACAAGGCCATGACGTCGGAAGCGATCGAATACACTACCAAGGGCGGGATACTTGTTTCGCGCCAAAGCACGCCTGACGAATATGCGACGGCAATTGCGCGCACGCTCGACCGGGTGGACATACGGCGCGGCGCGATCTTCTCGTCCAACTACGAATATCCCGGCCGCTACACGCGCTGGGACACGGCCATCGTCGATCCGCCGCTGGGCATCGCGGCGAACGGCGCGCGATGTCGCGATCATCGCCTATAACGGCCGCGGCGAAGTGCTGCTGGATGCCATCGCAGCGCATCTGAAGGATCACGAGCACATCGCCACGATGTCGGCGGCGCAGGCGCGCATCGACATAAAGGTGCGCCGAAGGCCGGCAAGGTGTTCGCCGAAGAGAACCGCTCGCGCGCGCCGACCGTCTTCTCCGTGTTGCGCGCCATCGTCGATCTGTTCTTCAGCGACGCGGACGCCAATCTCGGGCTCTACGGCGCGTTCGGCTACGACCTCGCCTTCCAGTTCGACCCGATCGAGCTAGAAGCTGGAGCGCGCCGAGGGCCAGCGCGACCTCGTGCTCTACCTGCCCGACGAAATCCTGGTCGTCGACCACCATCAGGCGAAGGCCTGGCACGACCGCTACGACTATTCCGGTCGGCGGCATGACGACGCGAGGGCCTGCCGCGCGGCACGGCGGACCAGCCGTTCAAGCCGTACCGGACCGCATCCCGCCGCGCGGCGACCACCAGCCGGGCGAATATGCCCGAGCTCGTCGAGCAAGGCGAAGGAGAAGTTCAAGCGCGGCGACCTGTTCGAAGTGGTGCCGGGCCAGACGTTCTACGAGCGCTGCGACCACCGCGCCGTCGGCGATTTCGCGGCGGCTGAAGGAGATCAATCCCGTCGCCCTATTCCTTCTTCATCAATCTCGGCGACAACGAATACCTGATCGGCGCGTCGCCCGAAATGTTCGTGCGCGTCAATCGGGCGGCGGATCGAGACCTGCCCGATCTCCGGCACGATCAAGCGCGGCGACGACGCCATCGAGGACTCCGAGCAGATCCTGAAGCTGCTGAATTCGAAGAAGGACGAGTCCGAGCTGACCATGTGCTCGGACGTCGACCGCAACGACAAGAGCCGCGTGTGCGAGCCGGGCTCGCGTGCGCGTCATCGGCCGCCGCCAGATCGAGATGTATTCGCGGCTGATCCACACCGTCGACCACATCGAGGGCCGGCTGCGCGACGGCATGGACGCATTCGACGCGCTTCCTTTCGCATGCCTGGGCGGTGACCGTGACCGGCGCGCCGAAGCTGTGGGCGATGCGCTTCATCGAGGCAGCACGAGAAGAGCCCGCGCGCCTGGTATGGCGGGGCGATCGGCATGGTGCATTTCAACGGCGACATGAACACCGGCCTGACGCTGCGCACCATCCGCATCAAGGACGGCATCGCCGAGGTGCGCGCCGGCGCGACGCTGCTCTACGACAGCGATCCGGAGGAGGAAGAAGCCGAAACCGAACTCAAGGCCTCGGCCATGCTCGCGGCGATCCGCGACGCCGCAAGTCGGCAACGCGGCCGGCGCCGAACGCGCGGCGGCGCGGGTGGGCGAGGGGGTCAACATCCTGCTCGTCGACCACGAGGACAGCTTCGTCCACACGCTGGCCAACTATTTCCGCCAGACGGGCGCGAGCGTCATCGACCGTGCGCTCGCCGGTCGCCGGCGGAAGTCTTCGACCGGCTGAAGCCCGACCTCGTCGTGCTGTCGCCCGGACCGGGCACGCCGAAGGATTTCGACTGCGCGGCGACGATCAAGACGGCGCGCGCAGCGCGACCTGCCGATCTTCGGCGTCTGCCTCGGGCTGCAGGCGCTGGCCGAAGCCTATGGCGGCGAACTGCGCCAGCTCGCGCGTGCCGATGCATGGCAAGCCGTCGCGCATCCGCGTCTCGAAGCCCGGCGTCATCTTCTCCGGCCTGCGCAAGGAAGTGACCGTCGGCCGCTATCACTCGATCTTTGCCGATCCGGTGCGCCTGCCCGACGACTTCATCATCACCGCCGAGACCGAGGACGGCATCATCATGGCGATCGAGCATCGCAAGCGAGCCGATCGCGGCGGTGCAGTTCCACCCGGAATCGATCATGACGCTCGGCGGCAGAAGCCGGCATGCGGATGATCGAGAACGTCGTTGCGCATCTGGCCAAACGCCGCAACAGCCGCGAGGCGGGCGAGCGGGTGGCTTGAGCGTCAACGAACCGGATGGGAGCGGGCGCCATAGGGTGCCCGTTTCCGTTTGTGCTTTGCGTCAACCTGCGACTCATTCGCATCTGGCTTGACAGCCGCGCGCATTTGCCTAGTTTTGCAGTTGCAACTTAGTCGCAACACAGACAAGGTAGCTGCATGACGGGTTCATCACCTAACTTCATGAGATCGCTTGTGCTCGCGGTCGTGGCGATTGCGAGCCTGATTTTGGCGCACGTTCCCGCTGCATCGGCGGCGGAAAAGCTGAAGGTCATAACCACCTTCACGGTGATCGCCGACATGGCGCGCAATGTTGCAGGCGATGCGGCGCAGGTGGAATCGATCACCAAGCCGGGCGCGGAAATCCACAATTACCAGCCGACGCCGCGCGACATCGTCAAGGCGCAGGGCGCGAACCTGATCCTTTGGAACGGGCTCAATCTCGAGGTCTGGTTCGAGAAGTTCTTCGCCAATCTGAGCGACGTGCCCTCCGCGGTTGTCAGCGACGGCGTCGTGCCGATCGGCATCGGCGAGGGACCCTACAAGGACAAGCCGAACCCGCACGCCTGGATGTCGATAGACAACGCGCTCATCTATGTGGAGAACATCCGCAAGGCGCTGAGCGAGCACGATCCGGCAAACGCCGCGATCTATGCCGCCAATGCCGCTCGCTACAGCGACCAACTGAAGGCGCTTGCCGAGCCGATCCGCGAGGCAATTGCCGCCGTGCCGGAGCAGCAGCGTTGGCTGGCGACATCGGAAGGGGCGTTCAGCTACCTGGCGCGCGACCTTGGCCTCAACGAGTTGTACATCTGGCCGATCAATGCCGACCAGCAGGGCACGCCGCAGCAGGTGCGCCGCGTCATCGACAAGGTGCGCGAGCACAAGGTGCCGGCGATCTTCTCCGAAAGCACGGTGCCGGCTGCCTCCGCCAAGCAGGTCGCGCGTGAAACGGGGACTGCCTATGGCGGCGTGCTCTACGTCGATTCACTGAGCGAGGCGGACGGGCCGGTGCCGACCTATGTGGACCTTTTGAAGGTGACGACGCAGACAATCGTCGCCGGTCTCACCGGCACGGCGGTGCGGTGAACGCCATGCTGGAGCGCGTTGCCGAGACAAAGACCGCCGCCGCCTCCTCCGGGCTGGAGGTGAGCGATGTCACGGTCACCTATCGCAACGGGATGACGGCGCTTTCCCATGCCGGATTTTCGATCCCGCGGGGCACGATCACGGCGCTGGTCGGCGTCAACGGCTCGGGCAAGTCGACGCTCTTCAAGGCGATCATGGGCTTCGTGCCGTTGGCTGGCGGCAGCGTGAAGATCCTCGGCATGCCGGGCGTACAGGCGCTGAAGCAGAATCTTGTCGCCTATGTTCCGCAGGCCGAGGAGGTGGACTGGAACTTCCCCGTGCTGGTGGAGGACGTGGTGCTGATGGGGCGCTACGGCCACATGAACTGGCTGCGGCGCACGCGGCCGATCGACCGGGAAAAGGTCGACGAGGCGCTCGACCGTGTCGGCATGCAGGCCTATCGCAAACGCCAGATCGGCGAACTTTCCGGCGGGCAGCGCAAGCGGGTTTTCCTGGCGCGCGCACTTGCGCAGGAGGGTCAGGTGATCCTGCTGGACGAGCCCTTCACCGGCGTCGACGTCAACACCGAGGAGCAGATCACGCAGTTGCTGCGCGAATTGCGCGACGAGGGGCGCGTGATGCTGGTTTCCACCCACAATCTCGGCAGCGTGCCGGAGTTCTGCGACCGGGCGGTGCTGATCAACCGCAGGGTGCTGGCCTCGGGACCGACCAGCGAAGTCTTCACGGCGGCGAATCTGCAGGCGGCCTTCGGCGGCGTGCTGCGGCACTTCGTGCTTGGCGGCGCGGACCTGCACGACGACAGCGAGGACAAACGGCAGGTCACCGTCATCAGCGACGACGAGCGCCCCTTCGTCATCTATGGAGAGAAGGAGGGGAAGTAGGTGCCCGGTTCCAATCTCGTCCTGTTCAGCGCCGACCGGTCCACCCCCCTCCCGCCGCCGGTGGCGGCACCCTCCCCCTCAAGGGGGGAGGGCTGCGTACCCCTGCGACTTGGTCATGCAACGCTCGGCATTGGCGACCGTCCGAGGCCTGGCGAAGTCCGTCAAAGTTGGCACGGGAGGCTGGGCGAAAGCCGCCATGGCTGGCGCCAGCCCTCCCCCCTTGAGGGGGAGGGTGTCGCCAAAGGCGACGGGAGGGGGGTAACCTTCAACCCTACCAAAAGCGACGGGGGGGTGCTGGCCGGCACACGGTTGAAGTTCGGCAGTCTTTCCAAGGTGACAGGAGCACGGCAATGACCGCCTGGCTCCTCGAACCATTCAGCTATGACTACATGGTCAACGCCATGTGGGTGAGCGCGCTGACGGGAGCGGTGTGCGCCTTCCTCTCGGCCTACCTGATGCTGAAGGGCTGGTCGCTGATCGGCGACGCGCTTTCCCATTCCATCGTGCCGGGCGTCGCGGGCGCCTACATGATCGGGCTGCCGTTTTCGCTCGGAGCGTTCATTGCTGGCGGCCTTGCGGCTGGCGCGATGCTGTTCATCAACCAACGCACCAAGCTGCGCGAGGACGCGATCATCGGGCTGATCTTCACCGGGTTCTTCGGGCTCGGCCTGTTCATGGTGTCGCTGTCGCCGACCCCGATCAATGTCCAGACCATCGTGCTCGGCAATGTGTTGGCGATCTCGCCCGGCGACATCGTGCAGCTTGCGATCATCGGCGGCGTCTCGCTGGTGATCCTGTCGCTGAAGTGGAAGGACCTGATGGTGGCCTTCTTCGACGAGAACCATGCACGCTCGGTCGGCATCAACCCCGACCACATGCGCGTGCTGTTCTTCACGCTTCTGGCGGCCTCGACCGTGGCGGCGATGCAGACCGTCGGCGCGTTCCTCGTGGTGGCGCTGGTGGTGACGCCGGGCGCGACGGCCTATCTGCTGTCGGACCGGTTTCCGCGGGTAATCCTGATCTCGGTCGTCATTGGCGTGGTGACGAGCTTCATCGGCGCCTATGCCAGCTTCTTCATCGACGGGGCGACCGGCGGCATCATCGTGGTGCTGCAAACCCTGATCTTCCTCGCGGCCTTCATCCTTGCGCCCAAGCACGGCTGGCTTGCCGCGCGGGCAAAGGCGCGGCAGGCGCTGAGCGGGGAGGGCGCGGCATGAGCATCTGGGCGTTCCTCACCGAGCCGTTCCAGTTCCCGTTCATGCTGAACGCGTTCGCGATCACCGTGCTGATCGCAGTGCCGATGGCGCTGCTGTCGTGCTTCCTGGTGCTTAAAGGCTGGTCGCTGATGGGCGATGCCGTCAGCCACGCCGTGCTGCCGGGGATCGTGATCGCCTATATTTTGAACCTTCCGCTGGCGCTGGGGGCGTTCGTCGCCGGAATGGTATGCGCGCTGGCGACGGGTTTCCTGAAGGAGAACAGCCGCGTCAAGGAAGACACGGTGATGGGCGTCGTATTCTCCGGCATGTTCGGACTGGGCATCGTGCTTTATGCGGCGGTGCCGACGAACCTCCACCTTGATCACATCCTCTTCGGCGACATGCTCGGCGTCTCGGCGCGCGACATTGCCGAGACCGCGGTCGTCGCCCTGGCGGTAACGGCCTTTCTCGCATTGAAGTGGCGCGACCTGCTGGCGGCAAGTTTCGACGGGCAACACGCGCGCGCCATCGGCTTGCCGACGCGGCTAATGCATTACGGGATGCTGGCGGCGATTTCGCTGGTGGTGGTCGGTGCGCTGAAGGCGGTGGGCATCATCCTTGCGGTGGCGATGCTGGTAGGACCGGGCGCCATCGCCTATCTGCTGGCGCGGCGCTTCGCGCAGATGCTGATGGTTGCGGCAAGCGTTGCGGTGGCGAGCAGCCTTGCAGGCATCTACATCAGCTTCCTGATCGACAGCGCGCCGGCGCCGACCATCGTCGTCATCATGACCGGGCTGTTCATCGCAGCCTTCGTGCGCACACTGGCGGTGCAGGCGCGAACGCGGGTTCGGCCCGCGTGATTTACTTTGCGACAGGCTTGCGGCGCGCAATGGCTGACAGTATTGTCGGCGCCATGAATTCGAACCGGAAACTTCGCGCCATAGCGCTGCTTCGCCTTACCGGCGGCCGTCGGGCCCGTTTCTAGCGGGGCGCCCGGCGGTCGATATTGCCGCCTCACGGCCTGCCCCCTCTCCTCATCATTTCCACTGGTTCAAGGCGCCGCCGCAAGAAGCGTGATGCGCGCCGCAAACAACGGATGAAGCCCATGCCCGACACGGCTCCCAAGACCATGCAGAACGCTGCACGCAAGTACCACGCCTATCCGCAGGTCGCCGATCAAGGACCGCACCTGGCCGGACAAGGTCATCACCAAGCCGCCGGTCTGGTGCTCGGTCGACCTGCGCGACGGCAACCAGGCGCTGATCGACCCGATGGGCCACGACCGCAAGGCGCGCATGTTCAACCTGCTGCTCGACATGGGCTTCAAGGAAATCGAGATCGGCTTTCCCTCGGCCTCGCAGACCGATTTCGACTTCGCGCGCTGGTGCGTCGAAGCAGGGCAACGTGCCCGATCGACGTGTCGCTGCAGGTGCTGGTGCAGTGCCGGCCGGAGCTGATCACGCGCACCTTCGAGGCGCTGCAGGGCGCACACCAGCCGATCGTGCATTTCTACAATTCGACCTGCGAATTGCAGCGCCGCGTCGTGTTCGGCAAGGACGTCGCCGGCATCAAGCAGATCGCCACCGATGCCGCCAAGATGATCACCGACATGGCGGCGAAGGCCGGCGGCGGCTACCGCTTCGAATATTCGCCGGAGAGCTTCACCGGCACCGAACTCGAAGTGGCGCTGGAGATCTGCAATGCGGTCACCGAGATCATCCAGCCGACGCCGGACAACAAGCTGATCCTCAACCTGCCGGCGACGGTCGAGATGTCGACGCCCAACATCTATGCCGACCAGATCGAATGGATGTGCCGCAATCTCGACAACCGCGAAAACCTCATCATCTCGCTGCATCCGCACAATGACCGCGGCACCGGCGTCGCCGCCACCGAGCTCGGCCTGATGGCGGGCGCCGACCGCGTCGAGGGCACGCTGTTCGGCAATGGCGAGCGCACCGGCAATGTCGACATCGTGACGCTGGCGCTCAACATGTTCACGCAGGGCGTCGATCCGCAGCTCGACTGCTCCGACATCAACCGCATCAAGGACGGTCTACGAATATTCGAACCAGCTGCGCATTCCCGAGCGCCACCCCTATGTCGGCGAACTGGTCTACACGGCGTTTTCCGGCTCGCACCAGGACGCGATCAACAAGGGCATGAAGGCGCTACCGCAAGGCCAACAAGCCGCTGTGGGAAGTGCCCTATCTGCCGATCGATCCGCAGGATGTCGGCCGCACCTACGAGGCGATCATCCGCATCAACTCGCAGTCGGGCAAGGGCGGCATCGCCTATATCCTGCAGGAGGACTACGGCATCAACCTGCCGCGCGACCTGCAGGTCGAGTTCCGCGAGGAGATCCAGCAGATCACCGACGCGGAAGGCAAGGAGCTGCCGTCGCAGGCGCATCCATGACCGGCTTCCTCGAGCGCCTATGTCGACCAGCCCGATGCGCGCATCAGTTCGTCGATCACCAGACCTATTCCGATCCGCGAGCAGAAGGGCCTGCGCGATGCTCGAGGCCGAGATCACCGACAACGGCGTGGCAACGCGCGATCACGGGTCGGGGCACCGGGCCGATCGACGGCTTCGTCGATGCGCTGTCGCGCTATCTCGGCCTGCCGCTGTCGGTGCCGATTATTCCGAGCATTCGCTGCAGCGCGGCTCGAACGCAACGGCGATCTGCTACATGGAAGTGGAGAGCGGCGGACGGCAAGATCTTCGGCGTCGGCATCAACACGAACATCGTCGCCGCATCGCTGGAAGCCATCGTCTCGGCGGCCAACCGCCTGATGCAAGCGCCTGTTACCATCGAGGCGTGAGCGGCGAGGCGTGAGCGGCGAGCCTGCCGCCGGCGATCAGTCGGCGGTGGGCAGGCGGCGCATCGTGAACTCGATTAGATCGCCTTCCAGCACCCGCCAGCTTTCCACCTCGCTCCAGTAGGCGGCGCGCGGATATTTCTTCAGGAAGGCGCGCGCCTGCTTGCGGGCTTCCTCTCGCGGCAATATCCAGCTTTCGCGTTTCCAGGTGGTGGCGGGCGGCACGCCCTCGCGCCGCGGAGCGCGGTTGTTCCAGTCGCGATTCGCCTCGCGCATCTTCTCGACGCGGGCGGCATCGCTTGCCGCCTTGCCGCGAGGCGCGGGTTCCAGGCCCGCCTGCTTTTTTCGTTCGCTGCCGGACATCGCTCCAGATCCTGGCCAATGGCGACAATGCTGCGCCCCGCATGCGCTGGACGTCAAGTAGAATGCGGACAAGTTGGAGTGGTTGCTTGCATTTTACGCAATCGCACTGATAATGCAGCCGGGTAAGCTTCCTGTCGTGCGGCGGCGAAGCAGTGACATGGCGTCGTATCGCCGAGACGGGGATTTCAGTACCAGCATGACCGGTTTTCGTCCCAATGTGCCGCAGGGGCTGCCGGCGGATATCGAGGAAAAAAAACTCGCCGCCCGTACCTGGTTCGAGACCTTGCGCGACCAGATCTGCGCGAAATTCGAGGAACTGGAGCAGGAGCTGACCGGGCCGGGCAGCGACCTGGAGGCAGGCCGTTTCGAGCGCAACGAGTGGCATCGCGAGGGCGAGGGCGGCGGCGGCGTGATGTCGTTGATGCATGGTCGCGTGTTCGAGAAAGTCGGCGTGCACACCTCGACGGTGTTCGGCGAATTCAGCGAGGAGTTCCGCGGGCAAATCCCCGGCGCCAAGGATGATCCGCGGTTCTGGGCTTCCGGCATCTCGCTGATCGCCCATCCGTGGAACCCGCACGTGCCGACCGTGCATCTCAACACGCGCATGGTCGTCACCACCGGCAACTGGTTCGGTGGCGGCGCGGACCTGACGCCGATGCTGGCGGAGCGGCGCACCCAGGAGCACCCCGACACACTCGCGTTTCACAAGGCGATGAAGTTCGTCTGCGACCGGCATGGCGCGGTCGCCTCCTATCCCGATTTCAAGCAATGGTGCGACGAGTATTTCTTCCTCAAGCACCGCAACGAAATGCGCGGCATTGGCGGCATCTTCTATGACTACCTGCATTCGGACGATGACAAGGGTGGCTGGAACGCGGACCTTGCCTTCACGCAGGATGTCGGGCGCGCGTTCAACGTGGTCTATCCGGTTATCGTTCGCCGCAACATGAACCTTGAGTGGACCGAGGCGGAACGCGACGCGCAGCTGATCCAGCGCGGGCGTTATGTCGAGTTCAACCTGCTGTATGACCGCGGCACGGTGTTCGGCCTGAAGACGGGCGGAAATGTCGATTCGATCCTGTCGTCGATGCCGCCGCTGGTGCGCTGGCCCTGAGCCCATTCCCCTGCCGCATTTGTGCGCTATTTTTTCCATGCGGGTGCAACGCCAACATGGAGAAACGAAATGAAGGAATTCCAGTGCGGAACCCTTGTTCCAGGTTGTGAATGGCGCACGGCAGATAATGATGAAGCCGAGATCGTCAAGAGCGCTGTCGAGCATATGCGCGTCGTGCACGGCGAGACCATGATCCGCGAGAACATGGTCGAAAACATCAAGCAGCGCATCAAGCCGGAACAGGACGCGGCCTGACTGCGTCAGCTCTCGCGTGCCATTTGCAACAACTGCTCGCGTGTGAGCGCAAAGCCGCTGTCGATCCATCGGCTTTCGAGCGATGCGAGCAGCTTGCCCATTTGCGGACCCGGCGTCATGTCGGCCGCGATCAGATCCTGGCCCTTGATCGGGAAATCCGGCTTGCGCCATCTGGCTGCATGGGCAAGCAACGCCTCCACCTGCTGGCGCGCGGAGGCGTCCTTTTCGCCAGGCGCATCTTCCAGGCGCGCACGCTCCAGCTTCAGCCGGTCGAGAATGGCCGAGGGGTGGCCGCGATAGAGCAGCTTTTCCAGTTCATCGGTGCTGGTCGCGGCAGCGGGCAGTGCGGCTTTGGCCCAGGCGGAGAGGCGCGAGCCTTCCGCATTCGACAGCTTCAGCCGTTCAGCGAGCGTCTTCACCACATCCTCGCGCGGGGGAATTATCGCCATCAGCCGCAGCAAATGGTCGGGCTTCCAGCCGAGCTGTCTTTCCACCGCGACGAGGCGCGGAATGAGGTCGGTTCCCCATTTGCTGCTTTCGGGAAGCACCACGTCCAGCACGCCGGCGGTCCTGATCCACAGAATGGCCCGAACCGGAGCTGGCGCGGCAAGCAGGCGCTTCAGTTCATGCCAGACACGCTCGGCGGAAAGCGAGGTCAGGCCATTGCGGGCGCGCACGCAGGCCCGCAGGCTCTCCGCATCGGGGCGGCCATGGCCATACCAGGCGAAGAAGCGGAAGAAGCGCAGGATGCGCAGCCGGTCCTCCTCGATGCGGCGATCTGCATCGCCGATGAAGCGGATGCGGCGTGCAACGAGGTCGCCATAACCGTCGAGCGGATCGTAGAGGCGGCCGGTGCGGTCACAATAAAGCGCATTGAGCGTGAAGTCGCGGCGCATGGCGTCGGCGGCCCAGTCGGTGCCGAAGCGCACCACAGCATGGCGGCCGTCTGTCTCGACATCTTCGCGAAGGGTGGTGATCTCGAAACCGCGCGAACCCGCGACGGCGGTCACGGTGCCATGGTCGATGCCTGTCGGCACGACCTTTATGCCGGCGCGCAGCAGCACTTCCATCACGTGCGCGGGTTCGAGCGTCGTGGAGAGGTCGACATCGGTGGTGGGCTCGCCCAGCAGCGCGTTGCGGATGGTGCCGCCATTGACGCGGATTTGACCTCCGGCGTTTTCCACGGCGTTCATGATCGCCTTCAGCGAGGCGTCCTCAAGGAACTTGCCTTGTTCGGGGGTCAGTCTCTCCGGCGCCTTCAAGCGAACAGCCTGTCGTGCAGCAGGTGCAGTATGCCCGCCGTCACGCCCCAGATGTAGTGGTCCCCGTAAGGCATTTCGAGATAATGCCGTTCCGCGCCCTGGAACATGCGGCTCCCGCGCTTGTGGTTGGCGGGGTCCATGAGGAACGCAAGCGGCACTTCGAAGACGTAATCGACTTCCTGCGGATTGGCGACAAGCACGGCTTGCGGGCTGACGAGCGCCAGCACCGGCGCGATGCGATAGCCCGAGCCGGAATGATAATCGGGAAGCCGGCCGATGATTTCCGCCATTGCCGGATCGAGGGCGATTTCCTCGTTTGCCTCGCGCAGCGCCGCCGCTTCCGGGCTTGCGTCGTCCGGATCGATCTTCCCGCCGGGAAAAGCCACCTGGCCCGAATGCGAGCGCAGATTGTCGTGGCGTTTCGTCAGGATGATCGTCATCCCGTTGTCGCGCTGCGCAAACGGGATGAGCACGGCGGCTGGCTTGACGGCGCGCGACAGCACCCATTCGTCGTAGCCGGGACTGTGAGTGTGGTCGCCTTGTGGCCCGGAAGCGTCGCCTGCAAGCCGCTCTCGCGCCAGCGCGCGCAGATCGTCGGCCGACAGGGCGGCAAGGTCGGGACTGTGTCTGGCTTTCATGATCGACGAAGGCATTCGATGTGGCGGTCAGCCCTGCGACACGCGGCGCGACAATTCGTCGGCCGGCATGATCGGGAAAACCTCTCCTTTGCTCTTCACCGCATACATCAGTCTGCCGCCGATTTCCATTTCCTCGCCAAGGCCGACGAGCTCATACATGACTGGACGGGCCAACAACGCCTCCAGCCGCCCGCGCACATGCAGGTATGGCTTGACGCCGTCATTGCCGGGCGCTGTCACGAAGCGCAGCGGATGGTCCGGTCCCGCCTCGACCAGATCGCCGGTCTGGGTGCGGAAGGTGAGCACCTGATCGCCATTCTCCATGCGCGCGTCCATTTCGACGGCAAGGAAATGCGCATCCTCGACCTTGATGCCGACCTTTTCCACGGGCGTGACGAGGTAGGTCTTGCCGTCCTCGTCCTTGCGCAAGACGCTGGCGAACAGCTTCACCAGCGGCATGCGGCCGATGGGCGTGCCCATGTAGAACCACGTGCCGTCGCGGCGGATTTCCATGTCGATGTCGCCGCAAAAGGGCGGATTCCACTTGTCGACCGGCGGCAAGCCCTTGCCGGTCGCGCCGGCACGCTCGATCAAGGCGGCAAGGCCCGCCGCACTGCCACTTTCGACGGATGGGGATGCAAGCTTCTCGTTCATGCACGGGAACATACGCCTCGAAAGGCGAATGGCAAGTTGAACAACTTGTAATTGGGCGGCGTCCGCCTACCATGTTACGGATTGGCCGCCGCCACAATTGGCTCCGTTTTGGGTCCTAATTGCTGAAGCAGCTTTACAACAGGCGGCATCCCCCGCCCGTCAATTTCGGAGCACTGCATGAGCGCGATCGACCGCACGCTTTCCCCGCCAGAAGAGAAGGCGATCATCGCCGCCGCCGAGAAGGCCGTGGGAGACATCGCGCGGGTGCGCGAAACGATAGCGAAGGTGATCTTCGGGCAGGAGGAAGTGGTGGAGCGCACGCTCATCACCATCCTGTCGGGAGGCCACGGCCTGCTGGTCGGTCTGCCCGGCCTTGCCAAGACCAAGCTGGTGGAAACGCTCGGCACCGTTCTCGGCCTTGCCGAACAGCGCATCCAGTTCACACCCGACCTGATGCCCTCCGATATCCTCGGCACCGAAATCCTGCGCACGGAGCCTGACGGCACGAGGTCCTTCCATTTCGTCAAGGGGCCGATCTTCACGCAATTGCTGA
This sequence comes from uncultured Alphaproteobacteria bacterium, assembly GCA_963697325.1. Lineage (GTDB taxonomy): Bacteria > Pseudomonadota > Alphaproteobacteria > Rhizobiales > Rhizobiaceae > BOKV01. The sequence continues at coordinate 47,111 of CAVONR010000001.1, read as the reverse complement.
TGGCCGACGAAATCAACCGCGCCAGCCCCCGCACGCAGGCCGCCTTGCTGCAATCCATGCAGGAATATCACGTCACCATCGCCGGGCCAACGCTACGATCTGCCCGCTCCATTCCACGTGCTGGCAACGCAGAACCCGCTGGAGCAGGAAGGCACCTATCCGCTGCCCGAGGCGCAGCTCGACCGCTTCCTGATGCAGATCGACGTTCTCTATCCCAGCCTGCAGGCCGAACGGCAGATCCTGTTCGAAACCACCGGTGTTTCCGAATCGAAGGCCAGCGAGGTGCTCACGGCCAAGATGGTGCAGGAACTGCAGGCGCTGGTGCGCCGCATCCCTGCGGGGGCGAGCGTCGTCGAAGCCATACTGGAACTGGTGCGCTCGGCCCGTCCGGGCGGCGTCAAGGACGAATACGACGCCTATATCGACTGGGGTCCGGGACCGCGCGCCAGCCAGGCGCTGATGCTGACGGTGCGCGCGCGCGCCATGCTGCAAGGCCGCCTCGCGCCTTCGGTCGACGACGTGCTGGCGCTGGCCGAACCGGTGTTGCAGCACCGCATGCAGCTTTCCTTTGCAGCGCGCGCAGCCGAGAACCGGGTCACCGTGCGCGACGTGATTGCCGAGCGCAAGAAGCGGATCGGCTGATGCCAGCAAGCAACCGGGAGCTTTGCCATTGAGCCCCGCGATCGGAAGCGCCGCACCGCGCGAAACCAGCCGCGAGACGATGGCGCGCGCCCGTGCGCGGGCGTCGCTCATCCCGGACCTGCTGGTCGAGGCCAAGAAGGTGGCGGGCAATGTCTTCGCCGGCTGGCATGGCCGCCGCAAGCGCGGCATCGGCGAGGATTTCTGGCAGTTCCGCCCTTATGTGGCGGGCGAGAACATGGCCGCGATCGACTGGCGGCGCTCGGCCCGCGATGACCATGTCTATGTGCGCGACCGCGAATGGCAGGCCGCGCACATGGTCTGGCTGTGGGTCGATGAATCGCCGTCCATGCTGTTTCGTTCCAACGGAGCACGGGTCTCCAAGCAGTCGCGTTCGCTGGTCATCGCCTTTGCGCTGGCCGAGCTTCTGGCGCGCAGCGGCGAGCGGCTCGGCTGGCTCGGCGTTTCGCGTCCGATCGTCAGCCGTCATGCGGCGGAGAGGTTGGGCGAGGCGCTAGTCGCCGCGCCGCCGCAAACGCAATTTCCCGTCGGCGAGGAGGTGCGAAACCACAGCGATGTCGTGCTGGTTTCCGACTTCCTGCAGCCGCTCGATGAAATGGCCAGGAAGCTGCGCAACATGGCCAATCGTGGCGCGCGCGGCCATCTGGTGCAGATCGTCGATCCGGTGGAGGAGACATTTCCCTATGCGGGCAGGATCGAGTTCACCGATCCGGAAACCGGCGAGAAGCTCACCGCCGGCAACGCCCAATCGCTCAAGACCGGCTACAATGAGCTGTTTTCGCGCCATGTCGGCGATATCCGCGCGCTGGCGCGTTCGCTCGGTTGGAGCCACACCTTGCATCACACGGATACGCTCGCATCGCAGGCGCTCGCATCATTGCACGTGCACATGACTCAAGGCAGGGGAGCGCGCTGATGCTGGGCCTGCCGCTCGCCTTCGCGACGCCGATGATCCTGACGGCGCTTGTCATGCTGCCAGTGATCTGGTGGCTGCTGCGGCTTACCCCGCCGCGTCCGCAGACCGAGTTGTTTCCCCCGCTCGCAATCCTTGCGCGGCTGGTGCGCAAGGAGGAAACCCCGGCGAAGAGCCCGTGGTGGCTGACGCTGCTGCGCCTGCTGATGGCCGCGCTGGTGATCTTCGCCATGGCAGGTCCGGTGCTCAACCCTCTGGAGGCACGGCTCACCGGCGAGGGGCCGGTGGCCATCGTGATCGACAATGGCTGGGCCGCCGCGCCCGACTGGGAGGGCCGGCGCGAAGCGGCGCTGGCGCTCGTCGCGGAGGCGGAAGCTGCCAACCGAACCGTGATTTTCGTGGATACGGCGGGCGGCGATGCGGCGGCGATGGAGCCTGTGGACGCGATTGCGGCGCGCGCCCGGCTGACGAGCATGGAGCCACGACCGCTGAAACCCGACCACGCCACGGCGGCAGGGGCGCTTTCACGGGTGATCGGCGATGCGCGGCCCGGATCGCTGTTCTTCCTCTCCGACGGGCTGTCGCGCGAAGGCACCGAGGCGCTTGCGCAATCCATGTCGGCGGCGGCTGGCCAGCGCAGCGTCATCGCACCGCGAACGCAAGACATCGTGGCACTCGATGTGGTGCGGAACGATCCCGACGCGATGAGCGGCACTGTGCTGCGCACGGCAAGCAGCGAGCCCATGCTGGTGACGGTCGAGGCCTATGACCTCAAGGGACTGCCACTGGCACGGCGAAGCGTCGCCTTCGAGCCGGGCGCCGACAGCGCGCAATTCAGGCTCGACGAGCCAGTGGAACTGCGCAACCAGATCGTGCGGCTTGCGGTCAATGAGGTGAAAAGCGCCGGGGCGGTGCAATTGCTGGACGACCGCTATCGGCGCAGGCTGGTTGGCATTGTCTCGGGCGAGGCCGCCGACACGGCGCAGCCGCTGCTCGCGCCGCTCTATTACATACGCAAGGCGCTTTCGCCGTTTGGCGATATCCGCGAGGCGTCGAGCGCGAATGTGACGACTGCCGTTCCGGAACTGATCGGGCAGGGCGTATCTGTCATGGTGCTGGCCGATGTCGGCAACATTTCCGAGGAAACGGAAAGGACGCTCGGCGACTGGGTGAAGAAGGGCGGCATGCTGATCCGCTTCGCCGGACCGCGGCTTGCCGCGGCAGGCAATTCGGCGCTGCTGCCGGTACGGCTGCGCGAGGGCGACCGAAACCTCGGCGGGGCGCTGTCGTGGGATACGCCCAAGCTGGTGGCGCCATTCGAGGAGGGCTCGCCCTTCTTCGGCCTGGATGCGCCGAATGAGGTGACGGTGCAAAGACAGGTGCTGGCGCTGCAGGACTTCGATCTCGAGCGAAAGACCTGGGCGGCGCTGGAGGACGGCACGCCGCTGGTGACCGCGGAGAAGATGGATGCCGGCTGGATCGTGCTTTTCCACGTAAGTTCGGACGCGACCTGGTCCAACCTGCCGATCTCCGGCACTTTCGTCGAAATGCTTCGGCGGGTGGTAAATCAGTCAAGCTCCACCGGAATTCGTACAGCAGGCAGCGAAGACGTGCGCCTGCCACCGCTGAACGTGCTCAACGGCAAGGGCGAATTGACGCCGCCCGACGTGGCCGTCAAACCCGTCGTGCTGCGCCAGAACGAGGTGCCCAGGGTGACCGCCGACAACCCGCCGGGCTTTTACGGCACGGAGGACGGTTTCGTGTCGCTCAACCTGTTCGACGGCAGGGAGAAGCTGGCCGCTCTCGACACATCCATTTTCGGCCCCGGAGTCCAGCTCGCGAGCTATGCACACGATGCTGCCGTCGATCTGAAACCCTGGCTGGTCGCCGCTGCTGCGCTGCTGCTGTTCCTCGACTGCCTGGCCGTGCTCTGGATTGCCGGTACGCTGCGGCGCGGCAATTTCGGCCACAAGGCTGCCCGCGCGGCTGGTGCGATCATGATTGTCGCACTGGCCATTGCAGTGCCGAACCCGGTGCATGCCCAAACGGGCGAGCCCGACTTTGCCGCCGCACTGACGACCCGCCTTGCCTATGTCGTGACCGGCGACAGCGATGTCGATGCGATCAGCCGGGCCGGCCTTGCGGGACTGACGCAGTTCGTCGCCAACCGCACGGCGCTGGAGCCCGGCGAGCCGGTGGGCATCGATATAGCCACGGACGAACTTGCCTTCTATCCCATCATCTACTGGCCGATCAGCATGAACGCGCCCCTGCCCGACAATGCCGCGATGGCGAGGGTCGACAGCTTCATGAAGCAGGGCGGAACGATCCTTTTCGACACGCGCGACCAGGGCGGCGGCATATTGGGCGGCACCGCGAATTCGCCGGAAGCGCAGCGGCTGCAACTGATGCTTTCCAACCTCGACATTCCGCCGCTGGAGCCGGTGCCGGGCGACCACGTCCTCACCAAGGCCTTTTACCTGCTGACGGAATTTCCCGGCCGATTTTCGGGCGGCGAATTGTGGGTGGAGCAATTGGCGCGGCGCAATGACGAGGAGGGCGACCGGCCGGCACGCGCCGGTGACGGTGTCTCGACGATCATCATCACCTCGAACGACCTTGCTGCCGCATGGGCAGTCGACGCGGGCGGCCAGCCGATGTTCCCGACCGACTTGGCCGATCCGATGCAGCGCGAGATGGCCTTCCGCGCCGGGGTGAACATCGTGATGTATTCCATGACCGGCAACTACAAGGCCGACCAGGTACACATCCCCGCGCTTCTGGAGCGGCTTGGCCAATGAGCAACTGGAACTTCAACCTGGCCTTTGCGCCGCAATTGCCGCTCTGGCTGATCGTGGCGCTTGCCGTGGCATCCGGACTGCTGGTGGCATGGGGACTCTGGAGCGGCGTGCGCGGCGCATGGGTGCGGGCAATCGCCTGGGTATTCGTGGTGCTGGCGCTGCTCAACCCGGCGGCGCTGTTCGAGGAGCGCGAGCCGCTGAAAAGCGTTGTCGTCGTCATTACCGATGCCAGCGGCAGCCAGAAGCTCGACGGCCGCACCGAGCAGTCGGAAGCCATTCGCGCGCAACTGATGCAGCGCTTCGGCGGGCTCGATGCCTTCGAGGTGCGCGAGGTCAAGGTCGAGGACCAGATCTCGATCACTACCGATGTTTCCACGGCGCTTTTCCGCGCGCTGGCCGCTGCGTTGCAGGACGTTCCGCCGGACCGGGTGGCTGGCGCTGTCATGATCACCGACGGGCAGGTGCACGACATTCCGCAATCGCTGGCGCAAGCGGGCATAAACGCGCCCGTCCATGCGCTGATCACCGGGCGGGCAGACGAGCGCGACCGGCGCGTGGTGATCGACCAGGCGCCGCGATACGGCGTCGTCGGCGAGAGCTACGAGATCGATTACCGCGTTCTCCAGACCGGCTTCGGCGGGAGTGCCGAGCCGTTGCGCGTGACCGTGCTGCTGGACGGCGAACCCGTGGCAACGGATGAGGTGCAGCCGGGTGTCCCCGCGCGCTTCGTCGCGGACGTGGCGCATGGCGGCAAGAACATCATCGAGTTTCGCGTCGATGCCGATCCGCAGGAGATCACCGACGTCAACAACCGCGCTTTCGCCACGCTCAACGGCATTCGCGAAAACCTGCGCGTGTTGCTGGTTTCGGGGGAGCCGCATCCGGGCGAGCGCACCTGGCGCAACCTCCTCAAGTCCGACCCGTCAGTCGACCTGGTGCATTTCACAATCCTGCGCCCGCCGGACAAGCAGGACGGCACGCCGATCAACCAGCTCTCGCTGATCGCCTTTCCGACGCGGGAATTGTTCATCGAGAAGATCGACGAGTTCGACCTGATCATCTTCGACCGCTACCGGCACCGGGGTATCCTGCCGCTGATCTATTACGACAACATCGCGCGCTATGTGCGCGAAGGCGGTGCGCTGATGATCGCGAGCGGACCGGAAATCGGCGATGTCGACAGCATTGCCGGTCCGCTTGGCGACGTGATGCCGGCGACGCCGGACGGGACGGTGGTGGAAGCCCCGTTCAAGCCGATGATTGCCGAAACAGGGCTCAAGCATCCCGTCACGCGGGCGCTGGATGGCTGGCGCAATGGCAACCCGCAGTGGGGTAGCTGGTTCCGCTCTGTCGGCGCTGCCGGCATCACCGGCAATACGGTCATGTCGGGCAAGGATGGCGCTCCGCTGCTGGTGCTCAACCGTGTCGGCGAAGGCCGGGTGGCGCTGTTCCTTTCCGATCACCCGTGGCTGTGGGCGCGCGGCTATGAGGGTGGCGGCCCGCATCTGCAATTGCTGCGCCGCACCGCGCACTGGCTGATGAAGGAGCCCGAACTGGACGAGGAGCGGCTTTCGGCCGTTTCGGACGGGCGCAAGGTGCTGATCACGCGGCAAACCCTTGGCGGGGAACCCGGCGACGTGCTGGTGAAGTCTCCGACCGGCGAGCAAGGCAATGTGAAGCTCACCGCAGGCGAGCCGGGGCTCTACACCGCCGAGGTGGATGTGGGCGAGTTCGGACTTTACTCTATCGTCAATGGCGATCTGTCGACGCTGGTGCATGTGGGCCCGCCCAACCCGCGCGAGTTTTCGGAAGTCGTCAGCACGCCGGACCTTTTGAAGCCGGTGCTGGAAGAAGGCCGTGGTTCCGTTCGCCGGGCAACCGCAGCGCAAATCCCGCGCATCGTTGCGGTGCGCCAGGGCGCAACTGCCGCCGGTGCGAACTGGATTGGCTTCGAGAATACCCAGGCGAGCGTGCTCAAGGGCATAGATCGCATCCCGCTGTTCTCCGGCCTGCTTGGGCTGGGCTTGCTGATGCTGGCGCTTGCGGGCATGTGGGCGCGCGAGGGGCGATAGCTCTTTCATGCCAGAGGCAATAAAAAAGGGCCGGTGAAAACCGGCCCTTCTTTCATTGCAGTCGGGAAGGGCGCTTAAAGCACCACAACTTCCGCGCCCATCTGAACACGCTTGTAGAGATCGATCACGTGCTCGTTGATCATGCGGAAGCAGCCGTTTGAAGACGCCGTGCCGATCGACTGCGGCTGGTTGGTGCCATGGATGCGCAGGTAGGTGTCCTGCTTGCCCTGGTAGAGATAGATGGCGCGTGCGCCGAGCGGATTGTCCGGCCCGCCATCCATGCCATCGGCGTATTTGCCGTACTTCTTCGGGTCGCGACCGATCATGTCCTTGGTCGGTATCCAGCGCGGCCAGGGCTGCTTGGCGCCGACGGTGGCCTTGCCCGTGAAAAGCAGGCCTTCCTTGCCCACTGCCACGCCGTAGCGCACGGCGGTGCCCGGCGATTCGACGAAGTAGAGGTACTTCTTCTGCGTGTCGATCACGATCGTGCCCGGCTTGTAGCCCTTGAACGGCACCGTCACGGGAATGAACTCTTCCTTGACCTTGAACTTCTTCTTCTCCGGGATCGAAGCGAGCTTCATGTCGTATTCGGCCTGCTCTTCGGAGAGCTGCTCGACTTCCGGCTTGGGCGCGTCGAACAGGCCGAAGAAGAACTTGGGCTGCGTGCGCGCCACTACCGACCCCGACTCGGCCTTCACTTCCACGGCGACGGCTTCTTCCCTGGGCTTCTTCTTGAAGAAAGAGAATGGCTTGGGCTTTTCCGGTTCCGCCTTTGCGGTCTTCACTTCTTCCTTGGCCGGCTTCTTGGGAGCGGCAACCTTCTTGACCGGCTTGACCACGGGCTCGGCTGGCCCGGCTGCCGGGTCCGCTGCCTTGGCTCCGACGGTCGCGGTCAGCATGACGGTTCCGGTGGCCGGCTTTGCGGGGGCCGCAGCGGTGGCTGTCGCCTTGGCAGCTACGGGCGCGGGATCAACATTCGCAGTGGCCGTGGGCACTGGCGGCGGCGTCTGTGGTAGCGCCAGCTTGGGTGCGGGGAGACGAATATCTGCCGTCGCAGCGGGTGTTGCTGCGGCCGGTGCGGTCGGTGCGGATGCCACGGTGGGCGGGGTGGACGCAATGCTGGACGCCATGGCCGGTGCGGGCGGCAATGTTGCGGCGGGAGCGGTTGTGGTGGCTGTCGGGAGGGGCTTCGGCTTCAACACGGTTGTGGTGGCACCGGCCTGGGAGGTCTCTTGCGAGAAGGCCGACGGAACCGCCGTGGTGAAAAACAGACCGAAAGCCAAGGCAATTTTGCAGGTGTTTTTCATGTGTCAATCCGGCGCATTAGGTCCGGCGGGTGCCGGACGGGCAAAACCTGAGCGGGAATCACGGAAAATATCAACGCGCCCCCGCACCATCGCGACAAGCTCTAAATCCTTCAAATCCTTTGTCAACGGCGTCAGCACGCAGTTGCAACACTTTCGTGTGTGCGTTGCATTATTGCAAATGCCGGCTCGCTCTTCCCTGATAGAGCGGCAGCACGCCCTCCTTCAATTCGCAATAAAGCGTGCGCGCCGGATCGGCGGGACCGGGCAAGGTGATCTGTCCGTGCGGGACTGTCTTGAATCCGAATTTTCCATAATATGGCTCGTCCCCGACGAGGATGACGAACTGCTCGCCCCGGTTGCGTGCGGCAAAAAGGGCGCGGTTCATCAACTCGCGGCCGATGCCGAGGCTCTTGTATTGGGGCGAAACGATCAGCGGTCCGAGCACCAGGGCGGGCTCCTTGCCGATGAGAATGCGGGTCAGGCGGATCGAGCCGGCAAGGCTTTCCTCACCCATCGCGTCCTGCATCAGCGCAACGAAACTCAGGTCCGGCTCATGGCTGACGCCCTCGCGCAGGCGAAAGGCGGCGCGCGCAAACCGTCCAGGACCAAACGCCTTGGCGGAAAGGGCTTCGATTTGCGAGTCGAGGTCAGGCGTTTCGGGACGAATCCGAAGGGTAAACGAGATCATGGGCGTTATCCGGCAGACAGGAGGCCTGGGTCTGGCCGGAATGCGCCTGCGGTATCAGCGTTCCGGCCGGATGGACGAGCGCGCGCCGTGCGCTTCACGCGCCGGGCGGTCACTCATTCGTCGTCGCAAGCTGGACATCGCTTCTGGTCTCTCGTGGGCCGGCGCAATCGCGTTGGGAGCTATAGCTGCCGAAACGGTGGCGCAACTAACACAAGGGGGGCGGCGCGTCCAATGAAATCGCAGGCGGGAACTGCCGCAGTCTACGCATCGTTCACCGGTGCAAGGGTTACAACGCGCGCGAAAGCGCCTAGGTAAACCGCATCGGATGCATGCATGAGGATGGACGCGGTTTCATGGGCTTGTTGGTGGAAGGCGAATGGCGTGACCAATGGTACGACACGTCGAAAAGCGGCGGCAAGTTCGTGCGCAAGGACGCGGCCTTTCGCAACTGGGTAACCGCCGACGGCTCTGCCGGCCCGACAGGCGAGGGCGGCTTCAAGGCCGAGCCGGGGCGATATCACCTTTACGTCTCGCTCGCCTGCCCATGGGCGCACCGCACGCTGATCTTCCGGGCACTGAAAAAGCTGGAGGATGTCATCTCGGTCTCGGTTGTGGACTGGTTCATGGGCAAGGATGGCTGGACCTTTCACGACCGCAGGGGCGTCGTGCCCGACAGTGTCAACGGGGCGCAATTCCTTTGGCAGGTCTACCGGGCGGCGCAGCCCAATTACACGGGCCGCGTCACCGTGCCGGTGCTCTGGGACAAGCAGCGCGGGGCCATCGTCAACAATAAATCCTCCGAAATCATCCGGATGCTGAACAGCGCCTTCGATGCATTCGGCGACGCAAGCCTCGATCTTTATCCGGCGCCGCTGCGCGAACGCATCGATGCGATCAACACCCGCGTCTACAACACGCTCAACAACGGGGTATACCGCTGCGGTTTCGCCACGGCGCAAGCGGCCTATGAGGAAGCGTTTCACGAGCTTTTCGACACGCTGGACTGGCTGGAGGGCATTCTGGCCGAAAACCGGTACCTGGCAGGCGGACGCATCACGGAAGCGGACTGGCGGCTGTTCACCACACTGGTGCGCTTCGACGCGGTCTACTATGGCCATTTCAAGTGCAACCGACAGCGGATCGAGGATTTTCCTAACCTCTCCAACTACTTGCGCGAATTGTACCAGGTGCGGGGTGTCGCCGCGACGGTCGACATGGAACACATCAAGGGCCACTATTACGCCAGCCACGACATGATCAATCCGACGCGCATCGTGCCGCTGGGCCCGCGGCTGGACTTCACCCGGCCGCATGATCGAGCGCGGCTTGCGGCCGATCACCAGTAGGGCGAGAGCGAGCCGCTTTCGATCTCGGCAAGGCGGCGGCTGGTGCCGCGCGACACATCCGGCGGCAATTGCGTGCGGGCGAAGAAGCGCGCGTCGGAAATCTCGAAATTCGGGCGGAAATCGCGCATGCGTTCCCACTGGTTGCAGCGGAAGAGCAGCACGTGGTCGCGCGCGCCGAGGCTCCGGTTGAGGAACACGCCGAGCAACCCCGCCTCGCCGGTCAGCCGCAGGCCGGCTTCCTCGCCCAGTTCACGGTCCACTGCCTGCTGGGCAGTTTCGCCCGGATCGACGCCGCCGCCTGGAAAATGCCAGCCGGGCACATAGGTGTGCTTGACGAGCAATATCGCACCGGCTTCATCCTCGACGAAGGCGCGCACGCCGATCGACAAGCGGTGAGGTGTAAAGGCCAGCGCGGTGGCGCAGCCATCGCGCCATGCCCGTGATGCGGAAATCTCCCGGGTTCACCAAGCGTGACCTTGTGCAAAGTCCGATACTCTATTAATCGCGGCTGTCATGTTCAGGCTGGCCCATCTCTCGGACATTCATCTGTCGCCCATACCGGTATTGCGCCGGCGACAGCTCATGTCAAAGCGGATAACGGGCTATGTCAACTGGCGGCGCAACCGCGTGCATTCGCACCAGCCGGAAGTGCTGACCAAGCTGCTTGCCGATCTTGCGGCGCGCGACCCCGACCATACGGCAGTCACCGGCGATCTCATCAATCTCGGGCTGGAAACCGAGATCTTGAATGCGCGCGAATGGCTGACATTGCTGGGCCCGCCCCAGGAAGTGACGGTGGTTTGCGGCAATCACGATGCCTATGTGCCGGGTGCGCTCGCCAAGGCGCTGACGCAGTGGCAGCCGTGGGTGGCGGGCGATGACGGCCGCCTCGTCTGCGGCTCGGATGATTTTCCGACGCTTGCGCCGGCGCGGACCGATTTCGCTGATCGGCTGCAATTCGGCACGGGCGACCATGCCGTTCCTTGCGACGGGTTTCTTCAGGGCGGGGCAGGCAAGCGGCTGGCCGCGCTGCTGCGCCAGGAGGGCGCGCAGGGGCGCTGCCGCGTGGTGCTCATCCACCATCCGCCGGTAAGCGGCGCGACCAGAAGGCACAAGCGGCTCAACGGGCAATCGCTTTTCCGCAAGGTGATTGCCGAGCATGGCGCCGAATTGGTGCTGCACGGGCACACGCATCTCAACACGGTCCACACCATCAGCGGCCCGAACGGTCCGGTGCCGGTGGTAGGCGTTCCCTCCGGGGCGCAGGCCCCGCTGGCCGCGATGCGCAAGCCGGCGGCCCGCTACAACATGTTCCAGTTCGAGCAGGGCGAAAACGGCTGGTCGATCGGCATGGAGGAATTCGGCTATCGCGGGCCGGGGTCAGGCGTGGAACTCGTCGCCAAATTGCAGCTGCGCTGAATTTCCAACTTCAAACGGATCGCCGAATGACAACCCAAGCCACCTTGCCCAGAGCCTGCCTCGTGGTTGCGGAAGCCGCCGGAAACCTGGGCCTCGACATCGAGATCAGGCTCATGGACGCCAGCACGCGCACCGCAGAGGAAGCAGCTGCTGCCTGCGGCTGCGAAGTCGGGCAGATCGTCAAGTCGCTGGTTTTCCAGGGCAAGGAGAGCGGCAAGCCCATATTGCTGCTGGTGAGCGGGGCGAACCGCGTCAAGGAAAATGCCGTGGCGCGCGAGATCGGCGAAAAGATCATGCGGCCGGATGCCGATTTCGTGCGCGACAAGACCGGCTTTGCCATTGGCGGCATTCCGCCGCTCGGTCACTCACAGCCGCTGGAGACCTGGTTTGACAAGGCGCTGCTGCAATATGCGGTGGTTTTCGCAGCCGCCGGCACCCCCAACGCGATCTTTGCAGTCGATCCGGCAAAGCTGCTCGCCGCTTGCGGCGGCAAGGCAATCGCCGTTCACGACTAGGAGTTCCAGCCGCCGGTCTGGCGCAAGGCTTCGCCCAGCACGATCCCGCCGGACAGGGCCATGTTGAGCGAGCGCGCGCCGCCCGCCATGGGGATGAGCAGGCGGGCATCTGCGGCCTCGTGGACTTCCGGCGGGACGCCGGCCGATTCGCGCCCGAGCACGATGAGATCGCCGCGCGCGAAGGCGAAATGGTGATAGGGCATCGCGGCCTTTGTCGTCATCAGCACCAGCCGGCGGTCTTCAGACTTGCGCCACTCCTCGAAAGCATTCCAGCCCGAATGCCGCCTTGTCGCCGCGATTTCCAGATAATCCATGCCCGCGCGCCGCAGCGCCGCGTCGTCCATGCGAAATCCAGCCGGACCTATGATATGCAGCACGGTGCCGGTACAAGCCGCCAGCCGCAACAAGGTGCCGGTATTTCCGGGTATGTCTGGCTGATACAAGACCAGTTCAGGGGACGTTCGCGACATGGCGCTGCTCGTTCATGTGTTGCGCTTTTGTAATGCTGCCGGCGTATTGCCCGCGCGGTGCAAAGCGCCATAAAGAGAATGCCGGAGTGCCGCAATGTTTGCCTATTTTGAAAAGCGCATAGAACCCTTTCCCTCAGCCGAACCCGTGCGTCCTCCGCAGGGGCTTTTCGCGTTTTGCTGGCACTATTCCAAGGACGCATGGCCCTGGCTGCTGGCGATGTCGGTGCTTTCCGCGCTGATCGCGGTTTCTGAAGTCACGATCTTCGGCTTCCTCGGCAACATCGTCGACTGGCTGTCGTCGGCCAACCGGGAGACCTTCCTGCAGGACGAAGGCTGGCGGCTCGCGGCAATGGGCGCGTTCGTGCTGATCGTGCTGCCGGCCGCTGGTGCTGCTGCACTCGACCATCATCCACCAGACGCTGCTCGGCAATTATCCGATGATCGCCCGCTGGCAGATGCACCGCTACCTGCTGCGCCAGTCGATGGCCTTCTTCGCCAACGAGTTTGCCGGGCGCGTCGCCACGCGCGTGATGCAGACCTCGCTTGCGATCCGCGAAGCGGTGATGAAGCTGATGGACATCCTCGTGTTCGTCGCGGTCTATTTCGTCTCGGCGCTGTTCATCGTCGGCGGCGCGGACTGGCGGCTGATGCTGCCGCTCATCCTGTGGCTGGTCGTCTATGTCGGCCTGATCATCGTCTTCGTCCCGCGGCTGCGCGCGGTCTCGGAGAAGCAGGCCGATGCGCGCTCGATGATGACGGGCCGCGTCGTCGACAGCTACACCAACATCAACACGGTCAAGCTGTTCAGCCATGCGGGTCGCGAGGCGGACTACGCCCGCGAGAGCATGAACGACTTCCTCGTGACGGTGCATGGCCAGATGCGGCTGGTGACGCTGTTCCATGGCTCTGATCTACTTCAACAACTGCCTCGTCGTGTTCCTCGTGGCGGCGACTGCGATCTGGCTGTGGCTGGGCGCGGCCGTGACGGTCGGCGCGATTGCCGTCGCGACCGCGCTGGCGCTGCGCCTCAACGGCATGTCGCAGTGGATCATGTGGGAGGTGTCGGGCCTGTTCGAGAACATCGGCATGGTGCATGACGGCATGTCGATGATGACGATGCCGCATGCCGTCACCGACAACGCCGGCGCGAAGCCGATTGCGCGTCGCCAAGGGCGGCATCGAGTTCGACCGCATCAGTTCCACTACGGCAAGGAAACGGGCGTCATCGAGGATCTGTCGCTGACGATCAAGCCGGGCGAGAAGATCGGCCTCGTCGGCCGTTCGGGCGCCGGCAAGACGACGCTGGTCAACCTGCTGCTGCGCTTCTACGACCTTGAAGGCGGCGCGATCCGCATCGACGGCAGGACATCGCCGTCGATCACGCAGGACAGCCTGCGCGGCGCAGATCGGCGTGGTGACGCAGGACACGTCGCTGCTGCACCGCTCGATCCGCGACAACATCGGCTATGGCAAGCCGACGGCCAGCGACGCGGAGATCATCGAGGCGGCCAAGCGCGCCAAGGCCTGGGAGTTCATCCAGGCGCCTCGAGGACCAGAAGGGCCGCAAGGGGCTCGACGCCCATGTCGGCGAGCGCGGCGTCAAGCTCTCCGGCGGCCAGCGCCAGCGCATCGCGATCGCGCGCGTGTTCCTCAAGGACGCGCCGATCCTGGTGCTGGACGAGGCGACTTCGGCGCTCGATTCGGAAGTCGAGGCCGCGATCCAGGAGAACCTCTTCGAGCTGATGGAAGGCAAGACGGTCATCGCCATCGCGCACCGGCTTTCGACCATCGCGCAGCTCGACCGGCTGGTTGTGATGGACAAGGGCCGCATCGTGGAGACCGGCACGCATTCCGAGCTGGTGGCGAACGGCAAGCTTTATTCCGAGCTGTGGGCGCGCCAGTCTGGCGGCTTCATCGCCGACGATGTTCCCGAGGTGGAGCAGGTCGGCCTGCTCAAGGGCGCGGCCGAGTAGATGGGGCTGCTCGATCCGGTCTACCGGCTCTTCGAAGGCTGGATCGACCCGTTCAAGCCGCGCGCCGACTATCAGCCGCCGAACAGGCTTGCGGCGTTCGTCTGGCATTATGTCGGACAGGCGCGCTGGGCGTTCGCGTCCATGCTGCTTTACGGCTTCCTCAATGCGATCGTCGAAGCATCGCTGTTCACCTTCGTCGGCAAGCTGGTCGATGTGATGGCGTCGGTCGATGCGCAAGGGTTGCGCAGCGCCGGCTGGGCCGGCCTGATGGAGCAGCACGGATGGCAGTTGCTGACGATGCTGGGCGTCGTTGCGGCGGGGCGCGGGCTCGTCATTGCATGGGGGGCCTTGATCGAGGAGCAGGTGATCGTGCCCGGCTTCTTCACGCTGATGCGCTGGCAGGCGCACAAGCATGTGGTGCGGCAATCGCTCGGCTTCTTCCAGAACGATCTTTCGGGCCGCATCAGCCAGAAGGTGGTGCAGTCCGGGCAGGCCACCGGCGACATGATGATCTCGGCGCTGCAGATCATCTGGTTCATCGCCGTCTACGCCTTCACCACGCTGGGGCTGCTGGCGGCGCTGGACTTGCGCCTCGGCGCGGTCGTGGTGCTGTGGATCGCCAGCTTCTTCGTGATCGCGCGCATCTATGTTCCGCAAATCCGGTTGCATGGAAAGCACGTAGCCGAGGCGCTTTCGGTGCTGACCGGTCGGCTGGTCGACAGCTATGCCAACATCGCGACCGTGAAGCTCAATGCCGGCACGTCGGTGGAGGAGGGCTTCGTCGACGAGGCCATGCGCTCCATGCATGCAGCAGTTGAAGCTGTTCACGCGAGCGCTTTCGGGCGTGCGAATAGCCCTCTCCTCGAGCAGCGGCCTGGTGATCGCGGCCATCGGCGTTCTCAGCGTCGATCTTTGGCTGAAGGGGCAGATCACGTCCGGGCGAGGTCGCCTTCGCGCTGGCGCTGACCTTGCGGCTGAACCTGCTGCTGGGGCGGCTGATGGGCAATCTCAACGGCTTCTTCCGCGCGCTCGGCACGACGCAGAACGCCATGGAGACAATAGCGCAGCCGCTCGGTCTGTCAAGACAAGCCGGACGCGAGGCCGTTGCAGTTCAAGCGCGGCGAGATCGTGGCCGACAGGATAGGCTTTCACTACGGCAAGGGCGAAGGCGTGATCGAGGATCTGTCGCTGACCGTTCAGCCGGGCGAAAAGCTGGGGCTGGTCGGGCCGTCGGGCGCGGGCAAGTCGACGCTGGTCAACCTGATGCTGCGCTTCTTCGATGTTGAAAAGGGACGCATCCTGTTCGACGGGCAGGACGTGCGCGACGTGACGCAGGACAGCCTTCGCGAGAAGTTCTCGATGGTGCAGCAGGATAGCTCGCTATTCCACCGCTCGGTGTTCGAGAACATCGCCTATGGCCGGCCGGGCGCGAGCATGGAGGAGGTGATCGCTGCGGCGCGCAAGGCGCGGGCGCACGAGTTCATCACCGGGCTGGTCGATGGCAAGGGCCGGCGCGGCTACGATGCGCGGGTTGGTGAGCGCGGCGTAAAGCTCTCCGGCGGGCAAAGGCAGCGGATCGCCATTGCGCGGGTGTTCCTGAAGGACGCGCCGATCCTCATTCTCGATGAGGCGACGAGCCAGCTCGACTCCGAGGTCGAGGCCGCGATCCAGGAGAACTTGCTGGAACTGATGCAAGGCAAGACGGTGATCGCCATCGCGCACCGGCTTTCCACCATTGCCGCGCTGGACCGCCTGGTGGTGATGGACGAAGGCGGCATTGTCGAGGAAGGCACGCACGCGGCGCTGATCCGCAAGGGAGGGCTCTACGCCGCCTTGTGGGCGCGGCAGTCCGGCGGGTTCCTCCCCGACCGGCTCGAAGAGGTGGGCTAGGCGCACAGCCGGATAATCAGTTGGCCCGCGGCGCAACTGCCTCGATATTGCGCAGTTTCGTGTTGCAAAGCGGCGCTTTCGGGCATAACGGCGGGGCGAAGGGCGGTTTTCAATGCCTGCTTCGCCCCTTTCTCACCCTCCGGCGGCAAATCTTGGCTTACCACGTACGACATCCCGTGCTGCTTTCGGTTGAGCCAGGCCATGCGCCCTGGGCTTTCGCGACGCTGTTCTTCATCGAATCGATGGCCCGCGCCTCGCTCGCGACGGTGATGCCGCTGCATGCCTATGAGCTGTTCGGCGACAAGGGAACCGTGAGCCTTGCCTATACGAGCGTTGCCTGCACGGCGCTCGCTTTCTCCTTCACCATTCCGCTCATCATCCGCATCTTTTCTCGCCGCTGGAGCTATACGATTGGCGCCGTGATGATCGCCTTGTCGGGCCTGTTGCTGGCGACCGACACGGTGACGGGACAGCTCGGCGCGATGTTCATCCGCACGTTTGGTGCTGCGACGCTGAACATCACGCTCAATCTCTACATCATGGACTACATCCACAAGAACCAGCTGGTTCATTCCGAGCCGCTGCGCTACGCGGTCTCGACCGGCGCGTGGATCATTGCGCCGCTGCTGGGCGTGTTCTTCTACGAGCACTACGGCGTGTGGGCTTCCGCCATCGTGCCTGTGCTTGGCGCCGCGGCGCTGATCGCGGCATTCTGGTACCTTCGCATGAACGAGCGCGGACCTATCCGGCCGGGCGTGTCGCAGCCGGTCAACCCGCTGGTGAACATCCGCCGATTCGTGGCGCAGCCGCGCCTGCGGCTCGCCTGGTTCATCGCGTTTTCGCGCTCGGCATTCTGGGTGACGTTCTTCATCTACGTGCCGATCCTGATGGTGGAGGGCGGGCTGGGCCCCTACAGCGCGGGCATCGCGATAGCCGCGGGCAACGCCATGCTGTTCAACAACCTGCTCGTCACGCGATGGGCGCGGCTCTACACGGTGCGCCGCATGATCACGATCGCGCTGGCCGGCGGGTCGCTGTTCGTGCTGCTGTGCGGGCTCGCGGGCGTGCCGCATGCCTTCGTCGCCGGGTTGATGATCGTGACGGCGGCATTCTTCATCTCCATCCTCGACGGGTTGGGGCCGATCCCCTTCATGCGGGCGGTGCGGGCGCATGAGCGGCCGCAGATGACGACGGTCTACCGCACTTATCTCGATAGCTCCGAGCTGCTGCCGCCATTCATCTACTTCTTTGCGTTTCTCGTTTTCGGGTTCTCGGGCGCATTCTATGCGCTTGCATTGCTGCTCGTCGTCGCTGCCTGGCTGGTCTGGGTCTACGTTCCCAAGGGCTTGTAGATGAGCGTCTTCGAAATCGCGGCACTGGCGGCGGCATTCTGCTGGGCGTTTACCGGCGTCATCACGGCAGGCCCGGCGCAGCACCTTGGCGCGCTCGCCTTCACGCGCATCCGCATGACCATGGTGCTTGCGATGCTGGCGCTGTGGGTGGGCTATACGGGCGGCTGGCGCACGATCGGCGGCGAGGTCATGCTGCCGCTCATCGCCTCGGGCATCATAGGCATATTCGTCGGTGACTCGGTGCTGTTCGCGACGATGAACCGGATGGGTCCGCGCCGCACGTCGATCCTGTTCTCATTGAATGCGCCCCTTGCCGTGGTGTTGGGCTGGCTGCTTTTGGGCGAGCGGCTGGAACTGCGCGAGATGGCCGGCATTGCGCTGGCCTTCGGCGGCGTGCTGCTGGCGATCCTGTTCGGCAAGCGCAAGTCGCAATTGCACAAATGGGAGGAAGTCAAAGGCCCGTTGTGGATCGGCATCGGGCTTGGGCTGATCGCGGCATTGGCGCAGGCCGGCGGATCGCTGATCGCACGCCCGATCATGGCGACGGGGATAGACCCGGCCGCGGGTTCGCTGGTGCGGGTGGCAACGTCGGTCGTGTGTTTTTATCTGGCCATGCTGGTGCCCGGCGGGCATTTGCGGGCGCAAGGAGAACTGACCTGGCGCATTGCCGGGGTAACTGCGTTCTCGGGCTTCCTCGCCATGGCTGTGGGCATGACGCTGGTGCTGTTCGCCCTGCGCGGCGGTCAGGTGGGCATCGTCTCGACACTGTCGGCGACCACGCCGGCGCTGATCCTGCCGCTGCTGTGGATCAAGACGGGCGAGGCTCCGGCTCCGGCGGCATGGCTCGGCGCGGCCCTGGTGATCGCCGGCAGCGCCCTGCTGTTCACGAGCTAGCCTGCGTTCTCGCGCAGGATCTCGAGCTCCAGCCAGGCTTCTTCCTTCTGGGCGAGCAGGGTCTCGCGTTCGGCAAGCGCGGCGGTGGCGGCGTCGAACTTCTTGCGGTCGCGGGAATAGAGGTTCGGATCCTCGAGGATCCGCCGCAGCCTGGCGATATCCGCCTCCAGCTTGACGATTTCGCCGGGCAGGGTCTCCAGCGCGTATTTTTGCTTGAACGACAGCTTCTGCGACTTGGGCGCAGCTTGCGTGCGGTTGGCGGTGGCCGTCGATTTCTCGCGCGCCTGCGTCTCCGCGGCCTTGCGCGCGGCGACGCCGGAGCCCTTTTGCGCCACCATGTCTGAATAGCCGCCCGCATATTCGCGCCACACGCCGTCGCCATCGGAAGCGATGACGCTGGTGCAAGTGCGGTCGATGAAGTCACGGTCGTGGCTGACGAGGATCACCGTCCCGGCATAGTCGGCGATGAATTCCTGCAGCAGGTCCAGCGTTTCCAGATCGAGATCGTTGGTCGGTTCGTCCAGCACCAGCAAGTTCGATGGCTTGGCCAGGCCCCGCGCCAGCAGCAGGCGCCCGCGCTCGCCGCCCGACAGCACCGAGACCGGCGTTCCGGCCTGTTCGGGCGAGAACAGGAAATCCTTCATGTAGCTCATCACGTGCTTGTTTTCCGAGCCGACCTGCACCGTGTCGCCGCGCCCGCCGGTCAGCGCCTCGCGCAGCGTCCATTCGGGCTTCAGCGCCTCGCGCTTCTGGTCGATCAGCAGCGGCTCCAGCCCGATGCCGAGGCGGATGTCGCCGCCGTCCTGCTTCACCGCACCGGTGATCAGGCCGATCAGCGTCGTCTTGCCGGCGCCGTTCGGCCCGACAATGCCGACGCGGTCGCCGCGATGGATGATGGTGGAAAAGTCGCGCACGATCGGGCGGCCGTCATAGCTCTTGAAGACGTGCTCCAGCTTGGCGACGAGCTTGCCGGAGGCCTCGCTTTCATTGCCGCTGATCCTGACGCTGCCCTCGACATTGCGCGCGCTGGCGAGCTTGCCGCGCATGGCGGAGAGTTCGTGCACCCGGCGCATGTTGCGCTTGCGCCGGCCAGATACGCCGTGGACGATCCAGTGCTGCTCGCGCTCGATCTTGCGGCCGAGCTTGTGGCGCTCGGCCTCCTCCTGCTCGAGGAACTCGTCGCGCCAGTCCTCGAACTTGCCGAAGCCGAAATCGAGGCTGCGGGCAACGCCGCGGTCCATCCAGATGGTGCGGCGCGACAGCCGGTCGAGAAAGCGACGGTCGTGGCTGATCAACAGGATTGCAGAGCGGGTGCGCGACAATTCGCTTTCCAGCCACTCGATCGCCGGCAGGTCCAGATGGTTGGTCGGCTCGTCGAGCAGCAGGATGTCGGGTTCGGGGGCAAGAGTGCGAGCAAGAGCCGCCCTTCGCGCCTCGCCGCCGGAAATGTTCATCGGGCTCTCCTCGCCGGTCATGCCGAGCAATTCGAGCAGCATGCGGGCGCGATGCGGATCATCGCCCGGCGCAAGGCCCGAAAGCACATAGGCCATGACGTCCGCGTGGCCCGAAAGGTCCGGTTCCTGCGGCAAGTATCGCAAGGTGACGCCCGGCTGCAGGAAGCGCAGCCCCGAATCAGGCTCGATCATGCCGGCCGCGATCTTCATCAATGTCGATTTGCCGGAGCCGTTGCGTCCCACCAGCGCCACGCGATCGCGCGACTCGATGGCCATGGAGGCGCCCTCGATCAGCGGCGTGCCGCCGAAAGTGAGGTGAACGTCTTCGAGGTACAGGATCGGGGGGGCCATGGCAGCCGTTTTTTCCGGGTTTTCGACAGGGAGGCAGTGTTTGCCTGACCCATTCGCTTAATTCAATGGGCCTGCTTCATGCCGTGCGCTGACGAAGCCCGCGACATTGTGCGCAAAACGTGGCCGAACGCTTGAAATGGGCAGGGTCGCGGAATATGACACCATCGAACCATTGCTGTTGTCAGGATGGGTTTTGTCGTTGTGTCCTGCCTCAGGGCCTGAAAACGTACAAGGCCGAATGCGAAAGGAAATTCTCCCGTGAGCGTAAACCAGACCGGCCCCGAAAGTGAGCCGACCCGCCGCGACTTTCTTTACATCGCGACCGGCGCCATGGGCGCGGTTGGCGTCGCCGCCGCGGCATGGCCGTTCATCGACCAGATGAATCCGGACGCCTCCACGCGCGCGCTGGCGTCGATCGAGGTCGATGTCTCCTCGATCGAGGAAGGCCAGGCGATCACGGTGAAGTGGCGCGGCAAGCCGGTGTTCATCCGCAACCGCACCGCCGAAGGAGATCGAGGAGGCGAAGGCCGTGCCGCTCGACGAACTGAAGGATCCGGTCGCGCGCAACGCCAATCTGCGAGCCGACCGCGCCAGCGACCGACGACAACCGCGCCGGCGGCGAAGGCAAGGAAAACTGGCTGGTGATGATCGGCGTCTGCACCCATCTCGGCTGCGTGCCGCTCGGCCAGCAGGCGACTTCGGCGGCTGGTTCTGCCCCTGCCACGGCTCGCACTACGACACCGCCGGCCGCATCCGCAAGGGCCCGGCGCCGCGAGAACCTCGCGGTGCCGGTGTTCGCGTTCATCTCCGACACCACGATCCGACGATCGGCTGAGGCCGGGAGATTCAAGACATGAGCGCTGGACATTCGACCTACACGCCCAAGACGCGGCGTCGGCAAATGGCTGGATCGACGCGGCTGCCGCTGCCGCGGCTGGTGTATGACAGCTTCGTCGCCTATCCGGTGCCGCGCAACCTGAACTACGCTGGTACACGTTCGGCGGCATCCTCTCGATGATGCTGGTCGTGCAGATCCTCACCGGCGTCGTGCTGGCCATGCACTACGCGGCCGACACGGCGCATGGCCTTCGCTCGGTCGAGACACATCATGCGCGACGTGAACTACGGCTGGCTGCTGCGCTACCTGCATGCCAACGGCGCGTCGATGTTCTTCATCGCCGTCTACATCCACATCTTCCGCGGCCTCTACTACGGCTCCTACAAGGCGCCGCGCGAAGTGCTGTGGATCCTCGGCGTGCATCATCTACCTCCTGATGATGGCGACCGGCTTCATGGGCTACGTGCTGCCCTGGGGCCAGATGTCCTTCTGGGGCGCCACCGTCATCACCGGCTTCTTCACGGCCATCCCGCTGGTCGGCGAGTGGATCCAGCAATTGCTGCTCGGCGGCTTCGCGGTCGACAACCCGACGCTGAACCGCTTCTTCTCGCTGCACTACCTGCTGCCGTTCATGATCGCCGGCGTCGTCGTCCTGCACGTCTGGGCGCTGCACGTCGACCGGCCAGAACAACCCGACCGGCGTCGAGGTCAAGGCTCGAAGACCGACACCGTGCCGTTCACGCCCTATGCGACGATCAAGGACGCGTTCGGCGATGGTGCGTGTTCCTGATCGTTCTTCGCCTGGTTCGTCTTCTACATGCCCGAACTATCCTCGGCCATCCGGACAACTACATCGAGGCCAACCCGCTGAAGACGCCGGCGCACATCGTGCCGGAATGGTACTTCCTGCCGTTCTACGCGATCCTGCGCGCGATCACCTTCAACATCGGTCCCGATCGACTCCAAGCTCGGCGGCGTGCTCGCCATGTTCGGCTCGATCGCGGTGCTGTTCTTCCTGCCCTGGCTCGACACCTCGAAGGTCCGCTCGGCGGTCTACCGCCCGCTGGTACAAGCTGTTCTTCTGGATCTTCGTGGTCGATGCGCATCGTGCTCGGCTGGCTCGGCTCGCGCCCGGCGGAAGGCATCTATCCGCTGCTGGCGCAGATCGTGCACGCTCTACTACTTCGCGCTTCTTCCTCATCATCCTGCCGCTGCTCGGCCTGGTTCGAGACGCCGAAGGCGCATGCCGAACTCGATCACCGAGGCGGTGCTTGCGAAGCCAGGGAAGCATGGCACATCAGCTTCGTGCGCCAGCCGGCAGAGTGATCCAACCCCGGGAAACAGAACCATGAAGATTTCGCACGCTAATTGTCCGGCATCGGCTTCGCTGGCCTCGGCCACGGCCTTGCAGGCGCGTGCCTACGGCGCCGAGGAAGGCGCACGCGGCCCAGCACGCCGCACTTTCCGATCTGAAGCATCCGCGCCAGTCGGAGTGGTGCTTCGCCGGTCCCGTTCGGCACCTACGACCAGGGCGCAGCTGCAGCGCGGCCTCAAGGTCTACAAGGAAGTCTGCTCGGCCTGCCATTCGATGGATCTCGTGGCGTTCCGCAACCTCGAGGACGCTCGGCTATTCACCGAGGCGCAGGTGAAGGCCTTCGCGGCCGAGTACACGGTGCACGGACGGACCGAACGGCGACGGCGAGATGTTCGAGCGGCCGGCCGTTCCGTCCGACCATTTCCCGTCGCCGTTCCCGAACGACGAGGCCGCGGCGGCCGCCAACAATGGCGCTGCCCCGCCGGACTTCTCGCTGATGGCCAAGGCGCGCGGCGTCGGAGCGCGGCTTCCCGACCTTCGTCTTCGACATCTTCACGCACTATGCCGAGAAGGCGGCCCGGACTACATCCACTCGCTGCTGACCGGCTACGACCAGGAAGCCGCCGGAAGGCGTGGAAGTGCCGGAAGGCACCTACTACAATCCGTATTTCATCGCGGGACCGGCGCTCGCCATGGCCAAGCCGCTCTCGGACGGCTCAGGTGACCTATGACGACGGCTCGCCGCGAGACGGTCGACCAGTATGCGCACGACGTGTCGGCCTTCCTGATGTGGGCGGCCGAGCCGCATCTCGACGAGCGCAAGGAGCTCGGCTTCAAGGTGCTGGTGTTCCTGGCGATCTTCGCCATGCTGCTCTACTTCGCCCGCCAGCAGGTCTGGGCGGACGTGAAGAAGCCGAAGGCAGTGTGAGCTTCCAACGACCGGCGAATTCGAAAAAGGGCCTTGCATTGCGGGCCCTTTTGTTTGTCTAGGCTCGGCAGGTCCGAAACTGGCGACGGATCATCATGGATGCGACGGTTGAACAGACATTGCGCGATGCGATCCGCACGATCCCGGATTATCCGAAGCCCGGCATCCTGTTTCGCGACATCACCACGCTGCTCGACCAGCCGCGCGCCTTCCGCCGTGCGGTGGACGAGCTGGTGCATCCCTATGCCGGCACGGGCATCGACAAGATCGCGGGCATCGAGGCGCGCGGCTTCATCCTGGGCGGCGCCATCGCGCACCAGCTGTCGGCGGGGTTCGTGCCGATCCGCAAGAAGGGCAAGCTGCCGCACGAGACCGTGCGGATCGCCTACAGCCTCGAATACGGCGTCGACGAGATGGAGATGCACAAGCGATGCGCGTGCGGGCCGGGCGAGAAGGTCATCCTCGTCGACGACCTGATCGCCACCGGCGGCACGGCGGAGGGTGCGGTCAAGCTGCTGCAGCAGATGGGTGCCGAACGTGGTCGCGGCCTGCTTCGTCATCGACCTGCCGGATCTTGGCGGCCGCAAGAAGCTCGAGGCGCTGGGCGTTCCGGTGCGCACGCTGATCGCCTTCGAAGGCCATTGACGGTTTCGTCGCCGCAGATCGGCCCGGTTTGACCTCGATCAAGGTAACACATGCATGCCGCTCTATCGTTGCCAGCAATGGTTCCTGGCAATGGAGGCGGACATGTTCAAGAACAATGTAGGCATGACTGACCGGGTCATCCGGATATTCATCGGCGTGGTTCTGCTGGTTGCGTTTTTCATCTATCCAAACGCCTCGTGGCGCTACTGGACACTGATCGGAATCATTCCGCTCATCACTGGCGCGGTCGGAACCTGCCCGCTCTATTCGCTGCTGGGCCTCTCGACCTGTCCCACTCGCCTGGTTTGACGCCGGCGAGGGTGCCGGTCAGGTGTTGAACTTGAACAGCATCACGTCGCCGTCCTGCACGACATATTCCTTGCCTTCGTCGCGCGCCTTGCCGGCTTCCTTGGCCGGCACTTCGCCGCCAAGCCGGACGATAATCGTCATAGGCGATGGTCTGGGCGCGGATGAAGCCGCGTTCGAAATCGGTGTGGATGACGCCGGCGGCCCGGGCGCCTTGGTGCCCTTGGTGATGGTCCAGGCGCGCGTTTCCTTCGGGCCGACGGTGAAATAGGTGATGAGATGCAGCAGGTCGTAGCCGGCGCGGATCAGCCGGTCGAGGCCGGGCTCCTTCAGCCCCATCGCCTCCAGGAATTCGGCTGCCTCCTCGTCGGGCAGCTGCGCCACTTCCGCCTCGATCGCGGCCGAAATGACCACAGTGCAGGCGCCCTGCGCCGTGGCCATTTTCTCGACGCGGCGGGTGTGCTCGTTGCCGGTGGCGGCCTCGCTCTCGGCGACGTTGCAGACGTAAAGCACCGGATGCGAGGTCAGGAGGTTGAGCCCGTCGAGGATAGCGACGTCGGCCGCGTCCATCTGGTTGCGCAGGATGCGGGCCGGCTTGCCGTCCTGCAGCAGGGCCAGCGCCTTTTCCATCACCGGCAGCATGGCGGCTGCTTCCTTGTCCTTGCCTGTGCGCTTGCGGATCTGCTCGATGCGGCGCTCCAGGCTGTCGAGGTCGGCCAGCATCAGCTCGGTCTCGACGGTCTCGGCATCGGCGACCGGATCGATGCGGCCCTCGACATGGGTGATGTCGTCGTTCTCGAAGCAGCGCAGCACGTGCACGATGGCGTCGACCTCGCGGATATTGGCGAGGAACTGGTTGCCGAGACCTTCGCCCTTGGAGGCGCCGCGCACCAGGCCGGCGATGTCGACGAAGGAGATGCGGGTCGGGATGATTTCCTTCGAGCTTGCGATCGCGGCGATTTCCCTCAGCCGCGGATCGGGCACGGCGACCTCGCCGGTGTTCGGCTCGATGGTGCAGAACGGATAATTGGCGGCCTGCGCCGCCGCGGTGCGGGTCAGCGCGTTGAACAGCGTCGACTTGCCGACATTGGGCAGTCCGACGATGCCGCATTTGAAACCCATGGTCAGATCTCTTCAGTAGGGGAAATGCGCGCCAGCGCGGATGAATTGGGTGCAACGCCGAAACGGCGCCGGGTTGAAAGGGGTTTAAATCGTCGCAAGGCAAATGGCTACAGCGCAGTTCGCCAGCCGCCCGCCTGTGTCAGTCTTCCTTGTTGCCGAACAGCTTCTTCAGCATCGCGGC
The DNA here is from genome assembly GCA_963697325.1 of uncultured Alphaproteobacteria bacterium. Taxonomy (GTDB): domain Bacteria; phylum Pseudomonadota; class Alphaproteobacteria; order Rhizobiales; family Rhizobiaceae; genus BOKV01. The sequence goes on along the minus strand of CAVONR010000001.1, from coordinate 21,671 downwards.
CATGGGTCCGGTCTGCGGCAGCTTGCACCTGCGGCTTGGCCCCGCGCGCCTGGCGGATATGGCTTTGCGCCTTGGGCGCGGGCTTGTCGGGTTTGGGCTTGTCTTCGCTTGCCGCCGGTGGCGAGCGCCACGCGGTTCATGAAGGTCGAATCATCGCCCTTCACCAGCAGCGGAATTGTCGGCGACCGCGTCGAGCAGCGGCTCCAGCCAATGCGCGTCGGCCTTGGCGAAATCGCCGAGCACATGGCGTTGCACCAGATCCTTGTGGCCGGGATGGCCGATGCCGATGCGCACGCGGCGGTAGGCATTGCCGCAATGGCTGTCGATGGAGCGGATGCCGTTGTGGCCGCCCGCGCCGCCGCCGGTCTTCACCCGCACCTTGCCGGGCGGCAGGTCCAGCTCGTCGTAGAGCACCAGAAGGTTGGAGAGCTCGAGCTTGTAGAAGCGCAGGGCCTCGCCGACCGCCTCGCCGGACAGGTTCATGAAGGTCTGCGGCTTGATCAGCAGCACCTTCTCGCCGGCGAGCCTCGCCCTCGGCGATCAGCGACTTGGAACTTGTTGCGCCAGGGCGAAAAAGAATGGCGGCGGGCAATCGCGTCCGCCGCCATGAAGCCGACATTGTGCCGGTTTTCCGCGTAGGTCGCGCCGGGATTGCCGAGACCTGCAACGACAAGCATGGGCGCTCTCCCGGGCGAGAAGGGCCCGTCCCGGCAGGCGGGCCAGCAGCTTCGGCGCAGCGGGCTCTGCCGTCTCGCCTTCTTCGGACTTCGATCGCCGAAGAGCCGGCGATCGTCGCGATGGTGAAGTCGCGGTCGGTGATCGTCGGGCGCGAATTTGCCGGCAGCGTCACGTGCGAGATGTGGATCGAATCGCCGATGTCGGCGCCGGTCGAGGTCGACCGTCGATGAACTCGGGGATCGCCATTGGCCGGGCATTCGAACTCGACCTCGTGGCGCACGATGTTGAGCACGCCGCCGCGCTTGAGGCCGGGCGACTTGTCCTCGTTGATGAAGTGAACCGGCACGTCGACGTTCACCTTCGAGTCCTTGCCGAAATGCGCAGGAAATCGACATGGGTGATGAAGTCGCGGACCGGATCGGTCTGGTAGTCCTTCGGCAGGACCTGGATGCTTCTCGCCGTCGACCTCGATCGTGGCGAGCGTGGTCAGGAAGCCGCCGGCATGGATGCGCATCGTCACTTCCTTGTGAGGAAAGCGCGATCGGAAGGGGAGTCTGTCTTGTCGCCGTAAATAACGGCTGGCACCATTGCCGTTGCGGCGCACTTCACGGGCGGACCCCTTACCGATCCTGTTCGCGCAGCTGGCCGAGAGCTCGTAGGTATCGTGGCTCATCGTCTTGCCTTTCGAGGTTGTTGGGGCATCCGGCAGCCTTCGGCTTGCCGGACTTGCCGCCCGTGCCATTGCACAAACGCGACAAACCCGCGCTGCCTCCAAGGGTGTCTGCGCGGGCGCGTGCGTTATAGGGGAGGGGGCGGCGAAGCGCAAGCGGCACCACGAACCTTGCCGTAAGGGCCTGTCCGGGTTAGAAAACCACATCGGGGACAAGGTGGCCTCCCCGATACAGGCCATTGGCCCAAGCGCCGCCTTCGCTGGCATGCGGAGGATTTGTCATGCGCTTGTCGTTGAATGTTCCAGAAGTTTCAGAGCTGATCAAGGCGGGCGCGATCTCGTTGATCGATGTGCGCAAGGAAGCGGCGCGTAGCGAGAGTGGCTTTGCCATTCCAAATTCAAGCCGTGAACTTCCCTTCGATGCCGAAAATTGGTGGCGGGCCTATACCGGCAGGCGGGTCGTTGTCTATTGCGTGCACGGACACGAGGTTTCGCAAGGCGTCTGCGCGGTTCTCAAGAGCAAGGGGATAGATGCGGCATGGCTCGAAGGCGGCTTTGAGGCCTGGCGCGAGGCGGGCCTGAAGCTGGAGACCTTGGGCAAGGGGGACGAGCAATGAACGGCGAGGCCGTATCATGGCGCGAACTTTTCGCCGTATTCGGGCGAATTGGCCTTCTCTCCTTCGGCGGGCCAGCCGGGCAGATCGCGCTGATGCACACCATCCTGGTCGACGAGAAGAAATGGCTCGACGAGCAGCGCTTCCTGCATGCCCTGAATTTCTGCATGCTGCTGCCCGGGCCGGAGGCCATGCAGCTCGCCACCTATGCCGGCTGGCTGAAACGCGGAGTGTGGGGCGGGCTCGTCGCCGGCGTGCTGTTCGTGCTGCCGGGCTTTTGCGTGCTGCTCGCCCTGTCGATGACCTATGCCGCGTTCGGCGAAGTCCCCGCTATTGCGGGACTGCTGTTCGGGCTTAAGGCAGCCGTGCTCGCCATCGTGCTGCAGGCGCTGCACAAGGTTGCCAAGCGGGCGCTGAAGGGCTGGGAAAGCGTGGCGCTGGCCATTGCAGCGTTCATTGCGCTTGCCGTGTTCAAGATGCCGTTTCCCATCGTCATTGCGGTGGCGGGGCTGGCGGGCTGGCTCATGGCCGGACGGTTCTCCGCAACAGCAGGACGAGGTGTCGCTGGCGCCGGTCGACAAGCCGCTCGGCCATGTCGCGGGCGTGCTGCTCTGGGCGGTGCTGCTATGGCTGCTGCCGCTGGTCATGCTGATTGCAGCTTTCGGTCGGGAGAACGTCTTCGCCGCGCAAGCCCTGTTCTTTTCGCAAACCGCAATCGTCACCTTCGGAGGCGCGTATGCGGTGCTTGCCTATGTCGGCCAGCAGGCGGTGGAAGTATATCGCTGGCTGTCGCCGGGCGAAATGCTGACCGGGCTCGGCCTTGCCGAGACGACGCCGGGGCCGCTCATCCTGGTGCTGGTGTTCGTCGGATTTCTCGGTGCCCACCGCGATGCGGGAATGCTCGACCCGATGACGGCGGGCGTGCTCGGCGCCATGCTCACGGCCTGGTTCACCTTCGTGCCGTGCTTCGTATGGGTGTTCCTGGGCGCGCCCTTCATGGAGCGGCTGCGGGGAAACCGCGCCTTGTCGGGCGCGCTCGCGGCGATAACGGCGGCGGTGGTCGGCGTCATAGCGAACCTAACCGTCTGGTTCGCGCTGCATGTGCTTTTTCGCGAAGTTGGAGAGATCGCCATGGGGCCGGTCAGCATCCACGCGCCGGCATGGGAGAGCTTCGACTGGCGCGCCGGCGTCATCGCGCTGGCGGCTGGCCTGGCCGTGTGGCGCGGCCATGGCTTGGGTGTGATCATCCCGGCGGCAGGGCTCGCCGGCATGGTCCTGACCTTGTGGAACTAGTCGAACAGGCTCGACACCGATTTTTCCAGGGCCGTGCGCTGGATCGCCTCGCCCATCAGTTCGGCGACAGATACGACGCGGATATTATGAGCGATTTCCGTTGCAGAGGTCGGCTGGATCGAATTGGTGATCACCAGCTCCTTCAGCTTGGATGCCGTGATGCGGGCTACCGCGCCGCCGGACAGCACGCCATGGGTGATGTAGGCTGTCACCGATGTCGCGCCCATGTTCACCAGCGCATCGGCTGCATTGCACAGCGTGCCGCCCGAATCGATGATGTCATCGACGAGGATGCAGTCGCGGCCGCGCACGTCGCCGATCACGTTCATCACTTCCGATTCGCCCGGACGGTCGCGCCGCTTGTCGACGATCGCGAGCGGCGCCTCGATGCGCTTGGCGAACGAACGCGCGCGCACCACGCCGCCGACATCGGGCGATACGACGGTGATGTTCTCGAGCGCGTAGTTCTCGCGCACGTCCGAAGCCAGTACCGGCACCGAGAAACAGGTTGTCGGTAGGGATGTCGAAGAAGCCCTGGATCTGCGCGGCGTGCAGGTCGAGCGTCAGGATGCGGTCGGCGCCTGCCTTGGTGATCATGTTGGCGACGAGCTTGGCCGAGATCGGCGTGCGGGGACCGGGTTTGCGATCCTGGCGGGCATAGCCGAAATAGGGCAGCACCGCCGTGATGCGCCGCGCCGACGCGCGCATCAGCGCGTCGATCATGATCAGCAGTTCCATCAGGTTGTCGTTGGCCGGATAGGAGGTGGATTGCAGGACAAAACAGTCCTCGCCGCGCACGTTTTCCAGGATTTCGACGAAGATTTCCTGGTCGGCGAAACGGCGGACATTCGCCTTGCCGAGTGGGATTTCCAGATATTTGGTGATCTGCTCTGCCAGGACGCGGTTGGAGTTGCCTGCGAAGAGTTTCATGTGCTGTCAGCCGTGCGATGGGGAGCGTGCGGGCTGTATAGGGGAAGGTTCCGCGCCTATCAATGGCGCGTGCAGAATTTCAACATTTGCCTACAGGGCCTTAACCGGCGCCGCGGGTGGACATCCACGTGCGAAGGCTGCTCATGGTGATGTCGGCCACGCGGACGTAGATGTCGGCGCCGATGCCCGACCATGGATCGCCGGCGCTGCCGCCGCCGCGTTCCTGCCCGGAAATGCGGTGCACGCGCACGCCGTTCTGGTCGAGAATGTCCCAGACATAGACGAGAATGGTGCCGTTGCCGTCGTTAAGCGCCGAGAAATAGCCCTTCACCTGGTATTTCGCGCCCTGCTCGAGCGACACGACCACCGGCACCTTCTCGCGCTGGGCGGCCTGGCGCATGGAATTTGCAAGGCTGGTGACGGCCGATTGCGGTGCGCCGGTTACCGGCAGGAAGGATACCGGCGACAATTTTTCACCGAGGGACGCCTGCTGCGCGCCATTATTGGGAATGGCCGCTTGTGCCGGAGCAGTTCTTGCATTGCCGGATGCCGGTGCAAGCGCGACCTCGGGACCCGCTGGCGCGGGCGGCTGGGCCGCAAGGGCGGTCTCGGTGCCGATGGCCGCAGGTGGCTCCTGCCGCATCTGCGAGGTAGGCGTCAGCGTATCGGAGACGCTGCCCGTCGTGCAGGCAGGGAGCAGGCTCGCCGCCATTATCGCAAGAATGCCGCTGCGGACGAAAGAAAGCCTGTGCAGGCTTGCAAGCCGTAAAGATACCGACATCGAAATTTTCCTACCCCGGCGCATGCGCCCCAATGGTGATTCTTTACCGCCTTGGGGCCTTTGCGGTCAAATCCGGGAATCTCGCTAACGTATGATCAGGTCGATTTCATGTCGTGTCAGCGATTGCGGGCCAGCCTGCTTGGTAATGTAGCTCTGTCCCAGTGTCATCGCCGTCTCGGTCTCGCTGTCGGCGATGATCATGTGCAGGAACATCACCATGTTCTCCTCGATGATGGTGGAATTGTCCGCATAGATCATCGGCGCGTCCATCCACGAAGGCGCGAAGGTGGCGCCCAGCGAATAGCCGCAGGCGTTGAGCCGGTGGCGCGCCATGCCGGCTGAGTCCAGCACCTTTGCATGGGCATCGAAAATGGCGCTGATCGGGTTGCCGACGACCATGGCGTCGCGGCATTGCACCAGTGCCTCGCGGCAGGCTTCGTACAATTCCATGTGGCGGGGCGATGGCTTGCCCACGATTATCGTGCGCATCATGGCTGCGTGATAATGCGCCCAGGTTCCGGCCCATTCGAGCGTGAGCTGGTCGTTCTTGTTCAGCTTGCGCCGGCCTGCCTTGTAGCGGCACAGCAGCGCGTCCTTGCCCGAGCCGATGATGAATTCGTTGCCGGGATAATCGCCGCCGGCCTCGAAGATCGCCGAATGCATCGCCGCAAGGATGCGGCCCTCGTCGGCCCCTGCCTTGGTCTCCTTGATGGCGGCGTCGAGCGCGGCATCGGCAAGTTCGCCTGCCTTGCGCACATGCAGGAGTTCGGCGCGCGACTTCACCATGCGCAGGCGCGGCACCAGATCGGTCGCGTCGCGCAACTCGCCGAAGCCCTTGAGACGGCCCTCCAGCGCCACGCCGTTCTTCGCGGTTAGGCCGACGGTGCCGTATTCGATGCCGATGCTGGCGCCGACCAGGTCCATGTCCGACATAAGGTTGTGCAGGTCGGCGGTCGGATCGTGACCCTCGCGGTCGGTCCAGATCACGATGTTTTCGATGACGGAGGTGTGGCGTGCCTGGCGCAGGTCCGGCGAGCGCGTCAGCAGGGTCATCTCGCCGTTGCGAGTGACGATGAGGCATCTGGAAAAAGCAGAAGCCGAAGGTGTCGTAGCCAGTCAGCCAGTACATGCTTTCCTGCGCGAACAGCAGCATGCAGTCGAGCTTGCGCTCCGTCATCGCGGCGATAAGGCGTTCCATGCGCGCCTCGTATTCGGTTTTCGAAAATTGCAGCGCCATGACTTACTCCCTGATCATCATCGAAGAAATCTGGCGGCCGTAGTCCGGCTCGCCCTTGTGTGTTGTCCGGCGGTACGAAAAGAACCGCGCCGGATCGGCATAGGTGCATTGGCCCGTCCAGCGCGCTTCAACGCCCGCCGCCGCAAGGCGTGCAAGTATGTAGGCCGGCAAATCGAAAAGGGCATGGCCCGGCTTCGCCGGAAGGCACCAGATAGCGCGCGTTCCCGGCGTCGAGCGATACCAGGCGTTCCACGAATTCAGGCCCGACCTCGTAACTGGACTGGCTGATCGTCGGCCCGAGCGTGGCAATGATGCCGTCGCGCGCCGCGCCGAGGCGTTCCATGGCCTCGATGGTGTTTTCCAGTATGCCGCCGGTCGCGCCCTTCCAGCCGGCATGTGCCGCGCCAATGACGGAGCCGTCGGCGCTTGCGAAGAGCACCGGCCCGCAATCGGCGGTCAGCACGCCAATGGCAAGGCCTGGAACATCGGTGACTACCGCGTCGGCAACGGGCCGATCGCCATCCCTCCACTCTTCCTGGACGAGGAGCACGTCGTTGGAATGCACCTGGTGCGGCGTGGCGATGAACAGGCGCGGCGCGCCCAGGTGCTGCGAGACCAAAGCGCGATTGGCCAGCACCGCCTCGCGGTTGTCGCGCGAGCCAAGGCCGGTGTTGAGACTCTCGTAGATGCCGGTGGACTTGCCGCCCTCGCGCGTGAAGAAGCCGTGCGCCAGTCTCGGCGACAATGCGCCCAGCCGGGTACAGGTGACCGGGTCGAGCGCCGTCATCGTTTGTGCATTCCAAATGTGCCGCATCGCATGGCGCGGAGAGTGCTTTGGGGCACTCGCGCTGTCAATCGCCACAAGGCGGGTATAGTCGGGACCATTGCGGTGCTCATGCCAGGGCGAATGGCGGAATGCCGTCCATTGCGGAAGCGGTCTGTTCCTGCGCGATCGCTATCACCTTGAACAAGGTTCCCATCTGGTCCGGATGCACGAGCCGTTCGGCTGCGGCGCGGATCTTTTGCTGCTCGTCCTGCGATTTGCCCGCGCCAAGACTGCCGGCGCGTTGCGCCAGCCCCATCGCGGCAAGGAATTCACCCTGTTTCGTCACGGGCGAAACCTTCGCGCCTCCACGCCTGGCCGCCGCGGCAATGGCGGTAAAATCGACGTGGCTGGTGAGGTCGGCAAGTCCGGGCCCGGCCAGCGGATCTGCATGAGCATGGGCGCGAATGGCCTGAAAGGTGTCGCCAAAGCCCGCGACCGCATGGCCATAATCGATGAGCAAGGCCGCGCCGCCGGTTTGCGCAATGCGCTCCGCAAGCGTTTCCACCCACGCCTCGCGGGCGGGCGAATGCTCGAACACGGCGCCGTCCGGTTCGACGTCATGTCCGGCAGGCAGGATGGAGGGGTCTGCCAGCGCAGGGCCGAGCATGGAGGCGAGATTGCCGTCAGCGTCGACACCGATGCAGCGCTCGCGCCACAGATTGCCCATTTTCACGAATTGGCGCACGGGAAGCACGTCGAGGAACTCGTTGGCGATCAGTAGCGTCGGGCCGTCGGCAAGGTCCTCGATGCGGCTCTTCCACTCGATGTGAACACCATGCCCGGAAAGCCGTGAGCGCTGCGCCTCGATCATTGCAGGGCTGGTCTCGACCAGTTGCACCCGCGCGCCATCGAGAAAGCCGGGAACGGCCCTCGTCGCCCGCAGCGCATCGTCCATCAGCGTGCCAAGGCCGGGTCCTGCTTCGGCCAGAACGAAGCTGGCGGGTGCGCCCATCGCCTGCCAGGCGGTGGCGCACCAGATGCCGATGAGTTCGCCGAACATCTGGCTCACCTGCGGCGCGGTGACAAAATCGCCTGCCGCGCCTATGGCAGTGCGCGTGGCATAATAGCCGTGGCGCGGATCGGCCATGCAGATGTGCATGTATTGGGCCAGGCTGAGGGGGCCGGTCGCCTCGATCAGCCGCACGAGGCGCTGGTGCAGTTCGTTCTCAGGCACGCGGTTGCAGCCTTGCCGCGCGGCTTGCATGCAGCATCGCCCAGACGCCCAGCGCGAGCATCGGCAGCGAAAGCACCATGCCCATGGTCAACCAGCCGCCCCACAGATATCCGATCTGCGCATCGGGCAGGCGGAAGAACTCCACGAAAATGCGCGCCACGGCATACCAGGCGATGAAGGCGCCGCCGACAAAGCCGGGCGTCTTCAGCTTGAGGAAGCCGTGGGTGAGCACGCGCAGGAGGATCACCATCACGGCGCCTTCCAGCAGCGCCTCGTAAAGCTGGCTTGGGTGGCGCGGCTCGGGACCGGCGGCGGGGAAGATGACGCCCCACTCCACCGTGGTCGGTTTGCCCCAGAGCTCCTGGTTGATGAAGTTCGCCAGCCTGCCGAAAAATATGCCGAAACCGGCGCTGGCGGCGACAACGTCGAACAGCGACAGCATCGGATAGCCGCGGCGGCGCGCGAACAGCATCATCGCGACGATGGTGCCCAGCAAACCGCCGTGGAAGCTCATGCCGCCCGTCCAAAGCATGAAGATCTTCAGCGGATCGGCGATGAACTGCGGCAGGTCGTAGAACAGCACATAGCCGGTGCGCCCGCCAAGAATGATGCCGACGACGGCCCACATCAGGAAATCGTCCATGTCGAGCACGCCAAAGGGCGCCTTGCCGCCCCACAGCCGTTCGTTCGAAACCAGCGACCGGGCGTAGATCCAGCCGAGCAGGATGCCCGCCACATAGGCGACGCCATACCAGTGGATCGCAAGTGGTCCGACCTCGAGCATGATCGGGTCGATTTGCGGAAAGGGGATGGCGAAAAACATGGCAAATGCCCGGGAGGTTTCAATTCGCGCGACTATTGGCATAGCCGGGCCTGCGCTGGAAGGGCGCGCTGACAGGCTTTGCGTGGTTGAAACAAGGCGCGGGCAGGACTAGGTGTTCTTGAAACAGGAGTGAAGAACCATGAGCCAGGGCCCAAACAAGCTGTTCGACGACTTCGCCAAGCTGATGACAGATGCGGCCGGCGCGGCGCAGGGATTGCGGCGCGAAGCCGAGACCGCCTTCAAGACGCAGGCCGAGCGGTTCATGAGCGAAATGGACATCGTGCGCCGCGACGAACTCGACCTCGTGCGCGAGATGGCGGCGAAGGCTCGGGCGGAGAACGAGGAGCTGAAGGCGCGCATCGCGGCGCTGGAGGCCCGGCTTGCGGGCGGTCCGGGAACCGCATCATGAAAAACGCCATCGTGCGCTGAAATATTTTTCCACAGACGGCGGGCGGCAAAACCGGAGTCGGCTGAATTGCTTAGCGCGGTTCATGAATCTGCCGTGGCAAGCTTTCTCCACAGAACCGCCCCGTTGTGGCGAGGGGGCAGGGTAGCGCGCGAGTCATCCGCCTATACACTGAAATTACAGAATGATTCGCGGCGGAACCGGATTTTGCGGGTCGCGGATCTGCAGCGTATGCGCTGAACGGGAAGGCTGGGGAGCAAGTCCGAATTCTGTGGGCAATGGGTGTTCTTGCGGTTGCTTGCGTTGCGTCGATTCAGTGAGACAGGCATTGCCGGACGGCGGCGGAAGCGAGGAAGAATGAGTCTTCTTGAAATCGAACTGGAACGGGAAGTTAACCCGGTGGACATGATCGAACATGTCGCAGCTACCAATGAGTGGGAGTTCGAGCGCTCCGGCGACGACGAGATCAACATCACGGTCAGCGGGCTGTGGGCCGACTACAACGTGTCGTTTTCGTGGATGGAAGACTTCGAGGCGCTGCACCTTGCCTGCGCCTTCGATCTGAAGGTGCCGCAACGGCGCATCTCCGAAACCACCAAGCTGCTGTCGCTGGTCAACGAGCAATTGCTGATAGGCCATTTCGATTTGTGGGTGAAGGAAGGCGCGGTGATGTACCGCCAGGCGCTGCTGCTCAATGGCGGGGCGGAGCCCACGGGCGAGCAGCTCGAATGCCTTCTGATGAGCGCGCTGGAAGCGTGCGAGCGCTATTTCCAGGCGTTCCAGTTCGTGGTCTGGGCCGGCAAGTCCTCGCAGGAGGCGCTGGACGCATCGCTGTTCGAAACCATGGGCAATGCCTGAGTCTTGCTGTTGAGCGCGGGCGCGTTCCGTGGCAATCAGGCGGCATGAGCAACAAACCTGAATTCACAGTGGCGCTGGTTGGCGCCGGCAACATGGGCGGCGCGATGCTGGGCGGCTGGCTGGCGCAGGGCATCAGCCCGCAGGCCATCACCGTCGTCGATCCGGCCATGCCGCAATCCTTCAAGGACAAGGGCGTGCGCGTCGAAGCCTCCGCACCTGCGGGCATGGTCGCCGACGTGCTTATCCTCGCCGTCAAGCCGCAGGTTCTGGACGCCGTGCTGCCCTCGGTCGCGAGCCTCGCGGGGCCGGAGACGGTAACCGTCTCGGTTGTGGCGGGGCAGACCATAGAGACCATCGCGCAGGCCCTTGGCGGACCGCAAGCGGCTGTGATCCGCACCATGCCCAACACGCCGGCGCTGGTGCGCCGCGGTATCACTGTCGCCTGTCCCAACGCGGCGGTAACACCCTTGCAGCGCAGCCGCGTCGATGGGCTGCTGGCTGCCATCGGCAAGGTCGAGTGGGTGGCCGACGAGAAGCTGATCGATGCGGTCACGGCGGTTTCGGGCAGCGGCCCGGCCTATGTGTTTCATCTCGTGGAAGCGATGGAGGCGGCGGGCATCAAGGCCGGTCTGCCAAAGGAACTTGCCGCCGTCTTGGCGCGCGAAACCGTCAGCGGCGCGGGCGAATTGCTGGCACAGTCTGAACTGCCGCCCTCGAAGCTGCGCGAAAACGTGACCTCGCCGAAGGGGACCACCGCCGCAGCGCTGGAAGTGCTGATGGGGGAGGGTGGCATGACGCCGCTGATGGAAAAGGCGGTTGCCGCAGCGCACCGGCGCGCAATCGAGCTTGGAGCAAAATGACATGGACGCGGCCGACCTCATTTCCATCGAAGATTTCCTCAAGGTCGACATCCGCGTAGGCACGATCCTGACGGCCGAGCCATTTCCGCAGGCGCGCAAACCGGCATACAAGCTCACGATCGATTTCGGCGAGCGTATAGGCGTCAAGAAGTGTTCTGCGCAGATCACCGTGCATTACACGCCGGAGGAATTGCCGGGCCGCCAGGTGCTCGCGGTCGTCAACTTCCCCCCGCGCCAGATCGGCCCGATGCTCTCGGAAGTGCTTACGCTCGGTTTCACGGACGAAAACGGCGCGGTGGTGCTGGCCAAGGTCGACAAGCCGGTGCCCAACGGCTCAAGACTGCACTAGGCTTAAACCGGCATCCGCACCACGGCGCGCAGGCCGCCAAACGGGCTCTGGTGCAGGTTGATGTCGCCGCCGTGGATGCGTGCGATGTCGCGGGCGATCGAAAGGCCAAGGCCCGTGCCGCCCTCGTCCTGGTTGCGCGCCTCGTCCAGCCGCAGGAAGGGCTTGAACACCTCCTCGCGCTGGTCGTCGGGAATGCCCGGCCCGTCGTCGTCGAAAGTCATGGTGACGAAGCCGTTGCCCTCGGTCACGCGAATGACGAGGCTATCCGCATGGCGGAAGGCGTTCGAAACCAGGTTGGCGATCAACCGCGCCATGGCGTTGCGGCGCACGCGCACGACCAGTCCTTCGGGGCAGCGTATTTCCAGCGACTTGCGTTTTACGGCGGCCTCGCTCTCGTGCCGCTTCAGAAGTTCGGCCAATTCGACCGGTTCGACCGTTTCGCTGCCGTCGCCGCGGGCAAAGTCGAGATAGCCTTGCAGCATCCGCTGCATTTCGTTGACGTCGGCCTCCAGTTCCTGAACGTCGCGATCCTCGCCGACGAGGGCCAGTTGCAGCTTGAAGCGCGTCAGGATGGTGCGCAGGTCGTGGCTGACGCCGGTAAGCATGGTCGTTCGCTGCTGCATCTGCCGCTCGATGCGGTCGCGCATCTGAAGGAAGGCCAGCGCAGCCTGCCGGACCTCCCGCGCGCCGCGGATGCGGAAATCGGAGGGCAGCTTGCGGCCCTTGCCGAAGCTCTCGGCCGCTTCCGCCAGTTGCTGGATCGGCCGGATCTGGTTGCGCAGGAAAACGATGGAAACGACGATCAGGAAGATCGAAGTGCCGACCATCCACACCAGGAAAATGTGGCTGTTGGAGGCATAGGCCGAGCTTCGCTTGGCAAATACGCGCAGCACGGCATCGGGCTTTTCGAGCCGGATGCGAATCTCGAGGAGGTTGGAGTCGCCGATGGTGTCGATCCAGAACGGGCGCGCGATCTGCTTGGCGACTTCCTCGCGCAGCACATTGTCGAGTATCGAGAAGAACGGCTTGGGCCCGGCGTCGGGAAACGGCTCGGGAGGAAGCACGGAAATGTTCAGCCGCAGCCGCTCGCGGGCAATGCGTTCGACCTCCTCGTAATTGGAGGATTGCGGATAGGTCTCGATGATGTCGATGAGCGCGGCGATATCGGCTGTGACGGCCTTCGACAGGCGTTGCGTCACGGTTTGCCAGTGCCGCTCCATGAAGACGAATGCGAGGACGCCCTGCAACAGCACCATCGGAGCGATGATGATGATCAGCGAGCGGTGGAAGAGGCTTTTCGGCATGCGGCGCGAAACCGCCCGGGCGAAGACGCGCCAAGGATTGCGGCGGAACCGCATGCTTGGGAAATCGCTTGTCTCTATCGCCAACAGGTTCGTCCCGGACCGTGCCGCCCCGAACAGGGGCGGGCGTGCTGCTCTGGCTTCAGTCTACACAAAGCCTGTAGCCAATGCCACGAACCGTCTGAAGCCATTTGGGATTGGCGGGATCTTCCTCGATCTTGCGCCGCAACCGGTTGATCTGCACGTCGATCTTGCGCTCGCCCGAGGCGCTGTTTTCCCCGCCCAGCAATTCGTGGCGGGCAATGGTGTCTCCCGGACGGGCGGCAAAGGCGAGCATGATCTCCTGTTCGCGGTCGGTCAGGCGCACATCCTCGCCATTGAGGCGCAGTTCGCGCTTCTTGACTGAAAACATCCAGGGCCCGAATGATACCTGCTCGAAAGCGGGCAGCACCGGCTTTGCAGTGCGCTTGAGGATGGAGTTGATGCGCAGCACAAGTTCGCGCGGCTCGAATGGCTTGGAAAGGTAGTCGTCAGCCCCAGCCTCAAGGCCTGTGATACGGCTCTCCGTTTCCGCCAGGGCGGTCAGCATCAGCACCGGAACGGCACTGTTCTCGCGCAAGGAGCGGGTGAAAAGCACGCCGGTCTCGCCCGGCATCATCACGTCGACGACGAGGAGGTCGAATTCCAGCGATTCGAGCTTGCGGCGCGCCTCGCCCGCATCCGCGGCGACAGAAACCCGGAAGCCGTGGTCGGCCAGATAGCGCGACAGCAATTCGCGTATGCGCCGGTCGTCGTCGACCACCAGCAGATGCGGCGCATCGTCCGCAATGGGCTTGATCGGCTTGGCGCGGCTGGTCTGTACAGCCGGTGTTGGCGATAAGGTCATGTAGATATCCCCTGGCAAACTGCCCTTTTGGGCTCAGGATGCTCCGCCTTCCCTTGGGTTGATCATTTCACGCATAAATCTCGAAATGATCAAGTCATCCTCAAGGCCGCTGTTTTTGAGTGCGGTATCGATGCGGCGGGACTGTGGCCGCGACAGTTCCAATATGAGCTCACGCCCCGCGCGGGTCGGAAAAAGCAGGCGTTGGCGCCGGTCGGACTGGCCCTCGACCTGGCGGATATGGCCCGCCTCGATCAGTTGGCGCAGCACGCGCGACAGGCTCTGCTTGGTGATTCCCAGTATGGTCAGCAACTCCGCCACCGTCATTCCCGGCTTTCGGTTGACGAAATAAAGCGCCCGGTGATGCGCGCGACCGAAGCCGAAACCGTTGAGGATCCGGTCCGGATCGGCTGTGAAATCGCGATAGGCGAAGAAGAGCAGCTCGATATTGGCAAGCTGCGGAATCTCCGCCGGGGAAATCGGCTCCATCACGAGGTGATCGTGTCCCGGAGAACCGGTCGCGGCTTTTTTCGGCTTCATTACGCGTCCTGTTTCTGCCCTTGTGCGGCTCTAGTCTGGCATGGCGCCGGAAATATGTCAGCACTATTGACATAATTTTCCATTGCTCCTACGATTTTGTCAATCGAGGCCTGTTTTGCGGGTCTTTATCGCCCGCGGTCGCTTCGAATACAATCGCGCGTGGCTGGGCGGCTCGATCGGCAAGGACATCGACCTGCTGCTTGTCCAGGCCATCGAGAAGCGCGTGCAGGCGGTCCCACGCGTGGGCCGCGGTCAGCGCATCGCGATAGGCCTGCGCCGTCAACGCAAAGCCGTTCGGAACCTTCACGCCCTGCGCGGAAAGGACCGAATACAGCTCCCCCACGATGCCGTCTTGCCCCCGACCAGCGAAACGTCGCCAAGGCGAATGTCACGGAACCAGCAGATCTTGCTTGGGTTCGGCAAAGCCTCTCCTCCTTGTGCACCGATCCAAGGCGAGCGGCAGCATGTTGGCTTTGATCTTTCTCAAGCCGGGGCAGTCATTTGACGAGCGTCAAGGCTGGACATGCGGCGCTCAGAGTGTCCTTTGTAGGAACATATCTTGGCCTGACGCCCACGGCGAAAGCAGTCTGGAGAGCCCGATTTGATGGGCATGCATTTCCTGATACAGGGGCGACAGGCCCCTGCAAACGCAGTATCTGTTCGAAGCGGAGCGTGCTGATCCATCGCACGAAGTGATCGCGACGAAACGTTCACTCATCTTCCTTCCCAGGATTTACCCCTGACGCTAGCTCGGTGCACAGACGTCGCAGGCTCTATCAGTCGGCCGAGCTGCAGAAGCCACCCACCGCGATCGAGGCCATCCGCCGCATGGATGAGTTCTCCGCCATCGAAGCGCGGAAATCAACGACCTTACACCGGACCCATGGCTTGCAGTTCGCGCTGCGCCAGCGGTGACAGTCGCCGGTCGAACCCGGCTTGGGGGGTGGCTGCTCCCGGGGGCGCCGGAGGCTCCTCCTCGCCGCAGCTCTCCCTAAATGCGCGCTCGCCAAGGCGATGGATTACAGCCTGAACGACGGGCGGCGCTGACCCGGTTCCTCGACGACGGCCGCTCTTGTCTTTCCCGCAACGCCCCTGAGCGCGCCTGCGAGCGTCCGATGGCCGGAGAATTCGACAGCGTCGCCCGGTCCGACCAGGGCGTCTGGGCTGCCGCCAGCTGATTAATTTCCTCGATCGCCACAGTTGTCGATGGTCCTGGCCACGACTGGGTCCCTCGCGCTTTGATCGAGGATCAGAAGGGGATACTGTCTCGAGGCAGGCGAGTACATGCCTCTGGGATCATGCTATTGCGTAAAGGATAGTTATGGATGTCAACGGCGCGATATACGGCCGTCGATCGGTGCGTGAATACACAGCACGATCCGTCGACCCACAAGTGATCGGCCGCTTGATCGACGCGGCCGTGCATGCGCCAAATGCGGTTAATCAGCAGCCATGGACGTTCACAGTGGTGCGCGATCAGACTCTGCTCGCGCAGATTTCGAACGATGCCAAACGCCACATGCTGGCCACCATGCCTCTCGGCCGTCATTCAGACTACTTCCGATCGCGGCTCAGCGATCCGAACTTTCATATTTTTTACCGAGCGCCCGTACTCATCGTGATTTCTGCCACAGAGCAGGGACCCTGGATCGTTGAGGACTGCGCACTGGCTGCGGAGAACTTGATGCTCGCCGCACATGCCGACGGCCTCGGGACCTGCTGGATCGGGTTTGCGCAGAGCTTCCTCAACACGCCGGAGGGAAAGAAAGCACTCGATCTGCCCGTGGCTTGGGTGTCGGTCGCGCCGATTATCGTCGGTTATCCAAAAGCCGCCACCCCTGCCGTTCCGCGCATGGAGCCAGCAGTGAAGTGGATCGGCTGACGCCGGCGCAGCTGTCGATGTTGCCGAAGGCATCGACTGGGTGCGTCGCTCTAACCGGTGCGAGATAGAGGGTCAAGGCCCCTTACGATGAAGGAGGAGCGATCCACATCGACCCGATTCACGCGCGGGCGGTCGCGAGGCCGCACGTGAAGCGTTGATAGGGCTGCGCGTAGGCCAGCAGTGATCTTCGACCAAGGAAAACCTGAACCCGCTTCAAGGCCACGGCGACGGCTCTTACCGCTTTGACGCATATCAATACGCGCCACATTGAGGGGTGGAATAATTCTAGCAATGCTGGGGACGTGTCGCATCGATATGCCGGGGTCACGGCCATTCGATCGAGGAAGGAGCAGAGTCATGAACAGCTTCTGGATCGTCATCATCAGCGTGCTGACCATCTATCTGGCCTACAACTTCTACGCCAAACGCATCGACCGGAACGTCATCCAGCCCGACGCGAAGCGGGCGACGCCGGCCCGGATGTACATGGACGGCGTCGACTTCATGCCGACCAGCCGGAACGTCCTCTACGGCTATCACTTCAAGTCGATCGCGGCCGCCGGGCCGATCGTCGGACCGATCACCGCCGCCAACCTGTGGGGCTGGGCGCCCTCGCTGGCCTGGCTGATCCTCGGCGTCAGCTTCATCGGCTGGGCGAGCGACTACTCCGCCATCATGGTGGCGGTGCGCAACGACGGCAACAGCCTGTCGGCCATCGCGCACCGGCTGATCGCGCCGCGCACGCGCACGATCCTGTTCGTGTTCATCTTCTTCTACCTGATGCTGCTGGCCGGCGCGTTCATCGGCATCCTGGCGGCCATCCTGTCCGCGCGTCCGGACGTGCCGTTCGGCATCGTCATGCTCGGCGCTGATGGGGCTCCTCGCCGGCCAGATGATGTACCGCTGGAAGATGGGCATCATCGCCGTCACGGTCCTCGTCGTCGCCGTCACGCTCGGCGCCATGGTGCTCGGACCGATGGGCCAGCACCGGGACGCGAGTGGCGCGCTGGTGCAAGGCCCGGTGGCAGCCGCCGTGGCATGGGTGAACGACAAGGTGGACAGCATCACCGGCGGCCAGCCGCTCTTCACGGTCGAGGACCCGACGCTGGCCGATCCGCGGATCCCGGCGCCGCGCGCGGACGGCACGCGCCCGACCACGGCCGCCTATGATGCGGCCACCGGCCAGCTCAAGACGCTGCCGAACTACCTCTTCTGGATGGTGTTCCTGTTCGTCTTCAGCTACCTGGGGGCGAACCTGCCGATCTGGCGCTTCGCGCAGCCGGTGAACTACATCGGCTTCTGGATCATGCTGATCACCATCGTGCTGAGCGCGGTTGGGATGGTCGTCGCGCCGCTGCTCGGAACGAAGGACGCGGCCGGCAACCTCATCGGCGCGTTCGCGCTGCCGGCCTTCAAGGACCTCGGCTTCGCGATCGAGGCGGGCAAGGCCTGGCAGCCGCTGTGGCCGATGCTGTTCGTGACCATCGCCTGCGGCGCGATCTCCGGCTGGCACGCGCTGGTCGGCTCGGTCGGGACCGCGCGGCAGCTCGAATACGAGACCGACGGCCTGCCGGTCGGCGGCGGCGCGATGTTCGGCGAGAACACGCTGGCGCTGCTGTCGCTGATCGCCGTCTCGATCGCCGGTGCCGGCGGCGGCGGCGGCCGGTTCGCGGCCGGGGTCGGCAAGCTCATCTACGCCGGAACCTTCGGGCTCATCCCGGAGATCTTCGGCACCGCGCTCGGCTTCGGCGCGTTCGTGATCATCGTGCTGACCGTCACCCAGCTCGTCTTCCGCGTGATGCGCGTGACGCTCACCGAGTGGGTCGGCGACGCCATCCCGCCGGTGCGCAACATGCACGTGTCGAGCATCATCTCGATGGTGCTCACGGCCGCGCTCGTGCTCACCGGCACCTGGGTCTACCTGTGGCAGATGTTCGGCGCGTCCAACCAGCTGATGGCGGCGCTGAGCCTGCTGGTGGTGACGGTCTGGCTCAAGTCGGAGAAGCGCAACCCGACCTACGCCCTGTTGCCGATGATCTTCATGTACGTCACCACGCTGGCGGCCACCGTCGTCACGGCGCGCAACCTCTACGTGACGATCGCGGCGAACCCGAAGATGACGCGGGCTGCCGGTGGCCGGCGCCTGGGCCATGATCGTGGTCTCCGCGCTCCTGTTCGTGGCGGCCATCCTCATCGGCTGGGACGGCTACAAGGCCTACCTGCGTTACGGCGCGACACCCGCGCCAAGGTCCCGCGGTCGGCGGTTGCCGGGCCGGCGGAATAGGCGGACCGGATCGTGTCAGGCGAGCGCGCGTTCGGCGAGGGCGTGCACGGCTTCGAAGAAGTCGCGCGCGGGCTGCCGGCGATCGGGGAGGGCGACGTGGAGCTGGAAGTTGCGGCTCGGTGCGGCGCACGCGACAGGCGCCGCACCGCCAGCCCGGCGCGCTGGGCCAGCGCCAGCAGCGCGTCGGCCCGCGTCGAGCGCCGCGGCGCTCCGCATAATGGACGACGACGCCGCCGCGGGGCTGCGGCTCGGCGCACCAGCCACTCCGGCGGCACGCGCGGCAGCGCGTCGCGACCGGACCAGCTTGCGGGATCGAGCGCTTCGAACTCGACCGCCGGGGCTCGGCGCAGCACGCCGCGGATGATGAGCGTGTCGCGCCGGCCGCGGCGGCGGCCGAGCGCCCACATCCAGGGCATGTCGCGCGGCTCGAGGAAGATGACCAGCGTCACGCCGGCGAACGGGGCCTTGCCGTCGCGGATCACCATCTCGACCGCGGTCGAGCCCAGCCAGCGCACGGTGGTGCGCTCGCCGAGCAGCGGCAGGCCGCCCTGCATCCAGCGCATGAGCGCGCGTCCCGTGCGGACGTTCCAGATCGTGCCGGCGGCGAACCAGGCGACGACCGCGACAGCGGCGATGGCGATGAGTTCGGTCATGGCGGAGGCGATGATAGCACGCCCGCCTGCCCGCCGGTGGAGCCGGGCGCTGCGCGAGTTCCTGTACGGCATGACCGGCTACGAGTTCGCGCAGCAGGCGCTGGAGATGCGCGCCTCGATGGAGAAGCTGTTCATGCTCGGCGTCTTCGGCGACATGCTCGGCGTGCCGATCCTGCCGCCGTACTACGGGCTGCGCCTGCTGCCCTTCGTGGTGCCGCAGATCGAGACGCTGGAAGCGCGACGTCCTGCGCGAGCGCGAGCTGGGCAGACGAGCCACGAGCATCACCTGCACGGCCTGTGAGAGAGGAGACGGCCATGACCGAGCGAGCAGAAGGCAGAGAGCGGAAGAAGAGCTGGTCTGGCAGGCCATCCGCGAGACCATCTACGGCATGGCCGCCCACGACATGAGCCGCGCGGCGCTGCGCACGCGCGCCAGCATGGAGCACCTCTTCATCCTCATCACGATGGGCGACCTGCTCGGCGTCCCGATCCTGCCGCCGTACTACAGCCTGCGGCTGCTGCCCTACGTCGTGCCGCAGATCGCCACCTGGAAGCGGCGCATGCTGCGCGAGAAGGACGTCTCGGACGCGATGTTCTAGACGGGACCGCGATCGCCAATCGGAGGAGCATCATGGCACTGAAACAGTTTTCGAGCAGACACCCCGAGCGACGCTACATCATGTTCGGCGGCAAGGGCGGCCTGGGCAAGACCACCTTCTCCGCCGCCACGGCCTACTGGCTGGCGCAGCCAGGGCAAGAAGGTGCTGGTCTTCTCGGTCGATCCGCAGGCCAGTCCTGACCGACATCTTCCAGCAGGACATCTTCGGCAAGGGGCCCGGTGAAGATCATGGACAACCTGTGGGCCCAGGAGATCGACGCCGACAGCCACATCAAGGCGTACCAGCAGGAGATCCGCCAGAAGATCCTGGACATGTACGGGCTTCGACGCGGTGCCCGAGGAGATCGAGCACTACATCCAGGCGGCCAGCGCCGAGCCGGCGATGGAGGAGAGCGCCATCTTCGACGCGGTCGTCGATATCGTCGTGGAGGGCGACTACGACTACTACATCTACGACCTCGTCCCGCTCGGTCACGCGCTCTACTACCTGACGCATGGCCAAGGTCTACGACGAGTGGATCAACAAGATCACCAAGCTGCGCGAGGAGATGCGCGAGTACGAGGAGATGGTGAGCCGGCTGAAGCGCGAGAAGGAGACCGAGGAGGACCAGATCCTCCAGGAGCTGCACTACATCAAGAACGCGCATCAACGCCTCGTCCGGCATCCTCACCGACAAGGACGAAGACGGCCTTCTTCTTCGTGGTCATCCCGGAGGAGATGATCATCGACGACACGCAGAAGGCGGCCGAGCTGTTCGCCCAGTTCGACGTGCCGATCGCCGGCTACGTGGTCAACCGGGTCGTGCCGCGCGAGCTGCTGGAGCAGAACATCCCGGCCTACCTGCGCAACCGCATCGAGATGCAGGATCAGCACCTGGGCGAGATCCGGACAAGCCGTTCGGCGACCAGGTGCTGGCGCTGCGTGCCGGAGCTGGAGCGCGACGTGACCGGGCTGGCGATGATCGAGAAGCTGGCCGACATCATGTATCGGCGACTAAGCGGAGGCACGCCATGGCAGAGATCGACAACTGCCGATGCGGCCGGTACCTCACGCGACGCATCCCGACGCTGAAGTACATCTTCTTCGGCGGCAAGGGCGGCGTGGGCAAGACCGTCTTGGCCGGCGCGACCGCCATCGTGGCTCGCCCGGCAGGGACGCGCGCACGCTGCTGGCCTCCACCAATCCCGTGCACAGCCTGAGCGAGCCTGCTCGGCCAGGACGTGTTCGGCAAGCACGACGCCGGTCGAGGGCGTGCCCAACCTGTGGGCCTACGAGATCGACACCAAGGAGACGCATCGAGCGCTCCAAGCAGGAGATCCGCGAGAAGATCCAGTGGTTCCTCAAGTTCGCCGACATCTCCACCAAGGCCGACGACTTCGTCGAGTCGGCGACGATGAACCCGGCCTTCGAAGAGTCGGCCATGTTCGAGAACATGATCGACCTGATGTTCAAGAACGAGTACGACGTCTACGTCTTCGACACCGCGCCCACCGCCAACGCCCGCCGCCTGCTGGGCATGTCGAAGGTCTACTCGCTGTGGGTCAACAAGATGCTCAAGAGCCGCGAGGAGGCGCGGACGCTGCGCGAGCTGCTCTCCTTCACCAAGAAGAAGGAAGCGGACCCGCTGATGGACTACCTGGTCTCCTTCCGCGACCGGATGGAGCACGCGCGCGTGCTGCTCACCGACCCGGCGCAGACCGCCTTCTTCTTCGTGACCCTGCCCGAGGCGCTGCCCATCGCCGTGATCACGCGCTTCATCGACTGGTTCCACGACTTCGGCATCCCGGTCGGCGGCGTCGTCGTCAACATGCTCATCGACCCGGCGTCGGTCGGTCCGGACGCCGCCGAGTTCGTCAAGAACCGCGTGGCCATGCAGCAGGAGCACATGCAGACGATCTGGCGGAAGTTCGACGGCAGCGTGCGCGCCATCGTGCCGCTGTTCGAGACCGAGGTCCGCGGCGTGCCGATGCTCCAGCGCCTGTGCGACGCCATCTTCGCGGCCGACGGCG